>CAZXSR010000005.1:133797-147289 GCA_964643315.1 uncultured Ferruginibacter sp.
GACGAGCGAAGCGAGGAGTAATTCCTTTGCCTGCGAATGAAACTTGTTTCAATGAAAAACGAGAATAACTTTTAAACAGCTTTCAATGCAATACGAAACGTAGTTCCTTTTCCGGGTTCGCTGTGTTTTACGAATAAATGCCCCTGATGATAATGCTCAATGATTCTTTTAGTTAGTGTGAGGCCGAGTCCCCAACCTCTTTTTTTGGTGGTGAATCCCGGTTTAAAAATTTGGGATAAATGTTTTTTGAGAATTCCTTTGCCGGTGTCTGTTATATCTATGAACAGTTGGTCCTGTGATTTTTTTAGCTCAATAAAAATCTTACCCTGGCCTTCCATGGCGTCCAATGCATTTTTCAATACGTTTTCAATTACCCAGTCAAAAAGAGGGATATTTATATTTGCAGTATAGTCTGAGCTGTCATGCTGGATGGAAAATTTCACTTTTTCACTTGAGCGTTTTTGGATGTACTGAACCATAAATTCAATACGTTTCAACACGTTCTGCTTTTCCAGTTGAGGAGTGCTTCCGATTTTTCCGAAACGGTCGGTGACCAATTTAAGTCGATCAATATCTTTAAGCATTTCCTGTACCATCTGTTCATTGCCACTTTTTTCTTTTAAGACTTCAATCCAGCCCTCTAATGAAGAAACGGGTGTGCCTAACTGATGAGCTGCTTCTTTTGCCATGCCTGCCCAAACCAGATTTTGAGTAGATTTATTTCTTACTGAGATGGTAATAAGGGTAATGAAAATAAAAAGGGCAATGATAAAAAGTTGAACATAAGGATAGAGGCGAACTTCTTTGAGTAACTGCGAATCGCCATAATAATAATTGTTGTAGACAAGTGGGTCTTTACTTATTTGTACCTGAATGGCGGGATGTAAAGCTTTAAATTCTTCAACTTTCTTGCGCAAATAAGTGGAATCTTTTTTTACAGATTGAGAATCCAAGTTTAAGAATTCTCCAATGGGTTGATCATTTTCATCGGTTCCGATAATGGGGATATCGGTATTTTCATTGGTGATGATATTGGTAAGACTTAGGGCAGATTCATCAACGGTAGTACTTCTGGTTTTTAGTGACTCTGCCCAAATATTTACTTTTCGTCTTTCTTCAGTTGCTATTTTTTTTGTCAGATAATTGGAGTACACGATTGTGCCTGAAACAATCAGTATCGCAATCAATGCCAGCCATGTTCGCCAGTTCCAGGAGGGAGATAACATGCCTAAAATTAAGGAATTCTGTGTATGTTTGGGCTCAAAAGCGTTACTGGTTTAAAGTTTGATTTTTAAATATTATTTTTCAAAATTTTGAAATTTTCATTAAACCCAATTAATCAGGAATAATTCCAACTATTCACTTGAACCTTGAACCTTGAACCTTGAACCTTGAACCTTGAACCTTGAACCCAACCGTTGCCATAGTAATCCTCAACTGGAATGGAAGAAAATTCCTGGAGCAGTTTTTGCCATCAGTAATGGCGAGTACCTATACGCATAAAAAAGTGGTAGTAGCTGATAATGCATCTACAGATGATTCTGTTTCATTCATACAAAAGAATTATCCGCAAATTGAATTATTGATTAACAATAAAAATGAAGGATTTGCAGGTGGATACAATTGGGCTTTGAAGCAAGTGGAGGCGGATTATTATGTATTGCTGAATAGTGATGTGGAAGTTACTCCTGGTTGGATAGAACCTATTATTTCATTGATGGAATCTGATAATCAAATTGGCGCTTGTCAGCCTAAATTATTATCTCATCAAAACAGAGACGAATTTGAATATGCCGGTGCTTCGGGAGGTTTTATTGATGGCTTCGGTTATCCGTTGACGAGAGGACGTGTTTTTGATATGTATGAAAAAGATGAAGGCCAGTATGATGATGTTGTTCCTTGTTTTTGGGCATCGGGAGCGGCTTTGTTTGTAAGGGCTAAGCTATATCATGAAGTAGGAGGGTTGGATGCGTATTTTTTTGCGCATCAGGAGGAGATAGATTTATGCTGGCGAATGCAATTGGCCGGTTACAAAATTTATGTGCAACCAAATTCGGTTGTCTATCATGTTGGGGGTGGAACATTGCCGAAAGGGAATTCGAGAAAGGTGTTTTTAAATTTCAGAAACAACCTGATTATGATGGCAAAGAATCTGCCTTTTGGGTCAAGGGTGCGAATTATTTTAATCAGGTTGATATTAGATGGCGTTGCGGCTATGAAAGGGGTTTTGTCCGGAGATGTCGGCTATGCCTTAGCCATTGTAAAAGCACATTGGGGATTTTTTGGATGGGTTTGTAAAGCAAAATCAACCCATCAATTTCAAAAAAGAAAAATGAAGAATTTGTCTGGGGTTCTTCAAAAATGTATAGTTGCAGATTATTTTTTGCGAGGCAAACGAAAATTTTCGGAAATAATGGCAGTTAAATAACTGAAATTCGCATTCGATCCGTATTTTTGCGCAGTCAAAACAATACTATGGAACACAAAGAAATCATAGAAACCGCACACAAAGATTTTGCTCATAATTGGGTGTCAACATCACGTTTTTTGTTTTATTGTAAAGTTTTTACGCTTTTAGCTTTTATTTTGGGAGGATGTTATGGTTTGTATACGCATCGTTACAAGGGAAAGCCAGAGGTGAATGTTCCGGATAATACCCTGTACAATCCTTCTTACAAGTAATAAAAATTGGTGTGAAGTAAGGTTGGTTTTTTAAAAAACTGCCTTATATTTGCATCCCCCAAGTTCTTTATAATATGCGGAAGTAGCTCATTTGGTAGAGCACGACCTTGCCAAGGTCGGGGTGGCCGGTTCGAGCCCGGTCTTCCGCTCCAAGAGTCCCGACGAAGTCGGGATTTTTTTTAGAATATCATGAGTCTTTTTCTAAGGTGCATGATTAAATTAAGTGATCTACTCGGGTGGTGGAACTGGTAGACACGCAGGACTTAAAATCCTGTTGCCCGAAACGGCAGTGACGGTTCGATTCCGTTCCCGAGTACTAAAAGTCAGAACGAAAATGAAAGCGAGAGCGATCATTAAGTTCTGACTTTTTTCTTCGCTCTCATTCTATTCCTTCGCTCTCATTCTGTTTCTCGCACTGATTCAATCAAATTATTTTATCGTTCAAAAATTTCATGAAATCCATAATTAAGTTAGATAATTCTCCCACTTCCGGTACAAATTTTGTTTTTAAAGACAATTATTGTTTTTAAAAACAAACTATCATTCAGCCTCGAAAGAAATTTTGGGGCTTTTTTATTTTCATTTTAAGTATATTTGAAGTACTGATGATTACACTCAACGATATTAAAACTACATTAATTCAACTAAAACCAGAGTTGCAGGAAAAATACCATGTAAAAACTTTGGGTATATTTGGCTCTGCAGCTAGAAATGAATTGTCTCCTCAAAGTGATATTGATATAATTGTTGATTTTGATCGACCTATTGGGATTACCTTCATTGACCTTGCCGAATATCTAGAATCAAAAATGAGACTCCCTGTTGACTTAGTATCCCAAAAAGGAATAAAACCTCAATACTACGCTTCCATAGAGAAAGAAATCATCTATGTCTAAAAGAACACCCGAATTATTGGTTCAGGATATGTTGGATAGCTGCCACAAAATTATGGTATACACCCAAGATATGAGTTATGATGATTTTATCAAAGATTCAAAAACGATAGATGCAGTTATCAGAAATTTTGAAATCATAGGTGAGGCTGCAAGCCGATTGCCTGAATCATATAAAGATATTCATCCCGAAATAGATTGGCATAGAATACGTGGATTCAGAAACAGAATTGTTCATGATTATATGGGTATAGATTTTGAAATAGTCTGGGCAATACGAGATCAATATCTAAATGAACTCATTATAGCTTTGGGGAAATTATAGTTTCTTATTTTTCTTACTTTATAAGTTTACAAACTCCACCAAATCCATCAACACCCGGTTAGATAATTCTCCCGCTTCCGGTACAAAAAGTCAGAACGAAAATGAAAGCGAGAGTGATCATTAAGTTCTGACTTTTTTCTTCGCTCTCATTCTGCTTCTAACTCTGATTCCATTCCTTCGCTCTTATACTGATTCTCACTTTTCATACTTACCTAAAAGAAAGTAGCTGCTCACCGGTGTATTCCAACAAAATACCTATATTTAGGTTTGTTTAACTAAATAATATTATGAGAAAAGTAATTTTATTGATGTTTTTTTGGGCCTTCTTAAAGCTATCTTTTGCACAAACATATACATGGACAGGCAATGCACCTATTCGTGATTTACAAACAGACACGATTCCTCTCACCATTTCTGGAATGACCAGTGTGATTGACACCAACTATGGTATTGCACACGTTTGTGTGAACATCACCCACACTTACAAGTCTGATTTGGTGATCAATCTCATTTCTCCCGCAGGTATGAATGTTACTTTGATTCAGGGAATTGGGGGCTCTGCAGATAATTTTGTGGGTACTTGTCTTGGAATGGATGGTACTCATTTTGAGAATGCATCAGCTCCATACACTGGGATTTTTGTACCGGTTGGCGACATCAGTTCGTTCAATAATAATCAAAATCCAAATGGAGTTTGGAGGCTTTTAGTTAGAGATGCAGCCAATGCGGATACAGGCCATGTAAGCAGTTTCAGTATTGAATTTGTCAACAATCCACCCCGTGCAGGAAATCCTCCAATTGTGGTTGTACCTTCTGCTGTATATACCTGTCCAACCTGTGTTTGTCCGGGTGGAGCGGCCGCGTGCGATCTTTTGCCAGATGTAACCGCATCGGCTAAAGAAATTCAATTGAATCGTTCTGAAGTGCCGGGTGCACTGGATATTTCGAATGCTACGCCAAATATCGGGTATGGCCCCATTGAGATATATGGCATAGACTCATGTTACTGTGGCGGAACACTGGTTCCATGCAATACTATTTGTCCGGATGGAGAGGATATTAAACACGTCATCAAGCAGCGCATCTATCAAAAAAGAGCTGGAACAGATACATTGAGTTATTACGATCGGGTGGCGGGTGCTATGACCTATCATGCTGCACACAGTCATCTGCATGTGGATGACTGGTCTAGTTACACTCTGAGAACTGCTACATCCAATCCTGATGCAACTACCTGGCCTGTTGTCGGCACCGGCGTAAAACAAAGCTTTTGTTTGGTGAATCTGGGTAACTGTGCCAGTAATGCAGGCGAGTGTTTGGATAATAATGGCAATCCACTTACAACTTTCGCTAATCACAATTTTGGTTTTCATACAGGTTGTGGTATGACACAGGGGATTTATCCCGGTAATTATGATGTATATAGTATGGGATTAAACGAGCCCATTCCACTTGTAAATGTATGCGATGGTAATTACTATGTCGTATCTATTACTGATCCACTCAATAATTTCATTGAAAGTGATGAAACGAATAACTGGGTTGCCGTTCCGGTAACGCTAACAAAACAAAATCTAACTCCCATTGTAACTGTTACCGGTAATACGACAATCTGCCCCGGTGATAGTGTCGTGCTTACTGCATCCAATGCCGTCAATTTGCAATGGTCCAATGGGCAGTCGGGAAATCGTATTGTGGTAAGAACAGCCGGAACATATACGGTAACCAACACATGTGGTGGTGCAGTATCCACTCCGGTGGTAATCTCTTCGCTTGAAACATCCGGTATACAGGTTGGCGTCTCTATCGCAGTTACTTCAGGTGTTAATCCGGGTTGTGTAAATGACCCCATTACTTTTACAGCAACAGCAACCAACGGAGGAACCGCACCTTCATATCAGTGGATGGTAAATGGAGTGGCTACAGGAACAAACAGTCAAACGCTTACACTGTCAAATCATATAAGCGGTCAAACAGTTAATTGCCAAATAACTTCATCAATTAGTTGTTTACAAAACAGAAATGCTTCATCCAACACAATTACCATTCAAACAAGTAATGGTCAAATGCCTAACGTATCAATAACTCAAACATCAGGTTCCAATCCTATTTGTGCTATGGATACTGCTATATTTTCTGCAGCGATAACCTATGGAAATGCACTCAGTTATCAGTGGAAAAGAAATGGAGTGAACGTAGGTGGAAATAGCTCCGTTTACTCAGCGACAAATTTTGCACAAGGAGATTCTGTAACATGCGTAGTAAACACCATTCCTGCATGTGGAAATAGGTATGCTTTGGGCAACTCAACAACTCAAAATTCTGTAACATCAAACGTAGGTAGTGCCTATCCAACATATTACGGAAATGGTCGCCAGCAATATTTGATACTCGCTTCAGAACTTTCCGCTTCAGGGGTAACTGCCGGATATCTGAGGTCACTTTCCTTCAATGTGGGAAGTTCTGTGGGCAACCCGGATACATTAAAATCCTATACAATCAAACTGGCTAATACGACAGTTACATCTCTTACAAGAGCTTTTCAGACTCCCGCACTTACAACAGTTTTTGGCCCATTGCATTACAAGCCAACTATCAATAGTATCAATACACATTTTTTTACAACCCCTTATTACTGGAATGGCACATCAAACATTTTGGTTGATATATGCTTCACTAATGGCGTATATGGTAGCCGTGCCTATCAAACCAATTACTCAACAACATCATATACTTCAACCGGATATTTTCAACAGGATTATCCTGCCGGTATGATTGCTTGCACAAAAGATTCGGGAACAAATATTACAAGCATTCGCCCTAATATGTTATTTGGTAAAGATACTCCCGTTGTTGTCAACTCAAACAAGTTGATAATGCAACGACTGGTTCCACCAACTGCCGGAATTACCATTCAGGCATCAACCGGTAATGATACAATATGTGCGAGTCAGTTGATGAATTTCACTGCTTCTGTCATTAATCCCGGGTTATCCAATACATTTCAATGGTATAAAAATGGATTGCCTTTGAGCGGACAAACTAATGCGGTGTACACTGCTGCCGGCTGGAATAATAATGATGTAGTATTCTGCTCTTTGAATTACTTGAATACATGCCGAATCAGCGGTCAAGCCAACAGTAACCAAAAGCTTGTATCGGTTGCAGATAGTTTATACACATTTACTGGTACAGGCAACTGGAGTAATGCATCCAATTGGACAAATGGGAAGAAGCCCCCCAGCAGATTACCATCCTGCTCACAGATTTTTATTAATCCATCAGGAGCCGGTGAGTGTATTTTATCGGGGCAGCAAACCATATTACAAGGAGCAAGAATAACGGTTGGTCAAAATAAAAAATTAACTATACCAGGAAATTTAATCATGCAATAAAAAAGAGCGGATATTAATTCCGCTCTTTTAAAAAAAACACCAAATATTGGTTTAAAGCGGAGTGATGCTATACTCTCTTGTGATCATGTTTACCTTGATATTATAGTTTCCTGATATTCCTGGAGTGGGTATAGCTGCAGGATCGATTCCACCTGTTGTGCTGTAATTGAATTGCAACGCCCCTCCGGTAGAGGAGGTGCCTCCAAATTGCGGTTGCCACTGGCCTGGATTACTTATAAACTTGATTAGGTTGCTTCCTGTCAATGGAACTGTAATTTCAAAAATGCCATTACTGATCATATTGAATTTCTGATCAGCCGGAGGATTGTTTGTCCAACCGCTTGCAGTACCGCCACCAGTTACATAAAGATTATCAATTAATGGATTGGTTTCGCGGGTAACAGTATACCCGGCAGTTTGGAAATTGAAAATCAATTTATGCCAACCTGCTCCCTGTGTTACATTTCCCGGAAAATTTTGAATTAGATTGTAACCAAAAATACCATTGTTGGCTGTATTATTAGGATCATCTGAAACGTTATATTTATTGAACCAATCTCCGGGTGTTGGTAATAGAAGATATCCACCTGTTCCTGAAAGGTTATAAATACCCCCCCAGGTAAAGTTATTGAGTTTTGTGAGTTTTTGAACAGGAGGCATATTTGACTCATTGGTCCAGCCGAATGATGTAGCATCACCAATGATATAAAGCTCATTGTTGGGAGGCATTTCAACTTGTATGCCGGTAGCAGCAATGCCACCGGTTAGATTTGTCCAACGGGTGCCATTAAAAACCTGTAGTTGGCCGCTTGTATCACAATCGCTGCACCATACAATCAATCCTGCTTTGGGTTCGGTTATCTGATTTCGCTGCATAAAAGTCATTCTTGGGGGGAGGAAGCCCTTATTCTGAGCACTCAACTCCAGAACAGCTGAATTATCGGGTGTTGATGTTCCAATAGCTACCTGTGCCTGAAGCAATCCTGAAAATGAATTCAGTAATAAAAGAAACAGAAAAAATCTTTTCATATGAATCGTTTATAGTGTAATTTATACACAAATGTATTTATTTCGGTCGTATCGTAAAAATTTGTTTAGTAAATTATGGATTGGTAATAATTTTTAATGAAACATTAATGATAAATCAGCACTGTTAGTGCTTTATTTTAAGCATTATTCAAAAACAAATTCCCATACTTGTTTATTTTGTACGAAAAAAATTAATTATTGGTTTTATGCAATCATACTACAGTTTTCAAAAATCCTTTTTCTCGAAAATCAACATCGATCTGAACTATGGTTGCCTGATTCGTTATTGTATGTAAGTCAATTTGATAAGATTAGCTGACATTCTTTATTTTTGAGAAATTATTTTTTTTATGGATCAACTTACCTTGGGAATTGGTACTCGTTTGCAGCATACCATGCATGGACCTGGAGTGATTGTTGGGGTGCGCTATGCTACTTATCTGATTTCATTCATCAATGCCGGCATTAAAGAGATAGATAAGACAGATGCTGCCCTCGATGAAGTCATCCCTGAAAATGTAACTGCAGAGATAGAAACCACATCTGATATAGAACGTTCATTGCTGAAGATTCTTCGTATGTGGTCCGACGTTAATGAGGTCGTTCATTTGGGTGATCGTTGGAGAGGGGGTCAAATGATCCTGAAGCCTGCGGATTCATCATTAAAACCCAAAGAGGTGCCCATTGAAGTTTTCTTTCATAAAATTGTCATGTTGCGGGATCGTTTGCGGGTTATGGAACAACAAATCAATGCTCACAAAATTTTGAGCGATGAAGATAAGGTGAACCTCCAGCAATATATTACCCGGATATATGGTAGCCTGACGACTTTCAATGTTCTTTTCAAAGATAAAGAGCATTGGTTTGTGGGAGAAAAGGGGAGTGCAGAATCATCCTAAATTACAACTATGTTCAAATATTTATTTTTAGCTTTCATTTTATTTGCTTCCTGTCATACGACAGTAAATGTTGTAAGAAATGAATCAGCAAAAAAAAGTACAGGCAGTATACCCATTGAAGGGAAATTATTTACATCATTATATCAACAGCGTGCGGCAGAATATAAAGCACTTTGTTTGCAGACTTATAATTTTGCAACACTTAGATTGGATGCATATAAATCTTCTTCCGATCGGCCACTTGCAATCGTGACAGATATTGATGAAACAGTTTTGGATAATAGTCCTTATGCAGTTGATCGTGCCTTGCAGGGAAAGGAATATGAGCCGCAGAGTTGGTATGCGTGGACACAGAAAGCCGAAGCCGATACGGTTCCCGGAGCATCTTCATTTTTGAAATATGCTTCTTCAAAAGGAGTGGAGATTTTTTACATTACCAATCGTGAAGAACGTGAGCGCTCATCCACTTTAATTAATCTAAAAAAATATAATTTTCCCAACGCAGACAGTTCGCATCTTTTATTAAAAAGCACGACATCGGGAAAAGAGCCACGCAGACAATCAGTTGCGAACACTCATGAAATCATGATGTTGCTGGGAGATAACCTTGCAGATTTTAGCTCATTATTTGACAAGAAAACCGAGGAGGAACGAAACAGAAATGTTTATGATAATGCCGCATTATTTGGCAAGAAGTTTATGGTCATTCCCAATCCTGGCTATGGTGATTGGGAAGGCGCTTTATTGAAATACAATTATAAATTAACTACAGCACAAAAGGATTCAGTATACAAATCTGTTCTCAAAGGATACTGAGTCGAATCATTCCCAGTAGGATTTATTTCAAGGTGCAAGGTTTAAAAAGGAATATTAAACTGTTCTGTCCAGATCAAAATTTTCCAGTTCTTTGCTCACAGCATTCAAAAACGTTGAGCCAAGAGCTCCGTCAATGATTCGATGATCATAACTCATGGAAATCATCATCATGTGTCGGATGCCAATGGTATCACCATGCGGAGTTTCTATCACCATGGGTCTTTTCTTGATCGCACCTACCGCCATAATGGCAACCTGTGGTTGATTGATGATGGGCGTTCCCATGATGCTGCCAAAACTTCCCACATTGGTTAAAGTAAAAGTTCCGCCTGTTGTATCATCCGGTTTTAGTTGGTTGTTTCGGGCGGCATTTGCCAATCCATTTACTTGCTTGGTTAAGCCAACGATATTGAATTGGTCTGCATTTTTTATGACAGGCACAATTAGGTTGCCGGAAGGCAGTGCGGTAGCCATTCCAATATTTAGGTCTTTTTTTATGATGATGCGATCGCCATCTACCGAGCTGTTAAGCATCGGATACTTTTTAAGACACTTAACAATCGCTTCAATGAATAATGGTGTGAATGTGATTTTTTCTCCCTCTCTCTTTTCAAAATCTTTTTTTATTCTGTCACGCCACATCACCATATTGGTGACATCACATTCTGCAAAACTGGTAACGTGCGGACTGGTATGCTTGCTGTCTACCATGTGTTTGGCAATCAATTTGCGCATACGATCCATCTCAATGATCTCGACATTTCCCTGGTAGGTAATTGGAGGGGTAGAAGTAGCTGCTACCGTTTCTTTGTTCATTACAGGGACAACCGCTTGTACGGATTGACTTATAGGGGCGCTAACGTTTTCGCTTGTACGCTGATTTACATAAGCTAAAATATCTTTTTTACTCACACGCCCATCTTGCCCCGTGCCCGGGATTTTCTCGAGCTCTGCCATTGATATGCCTTCACTTTGTGCGATATTCAAAACCAATGGGGAGTAAAAGCGAACTGCACTGCCTGATGGCATTTGTTGTGCAGAGACAGCCGGTTGATAGGGGATATCCTCAACGATTGACGAACTAGGAATATTCGAGGGTGCTGATGTATTTTGTGTGTTTGCGGAGGAAGCGCCAACACGAATTTTGGCAATGACTGTCCCGATTGGAACAACATCATTTTCTTTGTAGAGAATAGCTTCGATGACACCGGCTGCTGTTGAGGGGACTTCGCTGTCTACTTTATCGGTAGCAATGTCAAGTACTGTTTCGTCCATCGCAACCAAATCTCCCGGCTGTTTATGCCAACGTAAGATGGTTGCTTCCATGATGCTCTCTCCGAGCTTGGGCATAATGAGATCAGCTAAACTCATATTGAATCGTTTTAGAAGTCACAAATGTAAGCAAAAACAACTACCTGCCTAGTTCAAGTTGCAAAAAATTATGTATATGAAATACGCCATCATTTGAATCAATGATTCTCCCAAATAACCTGTCTCAGCAAATTAAGCGCGTTCATTGCTGTCAATTGTATATTCCTGATTCTGTCAAACCTGAAATGAAATGATTTCGCAATCGTTTCATTTTTATCTGAAACAGCGACCCAAACAGTTCCAATCGGTTTGCTGTCCGTTCCTCCATCAGGTCCCATAATTCCCGAAACAGCAATGGCATAGTCAGTTTGCATCCTCTTCAAAACAGCTTCTGCCATTTGAATTACGACTGCCTCACTAACTGCTCCATGATTTTGTAAAGTGTCATTTTGAACTCCCAGCATTTGTTCTTTTACTTCATTTGCATAAGCAACCACAGATCCTTTAAATATGGATGATGATCCCGGGATGGAAGTGATGAGATGTGCGATATAACCTCCCGTACAACTTTCTGCAGTAGCAAGGGTTTTATTCCTCGATTGTAATAGCTGCATCACAATTTTTTCCATCGGTGCATCTTCGGTGGCAATTAAATAATCTTTGGTTGCCAGCTTGAGTGATTCAAAAGACTCACTTATTGACCTGTCGACTTGTTCCGAATCGTTACCCGTTGACGTGAGTCTCAGTCTGATCAACCCCTGATTGGGTAAATAGGCAAGTTTGATATGTGCAGGTAATGATGATTCAAACGGTTCTAAAATATCAGCCAGCATAGATTCTCCGATGCCATAAGTAACCAGTGTTTTATGTGCAATGTGTGAAGTATGAAATCGTTTTTGAAGTCGGGGTATGACTTCCTCTTCCATCAATCCTTTCATTTCGTGAGGCACGCCGGGCATACTTACAAATATTCGATTGTTTTTTTCGAACCACATACCCGGAGCTGTTCCGCGAGGATTCAGCAATACAGTACAAGTATCAGGCACTTCTGCTTGCTTTCGGTTGCGATCATTCATGGTGCGTTTATATATTCGCTCTATAATATGAATGACATTTTCCAACGCAGGCTGACTCACAATCATTTTCCCGTCGAAATATTCACATAATAGCGGCTTTGTAATATCATCAGCAGTTGGCCCTAAACCTCCGGTAAGTAAAATAATCTCTGAATTACTTTGCTCATCATTCAGCGCTTTGATGATATCTGATTTTACATCGCCTACCGCGACGCGTCGACAAACCTGAATCCCGATTTTGTTGAGTTGCTGAGCAATCCACGCGCTGTTGGTATCTATTACCTGTCCAATCAGCAATTCATCTCCAATAGTAATGATAGAAGCTTTAATCATTGTACAAAGGTATTATTTACGAATCATTGAAGGCAATACTTGTACGATGTAAATTCCTAACCTTTCCTACTTTTTGTTGGTTTTATTAATCTGATGATTGATTTATCAACAAACAGATTTACTTTTTTTCATCTATCTTATTCAGAGTAGGATTTTTTGACTTTTTATTTTGAATTTTGACTTTTAATTTAATAAAAAATGCACCAACAAAATTTTAAAAACCACGTACGAATCCCGCCTCGCCCATTTTTGATTGTAATGCTGATGTCTCTGGCAGTGATCATTTTTTCAGTTATAAAATTGTTTTCAGGATGCTGCACATCAGGGTCATGTCTGAATTCTAATTGTTACATTTTTACCATGCTGCCTCTGGGTTTGATGATAACCATATTTGCTTGTCGTCGTAATGCTATTGTAACACAAGATCGCGCCATCAGGGCTGAAGAAAATCTGCGTCATTTTGCATTAACCGGTAAAATACTCGATAAAGAATTGAAACTTTCACAAATCATCGCGCTTCGTTTTGCTTCGGATGAAGAGTTTGTGAATTTAGCTCAAAGAGCACTTAAAGAAAATCTAACCAACAAGCAAATTAAAGAAGCGATTCAAAACTGGAGAGGAGATTATCATAGGGTTTGATAACTGAATCGTATTGATTTTATTTGTTTTCTCAATATCATTTTTTCTCTCATCCTTTTTGCTTGATCAAAAAGGATGCAAAAAATCAAGTACC
>CAZXSR010000006.1:0-145879 GCA_964643315.1 uncultured Ferruginibacter sp.
TATCGCGTCCCGATGTATCGGGAAGGTCGCAAGTTCGAATCTTGCCGCCCCGACAAAAAATAAAATGATAAATTTCGAGCCATCAATGCCTCACCACAATTTTTCTGGTATCCATCAATTTCCCCTGCTCGAATATTTGAAGAATATAAGCTCCGGATTTCCAGTTTTCTACATTGATTTTTTCTACTGATTGCAATACCGGCACTTTCAAAACCGTATGACCACCCATCTCAGTAAAATGCAAAACAGTCTCTTCCTTTACTTTATTTCTGAGGAATAGCAATTCATTACTTACCGGATTGGGGTAAACAGCAATATCATTATTTATTGGAATAATTGCTGTTCTCAGCAAAGGTGTCGTTGATTTACTGACCGTACCTGTTGCCATCGTCACATTATCCGGATCAAAGGTTACTGTTGCAGGGGCAAAGGCCAAGTTTATGTTTGCAATGCGTCCCGCATAACCCACTCCTATTCCATTACCAGCCACAAAAATAGAATCGCCTCTATCGTATAGGGTTATTGTAGTAAGATTGGTTCCTGAACCTGCAATTCTCAAAACAACCGGCATGGCAAAATGAGTAACTGTTGATCCTGCTGTTCGGGTTTGTGTAAGCTTCACAGAAATATTATTTCCCGTTGTGTACCAGCTTACCGTATAGGATGGAGTACCTGCTCCATATATCCATGAATTGAAAAATGCATTCATGTTTGCACCAAACTGTCCTTCCATGTGTCTTTGTAAATCAGCAGTAGCTGCAGATTTATAAGCCAATGCAGTATCGTTCAAATAATTACGACAAGCCTGGAAGAATTTTGTATCACCCAGCAAACTGCGCAACATACTTACAACCATACCTCCTCTTTCATAAATAGCATTGTTATTATTGGTAGTCCAAATAGTATTGGAAGTACTTGCATCGGTAATATACACCGGTGTCGTAGATGTTGCTCTTGCATTTGACTTTAAAGCGGATAGCATAGAAGATGGAGTACCCACACCCGTTACCAGTTGAGCAGCTACTACCTCGTTATACCTTGCAAATCCCTCATTTAGCCATAAATCATTCCAAGTAGCACAGGTAACTTTATCTCCAAACCATTGATGCGCCAGTTCATGCGCAATGGTACTGTTACTCGTTAGTGCTGATGAGCCCATCCCTGAAAAGGTTTGATGCTCCATACCACCTCCAAATCCAAATTCATAAAAACCATGTTTTTCATTTTTAAAAGGATAGTCGCCATACTTGGTTGAAAAGGCAGTTAACTCTGTCCTGCTACGATCCAGTGCAGTGAGAATAGAATTAACGGTAGTGCTTGTTTTACCCGGAAATATATTATATACCACCGGCACATTGGTACCATTGATATTCACAGGCGTCCTATAATAACGAACATATTTTGCAACACCAATTGCTACAAGATAAGAAGCAATTGGATAACGATGCTGGAACCGCATAATACGATTTGTTCCGACAACAGATGTGTCAATCATTTTACCATTTGCAGCAGCCCAAAATGTACTGGGTACACTAATGTTG
Organism: uncultured Ferruginibacter sp.; assembly: GCA_964643315.1. Lineage (GTDB taxonomy): Bacteria > Bacteroidota > Bacteroidia > Chitinophagales > Chitinophagaceae > Ferruginibacter. The sequence goes on from CAZXSR010000006.1 coordinate 1,542, forward strand.
ATATCCATCGAATCTATCTTATCGCGCATATCATGTTTGCATGGCCACCAGTCTCGGTCTTCATAAGATTCAGAAAGCGTGTAAACGTAATTATTACTGGAAGTTCCACCTCTCTGATAACCCAATGCCTGTCCGCTTGCAGCAGGTGGTATGCCCCTGTAAAAAATAGTTACCGAATCCTTAGTCCCACTGTTTGCTATAAGTGATGGAAAATTGATCTGCAGAATTTTTGTAGTATTCCATATATAATTTGTTACAGGCAATTTGCTCTTGCGATATAAAATAGAATCGATTGTAAATACATTGTTGAAATCAAAAGTAATGGAAGTCACATTAGCTTGTGTTGTCAAGAAATGTGTAGTAACATTTCCCCGTAAATATTTTACGGGTGATGTAGTAGATGGTGAATCAGGATGAATCCTCCAGTTGCAACGATGGTAGATTACGTTGATATTAGTCCCCTGTCCGAAAGACGCTACAATGGGTGTGAGACGGTGATGTGTTTCCTGTGAGAATGAAATTGTTTGAAAGCCGAGAATTGTAAAAAACAAAAACAACAGATTTTTAGGCAAAAAACTATTCATACAAAATTGTTTAGGAAGTTATAAATAATGATTTTCCTTGGGTGGACAAATGTAGGCAAGTATAATAAAAACAGCAAACTATTTATTCTGATCAAACTGCTTCCTGCCACATTTCAACCACTGCAAATAGGCTTTTTTATCGGGTGTATATCCAACCGGCCTTGCAACTATTCTTTCTTTTGGATCAATGATCACATAAAGTGGCTGTGCGTTATTGGCAAAATTGATGGTTTCCATTGTGGTCCATAAATCACCGACTGTTTTAATCTGTTTTTTACTCCCATCTGGCAACGTGTAAGTGAACTGCTCTATTGCAGGCAGATTTTTCTTGTCATCGACATATAGGGAAATGACTACAAAATTATCACGCAGAAAATCATTTACTTCCTGATCGCTCCAAACATTCTCTTCCATTCTTCTACAATTTACACAGGCATATCCTGTGAAGTCAAGGAGAATTGGCTTGTTGGCCATTTTTGCCATCTCTAGCCCCGTAGAATAATTTTTAGAACATTCCAATCCTAAAATACAATCGCTGTCTTTTTCGTAAATACTGTAATACAATGGAGGCGGAAATCCACTTATGAATTTCAAATTGGCATAACTTGTATTGGTAACTCCAGGAATCAGATACAGCGTAAATAGAGCAACCAATGTTGCAAATAGTTTTCTTCCAAAAGATAATTTCTCAGGAGTTGTATCTTTTGAAAAACGCAACAAACCAAATAAATACAAACTCATACCTATCCCTGTAAGAATCCAAATACCAATAAATATTTCCCTTTTCAACAATCCCCAATGCATGACCAAATCGGCATTGGATAAGAATTTAAAGGCCAGGGCTACTTCTAAAAAACCGAGTGTCACTTTTACTGTTTGTAGCCATCCACCCGATTTTGGTAATGACTGTAACCATTGAGGAAATAAAGCAAACAACGCAAAAGGCAATGCCAACGCAAGTCCGAATCCCCCCATACCAATGGTAAGTTGCCATGCGCCGCCATTTGTAGCCAATGATCCTGCGAGCAGTGAGCCAAGTATGGGTCCGGTGCATGAAAAGGAAACAATAGCCAGAGTAAGTGACATAAAAAAAATACCGATGATGTTACCGGTACCGGCCTTGCTGTCGGAGCCAGTGGTTAATGCAGCGGGTAAGGTAATCTCAAACAAACCAAAAAAAGACAACGCAAAAACAATGAATACCACAAAGAAAATAACATTAAGATATACATTGGTTGAAATGTTATTGAGTAACTCAGGATTTACCGCATCTAAAAAATGAAAAGGCATACTCAATAAAAGGTAAATCAGTAGAATGAAAAAACCATAAAGCGTAGCATTTCGAATTCCTGTTTTTCGGGTGGGAGATTTTTTCGTGAAGAATGATACCGTTAGCGGTATCATTGGAAACACACAAGGTGTCAGCAATGCAATCAGTCCTCCCAAAAATCCCAATACAAACAATTGCCATCCAGATTTTTTAGAGGGTTCTGTGGCAGAAACATCAATACTTTCGCAAGGTCTGATCTGATTGGATTCTTTTATCAGAGGAATCTGTTGATTTGAGACAGCATTTTCATCGAGAAGTATTTTTATATCCTGCTCATCGGTTGAGAATTGGGCTGAATCACCTGTTTCTGCATAAATATGTAATATGATTGCTGATAAATTTGGGGTCTTGCATTTCAATGAAATTTTCAACATAAGAGAATCCTTCCAAATGCTCTTTTTTTGGTTTTCAAATAAAGGATCCAAAAGAGAAACCGGTTGATTGATTATTGATTGAACGGTAATTGCAACACTGGAGTCCACACCGGTGATGACAGGCCCTAAAACATCTGCCTGATCTTTGGCATATACCCAGGTGTTTTTTTTGATTTTACCGAATAATCTAAGATCAACGACTTCTCCATTTTTACTTGTTACAGAGAATTGCCATTCAATGGAAGATTTCTCTTGTGCTCTTATTTCTGAGATCAAAAAGAAAATAATCAGTACTAAAATTGATAAAATGCTTTTTTTCATAAAAAAAAATCCCGACTTAGTCGGGATAAAATTACTGCTTTTTTATTTAGTCTATTTTAACGCTGAATGGAACATCCTTGGGCGGAAGGCACCTTTGTTCATTACACACCATAAAACTGACGTTTCCTTTCAATAAAACGGCGGCTTTAGATTTTTTCGTAACCTTCTGTACAAAGTCTACTTGCTTATTATAATACTTTAAAGTTGATTTGAAATTTGGATCATATTGAGACTCCAATTTCCCTATTTCGGCTGTTTTACCCACTAGCTTGACCATGGGATTTTTTGAGAAACTGATTATTGTTGGTTCCGGGCCTTTTCCACAATCTTGTGAGTAAATATGCCATTTGCCTTCAACATTGGCCGTTAAATGAATCTCATATTGATTTTCCCCAGTTTTTTTAACAGATGTGTTCCATGTTACAGGATCGTTGATTTGTGCTGTTAAGCTGGGAGAAATCATCGCAAATAAAAAACCCAAGAATAATACTTTCATAGCCTCTTTTTTGCAAATGTAAGTTCTAATTCATTAATGATATCTTAAAATCAAGAATAAGCGCAGTAAATCCCCCAAAAAAAACAAAAGCCAAGAATGATTGCAGGCAAGTATCTTATTTTGACATAATTGTAAAAACTTGCTCCAAGAATGGAGGCTGGAACGAAGAGAAAAAGAAAGATATTCGATCCAACTTTAGGCGCAAAAAAAAGTATGAGTATGACACATAATGAAAACAGAAAAATGGCAGACCATGCCTCTCTGGTGTGAACCAGATATTTTCTCATGTTTTTTAAAACATAAACCAATCCAATTAATGAAGGAATTAGAATCAGTGTACATGAAATGATAAATTTGTTATTTGAATCAAAGTAAGGATATTTAAACAACAATTTGGGAAGTATTTCTGTCAATGAATGGTCATTTAAAAATAAAATAGAAGCAACAATATAATATGGTGTGATTGCTCCAATAAATACCATTAGCCATTCAGATATATACACTGGTCTCACCAACAATAACATGACACCAATATAAAGTGCCAGATGAATAGATGGAGAATATATCAAAACTGATATACCATACAGCATTCCTATGTTGAATAAATCACCTTTTAGCTGAGAGCTCCCAAACAATGAGAGTAGTTTAGAGGTAATCACCAATACCAAAATCAAAATGAACCACAGGGATGAGAAATGATATTCCTTGATAAAAAAAGAAACAATGATCATCCAGCACATTCCTGTCAGATAATTTGATTTCTGAAATAATTTATAATGAATGACGAGTTGATTGATATAAATACCCATACCAATCAGCAGAATCAACATCAGCCACCTGCTTAGTATATCACCAAAAACACCTGACTTTGTAATATAAACCCAAATGATTCCGTCAGATGTATATTGCTCAATGTGGGTATTATTAAATAAGATTGGTGATAATAACATCAAACCCAACAGAACCAGCAAAAAACTATTATAAGGCCAAAATCGTCTAAAAATATTAAGCACGATAATCAATTTTTTATAAATGTAACCTTTGAAAATGCAAGTTTACCACTTTGAATAAATGGCATGATACAGGTATTCCATGATGTTTGTTTGGCATACCTGGGCAGCATTTCAACTGCTGACCCATTGCCTCTAAGGGTTGGATATCTTTGTATTGACCCATCTCCCCCAACTCCCAAATGTGATAGCACATGTTTCATTCCCATATTTGCCAAATAAACAAAGTGTAATTCTCTGGCTTGCATCAGCATAAAATAAGAATTGAAACTTTCATCATCTTCAGCATATTGATTTTTAGAAACTACCCGCAACCATTGATTTTGAAAAGAACTATCTATTTGAATAACATGAATATTGTTATTATAGTAACGTGTTCTTGCTCGTCCGACATTACGATTGTAAAAACTACTTTGATAAGGACTGTAATAATAATCAACAGGTGTAAAAACTCCGGAATTACCCAACATCATATTGTTGTTCCATGGATTTATCATATTTATCATCTCTTCATACTCATCCTCTTTAATGATAACTAAAGCACCATTCTTTTTTACCAATACAAAATCAGGGTGATAATCGGCCTCATCATACGAATTACCGCCACTTGGCTTAAGAAGTGTTTTAACTGAATCAGAAAAAGCTACATAGTTCTGCTGTAAAACTTCATGATGTACAGCATCTACATAACATACATATACTCCATCTGAACGGTATTTTGCATTTCGTGAATAATCGGCTGTAATGATGCATCTTTTGTGATTATTATCTACCACAAGAGAAGACTGTAACAAACGATTATCTTGTAAAGGAATTTCAATTCTTTTTACAATCGTATCTTTTCTGCAGATAAATAATCCAAGTTTTGTATAAGTCTGATTGTTACCTGATCGGTGTTGTATCGTAAAGAAAACATTGCCCTCATTATCTATGACACTTTGTGATAGAAAGTCTTTTTTAGATTTGAATTCAAAAGTGAAACGAGAGCTGTCCAGCATATTCAAACTATTGTCATATACTTTTGCCATGACTCGTATGTCACCCTTCTGAACATATCTTTTGTAAATAAGTAATTTAGATTTATCCTCACTTTTTCCTGTAAGATAAATTTTGTTTTCAGCAAATTGTCCAACCTTGGTAGTATCCAGTAATTTAACCGGGACGAGCTGTTGCATATTGGCATTTAAGATTGTTCCAAAGCATGATACCACTCCGTTTTTTTCTTGCTGCCAAATAAATGTGATTTTTTGCTTGTTCTTGATAATATCAATATCCAACATTCGTGAAGGCAAAAATTCCAATTCGTGTGTTTCAATTACCTGCATATCTTCGTTATATACACATATATAGTTGCTGTTCCTTATAGACTTATAAATGAGGTAGGTGGAATCGAAACGACCTATGATTTCATAAGAAATATTGGGATTATCATGCTCATCCGCCTCACCCCAAACAATTTCTTGAGCTATACTTAGTTTTGAAAAAAAGACAAATAGCACAATTCGGGTTGCCTTGAAAAGCAAACGACGGAAACGGGAAAATAAAGTAGGTTTACTCAATGACATTTGTATGTAAAATTACGTTTTTTTAATTCCATCAACATTAGATAGCCAATAAGTTTCCATAAAATCAAGGCAACCTGACTACCTTTGTCCTGTGAATAAAGCAAAAACCATTCTCATTACCGGTGGTACAGGATTAACCGGAAGAAGATTGACCACTTTGGCGTTGGAAAGAGGCTATCAAGTAATTATACTAACGCAAAGGAAAGTGCTTCCGGCATCTAAAAATACCGCACTCCGATATGCTTACTGGAATGTAAAAAATAAAATGATTGATGATCAGGCAATTCTTGATGCTGATATCATCATTCATTTAGCCGGTGCAGGTGTAGCAGAAAAAAGATGGACTAATTCATACAAGCAGGAAATTGCAGATAGCAGAATACAAGGCGGAGCATTGTTGAGCAACGCCTTGCAAAGATTACCTCACCATGTATCTGTATTTTTATCTGCATCTGCAATTGGTTGGTATGGTCCTGATAAAATGGAAAACCATTTATTTTCCGAAGCAGCGCTACCTCACTCCGACTTTTTGGGACAAACCTGTAAACTATGGGAGCAAAGCATAGAAAAAATCAGCTCCTTGAATGTTCGCCTTTGTATTTTGCGAACAGGAATTGTACTAACCACAGAAGGTGGCGCTTTAAAAGAATTTCTTCGTCCGATTAAGATGGGGGTTGTTCCCGTATTAGGAAATGGTCAACAAATCATCAGCTGGATACATATCGATGATCTTTGTGAAATGTATTTTTTCTTAATCAATCATCAAAATTGCGCAGGTATTTATAATGCAGTTGCATCGAATCCTACATCTAATAAGAAATTCATTCAAACTCTGGCAAAGCATGTAGACTTCTTCCTAAAATTTCCAATTCGGATACCTGCATGGGCATTGCGAATCATCATGGGAGAGAGCAGTATTGAGGTATTAAAAAGCACCAGTGTCTCCAATCAAAAAATAAAAGCCTGCGGATTCACTTTCAGTTACGAACATTTGAATGAAGCATTCAACGACCTTGTAGGCAAATAGCTACAAATCTCTCTTAACCATGATCCGCACAATCCATGCGGTGATCAACAATAGATAAAATGCTGCCATGATCCCTGAAATAACAGGATAATCGGTTGGTATTAGATTAGCAGATACACTCTTAGCTGGATTTTGAGGAAAAACAAGCAAGGCATCACTTGCGTTCATAGGCAGATAATCGCCGATATTTCCGATATCTAATCCTTTTTTGGTTTTCAAATAAACGCTCACAAATTCAAGAATTTGTGAAATGAAATTTTCAAAATACATGTATACAAAAAACAAGCCAACAGCAAAATTCTTTTTGATAAGTACTGAAAATAAAAGGGCAATCATGAAATAAGACAATGCCTTGAGGAAAAAGAAACCAATACCATCGAAATGTTCTAAGGAAAATGCACCTTCAGAAACTAATCCAAAAACAAATCCCGATAAAATAACCACTATTGTACATGACAAAGCCATCAGTAAAACCATCTGTAATTTAACTGAAATAAACTGCTCTCTGCTCCAACCATCAATAATATTTTGACGATGTGTTTTGTATGAAAACTCATTGGTTGAGGAAAGAATAATCAGCAATACCGGGATGATCAATACATAACCACTCACATAACTAACCGTTTGCCAAACATGCTCAAAATGATAAGGAGTAAAAGCATTGAGTAATAATTTTCCTGATTCTTCTTTTTTTACGGCATTTACAATTTTATAACTGATGTAGTTAGACGCAAAAACCCCCACCACAAAAAATGCAGACAAGATGTAAAATGGCTTATAATTTTTAAGCTTCAGCCATTCTATTTTCAGTAAGTTCATGATTTATCATTTGTAAGTTCAAGGAATCTTTTTTCCAAACTGATACGCTTCATCATCATGTGCGAAAGCACAATGCCTTTTTCAAAACAAAAGCGATTGATATCTTCGATAGCAACTGACCCAGCAGCAAATGCAGCATGCAGATAATCGTTTTGTCTACTGATATTTTTAATGGAAGGATAACTTTTCATTGCTTCATATAAAATATCCATGTTGGAAGATGAAACCTCAACTACATCATCCTGTTGCAGAATTTCTCCAACCGGTCCGCTCGCTATACTTTTTCCTTTTTTAAGAATCAGTACATGGGTGCAAACTTTTTCCACTTCATCGAGCATGTGACTTGCCATGATGATGGTCTTTCCTTTTTGAGCCAGTGCTGCAATGAGTTCGCGAATTTCTGCAATACCTACCGGGTCAAGACCATTGGTAGGTTCATCCAAAATCAAGACATCAGGATTACCCAGCAATGAGGAGGCGATGGCCAAACGTTGTTTCATACCCAAACTATAGGAACTGAATGGAGTATCTTTTCTGTCATACAAATTCACCTGCTTAAGCACTGATTCTATGTCCTCTGTTCCACGCCCTTTGATTTGTGCGGCAATCATCAGATTTTTTTCTGCGGACAGGTAATGATAAAAATTGGGCGTTTCTAAAAGCGTTCCGATTTTTTTGCGATGCTCATTTGTGGGCGCTTCATCAAACAATGTAAACGTTCCTTTGGTTGACTTTAAAACATCCGTTACAATACCCAGCAACGTCGTTTTACCGCTACCGTTAGGTCCCAACAAACCAAATACAGCACCTTTTGGAACATCAAAGCTGATTTCGTTGAGGGCTTTGATATATCCGTAGTTCTTAGATAATGCTTTAACCGATAATATTGCCATGAGTTGATATTAATGTAAATGTAACTTAAAATAATCGGTTACCTTCTGATAAAGATGCGCACGGTCTTTACCAAGCACATTGTGCTCGTGACCGGGATAAATCATATAATCTACTTGCACACCTTTATCTACGGCTGCTTTTACGAGATTGACAGAATGCTGCATAACAACCACATTATCCTGCATACCATGAATCAGTAAGAGTTTTCCTTTCAATTTATCAATCTGTTTTACCAAATTTGTTTTTTCAAAACCATCCGGATTTTCCTGCGGACGATCCATATAACGTTCTGTGTACATGATTTCATAAAACTTCCAGTCTGTCACAGGTCCTCCGGCAACAGCCGCTTTGAAAACACCCGGATGATTGAGCATGAAGTCGATGGTCATGAAACCACCATAACTCCATCCAAACAAACCCATATTGTTTTTGTCGGTGTAAGTCAATCCGTTCAGATACTCAACACCCTTCATCAAGTCTTCCATCTGCATTTCACCAGCTCTTCTGAAAATACTTTGTTCAAAAGCTTTGCCACGATTGGAGCTTCCACGTGTATCTAACGTAAACACTACATAACCGCGCTCTGCCATATATTGAAACCAATAATCTCCCGCACCTCCATTCCATCCGTTGGTAATCATTTGAGCATGCGGGCCACCGTACCAGTATACAATCACCGGATATGTTTTTGAGCTATCGAAACCAACGGGCTTGAACAAGCGACAATATAGATCAGTCCCTTCATTATTTTTAATAGTAAATATGCTCATACTGCCACGCGCATAATTCTCCAAGGGATTGGCTGATTGCTTGAGTAGTTTTGACTTGCCTGTTTTTGTTTCGATGAGTTGAATGGTTCTTGGATTATCAGGACTGCTGAAATTATCAATCACATAATTTCCATTGGAAGAGAACATAGTGTTATGCACTTCGTTAGCATTTGTGATGGCAGTCAATTTTCCGCTTTTAATATTTGCTTGATATAGATTTTTAGAAATGGGAGAAACTTGTGTAGATACAAAATAAACATACTCCCCTTTTTCATCCATTCCTTTTACTTCAATCACATCCCATTCGCCTTTGGTGATTTGCTTGATGAGGGTTCCGTCGTTTTTATATACATACAAATGATTCCATCCATCGCGTTTGCTTTGCCAGATGAATTGATCGGGATGATTTTTTACAAAGAGCATAGGCACTAATGGCTCTGCATATTTTTCATCCTGCTCTTCAAACAAAGTTGTTATAAAATCGCCGGTAGATGCATTGTATTGGTTCACCCAAAAATGATTTTGTTCCCGGTTGACTATGACGATATACACAAACTGATCATCGGGGCTCCAGGCAATGTTAGTCAGGAATTGTTCTGAGGGTCCGGTTGTTTTGATGGGAATATTTTTTTGAGAGTCGCAGTTGTAAATCCACAAGGTTACATGATGACTCGAATCGCCGGCCATGGGATAACGAACATTTTTCACTTTAGCTGGACGGCTATCCCACTCTACAATTGGATAATTGGGCGTCATGGATTGATCCATACGATAGTATGCCAGTGATTTTCCGTTGTTGCTCCAAAACGTTCCTTTTGTAATTCCGAATTCACTTTGATGAACGGTGGATGCATACACAATATCCTCACTGCCGTCAGTGGTAACTTGATGTGTATTTTTATTGTCTGTAACAAAAAGATTATAATTATCTACATAGGCCACATAACCAGCCGATCCTTCTTCCACATTGTCTTTGCCTGAGGTTTCTGCAGTGATGATGGTTTTTGCAGTTCCATCGAAGCCGATAAATTTTTTAGCGCCTTTTAAGGTGAGCGTAAATCCTTCTTTCGAGAATTGAATCGCTGGCATGGTAGTTAAAGTATCTGAACCTGCATTGTGCAGTTTTTCATTGATTTGAGTGAGGGATAAAAAAGGAGCATCTTCTTTAGAAGTAAAGTTTCCTTTCATCCAGGTGTCTTTCCCATTGACTTTTTTCAAATACACATAATCATCGGTTCCTTTGATGAATTGCAGTTGTTTGAGATTTTCGGGAGCCAGCGAAGTGCGGGCGTTTACCATGGCGTCTTCGATGCTAAGTTGTTTGAGTTGGGAGAAACTTTTTGATGCAATAAAAATTAGAAATGCTGTGAGCAGATTTTTATACATGTATGACAATTTGGGAATAAAAGTACATAAAAAGACAGAAAGCAGTGGTAACATAGCCATGGTACGTACCAAACACTGAAAACGCAAAGAACGCAGAGAGGTATAATTGAATTAGTTTTAGAGGTAACTTTGTCCCATTTCATTACTATCATGACCCAACCAAAAAGATACCTCATTACTTCGGCACTTCCCTATGCCAACGGCCCTAAGCACATTGGACACTTGGCCGGAGCCTATTTGCCTGCAGACATATATGTGCGTTACCTGCGTGGCCAAAAACGCGATGTCGTTTTCGTATGTGGCAGCGATGAGCACGGCGCCGCCATTACTATGCAGGCCATAAAGGAAAATACCACCCCCAAAGCCATCGTTGATAAATATCATGCCCTGCTCGACAGCAACATGCGCGACCTGGGCATCTCCTTCGATATTTACCATCGTACTTCAGAGCCCATTCATCATGAAATTGCATTGGAATTTTTTGAAACGCTCAACAAAAACGGTGACCTCGAAATCAAAGAATCCGAACAGTTCTATGATGAAGATGCCAAGACCTTTTTGGCCGACCGATACATCATGGGTACCTGCCCCGTTTGCAGTCACGATGCGGCCTATGGAGATCAGTGCGAAAAGTGCGGCACTTCATTAAGTCCCGAACAACTCATCAGCCCAAAGAGCACCCTGAGTGGAAAAACACCTTCCAAGAAAAAAACGACACATTGGTATTTGCCGCTCGACAGACATGAAGCTTTCTTACGTCAATGGATACTCGAAGATCATAAACAAGACTGGAAAGCCAATGTGGTTGGGCAATGTAAAGGTTGGATTGATGCAGGATTGCAGGCCAGAGCCGTTACACGCGATCTGGACTGGGGTGTAAAAATCAATGAAAATACCGGTGAAGGAAGTAAAGTACTTTATGTTTGGTTTGATGCACCCATCGGTTACATTAGCGCCACCAAACAATGGGCCATCAACAATAACGCAGACTGGAAGCTATATTGGGAAGATAAAGAAACCAAGCTTGTTCATTTTATTGGAAAAGACAATATCGTATTTCACTGCATCATTTTTCCGGTCATGCTCAAACTGCACGGAAATATTTTGCCTGACAATGTCCCCAGCAACGAATTCATGAATCTCGAAGGTGATAAAATGAGTACCAGTCGCGGGTGGAGCATTGAAATGGAAGATTATATACAGGACTTTGTAAAAAAAGAAAATGGCGGCGATATGATGGTGGATGCTTTGCGCTACTACTTAACCGCCATCGCACCCGAAACAAAGGACAGCGAATTTACATGGAAGGGATTTCAAGATGCGGTGAATAGCGAGCTCGTAGCTGTATTTGGAAATTTCATCAACCGCACTTTTGTACTCATGCACAAACTGTGCAATGGGAAAGTGCCACCATTGCATAATGATATTTTGGATGAAGCAGATACGCAGTTACAACAAGCTATTCTTCAATCTAAAGAAACCATCGAACAACATATCGAGCATTATAAATTCAGAGATGCGTTGTTTGAAGTGATTGATCTTGCTCGCAAAGGCAATCGTTACATGCAGGAAAAAGAACCCTGGATTGTAGCAAAGCAAACCGACGAAAGTGGCAAACCTACGGACGAAGCACAAAGGCGTATTGATAATAGTCTGCATCACTGCCTACAACTATGCGCCAATCTTGCTGTACTTATCAACCCATTCTTACCATTTACGGCAAAAAAAATGTGCCACATGATGAAGGTGGTAGATAAAATGCTGGATTGGGAAAATGCAGGTAACATGAAGCTGTTGAGCGTTGGATACAGTTTACGCGCTCCGGAATTGTTGTTCAGAAAAATTGAAGATGAAGAGGTGAAATTGCAGATTCAAAAACTGGAAGTAAAGAGTGGATATTCGAAAGTAAAAAATCAAAATTCAAAAGTGGAAAGCAACAACAATACAGAAACAATAAATGAGACACCCGCTAAATCGACCATACAATTTGATGATTTTGCAAAGATTGATTTGAAGACCGGTACCATCATAGCTGCGGAGAAAGTGGAGAAAGCCGATAAATTATTAAAACTTCAAGTTGATCTTGGATCAGAAACAAGAACGATCGTGAGTGGCATTGCATTACATCATCAACCCGAAAACATCATCGGACAAAAAGTGGTTGTTGTCACGAATCTGGCTCCCAGAAAAATGCGTGGCATTGAGAGCAATGGCATGATTTTAATGGCCGAAGACAAAGACGGCAAACTGGTATTTGTAAACAGTGATGTAGCTAATGGCAGTTCGGTAAGTTAACAGCATGAGTAAAACCATCATACCTCCTTATTTAAAAAAGGGCGATCTTATTGCTATTACCTGCGCATCGGGACACATGAATCCGAAAAATGCAGATGCATGCGTAAAAGCACTGCATGAAAAAGGATTTCAAGTTTTATTGGGTAAAACTGTAGAACATCCATCCAAGAATTATTTCAGTGCACCCGATGAAGTAAAAATTGAAGAGCTGCAAGCTATGCTGGATGCACCTGAAATAAAAGCCATTCTTTTTGGAAGAGGCGGTTATGGATTGAGTCGCATCATTGACAGGATTGATTTTTCAAACTTTCGCAAAAATCCGAAATGGCTTATCGGCTTCAGTGATGTAACGGTCATACTAAACCATGTTTATCAGAACTTTGGTATCGCATCTATACACAGCTCCATGTGCAGTGCTTTCAAAAACAAAAAGCAAGCAGAGAATGTGGCGTCTTTACTTGAATGTTTGAAAGGAAAAAAAATAAATATAGTCGCCGATGTGCATCATTTAAATAAAAGGGGCAAAGTTACAGGTGTATTGCTTGGCGGAAATTTATCTTTAATTGTAAACAGCATCGGTACACCTTCTGAAATTGATACGCAAGGAAAAATATTGCTGATAGAGGATGTAGGCGAATACACCTATGCCATCGACAGAATGCTGCATCAACTTAAACGTTCCGGAAAATTGGGTCAGCTCAAAGCCCTCATGGTAGGCTCTTTCACAGAAACAAAAGACACAGAAAGACCTTTTGGCAAATCTATCGAGGATATGATTTTAGAAATTGTTGAGGGATACGATTATCCGGTTTGCTTTGATTTTCCAATTGGCCACGGCGATAAAAACAAGGCTGTAAAAATAGGTGCTGTTTATCAACTTGAGATCGGGAAAAATAAAACGAAATTAAAGGAATGCTGAGATTCTACTGATCTTCATAATCCCAGATACGTGTTAGTCTTAGCTTAGTGAAAGGCGCCACGATGAGTGGGAATTTTTCAACAACCACATTACTTTGTTCCAAACCAAAACTTCTTTCTTCGCTCACACTCACTTCTTTGATCCAGAAATACAATCGCATGATGATATGCTCAAAAATAGGAAGTTCATTATCCTGACTTAAAAACTTTTCCATCACAATAAACTGAAAGTCGCCCACCATGTTGTTTCGTTGCTGACTTTCATATCGGCTGGTCACATTCACTTCACGATTCGCCACCAAATCTTCCACTACTTTCTTAAACATCAAACTCAATCGAGGTTGCACCCTGAATCCCATACGAAACTCTACACGAATGATATCATTGGGGATAATATGTTCTACTGAATATTCGCAGGTATAAGGATCATCCAAAGTATGCACATGCACAAACCAGTAAATATCTGCCCGCTTGGGTTTGCCATGTAAAATACTGTACATGATTTTATGCTCAATTTCCTTCGGATTACCTGCGCTTGTTAAATAAACCAGGTGCGTTGCATATTTAATTACACTGGTATCATTACTCAGTTCTTCTATACGGGGAACATATTCCTCAACCCTCACAAACTCAATATATCTGTTCTTGATTTTTTTGGATCGGAACCAGACATACATCACTACAAACAATCCACCTCCGATGATCAGTGTAACAAATCCCCCATGAGGAAATTTATCCAAGTTGGCAATTAAAAATGCAATTTCGATTCCAATGTATGTAAGCAAGAAGAACCAAATGATTAATGGGGCCACTCTTCTTGAAATCAAAAAATTTGAAAACAAGATGGTGGTCGCCAACATACAAAGTGTAATGGCCAAACCGTAGGCTGCTTCCATTGCACCTGATGAACGAAAATAAAGTACGATAGCGCAACAACCTGCAAACAACAATGTGTTGATACCCGGAATATATAATTGGCCCTTTGCCTCAGTGGGATATTTGATTTTCATGCGTGGCCATAGATTTAAACGAATTGCCTCACTGATTAAAGTAAATGATCCGCTGATCAATGCCTGACTTGCAATAATGGCTGCAGCTGTTGCAATAATGATACCAGACAATAAAAACCATTCTGGCATCAATTGATAAAATGGATTGATCATATTCACTCCATTGGTGTAAGTCAATCCTTTGTGATTCAACAACCAGGCACCTTGTCCCAGGTAGTTTAATATCAAACAAGCTTTTACGAATATCCATGAAAAACGAATATTGCCTCTGCCGCAATGCCCCAAATCACTGTACAGTGCCTCCGCCCCTGTTGTACAAAGGAATACAGCACCCAAAATCCAGAAGCCACCGGGATAAACTGTCAACAATTTAACAGCATAAACAGGATTAAAAGCTTTTAATACAGCCCATTCGGAAGAGATATGTGCCAATCCCAAAATTGCCAGCATGGCAAACCAAACAGACATGATGGGACCAAACATTTTACCGATGGAAATGGTTCCAAATTGTTGCAAGAAAAACAAGACTGCCAAAATGCACAATACAATGATGATGATTGTATTTTCATGTATGGCATTTAATGCGGGAATATTTTTAAGCCCTTCAATAGCAGAAGTAATTGAGATAGGTGGCGTAATCATTCCATCTGCCAGTAATGCAGCGCCACCCAACATGGCTGGCATCACCAACCATTTACGTTGACGTCGCACCAATGTATATAAAGAGAAAATGCCACCTTCACCTTTATTGTCTGCTTTTAATGTAAGCAGCACATATTTGATGGTGGTTTGTAAAGTAAGCGTCCATATGACGCAAGACAATCCGCCCAAAATCAAATCTTCACTTATAGATCTTCCGTTGATGATGGCGCTAAAAACATAGAGAGGGGATGTGCCAATATCACCATAGATAATTCCCAATGCTATCAGAAGGCCTGCAGCAGAAACTTTATTTACGTTTTGTTTGTTCACTACGAAGGGAAGAATAACCCGGTTTTGAAATGTAAATGTACATCTGATTTGTGGAAATAATTAAAAACAATTGAAGAAAAAGCCCTCCAAAAGGAGGGCTCATTACAAACTATAACACAAACACCTAGTTTATCATTGTCAAAGACAATGGGGGTTACTCGTTAATCCGGTTTCTTACCTTCCAAAAAAGTATTGAGTGTACTGATTTCAGCCTGATTTTCGTCTTTTGGCTTTACCGTATATGAACTATAAAAAGTTTCTATATCTGCAATCTGATTTGTCAAGTCCACGTTTCTGCGCATATATGCGGGAACTGTCTCAAATTCAGAGGACGGATCAGCTGTATTTACATTGAATGAAAGACTTCTCAGTTTGGCAATTCTTTCAGCAGCACGGCGTCTGAGTGCCTCTTCCGATTCATCATTCAGTGCATTGTTTTCGGCAGATGTGTTTATGAAAGGATTTTCTGTTTGAGCACCGTTATGCTCTGATACAGGCAAATCTTCTTTGATTACAAGTTCCATTTGAACCAGAGAATCAAGATCTCTGTCAATCTCATTTACTGAATTTTGCTCCGATTCGGTCGTTTCATCTGCATAGATCTGTGTCGGCTTTGCCAAAAAACTGCCTGAAGTTTGATTTATGCTATTGTCTGACTCATCATTTTCTTCATGAGCGTCTTGTTCAGAGATATTCAATTCTGATGACTTTGAGTCTCGTGATGGAAAAGCAAAAGCATCAAAATCAATCACCTCCGAAGGAATCTGATCAGTAGAGGTAGATATTTCAAAGAATATTTTTTCATCTGAGTTTAAAGTATGATTATCTTCCTTTTCTGCAATTAAAGGACGATCTTCCGCATATTCTTTGAGAACAGGCATCATCGGGTCTTCTGGAAATTCAATAACCGCTTGTTCCTGTTCATTTATTGTTTCTGATGCGGGCACATCCGACATTGTTTTTTCCGACGGTAATTCAATCGAATCAATAGGATCAGACATCCTAAGTTCCAATACTTCTTTTTCAATCAAGGTAGATTCTGGCAATTCGGAAGTCAAAGGAATTAACACTTTAGGCTCTTCCGGCAAATCAAGTGCAAACACTATTTTATCTTCCGGTTTTACCTGCACCCTATTTTCTTTTGCAAATGGATCTTTATGTGAAAATCCTGTTGCAATCAATGTAATTCCAAGATGAGTTCCCAATGAATCATCATAACCCATTCCAAGAATCACATCGGTATTTTCACCGGCCTGATCGATGATATACTGCTGGATTATTTCCACTTCATCCATAGTGTATTCATGTTCACCCTCCGCACTTGTAATATTGATAAGAATCCATTTTGCACCACGAATATCATTGTCATTAAGCAATGGAGAATTCAGGGCATTTTCAATGGCTTTTTGAGCACGATCCTCACCTTCGGCAGAAGCACTTCCCAAAATGGCAACTCCTCCACCGCGCATCACCGTACATACATCCGCAAAGTCAACATTTATCTGACCTGTTGTATTGATGACATCAGTAATGCACTTAGCAGCAGTTGCGAGCACATTATCCGCACGACCGAATGCTTCCTTCATTTTTAAATTACCAAACTGATTACGCAATTTATCATTGCTGATCACAAGCAAAGTGTCTACATTTTCCTTAAGATAATTGATACCATCCTCTGCCTGTTGGAGTCTCTTTTTGCCTTCATAAGAAAAAGGGGTGGTTACAATTCCGACGGTCAGTATACCTAACTCTTTACAAATTCGTGCGATGATAGGCGCACCACCTGTGCCTGTTCCGCCACCCATACCTGCAGTAATAAAAACCATTTTGGTGTTTACTTCCAGAATGCGTCTAATTTCTTCTAGACTTTCTTCTGTTGCCTGACGACCAATGGAAGGATTTGCTCCGGCACCCAATCCCTGAGTAAGATGAGGGCCAAGTTGAATCTTATTTGGAACACTGCTCAAGGCGATTGCCTGTGCGTCTGTATTACAAATAATAAAATCAACCCCTTCTATTTGCTGGCCAAACATGTGGTTAACGGCATTGCCACCACCACCCCCAACGCCAATCACTTTTATGATGGAGGATTGTCCTTTTGGTGAATCAAAATGTATCATAGTTAATTTTTTTGGATTAGTAAATGAATAGGGTTGATTAAAAACGAACGTCATCTTCTTCTTCCTTGAACAAATCAATCAGGTTGTTCTTTATACCATCTAAAAATTCTTTAAGCTTGTTTCTTCCGCTTGTATCTACCGAATTGCCACCTTCTGTTACTTCTGGTTTATCCTCCTCAGGAACAGATGGAGTAACATCTTGAATTGAATCATCTACAACCACTGTCGTATCGATCTCATCGGGCATTGTTACTCGAATGAAATTCTCGCTGGATAGTTTATTCAGATTTTCGTAATCATTGTATCCTTTCAGGATTAATCCTATACATGTACTGTACATTGGCAATGCCAACTTGTCGGCCAAATCACCGGATAAATGTTCGTTTGGAATTCCTACGCGCGCATTCAGTCCGGTCAGATACTCCGTTAATTGCAACAGATGTTTCAACTGAGAACCACCTCCCGTCAAAATGATGCCCCCATTTAAACTGCGGTTGTCCAAACCGACTTGTTTAAGATGGAATGTTACAAAATCAAGAATCTCACTCATTCTTGCCTGTATAATACTTGCAAGTGTTTTCACGGAAACTTCTTTAGGAGCCAATCCTTTCAAACCAGGTATGGTTATAAACATGTTGGCTTTCGTTTCATCACTCAACGCGCTTCCGTATTGAACTTTCATCGCCTCTGCTTGAGTACGCAAAACACCCAGTCCAAGCTTGATGTCATTGGTGATATTCTCACCACCGAAAGGAATCACAGCAGTATACTTCAGCACCCCTTCATGGAAAATAGCCAAATCAGTTGTTCCACCGCCTATATCTACAATAGCGACTCCGGCTTCGAGATCCTGATCATTCATAACGGCGGCTGCCGAGGCCAGTGGCTGTAACACAAGATCTTTTGTTTTCAATCCGGCACGCTCGACGCTTCTATTGATATTACGAATGGCATTTTTGTCGCCGGTAATGATATGAAAATTCGCTCCTACTTTTACCCCACTGTATCCTATTGGATTGGCAATATTTTGAAAATTATCAACAGTAAACTGCTGGGGTATTACGTCAATAATCTGATCTCCCAGCGGAATATAAGTGCGGTACTGATCTTCTACCAAACGATCAATTTCTTCTTGTCTTATTTCTTCTTCCACATCCTGACGCACAATATCTCCACGCGTTTGCAAACTTTTTATATGTTGTCCGGCAATACCTACAAACACCTCCTTGATGGAAAGATCAGGATTTGACTCATAGCATTTTTCCAATGCCATTTGAATCGCTTTAATCGTTTGGTCGATATTCAGTACCATACCGTGCTCGACGCCGTTGCTATTGGCACGGCCAAAGCCCAGAATTTCCAGTTTACCGAACTCATTTTTTCTGCCGGCAATGGCTGCGATTTTTGTAGTACCTATATCCAGGCCTACAATGATCGGTTGATTGTTTTTCATGTTTTTGGTGTTTGGTTGGGTTAGTATAGATTGTTCATTCATTTCCATAGTAATTATTTTTGGGGTGTTGATTTTTTAGTTTTTTGTACCGGCTTTGGTTTTAATTTGTTTTTAGGGGATACTAAAGTTTTTTGTTTCTTTTTTGTGAGAATGACCGGCTTATTAATAACCGTTTTTTTCTTTACAACTCCTGTATTTAAATTAGAAGGAGGCTGGATAACAGGAGCAGGTTTTAGATTGACACTGTCTGAACTTTCATCTGTTTCATAATCCCGCGGCAGAGATTGCAGTATCAATGATATGTCAGCATCATTACCTTTAATATCCTGAGCAAATCGGTTTGTTGTATCTTCCGCCATTTTAGATGCCAGCAAAGACAGTGTTTTCATTATCTGAATGGCACGTAAGGAATCTGCAGTTACCTCCTGGCTGTTTTTCAACTTTGCAACAATCTGATTTTTGAAAGTCAAGTCCAGTTTTCCATATTTATTCCATCCGTTCTGACTCATTGCCTTTTTATAGAATAAGCTGAATTTTTTAAATTTTCCATACATATCAGATGTATCGCCAAATAAAACTTCTTGTTTTCCTAAACTTGGTATAAGTTCATATTGATTTTTATTGTTGATGTGAATCTGGTCAATCATTTGAATCAAAAAACTATCTTTTTGTATGTAAGAACTCAGGTATAGAACGCCTTTTAACTGACAAGAATCCTGTTTGGTAAGTTTTTGAGGATCACCTTGAAATCCTGTAAAAATGGGAACCTGTGCCAAGTGTTTTGTACTTAATGGTAAAATCTTCCCACTGTAGTCCAAATAAAATGTTTGTGCTTTATTCGAAAAGATTCTCGCTACAGGCTCTCTTTCTTCAAGCTCTATATGCAGCAATCCTTTTGCATCAAAAAACAAAATAGCTTTGCTGATCCATGGGTTTACTTCGAGTTCATTTGCTATTTTCCTCAGTTTGAAAGAACTCATCAATTTACCTTTTATCTTTTTACCTGAATGTTTTTCCAAAACATGCAACACATCATTCTTATCAACAAAAAAATGATTATTGGGTCCATCTATTTGTATGTATAAGCCGGTACATATTTTAGACTGATTTTTAGCATAAGCAGATACCAGTAAAGTAATTGTTCCGGCTCCCAGCAGGCTCCAGCAAACTATGAACAAAATTCTTTTGATATTTATTTTGGGCATCTTCATCCCTTAGCTAATTTTCTTTATTACTTGTTCTACCAGTATATCAATATCTCCTGCACCTGCCATCACAATCACAGTTCCTTTTTCTATTTTAACTACCTCCTCCAGCATTTCCTGCTTCGAAAAACATTTTACATCCCGATGCTTCATCTTGCCTGCAATCATTTCACTGCTTACTCCCTCCATTGGCAATTCTCTTGCCGGATAAATCGGCAACAACCACGTTTGATCTGCCTTTGATAAAGAATGTGCAAAACCCTCTGCAAAATCTCTGGTTCTTGTGTACAAATGCGGCTGAAAAATCAGCAAGTTCTTTCTGTTTGGATACAACATCTTCACACTATCTATCAACACATCCAATTCACCCGGATGATGTGCATAATCATCAATCAAAACATGATTTTCATTTTTCAAAACATACTCAAACCGACGATGCACTCCTTTAAAATTTGCAAGTGCTTTCTTAATTTTCTCAGTATCAACGCCCATTTCCTTCGCTACAGAAAATGCAGCCAATACATTTTCTATATTATGTGTTCCCCCCATGGAAAGAACCACTCCATGAATCAGTTCGCCGCAATAATCTATATCAAATACATAGCTTCCATCTCTGACTTCAATATTCTTAGCATGGATATCAGCATTTTCGTCTTGCAGAGAGTAAGTCATCGCATCAATCTGAATTTTGTCTTGCTTTAAATCCAAACCATACTTCAAAAATAATTTACCCCCCGGTTTCACCTTATTGGCAAAATCTTTGAAAGCCTGACAAAATGAAGCCTCGTCACCATAGATATCCAAATGATCCGGGTCCATTGCTGTGATAATAGCCATATTAGGACTTAGCTGTAAGAAACTTCGGTCATATTCATCTGCTTCCACCACACATACATTATTAGGATGACTCCAGAAATTCACGCCATAATTTCCTGAAATACCCCCCAAGAATGCGTTGCATCCCCAGTTGCTGTCACGTAGAATATGAGCTACCATGGTACTGGTAGTTGTTTTTCCATGCGTTCCCGCCACACATACATTAAAAGAACTTCTTGTGATCTGCCCCAATACTTCACTCCTTTTCATCAACGGCACATTCAATTGTTTTATCACATCCCACTCCTTATGGCCTTTTGGAATAGCAGGTGTATATATAACTAATGAACAATTTCTGTCAACCAAATCTGCATTTTCCTCATAATGAATTTTCATCCCTTCTTCCTCCAGTTGTATGGTAAGAGCAGTCCTTGTCTTGTCATAGCCACTTATTCCAAGACCTCTGCTCAAAAAATATCTTGCCAATGCGCTCATTCCAATGCCCCCTATTCCCATCATATACACCGACAATCCCTGAGAATCGCCTGATGCAACTTTTTGAAAAAACGATATGTTATTTTGCTCTGTCAATTCAACTTATATTTTCAATGATCTTATTGGCAATAAATGAAGCCGTATCTTTTTGTGCAAGCATGCCCATTTTTTCAGACATCTTTTTTTGCAAATCCGGATCATTGATTAAATCAAACAATGTATTCCTAAGGGCTTTATCAACATCCGCATCTGCAATCATCCATGCCGCACCTCTATCGGTCAGATATTTGGCATTTGCAGTTTGATGATCTTCTGCAGCATGAGGATAAGGAATTAAGATGGCAGGCTTTCCAACTGCACACAATTCAGCTACACTCATGGCACCGCTTCTGCTTACAACGACATCAGAAGCCCGGTAGGCGAGATCCATCCGATCAATAAATGGCATTGCTTTTACATTTTCGTAAACCCCTTCAAATTGTTCCACGAAATGCATACCACCTTTTCCCGTTTGCCAAATCAATTGAATGTTATGTGCCGAAAATTCATTCAGCATCATACTCACTGCGTGATTGATACTATTGGCTCCCAAACTTCCTCCCATGACAAAAACGGTTCGTTTGTCTGTTTCCAATCCAAAAAAAGAAAGCGCTTCTGCTTTGGTTGTAGAACATGATGTAATCTCTTTTCGAACAGGATTGCCGGAAACCAACAACTTTCCTGCCGGAAAAAATTTCTCCATTCCTTGTGTTGCCACAAACACGGTGGTCGCTTTTTTTGAAAGGAGGATATTGCTCTTTCCTCCAAACGAATTGGCTTCGTGAATAAAAGTGGGAATACCTTTTGATTGTGCATAACGCAAAACCGGAAAAGTGGAATATCCCCCAACTCCAATGACCGCATTAGGTTTGAACTGTTTTACAATACCCGCCACTTTCCAAAAACTTTTCAAGATCTTGAAAGGCAATGAAATATTTTTAATCAAAGAACTTCTATTAAAACCTGCAATGGGAATTCCTTGAATTTGAAATCCCGCTTGAGGTATTTTTTCCATTTCCATTTTTCCCAATGCCCCCACAAACAAGAACGCCGCATCCGGTTTTAGCGCCTGTAAAGCACGGGCTATGGCGATTGCAGGAAAAATATGTCCGCCTGTTCCTCCTCCTGCGATCAAAAACTTCAATCTACCTTCATGCATTCGCAATGATCCCCTCCCCGGAATTTTCATCTGTCATTGGATCTGTAAGCATTGGCTCGCCACCCTCCATTTTCTCAACATTTCTGGCTACACTTAAAATGATCCCTATAGACAAACAAGTGAATAAAAAACTACTGCCCCCCATGCTCACCAATGGAAGTGTCACTCCTGTATTTGGCAATAAACTTACATTCACTCCCATATTGATCATTGCCTGGATAACCAGCATAAAACTTAATGCCAAAGCCAAAAATGCGCCAAATGCGTATGGACATTTTCTGTATATACGAATACACCTGAATAAAAAAATCAAATACATACTCAGTACAAAAAAAGCGCCTGCCAATCCATACTCCTCCACAATAATGGCGTAGATAAAATCACTGTAACAATGTGGAAGAAAATTTCTTTGTACACTGTTTCCGGGTCCTTTCCCTATCCAGCCACCATTAGCTATGGCTATCTTGGCCTGATTTATCTGATACATTTTTTCATTATCCTTATCCTTGCCGCCATAGGCAAAAACTTGAATCCTGCTCACCCATGTAGGTATTCTTCCCACGTTCAAGAAATCAGGTAATTTCTTTGCCTGCTTATTCGTTGTGTCATAGGAATTAATCGAAATACCTATCAAAATAAAAACCGGCAAAGCAATTACAGAGAAAGTCAATAAAAGATGTTTCCCATTTACCCGTCCGATGAACATCAATAAAAATCCTGTTCCTCCAATCAAAATCGCCGTTGATAAATTAGCAGGTGCAACCAAAATACAAATCAAACCCAGCGATGCGATCAGTGGAAAATATCCTTTCCAGAATGATTTGATCACACCCTGTCTTTTACTCAATAACCTGCTCATGAAAATAAACAATGCAAGCTTTGCGAAATCTGAAGTTTGAAAAGTCTGATTTATGACAGGCAACTTTATCCAGCGACTGCCCTCATTCAATTGAACACCAAAAAACAATGTATAAATCAGTAAAGGCAATGACAATAAAAAAGCAAGTACCGCCACTCTTTTATAAAAAGTATAATTTACCCTGTGAGAAAAATAAATGATAATGAACCCGGTCAAAATCATTCCTAACTGTTTGAATAAATAGACTTCAGTTGAATTTTTATTTCTGTATGCAAGCGATCCTGTACTGCTGTAAATCAGCAATAAACTGGCTAGTGTAAGTACAATAACAATGGCCCATATCATTTTATCACCACGGGTTTCCTTTACAATATTCTCCCCCATGTCACCCAGCCCTTTGATCGGGATGGTTGCCACTTGATCTTCTCCGCTTTTGTAGATAATCAGCTCCTTAATATTTTGTAACCATTGCATTTGCTGAACTTTTTAACTCATAAATTTCTAACTGCCGATTTAAACCGACGACCTCTGTCTTCATAATTTTCAAACAAATCAAAACTCGCACATGCAGGACTCAGTAAAACAATCTCCCCCTTATTCGCATACTGAAAAGCAGTTTGCACAGCCTCTTCTGCCGATGATGTATCCACAATCAATGGAGTGATGTCTTTGAATGCCTCATGTATCTTCGTATTATCAGTTCCCAAACAAACAATCGCTTTTACTTTTTCGCGAACCATATCTTCAATCAAACTGTAATCATTGCCTTTGTCTACACCCCCAAGTATGAGTATCACCGACTTCTTCATACTTTCAAGTGCAAACCAGGTGCTGTTGATATTTGTTGATTTACTGTCATTGATAAACTCAACTCCTTTAATGGTTGCAACTGGCTCCATCCGGTGTTCCAGACTTTCAAATGTTTGTAAGGCCTCTCTGATTTTCTCTTTTCGGATGTCGATTGCTGTTGCTGCCATACTTGCTGCCATGCTGTTAAATTGGTTATGCTTTCCTTTGATGGCAAAGTCTTCGACACTCATTTGCATCTCTTCGCTTTTCCATTTCAAATACATTTTTGCGTCTTTAAGGTACGCTCCTTGGGGAAGTTCTTTCCGCATAGATATTGGGGCTTGGTTAGATTTTATTTTCTCAGGGTTAAAAAATTGCATGGTCACTTCATCATCCATGTTAAAAACAAACACATCTTCCGGTTGCTGATTCTCAATAACACGAAATTTGCTGAACACATAATTTTCCATTTTGTACGAATACCGATCCAGATGATCCTCAGTAATATTCGTAAGTACCGCTACATTGGCACGAAAACTCACAATGTCATCGAGCTGAAATGAACTGATCTCCAGCACATACAGGTCTTTCGGGTCTTCTGCCACTTGCCTTGCAAATGAGTAGCCAATATTTCCTACCAAGGCACAATTTTCACCGGCATGCTTGCAAATGTGATAGATCAAAGCTGTAGTGGTTGATTTACCGTTACTCCCGGTAATGGCAATCACCTTACTCTTACCTATACTTCTGAAAGCATATTCCACTTCACTGATTAATGGAATTCCTGCTTTTCTAAAGTGTTGAACAACGCCTGCTTTCTCAGGTATGCCCGGACTTTTTATCACCAGTGTAGCTTTTGCAATTACCTCTTCTGAATGTCCATTTTCTTCAAAAGGAATATTACGTTCAATGAGCTGTCTTTTAAATTTATCTGCTATTTTACCTGCATCGCTCACACATACCTGATCGCCATTTTTGAGTGCCAGCAAGGCTGCTCCCACACCACTCTCTCCTCCACCTAGAATAACAATCTGATGCATTTTACCTGGTAATGCTTAAAATTTAGCAAACATTTTTTCTTGTTTTCAGGGGGGTAGGACTTACTGCCTCATGATGATGACATCATGAAGTGTACTTGTTTTTTAGGACGGATTTTAGTTTTAAAAAAACTAAAAATGGTTTTTCAGAAGCATTGAATTTAATGGGTTAGTAAACACAGGGTTGGGGATTATATGCAAACAAACAACAAACAATTCTTTATCTTATTTTCAATGTTACCAATGCCATAGCCACACTTAATATGGTCACAATCCAGAAACGCACCGCAATCTTACTCTCATGAAATCCTTTTTTTTGATAATGATGATGCAAAGGACTCATCAGGAATATTCGTCTCCCTTTTCCATATTTATTCTTGGTAAACTTGAAATAACTCACCTGAATGATCACGCTCAAATTCTCAATTAGAAAGACCATACAGAATATCGGTATCAGCAGTTCTTTTCTTACAATAATTGCCAGAGCAGCTATGATTCCTCCTAATGCAAGACTTCCGGTATCTCCCATGAAAACCTGTGCGGGGTAAGCATTATACCAGAGAAAGCCAATACAAGCACCAACAAATGCCGCAATGAAAATGGATAACTCACCCAAATTTGGTATGTACATAATGTTTAAATACTCGGCAAAACGAACATTTCCACTCACATAAACAAAAATGCCTAAACTGATTCCAATGATTGCACTAACACCGGTTGCCAACCCATCTAATCCATCTGTGATATTTGCTCCGTTTGAAACAGCCGTTACTATGAAAATAACAATCAGTATATAGACAATGTACGTATATGACTGCCATTTCTCAGGCAACAGACTGGAATAATTGAATTCATGATTTTTTACAAACGGTATTGTGGTTGTAATCTTTTTTTCGTCCATAAACAGCCTTTTTTTACCATCAATACTTACTGTATCAAAGTGAATACCCCGACCACCATTTAATTCTTGCGTATAAATCACTTGCGCCTCTCTTTTTACCACTACATTTGGATTGAAGTACAGTGTTGCACCAACGATGATACCAAGCATTACCTGTCCAACTACCTTAAATTTTCCTGCAAGTCCATCCGAGTTGCTCTTTTTATATTCAATTCCTTTTTCTTTTGCGATACGCTTTGCCCTCAACTTCAGATAATCATCAATAAAACCAATCGCACCAAGCCAAACAGTGCATAGCAACATAAGTCTAACATATACCTTATCCAGGTTAGCAAGTAATAAAGTAGGAACTAAGATTGCCATCAGAATGATAATCCCTCCCATAGTGGGCGTGCCCTGCTTTTTCTCCTCTCCTGCCAGTCCCAGATCCCTGACTGATTCACCCCACTGCTTTTTCTTCAAATAATCAATGAGCTTTTTACCAAATACAGTAGTGATTAATAATGAGAGAAGCAATGCCATAATCACCCTCGATGAAATAAATTCAAAGAGTCTGCTGCCCGGAATTTTATATTGCTCCTGCGCTAACCAATGAATAAGGTGATACAGCATGTTTTGGTAAATCTATTTTTCTAGTAAATCAAAAAAATCTTCCAATATTTTTTTATCGTCAAATGGCATCCTAACTCCATTCACTTCCTGATATTTCTCATGACCCTTACCCGCTACCAAAATAATGTCTCCCGCATTCGCCATACTCACCGCTGCTTTGATAGCCTCCTTTCGATCAGAAAGCGTTATCGTCTTTTTACGAGCCGACCCCTGCACTCCCGATTCCATCTGTCGCAATATTTCCATCGGATCTTCTGTTCTTGGATTATCCGATGTAAGTAAAACCCGATCACTGTGAGCACAAGCAACTTCAGCCATGATAGGTCGCTTCGCTTTATCCCTATCTCCACCGCAACCTATTACGGTAATGACTTGCTGAGGATCCTGCTTCATGTGATTGATGGTAGCAAGCACATTAATCAAGGCATCCGGTGTATGTGCATAGTCGATGATTCCCAATACACCCGATTTTTCGCTTTTGACACACTCAAATCTTCCCTCTGCTCCTGTAAGTGTGCTCAATACTTCCAATACTTGCTGCGAATCTTCTCCCAATTTTACAGATGCGAGATAAACAGCCAGAATGTTATATGCATTGAATGCTCCGATCATCCTGAAATACACTTCGTGATGGTCAACCATCATATGCAATCCACTGAGTGAATTATCCAGCACTTTACCTTTACAATCAGCCAGCGTCTTTAGACTATAAAAGAACTTCTTCGCTTTTGTATCCTGTAACATCACCCCTCCTCTTCGATCATCTGCATTACTAATTGCAAATGCATTAGTTTCCAAACCGTCAAACCATGATTTCTTCACTCGTATATACTCATCAAAAGTCCGGTGGTAATCGAGATGGTCATGTGTTATGTTGGAAAAAATAGCGCCGGAAAAAACAAGTCCGGCAATTCTTTGCTGATGAATGGCATGACTGCTGCACTCCATAAACACATGAGAACAACCACTACGATACATCTCATCCAGCAATCGATATAAATCGATCACATCAGGGGTCGTATGGGTGGAAGGAACAACCTGATCACCTATTCTGTTTTCTACCGTGCTGATTAATCCGCAACGATATCCAAGCTTGGAAAATAAATTCCAAAGCAGTGTGGCAATGGTGGTTTTTCCATTTGTGCCGGTTACTCCTACCAGCTTTAACTTGCTGCTTACCTTGTCATAATAATGATGACATAGTTGCCCTGCAGCAAAAGCCGCATCTTTGACCTGTACGAGTGTCACATCCTCTTTCACTACTTCGGTCAAATCCTCACAAACCACAGCCACTGCACCTCTGTTTATCGCATCTTCAATGAACTTGTTTCCATCTGTCTGAATCCCTCGAATCGCAATGAAACAATCTCCCTTGTTTACTTTTCGGGAATCTGTTTGCAATCCTTTTATATCAATCCCTATGTCTCCTCTTACAGATATTGTTTCGATATGAAATAAGAGTCTGTCCGACATATCAATTCAGCATCAGTAAAATCTTTTGTCCTTTATTGATCATGGTTCCGGCAGGAATACTCTGACTCAATACTTTACCTCTGCCTGAAACCACAGCAACCATCCCTTTGCTTTCCAGAATAGAAACCGCATCCCTTAATCTCATGCCACACACATCCGGAATAATTTTTTTATTCAAATCAAAACTGTCTTTCGAACGCAACACAGCATTCTCTCCATTAAAAAACACCGAACTCCATTCGCTTGAAGCACTTGTTGAGTCAACCATCGGTATCTCCAACTTTTGAAAAATTTGCTTCAATTCCTTTTTGTTGCCCACAAACTTTTGCTGAATGGTGTCTTTATGTACTTTTCTATCTTTTTGTGGCTTAGTTAAAAAATGTGTGTAAATCTTATCACTAATCACTTTAAATACCCTTCCTGCAGCGTCAGCACCTGAACGAAACCTGGATTTTGTTGTATTCTGAATAACAACAGTCATCGAATATTTTGGGGCTTCGGAGGGAAAAAAGCCGATAAATGTGCATTGATGGACCTTTCCACCGCTTTTATATCCATTATTATTATTGGCACTTACAGCTGTACCTGTTTTTCCGGAAATGGAGTAAGCTGTGTCATATAATTTTGAGTGGGCTGTCCCGATTGCACTGTCTACTACCATACGCAAACAAACTTTTGCCTGCTGTATGGCCTCATCACTGCATATCTTTTCTACAAGGACCTTTGGTTCATTCTTCTTTACAACAACCCCCTTATCCAGAATTGCATTCACCAAATATGGCTGCATCATTTTACCATTATTAGCCACTGCGTTATATAACATCAGCATATGTAGCGGAGATACCAATTCCTCGTATCCATGCGCCATAAAAGGTATCGTCGTTTTTTGCCAGTTCTTATCCGTCGGTTTTTTTATAAATGGCTTACCATAAGTTGCCACTATATCAATGCCCGTTGGTTTTGTAAGTCTGAATTTGTCCAGATGATCATACCATTTTTGTGGCTGATCGCCGTAAAATTGATTAGCCAGTTTTGCAAATGCCACATTACTGCTTTTAGCAAAAGCCTGTTTTACGGTAACAGATCCGGTTCCCAGGTGTGAATCCCTGATTCGTAATCCATAAAATTGTTTAGAGCCCCCTTCACAATTCACTACTGTTTCGCTCGTAATATATTTGTCATCAAGCAAACTGAGTAAAGTAGCTAATTTAAATACCGACCCGGGTTCTGTTGCTTTTCCAACTCCATAATTCATATCCTCGAAGTAAGTACTGTCAGGCATCAATCCTAAATTGGCCATGGCCTTGATTTTTCCTGTAGCAGTTTCCATGATAATCACAGTTCCGTGTTTGGATTGATTTTTCACGAGCAAATCCATCAGCGCCTCTTCAGCTACATCTTGCATATATGTGTCAAGTGTTGTAACAATATCCTTGCCATCAATAGGATCAACCTCTCCGCCCTCTACCGGCAGATAAGAACCAGCCGCATAACGAACAAGCTTTTGAGCAGGTATTCCTCTGAGCACACTGTCATATGACTGCTCCAGGCCTACATTTTTAGCGGCATTATCTCTTGAAACACCGATGGTTCTGTATGCCAGCATGGCATAAGGATTAATTCGCTTATCTCTGCGATCGAAAATAAAACCGCTTTTATTTTTACCCAATCTGACCAGCGGAAACTCTTTTACTTTCTGATACTGGTTGTAATCAATTTTTCTTTTGAGTAAGAAAAATCTATTCCTTACATTGAATTCGGATTCAAGCTGTAAACGATATGCCTCTGCTGTTTTATCCTGAAATAAACTACTCAATGCCAAGGAGAGTGAATCTAAATTTTCCTTGAACAATCTGCCTTTTTCTTTTTGCAGACCCTCGGCAGCAAAATCAATGTACACATCATATACAGGCACAGATGTGCTTAAAATATTTCCATCTTCACTATATATAGACCCTCTTTCAGCATATACAGGCATATATTTCAGATGCATACTATCGCCGGTGGACTTCCAGAATTTACCCTCAACCCTTTGTATATAGAATACCTTGCCCACGATACAAATACCCAAGACAATGATTCCCAAAAAACTGAGATGCACGCGCCATAATATGTCTTTACGTATGTCCAAGCTTCTATTTTTTTATCGCATGATCATTTAAATACACCGGAGGCTCTTTGATCTCTTTCAAGCCAATGGGTTCTACCACCTTCATCAATTCACTCGCCTTGCTTCTGTATATCACTTCGCTCTTCACGGTTTTATATTCGTACTGTAAGTTTTTTACATTCTTTTCGGTTTTGCTGATCTCCAAATTCAATTCATCGGCATAATGACCGTTATATATATACAGGATGGCAAGCACTGCTAAAAACAGCAAAAAGGGAATATTCTGGGCAATCCATCCATAGTTGATGAATTTCTTTTTAGCCAATGTTTTTTTTTCCTGTTGCATTTTTATGTTAATTAAAGCTTCTCGGCTATCCGCAATTTTGCACTACGTGATCTCGGATTTCTGGCAAGCTCCTCTTCTTTTGCCTCTATGGGCTTTTTGGCAATCAATTTCCAGGTCAGCATTTTTGTTTGTCCGAATAAAAATTCATTTCCATTATCTTCAGACTCCCCTTTCTTAAAGAACTGTTTTACCAATCGATCTTCCAGTGAGTGAAATGTGATAATACAAACCCTGCCTTCCTTATGCATCACATCTTGTAACTGATTCAGCAATTCACTCAATGCTCCCATTTCGTCATTTACCTCTATTCGTAATGCCTGAAAGACCTGTGCGAAATATTTGTTTGGATTGCCCTTGACCAATTCCGACACTCCCAATTTAAACTCAGCGATTGTCCTCCATTTGGTAATTACCCTGCATTCCACAATCCGCTTAGCCAATGATCTCGCATTGGTTACTTCTCCATATCTCTCAAATAATTTATGAAGCGCCGCCTCTTCATATTCATTCAGTACATCTGCTGCAGTTAAAGAACTTCTTTGATCCATCCGCATATCCAGATTCGCATCATAGCGAATGGAAAAACCACGCTCCCCCTTATCAAACTGATGACTGGATACTCCCAAGTCTGCCAACAATCCATCTACTCCTGAAATCCTGTGCAGCCTCAAAAACTTATGCAGGTGACGAAAATTCTCTCCAACAAAAATCAATCTGTCATCCTGTGGTGCATTCATTCTGGCATCTGCATCCTGGTCAAATACAATCAATTTCCCCTCGGGACCCAGTCTCTCCAAAATCGCCTTACTATGTCCACCACCACCAAATGTGCAATCAACATACACACCCGAAGACTTAATTGCCAACCCATCCAAAACCTCCTGCAACAAGACCGGCACATGATATTCATTGTCAGCACTATTCAAATGAATACCGGATGGCATGCTATATATTTTTTCCGTTTTCACCCTTTGCATCCACATTACCCTGCATCACCTCATGCGCCAGTTGACTAAATGTATCCGGCGACATTGTATCAAAGAACTGTTTGTATCTTTCAGAATCCCATATTTCAATCTTATTAACAGCAGATACCAGTACGATATCTTTAGTTAATCCGGCATACTCCATTAAATTTTTAGGCAAAAGAAGTCTGCCCGCAGAATCAGGTTCTATTTGTACGGCACCATTCATGAAATAGCGACGAAACTCTCTTACTTTTGGATTAAAATCATTTAGGTGACTGATCTGCTCAAATAAAGGATTCCAGGTATGTATTGGATAAAGGGTCAAACATTTTTCAAAACCCCTGTTTAAGACAAAAATGGCCGCCTCATTTTCAGGTAGCTGCTTCTTAAAACCAATAGGCAGTAAAAATCTGCCCTTGGAATCAACAGTAGACTCATATTCTCCTATGAAACCGATCATTGTGGTAAAAAGCCCTTTTTTGTAACTAAGCAACACAAAATAACACTTTTTCCCACTTTAAAACACAAAATATGTAGTTCTTTTTTTATCCACAATTGGATATGTATTGTAAATACAAGGGTTTATACGGAAAAACGATGATTTTTCCGTATCCTGATGTTAATTAGTGTGGATAAACCTGGATAACTCTCTATTTAGCGAGAGGAAGGGTAATTGTAAATGTTGAGCCAGCACCCAATGAGCTCTCCGCCTTAATTTGTCCTTTGTGGGCCAGAACAATCGACTTCACATAACTGAGTCCTAAACCAAATCCTTTTACATTATGAATATTGCCGGTATGGGCACGGTAAAATTTCTCAAATATCCGATGTAAGGTTTCTCTACTCATGCCAATGCCATTGTCCTTGATTCGTATGCGGATTGAATGATTCGCTTTTTCAGTTGAAATGATAATTTTCAAAGGCTCGGTACCTGAGTATTTAACCGCATTATCCAGTAAATTGGTGATTACATTTGTAAGATGTACTTCATCAGCTTCTACCATATCAGAAACAGCTTTTAAGTCTAACTGCGCATCTCCGCTTTTTTCTTTAAGAGAGAGACCAATGTTCATAAGTGATCTTTCTATTATCAAGTGAACAGACAATAGTTTTTTATTGAGCTGCACTTCGTTTCTGTCAAGTAAAGCAGCCTGAAGGATGGTTTCCACTTGTTTGTTCATCCTCTTGTTCTCCTCCTTGATAATATGAATAAAGTAATCCATTTTCTCCGGACTGGATTTCACCTTTTCGTTTTTCAAAGAGTCTACAGCCAAGGAAATAGTTGCTAGTGGCGTCTTAAATTCATGGGTCATATTATTGATGAAATCCGACTTGATTTCGCTCAATTTTTTTTGGTTCATCAAAGCACGAATGGTAATAAAAAAAGAAGTTATGATAATAAATGAAAAAATAAATGTTCCGGTAATTAACCAGCCTATTTCCCTCAAAACAATCTCTTTTTGATTTGGTACAATAACTACGAGATATTCCTCTTTCACAATGTTCTCAAGCTCCGAACCTGGTGGGGGCAATAGTGGTGCAACAATATTTGTATTATGTGCAGAATCAGTAAAATATTTATAAAATTTTTCACTTTGTAAAACATCTCCATTGGCATTGTTTTCCGTCACGGCAAATTCAAACTCAGCCTGATCCAACATATGCTTTTCCATCGCTGATTTGATGACTGCTCTGATTTCTTCCTTGGTAAAGCGCTGTATAACCGAAGGTCTGATGACATCCAATCTGATTTGGTTGTTAGCAATAGAATCTCCTTCTTTTTTAACCCGAGGTAACAAAGATGTCTTGCTGTCCATCAATACTTCAGCAGCTTCTGTAGTAGAAATATAAATACTCTCTTTTAACTGTTTCTGCTTTATTTCCAATGCAGAAGACAGGAGGAGATATTGAAAATATATGAGCCCGACCAAAGACAGACTAATCAGCACTGCAATGGCTGGAAATATTTTTTTCATAAAATTTTAGTTACAGGAAAATTGACTTGGCAAATCAAATGATAATGAATTTAGACAAAGGTAAGAAAACCTACCTTTAGAATAATTGCATAGTGCCGTTTATAAAAGTTTAACAAACTGATTAAAAAAATAAATCTGATTATTCTGAGTAACTAAAGTTTTTATTTATCTTGGTAACATGATTCAACCCAAAGAAAATACCTTACTCATTGCAGATCCCTTTTTAAAAGATGATCATTTCATACGTTCTGTTATTTATTTGTGTTGTCATGATGAAGAAGGAACACTCGGTTTTAAACTCAATGAATATTCAGGCTATTCCATCAATCAAATGATTAAAGGACTGAGCTCCTGCAAATTACCGGTATACATCGGCGGACCGGTTGCCAATGACACCATTCATTTCCTTCATACCATACCGGACCAAATTCCTAATAGTCAACATATAGGAAACAATATTTACTGGGGGGGCGATTTTTCGATTGTAAAAAATCTAATGAAGAAAAATGTTCTTCATAATCAAAATATTCGTTTCTTTCTCGGATACAGTGGCTGGGATAAAGGCCAGCTCGATGATGAGCTTACTGAAAAAACATGGCTAACAGTTGCATCCACCCAAAAAATTGTCTTTAGCACCCAGGCCGATATGGTTTGGAAAGAAAGCGTCAGATTATTGGGTCCCGATTTTCTACCCCTCATTCATTACCCCATTGACCCTCAATTAAATTAACACTATTGCTATATCATATCCTCAAGTTCCCAGCGAGATTAGCCATTCATTTTTACTGCAAAAACATTTATATCAATCAGAAAGAAATACTGAGGATGAAAGGTCCGCTACTCATTGCTTGCAACCATCCAAACTCTTTCTTAGATGCAATCATACTTGCAACACTCTTTAATAAACCAATTGTTTCTCTTGCACGCGGTGATGCATTTAAGAATAAACTCGTTTTTAAATTACTGAAATCATTAAACATTCTTCCTGTATATCGATTAAGTGAAGGTGCCGAAAACCTCCACACAAACTATAAAACATTTGATCATTGTCGTGAGATTTTTAAGAATAACGGTATCGTTTTGATCTTCAGCGAAGGATTATGTGTCAATGAATGGAAATTACGCCCTTTGAAAAAAGGAACCGCCAGACTCTCCTTCAGCAGCTGGGAAGAAGGTATAAACTTAACGGTGTTGCCCGCAGGAATAAATTATCATAACTTTAAATCCTTCGGAAAAAAAGTACATCTTCAATTTGGAAAACCATTCTCCTGGCAGGAACTCGAATATTGTAAGGGTGATGGCAGTGGCGTAAAAAGATTCAATGAATTGCTGAATAAAGAACTGCTGGAATTGGTATATCATATTGATCCCGATGACAAAAATTTATTGGCATCCACTTTTCAATCACATCAAGAGAAAAAAACAAATTGGCTGATGATCCCTGCATTTGCAGGAAGATGGTTGCATGCGCCACTTTATTTTCCCGTGTATAAAATTACCAAACTAAAAGCAGGGAAAAGCGATCATTTTGACTCTATCCTGGTTGGGCTTCTTTTTATGCTATACCCGATAACTCTACTTTTTGTCTCTTTATTTATTGGCAAGTACCATGCTTTATATGCAGTTGCATTTTTGTTATTGATGCCTTTTTGTGCTTGGGCTTACATACAAAATAAAAAACCATGATGAAGGATTTAATCATCATGGTTTCTGAATTTTTTAAAAATATTTACTAGAATCGTTTACCCAAACAAATACCTATTCTGGGATATGCATAAGTAATACTGTTGCCCAACAATCTCCCCATACCCAAATAAACTTCACCGATAAAACCATTTCTGGCCAGGAATTTTGCGCCTGCAGCAGCGCCAAATCCTACTGTGAATGATTTTCGAACAGAGTCTCTGGCAACTCCGGCATTATCATAGTTCAAACCTTTGTATTGTTGCCCAATCATACCCATATTTGCTTCAATAAAGAAACCCGAAGCTTTTTTTTCTCCAAAATATAATCTTGCGAAAGGCATTGCCTGGTATCTCAATCTCATGTCCTCAACTTTTTCAAATGAATATGCACAAGCTATACCGATGCCCATGTTATCGGCCAGATACATCTCATAATTGATTTCAGGAAGACCAAAAATAGCGTAAGCAACATTGAGGCGTATCTCATTTTGCCCCAGTTGTTTCAAAGCACTCGATTTTCTGATTATATTATCCTTTATAGTATCTACATTCTGTTGAGAAAATGCTGAAGTAAATAAAATCGTCAAGAAAATCAATAAGAAGATGTGTCGCATAATCTTGAATATTAATAGATAAATTATTGAAAGTTGTCAAACATCAATTACGCGATAGATGGTGCAACAAATTAAGGTTGGTTCCCTTAGTGAATACGAATAAATTATTTTTCCTTGGCTCCTTCCACAAGAACCGTAGCTCTATTGTTCAGTACTTCCACAAAGCCGCTTTGTATTGAATATGAAGCAGTGGTATTTTTATCCTTAAGTATTTTTAGATTTCCTGCATTCAGGGCACTCACCATCGGGGCATGTTTATCCAATACTTCAAATGATCCATTTATACCTGGCAATTGAACACCATATACGGTGCCACTGTAGATTTTCTTTTCTGGTGTGAGTATGTCGAGGTGCATAAGATCAATTTTGAATAGTTTGAAAGGTTTGAAAGGTTTGAATAGTTCTCTCAAACACCTCAAACTTCTCAAACATTTTTAAATCATTAAGCTTTCGCCGCTTCCATCAATTTCTTACCTTTTTCAATCGCATCATCCAAAGTACCTACGAGGTTGAATGCTGCTTCCGGATATTCATCTACCTCACCGTCCATGATGGCATTGAAACCGCGGATGGTTTCTTCAATCGGAACAAGCACACCTTTCAATCCGGTGAACTGCTCAGCTACGAAGAATGGCTGGCTAAGGAAACGCTGTACCTTACGAGCGCGTGATACGACCAATTTATCTTCATCGCTCAATTCATCCAAACCAAGAATGGCGATGATATCCTGTAATTCTTTATAACGCTGTAGTATCAATTTTACTCTGTTGGCTGTATTGTAGTGAGCTTCTCCCACGATTTGAGGAGTCAGGATTCGTGAAGTAGAATCCAATGGATCCACCGCAGGATAAATACCCAAATCCGCAATCTTACGACTCAATACCGTTGTGGCATCCAAGTGAGCGAAGGTTGTTGCTGGAGCCGGATCAGTCAAGTCATCCGCAGGTACATACACCGCCTGTACGGAAGTGATGGAACCATTCTTCGTTGAAGTGATACGCTCTTGCATCAATCCCATCTCTGTAGCAAGCGTAGGCTGATATCCCACCGCACTTGGCATACGTCCCAAAAGTGCAGACACCTCAGAACCTGCCTGCGTAAAACGGAAGATATTGTCTACGAAGAAGAGGATATCTTTTCCTTGTCCGTCACCTTCACCATCACGGAAATATTCTGCAATCGTCAATCCACTCAAAGCCACACGAGCACGGGCCCCTGGTGGTTCGTTCATTTGTCCGAACACGAAGGTCGCTTTTGAATCTTTCAGGCCTTCCATATTCACACTGCTCAAATCCCATCCGCCTTCTTCCATACTGTGCTTGAACTTTTCTCCGTAGTTCATGATACCTGCTTCAATCATTTCACGCATCAGGTCATTTCCTTCACGGGTTCTTTCTCCAACACCTGCAAACACAGACAAACCTGAGTATGCCTTTGCGATATTGTTGATCAACTCCTGAATCAACACGGTTTTACCCACACCTGCACCGCCAAACAAACCAATTTTACCACCTTTTGCGTAAGGCTCAATCAGATCGATTACTTTGATACCTGTATATAAAACTTCAGAAGCTGTACTCAAATTTTCGAACAATGGTGGCTTGGCATGAATGGCGCGTCCACCTGCTTTGCTAACCTGAGGCAAACCATCAATGGCATCACCTGTTACATTAAACAAACGACCTTTGATACCTTCACCTACAGGCATTGTGATTGGCTTTCCGGTATCAACAACTGCAGTACCACGAACCAGACCTTCTGTTCCATCCATCGCAATCGTACGAACACTGTCTTCACCCAAATGCTGCTGCACTTCCAGCACCAATGTATCGCCATTTTCACGCTTCAATTCCAAAGCGTTCATGATTTCCGGAAGTTTGGAACCTTTGTCGAACTGCACATCCACCACCGCACCGATTACTGATTTAATTTTGCCTGTATTAGCCATAAAGATTAATTAAAATAATTACTTGTTTAATTTGGGTGCAAAGGTAGGATAAATGGTATTAAAAACGCGAAAATTCAAAAGTAAAAATTCAAAAAAGAACATGTAATCGTGCCTATTATAGCTATGGCTACCCCATTAATTAGATATAACCAACATAAAACTTATTAAACTTATTCAACTATCATTAAACCTTTTTTGGAAACTTCATACTTGCCAAATAAACCCCCAATAATATCACACTTAACCCCAAAACCTGTCCCCAACCTACCTGTTCGTGATATAAAATTCCCCATGCCAGCGCTACAAAGGGTATGCCGTAAGTGACCATTGATGAAAAAATGGATCCGGCTTTTTTGATGAGTATATAAAATAATATATTGGCAAGCGAAGTACCTCCAATACCCAATAGAGCTGCATACAAAGATGAATGCAGTACCCCATTTTCAGCTAATGATAACGAAAAATACCCCGAAAAAATAAGCATGATGAAAGCAGGAATAGCGTTCAAAAACATAGCAAGAGAAACAATTTCCAAAGAAGCAATTCCTTTGAGGTGCTTTTGCACCAGATTTACATTCAAACCATAACACAACGTGGCAATAATTATGGGCAAGGTTAACAATAGGTTGTTGCCCAACGACAGCTGTTGCTGACTTAAGAACAAGATGATACAGCCGGCAAATGCTACCAAGATACCGGTGATTTTTTGTGAGGATATTTCCAAATTAAAAAACAATACGCCGGTTAGTATGGTAAAAATGGGAGTAAGGGAATTAAGTGCTCCGGCAAATGCA
This sequence comes from uncultured Ferruginibacter sp., assembly GCA_964643315.1. Taxonomy (GTDB): domain Bacteria; phylum Bacteroidota; class Bacteroidia; order Chitinophagales; family Chitinophagaceae; genus Ferruginibacter. The sequence continues at coordinate 40,712 of CAZXSR010000006.1, forward strand.
CTGTCGATACCCGTTTCAGCAATACAAAAAAGATAGGCAGGCAACAAACTACCCAACATACCCGAAAAAAATACCAGATGCCAAATGCGAATAGGGATATTTCGCATGGCTTTTATCAGGTAGGGAATCAAAACCAGTCCCGAAGCAACGATACGAATGGACGCTACCTGATAGGCACTCAAATGAGCAAGCCCTTCTTTCATCAACACAAAACTGCTACCCCAAATGATAGAAAGCAAAAAAAACAGGAGCCATTTCAAAGTATAGCAGTATTGGTGGATGATTAAATAAAGAAGCAAAAGTAAAAGTTTTACTTTGGTGTTTAGAATAAATTATGCTCTCTCAGCATCTTGACATTGGAGCTTTGATTTTTACATTTTTATCCAACTGTCGGCGGACAAGCTTTTGACTTTTGCATTTTGACTTTTATATTTTTATATCCCTTAACTTGCTTACCTAAAACCAAACCCATGCCTTTTTTAAATGAATTCAAAACCTTTGTTTCTAACGGCAATGTGATCGATCTTGCTGTGGGTGTCATCATTGGAGCCGCATTCGGAACCATTGTTTCATCATTGGTGGATGATATCGTAACCCCTCTCCTGCTTAACCCGGCGCTAAAAGCGGCCAACGTTCAGGAGATTGCCCAACTCAAGTGGGGCGGTATCAAATACGGCAATTTTTTATCGGCTATCATAAAATTTTTAATCATCGCAATTGTATTGTTTTTTGTTGTAAAAATCATGAATGCTTTTCTCAAAAAAGAAGTAGACAAAGCACCAAGTGTGTCTCCAACTGAAATTCTGCTGATGGAAATACGAGATGCGCTGCTAAAGAAAGACAAATGAAAACATATAAGCTTGTCATGAAATCAATCTCCCGGTATTTTGAATTTTGTAGTATTTCTAAAATACCAATAAAACTCCTGATATTTTGGTGTACCATAACGCCCTCCTTGATTCCTTCATACCTAAAGGCACAGGATTCTACCATACTAGGTTTGAAAGCAGATGCATCCTCCATTGAGATAAAAAAAGATCCTGAAGACACTATTGGCTCATCATGGAGAAAAGGCGGAATCTTTAATTTAAACCTAAATCAGGGCTCACTGACCAACTGGGCTGCGGGTGGCGAAAAATTCTCTTTCTCCATAAATACCTATCTAAATCTGTTTGCTTTTTACAAAACAGAAAAACACTCGTGGGACAATACGATTGACCTGGCCTTTGGATGGGTACAAACCACCAGTCAGGGTAAAAGAAAATCCAGTGATCGTATTGATATGACCACCAAATACGGCAGATCCATTTCTCAGAAAATAAATGTGAGTAGCTTATTCAACATTCGGTCGCAGTTTGCTAACGGATATACTTACACGAAAGATGATGCAGGTAAAGAAGTGGGCAAAAAAATTTCAACTACCCTCAACCCTGCCTACGTGCTGCTCTCTTTGGGCTTGGACTATAAGCCCAAAGACAATTTCTCGATGGTCATGTCGCCTATGACAGGCAGATGGGTAGTAGTGTCTGATACTACCCTCGGTCCTTTATATGGACTTAAACCCGGAAAAAAATTCAAAAACGAATTAGGTGCTTTTGTGTCTATGAATTATCAGGTTACCACCGCCAAAGCCATTTCCTACAAAACAAAGATTGATTTGTTTTCCAATTATAAAACCAATCCGGAAAATATAGATATTTTCTGGACCAATGTGATTTCGGCAGCAATCACCAAATACATCAATGTAAGTCTGAATTTTGATATGATTTATGATGACAATACCCGTAATGTTGTGGCAGGAAAAGGGCCTGCGCCCCAATGGTTGCAGCTCATGGGTATCGGCTTTGCTTACAAGTTTGCCAAAACATCAAAACAGGATTGATTTCATGGCTTGAGTTTTCCTTATCTTTGAGCATATTATTATTTAATTTTCAGTGGCAAATACCCCATCATACCAGATTAAACTTGATCAGTTCGAAGGTCCTTTTGACTTGCTTCTTTTTTTCATTGAAAGAGACGAACTGGACATTTACAATATTCCCATTACCAAAATCATCACTGATTTTTTGGCACATATTCATCAGTCTGAAAAGCTGAATATTGAGTTGAGCAGTGAGTTCATTTTGTTTGTAAGCACATTGATGCGTATCAAAGCAAAAATGTTATTGCCACGCAAAGAGTTGGATGCGGAAGGAAATGAAATTGATCCACGTAAGGAACTGATTGACAAAATCCTGGAATACAAGAAATTCAAAGAGGCATCAGCACGCTTAGCAGACATGGAGGCGATACGTATGCTGATGTTGAAAAGGGGAAATGTGCAGCGTGAGCTCGCACAAATCGGTGAAGATGCCGGCGAAGGAACCGAAATTCAAACCGTCACCATTTTCAAATTGATGAAAGCATTTGAAAAAGTGATCCTGCGTTTGCAACAAAGAAACAACAAACCCGTACATACCGTTGTCCGCTATAACTATACCATGGAAGGTTGCCGCGATTATATGCTGGAACTATGTGAGAGAGAGCGCACCCTATCCTTTGAAACAATCTTCGATGTTTGCGAAAATCGTATACACGCAATCTTCCTTTTCCTGAACATGCTGGAACTGGTACAACAGAAATACCTGCAAATCATTACAGGCGAGGGCAGAAACAATTTCATTATTGAGTATAATGAGAACAGAGAAGATGATATCACTGTTAATATACAACCGGAACAACTGAATTAAAGTCAGTGCAACCCTAATTATTTACTCCTCACATTTATCGCACTCGGCCCTTTATGTCCGATTTCTATTTCAAAAAGCACCTCCGCATTTTCGCGTAACTGTTCCGTAAGGTTGTTGATATGAACAAAAATCCTTTGCTGGGTCTTCATGTCACTGATAAAGCCATAACCTTTCTCCTCATTGAAGTAGGTGATTTTTCCTTTACGAGTGCCTGAATCATCCTGAAATACCCCTTTAATACCGTTCACGGGAATATCCTCAGCATTGATAGCTATTTTTTTTGAGAGGTCCGGAGGCGTGCTCGAAAGATTTCCGTTCTCATCAATGTATGCCATCATTTCATCCAGCGATTTGCCCTTTTTGGCTTCCGCTTTCCTCATCTCTTTTTTTTCCTGTTTTTCCAATCTCTTACCCAGCCGCTTCTTCTCTTTCTCTTTTTTTGCAAATGTAGTTTGTGATTTTGCCATGTAGTAAATTCCTTTTTTATTAATTCCAGGATGATACGATTATGCTGATTTCTTTACAGTCAATTTGGTAATCTCTGAACCATTGAAAATCCTTGTCAGGTATATATCGTTATTGTTTTTATAATCCTTGATTTTGGCTTCTCCTACAATTCTCCATAAATTTTTTGCTTTCAACTCTGTGTAGTCAGATGTTTCAATGAATAACCCTACTATGGAATTTCTGTTTTTAAAAAAGATGGTCACAGGCTTATTGCTCTGGTCTTTCTGCGAAAGGAATGATTCGATTTGAATGTTTGTCATGATTTTTAAATCTATAAATAAATATGTCGAAAAAAGGCTTTCAATGTTTTAGGCAGACAAAAGATTGCACATTCAAAAAACATGAAAACATTGTCACAATATCGATATTGCATGATGCGCAACATCGCCTAAAAAGCATGATTAATCAAAAAATCAAAACATCCTGATGATAAGAGAATCTGCTGAGGACAAACGCTATTAAAAAGATTGAATGAGATTCAGATTTCATCGAAGATAAGCAATTTCAATGAAAGCAACATCATTAAAGTTTTGGAGAAGTGAACATATAAATGTACCTTTATGTTCTGCTAAGTTGCTTTTCTCTATTTGAGCAGCTACACATTGCATACATTTATTTCTTCCGAATTAAGGTTGATAGAGTACTTTATAAACAGGTAGCCTTACCACGAACTCAATTTAAAATCACACAAGTGTTATTTAATGAACTATCGCTTACAGAGCCCATTTTAAAGGCTTTGAGCAAAGAGGGCTACGAACAGCCCACCCCGATTCAGGAACAATCCATTCCGCCCATTTTAGCAGGAAAAGATATTCTGGGTTGTGCACAAACGGGCACCGGTAAAACGGCTGCTTTTACGATTCCAATGTTGCAATTGATGAGTGCCAAACAAACGCAAGAATCTGCAGCAAACAGAAAAATAACGGCACTTATTATTACTCCTACACGTGAACTTGCTCTACAAATTGGCGAGAGTATTGCTGCTTACGGACATTTCCTAAAGCTCAGACATCAAGTTATATTTGGTGGAGTATCCCAATTCAATCAGGTAAATGCGCTGAAAGCAGGAGTAGATATACTGGTAGCTACTCCGGGTCGCTTGCTGGATCTGATGCAACAGGGATTCATATCGCTTAACCATATCGAGTACTTTGTATTGGATGAGGCAGACCGTATGCTGGACATGGGTTTCATTCATGATGTGCGACGCATCATTGCCAAATTACCGACACAGCGTCAGTCTTTATTCTTCTCTGCCACCATGCCCCGCGAGATACAACAGCTTGCAGACAGCTTGCTGACTAATCCGGTAAAAGTGGAAGTAACACCCGTATCATCTACGGTGGAAGTCATTGAGCAACAAATTTATTATGTGGAGAAAATGAATAAGCCGGATTTGTTGTTGAAAATCATTCAGGAAAAAGACATCAGCAACTTGCTTGTTTTTACCCAAATGAAACATGCGGCCGATAAGATTGCGCGTTTTTTGGTTAAATCAGGCATCACAGCAGCAGCGATACATGGTAACAAATCGCAGAACGCCAGACAAACCGCGTTGAATGATTTTAAGCAACGCAAAATAAAAGTATTGGTAGCCACTGACATTGCAGCACGAGGCATCGACATAGACCAGCTGTCTTATGTGCTGAATTACGAACTGCCCAATGTGCCGGAAACGTATGTTCATCGCATAGGCCGAACAGGAAGAGCCGGCTCCGAAGGAGTGGCAATTTCATTTTGCGACTGGAGTGAGAAGATCTATTTGTCCGACATACAAAAGCTCATCAAAAAAACAATACCTGTTGTAAAGGACCATCCTTATGACAATCCCAATATGCATAGTATTGCTTCGGAGTTGAAGAGCTCAAACACATCCCCTTCAGTAAATGTATTTAAACGATCGTTGAAAGCGAGGAGATATGGAAGGAGGTAGGGAACACTGCAAGGCCTCATTAAGTGGAATGTACTGGACTCGAACCAGTGACCCTCACGTTGAGCGTGCAACTTGCATTACCACTTGATTCCTCTCTTTTAGCAGGAGCTTACTAAAACAATTTCTTTACTTCAAGTGAAACATAACTGAAACAGGGGGTTGGGGGATAATTATTGATTAATCTTTTATAAGACGTATGTAAAAACCTCTAACCTTAGTACTATTATGATCTCTAATATAATTATAGTTACAAAAAAGGTAGCGATCCAATGCAGTAGCTATGTCATACTCACTAGAACTCCACCAGAAAACATCGCTTGTTTCTCCGTTAAACATACCATCCTGTCTACGATAGCCACCTGGTAGTCCTGAAAATCCGCTACTATTAGTTCCATTTCCTCCACTGCAGCTATTCCAACCACTAGTACTTTTCATTGCTGTTCCTGCATTATTACTACAGCATTGTGTTGTATCAGAATTGGGATCAATAAATTTTGTCAATTTATTCCACTCTGCATCATTTGGAACATGCCAACCCTGAGGTGCCAAGCCTCTTGGATCATTGACTGCATGCCAATTATACAATTTGCCATAAATTGCTCCCATAGCAGGATCATTATTATAATAACACCAAGCACCTGAAGTCAAATTAGCCCATTGAGTTTGGTCTGTGACTTGTGGAATAGGATCACCATTCCTATAGCGATCAACATCTAAGTTTTTACTGCTCCAAATTTGTGTGCCAATTGTTACACTGGGCAGATTCACAGCAGTTATGGTTGAAACAGTCACCTCATTACTGTACTGCAATGAATTTCCTGCACTATTGTAAGCACACACCCTGTACGTGTAAGTAGTATTTGGTGTTAACCCCAAATCATTGAATGTAGAAATATCAGCTCCTGTGCTTCCAACGTCTGAAAAATTACCACCGGAAACTTTTCGTTGCACCTTATAACCCGCTTCATTAGTTGCATTATCTGTCCAGGATAGATTAACCTGGGTGGTAGAGATGACAATTGCAGTTAAGTTACTCGGTGCTATTGGAACAACTGTAGTAGTGTTATTGTTAGTGGAGCATCCGTAAAATGAGATGATCAAAAACAAAATTACCCTGAATAGCATAATATTATATTTCATAAATAAAATGTTTACTATTAAAAATGTAAATCAAATGTGATTCAGCTATTTATTAAAACAGCTAGAGCTATTTTTTACTGAAAATTTCCAATTGCATAAATTTACTCTTTGACCACATTAACAATTCTCTTATTTCTTCCTTGTCTTACCTCAAGCAAATAATTTCCTGCAGATAAGTCATACAATGATATGGGTAATGCAGACTTAGGAGTACTGAAAATTGTTTTCAAAACCCTTCCCTGCATATCCATAATTCTGATAGATACTTTATCTGGGTTTAATCCATTCAGTTGAAGATTGAATTGCCCTTTACTTGGATTTGGATACACCATTACATCAAACTCATCTATCTTATTCTGGATTGCAGTATGTTTTGTGGTGGGGATATTGACAGGACAACCCGATAATAGCAGATTAGAAAGTTTCACTGTCTTATTTGGTCCATAACCACAAAGTGAGTTATACCGTAGTCTTAGCGAATCTCCTACACCAGCAGCTGCATTACTGGAGTATTTCACCAAAATCACTCTTGATGTCAATGTTCCGGAATCAAGTAAACCCGTACTTCCTACAGGACCAAATGGCATCAACCATAAATATCCCGTTGCTGCTGTATTGGTTGTTGTGCCAATGGGTAATGTAGGTGCGGTATAACGATATACCCTCGCTCCACAAACATTACTCACCAAGCTTATGGTAATACTGGCTGGTGCTAAAGGTGGATTGGTTCCTGTTTTGGTATTAGTGAGCTTTATAGCTCTATAAGGAGAGAATCCACACGCACTACTGTAACGAACCTTTACACTATCTCCTGTAACAGCTGCAGAATCTGAGGTATAGCGTACTGTAAATATTCTGCTAGTCAAGGAACCTGAGTCTACTACCACAGCACTACTTAAAAATCCGGTAAACATCCAGTTGTATCCTGTGGCAGCACCGCTGGTTGTAGTGGCTGCTGGTAATACAGGTGCTGTATAACGATACCTTGGCTGACCACAAACAAGCTGATCTATTTTGGTAATGGTGATGCTTGCAGGAGCAGCAGGAGGATTTAATGCTGCATTAGACAACTTCAATGCTTTGTAAGCTCCATAACCGCAAGATGAATTATAACGTACTGTAACAGAATCTCCTGTTACAGCAGCTGTATTATTGGTGTATTTGATGCGTACAACCCTACCCGTTAGTGTTCCGGAATCTACACTTGCATTGGCCCCCAGTGATCCCATAAATGACCAAAGATATCCTGTTGCTTTTGCTAAGGTTGCTGTTCCTGCAGGCAAGGCTGGTGCAGTATAACGGTAAATTCTATTTCCACAAATATTTGTAGAAATAGGCATAATTGTAATGGAATTAGGTGCTGCCGGTGGATTGAGTACAACATTGGTTAATTTGAATGCCTTAAATACGCTGGTGCCACAACCACTGTATGCTCTTACCTTGATACTGTCTGTCGCTGATGCAGCAGTGTTAGATACAAACTTAAGTCTGATAGCAGACGAGCTGTTGATATTACCGGAATCTACTGTAACGCCTGCTATTCCACCTAATGATGTAGGAATTATCCAAGCATATGCATTGGCATTAGTAACCAATCCTGATGTGTATCTATAAATTCTGGCTCCGCAGGTGGTATCGATCAGCCTTTGTGTAATTGCTGTTGGTGCAGCGGGTGTACCATTGGATACGGTTAGATTTAATACAGCGGCACTATCGCAACCGTTGGCAGTAGATAGATGCACAACATAAGTTCCTGATGTATTGTAGCTGTAACCATTCCAAATGTAAGGCAATGCAGTAATACAAACCAATGCATTAGTAACACTGCTTGCAGGTGCACTTACAGTGAGGTTGAGATAAGCAATAGAATCACATCCTGCAGCATTAGTAGTACGATAGCTGTAAGTACCCGAAGTAGAATAACTTACTCCGTTCCATACATATGGTGCTGCAGATGAACAGATAAATACGGTGTTCGTGCTAGAGGTAGCATTCTTGATAGTAACGGCAACAGATACTGTACTATCACAACCATTGGCTGCTGTGTAAATATTACTGTAAATACCACTTGTGGTAACGGTAACGCCCCAAGGTAATGTGAAACTATTACATGCGCTACGTGTTAGGTTGGTTTGTTTGGGTTGACGGAAACTTACATACACGCTATCCTTAGCTGAACATCCAGTTGCATTGGTAACGGTACATCTGTACCATCCGCTGGTGGTTACAGAGGTAGTCGCCGTATTTGCTCCGTTACTCCAGCTATATGTTGTAAAACCTGTTCCAGCAGTGATTGTTGTAGAGTTACTTCCACAAACCTTCAATGTATCTGCTGTGATAAAATTGGAGTTAATAGGGTTTATGGTAACCTTCACTGTGTCTTTGCATGTATTGATGCCGTTACTAACGGTGGCTATATACGAAGTGGTGGCTGTTGGTGAAACTGTGATAGAGGGGGTAGTGGCACCGGTGGACCAGAGGTAGGTGGAATAATTCACAAATCTTACAGATTCTCCTGTTTTTTTACCATCAGCACCTTTGTAAAGGCTTCCATTACTGTAATTAAAAAAACGATCATAAGCACCCGAAATGTCAGACTCTTCAGAACTCCAAAGCAAGCCGTAATAGCCAGCACTTATGAAATCTCCTACATTATATCTGCCACCAGAAGCAATCATAGAGAATCCACTAATATTTGTAGCGCCTGTATTTGGAGAAATCCAATTTATAATTCCGGTTTCTTTAAGCGACCCTCCTACAGTTGAACTTTGATAACACATTACACAACTTGTATCTGCATTATTGTCCAAATATTTACAAAGTTTATTCCAACTAGTTTCATTTGGAATTTGCCATCCAATGGGCACTAACCCTCTTGGGTCATTTACAGCATACCAATTGTATAATTTCCCGTATTTAGAATAATTGACAGAATCATTATTATACCAACACCAAGCGCCTGTTGTTAAGTTCGCCCATTGGGTTGAACTAGTGACTTGGGGAATAATATCTCCATTTCTATACCTACTGACATTTAGATTCTTTTTTGACCAAGTTTGTGTGCCAATATTTACAGTAGGGTAAACATTACCATCAATATCTGTTGCGAATGAAGAGCTTGGAGCATTTACATTTAATGTTAATGAACTACCCGCACAAATTGTTGTATCATTCTGAACAATCTGCGGGTTAAACAGACTTACATACACACTATCCGTAGCTGTACATCCTATATTGTTAGTTACTGTGCATTTATACCAACCGTTTGTTGTAATGATTGTGGATGCAGTTGTAGCTCCGTTACTCCAACTATAAGTGGTAAAACCTGTTCCGGCAGTTATAGTAGTGGAGGGACTTCCACAGACTTTTATAGTATCTACAGTGATGAAGTTTGAGTTGAGAGTAGGCACTGTAACCTTTACTGTGTCCTTACAGGTATTGATGCCGTTGCTAATGGTGGCTATATAAGAAGTGGTAGTGGTGGGAGAAACCGAGATGGAAGGTGAAGTGGCACCGGTGGACCAGGAGCAACTTGTTTGTGCAAAATATGGCATATCTGAAACACACCTTATTGACATACCAGATTTAATATTACTATAAGATCTCCAAACACCACTGCTATAATAATCCAATAACTCGCCCCAAGAATTTGTAGAATTAAATTGTGTAGCAGTCCAACAATTTCCAAATCCACCAATTCTATCAAAAGTGCCTGTTGAGCTTCTAATTCCTCCTGGCAGTCCTGTAAATTTTGATGAATTTGTTGCCCCAACATTATATACGCCTGTGGTGGGATGTATCCATGACCAGTAAGTTACCCCAGTATCTTTTAAAGCTCCTCCAGCTGTGGTGCTTTGGTATCCTGTTACACCAGTATCAGCAGATATATCAAGATACTTAATCATTGAGTTCCATTCGCTATCTGATGGAATATGCCAACCTGCAGGAGCCAGACCTCTAGTATCATTAACAGCATACCAGTTATATAAACGTCCATAAATTGCAGCATATGTAGCACTATCATTATTATACCAACACCAAGCTCCAGTTGTTAGGTTTGCCCATTGAGTAGGACTAGTAATTTGTGGAATAAGATCACCGTTTCGATATCTATTAACATTTAGATTCTTTTGCATCCAAGTTTGACTGCCAATATTTATTATTGGATATGCATTGCTGGTAATATCAGTCAAAATTGAAGAAGTTGTTTTTAAATTCAATTGAGTTCCCGAACAAACTGTTGTATCATTTTGTGAAATTTGTGGGTTAAATAAACTCACGTACACGCTATCCTTTGCTGTGCAAGCTCCATTGGTAGCTGTACATTTATACCAACCGCTTGCTGTAACGGTCGTAGATGCCGTAGTTGCTCCGTTGCTCCAGCTATAACTGGTATATCCGCTAATGGCATTAATGGTTGTGGATGTACCGCAGACTTTAAGTGTGTCGGCTGAAATAAAGTTAGGATTAATTGTACTAACTGTAACGGTTACACTGTCTTTGCAGGTGGTGGTGCCATTGGAAACGGTGTAGTAATATTTGGTGGTAGTTGTTGGTGAAACGTTGATACTGGGCATGGTGGCGCCGTTTGACCATAGATAATTATTTGGATTCAGATCACTGATAACACGCACAGAGAATCCGCCTGTCTTATAGTAGTCGCCCTTGTAGACGTAACTACTGCTATAGTACAGATTGCGAAACCATGCACCGGAACCATACTCGCTTGCACTCCACCAGTATCCAAAGTTTCCAACTTCGGTGAACAAACCATAGCTGTAACGTAAGCCACCGGGGAGGCCGGTAAAGCCACTGCTATTAGTTCCATTACCACCGCTATTCCAACCTGTAGTGTTTTTTAACTGTGTTCCAATATTGGTCCCAACAGGCCATCCCATTGTTATTGTTGTATCTACTGTAGGGTCAAGGTATTTTGTCATCAGATCCCACTCTCGGTTTGTTGGAACATGCCAACCTACAGGCGCCAACCCCCTTGGATCATTAACAGCATACCAATTATACAATTTGCCATATTGCCAATAATTTGCACTGTCATTATTATACCAACACCAGGCACCTGTTGTAAGATTAGCCCATTGAGTAGGGTCAGTAACTTGGGGAATAACATCCCCATTTCTATACCGACTTACATTCAAATTCTTCTGCGTCCAAGTTTGTGTTCCAATATTTACGGCGGGGTATATGTTTCCATTGATATCCGTTAAAGAAGTACTAGCTAATGCAGTTGCATTGAGTGTAACAGAAGACCCACTGCATATTGTTGTATCGTTGTTGGTGATATTGGCAATGCAGGTGGGAACTCCGGTATAAAGTGCAGTAATTTCTTGTTGCGTAAGGGCGCGGTTGTAAATGGCGATATCATCGAGGGAGCCATTATAACTTTCTCCAGATGCACCCATCCCAAATCTTAAAAAATTGTTTATCCAATTTTGAGGACTACTAGTAATATTACCATTTCTACTTGAATTGAAAACACCATCAATGTACACTTGCCCTAGGCCTGTAGCAGAATTTGTAATATACACCAAATGATGCCATTGATTGAGACTTCCACTATTCACACTTGTAACATTGCATTCATATTGCCCATTTGAATACCATGCATCCAAAGTGTTTCCACCATAAATAGCAATGCCACCATTCATATAAGTTGTCTCGTATATTCTGCCACCGCTTTGAGATCCATTTGCTTTATACCAAACGCTAAAAGATCTCATTGGTAGATTATGCAGTAAAGATGTCATAGGCACACTGATGTATGTACCATTAAACCCATACGCCTTACCCGTATTTCCATTTCTATCCGTAGTCAGCGTCGCACCATTCACTGTGCCATGATTCCCATTCCCACTCTCATCATTGGCATTCCCATTAAAAGGCCACCAACCAACTAAACCATTGGTAGGAACATAAGACGGAATTTGAGCTGATGCAAATTCAAAAGTGAAAAGTAAAAATGCAAAAAAGAGGAGGTGTAGCTTTTTCATACCGAAAAAATTGATGAATGACTTAATAGTAAAAATGGGTCTTCAGAAACATACAAAATTAACATAAATGAAACCAATGTATAAAAATATATTTAATATGGCAAATTTGCATAAGTCAAGAACAAATTCTCTAAAAAAAATCTTTCATGTTCTCGTACAGAAAGGATGAAACAAACGTTCGACTCCCTAAAAGCTACACTACAGAAGTCCTTCATCAACAAAGCTCAAATAGGTTTCCTGTGGAACCACAATGATGTGATCCAACAGCTTGATATCCAGAAACTTACAGGCTGATTGTATCTTTTTGGTGATTTCTTTATCTGCTTCTGATGGCTGTAGATTGCCGCTTGGGTAGTTGTGCGCCAGGATGATTCCTGTTGCTGCAGATTTCAGTGCAACAGCAATAATTAGCTTGGGATCAGCCACTGTTCCTGTTATACCACTAGTGCTGATGTTACATACTCCAATCAATCTGTTTGCTCTGTTTACATATGCTGCAACAAATCTTTCCTGTAGAGCAATGTTTTCCTCAGGGAAGAACTTGAGCAAATGAAAATAAACATCGGCAGAACTTTTGATAACAGGATGATGTGATCTTTTTGGTCTGTAGCTGAGCTCTATTTCAGTTAATATGGGATCTTGTGTTGTATTCATGTGTTTAAAATAAAACAGCCCCATCTTTGGAATGAGGCTGTGTGTGAAGAAATGTTATTTACGAAATGCTGAAACAGTTGAACGGATAGCATTCCTGGAATATCCGGTACAGTATTTTGTATTTCTCATGCGAAGCTACTTGCTCCACAAAAACTTTGCTACCATGCTCTATTCTACCTCCAGGATAGATGCATTGTACTTTGAACGGTACAAATAGCTGTTTCATTTTTCCTGATGGGTTTATTACCATGATGCTGTTATGGTCTATGTAGGAAATTTTTGGTGGGTCCATTGATTGTTTTATTTTATATTTGAGAAAATTTAATTAATGAAAAATATACTTTCAGCAATAGCCAGCTTGATGTTATTATGGGGTTGCTCTACTAACACCGGAGTTACAACAGTTGCACCAAATCCACCAACCAACCTTACGGCATCAGTAATATCTACTACACAGGTAAATCTTCAATGGACGGATAATGCCACAAATGAAACAGGTTATAAAATTCAAAGAAAAACAACAGGAGGTGATTTCACTGATGTTGCAAGTACAGGAGCAGATATTGCTTCGCACAGTGATTTAGGTTTAACCCCAAACACAACATATACATACAGAGTTTATGCATATAACTCAGCAGGGAATTCATTGCAATACTCCAATGAGATAACTGTAACTACCAATCTTATTCCAATAATAACAACATCTCCTATTTCTGATACTACAGCTGTTTCAGTTAGTTGTGGCGGCATTATTACAAGTGATGCAGGAAGTCCAGTTACTGCAAGAGGTGTTTGTTGGAGTACAACTTCTGGACCTACCATTGCTCTTTCTACAAAAACCAATAATGGAACAGGGACAGGAAGTTTTACAAGTAGTATTACAGGTTTAACACCTAATACTATATTTTATATAAGAGCTTATGCTACGAATGCTAATGGTACAGCTTATGGAAATGAGCTAAGCTTCAGAACAAATCAACAAACTTCTAGAAATATTTATGTGGTTGGGACTGAAGCCAATCATCCTACAATTTGGATAAATGGAATTAGTAGCATCCTTCATACTAATTTAAGCACAGGAGTTGCAAACTCTGTATTTGTTTCAGGTTCTGATGTATATGTAGCTGGAGAACAAAGCGATGCTATTGGACTAAGTGGTTATCCTGTTCTTTGGAAAAACGGAGTAATATCTCAACTAGGAACAAATCGAGGAGCAGCAAAAGCTGTTTTTGTTTCAGGTAACGATGTTTATGTTGTTGGTTATGATATTTCTCCTGAAGGTCACCCAGTAATGTGGAAAAATGGCAATAGAATTTTATTGAACTCTAATAGTAGTGCTACTGCAAAATCTGTATTTGTTTCAGGTAACGATGTCTATGTAACTAGTGAGGGATGGTTTTGGAAAAATGGAACAATCACAAACCTACCTGGCAATAATAATGGAACAAACTCAATTTTTGTTTCAGGAAATGATATTTATATTGCGGGATATACAGGTTATCCGTCAATACCCATGTTATGGAAGAACGGAGTAGCTTCAATATTACCAAGAAGTAATAATATTGGTAGTGGTTTTGCTGAATCCGTATATGTTTTCGGAAACGATATTTATGTTTGTGGCATAGATAATAGCTTACCTGTCTATTGGAAAAATGGAACCCGTATAAATTTAAATTTAAATACTACTCTAAATTGTGGGAATGCTACGTGTATTTTTGGAGTTGGAAATGATATTTATATAAGTGGCTCAGATTGTACAACTCCTTTAATATGGGTAAATGGTGTTGTTTCACAATTACCAATTGTTAATCCAAATAATGAAGCAAATGGAAATTCTATTTTTGTTACTCAATAATTAATTTTTTAACTGTTTTAGCATACAAAAATTTATCCCAAATACCAACACTCCTTCTTTCCTTCCAACCCATGCCTCACTTGTTCTACAAAGTTGAACGCATTTACTGAACGGTCTAGGAATGCATCAAGATAACTGCTCTTATTAGCTCCTGTGAAAAGGTTGTACAAATTCCATAAGTTTATGTCTCCATTACTTTCCCTGCAGAAACTTTCATCACGGTAATAGTCTTTCACTACAGCAGACATTTGTGTATCGCCAAACAGCATGGATGGAATGTTCTTTTTTACAACAGCAGGAAGATGATTGCACATCCTGCATCTGCTCATCAAGTGGAATGTACTGGACTCGAACCAGTGACCCTCACGTTGTCGACGTGATGCTCTAAACCAACTGAGCTAACATTCCGAGCCGGCAAAATTATTAAAATTCATGAGTGTTGGAGAAAATTATTTTACCATAATTATTTTTAAACATAGTTTTGAAAATCAAAACTGATTTCCATGAAAAATTTATCAGGCTTTTTATTTTTTTGCATTCTGTTTATCGGATGTAAAAAATCATCCAACGACGCTCAACCCACTCCCAACCCTTGCAGTGGAGTGTCTATTGCAGTAAATGCAACGACATCAAATGTTACCTCCTGCTCTTCCAACAATGGATCCATCAGTGCCTCGGCAACTGGTTCCACAGGTTTTACCTATAGTATCAATGCTACCACCTTTCAGGCCAGCGGTAATTTTACAGGACTTGCTGCCGGCAACTTCACCATTACCGCAAAAGACGCGAATGGGTGTACCGGAACAACAAGTGCAACTGTAGGAACCTCAACAGCTAACATAACATTAACCCCTTCTGTATCAGCAGTAGTACCTTGCTCTACTCCCGCAAACAACGGCAGTTTATCGGTTGCGGCATCAGGTGGTACAAGCCCCTATACGTATAGTTTCAACGGAGGTGCTTTTTCAGCAAATGCCACTTTAAATAATCAGGCAACCGGTACAGTAACTGTTCAGGCAAAAGATGCCAACGGATGCACCAGTTCAAATATTACCGTAACTATCGGTACTGCCACTGCAGGTCCGCTTTTCACTGCTGTAAAAAATATCATCAACTCCAGATGCGGTGGTTGCCATACCGGTGGTGGCTCCAGCGGTGGGACCAACTTTGACAGTGATTGCGGAATTGTGAGTAAGGCATCAAGAATACATACACGCACTGTTATCCAGGCCAATATGCCTTCTTCCGGACCCATCCCTGCCAATGAAAGACAGGCTATCACCAACTGGATCAATGCCGGCGCGCAATTCAACCAATAATTGAAAGTTCACAAATCATTCAGAAAAAGGACATTGCAAATAGCATTGTCCTTTTTTTACGCAATTACTTTCAACAAATATTTATTTCTCTTGTTTAGCATAAATAATATTACCCGATTTCGAAAAACAAACCATGACCATGAAAAAAATAAGCCAAAGATATTTTTTGTGTTTCTGCCTGTCCCTTGTCATAATTTGTCAGTCTAATGCGCAAAGTGTGGGTATAGGAACCACCAACCCCAACCCATCATCCATTCTTGACCTGAGTTCCAGCAACAAAGGATTGCTTCCTCCCCGCATGACATTTACACAGCGAAATGCCATTGCAAATCCAGTACCCGGTCTCATCGTGTGGTGCACTGATTGCGGTGCCGGTGGTGAGCTGTCCATTTATAACGGTTCAGACTGGAAAGTCGCAGTCATGACAAACACCTCCGTACCGGATCCTTGTGCAGGAGTAACCCTTTCGGCAAGCAGCAGTATAAGCAATGTCGTTCCTTGCTCAACCATAGTAAACAATGGCACTGTTGCCATTTCACCCTCCGGCGGAGTCGGACCTTATCAGATTAATTTTAATAATGGGGGCTTTAGCACAACATCCAACTACTCCGGTCTCGCTGCCGGCAACTACAGTGTTGCTGTGAAAGATGCCAACGGCTGCGTAAACACACAAACCATCACTGTTGGAACAGCATCCTCGGGCTCTCTCTTCACCTCCGTAAAAAACATCATCAACAGCAGATGCGGAGGATGTCATACAGGAGGCGGATCAAGTGGAGGCGTAAGTTTTGCCACCGATTGCAGCATCGTAAACAGAGCATCAAGAATTCAAGCCAGGGCAGTCACTCAAAGCAATATGCCACCCTCCGGCCCTTTACCCAGCAATGAGAAACAAGCCATCACCAACTGGATCAACGCCGGCGGACAATTCAATCAATAATCACTTTAAATGAAATTGTTCAGCGGGTGGATTACTTCATCCGCTTTTTATTTTATGAGAATAAACTACTCCATACATTTCATTCATACGATGATTAAACTTTTCTAATTTTGCATGCGCGATCAATAACCTATTGAACCTATTGAACCTATTGAACCTATTGAACCTATTGAACCTATTGAACCTATGACCACCCGCATCATCCGCTCACACGAAAGAGGCACCGCCGATTATGGCTGGCTGAAACCCAATTACTACTTCAGCTTTGCGCAGTACCACAACCCTCAGTGGGTGCATTTTGGGATGCTTCGCGTACTCAATGATGACTTCATTGCTGGAGGTGGCATGTTCCCTGCTCATCCCCATGATAACATGGAAATTGTGACCATCCCATTGACAGGCGCAGTGAAACATCAGGATAATACAGGCGGACAAGGCATCATTCAGTCTGGCGACATACAAATCATGAGCGCCGGTTCCGGCATTGTTCATTCAGAAGCAAACGCCTCTGACACCGATCCGCTTACGCTCTTTCAAATTTGGGTGTTTCCAAAAGAAAGGAACATACAGCCCCGTTACGACCAGCGAAGTTTTGATATCAATGACCGCATCAATCAATGGCAAGTGGTGGTTTCTCCCAAACAAGAAGACAATGCCCTATTTATCAATCAGGATGCCCGGTTTTCTTTGACCAGTCTACAGGCAGATCAAACACTCGACTACCAAAACGGATTTTTCGGCAATGGCGTTTTTTTAGTAGTGATTGACGGCGAAGTTACCATTGGCAATGAAAAACTTTCCAAACGAGATGCCATCGGTATTAGCGACTCAGACACTTTCGAAACAAAAGCCCTTTCGAATGCTCAGCTACTGGCTATAGAAGTACCTATGAGATAAGGTATTGAATGGTTTTGGATGTTTGAGAACTTGAATTTTATGCAAAACCTACAAAAAACTCAAACCCTTGAAACTCCTCAAACCCTTCAAATTTTTCATTCCTTTTTTAGGTGTTTTTCCCTACCTTTGCACCCCCGTCTAAAACGGGTATTGCCTTTTCTGCGGATGTGGCGAAATTGGCAGACGCACCAGACTTAGGATCTGGCGCCGCGAGGCGTGTAGGTTCGACTCCTATCATCCGCACTACATTTAATCAAATAGTTCAAAGTCCAAGGTTCAACGTTGAACTTTGGACTTTGAACATAATAACCTACTTAACTACTTCTCATGTCAAACATCACCAGAGAAAACATCGGAACCCTCACAGATAAAATTACCATTCAGGTTTCCAAAGATGAATATCTTCCCTCTTTTGAAAAGAAATTAAAGGAGTATGGCAAATCTGCCACAATCCCCGGATTCAGAAAAGGGATGGTTCCAACAGGTGTCATCAAAAAAATGTACGGTCCAGCGATTTTTCATGAAGAGGTGTTGAAGACAGTTGAACGTAAATTATACACTTACCTCAACGACGAAAAACCCAGCATTTTTGCCCAGCCATTGCCTTTGCAAAACGAACAAGTATCCATTGATGTGAATGCCCCCGGCGATTATCAATTTGGTTTTGAAATGGGTTTAAAACCTGAGTTCTCTTTGCCCGATATGGCTAAGCAAACACTTACCCGTCATACGGTTGAAGTAAACGATACTATGATCGATGAGGAAATCAATCGTATGCGTATTAAAGGCGGCAACATGACAGAGCCAGAGACGATTGATAATGAAGAAAATGTCATCAACTTCACCATCGCCGAATCTGATAAAGAAGGCAACAAAGTAGAGGGCGGTATTCAAAAAGACAACTCTGTTTTGCTTAAATATTTTGCTTCAAAAATTCAGAAAGAATTAAAAGGCAAGAAAGTAAATGATACTGTTGTATTTCAACTTAACAAAGCATTTGACGGCGAGAAACTGGAAATGATGTTACGTGATCTTGGTTTTGACAAGCAAGACAAAGATGCCGCTTCTAAATATTTTTCTATCCTTATTACTAAAATCGGACTGATTGAAAAACGCGAACTAAATGAAGCTTTCTTTAATGAAGTTTTTCCGGGGAAAAATTTAACCGCCGAAACTGATTTTCGCAACGCATTGAAAGTCGAAATGGAAACCTATTGGGCCGGTCAATCCAAAAATCAATTACACGATCAGTTATACCATCTCCTGTTGGATAGCACATCTATGGAGTTTCCGGAAGCTTTTCTGAAAAGATGGTTGCAAACCGGAACCGACAAACCCAAAACAGCCGAAGAGGCAGAAGCAGAATATCCCACTTTCAGCAACCAATTGAAGTGGACTCTAATCAGCGACAAACTCATTACCGACAACAAACTGGAAGTTGGTCCCGATGACCTTCGCGCGCACATGCGTCAGGAAGTCATGGGTTATTTTGGCCAGATGAATTTAGGAGAAAACATCGACTGGCTGGACAGTTATATCGACCGTATGATGAAAGATGAAAAACAGGTAGATGCCACCTATCGCAGATTGATTACCACTCGCTTATTTGAGCACCTCGAATCTCAAGTAAAAACCAAGGAGAAGAAAGTAACTGCCGATGAACTGAATGCCATGCAGCATCATCATCACTAATTCAGGCTTTTAACATTTTATTATTGTTTGATCTGGCTTTCTTCAATACATTTGGGTAACAATTAATTCTGATTGCAGTTTTATCGATCAAATTAATCCTTGCTTAAAATTCATTGTCAAAAATATTAAATCAAGCATTATGAAAAAGTTAACCGTTTTTCTTCTTCTTGTATCAAACCACTACATTACAGAAGCGCAACAATCACATCCGGATCAAAACCCAAACTGGAAGAAGGGTTTTGAAAAATATGATGGATTGAGGGATTCTTTGACCAGTATTCAAGGAACAACAGAACAAAAAACATATAAAGCATACGACTGGACAGAAGCCAAAAACGAAAAAAAGCAACAGCGTCGTGAGTTTCGTCAGCAAAGAGCATTGGCGCGTATCAATCGTCCTTCGATTTGGGGTAGAAATCAAATGAATTTTTATGACCCCTATTGGTATCCGGGCAGAAATCGATTTTGGATATATTAATAGTTCTACACCTAATGCTATTAACAGGACCATATCTTCGATTCGTACATTTTACTTTTGAATTTTGATTTTTGAATTTTAAATTAAAAAAAATGAAACTCCTCTACACCCTTTCTTTTGCCATCTTATTTGGATCATTGTTATCCTGCTCTCACAAAGTATCACGAATTGACCCAACTGAAACACCCGATATCAACGGCAGTTGGAATAACACTGATAGCCGATTGACTGCAGAAGAAATGATCAAAGATTGTTTGGGCAGAGAATGGCTGAAAACACATAATGACACTAAAGGAAAAAAGCCGGTGGTGATTGTGGGTATGGTCACAAACAAAAGTCATGAGCACATCGAAGCCGAAACATTCATGAAAGACCTGGAACGCGCTTATATCAATACCGGCAAAGTAGGATTGGTACAAGGTGGCAAAAAACGCGACGAGCTAAGGGCAGAACGCGCCGACCAGCAAACCAATGCATCGGTAAGCACTATGAAAAAATTTGGTATGGAAAACGGCGCCGACTATATGTTGCAAGGATCCATTAATTCTATTGTAGATGCATACAAACGCAAAAAAACTGTCACTTACCAGATTAATCTTGAGCTTACCAATATGGAGACAAACGAAGTAGTTTGGATTGGAGACAAAAAAATATCCAAATACGTCAAAAACTAACCGGCCTTAGTATTTTTCTAAAGACACCGCATCATTTAATTCTATGAAGGGCAAATTTTGGAGGGCACTATATCTTTTGGGTTTAGTGCCCTTTTTATTTTCCTGTGCAAGCTATACTGCAAGAATGCAGCAATACAACCTGCAATTAAATCAGAGAAATTTTGCGGGCGGAATTAAGTCCATAGAAAAAAACAAAATACTCAGCAAGCAAAGAAATAAACTTTTGCAGGAAATGGAACTGGGCAGACTGAATCAATTATCAGGCAACATAAGTGCAAGCAATCTTCATTTGAATGCAGCAGACCAGATCATGGAATCCAACTTTCGAAATATAAAAGATGTGGCTTTGGGAAATCTTGTGAATCCCATGTTGGAAATTTATAAAGGTGAAGATTTTGAAAAATTAATGGTTAACTATTTCAAAGGATTGAATTATTGTAAACTTGGATTAAAAGAAGACGCCGTAGTTGAAGCTCGACGAATTACACTTGCCAATAACCGCCTGAATGAAAAATATACTGTAAATAAGGAAAAACATTATTACAGCGATCCATTCATACTTAATCTTCAAGGAATGTTGTATGAGCATGCAGGAGAATGGAACAATGCATTCATTTCCTATAGAAATGCAGTAGATATTTACACAAAGGCCGGGGGCAGTTATTTTGGAGTGGAAATGCCTGAACAATTGAAGCAGGACCTGCTGTACAGTGCTCATCGGATGGGGTTTACCGATCTAGAAAATGAATATGCCAAATTATTGAAAACATCACGAAAAGAAAGATCAGACAGTACAGGTTCTTTGATTGTTTTTATTGAACAAGGACGCGCCCCAATCAAAGATCAAATCGTTTATAATATTATCAACACCGGAATCAGCAGGCCT
This sequence comes from uncultured Ferruginibacter sp., assembly GCA_964643315.1. Lineage (GTDB taxonomy): Bacteria > Bacteroidota > Bacteroidia > Chitinophagales > Chitinophagaceae > Ferruginibacter. Next base: position 62,424 of record CAZXSR010000006.1, read on the forward strand.
ATGTATTATACGGATGCATTCGGGAATCAAGTAAATTTTAATTTCAATCATAGAGAATACGGAGTTTCTGATCAAAAAATCACTAACATTCGTACCATAAGAGTAGCATTACCTTTTTATAGACCTGTTACGCTAAACAAAGCCAGCTGCACCATTCGTGCAAATCAAATTGATTATATTTCAGCTCCCGTTCAGGACTTTAATACTTTGGCGGTTAGTGTTTTACAAGATCGTTTCTTAAGTGAACTGATGAAAGCTGTTGCCCGTTACCTTATAAAATCAAGCATATCCAAGGGGCTTGAAAAAGGCACAGAATCGATCGGTAAAAAAAATGCATCGAAAGAATCCGATCCTGAAAAGAAAAAAAAGAAAGAAGAGAATGCAAAAGATATTGCTAATGCAATTGGATTTTTATTGAATTCAGCGGCTGCTGCCTCCGAACAGGCCGATACACGGTGCTGGTTAAGTTTACCTGCTTTTATCAGTTATGTTCGAATTCCTTTACAAAAAGGCGAAAATATCATTGAAGTAAATGCCGGAGGGCAAAAACAAAATATCAAGATTACAGGCAAACCCGGCTTACAAATCACATCTGTTTCGCTACCCTGATTATCATTGTTTTTTATTCCATTTTTGGGTATCTTGTCACAAAATTATTTTTAACAACTAAAACAAACCTGTTTGATATGCGCTATCTCATCATGTGTTTCCTATGTATCTCTACCCTCTTTACAACAGCACAACATAAAGAAAAAGGAATTTCATTTATTCATGGTAAACATTGGAATGAGATAGTAGCTATGGCAAAAAAAGAGAAAAAATACATTTTTGTGGATTGTTTTACTACCTGGTGTGGCCCGTGCAAAATGATGTCGGCCGAGGTTTTCTCCCAATCCAAAGTAGGTAGTTTTTTTAATAAGAATTTTATCAGTCTGAAGGCACAAATGGATAAAACCAAAAAAGATGCTGAAGATGTAAAATTATTATACCCCGATTTTGAAGAGATAGAATCAAAATATGAAATTCAGGTATATCCTACTTTTTTGTTTTTTTCACCTGAGGGAAACCTGGTACATAAATTCGTAGGCGGTATGTCGGCAGAGGCCTTCATTGATAAATCGGCAGAAGCATTAAATCCCACAACACAATACATTACACTTAAATCTTTATTTTCCAATCATCAGTCAGATACTGCCTATTTACGTAAAATGATTAAAGCGGCAGCTGAGAGTTATGAGGATCCTTCTTTATATTTTAATGCTTATGCTTTAACTCAGCAGGAAATGTTTACAAGGGAGAACCTCCCCTACCTGGAATTACTGTCTGACAATCCCGATCAACCCGGCTTTAAACTTATAGTAGCAAATCCTGAAAAGTATGATGCGTTAACGGAAAATGGGAAAGCCGAAGAAACCATAGTTAATATTCTGTCGCAAACAACCTATCGAAATATCTTCTCTCCAGAGAGTGATGAGCCCCAAGCAGATCAAATTGCTTCTATAGAAAAAAACTATCCAAGATATGCAAAGCGACTCATTAGTTTACTGAAGGTTTCATACTATGGTCGAAAAGCAAAATGGAATTTATACAGTGATGAAGTTTTATCATATATGAATCTGTACGGAAGTACTATTTCAAATGCTTCGCAATTGAATGATTTTTCATGGAATGTTTTTGAAAACTGCGGAAAGAAGGAAGTTCTGGAAGCCGCATTGGCCTGGAGCAAAAAATCTCTTTCAGGTGAAAATGAAAACAACAGTGCATACTTAGATACTTACGCTAATTTGCTCTATAAGTTAGGTCGAAAAGAAGAAGCGATTGCTTCAGAAAAAAAAGCATTACAATCAGATAAAGAGAATTCGGATAGCTATCTTGAAACCCTTGAAAAAATGAAAAAAGGGGAAAAGACTTGGAAGGATTAATACTTAAAGTACAATCTCTTCATCCGTTTCATCAAAAAAATGAAACTCGGTTAAATGGTATGTATTATTGGCTGATATTTTGATACGTTGTTTGTGCTTCCACATCCATTTCAGTCTTTTAGATGGAAACCCGCAGGTTAAATAGCGATGCATGATTGGATGTACCTCTATAGATAATTTCTGATGCCTTTGTGCTATGAGGTAAGATAACTTCTTGCTGATCTCATCTTCAAATATAAGCGTCGACGCAACAGTACCTGTACCGCTGCAACTTGGACAAACCTCACTGGTATTGATGATCATCTCGGGACGCATCCTTTGTCGGGTAATTTGCATCAAACCAAATTTCGAAATTTGCAAAACAGCATGTTTGGCTCTGTCGCTTTGCATCAATTCTTCCATTCTGTCGGCCAGTTTCTTTTTGTTGTCCATCAACTTCATATCGATAAAGTCAACAACAATAATACCACCTAAGTCACGTAAACGTAATTGACGTGCAATTTCCTCTGCAGCTTCAAGATTGGTTTCCAATGCATTCTCTTCCTGGTTATTGCTCACGCTTTTATATCCACTGTTTACATCAATCACATGCAGCGCCTCAGTATGCTCAATGATCAGATATGCGCCGCTTGGCATGGTAACTGTCTTACCAAAGGCGGCTTTAATTTGTTTAGTAACTGCATATTGATCAAACACAGGATTTGACTGGTTATGGAGTGTCAATATATCAAGCTTGTCTGGTGCGATGCGCTGTAAATAAGTTTTTGTTTGGGCATGAATTGCCTTATCATTTACCACAATCCTGTTGAAATCGGCATTGAGTAAATCTCGCAGAATACTGTTTGTTTTTCCTTGTTCGCTGAGGATACGGGCCGGTGCCTGTGCACCACGAAGGTTTCTACAGATTGTCTTCCAGGTTTTTTCCAGCTCCATCAAATCTTCGTGCAGTTCGGCAGTACTCATACCCTCAGCGGCTGTACGCACGATGACGCCCAGATTTTTGGGTTTAACTGCTTCTACAATTTTCTGTAATCGCTTGCGTTCTTCGGAAGCATGAATTTTTCGTGATATTGCCACTACATCATTAAATGGTGTGACAACCACGAATCGCCCGGGAATGGACAACTCGCAAGTTAATCTTGGGCCTTTGGCAGCAATAGGTTCTTTCAAGACCTGAACCAGCATTTGAGGTTTACCCTGAAAAACTTCCGTAATCTTACCGGTTTTTAAAATTTCCGGTTCAATGCGAAATCGTGAAAAATCAAAACTATCAGTTTGTTTCTGCTGAATGCAAAGTTGTGTGAATTTTTGAACAGACTTGATGAATGGACTTAGATCTGTATAATGGATGAACGCATCTTTTTCATGACCAACATCAATGAAAGCCGCATTCATTCCGGGCATGAGTTTCTTCACCTTACCCAAATAAAAATCACCTACGGTAAAATTGGCATCCGATTTTTCGGTATGTAGTTCTACCAGCTTTTTATCTTCCAGTAAAGCAATTTCAGCACCTTGTGGGCTGACGTTAATGATCAATTCTTTGGTCAAAATCAAAGATGTTGCAGACCTGAATTGCTGTGATCCGATTCAATAAAATAGTCTATTATTGAGTGTGCCTTTTATACAATGAACCTGCGTCAGTTACATACGCAGAGATTCATGTTGTATAGCATGTACAATAAAAAATAGGAAGGCACTACTGCTCAGATAACAAGCAGATTATCTCTTCTTATGACGGTTTTTTCTTAAACGCTTTTTACGCTTATGAGTAGCAATCTTATGGCGTTTTCTTTTTTTACCGCAAGGCATAATTCAAGTCTTTTTGTTAGTTAATTATAATTCTTTAATGTTTTTCCTTTTTTAATTCATTGATGCGTCTGTCAACTTCTTCATCATAATGAGCATCATTGATCAGCTTTTTACTCTTGTTGTACAAATCTACCGCTTTGTCAATATCTCCTTTCGCTGCATAACAATCTGCCAGATAGACCAACGCTTCCAAATCGTCCGGCTGCTGTTTCAACACTTTTTCAAGCCTTGGTATCGCTTTATCGTATTGTCCGGAAATAAAACCCCCAATACCCAGCAATCTTTGTGCTTTCATATTGGTTGAGTCCCTGCGAACAATGTCGAGCAATGACAATATACCTTGCATTGTTTGTTGTGGATCTCCGGATCTTCCTTTGCCGAAAATGTAACAACTGGCTCTGCCTATTTTAAGATCTGTATTTGAACTATCAAGTTCTATTGCTTTGTCAAACAAAGCTATAGCCTGATTACTTTCCCATTCCAACAAGCGACTGTCATTTTCTGAACGTATGCAGTCCATATAGAATTGGGACGCAAAATTGAGGTTTTTTTCTGACTTTACCAAGTTTGCTAGCAAACCATAATAATATGCGGCTATTGCCGGCATTCCAATTGAGTCTTTCCAGTATTGCGCTTGCAATAGCAAAGAAGTAGAATCTGAGGTTGCTGATGAAAATTGACGTAAATATGTTATTTGATCTGGAGAGAGCTTATTGGTCTTTTCTTGTATAAAAGACTGAATATCAAATGACTGAATATTATTTTTTATCTTCTCTTCCGAAATTTTCTGGGGTTGATTCGTTTTTCCAAAAAAGAAAAGCAGGCAGATGACAAGAAATGATGAAAAACTAAGTATGATGAATTTGGGCTTCAATGAATTTCTACTTTTATTAAGACGGCAAAAGTAGGTTATTCGTCGTTATCTTCCTGAATTTCAGGCGCTTCCTTAATATTTGTAGATGTTTTAATCTCGTGTACAAACTCTTTGGCAGGTTTAAATGCCGGAATAAAATGTTCCGGAATATTAACCGAAATATTTTTTTTAATATTACGGCCGATTTTTGCAGCACGTTTTTTGATGATGAAGCTTCCAAACCCACGTATGTAAAGGTTTTCACCATTTGCCATAGATTCTTTGATTTCTTTAAACATTGTCTCTAATGTTACCAGAACATCCACTTTTTGGATACCTGTTTTTTCAGAAATCTTGTTGATAAGGTCTGCTTTTCTCATAAATGATACTAATTTGCCAAGTAAATTATCAAATATTTTTGAAAAACAAAAAAAATAATTCTGTGATTATCAATTAGTTCATCCAATTTGAATAAATAAATGAGCCATAAAAAAGAAATATATTACACAATATTCAAGAAAGAGCTATTAAGATGGAATCGTTTCAAAAATAAGCGCGAAATGCCTTGGAAATTTGAAAAAAATCCATACAGGATCTGGTTAAGTGAGATTATTCTTCAACAAACTCGTGTAGAGCAAGGAAAATCGTATTACCTGAACTTTATAAAAAAATACCCGACTATTTTTGATTTAGCAAAAGCTGAAGATCAATCAGTTATGAAATTATGGGAGGGATTGGGATACTACTCAAGATGCCGCAATTTGTTGGCTACTGCAAGAGCTATTGTCAAAGAAAAAGATGGCATTTTCCCCAACACCTACGAGGAACTAGTTAAACTGAAAGGTATTGGACCCTACACAGCAGCAGCGATTGCTTCTTTTGCTTATCAGCTACCCTATGCCGTAGTGGATGGAAACGTGATACGTGTTTTGTCCCGATTTTTTGGAATCAATAAGCCGTCTAATACAAATGAAGGCAAAAAATTATTTGAGCAACTGGCTCAAAATATTCTTTCAAAAAATCAACCTGACAAATTCAATCAGGCCATTATGGACTTTGGCGCAACTATTTGCAAGCCTGCTCTGCCGCTCTGTGTGGAGTGCGTCATGAAAGACCATTGTTATGCATTTCAAAAAAATCTTGTTGACACCTTACCCGTGAAAACTCCGAAATTAAAAAAGAAAAAAAGGCAATTTATCTTTCTGATTTATCGTCATAAAAAAAATATATACATACATAAAAGGACAGAGAAGGACATTTGGAAAGATTTATATCAATTTCATTTGTTGGAAACAACAACTGATTTATTCAATCAAAAACAAAACTTAACCGGATTCATCAAAAAACAAGCTATTCTAAAGCCTGTAAAGATCTCTCATTCAAAGACTTACAGACAACAATTAACGCACCAGTCCATTGAAGCAATTTTTTCATTTATTGAAATACAAAAGCCGATAAAAATCGATGGTTTTTTGAAGATTTCTTCGAGCACTATAAACGAGTATGGATTTCCAAAGATCATACGTGAATTTATCGCTGATTATTCAGGTGAATTCTGCTAACTTTATACAAATTACGTATCATGAGAGGCGTTAATAAAGTTACATTGCTGGGTAATCTAGGTAAAGATCCCGAAATACACTTCAGTGAACAAAATGTGCCGATGGCCCGTTTCACATTGGCTACAACTGAGAGCTATCGAGATAAAAACGGGCAAATTCAGTCTCAAACGGAGTGGCACAACATTGTACTATGGAGAGGCCTTGCGGAATTTTCCCAAAAATATTTACACAAAGGAAGCTATATTTTTCTCGAAGGAAAAATCAGAAGCAGGAACTGGGATGACAAAGAGGGTAATCGCAGACATATCACCGAAATTATCGGCGATAACTTGATTCTGCTGGATAAAAAAACCGATGATCCAAATGACCCTCCTTCAGGAATATCAGCAACTAGTGAATAAGATTTTTTTGTAAATACAAAGATTGTTGTAACATTGACATTGCAAAACCAAAAGGTTTTTTCTTTCACGAAATTTGTTTAGTTTGGACGACCATCCGTCAACCTTCATATTTAATTCGATTTTTTCACTGCTGAGTATCAGTCCGTCTGTGACCGGTATTCTCTTGATTATTTTTGTTTTCCTTTTTATCTTTTCTTTTGCCATGGCAGGCAGTGAGATTGCATATTTTTCTCTATCAAGCAAAGAGATCAATATTTTAAAAAGAAAAAAACAACCTGCATTCAGGAGAATACTGCATTCACTTGAGCAGCCCTCCGTATTAAAAACATCTATCTCAATAGCAAATACTTTTTCAAATGTTGGATTAATTATTACCGCCAACTTATTGATCAATAGCTGGACAGAATCAACCTCATGGGAAAATACCCGTTTGCTGTTCTTTATTAAATGGTGTGGTGTTACTTTTTTTCTGGTATTATTTGCTGAAATACTTCCTAAAATATGGGCAACACACCATGCGATATGGTTTGCTCTAACTTCTTCTTTACTGGTTGAAATAGCCAATAGTTTTTTGTATCGATTGAGTCATAAAATAATTATTTTATACGGAAGACTTGAGCAAAAGTCTTCGTCGGATACATCTGAAAATCAGGAAAATAGCCAGCATGATGATTTGATAGAATCACTTCCTGACAATGAAACCGGTATGTCAGAGAAGCAAATGCTGAAAGGAATCAGAAAGTTTGCCAGAACTGAAGTAAAGCAAGTGATGCGATCAAGATTGGATGTAAGCGGACTGGAATATGCAATGTCTTTTAAAGAAGTTATTTTAATGACCAAAGAATTGCATTATTCAAGATTACCTGTTTTTAAAAATAATCTGGATGATATCGTCGGTATCCTGCATACCAAGGATTTGTTGCCCTATTTAGGCAATGAAGATCAACTTGACTGGCATACATTTATTCGCGATCCATATTTTGTACATGAACATAAACTTATTGAGGATCTGTTGCAGGAGTTTCGCCAAAAACGCATTCATTTTGCCATTGTGGCCGATGAATTTGGAGGAACTTCGGGTATAGTAACAATGGAAGATATTGTTGAAGAGGTTACCGGTGAAATAAAAGATGAGTATGATGATGAAGAATCTATTAATAAGAAAATCGATGATGACAACTACATACTGGAAGGTAAAACAATGATTAATGACCTCTGTAAAATAATGAACCTGCCTGTAAAAACCTTTGATTCAATCAGGGGAGACAGCGACTCACTGGCCGGATTGGTTTTAGAGATTGCAGGGGCATTCCCCAATGTATCGGATAAAGTAACCTATAAAAATTTCACCTTTACCCCCATTGAAATAAACAGAAATCGAATTGAAAAAGTTCAAATTACTATCGAAAGAAATAAAGCCATCTAATTTAATGAGATCTGCCTGCCTTTTTCTATTTTTCATTTTACTCACTTTATCATTTTTTTCCTGTAATTCGCCTTATACCTCAAAGAAAAAAGGCTACTATAAAATTGAATTTCCAGGGCATGAATATGTGCAATATAAAAATGCCTCTTTCCCCTATTTTTTTGAGTATCCACGATACGCGAGAATTGTACACGACAGCAATTATCTTGGTTCTTTGGCAGATAACGATTATTGGATAAACGTAGATTTTCCTCAATTCAATGCAAAGTTTTTTTTAAGCTATAAACTGATAGGTGGCATGTCGGTTTTGAAAGTAAAAGAAGCTGAAGGTAAATACAAGGATTCCGCAGTCACCAATACCTTTGATAATTTAATTAATGACGCGTTCAATTTAACCAATAAAAATGATGTGGCAGCCACTTCCATTAATGACAGTTTGTTTGTTACACCAAATAAAATAAAAGGCGTGTACTTCAAAGTTGGGGGTAATGCCGCAACATCAAGACAATTTTTTATGACCGACTCATCCCAACATTTTTTGAGAGGGGCCTTATATTTTGATGCTACCCCTAATGCAGATTCATTAAAACCCGTGCTTGATTTTCTTGAAAAAGACATGAAGCATTTGATTCAGACACTTCAGTGGCAGAAACAATAGTTGTTTATTTCATGTCAGAACTTTTACAGTGATATTTTGTTATGGTATTTACTGTGCGATTCACGTAATTACCTCGTAATTTTGTTCCATGATAGCCATAGATAACATGCTGGTCAGTGATTTGGTTGCAAGTGAGCAATTTGTCTGCGACCTTCACAAATGTAAAGGTGCCTGTTGTGTGGACGGAGATGCAGGAGCCCCACTTGAAATAGATGAACTAAAGAACATAGATGATGTGTTTGAAGCAGTGCTACCCTATCTCGATGAAACTTCAAAAAATGAAATCGCACGTCAAGGTCGGTATGTGTATGACAAAGAATTTGGATGGGTAACACCAACCATCAACAGTCAGATTTGTGTGTATGGAATCAAAGACAAACAAGGAATTGTAAAATGTGGAATTGAGCAAGCTTATTTGGATGGGAAAGTAACATGGAAAAAACCGGTTTCATGTCATTTGTTTCCGGTAACCGTTGATAAAAGTAAAAACAGCGATGTAGTTTATGTAAATTACGAACCGCGCGAAACGCATTGTAAGCCGGCTTGTTCATTGGGTAAAAAATTAAAAGTGCCTGTATATAAATTTTTGAAAGAGCCATTGATTCGCCGTTTTGGACAAAATTTTTACAACGCTTTGGCAGCCACTGCACAACACCTTCGCTCAAATAAATAACGCTCTCTTATGCTTAAAAATAATTTCGGCTTTTGCATCATATTCATTTCGTATTTATTCAGTTCCTGCTCGGTAAATAAAGCCAGTAGCGATGATTCCTTGCAACAGATTTTTGAAAAATACAACAGCAAGGGTTGTTTCAGTTTTTTAAACAACTCCACCGGAGAAATAACAGTTTATAATATTGGGAGTGATACCACCCGTTTCGCACCGGGTACCTCTTTTCATATTCCGCTGTCCCTATTTGCTTTGCAATATGGAACAGTTCCCAATGAAAATTCAAACATGCAATCTTCAGACAGCGCGCAGAAATTGCAATGCACTTCATTAATTTCTGCATTTCAAAACAATGCAGATTCCTGTTTTTCTCTGCTTGCTAAAAAAATGACTGAGCCTACTTTCAAGAAATGGATAGACAGTCTTCATTATGGGAACACCAAAACTGGAAAAGATTTTTCTAATTGCTGGAATGATAATAGTTTAAAGATTTCTCCCGACGAGCAACTCGGCTTAATGAAAAAATTATACTTCGATCAATTGCCTTTCAGACAATCGGTGCAAAAAACTGTTAGGGATATGATGAAAGCAGAGGATAATAATTTGTACACATTATCCTGGAAATTGAGCGAACCCATTAAGACTGCAGATGGAACTTATGCAAGCTGGGTTACCGGATGGATTGAGGAGAACAGACACGTTTATTTTTTTGTGACATATGCAGAAAGCAGCGTCAACAATAAGGATAACAGCGCATCCATCACAAAGGATATTTTACGTAAATACGAATTTTTTCAGGGCAAAAAATAACCGGACCTCATGCAAGAATCTAATTACTGCAGTTCACTTACATCTTACCAAAGACTTGTCACCAAAGCAGTTAAAATTGGTGGGTTGGAATTGGGTGGAAATCATCCGATACGCATTCAAACCATGACAACGACAGACACCATGGATACCGAAGCGACTGTTGCACAAACGATTCGCTGTATCGAAGCCGGTGCTGAGCTGGTCCGCATTACAGCTCCTTCCAAAAATGAAGCTGAGAATCTACAACCAATCAAAGATGCGCTTCACGCAAAACATTATCATACACCATTGGTTGCGGATATTCATTTTACGCCGAATGCCGCAGAGATTGCTGCACGCATTATAGAAAAGGTACGAATCAATCCAGGAAACTTTGTAGACAAAAAGAAATTTGAACAAATAGAATATACCGATGATGAATACCTTGAAGAGATAGATCGTATTCGTTCCAAGTTTATCCCGCTTATTCATATTTGCAAAGAACATGGAACCGCAATGCGCATTGGCACCAACCATGGCAGCTTGAGCGATCGTATCATGAGCAGATACGGCGATACAGCGATTGGCATGGTAGAGAGTGCGATGGAATTTTTACGCATTGCGCGCGATGAAAATTTCCATCAGATTGTATTAAGCATGAAGAGCAGCAATCCGCAAGTCATGATACATGCATATCGATTACTGGTTCACCAGATGATGCATGAGTTTGCAGAATGCTATCCATTGCATTTGGGTGTAACTGAAGCAGGTGATGGCGAAGATGGACGCATAAAATCAGCCATTGGTATTGGTACTTTACTCGAAGATGGAATAGGTGATACGATTCGGGTTTCACTGACTGAAGATCCTGAATTTGAACTGCCAGTTTGCAGACATATTGTAAAGCGTTATGAAACTCTACATAAGGAGGATTATCCACTACCTTCACTTGAAAATTTACCTTACAATCCATTTGAATACAAAAAAAGAAATTCAATCGCTATTCAAAACATCGGAGGCAATCAGGTTCCTGTAGTCATTGCCGATTTATCAAATTTCATTCCTGTTTTACCCGAGCATCTAAAAGCGGTTGGGTATCATTATGATGAGACAACAGATAAATGGTCAATAGGCGATCAGGCCGCAGATTATATTTATTGCAGTGCAAATCCGGAGTTTGCTTTACCTGGAACTTTGGGTGTTATTCTGAATCAAGATGTATGGAATGTTACCGATCAAAAAGAACAACGATATGCCTTGTTAAGTCAGCAAGAATACCTTGCAGACAATTCCGGTTTTGAAAATAGCCATTTGCATTTTGTGATGCTAGATTGCTTTAATGATGCTAATGACACAGCGCATCTATTTACATTTTTACAAAAAATAAAAACTGATCCGCATGCTGTTTTATGTTTGAGCAGCATCCGGAAAAATGCGGTACAGTCAATCAGAAGGATGTTTGCCTATCTGCATGAACATCAAATCAATAATCCTGTAATCATCATTTGCGACAGCAATCATGAAGACATCAATGAGGCATTAATCCATTATGCAATTGAATGTGGTGCGTTGTTGGTAGATGGGATGTCAGATGGCATTTGTTTGGGTTGGCATTTTGAAAATAAAGCAATGGGCGATCAAACAAGTACCTTAAACTCTATTGCTTTTGGTATTTTACAAGCAACGCGCACACGCATTTCCAAGACAGAATACATCAGTTGTCCTAGTTGCGGCAGAACATTATTTGATTTACAGGAAACAACCGCAAAAATCCGTTCTGTCACCAATCATTTGAAAGGCGTAAAGATTGCCATCATGGGCTGTATCGTAAATGGTCCCGGCGAAATGGCCGACGCCGACTTTGGCTATGTGGGAAGCGGTATTGGAAAAATCACGCTTTACAAAGGAAAAGAAGTCGTTAAAAGAAATATCCCCTCCGAAGGTGCTGTGCAGGAATTAATTCAACTTTTGAAAGATCATGATGCCTGGGTAGAACCTGCATTGGCATAAATCATCGTAGTATGGAAACAGATTTTCTCATCATTGGTTCGGGCATTGCCGGACTTACTTATGCCATTAAAGTAGCAGAGGAATGTCCGAAAAGAAAAGTAACCATCATTACCAAAACATCCAGCGAAGAAACGAACACCAAATATGCACAGGGCGGCATTGCTGCGGTGATGAATATGGATGAGGATAGTTATGAAAAACATATCTCAGACACACTGATTGCCGGTGATGGACTTTGCAATGATGAGATAGTAGAGATGGTAATTAAAGAGGGCGTTAGTCGTGTAAAAGAACTCATCGAGTGGGGTGCGCATTTTGATAAAGATCCAAAAGGAGCATACAAACTCGGCAAAGAAGGGGGGCACAGTGAATCACGCATTCTTCATCATAAGGATGTTACCGGTTATGAAATGGAGCGTGCATTACTGGAATCGATAAAACAATATCCCAACATTGAAATCATCAGTCATTGTTACGTACTCGATTTGATCACACAGCATCACAAAGGATTCCTGGTTACCAAATCAACGCCCGACATCACCTGTTATGGTGTCTATGTATTGAATTTACAGACCAATCAGATAGAAAAAGTTTTAGCCCGTATCACATTACTGGCATCCGGTGGTATTGGGCAGATCTATCGAACAACCACCAATCCATCCATTGCAACAGGAGATGGCATTGCTATGGTATATCGTGCAAAGGGAAGAATTGAAAACATGGAGTTCATTCAGTTTCATCCCACCGCTTTGTTTGAATCCAATGTGCGCGGACATTCATTTCTGATTACTGAAGCTGTTCGAGGCGATGGAGGTATCCTTCGCAATCAGCAGGGAGAGGCATTCATGGAAAAATATGATACACGCAAAGATTTGGCTCCGCGGGATATTGTGGCACGAGCCATTGACCGCGAAATGAAAATCAACGGTACCGAATTTGTGTATCTTGATTGCAGGCATATTCCGGAAGAAAAGTTCAGTGAACATTTTCCCAACATAGAAGCTCGCTGCAAAAAAGCAGGCATCAATCCACACAAAGACATGATCCCTGTTGCGCCTGCGGCGCACTATAGCTGCGGTGGCATTAAGACCGACCAGTGGGGACATACCTCCATTAAAAACCTATTTGCCTCCGGCGAATGTGCCAGCACCGGATTACATGGCGCCAATCGACTTGCCAGTAATTCATTGTTAGAGGCGATGGTATTTTCTCATCGATGCTTCATCGCTTCCATGAGCGAATTACCCATGACAACCATTGAGAAAAATATTCCGGATTGGAATGCAGAAGGTACTGCCGTTCCCAACGAAATGATATTAATAACCCAAAGTATCAAGGAATTAAAAATGCTGATGAGCGATTATGTAGGTATTGTGCGAAATAATGAGCGATTGAACAGAGCCAATAAACGACTGGATTTATTGCATGAAGAAACGGAAGCGCTCTATGAAAAGACGAAAGTTTCCCCACAATTATGTGAACTCAGAAACATGATCACTGTATCCTATCTCGTAGTTAAAAGTGCCGAATTCAGGAAGGAAAGTCGGGGATTACATTTCAACACCGACTATCCCGAAAAAAATTCAATCATTCAAAATACGATTCTTTAAAAAGGCATATATCCTATCTCTTCTATTCTTACTACTTTTGCAACTGCATGTACTACATTATTATTGGAATTCTTTATCCTATTTCACTGCTACCCTTGTGGATTTTGTACCGGCTGAGCGATCTTGCCTGGTTTATAACATACTATATTGTTCGATATAGAAGAGATATAGTGATGCAGAATTTAGAAATCGCCTTCCCTGAAAAATCAGCCGCAGAGCGCATGGCCATTTCCAGAAAATTTTACAGGCATCTGACCGATACTTTTATAGAAACCATCAAGATGATCAGTTTGTCGGAAAAGAAGTTTATGAACATGTGTGAAATGGACTTAACTCAAGTGATAGCCCTTGCCAACAAAGGCATCAATATACAGTTCCATGCAGGACATCAGTTCAACTGGGAATTGGCAAACTGGATGATTGCAAAAAAAATGCCTATACCTTTCATTGGTGTGTATAAGCGAATTCATAATGAAGCATTTGATCGTATATTTTTTGATATGAGGTCAAGAACTGGATCTGTATTGGTGGGCACACATGAATTTCGGAATCGTATGCATGGCTTAATGTCTCAGCCATACAGCATTGGGCTCGCTGCCGATCAAAATCCGGGTAACCCGGCACAAGCATATTGGTTACATTTTTTCAATAAACCTGTGCCTTTTGTAACAGGTCCCGACAAAGGAGCTATTCGCAATAGGACAGCTGTAGTATTTGTAAGATTGATTCAGGTAAAAAGAGGAAGATACCGATTCGAAACTAAGATTATCACTGAAGATGCATCATCTATGCCAATAGGTGAATTAACACGAATATATCGATCAATGTTAGAGGACACCATTCGATTGCAGCCAGCCAATTATTTATGGAGTCATAGAAGGTGGCGATGGGAATATCTGCATGCGTATGAAAAAAACTGGATTGATATTGCACCTGCACCTTTATCAAATTCAATTTAACTCAATTCCGGAGAACCCTTAACGATCTTAGCCCCAGGTTCAGCTTTTATTTTGGCCCATCCTCCCAACACGTTCCGTAAGTTATGAATACCCTGACGCTTTAACAATGAGGAGGCGATTACACTGCGATATCCACCGGCGCAATGCACATATATGTTATCATGGTCTTCGAATTGAGCTAATAGAAGTAAATCTGTCATGTTACGAAGAGAGAGATTTTGTGCATTTTCGAGATGTCCTTGCGCAAACTCCGTCTCGTTACGCACATCCAAAACAAGTAAATTAGGATCATGTGGTAAGTCCATCATCAATTCATCTGCTTCCACATCTATGATCATATCAATAAGTTCTTCGGCATCTTTCCATGATTCAAATCCGCCGGATAAAACACCCTCCATTTTATCAAATCCTACACGTGCCAAACGAATGGCAGACTCTTTTTCTTTTCCGGCTTCAGTAACTAAAATGATGGGTTGATCATAGGGAATCAAGCAGCCTGCCCACTCAGCAAATCTGCCTTCTAATCCAATGGAGATGGATCCCGGCACGAATCCTTGTGTAAATACCAAGGCGTGTCGGGTATCAAGAACGATAGCACCGTTTTCTATTTTATGTTTGAACTCGTTTATAGATAAAGGAGTAATCCCTTTTTGCGCCACAAGATCCACATCATCATATCCGACCTGATTCATTTTTGCATTAATGGCAAAATAAACAGGTGCCGTACCTAGTCCGTCTGTAACCGCTTTAATAAAATCTTCGCGCGATTGGGGTTGCAGCGCGTAGTTGGATTTCTTTTGCTCACCAATTGTACAGGAGGTAGCTGGGCCCAAATTTTTTCCGCAACTGCTTCCGGCACCATGTGCAGGATAAACAATGATTTCATTTTCCAATGGAAGAATCTTGTTTTGGATGGTATCATACATGATCGAGGCAAGCTCCTCGCTTGTCATATTTCCACTGCTCAAATCCGGACGACCAACATCACCCACAAAAAGTGTATCGCCTGTAAATAGCGCATAAGGATTATTGGATGCATCGCGCAATAAATAGCAAGTGCTTTCCAGTGTATGGCCAGGTGTATGTATGACTTCAAAACAAACTTCACCTAAATGAATAATCTCCTTGTCTTTTGCAGCATAGAATGAGAAGGATGGTTTCGCTTCTGGACCATATACGATAGGTGCGCCTGTTCTTCTGGATAGGTCCAAATGTCCGCTTACAAAATCTGCATGAAAATGGGTTTCAAAAATATATTTAATGGAAGCACCCCGTTGCTTTGCAAAATCAATATAACTATCGATATCCCTGAGTGGATCAATGATAACAGCTTCTCCCTTGCTCTCGACATAATAAGCTGCTTCGCTTAGGCAGCCGGTGTAAAATTGTTGTACAAACATAATGTTGAATTGAAGTGCAAAGATAAAAAAAGCGGATGCTTTTGGCAACCGCTTAATATTTGGAAGTTCAAAGGAAATTAATCGACTAAATCGTTCACAAATTTCTTGATTTCATCTATACGTTTGTGGTTGACTGTATAATGAATGAATTTTCCATCACGTTGCGTGATTACAATTCCTGCACGACGCAAAATAGCCAAATGCTGAGAGGCTACAGATTGTTCCAAACGAAGGCGAACATATATTTCTGTAACATTTATTTTTTTCTCTGTATCGATTAAACCAAGAATTTGCTGACGCAGTTTATGGTTGAGTGCACGCAATACCATCGCGGCTTTTTTTAAATTATGAAAATTCATTTTAAGTGTAGTTGAGCCACCTACAGGAGATTCAACGTTGGTTTCTTTGTTAGAGTTTGTAACTGACATAGGTTAAGTAAATTTTAAAGTATTAAAGAATCTTATAAAAAAATAATATGCAAATTTACCTGAATTACTACATATCTGCCATATTTTTTCAATAAATTTATTAAGTGATTTTCGTCATAAAAATAAATTCAATATTATTTTATATAATGTGTGGCTCTTTGATATACAATGGTTTAGATGCTACGATATCCGAAAAATTGCCTTTTAAGAAACACTTGTAGGATAAATACGACAAAGAATCTGAAAATATGACAGTATCTAAAAAATGATCGGGATTACATGATAAAATCGATTTTGCTTTTGGAGAGCCATTTCCTAAAAAAAAGACTTGTTGATTTTCAAGGTATTCAGAAAAAATGGCAGATGTAAGTATAATTGCCTGCGGAGCAATAATTTCATTTAGTTGATTATCGTACAATGCGGTAAACACCTCCATTCTTCGGGCATCCACCATAGGACAAAACAATGCATCCTGCCGATTGGTCTCCATAATTCCGGCATGAGCCATCATCTGTAGTGTACCGACACATATTAATGGTTTCTTGAGTGCATAACAAAGACCTTTTGCTGCTGCCATCCCTACACGCAGTCCTGTGTAGGAACCGGGTCCTTCAGTTACTGCAATTGCATCTATACGCTCTTGTTGGAGATTATTTTCTGAAATCAATTCTTTGATGGCAAGATGCAAAAATGATGCATGTTCTTTTTGAACTGAGTTTTCTTTGATGCTGATTACTGCCCCGTTTTCCGACAGGCAAACGAATGCCATATCCATTGATGTATCGATATTGAGGATATAGGCAGACATGGTTATTTTGCTAAGGAAGCACAGGGTTTGTATCGTGAATCAGATTCAGCTAATCGAAGGAGTAATTGATATAATTGATTTCGTCCAATTAAGTCAGCCCATTCAAAAGGACCGAAGGGATAATTGGTACCCAAACGCATGGCGATATTGATATCTTCTTCTGTACTCACACCCGACTCAACAGTAAAAAATGCTTCATTTATTATCATAGCTATCACTCGGCAAGAAATAAAACCAATGATATCTGGTACCACAATCCATTGTTTTCCCAATGCTTTGAGCAATGATTCATGAGCGGAAGAAATCGTACCACTCAATTCCCATAAAGACTTTTCGATAAAACCGGGCCAGCCATTCATACGAACTACATTATCCGGAAATGCTTTTCCTGCGAGCGTTTCATTAACACTATTTATGAAAACAGGAATTTGTATTGCGTTGTAATTTTGCAGGTAAGCATCATTTCCTATATGTATCAACCCATCATAGTTATTGATTTCTACAATACCATTTATAGCATTGAAATAAATGATTTCCACCTCACTTTCAGCAGGCAGTTTGAATGTCAAAAGCTGGGATGTAGAAACAACGGCAATCCGCATAAAACAATTTTCACAAAAATAGGTCAATGATTCAGATATCTTTGCATTTCAATTGAACGCTTTATGGAAAAACAAATAATTCAGACAAAAGATGCCCCCGCCCCCATTGGTCCATACAGTCAGGCCGTAAGAGCAGGAAACATGCTTTTCATTTCCGGTCAAATTTCTTTGAGTCCAGTAACCAATGAGTTGGTTATGGATAGCATTGCTTCAGAAACTGAGCAGGTTATGAAAAATCTTAAAGCCGTATTAGAGGAAGCCGGAAGCGGATTTGCCCATGTAGTAAAGACAGGGATTTTTTTAAGCAGCATGGATCATTTTGGTGTCGTGAATGAGGTATATGCCAGGTTTGTGAAAGATCCCTACCCTGCCCGAGAAACTGTCGCTGTAAAAGGCCTGCCTCGAAATGTAAATGTAGAAATCAGCATGATTGCAATCATACCAGCATGATACTCATCACTTGTCCCATAGACCCAATTTTAACTGATACACTTCTTTCAAAAGGAATTGCATATCGGCATGAGCCTAGTTTAAAATACGATGATTTATATGAAGTAATTCAAGAGGCAGAAGGATTGGTAATTTCTACAAGTATTGCAATTGATAAAAACATATTGGATAAGGCAACGAAGTTAAAATGGATAGGCAGATTGGGAAGCGGTATGGAACATGTGGATGTTACTTATGCAAATACCAAAGGCATTCGCTGCGAGAGCAGTCCTGAAGGAAATTGTGGCGCAGTGGGCGATCATACAATTGGCTTGTTGATTGCATTAATCAGAAATATTTGTAAAAGCAACACTGAAGTAAAACAAGGAAGATGGGAAAGAAAGGTCAATACCGGAATTGAATTATCCGGAAAAAAAATTGGCATTATCGGGTACGGGCATACCGGCACTGCATTTGCGAGGCGGTTGAGAGGATTTGATGTTGAAGTGTATGCACACGATAAATATAAAAAGGAGTTCAGCGATGAGTTTGTAAAAGAAAGTTCGCTTGAAGAAATTCAAAGCAACTGCGACATCATCAGCTTTCATCTTCCACATACCAGAGAAACCGTTCATTATGCCAACAAGGATTTTTTCAAGAAGATAAAGCATGGTACAATAATAATAAACACATCTCGTGGGTCTATCATTGATTCGCTCGCTTTGTTGTATGCGCTGGAAAATGGAAAAGTAAATACTGCCGCATTGGATGTTTTGGAGAATGAAGATGCATCTACTTTCATGCTTCCTGAAAATACAATCATTCGTCAGCTCATTAACCATCCCAAAATCTTAGTTACTCCGCACATAGCCGGGTACACACAAGAGGCCCAATACAAGATGGCACAGGTATTATTGGAAAAACTGGGAATTAAATAATTTTTGTCGATTCCATTTTTTGTACAATTTCTTATATTTGCGTAACTGCAACGCTTTGGGATTCCTGAGGCGTTGTATTTTTTTTGTCTCATTTCAAAAACGAATTGTATGTCAGGAACGAATTACGTTACACAGGAAACTTTCGAAAAAATGCAAGCAGAGTTGCAGCACTTAAAAGGCGTGGAGCGTCCGGCTGCCAGTAAAGCCATAGCAGAAGCACGCGAAAAAGGAGATTTAAAAGAAAATGCCGAATACGATGCTGCCAAAGAGGCACAGGGAATACTCGAAGCCAAAATAAAATACCTCGAAGGGGTGATTGCCACCGCAAGAATACTGGATGAATCAACGATTGATGCGAGTAGGGTTAGTATACTCACCAAAGTAACCGTAACAAACATGGCAACAAAAAAACCGGTCACTTATCAGATTGTTTCTGAAAAAGAAGCCAGTCTGAAAGATGGGAAAATATCGGTAACCTCTCCAATCGGCAAAGGATTGCTTGGTAAGGAGGTAGGTGATGTTGCAGAGGTAAGTGTTCCTGCAGGTATTTTAAAATTACGCATAGATAACATCACTGTCTAACAAATGAGCAGTATCTTTTCTAAAATCATAGCGGGAGAAATTCCATGTTACAAGATCCGTGAAAATGAACGGTTCCTTGCTTTTTTGGATATTTTCCCATTGGTAAAGGGGCATGTTCTGGTCATCCCTAAAACAGAAACAGATAAGTTTTTTGATTTGTCGGATGAATATCTGACAGAAATCATGCTGTTTGCAAAACCCATAGCTAAAGCTATCGAAGCGGGGTTCGAATGTAATCGTTGCGGTATCAGTGTGGTAGGATTAGAAGTTCCTCATGCACATGTACATTTGGTACCCATACAAACGGCAGATGATTTGAACTTTACCAGAGAGAAGTTGTCAATTAATAAAGATGAATTGAGAGAAGTACAAGAGCGGATCATTTCTTTGATGAACGAATGATTCTTTGAGGTTGTTCTTTAATAAAAGACTCCCAGCTTCCTGCAGATTTCTTTTTTGTTGTAGCTGTAGAAATTGCTATTTTTTCCTGAAACGAGTGGCAAACGGCAACAGAGAGTGCATCGGTGGCATCTAAAAATTTGGGTGATTCTTTGAAGCCGATCATTTGCTGGAGCATCTTAAGCACTTGTTCTTTGGAAGCGTTTCCATTTCCTGTGATGGATTGCTTTACTTTTTTGGGAGAATATTCAGTAACAGACAGTCCTTTTTGCATAGCGGCAGCGATAGCTACACCCTGTGCCCTACCTAGTTTAAGCATACTTTGAACATTCTTGCCGAAGAAAGGGGCTTCAATCGCAAAGCTTGTTGGATGATAGGCATCTATCAAACTTAAAATCCGTTTGTGAATCAGTTGTAACCTTTTATAAGCATCTTCCGTTTTACCCAGTTTCAATACCCCCATTTCGAGCAATTCAATTTTGTTTCCTTTTACAGAAATGATTCCGTGTCCCATGATTAAGGTACCCGGATCGATGCCTAGGATGATTTTATCAGCGTTTTGCAAGGGAGTGCTTAATTTTACAGTATCTTTTCCTTTGAACAAAAGTACCAAAATAACCGTCAAGTATCTGATTGGAGTTTTAATCTTCCTTACCCTATCCTATTCTCTGTATCGACAGATTGCCAGCCAGCAAGATTTGCCTGCCAGATGGAATGAGATAGTGAATTCATGCAAATCACCTGCAATTTTGTTAATTATCTTACTGATGTTTTGCAATTGGGGGCTGGAAGCGAACAAATGGAGATTTATGCTGAAGCCTTTGCAAAAAATATCTTTTTCACAGGCGCTAAAAAGTATTTTTGCCGGTTGCGCAGTTACCATTATAACTCCCAACAGAACAGGTGAGTTTGGCGGTAGAATTTTATTTGTTGAACCACAAAATCGCTTGAAAGCGATTAGTATAAGTATTGTTGGTAGCATCAGTCAAACACTCATCACTTTTTTATTTGGATGTATAGGCCTATTGTTTTTCCTATCTGAAAACTTTCGGCTTCAGGACTCCTATACCGAGCAACTTTTGCATCATCCGTTGATTTTTTGGTTGACAATTTTAATTGCCGTTATCCTCCTCATTTTATTTTTTTATGAAAACGCTTTTTGGAGATTATGTACACGAATACCCATAATCAAAAAATATGTGCATGTTGTTTCTATCGGAGATCTTTATTCATTTAAAGCCTTGTTAAGAATTCTATTTTATTCTTTTTTACGGTATGTGATTTTTATTTTGCAGTACGTAATCATCTTATCTCTGATGAAAGTAGAAATCCCAAACATAGAAATATTAAGCCTAACCTCCGTATTCTTTTTATGTTTGGCTCTGGCCCCTACATTTGGCTTTATTGAATTACCTGTTCGCTCAGAATTAGCCATTGGTCTTTTTGGAATATACAGTAATAATTTATTGGGCTTGCAATGTGCAACTCTTTCAATATGGCTCATCAACATTGTTTTTCCTGCCATAATAGGATTATTTATTATCTTGTTCACTAAATATTCTTACCGATGAAATTAATTCTGCCAATGATCATGATTTTTGGAGCATCCATGACAATCCCTAACACACAAACCGGAGGAACATGCAGTTTGAAGAATACTGCTTTCAAAGCCGGAGAAAACGTAAGCATGATAATATATTACAATACTCTTGGTGCATATATTGGAGCAGGTGAGGCAAACTTCACAACCACACTCGAGCGTTTGAATGGCAAATCTGTTTATCACTCAGTAGGTATAGGAAAAACTTACCCATTTTTTGACAACTTTTTTAAAGTGCGTGATAGATATGAGAGTTACTATGATACCACCACCTTGTTGCCTTATAAGTTTATTAGAACTGTTGAAGAAGGCAGTTATAAGAATTACAACAATATCACTTTCAATCAGGATGCTAAAACTGCCGTTTCCACAAAAGGAGTATATAAATTCACTGATTGTATGCAGGATGTGGTCAGCTCAATGTACTACATAAGAAATTTTGACTACAGCAAATGTAAGGAAGGCGATAAAATACCTTTTGACATGTTTTTAGACGATGAGGTATTTCATCTTTACATAAAATATTTAGGTAAAGAGAAAGTCAAAACAAAATACGGTAAATTCAGGGCGTTAAAATTAAAGCCGCTTCTGATCAAGGGCAGCATATTTGAAGGTGGTGAAAAAATGACCGTTTGGGTGAGTGATGACCCTAACCACCTGCTTCTTAGAATTGAAAGCCCCATTGCAGTTGGAAATATCAAAGTGGACATGATGGGTTACAGAAATTTACGCTACCCGCTCAGCTCTCTTTTGAGTTTATAACTATAGATCAGATAATCGAAAACAATCTTTCTGACGTACCCCTTTTTCTGTTTGTTGTAATGAGCAACATTCATTGACTGGGTCATGTTCAAAAAATAAGATGGCGTCATTTTCTACTGCCTCTATTAAAAAAGATTTTTTTTCCTTCAAGGTTGTCAGTGGAAACATATCATATCCCATTACATAAGGAATTGGCAAGTGAGCAACCGATGGCAACAAATCTGCCATAAAAATAATTTTTCTACCCTTATATTCAATTTCAGGCAGCATCATGGCGTCTGTGTGTCCAAAAGCTTGTCTGATTTTTATAAAGGGCGGAAAGTCTTCCGATTTTCCGTAAAAAGCCAATTGACCACTCTCCTGAATAGGCAATATGTTGTCTTTTAAAAAAGATGCTTTTTCGCGTTCGTTAGGTTCTGTTGCCCATTTCCAATGTTGTTCATTGCTCCAGAATCTCGCATTTTGAAAAGCCGGAATCAATCGATCACCTTCGCGTATGATGCTTCCACCACAATGATCAAAATGCAAATGGGTGAGTATCACATCCGTTATGTCATTTCGATGAAAACCAAGATTTTTCAAATTGCTATCCAGTGAATCGGATCCATGTAAATGATAATGACTGAAAAATTTATCATCCTGTTTATTTCCGATACCATTATCAATCAAGACCAAACGATTGCCTTCTTCAATCAACAGGCAACGCATCGCCCAGGTACACATATTGTTATCATCGGCAGGATTCAATTTATTCCAGATTGTTTTGGGCACTACGCCAAACATAGCACCGCCGTCCAGTTTAAAATAACCGGTGTTTACTGTGTATAAATTCATATTGATGCTGTTTTTTGTTTGGTAGATTTGGTAATGATTAATCCGATAAATCCCAGTACAAACAATATCATTAAAACCAATACGGCATTGCGTTGAGAGCCGGTAAGCTGTGTAATGAATCCAAATGCGAACATGCCAAAAACAATGGCTATTTTTTCGGTTACATCAAAAAAGCTGAAGTAAGATGTTGTGTCTTTGGTTACAGGCATCAACTTGCTGTAAGTGCTTCTGCTCAGGCTTTGAATGCCCCCCATTACAAATCCAACCACCACTGCCAATATATAAAAAGGATAAATACCGCCTTTAGGCATCAGATAACCACCAATGCAAATGCCAATCCAAACAATCACGCAGACCATTAGCGCCGGAATATTTCCGATACGTTTACTCAAAGCAGAAACAAAATAGGCGCCCGGAATGGCAATCAACTGAATGACCAGAATGGCGATGATTAAATTTGTAACTGGTATCTCCAATTCACTTTTGCCATATAAAGTAGCGGCAAGCATGACGGTTTGCACACCCATATTGTAAAAGAAAAAAGAGAAAAGGAAACGTTTCAACAAAGGTTGAGTGCCCAATTCTTTCCATACCTTTTTCAATTCAGCATATCCGGCAGATGATGCTTGTAATGTTT
This sequence comes from uncultured Ferruginibacter sp., assembly GCA_964643315.1. Lineage (GTDB taxonomy): Bacteria > Bacteroidota > Bacteroidia > Chitinophagales > Chitinophagaceae > Ferruginibacter. Next base: position 86,515 of record CAZXSR010000006.1, read on the forward strand.
TTGCTGCATCATTCACTTTTGCTCTGCCAGGCAGTTTTGAAATAGACATTTGCCCGAAGCCCCACCACCAAATACCCACCAGTAAAAAACAAATACGATATTGAATAGTCGTATCATCAGATCCGCCAATCCATTGCGGATTGAATACAAACAGGAAACAAATGATTTGCAAAATCACGCTTCCAATATAACCCATGATAAATCCGCGTGCACTCACAGCATCTCTGTCCTCAGGTGCTGCTATTTCGGGTAAAAAAGCATTGTAAAAAACCAAACTTCCCCAAAAGCCGATACATGCAAGAATCATCGATAGAATACCAAAACTCAGGTTTTCTTTTCCTGTAAAAAAGAATAAGGCCGTGCATGATAAGCTGCCTATCGTTAGGAAGGTTTGTAAAAATTTCTTTTTGTTGCCACGAACATCTGCCATTGAAGAAAGAATGGGAGAAAGAGCAGCCACAATTAAAAAAGCCACCGCCAATGAAAAATTGTAGAGTGAGGTATTGATCAAATCAAACCCCCAGAATAAAACATGTGCATTCCCTTGCACATCTGTATAAGTCCTGGACACTGATTCAAAATAAGCCGGGAATATGGTGGATGTGATTACCAGACTATACACTGAATTAGCCCAGTCATACATGGCCCATCCCTGAATCACTTTTTTGGGTGCTGTTACCATTTGACTCATGATTGAATTAGGATTGAAAAAACAGTTACTATTGCAGCAACCCTGTGTAAAGAAGCATCAGTAGGATTATTCCAACTGCGATGCGATAAATACCCCAAACAGCAAAACCGTACTTTTTTACAAAGCCAATGAAGAAGCGAATGGCCATTAAGGCAGTTAAGAAAGCAACCACATTGCCAATCGTAAAATTCTGCCATTCTTGGGCAGTGAAGTTTCCGTTTTCTTTAAAGTATTTCAGCAGCTTATAGCCGGTAGCTGCCGCCATCGTGGGCACAGCAAGAAAGAAAGAAAATTCAGCGGCTTTATTTCGGGAAAGTCCTTGTTGCATTCCCCCGATGATCGAAGCAGCACTTCTACTTACGCCGGGTATCATGGCAAGGCATTGAAAAAAACCGATCCACAGCGCATTCAAAAAGCCAGGTTCTTTTTCATCATTTTGTGTCTTGAACATCTTTTCGAGAAACAGGAAAAAGATACCTCCCAGCAGTAAACTACATGCAACGGTTAAGGTACTTTCAAGCAAAGCATCAATTTTATCTGAAAGTAAAGCCCCTAATACGATTGCGGGTAAAACTCCTACAATCAACTTGAGAAAAAAAGTAGGATTACGAAAATCTAAAAATAATTTTCTGTAATAAACAACCACGGCTAAAATTGCTCCCAACTGGATGGAGACAGTATATGTTTTTAAAAAATCTGAAGGAGGAAGCTTTAAAATTTTTTCCGTAATAATCATGTGGCCGGTTGAGGAAACAGGCAAGTACTCTGTGAGTCCTTCCACAATGCCAATCATTACAGATTCAAAAATATTCATGACACTTATGAAATTAAGAAACCTTGGGTGGGTTAGATTTCCACATGATTGCAACAATCTCTATGATAAAGCCTGCAATAATCAGAATAGGTGCTACGGTGATTCTTACGGGACTATATACTTCATTGGCATCAAACACTTTTGGATTTTCATTGCCACCGCCTGCCATTAGAAAAAATCCAAGAGCAAGAACAACCACACCTGCGGCCATGATCATATAATTTTGTTTGTCAAACAAATTTTGTTTGACTTCACTATTTTTTGACATTTTCTTCTCAATCATAACAAAAGGATTTTGGCAAATATACGAATCAGGAATTATTGTGTTGAGTTATTAAACCTTTGATCTAAATACAGAATCAAGTTTGACCTTGACTAATTTTTTAATACAAATCATCCAGTGTCATTTTGAGGTATTTGATGACAGATCGATAAGTACTAGCTACTGAGATAAGAATGCCTATGAAAATAATCAATAGAAATAAAATTGTCAGTGACCCTGAATCATGCAAAACACGGAAATAAGGCAGGAAATTCTCAAGCAATGCAATGGATCCCGAAATCGCCAAAATAGAAATAAAAGATGCGATGAAACCATTGATGATGGCACGTTTGACGATGGGCAATGCAATGAAATTTCTGGTTGCACCCACCATTTGCATGGTTTTGATTAAAAACCTATTGCTATACATAGCCAAACGAATCGTATTGTCGATTGAAAAGACAACTAGAATAGTTAAAATCCCGGCAGCTATAAGAAACCCTATTCCCACAATTCGCACATAAGACGAAACCTTTGTGATGGTGGCTGTCGGAAACTGGAATTCTGAAATCACTCCAGGAAATCTTGCCTGTAAATCATTGGAGAGTATGTTTAAGCTATCCTCATTTACATAATCTGCCTTTAAATAAAATTCGACACTTTCAGGCAATGGATTGTTTTCCAAGAATTGCATCCAGGTTGTATCATGCTGGGCATTGTATGACTGAATGGCTTTCTCTTTATTGACATACTCTACTTTATTAGTATAGGGTAAGGACTTAATATGGTTTACCAGACTATCAATACGTTTTTTAGATGCTTCTCTATACAAATAAGTGTGCACTTGAATGTTTTCTTTTAAATGATCTCCCGTTTTACGGATATTGATAGAAAACCATCCAATGATTCCAAACATAAACAATACAAGTGACATGCCAATAATGGAATAAACATAGGAGGTTTTTCCTCTTTTATTGTTCAATCGACCTCTTTGCTCCATACTGTGGGTTTTAGTTCAGTTTATTCACAAATGTAATCGATTTTGAGGTCTTTCAATTAATTTTGTGTACTACAAATTGTTAAATGAGCCCCCATCATTCGGTGAAGGACTCGATAGAATCAAAGTTTACTCCCATAACAAAAAATATGCATGGAATACATATTCAGAGAAATTGAGAAAAAATGGCAAAATAAATGGATAGAGGAAAATACCTATGCTGTAACAAATGAATCTTCCAAACCGCCATTTTATGTCCTGGATATGTTCCCCTATCCCAGTGGTGCCGGTCTTCATGTGGGTCATCCTTTGGGTTATATTGCCAGTGATATTTACAGCAGATATAAGCGCCTGAAAGGTTTTAATGTGTTGCATCCGATGGGATTTGACAGTTTTGGTTTACCCGCTGAACAATATGCCATCGATACAGGCCAGCATCCGGCTGATACCACACGCATCAACATTAAGACTTTTAAAAGTCAGCTCGAAAAAATCGGATTTTGCTATGACTGGAGCAGGGAAGTACAAACCAGTCAGCCTGATTATTACAAGTGGACACAATGGATTTTTTTTCAGCTATTTCATAGCTGGTACAATACGAGTTCACAAAAAACGGAGGCCATTAGCAAGTTAGTCCAATTGTTTGAAACACAAGGTTCATCGGCCATTCATGATGCGCGTTTTTCATTTAGTGCAGAGGAATGGAAGCAGTTTTCAAAGAAAGAGCAGGAGGATATTTTGATGCAGTTTCGGGTGGCATATTCAGCCATTGGCGAAGTAAACTGGTGCGAGGCATTGGGAACGGTACTTGCAAATGATGAGGTGATCAATGGAGTTAGTGAAAGAGGCGGGCATCTCGTTATCAAGAAAAAAATGCGTCAGTGGTATTTGCGTATCACAGCCTATGCAGATCGATTGCTGGAAGGATTGAACAAAGTTGATTTCAGCGATGCGATGAAGGAGATGCAGCGCAATTGGATTGGCAGAAGCGAAGGAGCTGAGTTGATTTTTAATATAGATGGTAATAAGCGAACGATCAAAGTGTATACTACACGTCCGGATACCATTTTTGGCGTTGATTTTATGGTGCTTGCGCCTGAGCATGAATTGGTGCAACATATTACCACGAATGATCAACAGGATGCTGTTCAACAATATCTGGAGTATGTAAAAAGCAGGAGCGAACGTGAACGCTTATCCGAAGCAAAACATGTGACGGGTTGTTTTACAGGTGCATTTGCCATCAATCCTTTTAATGGAAGAAAAATTCCGGTTTGGATTTCCGAATATGTATTGGCAGGATATGGCACGGGGGCCATTATGGCTGTGCCTTGTGGCGATCAGCGTGATTTCAATTTTGCCAATCATTTTCAAATACCGGTTACCAATATCATTGGGTCTCATTTTAATGGACAAGAGGCGAATCCAACCAAAGAAGCCATTTTAGAAAATTCGGATTTTTTAAATGGCTTAATGATGAAAGATGCCATCAAAGTAGCCATTGAAAAAATCGAAGCATTGGGCATTGGCAAAAGAAAAGTGAATTACAAAATGCGCGATGCCGGATTTAGCAGGCAGCGTTATTGGGGCGAACCATTTCCCATCAAATGGATAGATGGAGTTGCTGTTCCGTCCTCAATAGATGCATTGCCCATTGAGTTGCCCCATGTAGATAAATATGGGCCGGGTCCGGAGGGTGAAGGTCCGCTTGCAAATATTGCCTCCTGGAAAGAAGCATGTTGGGAAACATCCACCATGCCGGGCTATGCAGGATCTTCCTGGTATTTTTTGCGTTACATGGACCCCAAAAATAACACTGAATTTTGTGCGCGAAAAGCCAGTGATTATTGGGGACAAGTAGATGTATATATAGGCGGAACAGAACATGCGGTTGGACATTTATTGTATAGCCGTATGTGGACAAAAGCATTGTATGATTTGGGTTTTATTGGATTTGATGAACCCTTTAAAAGATTGGTGAATCAGGGAATGATACAAGGGAGCAGCCGCTTTGCCCATCGCATCAAAGGCACGAATACATTTGTTTCTGCCGGATTGAAATCATCGCACGAAACAGATCCATTGCATGTGGATGTGCATTTTGTTGATGGCATGGAAATGGATACAGAAGCTTTCAAAAAATGGAAGCCCGATTATGCAGATGCTACCTTTATTTTGGAGGACGGAAAATTTATTTGCACAGCCGAGGTGGAAAAAATGTCAAAGTCGAAATTCAATACCGTTAACCCCGATGATTTGGTGTTGAAATACGGAGCCGATACTTTCAGGATGTACGAAATGTTTTTGGGGCCGATAGAACAAAGTAAACCTTGGGATACGAAAGGCATTGAAGGCGTTCACCGATTCCTGAAAAAATTATGGCGTTTATTTTTTGATGAAATCAAGGGCAAAGTATGGACCGATGAAAATCCCTCTGATGCAGAATTAAAAGTACTGCATCGCACCATCAAAAAAATTGAGCACGACACCGAGCAGTTTTCTTTCAATACAGCAGTCAGTGCCTTTATGGTTTGTGTAAATGAACTGGGAGATTTGAAATGCCATAAGAAACAGATCCTGCAAAACGTATTGATATTATTGACGCCTTATGCGCCTCATATTGCGGAGGAGTTGTGGCATGCAATAGACAACGAAGGAAGTATTCTAAATGCATCCTACCCTGTTTTTGAGGAAAAATATTTGATTGAGTCAAATAAGGAGTATCCTATTTCCATCAATGGAAAAGTTAGGACAAATATTTCCATATCCCTGGAGGCCTCACAAACGGAAGTTGAGCAAATAGTAATATCAGATATGACCATTCAAAAATGGCTTGAAGGAAAAGCGCCAAAGAAAATCATATTTGTAAAGGGAAAAATGGTTAACGTGGTCATTTAAATTCACCAATCAAAAATAAAACAGCGCTTTATTGAACTTGGCTTTTGGAAAACAATCCGATTTTTTTAAATTCTTTGGCTTCGATTTTTAAAACAAACCTACTAAACAGCATAAAGAAAATCAATCCGGTTGTTATAGAAAACCACAACGGAGTGAAAACAGTTGTAATTCCCAAATGAATCAGGTATATCAAAACAACAAATACAAGATAGGCGATCAATTTCTTTGCAGCGTATGGCACCGGGTAATATCTCTGTCCGGCTCGATAGCTATTCACCATCATGTATAAATAGCAACAGAATGTAGCCACAGCTGCTCCATAATAATGCCATTTTGGAATAAGCAACATATTCAAAACTATGGTTATTATGGCACCGCCTATGGTGATCCATGCTCCATACATATTTTTATTGGTAAGCTTGTACCAAATACTCAGATTATAATAAATCCCCAGAAATATATTTCCCAAAGCTAAAATAGGAATGGCTCCAAAACCTTCAATCCAACTTTTAGTGGAGTAAGTAAGAAAAATCCATTTAAACACATCCAGAAACATGGTGATGCCCAAAAACATGAAGCAACATGCTATCACAAAAAATTTCATCACCCTGGCATATGTTTTTTTTGCATCTTCATCTTTACTTTTATTGAAAAAAAATGGTTCGGCAGCCATACGAAAGGCCTGTATCATGATCGTAATAAGCAATGCAAGTCTGAAAATATTGGCAAAGATACCGAGCTCATGATTGGCTTGTTCCTGTGGCAGATTTACAACATGCCTGTATATCAGTCGACTTAACACATCATTTACCATGCCACCTAACCCTACAATGATCAAAGGATAGCTGTAACGCATGACCTCTTTCCATAGAGGGATACTGAATTTAAAACGTATCTGTTTCATCTCGTTGGAAAGAATCAGTAAGGTACAAAAGCTGCCAACAAGATTTCCCACCAGATAATAACCAATACCCAATTCTTTATTGTAGAAATGAGAAAGAAAATGTTGCGGATTTTTTGCAAGGAGCGATGGAACATAGCCCATGAAAAGTATGACAACTGAAACATTTATAACAATGCCGGTTATACGAGCAAAGGCATATTTTTGGGGTCTGTCTTCCTGCCTCAATCTGGCAAATGGCAAAGTATTCAGGTTGTCAACCGAAATAATGGCAATCATCCAAAGTAGGTAATCAGTGTGCTGTGTGAGATCTGTTGCTCCGGCGATTGAATCTTTGCACAATAAAAGAATCACACTAAAAAGCACTGTGCTTGCAAACATCGAAAGAGATAAAGTACTGTATAGTTTTTGCTTGTCATGGGTTTGTGAAAAACGAAAATAAGCAGTCTCCATACCGTAAGCATAGAGTACATTCAAAAAAGGGATGAGCGTATAAACTTGAACCAGGTCAGCCGTCTTTGCAGGCATATCTATGAAAAAAGGCAGTGCCATATTCATCAGATAGCCCAAAAAGCGGCTGGCGATGGTAGGGAGTCCATACCACAGCGTCTGTCCTGTGAGTTTTTTTATGCTGCTCAAAATAATTGTTTATATAAATCCGATGTCATTCGGGTTGAAAGAACCCTATCCTTTATCAAAGCTAATTTTTTTTCTTTGCTCTTTTTTCTCTGAGCTTATTTTTTTATCCCGGATTCTTGCCTCTTTTGAGGCTACGCTGGGTTTGGTGGATTTTCTTTTTTTGGGAACAAGCAGTGCCTTTCTGACCAAATCATTCATTTTTTTAAGGGCGGTAGCTTTATTTTCAAGTTGAGATCTGCTGTTCTGACTTTTTACCAAAAGTTCCCCCTCAGCGTTGATATATCCTGAACATTTTTCAATGATCAGAACCTTTTCGTCTTCAGAAAAAAAATGAGATCCCTCCACATACCAACGGGCTTCAGCCATACTCTCCACTTTGTTCACATTTTGGCCGCCTTTTCCGCCACTGCGTGCGGTTTTGAAGTATACTTCTTTACTAAAATCAATCACAGACATCTCCTTTCTTTCGAATATTCAAACAAAATTCCATTATTTGGGGAACAATAACAAAGGATTATTTCTAAATCAAGAAAAAAAGCTACATTTTTGCACAAACAGAATAAAATTCATGCGCGGGCAAGTATATGCTTCATTGTGTCAGAAAAAAGCAGAAAAGCAAAAATCATTTGCCGTTTTGGTTGATCCTGATAAAGTGAGGCCTGAGAATTTGGATGACCTGATTCATTTGGCTATAGATGCCAAAATAGATTATTTTTTTGTGGGTGGTAGTCTGGTTGTTTCAAATCATTTGGATGAATGTGTTTTAACTATAAAAAAGTATTGTTCCATTCCTGTTGTATTATTCCCCGGAAGTCCTTCTCAAATAACACCACACGCTGATGCTTTGTTATACCTGTCATTAATCAGCGGTCGAAATCCAGAACTTCTTATTGGGCAACATGTGATTTCAGCCCCAACCGTTAAAAGAAGTGGATTGGAAATCATGCCAACCGGTTACATGGTGATTGATGGAGGGGCACCCACCACTGTATCGTACATCAGTAATGCAAATCCATTGCCGGCAGATAAGAAAGAGATTGCTGTTTGCACAGCCATGGCCGGTGAGATGTTGGGAATGAAATTAATTTATATGGATGCGGGCAGCGGAGCCCGAAAGCCGGTTGCTGAAGGAATGATACAAGAAGTTTCCTCACATATTCAAGTACCATTAATTGTTGGCGGAGGGATCACAGATCCCGAAAGAGCCTATCTGCATTGCAAAGCAGGCGCCGATGTGATCGTAGTGGGAAATGCGATTGAAAAAGAACAGCAACTGATCAAGGAAATAGCTGAAGCGGTGCAACATTCAATGCAAAACGCATAATACATTCATGTTATCAAAAAATCGAACCGGCAACTTCCTTTATTTCATTGCTACTATTTTTGCGTTTTGTCTACTATCATTTTTCTCTTGTAAAAAAAATAATGATTCTGCACCATCAGTAGTTCGCAGCCTTACTACCTTCTCAGTGCAGGTTACCCATCGAACTTCAACATCTGCCATGTTGGAATGGTCAGCATCTATCAATATTCATAATTCTGATACAGTGAAATACAAAATCGTTATCGGAAATGATGAGAAGGCGGTAAATTTGATTTCATTGAATCATACACTCACTGCTTTGGTTGCTGACAGCACCTATGTAGGAAGAATTCAAGCTTACACACAATCAGGCGATACCGCATCTGCAGATTTTGTTATCAATACTTTCCAATCTCCTTATGGATATGTTTCAGGATTTTATAAGGTTACAGAAACAACCAATATTTTGGGTTCCGGTCAAATCAGACAATTCACTTTCACAGCACAAACAAGCCTCATTAACGATTCAACCATTCGTTTTATCCAGTCTCGTAGGATTCCTTTGACATGGTGGACTGCAGACTTCAACACTCAAATTTATCCTTCTATGGGAGACAGTTTGATTGGAGGAGGAATCACGCCCAGAGGCAGGATACTAAATGCAAATACCATACGTATGAGCTACCTTTATGGCTCATCTGTCGTTTACCAGGTTAATCAAATTTGGGAAAAGTTTTCAAATCCGTCCGATACAGCAACTGTTGTATATCAATATCCAAATGTTGCCAATATGATCAGCACCGTTGCCGGTAATAATACGAGCGGATCAGGATCGGGTTCTTCAGGCGATGGCGGATTGGCAACACAAGCCAGTTTATTGAATCCCACTGATGTGGTATGTGACGCAAATGGAAATGTATTTCTAAATGATGGCGGCACGAGTTATTCTATTCGTAAAGTTGATGCGAATGGAATCATCACCCGTTTTGCAGGAAACAATACTTCAGGCTTTTCAGGTGATGGGGGACCGGCGGTGGATGCCCAGCTTAACTATCCGCAGGGTCTTGCCATTGATCAAACAGGCAATTTGTATATTTCCGATATGGGTAATAGAGTTATACGTAAAGTATCGACTTCGGGAATCATTTCAACAATTGCCGGAACTGCGGGTGTTTTTGGTTATTCCGGAGATGGAGGACCAGCAACAGCAGCTCAGTTAGGTGCTCCTGCAGGAATATGTGTAGACGCGTTGGGAAACATTTATTTTGCAGATGCAGGAAAACATGTAATCCGAAAAATAAACACAGCAGGAATCATTACCACTGTTGCAGGAACTGGGAATACATCCGGTTATGCGGGCGATGGAGGATTAGCAACCTCCGCCAAATTATATACACCCAATGACGTTTGTATTGACGATCAAGGTAACTTGTTTATTGCAGACAAAGACAATCATTGCATTCGTAAAGTGACTGCAAATGGAATCATTTCTACAATAGCGGGTATTGGCGGTTCACTAAATTATGGCTTTACAGGAGACGGCGGAACAGCCACTTCAGCAAAACTGAATAAGCCACAAAGTATATCTGTCGATATTTCTGGCAATCTGTATATCAGCGACTATGGCAATAACCGTATCCGAAAAGTAAATACTGGTGGAATCATCGCAACGATTGGGGGAAATGGGCAATCTGCCGTAATGGGTGATGGTCCTGCTTTTTACGGAGGTGATTATGGAAACGCTCTGTCAGCATCAATTTTTGCACCTTACGGAAATTACTGGATTAATAATATACTATACATTGCCACATCATACCGCATTAGAAAGATCAAACTATAAGAATTCATTCATTGTTTGAATTTTTTATTTGGCAAATTCCAATAATCCTGTTCAATAGAAGAAACTTTTGACTTTTGATTTTTTCCTTTTTACTTTTGAATGATTATACCATGCCAAACCCCAACCTCAATAATAAAAAAGAACATCAGCAAGCTGCCGATAAGGAATTTGAAAACAGCATCAGGCCCGGTTACATCAATGAATTTAGTGGGCAACAACAGATCATAGACAACGTTACTATTTTTATCAAAGCAGCCAAATTAAGAGGAGAGGCGCTGGATCATATTTTGTTTCATGGCCCTCCGGGTTTAGGGAAAACCACCCTTTCACGTATCGTAGCCAATGAAATGGGTGTTAATATTAAAGAAACGTCCGGACCTGTTATTGAAAAGCCGGGAGATCTGGCAGGACTACTCACCAATCTGGAACCCAATGATGTGTTATTTATTGATGAGATTCACAGATTGAGTACTGTTGTGGAGGAATATCTCTATGCTGCCATGGAAGATTATAAAATCGACATCATGATCGATTCGGGTCCGAATGCGAGAAGTGTTCAGTTGAGTCTGAATCCTTTTACGCTTATTGGAGCCACGACAAGAAGCGGACTTTTGACAGCTCCTTTATTGTCTCGTTTTGGCATAAAAAATCGTCTGGAATATTATGATGCAATAACGCTAACGCACATCATTACACGAAGTGCCTCCATTTTACAAACGAAAATCACATCTGATGCCGCAGGCGAAATAGCCCGCCGGAGCAGAGGAACTCCCCGTATAGCAAACGGATTATTGCGAAGGGTGCGGGATTTTGCTCAGGTTATTGGTAATGGGGTAATTGATTTGGATATTACCAAACATTCACTAAAAGCACTCAATGTAGATCAGCACGGACTCGATGAAATGGATAACCGGATTCTTAATACAATCATCGACAAATTTAAAGGCGGGCCTGTTGGAATAACAACAATAGCCACTGCGGTTGGTGAAGAAACAGGCACATTGGAAGAAGTGTATGAGCCCTTCCTGATTCAGGAAGGATTTATCATGCGTACACCCAGAGGCAGGGAGGTGACTGAAAAAGCTTATCGCCATACAGGAAAAGTGCCGCACAAAGGCGGCACTCAACAAGGTTTATTTGGAGATTGATTTAATCTGTAACTACCAGGCGGAACCCGTTTCCGTGAATGTTCACAATCTCAATTTTCTCATCTTCTTTCAGATATTTACGCAGTTTGGCAATGTAAACATCCATACTGCGACCATTGAAGTATGTATCCGACCCCCATATTTTCTTCAATGCAATATCGCGGGGCAATAAATCATTTTTATATTCAGCAAGCATTTTAAGCAACTCGTTTTCTTTCGGAGATAGCGTAATTTTTTTACCACCAATTGAAAGTTCGCGAAGCTTCGGATTGAAATGAAATTTTCCTAAATCATACTCGGCATTGGCTGTTTCCTTAAACAGTTCCTCATTTCGTTTCAAAATCGCCTTTATCTTGTGTAATAATACCTCACTGTCAAAAGGTTTGGTAATATAATCATCGGCTCCGAGGCGATATCCTTGAATAATATCCTCTTTCATCGTTTTGGCGCTGATAAAGAATAGAGGCACATCCGGATTGATATCGCGAATTTCCTCTGCCGCCTTAAATCCGTCCATGTTGGGCATCATCACATCCAGCAAACACATATCCACTTTTTCACGCTGGAAAGCTGCTAATCCCAAACGGCCATCTCTTTCCAGAATCACATCAAAATCATTGAGTTCGAGGTAGTTTTTTAATACCATACCCAGGTTGGTGTCATCCTCGCAAAGTAAAATCTTGGGTTTTGTTGTTGTTTCCATAAACATGTAATTTTTGTTGGTGACAAGATAGGTTAAAGCCGTTTTTTGAAATCATTAACGTCATCAAGCTTTTGTTAAATACACCAACTTAGTTAAAGTAATGTAAAAGTAAGCGAATGTACGATGATTTTTTTAAGGAAAAGATACAGTTTGATCGGGAATAATAAGAATCATAATGCAGCAATGAACAGTAGGCGCTTGAGCATTGATCATTTGAAGTTTATTGTCATCAAAATGCTCATTTGTTTATAGCATATCTTTTATCTGTCAGTGTTTTTAGGAAAGCCACCAGGTCTCTTTTTTCACTGCTGGTTAAGCCCAGCGGTTTCTTCAGAGCAGGGTCAATATTAATCGCGTCCTGCACCACTTTTCGAGGATCATTATAGAATTCAACCACTTCCTCCAAAGTGCGAAACATGCCATTATGCATATAAGGTGCGGTAACTGCAACATTACGCAGTCCGGGGGTTTTAAATTTTCCGAGATCTTTCGGATCATTTGTAACAACTATTCTTCCACTGTCATTGAAAGTTGTTCCATTAAACAACCCTATATTTTTAAAGTCATCATTGGTGAAATCTATTTGTAGATGACAATCAAAACATTTTGCCTTATCACCCAAAAAGATTTGTCTTCCTCTCTCCTCAGAACGCGTTAACTTACTGATATTATTACTCCAATCATCAAATTTACTGTCAACTGTTTCCAGCGTATTTTCAAATGCAGCCAGTGCTTTTGCCAGATTTTCCCGATTAGGTGGTGCATGAAAAGTTTTTTGAAATGCCTCCACATAATAGGATGTACTATTCAAACGTGAAACCGCTTCTTCTATGGGCAATCCCATTTCATCCTTATTTTGAATTGGCATCAAAGCTTGTTCTGCTAATGACTCAGCTCGTCCATCCCAAAAAAAATATGGCCGCTCCTTCATATTAAGAACAGAAGGCGTATTTCTTTTGGTGGGTGTATGATGAATACCCAAACTAAATGATGCTGTGTCTGCAAATGCATAAGCAGGTTTATGACAAGATGCACAACTCACACTGGAATCTTTGGAGAGTATTTTTTCATTAAACAGCTCCTCCCCCAGTTTTTCGGGCTTGTAGGGTGTTTCATCCATTACAATGAATGAAAAGCCGGTAAGTGCAACTACAAAAAATAATACAATTGTATATCTCACAAGGTTAAAGGTACATAAATAGACAAATCTGTAAATCAAACTTCTATGGCATATCTGGCATACTTATATTAAATAATAATAAATGAAAGCTAAGTGGCTTTACAAAGCAGGGCCGGGATTGATATTTTTATCCACTTTGATTTTACAAATGGTAAATTTATTTTGATTATTCATATACTGTACTACCTTTGTCATGGTTTTTCATAGGATATTGGATTTTAAAGCGGGACTATATATTCATATTGGTCCCTTTTTATTTTTTAAGCAGTTCCAGTTTTCCGTGTTCATTGATTTTTATTTTCTCCTCACTCATTAAAAAACCAATTACCTCCTCAAGTTGTGTAATACTCCATGTTGAATTTTCTTTTTGCAGTTGAGCCGGACTCATTGATTTTTTTTGAATAATCTTCATCAATTCAACAGGGTCTATATGACTGCTTGATTTATTTTCTATTTGATTTCTTTTGCAATTATCGCATTGACCGCATGGTTTTGCACTTTGTTCATTAAAATAATAAGCAATCATCACTGCTCTGCAAGCTGTTACTGATTTTGCATAATTAAATATTCCCTGCAACCGCTCTGCGTGTTTGCGTTTTCTTTCTTCATAATCTCTGAAATCAATATAAAAATCATCTTTGTACATGCGATTTTGCAAAAGTGTGATTTCGGGACTTAGGGAAACCGGCCGATAGCGAAGCACTCCCTGATCATGTAAGAATTGCAACTGCTGCAAAACAGTCTCCTCATTGGTTTTCATCAACTTGGCTACATAGCTTTCTCTTAAAAAAACCGGCTCATCAAAAATGCCTTCATAATTTCTTAATAATGTAAGTATCAGTTGATAAATATCGGGATAGCTTTCCTCATAAGCATATATAGTTTGTTTATCTGTGATGAATCCAACCAATGAAGGACGCATAACAGTATCATTCATAAAGAAAACGCCCAGCTGTTCCAAGGTTTGTATGATGTAGGTAGCCTCCTGAACATTCATATTGCTATCTGTAGCAAATGTTGTCATATCAAAATCTCTGGTGCATCCTTCTCCAACACCCGCATCAATTTTCAGATAGTTCATCAGCGAGAAGTATGCATACTTCAAGGTGTCTTTGTCAGGATATCTCATTTGAGTCAGCATGAGCATATCAGGTATTTCCCTTTCATCAAAAAGTAAAATTGCATCTGCATCTTTGCCATCTCTTCCGGCTCTTCCGGCTTCCTGATAATAACTCTCCAGATTTTCCGGTAAATTATGATGCAGCACATAACGAACATCAGGTTTATCGATACCCATGCCAAATGCATTGGTACAAACCATCACATGGATCTTATTTTTTACCCACTCTTCCTGCCTTTCATTTCTTTCCTCATGCGTGAGTCCTGCGTGATAAAAATTTGCTGATAGACCCTGCGTTTGCAACCATTCTGCAATTTGCCTGCATAATTTTCTGCTCCGAGCATAAATAATTCCGGAGCCCGAATGTGAAGCTACATACTGACTAATGAAATGTTGCTTTGATTCTGGACTATGAACCCTGTATTTTAAATTAGGGCGTGAAAATGAAGCCTGAAAACGTTTTTGGTCTTTTCTGAATCCCAATTTCTCACAGATATCATTTTGTACCTCCAGAGTAGCAGATGCTGTAAGGGCAATGATGGGCGTATCCGAAAACTCTTCTCGTAATTCAGCAATTTGTAAATAAGAGGGGCGAAAATCGTAGCCCCATTGGGAGATACAATGCGCCTCATCTACCACCAATAGCGCAGGATTTAATGCAGGTAAATATTCTTTGAAAATGCTTGTTTGCAATCTTTCGGGAGAAACATATAAAAACGCAAAATTTCCATAGGCGGCATTGTGCAGATTTCTTTTTATTTCTGCATAAGGCATGCCTGAATAAATCGCCAAAGCATTGATGCCTCTGCTTTCAAGTTGTTCAACCTGATCTTTCATCAATGCAATGAGTGGACTTACTACGATACAAAGACCGTTCATCAACAAGGCCGGAACCTGAAAGCAAATGGATTTTCCACCACCCGTAGGTAACAAAGCCAGTACATCATTTTTATCGAGTACCGCCTGAATGATATATTCCTGCATGGGACGAAAAGCATCGTATCCCCAGTATTGTTTTAATATGCGCTTTGGTGTTGACAAGAAAATATCAGACTACTTTTTTAATAAATAAATACAGTGAAATGAATGCCAGCATCACATCGCTCATTCCCATTGACAGTGCCGAAAAAGTGGGAGATAAAAATCCCATGGCAGCTACAGGAATTGCGATGATGTTATAAGCAAATGCCCATGCCAAATTTTGCTTTACGGTTAAGTAAGTATGAGCGCCCAATCCAATTACTTCCGGTAGTTTTTTGAGTTGTCCTAGTAACATAATCACATCCGCGCTTTGTACAGCCAATTGAGATGCCTCTGCCATGGAAATCCCAATTGTTGCTTTTGCGAGTGCAGGCGCATCATTGATACCGTCACCAATCATAGCAGTTGGATGTTGCTTGGAAAGCGTTTCAATGCGCACTAATTTTTCGGCGGGCGTTTGTTTAAAATAAATTTGGTCAATGCCAACTGCATTGGCAACAGCCCTTGCCTTTCGTTCTGTGTCACCCGTAAGCATGATGGGCTCCATTCCTTTTTGCTTCAGCCATTGTATGACTTCGGGTACTTCTGGTCGTATATCATCCATGATATCAATCCACCCAAGACATTGATTATTTTTGTACAAATAAATATCGTGTTCGTTTGTTTCTTTGTTTGCAATCATAGCACCATTACCCAGCTTATATTCATTGCCTTCCGTGTCTGTGGCGATCATGCCTATGCCTTTGATCTCTTCCACTTTTTTCCACCGAATAACTTTATCTGTTTTCCATTCATCGCACAAAGATTTGGCAATGGGATGAGCAGAGTGGGTTTCGAGTGAATAAACAATGGATTTAAATTCGTCTTCGTTGATGTTGCTCTCAAATTTTGAGACCCTGAATTTCCCGGTGGTTAAAGTGCCAGTTTTATCAAAAACAACTTGCTTGATATGCCTGAACGATTCAAGCACAGCCGCATTTCTGTAGATAATTCCATTACGAGCGCCACGACCTAATCCAACAGAAATAGCAGCAGGCGTGGCGAGTCCCATCGCACAAGGACAAGAAATCACCAACACAGCGACTGCCCTCATAATGGAGACATCCAATTTATTGTCAAATGCATAATAGTTGATGAAAAAACTAATCAATGCAATGACAATAACAGCAGGTACAAAGACAGCGCTGATTCGATCGGCCAATTGTTGTACGGGTGGTTTGTGTAACTGAGCCTGCTCAACCATATGTACAATGCTCGATAGCACGGCATCTTTACCCGATGCAGTTACTTGTGCTTTGGCACTACCATCTACCAAAATACTTCCACCGATCAATATGTCTTTTTTAGTTTTCGTAACCGGCATACTCTCTCCGGTCAGTAAAGATTCATCAACAGAAACATCACCCGATAATATTTTACAGTCCGCAGGTACTTGTTCGCCTGTTTTAATAAGAATTAAATCGCCGGATTTTAATGTGGATGCATCTACCGAAAAATATTGCTCTTCATGGGCTTCGTTAAAAGCAATCATGTTGGCCTGCACAACTTGTGTTTTGGTTAATGCCCTAAGGGCCTTTCCGGTTGAGTGCATAGTGACATGTTCGAGATAGTTTCCTAAAAACACCAGTGAAATGATTGAAGCGGCACTCTCGAAATATATGTACTGCATGTTGTCATAATGAAGCCATCCCACCATACTGTAAATAAAAGCGGCAGATGCCCCTAACAAAACCAACACGTTCATATTGGGTATGCCGGAACGTAGACTATGCCAGGCACCTTTACCAAAAGCAAACCATCCGGCAGCAAACACGGGTAAACAAAGGAAAAACTGCACCTGCGGATTCATGATCCAATGAACAGGTAGCCATTGGTGAAACATGTGCAAGAGCAGAAGCAAAGTGAATGGTAAAGTGAAGAGAAACAATTTAGTATCACGACTCATTGAGGAATGGTCATGTTCATGAGCGGATGATGCATTTGTATCTGACTTAACCCGATAGCCTAATCCCTCGATTTCTTGTTTTATTTGTTTAAAAGGAATCTCTTTTTTTGAATCAAAGATTACTTTTCCAGAGATCGGATTTACAGAAACGTCGCTCATACCTTTCTTTTCCAGCACTTTACGAACGCTGAGGGCGCAATTACTGCAGGTCATACCTTCTACGATCCATTCCTGTTTTGCCATTGTACAAATTTACTTTAATAAAAAAACTCTACCTTGTTAATTCCGAAAATATCTTTGCTGTATGGAAATAATTTTCAAGAAATCGGAATTGGCATCTGTAGCCCGGCAATTATTAGATCAATTAGGTTCTGCAAAAACCATCGCATTTTATGGCGAAATGGGAGCCGGAAAAACTACTTTCATTTTAGAATTATGTAAAGCGTTAGGGGTGGATTCAGATATGGGTAGCCCAACTTTTTCTATCATCAATGAGTACCGAGATGATGCAGATCAGCCAATATATCATAGTGATCTATATCGTTTGAAGGATGAGCAAGAAGCCATGCAGGCTGGTGTTGCCGATTGTATAGATTCGGGGCATTATTGTTTTGTGGAATGGCCCGAAAGAGCTCCTGGATTATTTGGCGAAGATGTGATTCATTGTCGGATAAAAACAATTGATGCCGAAACACGCTCTTTGGAATTTTAGTTGTAACTTCATTTACCATTTAATGACTGCATTATGTCTTCCAAAAAACCCATCATCTCTTCTTCATTTTCTTATGAAACACTGGAAGAGAAGTTAGATATCAAACCTAAAGGTGAATCTTTATTGATTGGCATTCCGCGAGAAACGGTATTTCAGGAAAATCGTGTGCCGCTTACACCCGAGGGTGCTGCGGTGCTGATTGCCAATGGGCATCGAGTGATGATGGAATCCAATGCAGGTATTGGTTCCAATTACAAAGACAATGATTATAGCGAAGCAGGTGTTAAGATTGTATATGACAAACAAGATATATTTAACTGCGATGTGATTGTGAAAAGCGGACCGGTTAGTGAAGAAGAATGCGAACTGGCAAAACCCAACTGCAATATTATTTCGCCGATTCATATTCCATTATTGAAAAAATCATTACTGGAAAAGATGATGGAAAAAAGAATCACTGCCATCAGCTTTGAAGATCTAAAAGATGACAGTGGTCATAATCCGATTGTCAGAAGTATGAGTGAAATTGCAGGAAGTGCTGTGATGCTGATTGCAGGCCAGTATTTGAGTAATGCCAATGAAGGCAAAGGTGTGCTTGTTGGGGGCATCAGCGGTATACCACCAACAAAAGTGATTATTATTGGTGCCGGAATCGTTGGTGAATACGCTGCAAGAACAGCTATGGCTATGGGTGCGAGCGTAAAAATATTTGACAATAGCATTTATCGACTAAAGCGTTTGCAAAATAATATAGGTGCCAGATTATGGACTTCAGTGATTGAGCCTAAAATTTTGGGAAAGCAATTAAAGACCTGTGATGTAGCTATTGGTGCACTCAGTTCAAATGGCGGTAGAACACCGGTTGTTGTGTCGGAGGATATGGTGAGTCAAATGAGACCGGGATCGGTGATTGTAGATGTAAGCATTGACCATGGAGGTTGCTTTGAAACCAGCTCGGTAACATCGCACCAAAAACCCGTTTTTACAAAATATGATGTGATCCATTATTGCGTGCCAAACATACCCAGTGGATTTGCGCGAACCGCATCTCAAGCCATCAGTAATGTATTGATGCCATTGTTGCTTGAAACAGGTGAAGATGGCGGTATTGAAAAAATCGTTTGGCACAAAATGAATGTACGCAGCGGTATTTATTTATTCAAAGGCAGTTTGACCAACTTTTATCTGAGCGAAAAATTTGGATTAAAATACACTGATCTTAATTTATTGATTGCTTCGAGGAGGTAGTCATTTGTAATTCGCAAGATTAATCACCTGATCACAATTTCCATACTCCGTTCTGTCATTGCTGGCTATGATAGTGATGCGGTTGTTGCAATGATGTTGCAATAACTCTTTGTATAAGCCAATTCCCATTTCATCTAAATTGGTACATGGCTCATCTAACAGTAAGATTTCTGTATCGCTAAAAAATGCCTGAGCCAATTTTAATCGTTGTTTCATACCACTGCTGAAATATCTGATTTGTTTATTCGCTGCAGCGATTAATCCTACTTTTTCCAGGATTTCACTTTTCGATAAATTCCATTTCTTGAATTGTCCATGAAATTCAATCATTTCATTAGCAGTCATTTCTTCAATCAATTCCAGATATGGAGCTGCGATGGAAATATGTTTATAAACCGATTCAGGATCAACTGTCGTCTCATTTATATGATACGTGATTCCCCCTTCATTGATCAACAAAGCACCGGCAATAGATTGGAGGAGTGTGGATTTACCAGAACCATTTGGACCGGTAATTGCATAAGATTTATTTGCTTCGAAGGTAAAGTTGATATGCCTGAAAATCCAATCGTAATTGAATCTTTTTCCGGCATCAGTCAACTGAATTTGCATGTCATTGAAATTTCAAAAACGATTATTCTTCATCCATACTTCCCTTGCTGTAACGCTTGATGATACCGCGTCCGCTATCACTGATAAAAGTGACAATTTCATCTCTCTCATCGGTAGCAGCCACTTCTTCTTCTATGAAGTTGATGGCCTGTGTGGTATTCATATTTTTATTATAAATGACACGGTATATGTCGAGAATGTGATTGATTCGCTCCAAAGAGAACCCACGACGTTTTAATCCGACAGAATTAACTCCTGCGTAGCTCAAAGGAGTACGTCCTGCTTTGATATAAGGAGGTACGTCTTTACTTACCAATGAACCTCCGGCAATGAATGAGTGTTGACCAATTTGCACAAATTGATGCACTGCGCACATTCCCGCAAGAATGGCAAAATCGCCAATGGTAACGTGTCCGGCTATCTGACAGTTATTGCTCATAATGCAATTGTTACCAATGATGCAATCGTGGGCAATGTGGCTGTAAGCCATGATCAGACAATTATTACCAACTTTGGTAGTCCATCGGTCTTTACTTCCGCGGTTGATCGTAACAAATTCGCGTATGGTTGTGTTGTTGCCAATAACAACTGTAGTATTCTCTCCTTCATATTTCAAATCCTGCGGAATACCAGCAATTACAGCGCCTGGGAAAATGCGACAATTTTCTCCGATGCGAGCTCCTTCCATTATGGTAACATTACTTCCAATCCAGGTGCCGCTTCCTATTTCCACATTTTGGTGGATCACACTGAACGGATCTACCTTAACATTGGGAGCCAGTTTGGCATTGGGATGAATGTATGTGTGTGGATGTATCATTTATTTTTATTTAATAGGAAACTAGGAACGTTTTACCAATTGTGCGGTGAATTCACCTTCAGTACAAAGTTTGTTGGCAACGTAAACACTTCCGCGCATGACACATATCCCGCGGCGGATAGGTTCAATCAACTCCATTTTTAAAATCATTGTGTCCCCCGGAACTACTTTTTGTTTGAATTTACAATTATCAATCTTCAAAAAGTAAGTATCGTAGTTTCCGGCAGGCATCGAGTTGATACAGAGAATACCTCCTGTTTGCGCCAAAGCTTCAATTTGTAAAACTCCTGGCATTACAGGGTTTCCGGGAAAATGTCCCTGAAAAAACTGTTCATTGTATGTAACATTTTTGATGCCAATGATATGATTGTCTGACAATTCAACAATTTTATCTACCAGCAAAAATGGATAGCGATGAGGCAATGTTTTTTCTATTTGCTGTAGGTTATAGACAGGCGGTTGTGCGGGATTGTACAATGGTATATCCTTGGTATGTTTATTCTTCTTGATGTACTGTTTGATTTTTTTTGCAAATTCAACATTACTGCTATGACCCGGACGATTGGCAATGATATGAGATTTGATAGGATATCCAATTAATGCCAAATCGCCAATTACATCCAATAATTTATGTCGGGCAGGTTCGTTGGGGAAATGTAATTTTAAATTATTGAGGTATCCCTCCGATTTTACTTTTACCGTTTTTCTTCCAAAAGCTTTTGCCAGTCTGCTCATTTCATCTTCAGTTACTGGCTTATCAACCACTACAATCGCATTATTGATATCGCCACCTTTAACCAGATTGTTATCCAGCAACATTTCAAGCTCGTGTAAAAAACAGAAGGTACGACATGGTGCTATTTCTGATTTGAATTCGGATATATTTTTTAAACTGGCATGCTGGGTTCCTAATACAGGGCTGTTAAAATCAATCAGTGTAGTGATTTCGTAATTGGTAGCCGGCAAGGCCGTCATTTCCACCCGCTTTTTTTCATCGTAAAATGAAATATTGGTATCGATACTATACCATGCTTTCGCTGCGTCCTGTTCAACAACCTGTGCCTTTTCTATGATTTTTACAAAGGGACTACTGCTTCCATCGATGATGGGAATTTCTGGTCCATTTATTTCAATAAGACAGTTATCTACCCCCAAGCCGGTTAGTGCGGCCAGTATATGCTCAACAGTACTGACTTTTACATTGCCTTGTTCCAATGTGGTACCTCGTGAGGTATCGGTTACCAGGTCACAATCTGCTTTAATGGGATCGCTCCCCGGGATATCAACCCGCTGAAACTGAAAGCCGAAACCCGGGTTTGCCGGACGTAAGGTCATATCCACATTTATACCGGTATGAAGACCAGTGCCCGAAATTGAAACTGACTTTGATAAGGTATGCTGCTTATCTGGATTAAAATTTTTATCCATTCGGAATATTAAATTTCCGTAAAGATATTTGAAAAAATCGGGTTGAGGGCAATAAGGGAGGAAATTTGATTATAAATTGCTGGAAATCAACTTTTTAACCAGTTCTTCCAGTTCTTTTATTCTTCGCTCCATATCGGGGAAATTGCGCAAGGCTACCTGACTGCGCATGAATGAAGAGAATTCATTGGCAGGTGTGCCCGATAGTGTCATCGGCTTCTTAATTGATTTACTGACACCGCTTTGTCCATTGATTTTCGTACCGTCGGTAATTTGAATATGACCACCCAGTCCGGCCTGACCTCCAATCATAACCTGTTTGCCAATTTTAGTACTGCCACTTATGCCGGCCTGTGCTGCGATTACGGTATTTTCACCCACTTCTACATTATGGGCTATTTGAACCAGATTGTCAATTTTAGCACCTTTCCTGATGATGGTGCTGGCTAAAGTAGCACGATCAATCGTACTATTGGCCCCTATTTCTACATTGTCTTCAATAATGACATTTCCCATTTGAGGGATTTTTTTGTAAGTACCATCTGCCAGTGGGGCAAAACCAAATCCATCACTACCAACAACAGTACCTGCATGAATAATCACATTTGATCCAATCACAGAGTCAAAATAAATTTTTACACCTGGGTGTAAAATGGCGTTGTTGCCAATTTTTACATTTTTTCCAATATAAACACCGGGATGTATTTCACAATTATCTCCGACTGTCACATTTTCATCAATCCAAACAAATCCGCCGATGTAAACATCTTTACCTATGATTGACTTTGGATGTATGTATGCGCGCTCATCGGTTCCCGTGAGCTTTTGTTTGGTGTATTGCTGATAAATTTCCAATAAGGTGGCAAATGCGGCATAGGCATCTGCAACCCTGATTAAAGTGGCATTGACCGGTTGTTTTAAAACCAACGATTCATTGACGATGACCAAGGATGCTTGGGTTGTATATAAAAATTCTTCGTATTTGGGATTCGCTAAAAAGGTCAATTGTCCATTGCCGGCCTCTTCAATTTTTCCGAATGAAATTACCTGCACATTGGCATCGCCTTCTATGCGCCCTTGAATAAACTGAGCAATTTGTTCGGCCGAAAATGACATATGACTTAATCGTTTAGATTTTAAAATTCCGGGACGACCGGATAGCAAATGTAATATTTTTTGATGTTGCCTTTCAGGTTTTCGTGAATGAGCGCATCATCTACCTGACTAATATCTTTTACCGTTCCATCTTTGAAAAGTATGCGAATACTTTCTTTATCAGATTGATATGTACTGCTTACAGCTTCTCCCCTGTAGACAAGAAAAGCTGATTCATCAGCTGAGATTTTAAAAGCTTCGGAAATCTGTTTTTGTTTTTCTAAAAGCAATTCATCGCCAACCGGTTCATGAAAAAATCGAATTTTTGATAAGCGACGATGTAAAATACTGTTACATAAATGAGAAAGTACCTTGTCTGTATGATTTGACCAATGTTTGATGGCCATCAATACATCTGTATCGTCAATCTTGCAAAATTCTTCTGGAGTTAGCTTGCGGCTTTTTTCTTTCAGGATGCTATACAGAGGTTCTGCACAATCGGCATTGATGGCTTTCGCTCTGCGAATGATTCTTTGTAATGTTTGCTCGGCAGCCAAAACGGTTTTATGCAGATAAACCTGCCAATACATCAGTCTTCTGGCAATTAAAAACTTCTCAATCGAATAGA
Source organism: uncultured Ferruginibacter sp. (assembly GCA_964643315.1). Lineage (GTDB taxonomy): Bacteria > Bacteroidota > Bacteroidia > Chitinophagales > Chitinophagaceae > Ferruginibacter. The sequence goes on from CAZXSR010000006.1 coordinate 110,477, forward strand.
TGCCTTTTTCTTCTACCATCAATTCGCCATTGTGTACAGTCAGCATTTTAAGAATGCGATCGTATCCGATGACACCTTCACTTACACCGGTAAAGAAACTGTCGCGTGTTAGATAATCCATTCTATCTACATCCAGTTGACCGCTGATGAGTTGATGTAAAAATTTTTTTGGATGCTGATTGGTAAAAATGGCAAGTGCAGTGTCCAGTTTGCCGTTGAATTGTTTATTCAATTCCTGCATCATTAATAGCGACAATTCTTCGTGATGCATATTTTCTGCCAGTGCGTGTTCCAATGCATGCGAAAATGGCCCATGGCCAATATCGTGAAGCAGAATCGCTATTTTGGCTCCTTGTTGTTCTTCTTCCGATATGCTTACTCCTTTTTGGATCAGTTCATGCAAAGCCATGCGCATCAAATGATACGCGCCTAATGAGTGATGCAGTCTTGTATGAACAGCGCCCGGATAAACCAGTTGGGCCAGTGCCATTTGGTGGATGCGTCTTAGACGTTGATAGTAAGGGTGTGCGATGATTTGATGAATCAGTACATCATCTATGGTGATGAAGCCATAGACCGGATCGTTGATGATTTTTCGAAAAGGCATGCCTGTTGTCAATCTGTTAAGATTAAAAAGTTAGGCGACGAAGATACGCTACATTCCAATTAGAAGCTACATTTGCATATTCCTCAAAAAAACATTCATGAATACAGCACATATATTGTGGGTTGATGATGAGATAGAAAGTTTGCATTCTCAGATTATATTTTTAGAGGGGAAGGGTTATCAAGTTGCGACCAAAACAAACGGTCCTGATGCCATCAGTTTTTTACAGGAACAAATAGTAGATGTAGTATTACTGGATGAGTCGATGCCGGGCATGTCTGGTTTACAGGTTTTGCAGCATATCAAGGAGATGCAGCTGCAGGTGCCAGTCGTTATGATCACAAAAAATGAGGCCGAAAATATCATGGATGAGGCCATTGGCAGTAAAATAAGTGATTATTTGATTAAGCCTGTCAACCCCAATCAGGTTTGGTTGAGTTTGAAGAAACTCATAGACAACAAAAGACTTGTTTCAGAAAAAACAAATACTGCCTATCAGCAGGCATTTCGTGATTTGTTCATGGCATTCAATGACAATCCGGATTACCGGGGTTGGATGGACATTTACAAAAAGCTTGTTTATTGGGAACTGGAGATGCAGGAGAGTGACAGTGCAGAAATGCGAGAGGTACTTGCATCTCAAAAGCAAGAAGCCAATAATGAGTTTTTTAAGTTTATCAGTAAGCATTATGCATCATGGGTTTCACCCAAAAGTGATGATGGACCAATCATGAGTCATAATCTGATGCAGTTTAAAGTATTGCCACATTTGGAAAAAGGAACACCTTTGTTTTTTATTCTCATTGACAACTTGAGATACGATCAGTGGAAAGCGATACAACCTATATTCAGTGAGAGTTTTCGGGTGCAGGAAGAAGATACTTTTTATTCCATTTTGCCAACTGCCACACAGTATTCGAGAAATGCCATTTTTGCCGGCATGTTACCTATAGACATCGAAAAACAATTTCCGAACAGCTGGAAAAATGATGATGAGGAAGGGGGGAAAAATTTATTTGAAGAAACATTTTTACAAGAGCGTATTAAAAAACAATACAAGGGGGAAGTAAAAGTTTCATTTACAAAAATCACCAATCACATAGACGGACAAAAGTTGGTAGATCAGATTCATAACTATTTGGAGAATGATTTGAATGTGATTGTGTACAATTTTGTAGATATGCTGAGTCATGCACGAACGGAAATGGAAGTATTAAAGGAGTTGGCTGCCGATGAATCAAGTTATCGAAGTTTAACGGCCAGTTGGTTTGAGCATAGTCCGCTTCATCAGGCGCTAAAAAAAATTGCTGATAAAAAAATCCAGATTGTACTTGCCACCGACCACGGAAGTACGCGGGTTAAGAATCCGGTAAAGGTGGTTGGTGACAAACAAACTACAGCCAATTTACGATACAAACATGGGCGCAATCTGGCTTATGAAGCCAAAGATGTGCTGGCATTTCGCGATCCACGAGAGGCAGCTTTACCGGTCCCTAATGTAAACTCCTCCTATATTTTTGCACGTGCCGACCAGTTTTTGTGTTATCCAAATAATTATAATCATTTTGCCAATTACTACAGAAATACGTTTCAACACGGGGGTGTAAGTATGGAAGAAATGATCATTCCGGTGATTAGAATGACTTCTAAATAAGACTGCGAAATATTTTTATACACAGTGTTGACAAGTATTTTTTTTAATGTTCACTTTCCTTCTGAAATTTACTTTTGACATTTGGCCATTTGAAATGGCTTTCCAAGCATGAAAAAACAGGGAATTTTTTTGAGTTTCACAGGTGCATTGCTGATTTCTGCCATTATTATTTGCTTTAAAATAGGCGAATTTCAATATGAAAGAGATCATCTGTCTTATTGGAACTTGGCAGAGAAAGCATCTACCATACAGCAGAAAGCCATGTATATGGATAAGTTTGTCGCAACTTTTCAGAATAAAGGATATGAAGGGTCTTACAATGCCATCATTTTTAAAACACAGGATAATAGTTTTGATAGAAACTATGAGGCATTGCAATCATTGAAAAAACGACTGGATGAAATTCAAAAGATGAACATCTCTTCTTTTGAATATCAAACGGCTATACAGCAAATTACTCAACAAGAACAAGGAGAAGCTCATAATATGTTGGATGAGTTATCAGGAGTTTGGTGGAAAAAAAATTATTTCTTTATTTGGAATTGGGTTTGTGGATCCATCGTCATACTGGCTCTGATTTTGATCGTTGCAGGCTTAATAAAAATAGGAGGTGGCTGGAAGAAAGTTAACGAAGCTATGAAAGAGGCGGAAAAGAAATCCAGATATAGAGATATGGATTAACAGACTTGACTTTTTACTTTTTACTTTTGACTTTTGAATTTTGAATTTTTAGAATGAAATACACACAAAACACACTAGACAAGATTGAACGCGTGATTGAAGAAGGCGGTTATATTATACGGTACGAGCGCGGAACATTTCAGAGCGGATTCTGCATTTTGCAGGAAAAGAAAGTGGTCGTGTTAAACAAGTTTTTACAAACGGAGGGGCGCATCAATACCCTCATCGATTTGCTCCCTTTGCTTACCATTAATATCGATGATCTTACCCATGAGAGCCAGAAACTGTATGATGAACTTATGGGTATGCAAGTAGAGAAATAGTATTACGCTCCAATTAAATTCATGGATTCTCCTTCCATTAAGGTTACATTTTTGGGAACAGGTACAAGCAGTGGTGTGCCGATGATAGCTTGTCAATGTCCTGTATGTTTATCTACTGATTCTCACGACAAGCGTTTCAGAAGTTCTATTTTGGTGGAGAGTGCAACAACTTGTTTTGTTATTGACACTACGCCCGATTTCAGATCTCAAATGCTGATACATGAGGTAAAAAAATTGGATGCTGTTTTATTTACACATCCACACAAAGACCATCTTGCAGGTATGGATGATGTAAAGGCATTCTGTTATTTTCAGTCGCAACCGATGAAAGTGTATGCCAATTCGATTACTAAGACGGCATTAGAACGGGAGTTTAGTTATGTTTTTTCTGATAAAAAATATCCGGGAGTGCCCGAGGTAGATGTGATTGATATTGAAATGGATGCTTTTCAGATTGGCGATATACCGGTAATTCCCATTAAAGTTTGGCATTTGCACATGCCCGTACTTGGTTTTAGAATCGGGAAATTTACCTACATCACCGATGCCAATAAAATTGATGCAGATCAACTCGAAAAAATAAAAGGAACAGAAGTATTGGTATTGAATGCGTTGAGAAAAGAAAAACATCTTTCCCATTTCACGTTAAGCGAAGCAATTGAAATTGCCAATCAAATCGGAGCGCGCCAAACCTATTTCACTCATATCAGCCATCAATTGGGTTTGCATCATCAAATCAATAGTGAGTTGCCTTTGGGCATATCCCTCGCACACGATGGATTGGAGATAAATCTCCCCTGATTGCCGTTTTTTTCACAAGGAATTTAAACACGAGACCTGCAATTTGCATTTATGCAAATTCGTACATCCAGTTCTCCTTTACATTTCTCCAAAAGGGAGCGTAGTGGAATCATACTTATTGTTTTCGTTGACATTATTTTATTGTTTTTGCCGGGATTTTTAAAGAGGGATACGGCAACCAGAGAGGAGCGAAATATGTTGAGTAAGATAACATTTGATGCGAAGGATTCTCTTCAGCACACATTTAATAAGTATCCAAAAAGAAATAAAGAGAACGAAGCACAAGTTGAAATACATGCAAAGCCATTTGAGTTTGATCCCAATGTCATTGATTCAATGACCTGGCTTCGTTTGGGGGTATCTTCAAAAACAACTCAAACCATTATAAACTACAGAGTCAAAGGAGGTAAGTTTCGTCAACCTGAAGACCTCAAAAAAATTTGGGGTATGTCTACAATACTTGCAGATCAACTGATGCCTTATGTAAGAATTGAAAAGTCAATTGAACATTCGAAATTTGTTCCATCTACAACTAGATTCGAGAAAAAAGCTTTGCCTGTTATTGATCTAAATTATGCCGATTCTGCCATGTTTGAATTATTGCCGGGTATTGGACCCGTTTTGGCTGCAAGAATAGTTTCTTATCGAAAAAAATTGGGTGGCTTCATTACAGTGATGCAGTTAAAAGAAGTTTGGGGATTGCAGGATTCGGTCTATCAAAAAATAGCCACAAGACTGGAAGTAAATGCCGGCGAGGTTACGAAAATGGATATAAATACAGCAGATTGGGACAAACTGAAATCGCATCCCTATATTGGATATTCGTTAGCAAAAACCATCATTCGCTATAGAAATCAGCATGGAAAATTTAAGACTTTAAAAGATATTCAACAGATATTATTGATAGATGAAATAACCTACAATAAGCTCGAAAATTATTTTAAGGTTGTCTCCGAAAACTAACGCTTGTTTGTTTGATTGAATCCTTAAATTCGTGCTTCTAAACGATTGACTATGGAATTTAGTGCCAATGAACTGACGCAACAAATTGCGCAGACAGCGAGAGAATTTGCCCAGCAAAAAATTAAACCCCATTTAATGGAGTGGGATGAGTCGCAGGAATTTCCATTGCATATTTTTAAAGAGCTCGGACAATTGGGTATGATGGGGGTTTTAGTGCCTGAAACTTATGGTGGTTCCGGCTTAGGTTATTTTGAATACAGTGCCATCATTCAGGAGATTGCCAAAGTATGTGGATCTGTTGGTTTATCCTTGGCTGCACACAATTCGCTTTGCACAGGACATATCCTCGCTTTTGGAACTGAAGAGCAAAAGAAAAAATATCTTCCAAAACTGGCAACAGCTGAACATATTGGTGCTTGGGGACTTACAGAGCCCAATACAGGTAGTGATGCGGGAAATATGAAAACAGTGGCAGTAAAGGATGGAGACAACTGGATCATCAATGGAACAAAAAGTTGGATTACCCATGGCAAGTCGGGCGATGTTGCTGTAGTTATTTGCAGAACAGGTGAGCCACGTGCAAAAAATAATTCTACTGCATTTGTCATTGAAAGAGATACAAATGGATTTACAGCAGGAAAGAAAGAGAATAAACTGGGAATGCGTGCCAGTGAAACGGCAGAAATGATTTTTGATAACTGCATCATCTCTGATGCACAACGACTGGGAGAAGTGGGTGATGGATTTAAACAAGCGATGAAAATACTGGATGGAGGAAGAATTTCCATTGCGGCATTGAGTTTGGGTATTGCCAAAGGGGCTTACGAAGCAGCGCTTCAGTATTCAAAAGAAAGACATCAATTTGATCAGCCAATCGCCAATTTTCAAGCCATTGCTTTTAAACTGGCAGATATGGCAACAAAGATCGAATGTGCAGAGTTGCTAATCAATCAGGCTTGCGATTTAAAAATGCGTGGATTGCCTATGACCAAAGAATCCGCCATGGCAAAATATTATGCAAGTGAAATTTCGGTGGAGATCAGTACAGATGCCGTTCAGATTTTTGGCGGCTACGGTTATACCAAAGATTTTCCGGTTGAGAAATTCTACCGCGACAGTAAGCTGTGTACGATTGGAGAAGGTACGAGTGAGATACAGAAACTGGTAATTAGTAGGGAGGTTTTAAAATAGGTTGAAGGGTAAAAGTTCAAGGTCCCGATGATCCCGTTTACGGGATATCGGGATGCTGACATTATTATCGTCGGCATTCAAAGTTCAACAGGTTGAAGAGGTTGTGTATGAAGGTCCATGACGATTTCGTTTCGAAATGTCGGGATGCAGACTACGAAGTTCGTCGGCATTTGAAATGTTTGAATGTAGTATTTGCGCCCTTGACGAACTTTGTGCGAAACAAAAAAGTTCAAGAGGTTCAAGAACTTAAAAAGGTTCAATAGGTTGGTTTGAGTGGAGTAAGGTGTTTGGAATGTTTGAATATACGCTCTCTCTTTAGATTCGAGATATATTGCCTGTGCTTCATTTTCATTTCATTGTACTTTAAAAAAAGTTTTTTTGTAGGACGTTTATAACTGAATTTTTTCTTACTTTACAAGCGTTTAATTACAAAATAAATTCAACTCACTATTGTCCAGTCTTTATTTGTAAATAATTCAATGATATACCCATAATATCACCTTAACATTAATAGGTAAACGTTAATAGGTATTGCCAAATTTACTTTACCAAACAATTAATCTTTATGTTAAGGAACCTCATCAAACTAGTGCCTGTTGTATGCCTTATTTTCTTAGGTCAAATTTGTAAATCACAGTGTACATTGGCGGCAGATTTTTCAGTATTAGGTTTTACTGACAATGCCAGTAGTGTACAATTAAATTTATCGACTCAGAATTCACCACAGAATTATTATTTTAAGTCATTGGCCACCTGTTTGTGTTGTTGCAACGGGGATACATACAGATGGTATATTACACCGGTAAGTACTGCTTCTCCTTATTCGAGCTCAAGTATTACATTCAACGATCAGCCTTACAATACATCATCTAATTATATAGGAACACCTCCTACAAAAATCAGTTTTAGTGTTCCGGGAACTTATTCAGTTAAACTAGAATTGACCTCTATGCCGACTGCATTTCCCAATGATTGTTCCCCAAGTACTCAAATAAAATTAAAAGAGAATTATATTGTAGTTCCATATCCTACTCCACTTTCCAATTTCAAGACGAATGGAACTGAACCCTCCAGTGTTTCAGTAGCCATCAACAATACGGTAAACTTTACAGATGCCAGCACTCAATTTCCTACATCCTGGCAGTGGACCATTACACCATCAACGGGTTGGGCATTTGCTTCCGGCTCTTCGACTTCTAAAAGTCCAGTAATTAAATTTACTTCGTTGGGACAATATACAGTGGCCCTTAAGGTAACCAATCCCGGAGGTACCAATACCTTGACAAAAAACAATCACATCAATGTCATTAATATCGCACCAGTTGCAAATTTTAAAATTAACAATAGTACCGAAACGCCGATAAAGGTTGTTCAGCAAGGGAGTGCTTCATTTACAGATAACAGCATCAATAGTCCAACGAGTTGGCTTTGGACAGTTTCTCCAGCATCCGGCTGGTCTTACACAAGCGGGTCATCCACCACATCCGGACCCAACATTAAATTCACTACGCTCGGAGATTACAGTGTATCGTTGAAAGCAACCAACTCAGGAGGGACAAATACAATTTCAAAAACCAATTGTATTATGGTAATACCTCCTGCACCGTTAGTATCAACTACCAATTTATCGTATTGTCAAGGAAATACTTCTGTTCCGTTATCAGCTAGTGGCAGTAATTTGAAATGGTATACAACGGCCACTGGAAGTGGGTATTCAACAAGCATTACTCCTTCCACTAATTCAGTTGGCACACAGACATATTATGTATCTCAAACAGTAAATGGTTATGAGAGTCCGCGTTCCTCAATTAATGTTGTGATCTATGGTTTGCCAGCATCTCCTGTAGTTAGGAGCAATATACTTTATTGTACTAATGCACCTACATCAGCATTAACTGCCACCGGAACCAATTTAAAGTGGTATACAGTTTCGAATTTAGGCACTGGTACGTCTTCAGCTCCTGTGCCTAGCAGTACTTCTATTGGTTCAACTAGCTATTATGTTTCTCAAACTAACAATAATGGCTGTGAAGGCCCACGGTCCGAGATAAATGTAAACATTGTATCTGCATTACAAGCGCCAGTTGTTACCAGTCCTATAAATTATTGTTTGAATGCTCCAGTTACGTCTTCATTGTCTGCAACAGGAGTTGGACTAACCTGGTATACTACGCCCTCAGGTGGATCGGGGTTAACTACTGCTCCTACACCTTCAACGTTGATAACTGGCAATGTCGCTTATTATGTTGCGCAAAACAGTACGGGATGTTTGGAGAGTCCAAGAAGTGCCATTGTTGTTTCTGTATCTGATGTAAGCACCCCCAGTAGTCCAATAGTGATCAGTCCTGTTGGATATTTGCAGGGTGATACTGCTTCCGCACTCACTGCAACAGGATCCGGTTTGCAATGGTATTCTTCGCCTATAGGGGGAGTTGCTTCTTCCGTTACGCCTACTCCATCGACTACCTCGCCTGGCATACAAACCTATTATGTTACTCAAACACAAAATAATTGTGAAAGTCCGAGAAAACCTATATCGGTGCAGATAAATGCACTCACACCTCCGCCTGGTTGGTCTTTTGCGCAACCTCTCATTCGAGATGAACCACTGTCAAGCGGTAGTTTTACGGAGAGGGATAAACAAAATTATATGGTTAAAGATAAAATTGGGAACATTTATTCAGCCGGGCAATTGTTTGATTTTTGTAGATTCCCCAATGGCGCATCTTTTGATCCTGATTCATCAGCATCCCCTATGAGCGATTGTGGCTTTTATATTGAAAAACTGGATAAAAATTTAAATTTGAAATGGGCAAAGGGAATAGGTACTACAATGGGAAGTTCGCTATTCCTTATTGTCTCCGGAATAGCTGTAGACAGTGTCGGTAATAGTTATGTGAGCGGACGTTTTTGGGGAACACTAAAATTTAACTCATCAGTAATTTTAACCAACACGGCTTATGAGGTTTTTATGGCAAAATATGATAGCATGGGGCAGTTTGTTTGGGTAAAATCCATCAAATCAACTGGTTCAAATTTATTGAGTGGTGGTATAAAAATTGATAAGGAGGAAAAAATTATTTTATCGGGTCAGTTTACCGCCAATGCCACAATTTCCGGAACCACATTAAGTTATGCAGGAAGCAATAACTTTCTCGCCAAATACGAACAAAACGGCAACTTAATTTGGGCTAAACAAGATACAACCCCATCAGTGCTTGTGAAAATTGTTTGCATGGATATTGATAACAATAACAATATTTATGTTTCGGGTGTGGGTGGAATTAAAAAATATAATACTTCCGGCAAATTATTGTTTACCAAAACAGGCACGGCATCCACTGTATATAGCGATGCTGTTGGGATGGATGTTGATCAATTGAATCGGATTTGTATAGTGAATAAATATGGCACCATTGTTTATGACTCAGCTGGTATGGTACTTTGGAGTAACGCTCAGAGCGGCTCCGGGGTTGTGGTAGATACCAGCGGCAATACCTATGTATCCGGTGTATATACCGGCACCATCAAATTGGGTCGATATTTACTCTCATGTGGGAATTTATCTTCGTCTACAAGACGTTATGACAACTATGTAGCTAAGTATTCTGTTTCCGGCAAGGTCATTTGGGCACAAAATTCAATAGACTCTACAGTAGTTTATGGTAATAGTGAGCTTGATTTCAGAAATCACATTATCATTAATGATAACAACAACTGTCTTGTCTCTTATCAGGGTTATGGGCGTATGTCCCCATCGGGTCCACGTTATACGGGAAGCCGATGTATTGGAGTTATAGGTGATGCCAACCCGGATGTGACCGGATTCTTTCCTTTGGCAGCAAAGCCTGGAGAATCTATAAATATAAAAGGATACCGTTTGGGTAATGCCAGTGGGGTGTCATTTGGCTCCATAACAGCACCCAATTTTCAAGTACAATCGTCTGAGGAGTTGATTGCCATTGTACCACCTGGTGCTTCCACCGATTATATATATGTTAAAAATGCATCGGGAGTTGATAGCTCAAATACAGCATTGATTGTTTATGACCAAAATCCTGAATCAGCCCCTGAGTGGGAGTGGGTTAATAATCTGGTTGGGCTTGGCATGTCAAAAAGAGTTAGCCTTAGGACAGATGCGAATGGGAACATTTATATGGTTGGGAACTACGGGAATAGCCAATTGCAGTTGGGCGATAGCATAAGTAACCCTTGTAGAAGTGGATCTTATATTATAAAATATAATTCGGGTGGAAAATTAATCTGGGCTAAGCGATTTTTTGACAATATTAATTCAACTCAAGGGGGAGGAGAGATGCAAGGGTTTCAAGTGGATAAGCAGGGTAACTCATATATCGCCGGGTCTATGTATCGTAACGGTATTGTGCCAAATTATCTAAACTTTTGTGGATCAAATTATGCATATTTTAATGTCTCTACCAGTCCATATTCGCAGTATTATACTGATAATTATTTGATTAAGATAGACTCAACGGGTGAATACCAGTGGGCGATACAAATTACTCAAGGACAAGGGGATGAAGTAGTGAATGATATAGCTGTTGATTCGATGGGTAATTGCTACGTTTCAGGTACTTATCAAAATGCCACTTCAGGAACCTTTGCAAGCAATTACGTATCCGTGGGAGTTGTTGGTGGCTCATCACCCCAAACCGTTAATTTTTCATATGATATGACTTCTACTGGTAGACCAAAGCGAGGATTTCTTTTAAAATACGATCGTTTTGGTAATGTCAAATTTTGCAAGGACCTACTAACAATTTTGCCAGGAAGTGTTTATCCAATTCGAAATAATAAAATAATAGTAAACGCAGGCAGTTATTTATATTATTATGACAGTACAGGTCAGACGATTGGCTTTGACCCGCAGGTCTCATTATTTTATTATTCTCAATCAGAATGGGGTGATGATAACACCTATGTTTCCGGATCTAATCTATCTTTTGACGCAAAGGAAAACAGATATTTGTATGGTACTTATGGATTGCCTAGTGATAGTACATTTCCTTACATGCGTAAATTTGGAAAAACAGATATTTGTCTTGTAAAATATAACCCTGCTAACCAAGTTATTTGGTCTAAGGTTTTTGGTGGGGCTGGAATAGATCTTGCCGATGCTATGGTACTAGATCCATCAGGCAATGCCTATGTAACCGGCACTTTCCAGGATAGTATTCAAATTGGGGGCATCAAGCTTTTGGGGAATGGAATGGAAGATATTTTTATGGCTAAATTCAATCCCAATGGGAAATTATTATGGGTTCAAAATGCTACGGGTATGGGGTTAAGTAAAACATTTCAATATGTTTATAGTAATCCATACAGAGTTTATTATGTCAGGAGTAATCAATCAAATTTGAGTATTAACCAAAGTGGTAATCTATTGTACGGAATAAGTACTCCTGCTCAAGTGACATTTGGTAACAAGCAAATCCCCGTTGCAAGTTCAAATTTGCAGTTGGTTTTAGCTAAACTAGGGTCCAGTCCTAATACCAGCTTAAGTGGGACAGCTACTATATGCTCAGGGTGTGGCACTTCTTTATTGTCCTCGCTCACGGGCAATTTCTACCAATGGCAATTGGATACTGGCAATGGTTTTTTTGATTTATCTGATAATGAGATTTATAGTGGCGTGAATACTAATCAACTGATCATTAACCGCACTGATACCACCTGGCAGCATTATCAATACAGATGCATCGTAGATGGAAATCAATCTCAGCTGATACAACTTCAATCTGTTACATCTTGGGTCGGTAGCATCAACAATTCTTGGGAGAATGGATTGAACTGGAGTTGTACTGGCAGATTGCCTGATGGCACTTCTGATGTTCAAATTCCTTCGGGAAACGTCATTATCAACTCAAATGTCAATGTTAACAGCATCAACATAGGTCCATCTGCTACGCTAACTATAACTCCTGGTCATACATTAGAAGTTAATCAATAAATGTGTTAATGTAATAGATTATACCTTGCTTCTATTCTGTTATATTTTCCATGTAAAATTCTACACAGGAGTAATATGCTAAAATACTTAAGTTTGGTTTTCCTTTCATAACACTAAATAAACTTTATTGATTATTTATTTTAGTTTCGGCGATTCATGCATGGCCATTGTATAATTACTGAGATATTTATATCACCGGCATATTTACTATGACAGATATCCCGAATATTAGTTTTGGAGGATGACTTTTACCAATTATCCATTTTATTGGATAGTATGAACTTTGAATTTTCCTTCTTCCCATCACCCCTTACTCTCTTCAGCATCATATCGATCTACACGCTCAATACCCGGCAATGCCAGAAGTTGTTTTACCACTTCATCGAGCTGTTCTTTGTCTTGTACAAATACTTTGATGTTACCTTGAAAAATGCCTTCATTGGCCTCAATGGTCATGGCAGATATATTGATCTTCAATTCTCCGCTAAGTAAGTTGGTGATTTTATGGATTACACCTACGTCATCCAAACCAATAATTTTAAGTCCTGTAAGGAAAGAGATTTCTTTATTCTTGGCCCATTTGGTTTTAACCACCCTGTGTCCATAGTTTGCCAGTAATCTGGTTGCGTTTTTGCAAGTAGTACGATGTATCTTCAGCCCCTCTCCTGTTGTTACAAATCCAAATACATCATCGCCCGGAATCGGTTTGCAGCAATTTGCCAATGTGTACATAATTTTATCGCTGCTCTCCCCAAAAATAATCAACTCAGTTTCTTTTTTACCGGGTTCCTTTGGAACATATTCCTGTTTATCTTCAACAGGTTTGACCGGTTTGGGTGCGATGAGCTTTCCTCCGGACACTGTAAAATCTTTGAGTTCTTTTGGCTCCAGTTTTTTTACAGCTACATCATATAAAAAATCGAGCGTAGCATTGTATTTATAGAAGTATGCCAATTCCTCGAGGTTGGATTGATTCATTGCAGCACCTATGGAATTAAACTTTCGCTCAATGATTCCTTTGCCCACATCGGCCACCTGCCTTTTTTCCTCTTTTAATGAATCTTTGATTTTTGCCCTGGCCTTACTGGTGATAACCATGTTCAGCCATTCGGCGTTAGGCTTTTGCTTTGCACTGGTGATAATTTCAATCTGGTCGCCACTTTTTAGTTTATGACTAATGGGAACCAGTTTATGATTTACTTTAGCTCCTATACATTTGGTACCTACGGCTGTATGTACCCCAAATGCAAAATCAAGTGCTGTTGCACCTACGGGCATCATTTTAATATCTCCCTTAGGGGTATACACATAAATTTCCTCCGCAAGAAAAGATGTTTTAAAATCCTGCAGAAAATCCAGCGAATTGCTTTCATGATTGGATAAGGCCTCTCTAATTTGTCCGAACCATTTATCAAAACGACTCTCATCATCTTTTCCTTCTTTATATTTCCAGTGAGCGGCCAATCCTTTTTCAGCAATTTCATTCATTCGCTTGGTACGAATTTGCACTTCTACCCATTTACCCTGAGGCCCCATCACTGTCGTATGCAATGCCTCATATCCATTACTCTTTGGATTGCTCAGCCAATCCCGAAGTCTGTCGGGTGAAGGATTATACTCATCTGTGATGATGCTGTATATTTTCCAGCAATCTTCTTTTTCTTTTTCAGGCTTCGAATTCGCAATAATTCGAATGGCAAACAAATCATACACCTCTTCAAAACTCACCCCCTTTTTCTTTATTTTATTCCAAATGGAGTGAATGCTTTTGGGTCGGCCATATATATCAAAATCCAATCCGGTTTTTTGTAACTTGTCTTTGAGTGGCTTGATAAAATCGTTGATGTATCGATTACGTTCTCTTTTTGTTTCCTGTAATTTTTTTGCGATAGATTTGTAGGTTTCAGATTCCATGTATTTCATGGAAAGGTCTTCCATCTCCGATTTAATATTGTACAATCCCATCCTGTGAGCCAGTGGCGCATAGATATAAATGGTTTCGGAGGAAATCTTCAACTGCTTCTCACGTTTAACACTATCGAGCGTTCTCATATTGTGTAAACGATCGGCCAATTTGATGAGTATCACTCTTGGATCATCAGTAAGTGTAACCAGTATTTTTTTAAAATTTTCTGCCTGCTGACTGGTATTTGAGTCCATCACTGTGGCAATTTTGGTAAGACCATCCACGATTCGAGCAATCTCATTTCCGAACTCACGACGAACATCATCAAGGGTTATATCTGTATCTTCAACTGTATCATGCAGCAATGCACAAATACAACTTCTGACACCTAACCCAATTTCTTCAATACAGATTTTTGCAACTGCCAGTGGATGCAATATGTATGGCTCTCCACTTTTTCTACGCATGGTTTTATGCGCATCGGCAGCCATTTCAAAAGCAGAACGCACGAGTTCCTTATCACCCGGCTTCATCTTTTGCTTTAGTACACGCATGAGCCCCCTATAGTGACGAAGGATTTCTTTTTTCTCCTCTGCTTCGTTAAGCGTATAAGTTGATAAAGGTTTGGCAGACTCCATGGTTACACGAAGTTACTCAAAAAAAAGAAGGGATAAAAAAGTGATTATGGTATTATTGATTGTTTACTTCTGCCATGCAGGAACAGCAGTTTTTACTTTTTCCCGAATCAGCTTGGCAATGGCATTTGCATCAATACCAATTTCATCGTACAATTGCTTTGGAGTACCATGTTCAACTATACGATCAGGTATGCCAAGAATGTGCACATCTGCTTTATAACCGTGCTCATTCATAAATTCCAAAACTGCCGATCCAAATCCTCCAACTACAGTTCCATCTTCGATGGTAATAATCTTATCAAATTGAGTAAACACCTCATGGAGCATTTCGGTATCCAATGGTTTTACAAAACGCATGTCATAGTGAGCAACTGAAATTCCATCTGGCGTAACATCTCGAATGGCAGCAGCAGCAAAGTTTCCCGGGTGACCAAAACTGAGTATGGCTAAATCCTTACCATCTTTTAATTTTCTTCCGGTGCCCACTTTTATTTCTTTCATCGGTTTTTTCCAATCAACCATAACTCCCTCTCCACGAGGATATCGAATAACAAAAGGCATCTCGTTGCTATCGAGTTGTGCGGTAAACATAAGATTTCTCAGCTCCTCCTCATTCATCGGTGCGCTTACAATGAGATTCGGAACACAACGCATGTATGCTATGTCATAGCAACCATGATGGGTAGGCCCGTCGTCTCCTACCAAACCTGCACGATCCAAACAAAATATTACCGGTAGTTTCTGGATGGCCACGTCATGGATTACCATATCATAGGCACGTTGCATAAATGAAGAATAAATGTTGCAAAACACACGCAATCCTTGTGTTGCCATACCGGCACTGAGGGTTACCGCATGCTGTTCACAAATTCCCACATCAAATGCACGATCCGGCATTTTTTCCATCATGAATTTTAGAGAACATCCGCTTGGCATAGCCGGTGTAACACCCATTACCTTTGGATTCTTTTCTGCAAGTTCAATAATGGTATGACCAAATACATCCTGGTATTTGGGAGGTTGTGGAATTTCGATTGTTTTTTTTAGTATCTCTCCGGTCACTTTATCGAACAAACCTGGCGCGTGCCATTTGGTTTGGTCTTTTTCGGCCAATGCATATCCTTTACCTTTTACCGTTTTGATGTGTAAAATTTTAGGACCCGGAATATCCCGTAAATCACTTAGTGTGTCTATGAGTTTGGTTATGTTATGCCCATCAATCGGACCAAAATACCTTAACTGCAGTGCTTCAAATAAGTTGCTGCTTTTGCTCACGAGGCCTTTCAAACTCGCTTCCACTTTTGAAGCCATATTGCGACTGAATTTTTTACCAACAGGTAATTTTCCCAGCGCTTTCCATAGATTATCGCGTACTTCATTATAAGTGTGTGAAGTAGTAATATCGGTCAGATATTCTTTCAGCGCACCCACATTTGGATCTATGCTCATACAATTGTCATTGAGGATGATGAGCACATTACTCTTTTCAATCCCGGCATGATTCATTGCTTCAAAAGCCAGTCCTGCCGTCATGGCACCATCGCCAATTACTGCAATATGCTGACGGTTGGTTTCTCCTTTATAATGAGAAGCCATCGCCATACCCAAAGCGGCAGATATGGATGTTGATGAATGACCTACTCCAAAAGTATCATAATCGCTCTCGCTTCTCTTTGGGAAACCACTGAGACCGCCATATTTTCGATTGGTAGGAAACTGATCGCGACGACCGGTAAGAATTTTATGTCCGTATGCCTGATGTCCTACATCCCAAACCAATTGATCGTAAGGCGTATTAAAAACATAGTGAAGAGCCACAGACAGTTCAACTACACCTAAACTGGCGCCAAAATGACCTCCATATACACTCACCACATCAATGATATACTGACGTAATTCTTCGCAGACAGCTTTCATCTGCGATTTTTTGAGTTTCTTAAGATCTTCAGGACAATTGATCTTGGCTAAAAGTTTACCGGGTTTTATCTCCATACAAGGAATTTTCAAAATGCCTTATTCAGCAATATTGTATATGTAAAATTAAGGAATACAGGTCGTTTAGTATAACAAAGATTATACAGAATGGTTGAGATAAATCTACATATTCGATTATAAAATATGTGTATGGCCTTTTTCCTCATTATAACCTATCAAATCAAGAAGAGAAGCATATATCACCAGTTAAATAGTCGGTAACAATCGACTCAGTAAATCAACATTTCTTAATTTGCGCTCATAAATTTCAAGTATGATGAAATATATAGTT
This sequence comes from uncultured Ferruginibacter sp., assembly GCA_964643315.1. GTDB lineage: Bacteria > Bacteroidota > Bacteroidia > Chitinophagales > Chitinophagaceae > Ferruginibacter. Next base: position 127,478 of record CAZXSR010000006.1, read on the forward strand.
ATACTCGTATGTTTTTGTGTTGTTTTTCTGAATGGTCATACACAATCTGTAGGGATTGGAGTTGATCAGCCGAATGAAAATGCTGTGCTAGAAGTATTCAGTAACAGCAAAGGCATTTTGATTCCGCGAATGGATTCTATCAAAAGGAATTCGATGGCTGCAGTCAAAGGAATGCTTGTTTATGACACTACAACAGGCTGTATTTGGCAACATAATGGCACTCAATGGGTGAATACGTTACCCGCAACTGAGAATACAGGAGATATGATCTATTGGAATGGGCAGTCTTGGGAAACTTTGACAGCGGGTCTACCGGGTCAGTATCTTACAGTAGATACTGTAAACAGAAAGCCTGTTTGGTCTGCATTCAAATTCCCATCCAATTCATTAAATACCGCACCTGTTTCCAACATTAATCCCACCACTGCAATATGTGGAGGGTATATACAAACAGACGGAGGATCACCTATTCTTGAAAGAGGAATTGTTTGGAGCACCAGCAGGAATCCAACCATAGCATTGACTACAAAAACCAGTGATGGCAGTGGAGTGGGCGGTTATTCCAGCAGCATGACCGGGCTTACCACAACTACAACTTACTATGTTCGTGCTTATGCAAGAAATGCCAATGGTGTGAGTTATGGAAATGAAGTTACGTTCGTTACGGGCGGGAATTTTTCTATCGGTCAAAATTATGGCGGGGGTATTATTTTTTATATCGATGGAACTGGGCAACATGGATTGATAGCTTCACCAAACGATTTGACCATCAGTATCAATTATGATATTGATGCCAGTACCGGAACCGGTATGACAACGGGTGCTACCGGTTTTGCCATTGGAACTGGTTCTTCAAATACCAACATACTCATTACAAAATACGGCAGCAGCCAATTACATGCTGCTTCTTATTGCAAGCTATTTTATTCAGGCGGCGGATATTCAGATTGGTATTTACCGTCACTGTTTGAACTGCAAGAAATGTATAATAGGAGAAATATGCTAGGTGTGTTTCAAAATGGAAACTACTGGAGTTCCAGTGAATTCAACGCTTTTCAGGCATGGGCCATTAACTTTGGCCAATCAACTTCCGTGCCGGCTTACATCAACAAAAGTGTAAACGCATCATTGCGGGCAGTGCGTTCTTTTTGATCTGATTACATATTCCTTCTGTATTGCCCCCCAACCTCGTATAATGCATGGGTAATTTCTCCAAGTGAGCAATATTTGACGGTTTCCATCAACTCCTCGAAAAGATTCTCGTTTTGGATGGCTTTTTCCTGCAGACGTTTCAGCATCTCTGCAGATTTTTCTTTGTGTCTCATTTTAAATGCATTCAAAGATGCAATCTGTGCCTCTTTTTCTTCGGTAGTGGAACGAATCACTTCGGAAGGCAAAATAGTTGGCGAACCTTTCTTGCTTAAAAAAGTATTGACGCCCACAATAGGGTATTCGCCGGTATGCTTGAGCATTTCGTAATGCAAACTTTCTTCCTGTATTTTATTTCGTTGATACATGCGCTCCATCGCTCCCAATACGCCACCGCGTTCTGTGATGCGGTTAAACTCTGTCATGACAGCTTCCTCCACTAAGTCTGTCATCTCTTCAATCAGGAATGAACCTTGGTTTGGATTTTCATTTTTTGCTGTACCCATTTCACGATTGATGATCAATTGAATTGCCATGGCTCTGCGCACACTTTCTTCAGTAGGTGTTGTAATCGCTTCATCATAAGCGTTGGTGTGCAATGAGTTGCAGTTGTCGTAAATGGCATATAGTGCTTGCAGGGTGGTGCGAATATCATTAAAATCTATCTCCTGCGCATGTAGGCTTCTGCCACTTGTTTGAATATGGTACTTGAGCTTCTGACTTCTGCTATTGCCCTTGTATTTTTGTTTCATGGCTTTAGCCCAAACACGACGGGCCACACGTCCGATAACACTGTATTCCGGATCCATGCCATTGCTAAAAAAGAAAGATAAGTTTGGTGCAAATTCATCGATGTGCATGCCACGACTTAGATAATATTCTACATAGGTAAAGCCATTAGCCAGCGTAAAGGCAAGCTGAGTGATTGGATTTGCACCGGCTTCGGCTATGTGATATCCACTGATGCTTACGCTATAAAAATTTTGTACATCATGTTCAATGAAATATTGCTGCACATCGCCCATCAGCTTCAAAGCAAATTCAGTTGAAAAAATACAAGTATTCTGCGCCTGATCTTCTTTTAAAATATCTGCCTGTACAGTTCCTCGCACAGATGTCAATGCCTGCGCTTTTATTTTTTCATACAAATCTTTAGGCAACACTTCATCTCCGCTGAGTCCCAGTAAACGTAAACCCAATCCGTTATTTCCTTCAGGCAAAGCGCCTTCCATTAATCCTTTTACAGGCTCTACTTTACCTCCATCCACACCCATATATTTAGGCAGTGAATCCAGCTTGTATTTAGATTCAATAATGCGATTTACTTCTTCTCTTAATCCATTTTCCAGAATATATTTTTCACATTGCTGATCAATGGCGGCATTCATAAAAAATGCAAGTATGATGGGAGCCGGACCATTGATGGTCATACTCACTGATGTTTTAGGGTCGCACAAATCAAAACCGCTGTATAATTTTTTGGCATCATCTACTGTAGCAATACTTACGCCGCTGTTTCCGATTTTTCCATAAATATCTGGCCTTACACCGGGATCCTCTCCGTATAAGGTAACACTGTCAAAAGCTGTACTCAATCTTTTTGCAGGCTGACCCACACTTACATAATGAAAACGCTTGTTGGTACGTTCGGGTCCGCCTTCGCCGGCAAACATGCGGGTAGGATCTTCTCCTTCGCGCTTTAATGGAAACACACCGGCAGTGTAAGGAAATTCGCCAGGTACATTTTCCTGTAACTGCCATTTGAGAATATCACCCCAATCGCTGTAGCGGGGAAGATATACTTTTGAAACATTTGTACCTGAAAGTGATTTATAGGTTAATGGCTGACGAATGATTTTGTCACGAACTTTAAATTCATAAAACTCTCCTTCATAACGGGCACGCACAGACGACCATTCGGCAATCATCTTTTGATGAGGGACTTCCAATTTCTCAAGGATGTTTTTTTGAAGTTGTTCTATGGCTTCGCGAGAGGTACTGTCTGTCAAAAGCTGAAGAGTTCCTTGCAATTGGTACCATTGAGACGCTAAAGCCGATTGGTCATTTGTATGTTGATTATATGTACGAACTGCATCTGCTATTTCAGCCAAATAACGAACGCGGGCAGGCGGTATCACACTTGCCTGTTGATGATCGTTATTTTTTGTATTTGCATTGGAACCGGAAAAATCAATCTTGCATTTGTTAGTTATTGTTTGCATCAGCATCGAGAAAAGCTGATTGACTCCATGGTCGTTGAATTGTGCTGCAATGGTTCCTACAACAGGCAGTTCCTCATCTTTGGCATTCCATAATCCATGATTACGCTTGTATTGTTTGCGTACATCATGCAATGCATCCAGTGCGCCGGCTTTGTCGAATTTATTGAGACAAATGACATCGGCATAATCCAGCATATTTATTTTTTCCAACTGAGATGGAGCACCATATTCGGGCGTCATCACATACATGCTGACATTGCAGTAATCCAAAATGGATGCATCACTTTGACCAACGCCGGCACTTTCTAAAATGATGAGATCGTATCCCGCTTCTTTACAAATATCGATGGCATCCTGTACATATTTGCTCAATGCCTTGTCACTGTCACGGGTAGCCAAACTGCGCATATAGGCGCGCGGAGAGGATATTGCATTCATTCTAATGCGATCGCCGAGGAGCGCGCCGCCTGTTTTCTTTTTGGAGGGATCAACAGAAATGACTGCAATGGTTTTATTGGCGTAGTTATTTAAATAACGGCGAACAATTTCGTCGGTAACGGATGATTTTCCCGCACCACCTGTACCGGTGATGCCCAATACAGGGGCTGAACTGTTTTTTACTTTTTCTAAATCAAGTTTTTTTAAAGTGCCATTCTCTGCTTGTGTGATTTTTCTGGCAACAATACGTATATCGTGTACCTCACCCAAGTTCATGGGAGTTGTAGCCCAAGGCAAATGATCAACTTTGAAATCACATTGACGAATCACATCTTCAATCATTCCTTCCAGTCCCATGGCCCTGCCATCATCGGGAGAGTAAATGCGGGTGATTCCATAAGCATGCAACTCCTCGATTTCCTGCGGGAGGATGGTACCGCCACCACCTCCGAATATTTTGATATGCCCGCAACCATTTTGGTCAAGCAGATCCTTCATGTATTTGAAAAACTCGACGTGGCCGCCTTGATAGCTTGTAATGGCAATTCCTTGTGCATCTTCTTCAATAGCACACTCTACAATTTCAGCAACGCTTCTGTTGTGTCCGAGGTGAATGATTTCGGCACCTTTGCTTTGCAAAATTCGACGCATGATATTGATGGCAGCGTCATGACCATCAAACAAAGAAGCAGCTGTAACAATGCGAACATTATGTTGAACAGAAAAGCTCATAACAATAGAGTTTAGACAAATACAGGCCGAAAGAAACCTGCATCGGCATTGGATAATCGTTTAGGTTGCAAAGGTAGGGCAATAAAACGTTTGAGGAGTTTGAGAGGTTTGATGATTTGGGTTCAATAGGTTCAAATAGTTCAATAGGTTCAAAAGGTTGGTTCCGTAGATTTGAAGTTATTTACTTTTTACTTTTGAATTTTTACATTTATCCAACATTACCCGTTTACTGCATCTTATGGGTCAGCGCAGCAAACTCTTCCAAAGAGAGTGTTTCTGCGCGACGATCAAAAATAGGATCGGTAAGCATTTCGGGCAAGAATACAGAACGCAGTGCATTGCGTAAAGTTTTGCGTCTTTGCTGAAAGGCGAGTTTTACCAGGCGGTGAAAATCTTTTTCAGAGCGATAGTTTAATGTATCAGATCTGCGGGTGAGTCTGATGACTCCGCTCATCACTTTTGGCGGTGGATTAAAAGATCCGGGGGGAACGTCAAAGAGATACTCCACATCATAATATGCCTGTATAAGAATGCTCAACACGCCGTAAGTTTTGGAGCCGGAAGGAGAAGCGGCTCTTTCGGCTACTTCTTTTTGAAACATACCTATGACAACAGGCACTTGATCTTTCCAATCAAGAATCTTGAATAGAATTTGAGTGGAGATGTTATAAGGAAAGTTACCAATTACGGTAAATGAATCATTGAAAGGGATATCTATATCTAAGAAACTGGCGTGAATGATTTTGTCTTGTAAATCGGGGTTTGACTTTTTAAGAAAATCAACTTTTTCCTGGTCTAATTCAACTGCTTTAAAATTGATATCAGGTAGTTGAATTAATTGTTTTGTGAGCGCACCACCACCAGGACCAACCTCTAATAATTGGTGAAAGGAATGTTGATTGAGTGCATCTAAAATTTTGTTGATGATGGATTCATCTTTTAAAAAATGCTGCCCGAGTGATTTTTTGAGGGTATACATGATAGATATAGCGAAGGTACAACTTCACTGCCTATCTCAACATCTTAACCATATTGTGCGCCTGCCGCCAGGCATGCATGTATTGAACCCATCCCCCTTCCCCCATAATTCCGTACTTTTGTTGCTTAATTCATTTTGTTCATGAGTTTACCCACCGAAAATAAACCCATCATTGGATTCAGCTGTGGCGATATAAATGGTATCGGTCCGGAACTGATTATCAAAGTCCTCAGCGACAGCCGTATCCTGGACTTTTGCACACCCGTAGTTTTTGGCAACAATAAATTGCTCAATTATTACAGGAAGACCCTGCCTGAATTGAATCTAAACCTCGCAGTGATCAAGGATTCTACCAAAATCAATCCCAAGCAAATCAATGTATTCAATTGCTGGGAAGAGGATGTAGAAATCACACCAGGTACTATGAATGATATTGGTGGTAAATATGCAGCCATGAGCTTGACAACCGCTGCCGAAGCACTTAAAGCGGGCAAGATTCATGGATTGGTTACATTGCCCATACATAAAAAAAATATTCAGTCAACCTCGTTTAAATACACCGGACATACCCCTTTCATAAAAAATTTATTTGGAGCTCAGGATGTACTCATGCTTATGACTGCCGAAAACATGAAAGTGGGTTTGCTTACAGAACATGTTGCTGTAAAAGATCTAACAAACGATATCAAGAAAGAAGCAATATTAAGCAAACTCATGCTGATGCATCAATCGCTACAAAAGGATTTTGGTATCATCAAGCCAAAGTTGGCTGTACTCGGACTCAACCCACATGCCGGAGATGAAGGTTTGATTGGTAAAGAGGAAATTGAAATCATCAAGCCTGCAGTAAAAGAAGCCACTCAACGCAATATTTTTTGTTACGGGCCTTACAGTGCTGATGCATTCTTTGCGCGTGGTCAGCATGAAAAATTTGATGGTGTGCTTGCGCTATACCACGATCAGGGGTTGATCCCTTTCAAATCACTTTCATTGGGCGAAGGGGTCAATTATACCGCCGGCCTCAAAGGTGTGCGTACCTCTCCTGATCATGGAACAGCTTTTGATATTGCAGGAAAGGGTATGGCAGACGAAACCTCCACCAGACAGGCACTGTACACCTGTATCGATATCATACGTAACCGTAAGGAATTTGAACAACAACGCACCAATCCTCTCAAAAAACGTAGCGGTGCTGTTGTTGGATACGGAGTTGATGAAAAACTATCCGAAGATTAAGCCATTTTAGGCAGATTGAGAAGCCTCCACCTTTTTGGGTTTGTATGTTTTCATTGCCTGCATAAACGCATCAAACGAATCAATGCCTTTTTGGGTGATGCGACAAACTGTAAGGGGGTAATTATCTCTAAATGATTTTTTAATCTCTACCAATCCTGCTTTTTTCAATTTAGCTACTTGAATACTCAAATTGCCGGGGGTAATGTTCAATGAATCCCTCAATCCTGTAAACTCCATTTCTCGATTTGTGATCAAAAGAGATAAAATTGCCAACCTCGCCTGTGATAATAATAATGTGTTAAGATTTTCAAACATTTGATAATTATTTAATTTTAAATTTTCCGATTTATATGCATTGAAGCGATATTGTTAGCGATTGATTTTCAGCACTCATTGCTGTAAACTGGTATTATTTGCTATATTGTTGCAAACATACAAACTAATTTACAATTCAGTTTGATTTGTAATAGTAACTAATATTTTTCTTAAATAGAAAATCATAAGACTAAAATCATCTTTGGTATTTTTTTTCTAAAAAAACTGTATATATACTTGTATTTCATTGTTTTACACTTTTATATTTTATATTTTATATTTTGAATTTTGAAATTTTCTTCATCTAAACTAAATAAATTTTATTTTTTATTGTCGCCAAACTTTGTAATTTAGCAATAGAATTTAATGGGTTAGTAAGTAAAAAGGGTCGACAGTTTGTCGGCCCTTTTACTTTTTAATCAACACCTGTTAAAAACATCTTCTCCTTCATTTTTTTTTCTGATTGATTTTTTGTTGCGTTGATTTTTTTTGCAGTGGTCTAGATATTGTAGCAATTTTTTTCTCACTTCAATTAAACTAAAATCTTTTCATCGTTTTTTTTCTTTCATCAATTTGCAATTACATTCGCATTCTAATGAGTAAAACGAAAACAGCTTTTTTTTGTCAGCATTGCGGATACGAGAGTGCAAAATGGTTGGGCAAATGTCCGGGTTGTGCCGAATGGAACTCTTTCACCGAAGAAGTCATTGTAAAAGGCACCGACCGCACCGAATCTACCGGTTGGCGTATGAATGATGCCTCTCCGCACGCGCATCCGATTTCACTCTCCGAAGTAAAAGCAGGTGAGGAAATTCGCATCATCACTCCCGACCCCGAACTCAATCGTGTATTGGGAAGCGGAATTGTATTGGGTTCTATTACACTTGTTGCAGGAGAACCCGGTATTGGTAAATCTACCTTGTTTCTGCAAAACGGATTGATGTTGCCCAACATCAAGACGCTTTATGTAAGCGGTGAAGAAAGCGAACAGCAAATCAAATTGCGTGCCGACCGCATCGGCATAGTAAACGAACATTTTTATATTCTCACAGAAACGGATACGCAGCGCATTTTTAAAGAAATTAAAAAGCTGCAGCCACAATTAGTTATCATCGATTCTATTCAAACCCTGCAATCTCCTTTTGTAGAATCTTCACCCGGTAGCGTGAGTCAGATTCGCGAATGCGCAGCCGAACTTCAACGCTTTGCCAAAGAATCCAATACGCCGGTTTTTTTAATCGGACATATAACCAAAGAAGGCAGTATTGCCGGCCCCAAGATCCTCGAACATATGGTAGATACTGTACTTCAATTTGAAGGCGACCGCCATTATGCTTATCGTATCCTCCGTACCCTTAAAAATCGTTTTGGATCTACTTCCGAACTCGGCATTTATGAAATGACTGGAAAAGGGATGCGCCCGGTTCTTAATCCAAGTGAAATTTTACTTACCCAAAAAGAAGATCAGTTAAGCGGCATTGCCATAGCTGCTACCATGGAAGGACTCAGACCTTTTCTTTTGGAAACGCAGGCACTTGTTACGCAAAGCGTATATGGAACTCCACAACGAACTGTTAGCGGTTACGATCTTCGTCGACTGCAACTCTTACTTGCCGTATTGGAAAAAAGAGGCGGATTTCATTTTGGAGTAAAGGATGTTTTTGTCAACATTGCAGGAGGCATCAAAGTAGAGGATCCCTCCATAGATCTTGCGATTGTATCGGCACTACTTAGTAGCTATGAAGATGCCCCATTGCCTGCACAGGTTTGTTTTGCCGGAGAAGTGGGACTGAGTGGTGAAATACGTGCGGTGAATCGTATTGAACAACGCATTGCCGAAGCGGAGAAACTCGGATTCGAGAAAATTGTAGTGAGTAAGTACAATGCCAAATCACTCCAAAATCTCAAACCAAAAATTGAAGTTGTGGCTCTGGGAAAAGTGGAGGAGTTGTATCAATGGCTATTTTAAAACAGCAATTACCAAAATCCGTTACCCAATATGATGAAAGCACTGCTCCGAACCGGAGAGGATCTGCTGCATTTGATATATCCCGTTCTTTGTGTGGGATGTAACGAGCCTTTATCCAATTCCAAGGATGCCATTTGCGGGCAGTGCCTGTGTAAATTGCCCGAGACTGCCTTCGCTGCATTTGCGAACAATCCTGCCGAAAAGATGCTCATGGCACGTTTACCTTTTGAAGCCATTCACTGCGAATATTATTTTCAAAAATCAAAAATCATTCAGCAGGTTTTACATGCTTTAAAATATCGCCAAAAAAAACAGTTAGGTTTTTTGATGGGGAACAAATTGGGTGAGACTTTAAAATCAAGCTCCCGCTTCAATGATATTGATTTGATCATTCCAGTACCCATGCATCCCAAAAAAGTCAGGAAGCGCGGATATAACCAGGCACGGATCATTGCAGAAGGCATTTCGGAAAGCACCGGCATATTTGTTACAGAGGGTTTGAAAAAAAATCATCACACTAAAACTCAAACAAAGAAAGGCAAGCTTGACAGATGGTTAAACATGCAGGAGATATTTGTCCTTGATGATCGTATTTGCTTGAATGATATGCATGTATTACTGGTTGATGATGTACTCACTACGGGTGCTACTTTGGAAGCCTGTGCCCGTGTGCTAAAATCAGTTCCAAATCTACGCATCAGCATTGCGACTTTGGCCTTTGCGGAACTATAATTGATTTAGCTGTAACTTTGAAACATGAAGCGAATCTCCCTGTTATTGCTCGCATTTATAATTCTGACATCAATTTTCTTTACGTCTTGCTCAAAAGAAAAATTATTGACGGATAATGATGCCTTTGTTTATTTCAGTACAGATACTATAAAATTCGATACCATATTTGTTAGTGCTGGTTCTATCACACAATCTTTCAAAGTATATAATCCCAATGAGGGGCTCATTCGTTTTTCTTCCATCAGACTGATGGGAGGAAGCAGCTCGGCATTCAGAATTAATATTAACGGACAAGCAACATCAAACGCATCTGATATTGAACTGGATGCCAATGACAGCATGTATGTATTTGTAACGGCAAATATTAATCCGCAAACCGGTGTTCTTCCGTTTTTGATCAATGACAGCATACGATTTGCCTGGAATGGAAATGAATCGTTTGTGCAATTGCAGGCCTACGGACAAAATGCGTATTTTCTACGCAACAAAAAAATTGAACAGGATACCACCTGGACTAATGATCTGCCTATAGTGCTGCTGGACTCCTGTATTGTGCGTGAGGGTAAAACACTCACCATTATGGAAGGCACAAGTATTTATGTACACGCAAACAGTCCATTGATTGTAGAAGGATCATTGAGAATAGAAGGTCAAAAAAACAATGAGGTCATTTTCAGAGGAGATCGGTTGGATGAATATTATAAAGACATTCCGGGTAGCTGGCCGGGTATAACATTTGCACCGAAATCCAAAGACAATGACATCCGTTTTGCAGTCATCAAAAATGCATCTGTAGGATTGAATTTATATGAACCTGTACAATCAGGAACAATTCCTATAGTAAACTTACATCAAAGCATCATTGACAATGCACAGTATGCAGGAATTTACTGTAGCAATAGCAGGATGTATGCCGATAATTCGCTCATCAGTAATTGCGGGCAAGGACTTATTATAGAAAAAGGAGGCGATTATCAATTAGCACATTGCACCCTCGTATCATACTCTACAGAATATATGTTTCACAACAAACCTGTGGTGAGTTTTTCAAATTCAGTATTTGAAAATAACACACTCATTACTGCCGGTTTACATGCCTTGCTGCAAAACTGTCTGATTTGGGGTGATGGGGGTATCGGAAACAATGAAGTTGAATTATTGAAAGAGAATGCTTCTGCTTTTGATGTGGAGTTTGATCATTGTTTGTATCGCTCTGATGCATCCCTAAGCGATGCTATTTTAAACAGTTGCCTGCAAAATATGGAACCCGTTTTTGATAGTTTGAATTTTAATAAAAATTATTTCGATTTCAGAACCACACATGATATGTCTTCCCCGAACGTAGATGCAGGAACTAACAATTCCAATTACCCCAATGATCTGGATGATGTAAGCCGTGTTGTAGGAGTAGCGACGGATATTGGATGTTATGAAAAACAGCAATAAAAGAAAGGGAAGATGTTATTTGCCCAACTGTCCTTTTGCATATTCCACCTCCAATCCTGCTTTTATATATTTGTTACGCAAATCGTTCAATTTTATTTGCGAGGTCATATAGCTCATTTCACGAGCGTTGATCATGAACAAAGAGCTCTCGCCTAAGTCAAACATCTTTTTTTCTGAGAGCCACAATTTTTCATAATTTCCTACATTCTGTTTTTGCAATTCCTCCTGTGAACGCAAATTTGTGAATTTGTTGGCGGCAACGGACAATTTAATTTGCATTTCATTTCTTTTTTGATCACGCTCCCATTGTGCAGTCTGTATTTTTAATTGAGCCAATTGCAAATCTCCCCGCTCCTTTCTTAGCAATAAAGGAAATGCAAATCCGACCCCCCATTTGTTTTGATTGAAAGATAATGCCGAAAATCGATTGGCATCCGTAAGAGGAGAATAACTCAAATTCAATATTGGCTTTAGCTTTTCTTTCTTCCATTTTTTATCAATCTCTAGTTGACTGATTTTCAAATCGAGTGTTTTAAGATATGGATGAGTGCTGAATAAATCTTTGTTGGTTTGCATGATGGAATCCAAGCGATCTGTCATTCTATTTTGTAAGTCAGGATCAGGCATCACATCAGATTTCAATTCAAGTGGCTGGTTACTATCATTCCATAAAAAAACAGATAGTTGTAATCTTGCTGTAAACACGTCATTTTGTGACTGTATTAATTGAACATAACGATCTTGCATTTGTATTCTTGCTTCCACCGTATCTATACCGGGCCTGTCACCCAGTGCCGCATTCCTTCTGGTAGCAGCCATTCGTTCGATGCTCAAAGCATAGGCCTTTTCATATACCTGCAAATTTGCGAGAGACAATTGCCAATCGAAATAGGATTTACCTGCCAGATAATACAATTCATTCATAGCATTGGCCATTTCGAAAACAGACATGTTTTGTGCGATACTTGCCTGTTTTAGGATGGCTCGGCGCTCATCGATAATTAGCCCTTGTAATAAGGGTACGGTAATTTTTGCATAAGTTAAGCCGCCATCAGGTGTGCTGCTTTCCGGATTAATTTGATAACCTCGATTATTTTCGAGTCCTGCCTTAATATCCAACCCTGCCCATGTAGGAATCTGTAATCCGGCATCAAGCATATTAAAATACTCCTTACCCTGAAAATTCTTGGATTCGTATTGAGTAAAAAGCTTAGGATCAAAATTTCCTCTTGCACGAAGTTTGGCAGCATCTGCTGCAGACACCATTTGCCTGATCTGTTTTGCGACCGGATGATTTCGCTGTATTATTTGAAAAAACTGATTAAGTGTGAGGGTATCTGTGTTACCGGATTGAGCAAATGATATAACACTGATTGACAAGCATCCCCACAATAAAATATGCCGAGTCCATTTCATCCTAGTTCTAACTTGGGGTTTGGTAATACAAAAATGAAAATTCAAAATTTTAGAATGACTGTTTAGAAAAATTTGATTTTTGTCTGCCTAACGGCGAATAAGTTTTTTACTTCTCAATTTTTAATTTTGAATGAGTTTTATAATAGTCAGGTGGAAAACCATTGATCTGCCGCCACATTTCATACCAAACCGGAACATCTTTTAATAAGGTAAATGTTTGAGCACCTGCGCCCATTCTAATTTCGGTAGGCCAGGCAGGATATTTTTCATCCGGTGCAACAAGTATACGGTATTTGCCATTGGGGCTGATAAAATTATCTATAGCAACAACTTTTCCGCCAAAAGTACCGTAAGAGACTCCGGGCCATCCTGAAAACACAATGGAGGGCCAACCATCAAATTGGATCTGTACATGCTGATTTAATTCAAGCAAAGGAAGATCCATGGGTTTTACGAACATTTCAACTGCCAGATCATATTTAAAAGGAACGATGGTTACAATATCTGTGCCTTCCTTTATATTTTCACCCACCCCGGATTGAACTGCTTTTGATATATAACCCGCTTGAGGAGCAGTAATGAAATACATTCCTGAACGAACTCTATAATTTACTACATCATTTTGCAATTTGGTTACAGCCGCCTCCGCATCATACATACCCGAAACTGCAGAACTTTTATCCGATTCCAATTTTGATATTTTTTCTCTCAAATCAGCTTGAATGTTTTGCAATTCAATTTGTGCATTGATTACTTCATTCTTGCTTACGGTAATTTTATTTTGTTGAGATAACGTTTTTACTTGTGTTTCCTGCAACTTCATTTTGCGTCCTTCCAAATCAGTTAACGACTTCAATCCTTCTTTATATAACTCCTCCATCCGTTTCAATTGATCTTTAGCCACATTTTCATTCAGCTCCAAAGCAGACATCTCCAAACTGTCTGTACTGTATTTTAATCTCGCTTGCTTGAGTTTATTCTGAGCCTGCTCAAGCTTCAGTCCCTGCATGGTAATAAATGCGTTGATTTGTCCGTCTATCGCATCTATTTTTTGCATGTACGATTTAGCAGATGAATTTTTTGCAAATAGCTGTTGCTCTGCATTATTAACTAAATCAGGGTTTAAATATTCTGATTTCACCTCACTAATTTGCATGATGGTATCTCCTTTTTGAACTAACTGCCCCTCCCTCACATACCATTTTTCTATACGTCCGGCAATGATATTTTGAATAGCTTGAGGGCGTTGTTGGGGATGAAGGGCAGTAACGTTGCCGGAAGATCTGAAGTTTTGCGTCCAAGGCAGAAACAAAAAAGCAACAGCAAGAAAAAATAGAACCAATGAAAACTTCAGTACAGGACGATACGTACTGCGTGTTTTAAGGATCTGATATGAAGAATATGTTTCTTTATTATTTTCCATTTTTTTATTTCTGCTTTAATTTCATACTTGTGTGGATAATGACCCCTTTTTCATTCGGATCACTTCATCACAATACTGTTGCAGCAACGGGTCTTCAGAAATAATAATCAAAGTCCACGGCTGTTGTTTATCGCACAAATATTCGATAATATTTTTTCGCTCTTGTGGCTCAATGGCATCCAGCGTATTTTCCAGTAACAGCAATTTGGGTTGATTGACGATACTGCGTGCCAGTATTATTTTCTGAACAACGCTTCTCGGTAATTTTTTACCCATTGGATCGATGAGCTGATGTACACCCATGGATAACTCCTGAATAAATTCATTCAGATGCAATTTATTGAGAACATAAAAAACATGGTCCTGAGAAATACTCCTGCCCAATGTTATATTTTCGAGCAAAGTGCCCTCAAAAACAGTTTCCTCGCGCAAACCATTCCCCGTCATATCATAAAATTGCGAACGATTAAACTGACCGATAGGCAAATCATTGACTAATATTTTACCTTGATTGGGTTTATACAAACCTGCTATTAAATGTAGTAAGGTTGATTTACCAGATCCGTTATCCCCACTGATTGCAACTTTTTTTCCGCTCTTAAAATGGTATGAGAATCCACGAATGATAGGTTCCTGATTTTCCTGATAAGAAAAACTAATATTTTGTACTTGTATATCAATAGGATCTTTAGGTGAAAAATTATCAACAGTAGCAGGTATATCATCATCCAGTTCAAATTCACTTAGTTGTCCTATTTTTTCAAGAGAGGTAAACGCATCATATACACTTTCCATGCTCATGATGATTTTCTCTGTGGATTCAATTACAAGTAATATAACAATTTCGGCAGCTACAAACTGTCCAATATTCATTTGCTGTTTTATTACCAAAATACCGCCAACAAATAGGAGGCCCAATGCTACTGCAATTTTAAAAAACAATAAAAAAGCATACTGAATTCGAAGGACCTGATAATGCTCCTCCCTGGAGTTTAAATATCCGATTACACGCTCATCCGTTTTTTGCCTTGGCAAATCAGTTGTACCCGCCATTTTAAAGGAGTCTTTTGCTCTTGCCAGTTCTTCAAGCCATGATACGATCTTATATTTAAACTTTGACTCCTTCAAGCTGGAGGATAATGCTTTTTTTGATGTTAGCCTAATGATCAGTAACAAAATTAACACCAGCAGTATGCTGAACACAATAAAAAAAGTATGATAAACAGAAAGTAATATGAGGCCAAAAGTTATTTGCAGAATCGCAGAAGAAAAATCTATGATAATTTTCGATAGACTCTTTTGTATGGACAGAATCTCAAAAAAACGATTCATCAGCTCAGGTGCAAAATGTTGTTGCAATGCTTTCTGACTAATTTTTGGAACACGATCGGTAAAATCAAAAGCCGTATTGGTAAAAATTGTTTGCTGAATATTTTCCATGATCCGCATCTGCATCAATTGCATATATCCGTTTAGACCAATGGCCAAACCAATAAGCACAGATAACAGAATCCATGAAGTTGAGATACTACCCCCTTGTATCAAATTGATGATTGACTGTATCCCAAGTGGAATAGACAGAGCAAGAATTCCTTTTAGCAGGGCAAATGAATATACCTGGTAAATCTCCTTTTTGTTGGGTTTCAGCAACTGCCAAAACCTTTGATAGGGTGACATCATTATAAATTAAGTACAAAATAATGAAAAAAAAACTAGATTCTCTAATACTGTTGTTATTCCATCATTACGAATCAGGAAAATGAAACAAGAATCATTAAGTGTTTAACGAATACTACAATTAATAATGGTAGTACCTTTACTAAAATTCGCGACCTACTATATTTTGAATGAAGGCATTACCTTTTCTTTGGCCGGAATATCTGATAGATATTTCAAAACTGGCATTCTTAGGTGTGATGCTTCTTAATTCTTTACCAATAATATCATACGAGATGCCAAGTTGAAATTTATTCCAGTCCATACCTATATATGGCACAATGGCATCTCTGTATCGATACCAAAATCCGGCAGTAAGCGCTGTTTGATAATCATTTTCAGATGGCTTTACCAAACCAAATGCACCGCCAAACATCAAATTCTGTGCCCCACCCTGTCTCATGTATCCAAAATTAAGCATTGCATAGTTCTGCATCTGACCAATTCTTGTCCTATAGCTACTGTGCAGTACCTGCCTAATCGGTAATCTATATTGTTTATCCTGTTCAAAATTTATTCGAGGCCTGTTAAAATGATATAACGAGGAGCCAATTGTAAATAAGTCTGATTCATTTTCAATTGAATATACTAAACCAATACCTATGGAACCAAAGGTTTTTCTATAGCTACCGATATTTTCATTATTTGGAAGAGTCAAGTCAAAATAATCGCCATTAAACTGATTGGAAAAACTAAGATTGTTTTTTGAAATCACTCTTGATGAAACGATACCTTGTAATCCAATGGATAAATTGCTGGTTCCCTCAAAATTCAATGGTTTTGTGTATGCTCCCGACAACAGGAAATTTGAATTTTTATAAACACCTCCGGCAGATACATCATAAAGTGCCCCGATACCCCAGGAGAATTTGTTTACCGCTTCCTGCAATGATGAATTAGTATATTTTTGTTCATAACTTATTGCATTTGTAATGAAATTATTTCCTGCGGTCCAATATTGTGTTCTAAAATTTGCAGACATTTTAAAGTCACTTTTCATAACTCCTGTGAGTGCCGGATTGAATAACAATGGAGCAGACTGATACTGTGAAAAATGAGGATCCTGAGCTATTGACAAATAGCATATGAATATACTCAGCGTAAAAAACAAGAATTTTTTCATTAATACTTCAAATGCTTTTTTATTCTTCATTGATCGTAATCTCATTACTATACAAACATTATTTTCAAAAGTCCGAAATAGATCTTCTTATTATCGAATCAGTAGTACATTCCCGGCTCTTTTGATAATTTCCCCATTATAATCTACACCTTCGGCAATCCATTTATATGTATCAGATGGTTGATTATTTCCACGATATGTCCCATTCCAACCGGTACCAGGTTGATTTCGTCCCATTTCATAGACCAAATTTCCCCATCGATTGTAAACTCTGAAGTACTTGAATTGCTCTATTCCAATAATGAATGGAAAAAGCAGATCATTCGTTCCGTCGCGGTTGGGCGTAAATGCCTGAGGAACCAATATGTCTGATTTTTGATGAACTCTTACAAACTGGGTGTCAACCGTGACGCAACCTGTAGTATCTGTTATTACTACTCTAAAAGTTTGGTTTCTTTCAGGCATTAAAACAGGATTTATTATGGTGGCGTCATTTAATCCTGTCGAAGGAGACCAGTTGTAATCGGTTCCGAAATTTCTTGCAGAGAGCTGTACTGGAACATGATAAATAGCTTCAATTGGTTGATACGTAATTCCTGGTTTGGCGCTCACAATTTGAAGCTCCTGATCAAGGGTGTCTTTTAATTGTGGGCATGACTGCGATATCGCAATCAAAGAAACATCATACAAACCGATCTGATTATAAATATGCGAAGGGGACAACTGATTGGAAGTCATTGCATCTCCAAAATTCCATACATATTGTAAAACATCTTGGCCGGAGGTTACCGATTGATTTATAAATTGAACTGGAGTTTGTGCGCAGTTAAGTAGATTAACAAATGCTGCAACTGGCTTAGGTATTACCTGCACTGTCATTTGAGTAGTTACGGCACATTGACCTAAACCAGGTATGAACGTATATGTTGCAGTATTCAAATTATCAAATGCAGGTGACCATGTGCCAGAAAATCCGTTGGAAGACAAAGTAGGTAATGGGTTCATCAAATCACCTGAACAAAACGGAGCTATTGTATTAAAAATTGGCGTCTGCGTATCAGTTATTGTCAAATGCAATGTAACTATGCTATCGCATCCGGCAGAATTGATCAATACATGTGTTGCTGTACCACTTGCAGTATAATTTATTCCGTACCAAATAAATTCATTACATGCGATAACGGTTGTATCACCAAAGCTTGAATTTGAAATTTGTAGTTCCAATATATCAATAGCACACCCATTCAAACTAGTGTAATTACCACTCGATGTGTAAGTCTGACCTGTTGCAGACCAAGTATAACTACCGCATGCCGTTTGTGTCATCGTATTTGAAGTACTTGGATTTATAATTAAATTCAAGATTTGTGTTCCACAGCCGCTCGAAGTGGTGTAAGAACCGGATGCTGTATATGTCAATCCAGAAATGTTCCAGGTATAACTGTCACATAAACTCGCTGTTGTCACATTATTTGTGCTGTTTACAATCGTCAGATTCAATACCTG
>CAZXSR010000007.1:0-120392 GCA_964643315.1 uncultured Ferruginibacter sp.
CGCAACCGTTTGCATCATTATATGTATATGCATAATTACCGCTGGTCGTGTATGTAGTACCTCTCCATGTAATGCTCTCGCATACCGTAGCTGTCGTATCGGCGCTCGTTCCATTATTGATGATCAGATACAAGGTATCTACCGAAGGACAACCATTGGCTCCTGTGTATGAACGGGTATATGTACCACTCGTTGTGCGGGCTATGCCATGCCATGTGAACGACTCGCAGGCGGTATCATATTCTACATTGTGAGTACCGTACAGTATGGTCAATTTCAGTGTATCTACCGATGCGCAATTATTTGCATTGGTATACGAGTATGTATATGTTCCGCTGGTGGTGTACTCAATTTCATGCCAAGTATAAGACTCACACTCCGACACAGTTGAAACATTATGCGTACCGTAGTTCACTGTTAAATGCAATGAATCTACAGATGGACAACCATCTTCGTTATTGTAAGTATATGCATAATGACCACTGGTCGTGTATGTAGTACCTCTCCATGTAATACTCTCGCATACCGTAGCCGTCGTATCGGTGCTTATTCCATTATTGATGATCAGATACAAGGTGTCTACCGAAGGACAACCATTGGCTCCTGTGTATGAACGGGTATATGTACCACTCGTTGTGCGGGCTATGCCATGCCATGTGAACGACTCGCAGGCGGTATCATATTCTACATTGTGAGTACCGTACAGTATGGTCAATTTCAGTGTATCTACCGATGCGCAATTATTTGCATTGGTATACGAGTATGTATATGTTCCGCTGGTGGTGTAGGTAACCCCTCTCCATTCAAATGATTCGCATGCCGTAGCAGTAGTATCATTATGTGTACCGTTATTAATAATCAAAAATAACGTATCAACTGATGCACAGTTGTCATCGTTATTGTATGTATATAGGTAAGTACCACTGGTGGTACGAGTTACACCATGCCAGGTGTATGACTCGCAAGCTGTATCATAAAGCACATTATGTGTACTATTGTTAATTGTCAAATGCAGGGTTAAGACCGAATCACAACCGGCTGCATTAGCAATGGTATCTTTTTTGTCTCCGCTGGTGGTATACGTCACACCTCTCCATGTATATGAATCGCAAGCTGTGACTGTGGTATCGGAAGCTGAACTTGTATTGATTGTCAGGTTCAATACGGCAGTAGAATCACAACCGGCTGCGTTTGTACCATTAAATGTATATGAACCTGAAGTAGTGTAAGTATTTCCGTTCCAGGTATAGGTGCCACATGCCGTATGTGAAGTATTTGATGATGTGGTACTCTTGATCGTCAAATGCAAAGTAACTACAGAATCACAACCGGCTGCGTTGATCAAAGTATCATATTTATTTCCACTGGTTGTATAGGTATTGCCATGCCATTCATATGATGTACAAGCGCTGACTGTAGTATCAGAAGTTGAACTTGAATTGATGGTTAATGTTAAAACTGCGGTGGAATCACAACCCGCAGCATTCGTGCCGTTAAATGTATAAGATCCTGAAGTGGTGTAAGTATTTCCGTTCCAGGTATAGCTGTTGCAAGCTGTTTGAGAAGTGGAGGATGATGAAGTGCTTCTGATAGTCAGGTGTAATGTAACCACCGAATCACAACCATTGACATTGGTAAGCGTATCTAATTTATCACCACTGGTAGTATAGGTTATTCCATGCCATGCAAATGAAGTACACACACTGGCTGTAGTATCTGAAGCATTACTTGTGTTAATAGTCAGGTTCAATACAGCGGTCGAATCACAACCGGCTGCGTTGGTACCATTAAATGTATATGAACCTGAAGTAGTGTAGGTAGTTCCATTCCAGGTATAGTTGTCACAAGCTGTTTGAGTAGTGGTTGAAGATGAAGTGCTTCTGATAGTCAGATGAAGGGTAACCACGGAATCACAACCATTGGCATTGGTAAGCGTATCATATTTATCACCGCTGGTAGTATAGGTTGTTCCATGCCATGTAAAAGAAGTGCATGCACTGGCGGTTGTATCGGATGAAGTATGACTAAAGACAGTAATGGTAACAGAGTCCTCTGCTGTCATGCCGTTTCCATCAGTTACCGTCACTTTATATTGTGTGGTGCTGTTCGGTGATACAGTAATACTACTGGTAGTGGCTCCACCGGGTGTCCATAAATAAGTCAATGTTGCAACACCAGTTACTGATGTGTTTAAAGTAGTTGATCCGCCTGTGCAGAAGTTATTATTTGTAGGTGTAATTGAAACAGTGGGGTTCGAAGAACTTAATCCCGTGAAACTGCTGAAACTGCTCACAGTTCCTGAGGTCAGTTGCTTGGCACCAGTATTGATGGAAGCGGCGTATCTTATCCATGGCAAACTACCTGACCATTTACCCATTAGGATATTTGCTTCCGTTCCAATTACATCATCAGAAGTATAGGTGCCGGTTACCACAGCTGTAAAACCGCTTACTCCACTTTGCTCAATATTCCAATAACGGTTCAAATAATGATCACTGCTTACATTGCTGGGATGTTTTGCATTGGAAACATTGGCGCTAACATAAGCACCTGCAGCAAAACTACCGGAAGTCATATTGACATTAACAGGCGAATACTCAGCAGTGCCGGTATTGTCACCGATAGGGAAAGTAAAATTACCGCTGCCTGTAAATATTTTTCTCATAGTACCTGTCCCTGTAGCAACAATCATATTGGAAGCAGAAGGTGTTCCAGAAACTGAAGCAGACGAGCCTAAAGTAAGGTGATTACTGCCCAACGTAAACAATCCATTAGTCAGTGTGAGCGTACCATTCAATGTCATGTCAGAACCGATACTCACTCCTCCTGCTCCATTAATGGTCATATTGTTGACGTTACCGCTAAACAATGATGCAGGCAGACTCAATGATGAACTGTTTGTAAAAGCTACAGATCCACTTGAAGCATTTATCGAACCTGAAGTTCTTGTAAGACTATTGCTGGTATAAGTTATTGTATTTGATCCTGCATTCATTGTACCATTCGTCAGCGTCAATCCACCCAAGACAATATTGCTGCCCAAGGTAACACTGCCACTTGAACTCCGGTCCAAAGTCATGCTACTCAGTAGATCAGTACTTCCGGGTATTGACTGATCAAAACGAAGTGTGCCAAATGCTCCACTACCCAACACCCGAAGGGTGGATGTACTACCAGCTTTGATGACACCACTTCCGGTAACGGTAGAACTAACCCCGGATTTTCCTAACGTCAACAAATATCCGTTCAAGTCAAGCGTATCTGTTGAGGAAGAGAAACTTAAAGCATTTCCACCATTCGGACCTTCGCAGAGCAAATCATTCAGCATGCGAACACGACCGGATGGCTTGTTCATCACGATATAATCTATATTGAATGTGCCACTTCCACTCACATCCTGAACCCCAGTACCGGTAAAGAATACAGCGCGAGTATTCGCATTAAAAGTCGCATTGTCAATTAAACTGCCTGTCAATTCCAAATCACCCCCAATGTTGGAGGATAGTGTTGTAGATGCTCCGGTATTATTTGTAAAGTTGACACATTTAACACTGCCGGTTGTGGTCGACATGGTAAAGGTTCCATTATTCGTTATGTTACCGCCAACAGTCACTTGTGCATTCAATGCTCCGGTAGTAAATGTGGCGCCGGAAGCAACGGTCAGATTTCCTGCCATAGCTCTCGCTGTACCGGCATCTGCATTCAACACACTGAAAGTACCGGTGTTGATGGTTACATGATTGGGATATCCTCCGGTAGTTCCCAAAGTTCCAACTCCTGTTGCATTCCACTCATTGGAGCGATTATAGGATGAATTGTATAAAAGGGTTGAATTAGATGTGTACTTGGGTGCAGATGAAGCCACAAATCCCCCATTAATTTGAAAGGTACCATCAATAGAAGGAATCGTACTTAGTGTAAGTCCTCCAGTGTTGATTGTTAAGTTATTAAATGTTGTCGCTACCGAACCATTCACTGTTCCTGCTCCGGCAAAATTTACAGTACCTGTTCCTCTTGTAAATGTTCCATTGTTGGTGAACGTTCCGGAGGCAGCAACCGTAAGCGTACCGCCTGATGTCATATTAACAGTGCCATTAATTGTTAAAGTGGAAATCGTAGCGACACCGCTTGCACCAAAACTCAGAGATTTTCCACTGTTCACATTCACCGTGGTGGGCGAGTTTGACACTGTTCCATTTATCGTAAGATCATGCGCTGCAGTAACCGTAGACGATGAAGGAGGTACCGCTCCGTTCAGCCAGGTACCGTTGGTATTCCAGTCTCCCGTTGTAGTGGTGATATAACCCAGATTGGTATAGGTCTCCGAACTGGTAACGCCTCCACCTGCATTGGCCACGTAAATCTGTCCGCCGGCGTTGATAGCAGCAAATGTGATAGTAGTAGATGTTTTTGAAATGATACTCACTGCAGTCCCCGTTGAACCACCTACTTTTACAGTTGTTACACTGTCTAAGTTTGTACCATTAATGGTAATGGTATTGCCCACATAACCGGAAGTGCCTGACCCCGGACTGGATGCCACCACTCCACCGGTAGCCGTAATTGTTGGCGAAGCGGTTAAAGTCGTTGCTGATGCTGTTGCTGAGGAGGAATAATAGGAATAGTTTTCTGAATAAAAAGCGTAATAGTAAGTTGTGCTTGAAGATAAGCTATTGTCTGTAAAAGAAGTACCACTGCTGTTGTACACTACGGTACCCGATCCAATAGAACTTCCTACCGAGTATGCGGTACCGTTAGTAGGTGTAGTAAATGAATTGGTTGTGCTACGTACAATCATGACATTCTTACCATTCCATTTGGTCCATGTCAGAGAATTACTGGAAGATGAAGCCCCGCTCGCAGATTGAGATGAAGGTGAGCTCATAGAGGATACTGACCAATAAGAAGCATTGGTCGTTGAAAAAGCCTGATTATTGGTCCAGCTGGTTTCATCGGCATAAGTGTAAGCATCTCCGGAGTTGGCTTTGGCACGACCTACCACATACCAGGTACCTGTTGCCGTAAATTGAAACTCAGCAATATTTCTCTGTACTTTTTTATTCGATCCGGATCCATCCTGATACCAAGTCGCATCCGCATAATTCCAACCGGTCGTTCCATCCGAATTTTGTCCAATACCCACCTGCGAAGAATTCCAAGTGGCCTGTCCAATTTCAAACTGAAAATACCAGCTGCTTCCCGGATTGATTTTATCACCCAAATAATAGGTGCCAGCTAAAGGCCGACCTGTTGTTATGGGTGAAACCCAAATTTGAGCAATAGATGTCCATGAAATCAACATAAACAAACAAAGAGCTACTACCTTAAAAAACAAGGCTTTTCTTTTCATAAATGGAGAATTTTGATAGAAAGAATTAAGTGAATCAAACGAAAATGCTTTAAAAAAATATATAGAATTGTTTAGCCCAAAAAAAATGGGTAATCATATAAATTTCATTTTCGTAGGGAGGTGGAATGTGAAACGCTCACAAGATACAAATTAATAAGGAAATGTTAAAATAATTACTTCTAAAATCAGCTATTCGCACCGATATTTCAATGTATTATAAAATTCCTTTCTTTCAATAAAAACAAACACCCATTTTTTCAATGGGTGTTTGTTTTTATTATAATATGTTATTAATAGGGTCTGGCATAAAAAATAAACTGTGATGCATTGTTTTCGATGATGGACAAATCCAACAAATCACTGGAACCATCTCCATTAATGTCACTTGAGTTATATCCAAAGGCAAATTGTGACGCATCGTTTTCGGTATTTGTTAAATCTATCAGATCAACACCGCCATCCTGATTAACATCTCCTCCATAAATAGCATACATATTCGTTCCTACCTGTTTCATTGGTGCATTAAATCCATCTCCAAATGCCATATTTATATTCGCAGTAAAATCGTATTGGGTATTAGACGTAATTAACACAGGAGAACTACTCCAGGTTTCTATGCTGCTCCGATGTTTAATTGCCAAGTAATAATTATCCCCTAACAATGAACCAGGTAAACTAATTGAAATCAAACCATTCGTATGCACTATACCTTTTTGAGAATAAGTTGGATTAGCATTCAATAAACTATCAGGACTCCACAAATTAATCTCAATGGAATCAGTTGCTGTTGGGTCTGTGCTTATAGACAAATCATACAGTGTAGACTTCATTGTTCCGGATCCCATATAATAACCCTCCAAATATGCTTTCAATTGTAAAGTGACAGAGCAATTAACAATGTTGATTTGAAGTATATGAGTGCTGTCGCAACCATTAACACCTTGTAACTGTACAGTATATATGCCCGATTGTGTGTAGGAATTTCCTTGCCATACATATGGTAAGGATGTGTTACAAACACTTACAGAATCTATGTGAACACTTCCCTGATTAATCGTTAAATACAATGTATCTGCCGAAGGACAACCATTTGCATTGTTGTAGTTCCTTACATACGTTCCGCTCTGTGTATACGTTGTGCCATTCCAAACATAACTGCCGCATGCACTCGCAGATGTGGCTGTTCTTGTTCCGCCATTCACTGTCAATACACCACTCACACTGCTCGTGCCATTCCATGCACCACCGCCATATCCAAAATAATCATAGTTACACCCATTGATCTTATAGCGATATGCATAGTAATAAGTACCCGGTGCCAGTCCGCTCAACGTAGCCATATACTCATCATCGTTCCCGTTTTGTACATTAAACGTTGCAGGTATCCAGTTGCTCCAGGTGGATGGATTCGTATTACTTGTGCTGTAGCCCAACTCGGCTGTTATACCCGATGCAGGGCCTGCAGCTTCTGTCTGACCACCCTCATACACTTTACCATACACCGTAAACGTTCCACCCTCGCAGATCGTTCCATTCGGCGGCCATTGTACATTACCCCAGTCAATACCATTTGTTGTCGTTAATACCAATACCGCAAGTGAATCGCATCCTGCTGCATTGGTCAGGGTAACCGTGTACGTGCCCGCTGCATTGTAACTGTTGTTATTCCAACTGTATGGCAAAGCATTACCGCAAGTCGTGATGTTCGTCACGCTGCTGCTTGATGCATTGATCGTCAGCTCCAATGTATCTACTGATGCACAACCATATCCGTTCGTGTAGTTGTAAGTATATGTACCGCTGGTCGTGTAGGTCACTCCGTTCCAAACATAACTATTACAAGATGTTGCTGTTTGCTTGGCACCGCTACTCTTGTTAATTGTCAGATTTAAGGTATCTACCGATGCACAACCATTCGCATTGTTATAACTTCTGGTGTAAACACCACTCTCCGTATACGTCGTGCCAAACCATTCATAACTGTTACATGCCGATACCGTCTGTGACTGATAGCTTCCAGCATCAATTGTTACATTTACCACTACTGTACTATCACATCCGTTCTCTGCTGTATATGTGCGTGTATACGTACCCGTTACCGTTACTACATCATTCCATGGCAAGGTATATGATCCGCATCCAGTTCCGCTCAATGTTGTTGTCTTGCTATTGTTGATCGTAAGATGCAACGTAATGATAGAGTCCTGACCCATCCAGTTGCCGCCCTGCATGATGTAGGTATAGTTACCGCTCTGTGTGTATGTCGTACCCTTCCAACTATATGAGTCACAAGCTACAGCTGTTGTATCACCATAAGTAGCCGTAGTAATAATCAAATTCAACACCACGATGCTGTCGCAACCACTTGCATTCCCGCCAACTATCGTATGCGTATAACTACCGCTGCTGCTGTATGTATTGCCATACCATAGATATGCATCCCCGCTGAATACTGTAGTTGAGCCGTAGGTCGTTGCATTTATTGTCAAATTCAATACAGAATCCGATGCACAGCCGTTCGCATTCGTAAACGCTCTTGTGTATGTACCGCTGACGGTATATGTCGCACCATTCCATACATAACTGTTACATGCTGTGGCACTCTCTGTAATTGTCGTTCCTGTATTGATCGTTAAATACAATGTATCTGCCGAAGGACAACCATTTGCATTGTTGTAGTTCCTTACATACGTTCCGCTCTGTGTATACGTTGTGCCATTCCAAACATAACTGCCGCATGCACTCGCAGATGTGGCTGTTCTTGTTCCGCCATTCACTGTCAATACACCACTCACACTGCTCGTGCCATTCCATGCACCACCGCCATATCCAAAATAATCATAGTTACACCCATTGATCTTATAGCGATATGCATAGTAATAAGTACCCGGTGCCAGTCCGCTCAACGTAGCCATATACTCATCATCGTTCCCGTTTTGTACATTAAACGTTGCAGGTATCCAGTTGCTCCAGGTGGATGGATTCGTATTACTTGTGCTGTAGCCCAACTCGGCTGTTATACCCGATGCAGGGCCTGCAGCTTCTGTCTGACCACCCTCATACACTTTACCATACACCGTAAACGTTCCACCCTCGCAGATCGTTCCATTCGGCGGCCATTGTACATTACCCCAGTCAATACCATTTGTTGTCGTTAATACCAATACCGCAAGTGAATCGCATCCTGCTGCATTGGTCAGGGTAACCGTGTACGTGCCCGCTGCATTGTAACTGTTGTTATTCCAACTGTATGGCAAAGCATTACCGCAAGTCGTGATGTTCGTCACGCTGCTGCTTGATGCATTGATCGTCAGCTCCAATGTATCTACTGATGCACAACCATATCCGTTCGTGTAGTTGTAGGTTCTGATTCCACTTGTTGTGAATGTTAAACCACGCCATACATAAGAACCACAAGCACTTACAACCTCTCTTATTCCGGATCCTGTATTAATAGTGAGATAAAGTGTGTCTATCGATGCGCAGCCGTTCGCATTATTATAATTTCTGGTGTAAACACCGCTTTGTGTATAAGTATTACCATTCCATTCATAAGTGTTACATGCTGATACTGACGTGGATGAAATACTTCCTGACTGTATTGTAACTTGAATTATGGAAGTACTGTCGCATCCGTTACTTCCAGTAAATAGACGGCTATATGAACCTGAAGTAGTTGCAGTATCGCCCCATGGTAAAATATAGTTGCCGCATGAAGAAATATTTACTGTGGATGTTTTGCTGTTATTGATGGTGAGATGCAATGTAATAATAGAATCTTCTCCCATCGAGTTAGCATT
Organism: uncultured Ferruginibacter sp.; assembly: GCA_964643315.1. Lineage (GTDB taxonomy): Bacteria > Bacteroidota > Bacteroidia > Chitinophagales > Chitinophagaceae > Ferruginibacter. The sequence continues at coordinate 9,151 of CAZXSR010000007.1, forward strand.
GTACATGATGTAGATGTAATTACCTGATGCAGTATATGATTGATCATACCAGGTGTAGGAGTCGCAAGCTGTATCATATACATCTCCATAAGTAGCGGTTGTTATAGTCAGGTGTAAAAAAACAACACTATCACAACCATTGCTGTTTCCACCTAATAATGTAAATGCATAATCACCCGAACTGGTATAGGTCGTTCCATACCATACAAATTGATCGCTGGCAAAGGCGGTAGTATCTCCGGAGGTAGTGCCATTGATTGTCAAATGCAAAATCGCCAAAGAATCACAACCACTTGAAGCAGTCAATATACTGGTGTAATTACCTGACAAAAGATATGTGCTACCATTCCACTGATAAGAATTACAAGCAGAAGCATATATATCAGTCACTACAGGTTGTATGATCTGAATTGTTTTAGAGATTGAATTTGATTGCCCATTGGCATCTGCAACTAATACCGAATAAGTTGTGTTGGACGATGGATTGACAGTAATACTTGAAGCAGTTGCACCACCGGGTGACCATACATAAGTAAATTCCCCGGCTCCTGTTACATTTGCCTGCAAGGTAACCGAGCCCCCCGGACAAACAAATTCACTGGAAGTGATTATGCTGATTATTGGACTATTTCCCATAATACCTGCAAAATCGCCCAATGTATTTAAGGCCCCTGAGGTAATAGTTTTTGCTGCTGTATTTACTGAAGCTGCGTAACGAATCCAAGGTAAAGCTCCAGACCAATATCCCATAGTGATATCAGATTCAGATCCATTAACATCGCTTACAACGTAATTTCCTGTTACAATTGCACTGAACGAATTAATGCCGCTCTGACCAAGCGTCCAATATCTGTTAATGAAATTGTTGCTGCTTGCATCGTTTGGATGTTTGCTGTTCGTAACTTTTGCACTTACATAAGCCCCGGAACCAAATGTCCCTGATGTCAAATTCACATTTACTGGAGAATATTCTGTAGTACCGGTATTATCTCCAATTGGGAAAGTAAAATTACCCGCCCCTGAAAATACTTTTCTGAGTGTACCGGTTCCTGTGGCTACAATCATATTGGAAGCAGAGGGAATCCCTGATACATTTGAAGATGATCCTAATGTTAAATGATTAGCCCCCAAAGTCAACAAACCATTCGTAAGTGTGAGTGTTCCATTCAACGTCATATCTGATCCCAAGCCAACTCCACCAACGCCATTAATCGTCATATTGTTCACATTACCACTGAACAAATTTGATGGTAAGTTGACAGAGTTACTATTTATGAAGGCAACAGTACCTGAAGCAGCATTCAACTGTCCTGAGCTACGAGTAATATTACCACTGATGTTGATGATGTTGTTTCCGGCAGACAGCGCTCCGTTCGTGAGCGTTAAAGCTCCAATTGTAATATTTGATCCTAATGTAACGCTACCTGAGCCTGTTCTGTCAACAGTAAAGGCAGATAAAGCATCTGTAACGCCGGGTGTGCTTTGGTCAAATCGCAAAGTACCCAAAGTCCCAGTTCCTAAAAGACTGATGGAAGAAGTTGTACCTCCGCGAAGAATTCCATTGCCAGAAATCCCTGAACCCAATCCGACTTTCCCTAACGTAAACGCATACCCGTTAAGATCAAGCGTGTCTGTTGAAGATGAAAAGCTAAGCGCATTTCCACCATTCGGTCCTTCGCATAGTAAATTGTTTAGCATGCGCACACGACCGGATGGCTTATTCATCACGATATAATCAATATTGAATGTACCGCTTCCACTTACATCCTGTAGACTATTGCCGGTGAAGAATACCGCACGGGTATTTGCATTAAACGTACCATTGTCAATCAAACTTCCAGTAAGTTCCAGATCTCCACCTACACTGGATGAGAGCGTTGTTATCGCTCCACTGTTATTTGTAAAGTTGGCGCACTTAATTCTACTGGTACTGGTTGACATAGTTAGTGTCCCATTAATGGTAATATTACCTCCTACGGTTACCAAAGCATTTAATCCACCGGTCGTAAAAGTAGCACCTGATGAAACTGTAAGATTGCCCGCCATGGCTCTGGCTGTTCCAGCATCCGCATTTAACAGACTAAATGTCCCTGTATTGATCGTCACATTATTCGGATAACCGGATGTAGTTCCTATTGCACCGATGCCCGTTGCATTCCACTCGTTCGACCGGTTATAAGGTGAATTATAAAATAAGGTTGAGTTGGTAGAATACCTTGGTGCATTTGTAGCCACAAATCCTCCGTTAATTCTGAATACACTATCAACCGTAGGTATTGTAGTTAATGTAAGTCCGCCCGTGTTGATTGTTAAATTATTAAAAATTGTTGCTACAGATCCATTAACCGTTCCCGCTCCGGCAAAATTTACTGTTCCAGATCCACGACTGAATGTACCATTATTGGTAAATATTCCTGCCGCAGCAATTGTCAATATTCCACCTGAAGTCATATTAACTGTTCCATTGATGGTCAATGTTGAAATAGTTATTGTACCAGTCGTGCCAAAGCTCAATGTTTTTCCGCTGTTAATATTTACCGAGTTGGGAGCATTTGCCACTACGCCATTTAATGTAAGATCATGAGCCACCGTAACCGTTGATGATGAAGGAGGCACAGCCCCGTTCAGCCAGGTTCCATTAGTATTCCAGTCCCCTTCAGCGTTGCTGATATAGCCCAGGTTAGTATAAGTTTCGGTACTCGTTGCGCTTCCGCCTGCATTGGCCACATAAATTTGTCCACCGGCATTGATGGCTGTGAATGTTATAGAAGTAGATGTTTGTGATACAATGGTAACCGCCGTTCCGTTCACTCCACCGACTTTAACTGTAGTTACATTATCCAGATTTGTACCATTCAGCGTGATGGTTGATCCCACATAACCGGATGTACCCGAACCCGGAGTTGATGCCACTACCCCACCTGAAGCACTGAGTGTAGGGCCTGCAGGAGCAGGAGCCTGTGTGGTGGCAGAAGCTGTAACGGCAGTAGAATAATAAGCGTAATTCTCGGAGTAGAATGCATAATAATAAGTGGTACTTGCCGACAGACTATTGTCGGTAAATGAGGTTGCACTACCATTGTAAACCACCGTTCCGGAGCCAATGCTTGCACCATTCGTATATGCGGTGCCGTTAGTTGGTGTAGTAAAAGAATTTGATGTACTGCGCACTACCATCACGTTACGACTGTTCCATTTCGCCCAGGAGAGTGAAATGCTGGAGGCAGATAAAGCTCCTGCGGTTTGTGTTGTTGGAGAAGAGAGCGCATTGACATTAAAATAAGATGCATTACCTGTTGTTGTGCTCAATGTGAGGGAAGTGTTATTGTTCCATCCGGCTTCCTCCGTGTATGTCCAGGCATCACCAGAATTCGCTCTGGCTCTACCCACTACATACCAAACACCTGTGTTGGTAAACTGTACATTGCTGATATCGCGCTGTACTTTTTTATTCGGAAAACTTCCGTCCTGATAGTAAGAGGCATCAGCCCAGTTCCAACCGGTAGAACCATCGGTGTTTTGACCAACACCAACCTGAGATGCATTCCAGGAACTCTGACCAATTTCAAACTGATAGTTCCATGCCCCCGATGCATTGATTTTATCACCAAGATAATAAGTGGTTGTAAAAGGGCGACCATAAGTTAGGTGAGTTACCCAAATCTGACTTTGTCCTTCTAAAAACAGTAAACTCAAAAATAAAAAACTGAAGATGGCTTTTGTGACATTTGTTTGTCTCATGGCAATTCGTTTTAAGCAATTTTATATTAAAGTGTATTTTTTACACATTAAAAAATAGGCAGTCAATCACAGGATAACGGATTTGATAAAAAAAATTGATTGGGGGTTTGCTTTTTAGAGAACGGAACTATATGCTAAACTAATGCAAAATTATGAAATCCAAAATTTTTTTGGGAATTTCAAAACAGACTTTGAAGTCAAGGTTTAATATTAACGATAAAAGATTAAACGAAAAGAGAGGGGGTTTTATTTTTTTCTGAAGAAAATTCGCACTGGCACCCCATTGAAGTTGAATTTCTCCCTTAACTGGTTTTCGAGATAATTGCGATAAGGTGTTTTGATATCATCGGGATAATTAGTAAAGAAAGCAAAACTGGGAACTGCAGTAGGTAGCTGAGTCACGTACTTTATTTTAACCACATTACCTCTTACTACAGGCGGATGGTATTGCTCAATAGCTTTAAGCATCACCTCATTGAGTTGAGATGTGCTTATTTTGTTCGTTTTATTTTGATAAACCTGCAAGGCCACTTCAATTGTTTTAAAGATTCTTTGTTTTTCAAGCACAGAAACAAAAATGATAGGAACATCGTTGAATGGTGCCAATCTGTTTTTTAATTCCTTTTCATAATCCCTTGCCGTATTGGTTTGCTTCTCCATTAAATCCCATTTATTCACAAGCACGACCATACCCTTACCCTTTTTTACTGACAATGAATAAATAGCAAGATCCTGAGCAGTAATACCTTTTCCTGCATCCAGTAATAATATGCATACATCTGCTTCGTCAATAGCTTTGATGGCTCTGATTACAGAGTAAAACTCAAGGTCTTCATGAACTTTTGTTTTTCGACGAATACCGGCAGTGTCAATCAGGACAAATTCTTTATTGAATAAATTATAGTGGGTATGAATGGTATCACGGGTTGTGCCTGCAATATCACTCACAATCGTTCTCTCCTGTCCAATCAATGCATTAAGCAAAGAAGATTTACCCACGTTGGGCTGACCAATGATGGCAAATTTTGGGATACCCTCAGGAACTAGTTCTTTCACTTCAGCATCCACATCCATATCCGCCACAACAGCATCTAATAATTCGCCGGTTCCGGATCCACTGATGGAAGAGAGAAAGAAAATATGTTCGAAGCCGAGACTATAAAACTCTGCTGCCTCCATTAATCGTTCATGATTATCGCACTTATTAACTGCCAAATAAACGGGCTTCTTACTCCTTCTCAGCAAATCGGCCATAGACTCATCCAGGTTGGTGATACCCGAAGTTGCATCAGTCATAAAGATAACAGCATGCGCTTCTTCGATGGCAATTTTTACCTGCTTGGCAATTTCGCGCTCAAAAACATCTTCACTCTCCGGTACAAATCCGCCTGTATCTATGATATTAAATGGTTTTCCAGCCCAGTCTGTCATACCGTACTGCCTGTCTCGCGTAACGCCACTCAAATCATCCACTATCGCCTTGCGCCTTTCGAGCAAACGATTAAAAAAAGTACTCTTACCCACATTGGGTCTGCCGGTGATGGCGATGGTGTAGTTCATTTATAGTATGTTCAATAAATTCAGAAATATAAATTAGTCAAGGTTCAAGGTTCAAGGTTCAAGGTTCAAGGTTCAAGGTGATTAGTTAGAAATTTTTCCGATTAATAGGGTTTAATGGGAATCTCAAAATTTTGAAAATAACTTTGGACATTGAACTTTAAACGAAAGAACGCTTAGTATCCATACTCCCTTAAAAAAGTTTCATTCTCTCTCCATTTGGGTCTTACTTTCACAAACAGCTCCAAAAATACTTTAGAATTCAGAAATGACTCGATTTCTTTTCGTGATTCGGTGCCGATTTTCTTGATCATACTTCCTTTTTCTCCTATGATGATGGCTTTTTGCGTTTCGCGTTGAACAACAATATCGGCAGAGATTTTTATCAAGGTCGTTTTTTCTTTGAATTCCCTGACCAATACAGTTGAGTGATAAGGAATCTCCTCTTCAAAATAAGAGAATATTTTTTCGCGGATGATTTCACTCACAAAAAACTTGGTTGGTAAATCGCTCAGGTCATCTGTGCTGTAAAAAGGAGCTCCTTCGGGTAAATAAATTTTTATTTTCTCCATCAAATCCTCAATACCTGTTTTCATTAAAGCAGAAATAAAATGAATTTCTTTAGCGTAAGGTTGCTGAGAAAAAAAATCAATGAGCTGCTCTTTTCTAGTTTCGTTTTTGAGCTTATCCGATTTATTGATCAGAATAACAGCTGGCACTTTTAATTTCAGTGAAGCAAAAATGGTATGTACTTCATTTTCATCATCCATGGCATCCATCATCAATAATGCCAGATCTGCATCTTCCAAACAGGTCTTTACCGCCTGCATCATTTTTTCATGCAACTTGTACTGAGGATCAATGATGCCGGGTGTGTCCGAAAAAATAATCTGACAATCCTCAGTATTGTAGATGGCTTTGATGCGATGACGAGTGGTTTGCACTTTATGCGAGACGATAGCCAGCTTCTCCCCCATCAATGCATTAAGGAGGGTGCTTTTGCCCGCATTGGGCTTACCGAAAATATTGACAAAACCTGATTTCATGATATACAAAGATCAAAAATAAAAAAAAGCCGGGCTTTAATACTGCCCGGCATAAATAAAGGATTTTAAAATAATTATTGTCTTGCAAAAGTTGCAGTGGTAGATTCACCTTGCATACTTGAAGAAACGATTTTGAATGAGGTGCAAGTAAATTCACTTACAGTTGATGCGTCTCCTCCATCCATGGTAAAGGTATTTCCACTCAAGCTCCAAGTACCTTGATCAGCATCTGATGGGTTACAAGCAACCGCTCCATCTGTCACTGTATAAGTCCCATTACCATTCAACGTATAAATATTGTCTCTGGAGCATGGTTCTGTATAATTGTCATCATTAAAGATATCTATGGATTGACCTGCCATCGTTAGAACCAAAGAAGTCATTTTATAGCTCCCCACTATGGAAGATGCACTTAATGAACAAGAACTATTTGAGCTGCTCTTTTTACAACCGATAAAGGCCAAAGCAAATAGACTTGATAATAATAGAAGTTTTTTCATAATTGTTGATTTTAATTTTTTAATTATTTACAAATATACTACATAATTTAAAAAAAGAGTCGCCTGGTGGGCGACTCTATAAACCTTTAGTTGCGAAGAGAAGGATCGAACTTCTGACCTTCGGGTTATGAGCCCGACGAGCTACCGCTGCTCTACTTCGCGTTGCAAAGATAGGGGTTCTAAGCCATATAATCCAAATTGATTTTAATCAAATCCAAATAATGCTATAATTTTGTATCCGTATCGTTCTTTTAACATCATCCGGGGTGCTTTTTTGAATAAAGGCTGAGATTATACCCGTTAACCTGCTCAGGATAATGCCTGCGAAGGGAGATTAGTAAGTCGCTTGTTTTTCAACTGCTTACTCCGGATGCAAAAAATCATTTTACATGCATCTGAAATCTAACTGTATTTTTTTCTTTTTTACTTTTTGCAGCATCAGTCTTTTTGCTCAAAAAACAAACAATATTGATACAACAATTTTAACGCCTCTCGAAATTATTTCTCTGCGCGCAAACGATTTGACACCTGTTGCCAAAACCAACTTAACCAAACAGGACATCGAAAAAAACAATACTGGTGTCGATTTGCCATTTATCATACAGCAAACCCCCTCTGTAGTGGCAAACTCAGATGCAGGTAACGGTATCGGTTACACGGGCATTCGTATTCGTGGTACAGATGCTACGCGTATCAACGTAACGATCAATGGCATCCCATACAACGACGCTGAAAGTCAGGGTACTTTTTTAGTAAATCTTCCAGACTTCTCCTCCTCTGCACAAACCATTCAAATACAACGCGGTGTGGGTTCTTCCACCAACGGCTCCGGCGCCTTCGGCGCCTCCATTAACCTAGAAACAAACAGTTTAGATTCAAATAAATTTTTCCAGATCAATAATTCTTTCGGCTCTTATCAATCTCGTAAACATACCCTATTGTATAACTCAGGCATAAACAATAATTTATTATTCACCGGACGCATCAGCTATATCGGTAGCAATGGATACATAGACCGCGCACAAACCAACCTGAAATCTTTTTTCACCAGTCTTGCCTACATTCAAAAAAACAGTTCTCTCCGACTCAATGTCTTTTCCGGCAAAGAAAAAACGTACGCCGCCTGGTTTGGTATCAATGCCGAAACATTGGACTCAAACAGAACCTATAATCCTGCCGGTACTGAAAAACCCGGAAAGCCTTATGACAACGAAACAGACAATTATACCCAAACCCATTATCAGGCATTTTTCAACCAAAAAATAAATACAAAACTGCAATTCAATATCTCAAGTTTCCTGACCACAGGGAGAGGTTACTTCGAACAATATAAAGCTAATGAGGCCTTTGCAAGCTACGGACTGCCTAATTATAACAATAACGCCAGCACAGATTTAATTAGACAGCTTTGGTTAGACAATCGATATTATGGATCGATCTTTTCAATGCAATATCAAAAAGGGAAAAACACGATTCATTCCGGTGGATTAATTAGCTTTTATGATGGTAAACATTACGGAAAGATCATGTCCACATCCATTCCAAATGCGATGGATATCCCTTACGAGTGGTATCGATTAAAGGCAAATAAAAACGAGCAATCCTTTTATGCGAAATGGACTAGAAAATTATCAACACACCTCTTCTCATACATCGACTTACAATCAAGAAATGTTCAATACAATATATATGGATTTAGAAATAATCCTTCAATCGTTGTACAAAAAAAATGGAACTTCATCAATCCTAAAGCAGGGATAACCTATCTCCAAAAAAACTGGCAAGCTCATTTATCCTATGCCCAATCTACCAAAGAACCCAATCGAGATGATTTTGAAACATCTCCGTCCGATGTGCCTAAACCCGAACAACTGCAAGACATAGAAGCAGGTGTGCGTCGTAATTTCAACAAATGGTATGTGTCTGCTAATTTCTATCACATGTTCTACAAAAATCAATTGGTGTTAACCGGAAAAGTGAATGATGTATTTGCATACACACGCACGAATATTCCGAAGAGCTATCGCACCGGCATCGAATTAGAATCAGGATATACTCTAATTGAATGGTTAACACTGTCGGGAAATTTAACTATCAGTAAAAACAAAATACCTCATTTTACTGAATATATTGATGATTATGACAATGGCGGGCAACAAATCATACAACATCATAACACAGATATTTCCTATTCTCCCAATCTGATTGGATCCTTTACAATGGACGTTTTGATGATGCCTCAGATGCATCTGACTACCTTTACAAAGCATGTAGGAAAGCAATACCTGGATAACACATCAAACAATAACAGAAGCTTGTCTGCATACACTACCCAGGATATAAAATGGAGTTATCAATTTAAACCGAAGAAATTACAATCAATAGATTGTTTTCTGCAGCTTAATAATATTTTCTCGAAAAAATATGTGGCAAACGGCTACACCTTCAGTTATATAGATGGCGGAGAAAAAAACACCGAGAATTATTACTTTCCGATGGCAACCTTTAACTGGATGATGGGATTGAATATTCGTTTATAATCCTGAACCATAGGCATCCTGCCACGCAAGCATACCGCCGGATAAGTTGGAGACATTGGTAAATCCCATAGACTCAAGCATCATACATGCCTGCATACTTCGTTGACCACTTCGGCAATAGCAAATAACTTCGCTGTTCCGATACCCCTCTATAGAATCGATTTGCATCGACACAATTTCGCCTAGTGGGAGTAAAATACCCCCGATATTGAAAAGGGTATGCTCTTCCGGCTGACGAACATCAATCAGGATTATTGGCGTTTGCTTTTGCTCCATTCGACTTTTTAGGTCGCTTATTTGTATTTGCTTCATTGGGAGATTTTAAGTGTAATGCTGCGCTGTCTAACTTGGGAGTAACGGATAACCAAACATCCATAAGCTGTCCGGATTTTATAAAAACCACCTGTTTTTCTTCATTCAAATGAGGAGGCATTTGTCTCCACACAAAAGCATTTGCCGTGTCTATTACATTTGGATCGCACACAATTGCTCCGAGCAAAACACCCATGCGTGTCAACGAATCTTTTGCATAGGAAAAGTTCATTCCCACAAAATCAGGTACAACCATATCCTCATCACCCAGACCGCTTCCAATAATCATATCAATGGGCGTACCCCAGGGAACTTTGGCACCGGGTGCTATTGGTTGTCCACGCAGTTTTTGTTGCAAAACAGACCCTCGCATAAAATCCGGTTGAGTGACAGTATCCCCAAGCTTCAGATGATGTCTTTGCAGTAAATCGATGGCAAAGTTTATGGATTTCCCTTCCAGGGCGGGTACATCTACCAATGGCAATGCATACCTGTTCATAGTTAGCAAAATAGTCCTGTTTGCCTTTACCTGACTGTTAGGATCCGGATACTGTTTAAGTATGACTCCAAAAGGAAGTGTATCGCAATATGTTGAGTCTAGAATACTTACACTATAACCACTGCCCTCTAATTTCTTCATTGTTGTTCTTGTATCCAGCCCAAGAACATTTGGAACTATTTTATAAGAGCCGTGATCTGTAATCTTTCCAAGTAACCCCAGAATAGAAAGAATGATTCCTACAGTCAAACCTATGACCATCAATAAGTGCGCCCAAAAAGGCCATGCTGCAATTTTCTTAAACATTTGATTGCAATCTAATCATTTCCAATGTGAATCATCAAATTTCTTAAGATGATGTCGATAAAAAGTCTGACATCTATCTGTTGAAACATCCCTCAATCAACTCTGTGTAAAAATTACTCATTTTCCAGCCCATTGCCCTAACCTGTTGCGGCACAATACTGGCTTCGCTTTGTCCGGGCACTGTATTCATCTCCAACATAAAGGGCTGACCGGTTTTTTCTTCAAAAATAAAATCAATGCGAACCACCCCATTGCAATGAAAACTTCGGTAGGCTCTGATGGCCGCATCTCTGATTTTTTGAGCAACATCCTCACTTATTGCTGCAGGAGTGATTTCCTGACTTGCACCAAGATATTTGGCTTCGTAATCAAAAAATTCATTTGACGTTACAATTTCAGTAATAGGCAATGGAACAATAGTTTGTTTAGACTTAAAAACACCAATCGTAAATTCTCTGCCTGCTATGAATTCCTCAACTAAAATTTGGTTATCCTCCTTAAATGCTTTTTCAATAGCCGGCAAAAGCTCTGTTTCATTTTTTACTTTACTGATTCCTAAACTACTGCCCCCATTGTTGGGCTTGACAAAAAGCGGTAAGCTTAACTGAGATAAAATATCTTTTTCATCATAAGGCCCTTCTCTGAACAACTGAATGGAACGTGCCACAGGAATTCCTGCGGCAGCTGCCAATGCTACAGTATATCTTTTATTGAATGTAATGGCAGATGTTGTTGCATCGCATGAAGTATACGGCAAACCGATACAATCAAAATATCCCTGTAGTTTACCGTCTTCGCCAGGTGTTCCATGCAGGATGATTAAAGCAGCATTAAATAAGATTTTCTGACCCTTATAAAAAATAGAAAAATCATTTTTATCTACGACGCATTCAACATCCTCTTCATTTTTGTAAAACCATCCATCAGTTCTAATGTCGATGATATGATAATCCCATTTTGATTCATCCAATTGTTGTGCAACACATGCTGCACTTTTATATGAGATGACGGATTCGCCGGAGTATCCCCCTGTTATCAATGCAATTTTTTTCTTCAAAAGAATTTTTATTTAATAATATCATTAGAATCATCAACCCCTTCGTTAGCGGATTGAATCAGCAATTTCCATTTTCCATCTGACTGCTTTCTCCATACACTCATATAGGTGCCATATATGGTTTCTTGCGACTCCCTGGATTGCATTAGATAAACCCCATAGGTATAACCCAATTCTCCGGACTCAGCCACTTCTCCATGATGCGGATCCCAGCTGTATGAAACAGATGCATCATCCTGCTGAATCAGATAATCTATTACATCTGCACCCTCTATGGGTAAATGTCCTACTCTCAAGATTGTTGCATTACTATCAAGATATTCCATGTAGGACTCTCGCATTCCTTTACTCTTGCTTAGTGCAGAAAATGCCACATCCGTCTGTATAAGCGACATGTTTGCTTTAGTTCTCTTTTCGGAAGGACTATCCTCATGGTTTTTGCAGCCATAATTAAACAGCACTACTAAAACAAAGTATAAAAATAACCTTTCACCAAACCGAAGTTGAAATGGAATCATAAAATATCTTGAAGCATCATGTTTATAGATGCAGCTTCTCTTTTTTAGCAAGCAACTCTTCCACCGTCTCACGGTACAATTCATCAGGCACACAGCAATCCACCGGACAAACTGCTGCACACTGTGGCTCCTCATGAAAGCCCTGGCATTCGGTACATTTGTTTGGTGTTATATAATATGTATCCATACTACCCGGCTGCATTCTTTTGTCGGCATCAACAGCAGTGCCATCCATTAGGGTATAATCCCCTTTTACAGTCGTACCATCAGATACCGCCCATTCAACGCCACCTTCATAAATTGCATTATTTGGACACTCGGGCTCGCATGCGCCGCAATTGATACATTCATCTGTGATCTTGATTGCCATATTCGTAATTTTGCTGTAAAGTTAACGCATAGAATGGAATTAGAAAAAAGAACAACCCTGCTTCAGCACCTGAATCGATATATTACGCTGGAGCCACCTCCGCTGACCGCTGCCATTGAAATGGCATCTGTCTCAAACCCATGGTTTACCCCTGAATTTATCAGACTGGCTATCAAATCTATTTGCACTCAAATGTTGGATCCTGAAAAGCTTAAAGCATGGATACATCATTATTGTGTTGATGATAATATTCTACCAAAGAAAGTAGGTATTGTTATGGCTGGAAACATTCCACTCGTTGGCTTTCACGATTTGTTATCTGTATTTGCAGGCGGACATCATGCACTTATAAAAGCCTCTTCAAAAGATCAAATATTGATAAAGCATGTCACTGATTTTTTAAAAGAGAAAGATCCTGCCTCTGAACCCTATTTCAGAATGGTTGATAAGTTAAATGATTGTGATGCCATCATCGCCACCGGCAACAACCAATCGGCAGACTTGTTCGAAACCTATTTTGCCCATTTACCCCACATCATTCGCAGAAATAAAACTTCGGTAGCCGTCATCACAGGAAATGAAACGGCAAAAGAACTCGAACAATTGGCAGATGACGTGCACTGCTACTTTGGATTGGGTTGCAGAAACGTAACCAAATTGTATGTTCCGCAGGGATATGATTTTATTCCAATGATTGAGGCATTCAAAAAATATTCACACCTCGGCGAGCATCACAAATACCGCAATAATTTTGATTACCAGCTTTCGCTGCTCATATTAAATAACAAATTTTACATGGTAGGCGGACCAACGATTTTAGCAGAAGAAAATTCAATTTTTTCAGCCATCGGCGTCCTGCATTATTCATTTTACCAAAATGAGTCTGAATTGATACATAAACTTGAGACGGACGAACAAATTCAATGTTTGGTGAGTAGAAATCACATACCATTTGGGACAACCCAAGAACCCGAATTATTTCAATATGCAGACGGAGTGGATGTTATGCAATTCTTGCTTCAATTATGACAAAATATCGCACTCAAAATAACGGAATGTTAAAGATGTCATTCAAGGTATCCATTTTTGCCATCCTGTCTGTAATTTGCGTTCGGTATTTTTTTTGAATGAACAAATAGCTAAAAATGAATACAATGAATAAAAAGCAATTAATCAGTACAGCCTTAATCAGCGCCCTTACGGCTATGGTGGTCGTAATGGGTTATGCTTATTTAACCAAAAATGATGGATATTACGGTGGACAGCCCTCTGGTCCTTCCAACTACAAACTCACGGGACTTGATGATGGCAATACACCTCCGGGCGTTGTTGATTTAACCACACCTGCACAAATAGGACTGCCTGCAGTTGTGCACATCAAAACCAAAACAAATGCCAAGCAGGTAACCAATAACTTACCCCGTATGCGTCAGCAAAGCCCTTTCTCCGATTTTTTTGGAGATGACCTTTTTGATCAATTTTTTGGAGGCGGACGCATCAACGTTATTCCGGAGCAACGTGCATCGGGTTCAGGAGTTATTATCAGTGATGACGGCTTCATCGTTACAAACAACCATGTTATCGAAAAAGCAGATGAAATCACGGTAACATTGAACGACAAGAAAACCTATAAAGCCACTTTGGTGGGATCAGATCCTTCGTATGATTTGGCAGTAATTAAAATAGATGCGAAGCGACTTCCCTATTTGCTTTACGGAAATTCTGATGATGTAAGAATCGGTCAATGGGTACTGGCTATCGGATATCCACTGAATTTGGAAACCACTGTCACCGCAGGTATTGTAAGTGCAAAGGCCAGAAGTCTGGGATTAAACAAAGATAGAAACGGCAGTGGTGCAACGGCGGTTGAGTCATTCATTCAAACCGATGCGGCGGTTAATTCCGGCAATAGCGGTGGTGCATTGATCAACAGCGATGGCAAATTAATTGGAATCAACTCTGCCATTGCTTCACCAACCGGATATTATTCAGGATATTCCTATGCCATTCCTGTGAACATTGCAAAAAAAGTTGTGGACGATTTAATTCGTTACGGAACGGTTCAGCGCGGATATTTAGGCATTCAGTTTAGCAATGCCGCCGACATGACAGTAGAGCAAAAAAATGCAAATGATATTCCGGAAGAAGCATATGACGGTGTTTATGTGATTGAAGTTCCCAAAGACGGTGCTGCTGCCGCAGCGGGCATTCGCAAAGGAGATAAACTTTTAAAAATAAATTCAACACCCATAACCAATGGAAGTGAATTGCAGGAGCAAATAAGTCGATTTAAACCGGGTGACAAAATTTCGGTTACCGTTTTGCGTGATAAAAAAGAGCAAATCATCAATGTTACACTACGCAATAAAGCTGGTACCATTGATTTGGTGAAAGGCAATACTAAAATGGATTTATTAGGCGCCGACTTTGCAACCCTTGAATCAGCCAAAGCAAAAGATTACAACATTAATGGTGGTGTTGTAGTAAAAAAAATAAAAGAGGGTGCACTCAATGACCAAACGAGAATGAAAGATGGTTTTGTGATTTTAAAAATCAATGATACTGATGTTAAAAATGTAGAGGAAATGCGTAAGGCAATCGGCAATCAGAAAGACATCAATATCAGCGGATTTTATCCGGGATATGACGGGGTGTATGAATATCCGATTACTTTAGAAAATGAATAGTTACGATACCCATAAATAAAGAATCCCCCGGTTTACTCGGGGGATTCTTTATTTATGTATTGATGCATCATTGTCATCCTTTTGTCATTTTTCACTTAAAAAGGCAAATTGACATTTCTATGATAATTCATTGCTTACTGCTTGTGACCTTTGCGGTCTGAAAAAAATAATCATCATATTAGCAGTGTTTTTTGAGCTCACTACGCATCAAGTATTTGCTCAAAAAAAAACTGATTTATCAGATACTTCTCTGCTAAATGAAATCGTCATAACCTCCAATCGTACCGCCACTAGATTGGGTAATGTAGCTGTTCCAACAAAACTGATTTCTGATCAATATATCAAACAGACCGGCTCTTTAAAACTGCAGGATGTTCTGCAGGAGTTTACCGGAATTACGGTCGTGAACAGCGCTTTATCAACTTCCCTAAATGGCTATCCAAATCCATTTGGACAGGGCGTTCAAATGTTGGGGTTGGACCCAGCATACACTGCAGTGTTATTAGATGGCGAACCACTTATTGGTCGTAACGCAGGTATTTTAAAACTGGGCAGACTGGCTACCGGAAACATCAAGCAAATTGAAATCGTTAAAGGTCCATCATCCAGTTTATATGGGAGTGAAGCGATGGCAGGCGTTATCAATATCGTTACACAACCAGCTCTCTCGGAAAATTTTGAATCACAGGTACATACAGCCAGCAACAATACCAACGCGCAAACAATTTCATACAGCAATCGCCTGCAAAAAACCGGCTTGCAATTATTTGCCAACCGTTACAGTACGGGGGGATATGATTTGGATCCAGCCACTTATGGCAAAACCATTGATCCATACAGGGATCTAAACCTTCAAACTAAAATCACACATCAATTTTCTGCCAGAACCGACTTGCTCATATCTGCCAGGGCTTTTGACTCTAAGCAACAAAATGATTACCAAATCACCTGGCAATCGAATCCGTCTAACGTAAAAGGTTACACGAAAGAGTATGAACAAAGTTTATTTACACAATTGACCATCAAATCTGCCGGCAACCAAAAGATTTATTTCAGAAACTTCATCAACCGATACAGAAATCAGTCGTTTGTAAATCTGGTAAACACAGATACCCGATTTGATGAAACCAGTTTTGACCAAACCATTACCAAACCCGAAATACAATTTGAAAAAAAATCGGCGAATCATACTTTCATTACCGGAGCAGGAATTTACCTCGAATCCATTGACGCATCGAGATATGCAGGAAAACAAAAACTTCAAACCTATTATGTCTTTTCTCAATCAGAATGGAAATTGTATAAAGACAAACTGACAATGATCGGAGGTATACGAATGGACAAACGAAATGATTATGCACTTAACTTGAGCCCACGCGTGGCAATTGCATACAAACCTTCTTCATCGCTAAAATTGACTGCTTCTGCAGGATATGGCTTTAAAGCTCCTGATTTCAGACACATGTACCTGAATTTTTATAACGCTCAAATAGGTTATTCATTAATCGGAGCCAATGTTTTATCGGATGTACTCACCCGATTGCAAACACAAGGAGAACTTGAGGCAGGCAGCGACATTCAACCATTTCAAAAGAAAACCACATTACTTCCCGAAAAATCTGTTGGATCACATGCAGGAGTAAGTTATCAAAAAAACAAGTGGTTGATTCAAGTCGGCATTTTCAGAAACGACATCAGAAACCTAATTGACGTATACTTGCTTCCTGTACAAAAAACAAACAACAGGCAATTATACAGCTACCGAAACATCAATCGTATCTATACGCAAGGATTGGAGTTGGATGCATCCTTCAAGATCAACAAAAACTTTACATTTTCTGCCGGATATCAGTATCTCGAAGCAAAAGACAAGGATGTACTGGATAAAATACGTGCCGGCAAATTATACAAAAGAGATCCTGAAACATATGTAACAAGTCAGGTAAAAAAAGGAGATTATTTCGGACTTAACAACCGGTCCAAGCACCAGTTCAATGCCAAAATAACATGGGTCAATGAACAGCGTGGATGGAATGTTTTTTTGCGTGGTATGTATCGAGGAGATTATGGATTTAGAGATATAAACGGAAACGCAGTAGCAGATGATCCTAGAGAGATGGTAAATGGATTTTGGATCGTGAATGCAAATATATCCAAGGCTTACAACAATGGCATTTCGGTACAAACAGGTATAGATAACATCTTCAATTACACCAATTATTTACAGATGCCCAATATTGCAGGCAGACTTTATTTCATGAATTTAAATTACACTTTTCAACATAAAATCAAAAAAAACAAAAAACCATTATGAAAAAAATGATCATCTTCGGAGCCATTGCTCTAAGCTTATTTGCTGCCTGTAAAAAATCAACTGACACAACACCAACAGTGACCATTGTCAGTGGAATCAAAACCATCAGTGTTCCATTTGATCCCATGGGAACAAAACCTTTCACGCTATTCCGTTTCAGCGATTCAAGTGTTGTTGTGAACACGGACTCTGCAAGCAACAAATGGGATTTTGGAATGAGAATGACCAGCATCATTCCAAATAAAGGTTTCAGAGGACCGGGAGAAGCCGGCGTTATTTTACAAGATGGAGTTTTTGATCAAATCACTACCGCACCATCAACAGGATACGCTTATGATACAAGTGCAACACAAAAAGCCATCAGAAGCTACACAAGCTGGGCAAATTATGCCAATCAAACCTTTACACCGATAGCAGGCAAGGTATTCTTTTTCAGAACAGGAGACGGTGCACATTATGCAAAGCTGGAAATGATATCTGTGGAATATGCCCCATTTACCGGTTCACAGCCAACAACCCTTTTATATAAATTCCGTTATGTATATCAAAGTAACGGATCTGTAAATTTCTAAACTAATCACGACATAAAAACAGAGGCTGCTTCGATAAGTAGCCTCTGTTTTTTTTATACATATTATATTATTAATCATGCAATATTCATTAATAATAAATTTTCCAATTTTTAACCCGGCTTTTAGTATTTGTTATTTTTTATATAAGTAAACTAATTGAAAAAATATGGGTCTGTCATATTTATTAACATTTTTATTTTTTTCGTATATTTACACCATATTTGTAATCTCAATTAAGCAACCATGAATTTGAAACAAATTTTCGCATGTACACTATTATTAGCTACATTCACTTCCAAGGCCCAGCTTTACATCGACAATGCACAATTAACGATTCAGTCGGGTGCGAGTGTGGTTGTACAGGGTGATGTAACCAGCAACTCCAACATCTTGGGAGATGGCAAGTTGGTACTGAAGGGTACAACATCCCAGAATGTGAGTATGAATGGGAATACTATCCCAAATCTCGAAGTGGACAATACCTCGAATGTAAATTTGACCAGCAACACTCAAATTGGATCAAATCTTACTTTTACCAACGGTAAAATCAATGCAGGAAATTTTGATGTGAAGTTTTCTTCAACCGCTACCGTTACCGGAGCAACAGATTCCAAATATATCGTAACTGGTGGTACAGGAAAAGTAACAAAAGCCGGGCTCTCTACCACTGCATTTACATACCCGGTTGGATTCAACAGCAGTTCATACAATCCACTAACCATCAGCAACAGTGGAACTTCCGATGATATCAGTGTTCGTTGTTTAGACAGCGCATATCTTTCAGGTACCAGCGGTACAAGTTTATCTGCCGACGTTGTCAATACAAGTTGGGATCTAACAGAGTCAGTTGCTGGTGGAAGCAATCTATCTATTACTGCCAACTGGGCTGCCACTGATGAATTATCAGGATTCAACCGCACCAAGGGCGCAATCTCAAACTATATTACTGCCCCTGCTGCAAACATTGGTTGGGATGCTTTGAACACAAACCTTGCATCAGCCACCGGTACAGGGCCTTACTCAACTACACGCAGTGGTATCACTTCAGTTGGTGCATTTGCTGTAGGAACAAAACAAATTCTCTCTCCATTACTTGTTTCACCAAAAGTATTTTTACAAGGTAATTACAGCAGCGGAACAGGTTTGATGTCAGATGCACTTCGTTCTGCTAATTTAATTCCTCTAAATGAGCCCTACGGAACTCAAACTGGAATTGCCGGAACTACAAATCCATTCAGTCACTCTGGTAGTGGTGGTGGTGAAAAATCAACTGCTTCGGTGGTTGGTTCTGCTGCCGGTTCTTCTTCCAACAATACCATTGTTGATTGGGTATTTGTTCAGTTACAATCAACCAGCGGTGGTCCGGTTGTGAGCACAAGAGCCGCATTATTGCAACGTGACGGCGATATTGTTGATGTAGATGGAGTTTCTCCTTTGAATATGGCTGGAAATGCCCCAGGTAATTATTTCGTTTCTGTTCGTCATAGAAATCATTTGGGTGTTCGCAGTGCGTCTTCAATCTCACTGTCAAAAACAACTACAACAAACTATGATTTTACCACTGCTTTAACTCAAGCAGTTGCCAACAGCGGAAACAATGCTATGGCTCCGGTTGGTACCAAATTTTGCATGTGGGGTGGAAATGCCAACTCAAATACGAATGTAAGATATTCAGGTATTTCAAATGATGAAGTACAATTGTTGAATACGTGTTTGGGTGGGAACAAATCAGCTATCCTTTCCAACCAATATAGCAGTTGCGATTTGAATTTGAATGGCAATGTACGCTACTCCGGTATAAACAATGATGAAGTCATTCTTCTAAATACCGTATTAGGTGGAAATAAATCCAAAATTATTTCTCAAGCTACATTCTAATCAAATACTCATAATACTCTCAAAAAAATAATGCTCAAAATGAAAAAAGTTATTTTATCCTTAATTACATTACTTGCCGCAACATTTGCTACGAATGCTCAAACAGTAACAGGAACATTAGTTGGCATAGGGTCAGACTCCGTAGGTGTTTATGCTCGCCCATCTGCCGATATCAATAATTTTACATTGTTGAACATTGTGTTTTGCATCAGTATTGCAGATCAGGGTGCAGGTAATCCTTCTACATCAGATCTTGCGTCAGCACTCAGAATCTATTCTCCAAACCTTACTTTGGATGGCTCGGTTCTAAATGTTGTAGAAAGTGGTCGATCATACTATTGCTTTAACTTAGTAGGTCCTGCAGATGGCCCTACTACTTCATGGACAACAGCCGGAGTAAATACAATCGCAACTATCAAGTTCAATAACCTTTCTACTTTAGGTACTTCAATGCGACTCGAAAACCTTCCTGAAGGTGGTTCAAACGGATTCATGTCATGGTATGTTGCTATGCAAGGTGCAACCGGAGAAGGTGGCGACGGTGTACTAACACCATCAACCAGCACCATGTTCTTTGGTACAACAGATAATCCAGCTACAAATAATAGCGGGGGTAGTTCATTTGTACCATTACAACAACCTGTTGTATTGCCTGTAAAATTCAATCAATTCAACGCAATCGCCAATTTACTCGATGTTAACCTTGACTGGGAAGTTGCCGGCGAAACAAGTTCTACCTCTCACTATGAAATTGAAAGAAGTTACAACGGAAAAGACTTCTCAACCATTTCACGGGTAGCTAAATCATCATTGTCAACTTTATCAAACAAGCAATATTCAGGTATTGATGCAAACATCTTAAGTAAAATAGCTTCAGGAAGTATGGTTTACTATCGCATCAAAGAAGTAACACGCACAGGCAGAGTTTTTTATTCTGATATTAGAAATGTGAGAATGGGTACACAGGTTGATTTTACCATAAACATTTTCCCTAACCCTGCTCATGATATTGCCGTATTAAATGTAAATATGGTTAAATCCGGCATGATGATGATTCAGATACTGGACGCATCAGGTAAATCTGTTATCACAAAATCTGCTAACGCTGCAAAAGGCGGTAACACACAACAATTGGATATTCAAAACCTTCAACCAGGCACTTATTTCGTAAAAGTAATCAGTGGCGATCAGGTAAAAACAACACGCCTTGTAATCAAGTAATTAAGATTTATTCTTCATAAAGAAAAACCCTTCGAAATTCGAAGGGTTTTTCTTTATGAAGAAATCATTCCGATTTTTTACAAAAAAATCTAACCTTGAACATGAAACATTAAACCTCATTTACACCGCCACATTAAACTCCCTCAATGTCTCATTCAAACTGGTCTTTAAATCAGTGCTTGGTTTGCGCTTTCCGATGATTAATGCGCAACTAACCTGGTAATCACCTGCGGGAAAAGATTTGGTATAACTGCCTGGTATAACAACACTTCGCTCCGGAACATATCCTTTCATATCAATGGGTTCTGAACCACTTACATCAATGATTTTCGTAGATTGAGTGAGTACCACATTAGCGCCCAACACGGCCTCCCTTCCTACCCTTACTCCTTCAACCACGATACAACGACTGCCAATAAAACATCCGTCTTCAATAATAACCGGACTTGCTTGTAATGGTTCAAGAACCCCTCCAATTCCCACTCCACCGCTCAAATGAACGTGCTTCCCAATTTGGGCACAACTGCCTACGGTAGCCCATGTATCCACCATGGTACCCTCGTCTACATAAGCACCGATATTTACATAAGATGGCATCAATACCACATTACGTGCTATGAATGCTCCATATCTTGCAACGGCATGCGGTACCGCACGAACTCCCAATTCTTTATAATTGGATTTGAGTTTCATTTTATCATAAAATTCAAAAGGCGGAAGAATATGCGTTTCCATGGGTTGGATGGCAAAATACATTAGGATGGCCTGTTTGACCCACTCATTCACTTCCCATCCTGTTTCGTTTGTAGATGCTACCCTCAATACCCCTTTATCTACTTGCTCGATAACCGATCTTACCGCATCTGCATATTCTATTTCTTTGAGCAATTCACGGTTATTCCAGGCATGGTTTATTTTTTCTTGTAGTGACATGATTTATTTTTTTGCAAAAATAGTTAAAGAAAAATAAGTGCTGATTCAAAAGTGAAAAATGAATATTTTTAATACCGTTGTTTAAAAAGAATTACTTTTTGCTTTTGAATTTATCACCCCCCATTAAATCGTACTTTTGTACAAACACCCATCATGCGTATTGCCTTTGATGCCAAAAGAATCTATCAGAATAAAACCGGTCTCGGCAATTACAGTCGAACCCTGGTAACTTCATTGGCTTCTCTGTATCCAACCCATGAGTATGTTTTATATGCTCCCAAAAAGACCGATTTGTTTGATGTGCGAGCTTGCCACAATACTATCTCAAGGATGCCTCAATCATTCCTTCATCAAAAATTATCAGCCATATGGCGAAGCAAGTGGGTAGTACAAGATTTGATCAAAGACAATATCGATTTATACCATGGCCTCAGTCATGAAATTCCGAATGGCATCGAAAAAACCAAGATAAAATCTGTTGTAACCATTCATGATCTGATTTTTGAAAAATATCCTGAGCAATATAAGTTCATCGATCGAAAAATATACAGGCATAAATTCATGTATGCATGTTTACACTCGGATAAAATCATCAGTGTTAGCGAACAAACCCGTAGCGATATCATTGAACTTTATGGAATTGAACCTGATAAAATCATAACCACTTATCAAAGTTGTGATGAAAGTTTTTATCAACCGGTTATTCCTGCTCAAAAAGCCTCGTTGAAAAAAGCATACAATCTGCCCGATACTTTTTTCCTCTATGTAGGTTCTGTTATTGAGAGAAAAAATTTAATGGGTATTTGTAAAGCTTATGCATTGGCTAAGGAAACATCTTTACCGCCTTTAGTAATAGTTGGAACAGGCCGCGATTATCTAAAACAAGTAAAAGCATTTATCCGGAAAGAAAATATTGAACATCTGTTCATTTTTCTTTCTGAAATAACACCTGCTTCTGCCGGAGCTAACCAAAAATTGGATTTGCCAACATTGTACCAATCAGCATTGGGAATGATTTATCCGTCGGTATATGAAGGCTTTGGAATCCCGGTGTTGGAGGCCATGGCAGGCGGTACGCCTGTTATAACATCCAATTTGTCCTGCTTGCCCGAGGTTGGCGGTGATGCTGCTACTTATGCAGACCCTTATCAACCCGAGTCAATTTTAAATTCTATTCAAAAAGTATTGAATGATTCTGATTACGTTTATGATTGCATTGAAAAAGGACGTGTACAAGCAGAAAAATTCAGGGCGCATCATTGTGCAGAAAAAGTCATGAATGTATATCGAGATCTGATGAATGGATAATTTTGATCATGATATAGAACAATGTATTCATGTCCTTCGAAACGGAGGAATTATCCTATATCCAACCGACACTATCTGGGGTATTGGTTGCGATGCTAATGATGAAGATGCAGTAAACAAGATCATCCTTCTCAAAGAAAGGAGCGAAAGCAAAAGCATGATTATCCTGGTTGATGATTTACAAAAAGTATCAAACTATACAAATGAAGATGTCATCCAGATTTTTCCGATGATTGAAAATGCGGCCAAACCCACAACTGTCATCTATTCAAACGGAAAAAATGTTGCTCCCAAAATTATCGCTGCAGACGGAAGCATTGGCATCCGTATCGTACAGGATACTTTTTGCAGATTTCTGATAAAAGCTTTTGGTAAAGCAATTGTTTCTACATCTGCAAACCTTACAGGAAATCAATCCCCATCATGTTTTGACGAGATAGATGAAAAAATAAAAATGAATGTGGATTATATTGTGCAGCACAGACAAAAAGAACGTGGCATGAAATCAGCCAGTCGAATCGTTCGTTGGGAATCTGATGGCTCAATAACGACACTGAGATCGTGATTACAAAATTCGCAATCCAACACCAAGGTGAATAACCTGGTTTTTCCACTTTTCTTTTGAGGCCACTAAATTTGCCGCATCACTTATGTTATTGAGATCATTGAGCCCAAGCTGATATCGGCCATAAAATTTAAATCGTAGAATATTAAACTGTGCTCCAAGGACAGCAGAAACATCCCCCGTTTTTAAAGCATTTTTACTGTTTTCAAATACAGAACTATTTTTGTTTGCCAGCATACTGAATTTTGGTCCTAATTGAAATGTCAATCTGTTATTAAAACGAAAATTCAATAAAACAGGCAGGTTGATATAAGTGAATTGCAATTTCTGTGAGTTCGCATTCCCATATACAGCCGAAAATCCATTGGCAGTATCGGCGCTAACAGAACTGTAGTATAATTCTGATTGCACACCAAATGAGGAAGTTAATTTCAAAATGGCAAAACCTCCAAAGTGATATCCAAATGCAAACTTCTCATTAAATGGAGCCCCTGAAATTTTTTGTATGTCTGTACCAAATTTAGCCCCTAACTCGACTCCTTGAGCTTTAACTTGAGTCTGTTGCATACAGATCAAAATACATAAACTTAAAATAATCTTCTTCATAATTAATTTTTTTCTGCAGCAAATTTAGCTCAAACTTGCTTTAATAGAGGTATTTTTGAATTGAATTCAGTTTCAAGTTTGGTTTTACGGCAATTAAAACTTACCTTTGCGTCGCATTTAAGTAAACTGAGAATTACATGATATGCTCAGTTGCTGTTGATACAGAATCTTTTCCCGGTAAAATTACACCGGCTTTCTTCCCTCCAACGGCCCGAAGCATGACATGTAACGTTCATCATGCTATTATGGATAACCCGTTTGCTGTTTACTCAAACAGGCATCCAAACGTACATTTAAAATCTAAAACATGACATCATTTGAAGCCCTTGGGCTCCGTGAAAATCTATTGCAATCCATTCAAGAACTTGGATTCGAAACACCCACAGCTATTCAGGAACAAGCCATTCCCATCTTATTATCCGGAACGATGGACTTTGTGGGTTTAGCTCAAACAGGCACCGGTAAAACTGCCGCATTTGGTTTACCACTTTTACAATTGGTTGATGAAAAAAGTCGCTATCCGCAAGCACTAATCGTTTGTCCGACACGCGAACTTTGTTTGCAAATCACCAACGATCTCAGCAATTTTAAAAAACACTCAAAAGGTATTTATACAGAAGCGGTTTATGGTGGCGCCTCCATAACGATGCAAATTCGCAATTTGCGTCAGGGTGTGCAAATCGTTGTGGCCACTCCCGGCAGATTGATTGACCTCATTGAACGTAAAGCCATTGATTTACAAAAAGTAAAGTACGTTGTACTGGATGAGGCAGATGAAATGTTGAACATGGGCTTTCGCGATGACATTGATTTTGTGTTGAAGAATACAATCAATCGTGAAAGTATCTGGTTATTCAGTGCAACCATGCCACCGGAAGTGCGTGCTATTTCTAAAAACTACATGAGTTCTCCTAAAGAGATTACCGTTGGAAAAAAGAACAGTGGCAACGCAAATATCGACCATCAATATTTTATTACTGCAGCACCTCATCGGTATGAAACGTTGAAGAGACTGATTGATTTTAATCCGGGTATGTATGGTATCATTTTTACCCGTACCAAAATGGATGCTCAGGAAATATCTGAGAGACTCACCAAAGCAGGATATGATATTGAGGCATTGCATGGCGACTTGACTCAACAACAGCGTGATAAAGTGATGGGGCGATTCAGAAGCAAAACCTTACAACTCCTCATTGCCACCGACGTGGCCGCCCGTGGTATTGATGTGGATGGTGTAACGCATGTTATCAATTACGAATTGCCGGATGACATGGAAGTCTATACGCACAGAAGTGGTCGTACAGCAAGAGCAGGACGCAGCGGTATTTGTATGTCCATTTGCCATGTAAAAGAAACTTATAAAATAAAGCAGCTCGAGAAACTGATCAATGCCCGTTTTAATCGCTTGGATATTCCCGGAGGAAAAGATGTTTGTCGCAAACAGTTTTTTCATTTCATGGATAAATTGCAACAAGCCGATATTTCGCATGGCGATTATGAAACGTATATGCCTGATTTGATGGAGAAGTTTGAAAACGTGACCAAAGAAGAAATCCTTCAAAGAGTTGCAGCCCTCGAGTTCAGTCATTTCTTGAAATACTATGAAAATGCAGAGGACCTGAATGCACGAAGAGATGTTCGTATGCCATCACATGGCAATGATCGACGCGACAACTTCGGCTCACGTAATGAGCGCAGTCAAGGACGCAGCAGGGACAATGGCTATACGCGCCTATTCATCAATGTAGGTACCAAAGATGGATTATACAAAGCAAGCTTCCTTCAATTCATTTTGGATGAAAGCAATATGAAAAAAGAAGTCGTCGGTAAAATTGATATACGTGAAATGAATACCTGGGTGGAAGTTGATAGTGCTGCCGCCGGAAAGATGATTAAAGCGATTGATGGGAAAAGAGTCAACAATCGAATTGTTCGCATGAACGAAGCCGATGGTGGATATCGTCGTGCTTCGGATGAAGGGAGAAAAAGAACTTACGGAAACAGGGAAAGAAGATCCTTTTAATTGATAACGATCGATATTGAAGTATCTTCTACGACGCTGATTGAACAATTCATACCATAGATTGTTAGAAAGGTAAGAGATGCGGACAAACATGCAAAAAATTACCATCATATCCGGAACGGGCAGAGATAATAGCAATACCCTTAAAATTGCACAGGAGTATTTTCGCTTGTTAAGCAATACAAATAATGATGTTCAATTACTATCTCTGGAAAGTATAGATGTATGTCAAAAGAATGAAGCATTCCGATCTATGGAAAAAAGTATGCTTATTCCGGCAGAAAAATTCATCATCATCATGCCCGAATACAATGGTTCATATCCTGGCATTTTAAAAATGATGATTGATCAGTCTGATGTGACAAAATGCTGGAAAAATAAAAAAGTATTACTCACGGGCGTTGCAACCGGAAGAGCCGGAAATTTGAGAGGCATGGAACATTTGACAGGTTCACTCATGCATATGAAAATGCTGGTTCACCCCAACAGATTACCTATTAGCATCGTAGACAAATTATTGGATGCAAACGGGAAACTGCACGATGAAAAAACGCTGCTTGCAATAAAAGAACAACTTCAGGCTTTCCTCGAATTCTAATTATTTTCTGATATGCGCTCCCTAAGCGGAATGATCATCTTCATACTGATTATGCTTTTGCTGGATACTTATGTGTTTACAGCAATTAGGAGCATTTCAAATGGCTATGCAGAAAAAACCCGGTTTTGGATAAATCTATTCTATTTTTCTGTCAGTATTATTTGTCTCTCTGCATTTGTGTATCTTGTATTAACACATCCGGGCACTTCCTCCAAAACCCTAAGGATGTATGTATTTGCCTGTATTTTAGGTTTACTGTTTTCCAAAATATTAGTCAGTGTATTTTTATTGGCCGATGACATTCGAAGAGGCATACAATTCGTATTACAATGGATTTTTCCAAAAGCAATTCATGATGTAAAAGACCCAAGTGGAGCCGATACAATTTCCCGCTCTGTGTTTATGAGCTGGCTTGGATTGGCTGCGGGAACAACATTGTTTGGCAGTTTGTTTTATGGCTTTGGCAATAAATACAAATATCAACTGGTTTATAAGAAACTAATTTTTTCGAAGTTACCCATCGCATTTAAAGGATTAAAAATCATTCATATCAGTGACATTCATTCCGGAAGTTTCACAGATAAAAAAGCGGTACAAAAAGGGATAGATCTGATCCTCCGTCAGAAACCGGATCTTATTTTATTTACCGGAGACTTGGTCAACGACCGTGCTTCGGAAATGAAGGATTTTATCGATACCTTCTCTCAATTACAAGCACCCATGGGTGTGTATGCCACCTTAGGCAATCATGATTACGGCGATTATGTTCAATGGCCGGTGGATGGAATAACCAAACAGCAGAATCACGAAAACCTCAAAGAAGTATTCAAAAAATTGGGATGGAGATTATTAATGAATGAGCATGTTGTTTTGGAAAAAGTAAATCAGCAAATCGCATTACTAGGTATAGAAAACTGGAGTGCTAAAGCGCGATTTCCAAAGTATGGTAAATTAGATCAAGCGTATGCGGGATCCGAAAAATATCCTTTTAAAATCCTGATGAGTCATGACCCCAGCCACTGGCATGCGCAGGTATTGCCTGAATATTCCGATATTGATTTGACACTGAGCGGTCACACTCACGGAATGCAATTCGGAATTGAAATTCCGGGATTCCGCTGGAGTCCGGTTCAATACATTTACAAAGAATGGGCTGGTTTATATGAGGACGGTGAAAACAAGCTATACGTAAATCGAGGCTTTGGATTCATTGGTTATCCAGGACGGGTGGGTGTATTACCCGAGATTACCCTTTTGGAATTGTCTTAAAAAAACGTTGATAAAAAGGGATAACGAAATCTTAAACTTGCTATACCATCCTCCTTATTTTAGTATATTTGTACTGATTCAAATGACAAATAAGAAAAAGACAAGCATTATTCAATGGCAAGAATCATAGGGGTTGCAAATCAAAAAGGAGGTGTTGGTAAAACTACAACAGCCATTAACCTGGCTGCAAGTTTAGCTGTTCTGGAGTATAAAACACTTTTAGTTGATGCTGATCCACAGGCAAACAGCACCACAGGAGTTGGTTTTGATTTGCACAACATTACCAAAAGTTTATATGACTGCATGGCAAATGAAGCCACTGCAAAAGATGTTATATTAAAAACAGAAATTCCCAATCTGGATTTAATACCCTCTCACCTTGATCTTGTTGGAGCTGAGATCGAAATGATCAATTTTCCAAATAGAGAAACGGTAATGAAACGGGTGCTGGATGCGGTTGCACAGGACTATGAATTTATCATCATTGATTGTTCTCCTTCTTTGGGACTTATTACTGTTAACGCATTGACTGCAGCGAACAGTGCACTTATACCTGTACAAACAGAATTTTTTGCTTTGGAAGGATTAGGTAAACTGCTGAATACGATAAAAATCATTCAAAAACAATTGAATGTCAATTTACAAATTGAAGGAATACTGATGACCATGTATGATGGTCGTTTACGTCTAAGCAATCAGGTGGTAAGTGAAGTGCGCAAGCATTTTGAGGATCTGGTTTTTAACAGCATCATACACAGAAACAGTAAAGTAAGTGAAGCGCCAAGTGTGGGGAAACCGGTCATTTTGTATGATTCAGACAGTAAAGGTTCTGTGAATTATCTCAACCTGGCAAAGGAGATTCTCCAAAGAAACAATTTGACAAAAATGCGTCAGGAAGAGAAAATCATTGAGTAGTATCGAATCAACAAAAACTCAACACTCTTCAATATAAATTCATTTTTTCACTTTTGAATTTTTACTTTTTACTTTTGAACTTTACTCCATGCAAAAAAAATCAAACGACTTAGGCAAAGGAATCAGAAGTTTACTTCAAAATATAGACGCAGATCTTAAAAACAGCTCCGGAAATTTACGCAGTGAGGTGGTGGAACGCACAACCGGAACTCATTTAGTTTCTCTTGATAAAATTGAAATAAATCCGGACCAGCCTCGCAAAGATTTTAATGAAACGGCATTGAGCGAACTGGCTCAGTCCATTAAGATGCATGGCATTATTCAACCACTTACCGTCAGCGAAATTGGAAATGGCAACTTCCGATTAATTGCCGGAGAGAGAAGATATCGTGCCTCAAGGATTGCAGGAATAAAAGAAGTCCCCGTTTATATTAGAACCATCAAAAGCGATCAGTTGCTCGAACTTGCTTTGCTTGAAAACTTGCAAAGAGAAGACCTGAACGCTATTGAGGTGGCCCTCAGCTACAAAAGACTGATGGATGAAATGGACTATACTCAAGAACAAGTTGCTGAAAGAATGGGGAAAGACAGAAGTACTGTCACCAACTGCATTCGACTGCTAAAGTTACCTCCGGACATTCAAGCCGCTGTAAGAAACGGCATGTTGTCAATGGGACATGCCCGTGCCATCATCAATGTAGACGCCGTGGACAAACAACTTTTTATTTTTACTGAAATTAAGAAAAAGGGATTGTCTGTGAGGCAAACAGAAGAATTGGTTCGAAAATTATATACCGGTGAAAAAAGCAAAACAGCATCAAGTAAGCCAAGCTTACCGGACACCTATAAAAAAATCGAAGATAAAATCGCATCTACCTATTCAACCAAAGTAAAGTTATCTCATCATAAAAAAGGATATGGAAGTATACAGTTTGAATATTTTTCACTCGAAGAATTAAATGGATTACTTGAAAAGCTGAACATACAAATCGGCTAATGAAACACAGATTTTATCTACCATTCATTTTGATGATTTTTTACATGACTGTCGAAAGTGCCGCACAAACAGACAGCTCATTGCGTTTATCTTTACCACGCAACTACAGCCCTCGTAAAGCGATCATGAGATCGGTATTCATTCCCGGTTGGGGTCAAATAACCAACAAAAAAGCATGGAAAGTGCCTTTGGTATACGGTGCATTGGGGACAACAACTTATTTGTTTTTTAGAAATCTTAGGCAATTTAGAGATTCACGTGAAGCATACAGGCTTGCGATTGATGGCGATCCTACCAATGATTATCTAATCAAACAGCCTTATTTCACAGTAAAAGACCAACCGGAAAGAATTCGGGTATTCAGAAATCAGGTTCGTCAGAATATGGATTACTGTGTGCTATTTTTTATTGCCGCCTGGGGATTGAATGTGGCTGATGCGGCCGTAGATGCTCATCTGAAAACATTTGATATAAGCGACAATCTGAGCATACAAATAAAACCTGGCTACTCCGAAATGGCAAATACAAACGGATTAAGCATAAGCATTCCAATCGGAAAATAATATCACCCTCCTATTTGAAGAACATCCTTCATTGAGAATATTCCTTTTTTGCCTTGTAAAAACTCAGCAGCCAATACCGCTCCTAAAGCAAAGCCTTTTCGACTATGTGCAGTGTGTGTGATTTCAATACGATCAATATCTGAATCATACAGTACGGTGTGTGTACCAGGTGCAGGATCTATGCGATGACTGATTACAGATAATGCTGATTGGTCATTTGAATCCCCTGAAATCCATTTTGTAATTTCTTTTCTTTCATCGATAATCTGATTGGCTAATGTGATAGCTGTTCCGGAAGGGGCATCTTTCTTTTCGGTATGATGTATTTCTTCCAAGCGAACATGGTATTCTGTATGTGCCGACATTAATTTTGCAAGATGCTGATTCAATGCAAAAAAAATATTTACACCCACACTAAAATTGCTGGCATATAAAAATGCGCTATTTTTTTCATTGCAATACTTCGTCAGGTTTTCCCACTGCTCAAGCCAGCCGGTACTTCCGCAAACTACCGGAACGCCTGCCTCCATACAAAACATGCAATTCTCTACGGCCGTTTCGGGTGTTGTAAATTCTATGGCAACATCCACATTTTTCAGATCGTCGTGCGTAATCTCATTACGATTTTCCTTATCTATTTTAAGGATAATTTCATGAGCTCTTTCTGTTGCGACAGACTCAATGGCTTTGCCCATTTTGCCGTAACCCATTAATGCGATTTTCATTCTGTAAATTTAAAATTCAAAAGTAAAAACACAGAAACACCTCAAACATCTCACACTTTTCAAACCCTTCAAGCATTTATTAAACGCAAAGATCACAAAGCAGACGCAAAGAACGCAAAGAAAATAAAAAAGCTTGCCCCGATACCTCGGGGTAAAAAATCAAAATTCTGAAAACCCTCAAATATCTCACACTTTTCAAACCTTCAAACCAACCTATTGAACTCACTGAACCTGTAAAATCCTAACTCCCCCCGGCTTCAAACGAAATGGGTGGTTTACTTCTATCACCTCCCCGCTCATTACATCCTTACAAGGTATATTGATGAAAAATTGCTCTGCCATGATCTCCTTTTCCTCATGATCAAAATTCGCCACTAACCAGATTTTTTTTGAAGAGCCCCTGGTCATGCTGAAGACAAATTCTCCAACATGTTGAAAATGTAGATCATCGGTGAGATTCATTTCCTTTCTGAGTTTACACATTTTTTTATACAAATCTTCTTTATGCAGCTCATCCGTCCATTGCAGATGATCTTTATCAAAAAAAGCCAGTCTTTTTTCATTCGGCAATTCCTGACCGCTGTATATCAAAGGTAACGACCAGGGATACACGAAACTAAAAACAGTAAGCGCATCAGTATATATGCCATACTTTTCCCTTTCTGTTCCATTCCAACTGTTCTCGTCATGATTGGCAGTAAAAAACAATTCCAATGCACCGGAAGGGTAATGGTGTTTTTGTGTTCTTAGGATCTCCAGCATGGTATGCACCGGCAAATGATCTTTTACCATTTTTTCTGTCTGGTGCATCCACTTCCATGCATACGCTACATCAAACGCTTCAAAATAATGCACATCCTCTGTTTCTGCCAGCCAGATTAAATTCGGTTTGATGTCCTCGCATTGCTTGCGTGCCTTTATCCAATAGCGTAAAGGAGTCAGGTGCGCAAGATCTGCACGAAATCCATCTATGTCCAACTCTTTCACCCAGTAAGCCATCGCATCTCGCATTGCCTGATGCGCCTCTTCATTGTCATGATCTATCTGTATCACATCGCTCCAGTCATAGGGAGATAAAAATTCACCGGCCTCATTACGTTTAAAATACGCTGGATTTGTTTTCGTCCAAACATGATCCCAGGCAGTATGATTGGCGACCCAGTCGATAATTACTTTCATACCCAAACGATGAGCTTCTGTTACCATTTGTTTGAAATCATCCATTGTTCCAAACTCCGGATTAAACCCTTTATAATCCTGCACGGAGTAGTAGCTGCCCAAACTACCCTTTCTATTGAGTTTACCAATGGGATGTATTGGCATGAACCATAAAATATCTACCCCCATCTCATGAAGTCGTGGTAAGTGTTGCATGAATGCACACAATGTACCTTCTTCTGTATACTGACGAATATTCACCTCATAGAGTGTGCTTTTTCTCAGATAGTCATATAATGGACGTTGTAAAAAAGGTTGCATCTGCTAAAAACTATTATTTAATTGACTTGTTGTTGTCATCGTCAGCGTTCGTACCTTTGAGGAAGTAACGAATCATGAAACAATTTACGATACCTTTTACATACCGCAGCAAACTTATTTCTTCGGTTAAAGAAAAAAGAAAGCTGGCAGATAAGCTAAAAAAAGATTTTACACCGACTTTGCTGGATTTTGGGGCGGTACAAATATTTCTGGCCCGACATTTTGGTTTTTGTTACGGAGTAGAAAATGCCATTGAAATTGCTTTCAAAACAGTTGATGAAAATCCCGGCAAACGGATTTTTTTACTCAGCGAAATGATTCATAATCCTGCTGTAAACCATGACTTACAGCAACGCGGTGTTCAATTCCTACAAGATACAAAAGGAAATACATTAATACCATTTGAAAGACTTAATGGTGATGACATTGTGATCATACCTGCCTTTGGCACCACCATTGAAATGGAAAGCAAATTGAATGCGCTGGGTATTCAAACTGAAAAATACAATACAACATGTCCATTTGTGGAAAAAGTATGGAATCGAAGTCAGCAAATCGCCCAAAAAGAATATACGGTAATTGTACATGGGAAACCAACGCATGAGGAAACCCGAGCTACTTTTTCGCACTCCGCACAACACACCCCTACCCTCGTCATCAATGACATGAACGAAGCTGTAGTGCTTGCCGCTTATATTTCAGGTAAAAAAAATCTGGATGATTTCAATACCACTTTTGCAAACAGATTTTCTGTGGGCTTTGATCCGGAAAAACATCTGCAACGCATTGGTGTAGTGAATCAAACAACGATGCTTGCATCCGACACTCAAGCCATAGCTGATTTTTTGAAAAATGTGATGAAAGAAAAGTATCAACTGAATGAAAACACTATTCAGGAAAGATTTGCCGACACCAGAGATACGCTATGTTATGCGACCAACGACAATCAGTCTGCAGTTTTCGGATTGTTGGAACAAGAAGCTGACCTTGCCATTGTGGTAGGTGGTTTCAACAGCAGCAATACTTCTCATTTGGTTGAACTATGTGAGAAAAAACTCCCTACTTACTACATAGACGGACCAGATAGAATAATCAGTCAGCATAAAATAGAACATTGCCATTTTCATTCACAGAAAACACTGCAAACAGAAAACTATTTGCCTCCATCAAAACCCCTTAGAATACTTATGACAAGCGGTGCCAGTTGCCCGGATGCCATCGTTGAAGCAGTGATTGAAAAAATTACCGGATATTTTGTGGAAAAGGCAGTATATGAATCAAACATTTCAAGGCACTTGTAAACTCACTTTTTTTGAAACAAGATTCATTGCAAATGTGAGCTGTTCTTCCATCGTCAATAATGTATTATCAAGCAAGATAGCATCTTCGGCTTTACGAAGCGGACTGATTTCACGATTCGAATCGATGTAATCACGCATTTCAAGATTATGCTTCACCTCTTCAATTGTGATGTTGGGGTTCTTTTCGTACATCTCTTTAAATCTTCTTTGAACACGCACATTCATTTCGGCGGTCATGAAAATTTTCAGTTCAGCATCCGGAAAAACGGTTGTACCAATATCCCGACCATCCATCACAATCCCTTTTTCATTTCCCATTTTTTGTTGTTGGGCTACGGCGAATGTACGTACTTCAGCAAGTGTTGCCACTTCACTGACTTTTTCGGCTACAACCAGTTCACGTATCAAATACTCCACATTCTCATCATTCAGATGCATTTCAGATTGTTGTGACTTGGAATTATATAAAAAATAAAGTTCAATATGTGTGAGCGCCTCTTCTACATGAGCAGCAACAGTCCAATCGATATGGTTACGCAAAAAATAAAGCGTGATGGCACGATACATCGCACCGCTGTCTATATATACATAACCCAAAGAACGAGCCAATTGTTTCGCCAGGGTACTCTTACCGCAGGAAGACCAGCCATCAATGGTGATAATTATCTTTTGCATAAATTGAAATCTGATGCGAAATTACGAGAAATTGAACGGGATGAAACGAATTAATTCATTTAATCGTGCACTTCAAACCATACGGGTGTTTGATCATTCCAATCGCCATTATAATTGATCGTAAGCTCCTCTCCTTCTAAAATTTCCCTCACCGATTTAACCATGATGGTATTGGTTTCAAAATCCATGAAATACTCACAATTACTGTTATAACTATGGTTGTATATGGGTACCAACCCCAATGCCATGGCGCATTGCTCGCCGGCTTCACCCCACTCAAAAATATAATCATGCAGGAGCGTTTGGTCCAAATGTGCCCGGTCTTTTTTTTCCATAACAATGACCGGACTAACTTCAATAATTGTTTCGGCTTCTATCATTTGCCTTGCAAAAACGCCCAAACCTTTATTCTTTATTTGTTCAATGTATAAAAAATGCTGAAGCATATCAAATAGGTAATAATAGAGTACCTTTGTAACGTTAAAAATAGCATGAATTTTTCATTTTAAAATCATGTCTGTGAGATGAATCTGGAACTAGACGATATTACCATTCAACAACGCTTCGAGGAGGTCATTGCCACCGAAGATAAACTGTCTATTCAAGAATTTTTGAATGATCAGAATATCAGCGATGTGGCCAACCTGGTATATGACAATCCGGAATATGAATCTCAGATCATTTCTCACATGTCAATACACAGGGCAACCAGTGTGTTTAAAATCCTGGAATCATCCGAACAAAAGAGAATTATCAGTCAGCTTCCTCCTTTTAAGTCGGCTGAGTTATTGAATGAACTTCCGGCGGATGACCGGGTCGCATTTCTGGAGGCATTGCCCAATAGTGTCGTACGTGAACTCATCAAAACACTTGACCCCGATGAAAGAAAAATCACACTGGAATTATTAGGATACCCCGAAAACAGTGTAGGTAGATTGATGAACCCCGATTATGTGTATGTATATGAGTACAACACAGTAAAAGAGGTCATTGAAACAATCAGAAGATTCGGAACAAACAGCGAAACCATTGATGTTATTTATGTAATCAACTATAAAGGTGAATTGCTTGATGACATAAGGATCAGAGATATTATTTTGGCTTCGCCTGAAATAAAAGTGAGTGAAATTATGGATGGCCGAAGCATTTCATTGAAAGCCACCGACGACCAGGAAGTTGCCAATGAAGCTTTTAAAATGAATAATCGCGTGGCACTACCCGTTACCGATGAACACAACATATTGCTGGGTATTGTAACCATTGATGATATCCTTTGGGTAGCCAATGAAGAATTCAGTGAAGACATTCAAAAGATTGGTGGTACGGAAGTACTGAATGAACCTTATCTTGACATCAGTCTTTTTAAGCTCTTGAAGAAAAGAGCCGGGTGGCTGGTCATCCTGTTTTTGGGAGAAATGCTGACCGCCTCGGCCATGCAATTTTTCCAGAGTGAAATTGAAACAGCGACTGTACTGGCATTGTTCATACCCCTTATCATGAGCAGCGGCGGCAACAGCGGATCCCAGGCATCCACACTAACCATACAAGCAATGGCTTTGGGAGAACTGACTATCAAAGACTGGTGGAAGGTTATGCGAAGGGAATTGATTACGGGTTTTTTATTAGGTATCATTTTAGGTAGCATCGGTGTATTCCGTATAGTCTTATGGCAAAACTTGCATGTATTTGACTATGGTGAATACTGGCAATTGCTCTCACTCACCATTTTCTTTTCGCTCATAGGTATTGTATTGTGGGGTTGCCTGATGGGCTCCATGCTGCCCATTATTTTAAAGCGTTTTAAACTAGACCCTGCAGCATCATCAGCTCCTTTTGTAGCCACATTGGTAGATGTTACCGGCATCGTCATATATTTCTCCGTTGCATACCTTTTTCTAAAAGGAAAACTGCTCTAATATCTGCTTTCCTCAAGCTTATTTTCATTAAATTGCAGACTATTTTAGAACTCAACATTTGAATTTATCTTAAATTTTGATTCTATCATATATATCCAATTTATCCCGATTGCTATCAGGATAAATTCGATTTTTAACTTTTAAATTTTGACTTTTTAATTAAATATTATGTGCGGAATAGTTGGTTATACAGGTCCACGACAAGCATACCCGGTTATTTTAAAAGGGTTAAAAAGACTCGAATATCGCGGATACGACAGCAGTGGTGTGGCCTTGCTGCATGACAACAAAATAAACGTATATAAACGCAAAGGGAAAGTGGCCGACCTGGAAGATTTCATGGGTAATGTTTCTACCAATGCAAATATTGGGATCGGACACACTCGCTGGGCTACTCACGGCGAACCAAGTGATCGCAATGCACATCCTCATTCCTCCAGAAGCGGAAGATTGGCCATGATACACAATGGTATTATTGAAAATTATGCACTAATCAAACAGGAGCTCGTCAACAAGGGCTATACATTTAGCAGTGATACAGACACGGAAGTGCTGCTGAATTTCATTGAGGATATACAAACCAATAATGAATGTTCGCTTGAGGAGGCCATTCGTATTGCACTTAAAAGAGTTACTGGCGCTTATTGCATTCTGCTGATTGAACAAAGTAAACCCGACACCATCATTGCTGCGCGCAAAGGAAGTCCGCTGGTAATCGGCATCGGAAAAGGCGAACATTTTTTAGCAAGCGATGCATCGCCTATCATTGAATACACCAAAGAAGTGGTGTATGTTAATGATTACGAACTAGCCATTGTGAAACCGGATGAATTGATTTTAAAAAATCTGGGGAATGAAAAGATAACGCCATTCATCACCAAATTGGATATGGAATTGGCAGCCATCGAAAAAGGTGGCTATGACCATTTCATGCTCAAGGAAATTTTTGAACAACCGAGTACCATCTATGATTGTTTGCGTGGACGCCTGGATGCGAAACAAGGATTTGTCAAGATGAGCGGTATTGATCAGCACATTGATCAAATCAAAAATGCAAACCGTATTTTAATCATTGCCTGCGGTACAAGCTGGCATGCCGGACTTGTTGCAGAGTATATCATTGAAGAGCTATGCAGAATTCCGGTTGAGGTGGAATACGCTTCTGAATTCCGTTATAGAAACCCGATCATTCATAAAGGAGATGTAATCATTGCCATTTCTCAAAGCGGTGAAACAGCCGATACATTGGTTGCACTTCAAACCGCAAAAGAGCACGAAGCTTTCATTTTTGGTGTGGTAAATGCCGTAGGTTCTTCGATTGCTCGTGTATCTAACGCCGGCGCTTATACGCACGCGGGGCCCGAAATTGGCGTGGCATCAACGAAAGCATTTACGGGACAATTGGCTGTATTAACCATGATGGCACTCAATATTGCCATGCATAAAGGCACCATTAACAAAGAAAGATATCAAACATTGTTAACAGAACTGGAGCAGGTTCCCGAAAAAGTTCAATCTATCCTGGCAGGTGCAGATAAAATCAAACAAATCGCTGATAAATATAAAAACGCTTCCGACTTTTTATTTTTAGGAAGAGGATATAATTTCCCAGTTGCATTGGAAGGCGCACTTAAATTGAAGGAGATTTCATACATACATGCAGAAGGATATCCTGCTGCAGAAATGAAGCATGGTCCCATTGCATTGGTAGATGAAGATTTACCGGTTGTATTTATTGCCACCGCAGACCCTTATCATGAGAAGATTGTGAGCAACATGCAGGAAATCAAAGCACGTAAAGGAAAAATCATTTCCATTGTAACTGAGGGCGATACCGCAAGTTCATCCATCAGCAACGATAGTTTTGCGATACCGCCTGCCGATGATTTGATCGCGCCTATGCTAACCGTCATACCTTTGCAACTACTCTCCTACTACGTTGGTGTAGCTAAAGGAATTGACGTTGATAAACCTCGTAATTTGGCAAAAAGTGTGACGGTAGAATAGTTATTGATTGCTTAATTTTCTGTATCTTCACTACAAACAGAATACCCCAAAAGTTGGAAAAATGACTATGGGAATTGTTTTCATCTAAGACTACTGCATGAATATTATCAATAAACAGCCTGTAGATGTTATTGGCTTTCATTTTATTGAAAATAAATACCTACCGAAAGGGAAAAATGAATATCACCTTCGTGAAAAACAACAAAGGCGCGCAATATCATACAGACCGCTTCTTGAATCGGAGATTGAAACGCTCATTGCCAACCTGAATACAGCCGACGATTGGAAAAACATTCATGTTGCCGATGGTTTTAACCCAAAGCTCGTTAAACACAATTCATTTTTTGGATTGGTTCGTATTGGAAGATTACGGCCTGAATTTCATGAGTTTCATAATTTCAAAATGCCCGTTGGCATTTATAACAGCACAATCATCAGTTCTGACATTGGTGATGATGTATGCATTGATAATGTAAAATACCTGAGTCACTACATCATTGAAAACGATGTCATGCTTGCCAATATTCTGGAATTGGCTTGTACAGATAAAGCCAAATTCGGGAATGGTATCTTAAAGGATGGTGAGATCGATGAAAAAAATCGCATTGTGATTGAAGTATGTAATGAAAATGGCGGAAGAGCAATCATCCCTTTCAATGGCATGCTTGCAGGAGACGCTTACTTGTGGAGTAGATACAGAGATGATGAATCGTTGCTTCAAAAATTCAAAGAGCTCACCGAAAAAAAGTTTGATCATCAGCGCGGATACTACGGAAAGATTTGCGCACGAACGGTCATAAAAAACTGTGGCATTATCAAAGACACCTGGATAGGCAGCGATGCCTACATCAAGGGTGCCAATAAATTAAAAAACCTTACGATCAATAGTGATGCCGAGAGAAAATCTCAAATCGGAGAAGGTTGTGAACTGGTAAATGGTATTGTGGGGTATGGCTGCAGAATTTTCTATGGTGTAAAAGCCGTTCGCTTTATTACAGCCGCACACTCACAACTCAAATACGGTGCGCGTCTAATCAATTCTTACCTGGGAAACAATTCTACGATTTCCTGTTGTGAAGTATTGAACAGCATGATTTTTCCGGCACATGAACAACATCACAACAACTCTTTTTTATGCGCCGCACTCATCATGGGGCAAAGTAATATTGCTGCGGGCGCCACACTGGGCAGCAACCACAACAGTCGCGGAGCAGATGGAGAATTGATTACCGGCAGGGGATTCTGGCCCGGACTTTGTGTGAGCTTAAAACACAATACCCGTCTGGCTTCTTTTTGTATCATTGCCAAAGGAGATTATTCCTATGAGTTGGATATTCCCATCCCTTTTGCATTGGTGAGCAATGATTTGTCAAAAGACCGGCTGGTTGTTATGCCGGGTTATTGGTTCATGTACAACATGTATGCGCTTGCTCGCAATGCATATAAATACGAACAACGCGATCAGCGTGCCTATAAATTTCAACGAATCGAATTTGATTACCTAGCACCTGATACCGTCAATGAAATGTTTGATTCGCTTAAAATTTTCAAACAGACTCAAATAAACGAAAAAGGAGAAGCAATCGTAACGGGTTGGGAAAACAGCAAACGTCACGTTGTAATTACCAAAGTTGCCGAAGCCACAAAATGGTTTGAGGAAATGATTGTACTGTATGCGGGCCTTCGATGCATTCGTTTCATTGAAGAAAACAAAATCTCTCGACTTAATGATTTCATCAATGCTTTGCCTGCAAAAATAACGCGTTCATCGTGGCTGAATGTGGGCGGACAGCTGATACAGCATAAATCGGTTGAAACACTCAAAAAACAGATTAAATCAGGCAAAATAAAATCCTGGGAAGATGTGCATGCCTATTATCAAGCTCAGGGAGACACTTACGATACCGATGCCTGGCATCATGCACTTGCATCTTACCTCGAACTGAAAAAGAAAAAGATCAGTGAGTTCAATAAAACAACATTGAAGGAACTATTGCTACATACGCTTAAAAAAAGCGAAGAATTAAGCAAGCTTATTCGCTCTTCCCGAGAAAAAGATTATACCAATCCTTTCAGGAAAATGGTTTACAACAATGATGTTGAAATGAATGCTGTGATAGGCGAATTAGATGAGAATAGTTTCATTCAGGAGCAGAAGCAATCATTTTTCCGCTTAAAAAAACAGATCAATCAAATTATGGCTTCCTGGAAATTGTAGTTTTTAGTAAATAAAATACTGAATAGCCATTTCATATCCTCGCATGCCCAAGCCGGTAATCGTTCCCTTGCATTTGGAAGATACATGGGACAGCTTTCTAA
This sequence comes from uncultured Ferruginibacter sp., assembly GCA_964643315.1. Classification (GTDB taxonomy): domain Bacteria; phylum Bacteroidota; class Bacteroidia; order Chitinophagales; family Chitinophagaceae; genus Ferruginibacter. The sequence continues at coordinate 50,471 of CAZXSR010000007.1, forward strand.
ATTCTTCGCGATCAAATATATTGGACAGATGTACCTCTATCACTTTTGCAGGAATGGCTGCTACGGCATCTCCTATGGCAACAGAAGTATGTGTATAGCCCCCCGGATTCAATATGATGCCATGATACTCAAAGCCAACTCGCTGGATTTCATTGATGATTTCGCCTTCTACATTGCTCTGAAAATAATGAAGCTCCAAACCGGGATAATTTTGTTGCATGGACTCAATGAAAGATTCAAACGTATGTGTGCCGTAGATTTCTTTTTCACGCACACCCGTCAAATTTAAATTGGGTCCGTTGATAATGGCTATTTTCATGCCTATGAAGTATTATAGATTAATTGACCTAAAGTTAGCAACTATTTCCATAAAAGGTCGAGGGCGGCATACCCTTTCAGCGGAAAAGTATAATGATTGCCTGATTTTGATTGGTAAGAACCCATTTTTGTATAAACTACAATAGCACCTCCTTCACCCGAAGAAAATGCCACAGGCGTACCCGGCCTAAATACTTTTATCATGGCCACATCTGATGGATTGATATCATCCAACTCATCTTCGGTAACTTTAATTTCGTTGATATAAATATCCGTATGTTGTTTTCTTTTTTTTACTTTTTTGGAGCCAAAATCATCTATCTCAACTTCAAAACCCGCAACACGGCTTCTCACAAACGACAAAATATCATTGCTTCGGGATATGGACTCGGATTCAAGACCATCAAACAGAACCGCATCATCAGAAGAAAACAAAGGGCTTACATGTTGGCTGGCAAAAACATCAACAAGCTTTTTGGCTTTTGCCTGTACTGTTACTGCCGCCAATAAATCACCTTTCAATTCAGGTTGATTTGTATATTGATATTGTGCGCTGTCTTTTTTAAACTTCTTTATTTCACTGCTATCCTGAAAGCCTACACGTATGAATTTTGTAAGAGACAAGTACGGTGCAGAAACCGAATCGAGCGGCGATTCCAATGTTATATCTAAATCGTTACGACGTTTTGAAAGTCTGGAAAAAATGATAATGGCGGAATCCTGAAACAACATTCTTCCTGTCTTGAAATGTCTATTAGCATCCACATCAATAGTATCTGCGGTCATTTGCATATTTTTAGTGCATAGCATATATCTGATTCTGTCATCTTTGAAATCAGCATTATTTATGCTCCCTTTCAAATTAAAAAAAAGGGGCTGCAATAAAAAATTCAACGCGTAATTTCCGGAGCGGATAGTGCTATCAATTTTTATCCCTGCGCCCAAATAGCCGTTCAGAATCGGGTAACGATACTTCCATCTTCTTCCGGTTGCCATTTCCTCAATGATTAACTGTAAGGTACATGCGGCTTCTTTAACATCTTTATATCTCAATGATGCGTCAAAATATATACTATCGCCAGGTAAAAAAGAATCGCGGTTTGTAATTATGGCCAAACTGTCATTTGATTGTCCAAAACAAATATCAGCCAAAGCAATCATCAATAAAGCAAAAAAAGATGTGTGTAATAGTTTCATATTGAAGATTGATTTATGGTTGTTTGCTGTTCAAAATTAGTTATTCAATGTATGATATTTTGGATTTTAACTTTTGAAGCCAATTGTAACCAATAAAAAAGGTTGCCGTTTGGGGCAACCTTTTTTTCAATGAATATACTTAGATTAAGCTTCTTCGGATGTTTCTGTTGTATCAGTGGTTTCTTCTGTTGAAGTTTCCTCTGACGCACCAGCTGCTTTTTTCTTACCGCCTGAACGACGCGTTTTCTTAACGGGTTCTGCAGCAACTGTTTCAGCAACGATTCCTTTACCATAGATTTCATTGAAATCAACCAGCTCAATCAAGGCTAATTCGGCGTTATCACCTGTACGAGCTCCCAACTTGATGATACGAGTGTAACCACCTGGACGGCCCGAAACTTTTGGAGCAACTACCGTAAACAATTCTTTTACGGCTTCTTTATCGTTCAAATAACTGAATACGATACGATGATTGTGCATGATTGCTTCCTTCGTATCATTCTTCTTGGTTTTGGTAATCAGTGGCTCAATATAAGTGCGTAGCGCTTTTGCTTTAGCCAATGTGGTAGTGATACGCTTGTGCGTAATCAACTGACATCCTAAGTTCATCAGTAACGCTCTGCGGTGAGAGGCAGTGCGACTGAGATTGTTGTTTTTGTTTCCGTGACGCATGACTGTTTGTTTTATACCCTGTACCGTGTCAGGAATTACAGGGAGTTAAAGTTAAAAATTCAATGTTCAAAGTTCAAGGTTTATTGCCTTTTACTTTTTATTACTCATCGTCCAATTTCAATTTGCTCAAATCCATTCCGAAGCTGAGGCCTCTTTCATGAAGAACCTGATCGATTTCGCTGAGTGATTTTTGACCGAAGTTTCTGAACTTCATCAAATCTTCCTGCTCGTATTGAACCAGTTCGCTCAATGAATTAATCTTAGCTGCTTTCAGGCAATTGAAAGCACGAACAGACAAATCAAGATCTTCCAATGGAGTCTTCAGTATCTTACGTAGTTGAAGCGTTTGCTCATCAACCAAATCCTCTTTCTTATCTTCTTTGGAATCGAAAGTGATATTTTCATCGGTAATGATCATCAAATGCTGGATCAAAATACGGCTGGCTTGCTTTACAGCATCTTCCGGATGTATTGTTCCGTCAGTCACAACTTCCATGATCAGTTTTTCAAAATCGGTGCGTTGTTCAACACGCGTATTTTCGATTGTGTATTTTACATTCTTGATTGGAGTGTAAATTGAGTCAACGGGGATATATCCGATATGGGACGACTTCTCTTTGTGATCTTCGGCAGCAACGTAACCACGACCTTTACCGATGGTGATTTCGATATCGAGTTTCGCTGTGCTGTCCATTGTGCAAATCAATAACTCAGGATTCATAACCTGGAAAGATGGAGAAGCTTCTCCGATCATACCAGCAGTGAACTCAGATTTATTTTTGATGGATAATGTTACTTTTTCTGAAGTAACTTCCTGATCTACTTTCATTTTGAAACGAACCTGCTTCAAGTTCAGGATCAGTTCGGTAACATCTTCGGTGATACCTTTCATTGTAGCAAACTCATGATCTACACCTGAAATGTTGATGCCAATGATGGCATAACCTTCGAGTGAACTGAGCAATACTCTGCGCAAAGCGTTACCGATGGTAACACCATATCCCGGTTCCAGTGGGCGGAATTCAAACTGAGCCTCGAATTCAGTAGCTTTTTGAAGAACAATTTTATCAGGCTTAACAAAATTGAGAATGGCCATGGTATTTTTTATTTAATTGTTTTTGATAAGGTTGAAGTGTAAGCGTGCAGTTATTATTTACTGTACAATTCCACGATCAATTGTTCTTTGATATTTTCAGGAACACTTTCTCTTTCGGGATAAGTGATGAAAGTACCTTTCATATCACCTTCGTTCCAATCCAGCCAGCTGAATTTTGGATTTTTTCCGCGAAGTATACCAGTGATTGATTCATTCGCGGCGCTTTTGTTTTTCAATCCAACCACATCGCCTGGCTTGCAACTGAATGATGGTACGTTCACAACATCACCGTTTACAGTGATGTGCTTGTGGCTAACCATTTGACGTGCTGCCTGACGACTTGGAGCGATACCCAAGCGGTAAACTGTATTATCCAAACGTGCTTCGAGAAGCTTGATCAGGTTTTCACCTGTTACGCCTTTGCGACGCGCTGCTTCTTCAAATGTTTTACGGAATTGCTTCTCCAATACACCATAAGTGTATTTTGCTTTTTGTTTTTCTTTCAACTGAACACCATATTCGCTGAGAGATTTGCGCTTTTTGTTTGCGCCGTGTTGACCGGGAGGATTGCTGTTTTTAGTCAGCCATTTACCATTACCGGTAATTAATTCGCCGAAACGACGGGAGATTTTTGTTTTGGGGCCTGTATAACGTGCCATAGTAAAATTGAGACCTTTTAGTGACGATGCATCATCATAAAGGTCTTTTTAAAATCGATGATGCACCCGTTATTAAATATTGATTATACTCTTCTCTTTTTTGGAGGGCGACAACCGTTGTGCGGCAAAGGAGTAACGTCTTTGATCATTGCTACTTCCAAACCTGATTGCGTAAGAGAGCGGATAGCGCCTTCACGACCGCTTCCTGGTCCTTTTACAAATACATCTACACGCTTTAAACCTGCATCGATTGCTGTTTTAGCAGCATCTGCTCCGGCCATTTGAGCGGCATACGGTGTGTTTTTCTTACTGCCTTTAAATCCCATTTTACCGGCAGATGACCAGGAAATAACCTGACCTTGTTTGTTGGTGAGACTGATAATGATGTTGTTGAAGCTTGCTACGATGTGTGCATCGCCGTGGCTGTCAACTTTTACCACTCTTTTTTTAGCTGCAGCTTTTGCGCTGAGGCCTTTTTGTCCTTGTGCTTTTGCCATTTTTTTTAATAGTAGGTGTTCAAAATGTTTATCCCGTTGGGGACTGAATCAACCCTCCTGCTGACTTACGGAGCGATCCGGCGCTGATTCAAAGTTTTGTAAGTCTTATATTCTGCTGTCATTGCTGACAGCTAAAAATCATTACTTAGTTACCTTCTTCTTACCGGCAACTGTCTTACGCTTACCTTTACGAGTACGGCTGTTTGTACGAGTACGTTGACCACGTACAGGCAATCCTTTACGATGACGCAATCCGCGGTAGCAAGCGATGTCAAGCAAACGCTTGATGTTCATTTGTGTTTCACTACGAAGAGCACCTTCTGTCTTAAATTCAGAGTTGATTACATTACGGATAGCAGTTTGCTCATCGTCATTCCACTGATTTACTTTCTTGTTACAGTCAATACCTGATTTGGTTAAGATGTAACGTGCAGTAGAGCGACCAATTCCGTAGATGTAGGTCAATCCGATTTCTCCTCTTTTGTTTTTAGGTAAGTCAATACCGGCAATACGAGCCATAGTTCTTTATACTGTTTTTGATTTGTAAAATAGATTATCCCTGCTTTTGCTTAAAGCGTGGATTTTTTTTGTTGATCACATACAAGCGACCTTTTCTACGCACAATCTTGCAATCTGCACTGCGTTTTTTGATAGAAGCTCTAACCTTCATGATGTTATTTTTACTTGGTTTATATTATCAGTGAACTGATTTATTATTTGTAACGGAAGATGATGCGACCGCGTGTCAAATCATACGGACTCATCTCCACCCCTACTTTATCACCTGGAAGTATACGAATGTAATGCATGCGCATTTTTCCGGAGATTGTAGCCAAAATTTCATGTCCATTTTCAAGTTTTACCTTAAACATAGCATTACTCAACGCTTCAATAATCACTCCGTCTTGTTTTATCAGTGCTTGTTTGGCCATAAATTTGGGAGCGCAAAGATACGGGCAAAAAATTAAATTTTAAAGAAATTTTCGTAATATTACATCCTAAAATCATCAAATTTATGAAAAAGATTATCTGTTTGGGTGGAATAGCGTCCTTTTTGCTAATTTTCTCCTGTAAAAAATCGGATTCCAGTACCAGTAATAATAATGTAGTGGTGGACCCTTACATGACCACAACCTCCGGAATCATCTGGAATTATAAAACTCATGATAATAGAACGGGATTAGATACTGTTACAGTTACTACTTCTACAAACAGGGATACAACCATGTACGGGAAGTTATATCATATTTATACGGATATGAATATAGAAACAGCCCAAACAGACACGTCATATATGAGTAATGTTGGGTCTGATTATTTTCAACTTGCCTCTTTATCTTCCCAGATCGACCCATTTGAAATGAAATATCTATCAACCGCTGCAAATGTGGGCGAAAACTGGTCTAACTCATTATCCTCGACTTCTGCAGGAACTACAGTAAATGCCACCATAAAAAATACTATTGAGGAAAAAGGTAGTAGCTTAACATTGGGGACTAAAACTTACACCAATGTCATCAAAGTAAAAACAGAAATTACAAGTGCAACCATTACCTTAAATATTCCTCCTTTTGGAAACCAAACAATCACTCCAACCATCATTCAGGATGTACACAGCTATTTTGCACCAAAATATGGTTTGATCAAAAGAGATTACAAGCTTAAAATTTCAGCATCATTTTTTGGACAAACCAGCTCAATTACCGATGTTGATAAATCAACTACTTTAACCAGTTCTACCATTCAATAAGAAAAAAAATTCATTTTCAGAAGCCGAACAATGTTCGGCTTCTTCATTTTTAGAAGGTCACATTTGCCGCTTCTCCCTGCACATAATTTCCTTTAACCAGAATTGAGGAAGATCCGGTTGTAGCATCGAGGGTAACGATTCCCTGATTGATTGTAAAATTTCCATTGATGGTTATGTTTGGACTGGTAGCAAACCTAATCCCTGCACTGTTAGCCAAACTAACAATATTAATACTGTTCTGAAATATCACCCCTGATGGAATATTGATGTTTTGCTGAACTGTTCCTACGGCATTTGGCGTATTAATTTCAAGCCCCCCCAATAAATAACCAGGAGGATAAAATCCATTCCAATAGGAAGGAAAACTATTCACCGATCCTGTAATTTTTATTAAAGATCCACTCTCCCATTTACCGAACAAAAAAACACCACCGTCTTTATCTATTTGATAGACCGCCTTACTTGCAAAACGAAACTTGTTGCCGGTTGGATTAATGCCTGTTTGGGATAACGCCGGTCCAATGTAAAACAACTCATTGATGATGATAGAATCCTGTAAAGAGGAAATTGTTGGACCCAAATTGGTATTTAATCCCGGTTGAAGTACACACTTTATTGGACCATTGAAAACATAGCGCATACCGCTACCAATAAAGCCATCCATCCCAAAACAAAAATTGGTGTTGGTATTACTTTTTAGGGTTAATGAAGAACCCATTTGTACTACTTCAAAATAGTTGGAAGAACCGGTATTGATGTAAAAAGTATTTTTAGTAACATTTACAGTGTTTACCAAAGTAAGCTGTGTATTATTCAGCACTGTAAAGTTTGAGAAACCCAAAACATTGGATGTGCCGGAAACATTGAACAAGACCTGCACAGATAATCCATTGTCAAACACCGGCGCATCATTGGCTAATGGGTAAAATGAGGCCGGAGATCCTCCACTGTTGAGCGACCAATTGGTAGAGCTGTTCCAACTGCCCGAGCTCCCTCCAATCCAATAGTAAGTGGTTGCCTTGGAGCAATAAAATGAAAATAAAAAACCCAGCAGGGAGTACAATTTTGGCATGGCTAATTATTTATGTAAAAAAAAATGTTCTGCAAAAATCAAATCAGTCGGACGTGTAATTTTCAGGTTCGAATCCTCTCCTTCTATGAAATGAATATGATGCCCCAATTTCTCCACAACTGTTGCCTCATCTGTAAATGATAATTCGTATTCAGTTTCAAATGCAGGCAAAATAATCTTGCTCAAAAAAGACTGTGGCGTTTGTATGGAAAAAATCTTTTCGCGATCAACTGCCTGATATTTATCGCCATCTTTTACTCGTACACTGTCTTTCGACATCAGTATAGGAACTGAGCTGCCATGCGCTTGACATGCACTCAGACATCTTTTTAATAATTCCGTGCTGACCATGCACCTTACTGCATCGTGCACCATAACGATACATTCTTCTTTGATTTCTTGAAGACCGTTTTTTACAGAATGAAATCTGGTTTCACCGCCTCCCACCAATTGCACTTTATCAAGTAAGCGATACTTTTCGAGCATTTCTTTTGCAGTAATGATATGTGCAGATGGAAGTACTAATATGATGTGAATGTCTGGAATAGCGATTAAGAAAGCTTGCAGTGTGTAGATAAAAAGCTCCTTACCGTGAATGGGAATAAATTGCTTGGGAATTGTCTGTTGCATCCGTGAGCCACTACCTCCGGCCACAACAACAGCATAAACCTTTTTCATTTAATCTTCTTTATAAATGGCTATTTTCTTTTCGCCTGCTGATGTTTTGCAAGCACGATACATACCTGTACTATTAAACTGCATAGACACATTGCCTTTACAGTCTACCCCTATCATACCACCAATTCCTTCAAGTGCCGGAAGCTGCCGATGCACTACTTCTGCCATAGCTTCCTGCAAAGTTAGGCCTTTATATTCCATTAGAGCATGGACACTATGCGCTGCCACTGCTCGCAAAAAAGGTTCACCATGACCAGTACAACTGATGCCACAGGAGTTGTTATTAGCATAAGTACCGGCTCCGATAACAGGACTATCGCCTATGCGACCGTATTTTTTGTTGGTCATACCCCCGGTGCTCGTTGCGGCAGCAAGATTGCCAAATTGATCAAGGGCAACAGCCCCAACGGTTCCAAATTTTTTATCTTTCATCAATTCATCCAAATCCTGATGGGTATGATCCAGCGAGTAATTATCACTATCCCTGATTTCCTTCCATTGATCATATCTGAATTGAGAGTAGAAATATTCATCAGGCATTAATTTCAAACCCTGCTTAATCGCAAAATCGTTGGCTCCTTTTCCACTTAAAAAAACATGGTTGCTGTTTGTCATGACTTCGTAAGCCAGCTCTATCGGATTCATCACATTTCGAACACCGGCTACCGCACCAGCCATCAAATTTGATCCATCCATAATCGCTGCATCCATTTCCTGTACCCCTTTTTTGGTAAATACAGAACCTCTTCCTGCATTAAACAGCACATTGTTTTCCAAAACAGTAATAGCCGCTTTTACAGCATCAATAGATGTGCCTCCTGCTTCAAGTACCCCATATCCCTTTTCCAAAGCTTCTTCCAGGCCAATACTGTATGCTTTTTCCAATTCAGGCGTCATATCCTGTTTCAGTATTGTTCCTGCTCCGCCATGAATGGTTATGGAAATGGGATGTTGCATTATTTGAGTTTTTACTCCCCAAATGTATCGATAAATAAAAAAGCGCCGTTATTTTTTTTAACCTGATTTTCTTCAACAAAACTTCGTTCATCAAAAAGGAAGAATAGGGAAAAGTAATTCAAACATCACATGATTTAGTTGGAAATCATGTATCAATTCCCTCAAATATTTTTTGGAAGATAAATTAGATGGATGATTAAATAACTTTGAAGTCTGAAATCTAATTTTCAGTCTGCTGATACAACACCGGATTCAATGAAGGGTCATTGTACATCTTCATTTGCTTGTACACCTTCATATATTTTTTTCCATTTGAAATATCATCCAGCAAGGTATCAATAGCAGTAGACAAATCTTTTCGCTGTTCCAACAGAATATTAAGTTTAGTGCTACAAGCTTGGCGATGCAGTTCATCCGCTTCGGCCCGATTTGCTTCAATATTCATGTGATATATTTTCAAAGCCAAAATAGATAAACGGTCAATTGCCCAGGCCGGACTTTCTGTGTTGATGGTAGCTTTTTCTTCAACTTTTATTTCCTTGTATTTTTCGAGAAAATAACTGTCAATGTATTCAACCATATCAGTTCTTACTTGATTGCTTGCATCTATGCGACGCTTCAAAGCCAAGCCCTCAACAGGAGCTATATCCGGATTACGAACGATATCCTCCAAATGCCACTGAACTGTATCAACCCAGTTTTTTTCGTACAGTAGAAATTCAATACTGCCATTTGTAAAAGGATTTTTCACCTGCGCATCTACATCATCAGAAAGGTGATAATCGGAAATGGCTTGATCAAATATTTCATTACTTCTAGTAGCAAACATAGATTAAACTCTTAGTGATTGATAGTTGCAAAATTATTCATTATGTATCAAAGAAGACTTGAAAAATCAGGCAGCTTTTTTTTGATTGACTACAGCAACATAATACAGCGGTATACCTATTAATGTAATAATTAATCCTGGCCAGGTAAACTGTGGTTTATACACAATCAACAATCCGCAGAAAATGAGTCCCATAATGATATACAAAGCAGGCAAGAAGGGATACCCAAATGCTTTGTATGGTCGCTCTGCATCTGGTTGTTTTTTTCTCAAAATAAAAATACCCGCAATGGTAAAAACGTAAAAAATAACAACCACAAAAGAAACCATGTCGAGCAGGTCTCCATATTTACCACTCAAGCAAAGCAAACAGGCCACTACGCACTGTATCCAAAGCGCCCATTGTGGCACGCTGTTTTTATTCATACCGGCAGCTTTTTTAAAAAACAGCCCGTCTTGTGCCATTGTGTAATAAACCCTGGCACCTGCCAATATCAATCCGTTGTTGCAGCCAAAAGTGGAAATCATAATCATGATGGCAATGATAGTTGTACCATAACCGCCAAAAATTGCCTCACTTGCACTCAATGCCACACGATTGTCAGGCGAAAAGGCAAGTATGTTTATTGGAACGGTTGCCAGATAAACAATATTCATCAGTACATAAATTATGGTTACAATCAATGTTCCGAAAAACAAGCTGAGTCCGATATTTCTTTTTGGGTTTTTTATTTCACCAGCGATGAATGTAACATTATTCCATGCATCACTGCTGAAAATACTTCCTACCATGGCACTGGCAATGGCACCGAAAGCAGCCCCTTTTAATAAAACTTCCGGCTCAATAAATCCAGATTCTGGATTTTTGACCAAATGTTTCATTGACCAAGCATCAGCCCAATTTTCTTGCCATATTTCTGAATTAAATACGAATAAACCACAAATGATCAAGCCAAACATCGCAATCAATTTGGTAGATGTAAAAATGGTCTGAATCAACTTGCCGGTTTCTATTCCTTTTGTATTAATAAATGTCAGCAAAACAATCAGCATCACACCAACTATTTGGGCGTAATGAATTTTTAACCCAATAAATTGAAATGCATTTTGATCATCCCATGCCAATGCAGGAATAAAATATCCGGCAAATTTGGCAAAACCCACAGCTACCGCTGCAATTGTTCCGGTTTGTATGACCGAGAAAAAACTCCAGCCATATAAAAATCCAACCATTGGGTTATAGGCTTCTTTTAAATATACATATTGCCCTCCTGCCTTTGGAAACATCGCACTCAATTCACCATAACTCAAGGCAGCAGTTATTGTCATAAATCCGGTGATGATCCATGCCATCAATAACCATCCTGCGCTACCGGTATCTTTAAGCATATCTGCACTGACAATAAAAATTCCGGATCCTATCATAGACCCTGCAACTATCATTGTCGCATCGAGCAAACCAAGTGTTGGTTTAAACGCATTGGGTGATTGTGACATATTCAAAATTAATTTTTAAAGTTGTTGATTGGTTTCATTACTTATCCTTCAAAAGATCATTCATTCCTGCTGCAATATCATTTGTTATGTTACAAGCAGAATCCTTATAAAGGATATAATCCATGTCCTTACCGCTCGCAAATACATAACGATAACCCGCTATTTCATTGTAACTGGCAATATATTTCTTCAACTTATCGTGTATATCCTCCAAAAACTTTCCCGACTTATCAGCAAACTTCTGCATAGCTGCCTCTTTCTTGCTGTCTATTTGTTGTTTTTGTTCATAAAGTTTTTGCTGAAAAGCTTCTGCTTCTGCCTGGGTAATTGATTCCCCTTTTTGCAGAAAACTATTTTTTTGATTTTCCAAACCTCGATATCCATTTTCCCATTCCTTTTCTATTGCGCCCTGTTCAGCTTCAAATTGCTTTCGCATTTTCTTGAAGTAAGTGATTTTTTCATTCAAAGAATCCATATCAACATAAGCCACAGGCAGATCTATTTTTCCTGAATCCCTGCTATTGACTCTTGGAGTTACTTTAATGACTCCGGTTTTATTTACAGATGTATTTCCGGTGAAATGTAAAATATACAATGTAACAATCGCTATTGCCATTGTGATATTGAGGATAGTTGACTTATTCATACTGTCTTATTGTTTGAGATTCTTTCAGGTTATTTATCAAATGTACATAATTATTAAATGCGCAAACAAATTGAAACGATGAATTGTGGCAAACAAAAAGGGCTGTTTAAAACAGCCCTTTAAATAATTAGTATCTTAAACTATTACTCTTCATCATCGAAGCTCATTGCTTCTTTGGTAGTTTGTAATAATTCGTATTCTTCTTTGCTTCCAACAATCATATTTTCAAACTCGCGCATACCTGTACCGGCAGGAATCAAGTGACCGGTGATTACATTTTCCTTGAGGCCAAGCATGTCATCTGTTTTTCCTTGAATGGCTGCAGAGCTGAGTACTTTTGTTGTTTCCTGGAACGAAGCGGCAGAGATCCAGCTTTGAGTTCCCAGAGAAGCTTTGGTAATACCCAGCAACAGTGGAGATGAAGTAGCTGGCTGTGCATCACGATATTCAATCAGTTTCTTATCGGCACGACGCAAAATTGAGTTTTCCTCTCTCAAGTCACGCACCGTTACTATTTGTCCTGTTTTGAACTTGTCGCTGTCTCCAGATTCAGTGATAACTTTCTTGTCAAAGATGAAGTCATTCTCCTTATTGAAGTCAATCTTATCTTCCACATCTCCTTCCAGGAATCTTGTATCTCCTGCATCTTCAATGGTTACCTTACGCATCATTTGACGAACTATAACCTCGATGTGCTTGTCATTGATTTTCACACCCTGTAAGCGGTATACTTCCTGAATTTCATTTACCACATATTCCTGCACTGCAAATGGCCCTTTAATCTTCAGAATTTCTGCCGGTGCAATTTGTCCGTCGCAAAGCGGAGCTCCTGCTTTTACAAAGTCCCCATCCTGAACCAGAATCTGACGACTCACAGGCACCAGATATGTTTTTTCTACTCCATCTTTTGCTTTTACGCGTATTTCACGGTTACCGCGCTTGATGTTTGGATTGAATTCAACCACACCATCAATTTCACATACAACAGCAGGACTTGAAGGGTTACGTGCTTCAAACAATTCAGTTACGCGAGGAAGACCTCCGGTAATATCTTTCAATTTGCTGAGTATTCTTGGGATCTTCACAAGCACTTGACCACTCTTCACCTCTTCCCCTTCTTCTACAGATATGTGTGATCCAACAGGTAAGTTATATTTCTTGGCATCTTTACCCTCAACAATGATAGTAGGCAATTTGGTTTTATCCTTACTGTCAATAACCACTTTCTCTCTGTGACCGGTTTGTTCATCGGCCTCATCACGATAAGTAATACCTTCGATGACTGCATCAAATTTTACCTTACCATTCGTTTCAGCAACGATAACGTTATTGAAAGGATCCCATGTACAAATCAAATCGCCCTTGGCAATTTGTTGCCCGTCTTTTACATTCAATATCGAACCATAAGGTATGTTCATGGTGTTTAACAAACGATCAGATTTTACATCTACACAACGAATCTCACCGGTACGACCAACAACCACTGCCACTTTCTTTCCTTCGTTATTTTCAGCATGTACGGTTCTGAGTCCGTCAAACTGGAGTGTTCCGTCAAACTTCGCGTATAATCCTGATTCAACTGATGCGGATCCCGCAACACCACCCACGTGGAATGTACGAAGTGTCAACTGTGTTCCCGGCTCACCGATAGATTGAGCTGCAATGATACCAACCGCATCTCCTCTTTGTGCCAAAGCACCTGATGCCAGATTTTTACCATAACATTTTACACATACACCACGCTTACTCTCGCAAGTAAGTACCGAACGAATTTCTACCGTTTCTATACCTATATCTTCAATTTTCTTTGCCAGGTCAACGGTGATTTCTTCACCGGCAGAAACGATAATTTCATCTGTCAATGGATGAGTAACATCGTTCAATGAAGTACGGCCTTCTATACGATCGCTAAGTGGCTCGATGATATCTTCATTATCTTTAAGTGCTGTTGTTGCTATACCGCGCAGTGTTCCACAATCCTCTTCGTTGATAACGACATCTTGTGCTACGTCTACTAATCTTCTTGTCAGGTAACCTGCATCGGCAGTTTTAAGGGCGGTATCGGCCAAACCTTTACGGGCACCGTGCGTAGAGATGAAATACTCCAATACACTCAGTCCATCTTTGAAGTTGGCAAGGATTGGGTTCTCGATGATCTCGCTACCAGATGAACCGGATTTACGTGGCTTAGCCATCAGTCCTCTCAAACCGGCAAGCTGCTTAATCTGTTGCTTACTACCACGAGCTCCGGAGTCCAACATCATGTATACAGAGTTGAACCCTTGTTTATCGGAAGCCAATTCGCGTATAAGCGTTTCCGTTACCTTGGTATCTACACGACTCCAGATATCGATGATCTGGTTGTAACGCTCGTTGTTGGTAATCAAACCCATATTGTAACTGTCCCAAACTTCAGACACTTCCGATTGAGCAGTTTCAACGAGTTGTTCTTTTACCGCAGGTATGATCAAATCATTGATGTTAAAAGACAAACCTCCCTTGAAGGCCATACGATAACCCAGTGTTTTTATATCATCAAGGAATTTTGCCGTAGCAGGTACGCTGGTCCATTTGATGATATCACCAATGATTTCTCTTAAACTCTTCTTGGTGAGCAATGCGTTTACAAAACCCACTTCTTTTGGAACAAACTGGTTGAAGATCACTCTACCAACTGTTGTTTCAAGCAATTTATTTACCAAAGATCCATCAGCCTCACGAACATTTACTTTCACTTTGATATGCGCGTGCAAATCAAGTTGCTTTTCGTTGTAGGCGATGATAACCTCTTCTGTAGAGTAGAATGCTTTCCCTTCCCCTTTCACCACTTCATTACCAATGGTCTTTTTGCCCTTAGTGATGTAGTAAAGACCCAACACCATGTCCTGTGAAGGAAGCGTGATTGGGGTTCCGTTTTGCGGATTAAGGATGTTGTGAGAAGAAAGCATCAACAACTGGGCTTCAAGTATCGCTGCGTTGCTTAAAGGAACGTGCACCGCCATTTGGTCACCATCGAAATCCGCGTTGAACGCCGACGTTACCAATGGATGCAGGTGAATTGCCTTACCTTCAATCAATTTCGGCTGGAATGCCTGAATAGACAAACGGTGAAGGGTTGGGGCACGATTCAACATAACCGGATGGCCCTTCAAAATATTTTCAAGAATATCCCAGATTACTGATTCTTTTTTATCAACCAGCTTACGGGCACTCTTTACTGTTTTTACGATTCCTCTTTCAATAAGTTTACGAATGATAAATGGCTTAAACAATTCTGCAGCCATATCTTTTGGTAATCCGCATTCGTGCATTTTCAATTCTGGTCCTACCACAATTACAGAACGACCGGAGTAGTCAACACGCTTACCCAAAAGGTTTTGACGGAAGCGACCTTGTTTACCTTTCAATACATCACTTAAAGATTTCAATGCTCTACCACCGTCTGCTTTTACTGCATTAGACTTACGGCTATTATCGAAAAGTGAATCTATTGATTCCTGTAACATACGTTTTTCATTACGCAGAATCACTTCAGGTGCCTTGATTTCTATCAAGCGCTTCAAACGATTGTTACGAATGATTACACGACGGTATAGATCATTCAAGTCTGAAGACGCGAAACGTCCTCCATCCAATGGTACCAATGGACGAAGTTCAGGTGGAATAACAGGGATATAACGCATCACCATCCATTCTGGACGGTTATTGATATGTGAGTTTGCTTCGCGGAAACTTTCTACCACACTCAAACGCTTGAGGGCGTCTGCCTTACGTTGCTGAGATGTTTCGTTGGCTGCAGAAGTACGCAAATCAAAACTTAATTCATCTAACTTGATGCGTTGCAATAAATCATGCACCGCCTCTGCGCCCATTTTGGCAACAAACTTGTTGGGATCCTCATCAGGCAGCATTTTATTTTCTTTTGGAAGTTCATCCAAAATTTGCAGATATTCTTCTTCTGTCAGCAAATCACCAACATTGGAACCCTTCTCTCCACGGATACCTGGCTGAATAACCACGAAACGTTCGTAATATATGATCGTTTCGAGTTTTTTTGAACTCATCCCCAGCAGATAACCGATTTTGTTGGGAAGCGACTTAAAGTACCAAATATGTACTACAGGAACAACGAGTTCGATGTGTCCCATTCGTTCGCGACGCACTTTCTTCTCAGTAACTTCAACACCACAACGATCGCAAAAGATACCCTTATAACGAATACGCTTGTATTTACCGCAAGCACACTCATAGTCTTTTACGGGTCCAAAAATCTTTTCGCAGAACAATCCATCACGCTCAGGCTTGTATGTTCTGTAGTTGATGGTTTCCGGTTTTATCACCTCACCAAAACTGCTCTCGAGAATACTGTCAGGAGAAGCGAGACTAATGGTTATTTTAGTGAAAGGCGACTTTGGGCGATTGTCTTTTTTTAATGCCATATACAGGTTGTATAAAAATTAGTTATTTAATTGTTTGTTTGGATTACGTCGAACGGTTCTTACTCGAATTTCAGATCCAATCCCAATCCTTTCAATTCATGCACCAATACATTGAATGACTCAGGGACACCTGCTCTTGGAATGTTGTCTCCCTTTACAATGGCCTCATATGTTTTTGCACGACCAATGATGTCATCCGATTTGATGGTAAGCAATTCCTGAAGGATGTTGGATGCTCCGTATGCCTCCAATGCCCACACCTCCATTTCACCGAAACGCTGACCACCGAATTGCGCCTTACCTCCCAATGGTTGTTGAGTGATGAGACTGTATGGTCCGATAGAACGAGCGTGCATCTTATCATCCACCATGTGGTGCAGTTTGATCATATAGATAACGCCCACAGTTGCTTTCTGATCGAAGCGATCTCCTGTTTCACCATCAAACAAATAAGTATGTCCGAATGTAGGTAAGCCAGCTTTTTGGATGTTTTCAGCGATTTCTTCCACTGAAGCACCATCGAAAATCGGAGTTGCAAAACGCACCCCAAGGTTCAGACCGGCCCAACCAAGAGCTGTCTCATAAATCTGCCCAAGGTTCATACGACTAGGTACACCCAGTGGATTCAGAACGATATCTACCGGCGTTCCATCTTCGAGGAAAGGCATATCTTCTTCACGAACGATTTTGGCAACAATACCTTTATTACCGTGACGACCGGCCATTTTATCACCCACCTTCAACTTACGTTTTACAGCGAGATATACTTTAGCCAGCTTCAAGACGCCAGTTGGTAATTCGTCACCTATAGATACATTGAATTTTTCGCGTTTGTAGCGACCTAATTCTTCGTTATAACGAATGGTATAGTTGTGGAGTAAAGTATTGATCAGGTCATCTGTTTTCGCATCACCGCTCCAACCCAATGGATTTACATTTTGGAAATCAATGGATGACAGGTTCTTCGCATTAAACTTAACACCCTTTCCAATAAGCACCTCACCAAAATTGTTACTTACACCCTGACTGGTCTTGTCTTTCAACAGGATCTGCAGTTTGTTCAACAACAACTCCTGAATATCTGCTTCGTTTTTCTCGTGCGTTTTTTCGATTTTTTCGAGCAACGCTTTTTCACGCATTTTAGCGTTCTTATCTTTCTTTGCGCGCTGGAATAATTTTTTATCAATAACCACACCTTCCGTTCCGCTTGGGGCTTTTAGAGAAGCATCTTTTGCATCGCCGGCTTTATCGCCGAATATGGCACGAAGTAATTTCTCTTCAGGTGTTGGATCGCTCTCTCCTTTTGGTGTGATCTTACCAATAATAATGTCTCCTTCTTTGATGTGAGCTCCAATACGAATGATCCCGTTTTGATCAAGATCTTTTGTAGCTTCTTCACTTACATTAGGAATATCAGGAGTCAATTCTTCTTCACCCAATTTGGTATCACGAACTTCTGTTTCGAATTCACTGATATGAATAGAAGTGAACAAATCATCCTTTACTACTTTTTCGGAGATTACAATGGCATCCTCGAAGTTGTATCCTTTCCATGGCATAAATGCCACTTTAAGGTTACGACCCAAAGCAAGTTCACCGTCTTTTGTTGCATATCCTTCTGTCAGGAAATCTCCTTCAGAAACTTTCTGTCCTTTTTTTACAGCAGGACGAAGATTGATACAGGTTTCCTGGTTTGTGCGAACGAACTTGGTAAGTTTATATACTTTCAAATCATCTTCAAAGCTTACCAACTGTTGTTTTTCTGAGCGCTTGTAACGAACATGTATTTCGTTTGCATCAACAAATTCAACCACACCTTCACCATCGGCATGCAATTGAATACGTGCGTCGCGAGCAGCTTTTGCTTCGAGACCGGTACCTACAATCGGTGCCTGTGGTTTAATCAATGGAACCGCCTGACGTTGCATGTTTGATCCCATCAAAGCACGGTTCGCATCATCATGCTCAAGGAATGGAATCAGAGAAGCACTCAAACCAACGATTTGGTTAGGTGCCACATCCATGAATTCCACTTCATTTTTATCAAGAATAGGGAAATCACCGGTTTGACGAGACTTGATGCGGTCGTCAACGAAATTTCCTTTTGCATCCAATTCAATGTTTGCCTGTGCAATTTTTGCAGTATCTTCCTCTTCGGCACTTAGGAAAGTGATTTTCTTCATATCCACTTTACCCTGATCCACTTTACGATATGGTGTTTCAATGAAGCCCATATCATTAATTTTTGCGTGTACGCAAAGTGTTGAAATCAGTCCAATGTTTGGTCCTTCAGGAGTTTCAATCGTACACAAACGGCCATAGTGAGAATAGTGCACATCTCGCACCTCAAAGCCCGCACGCTCACGACTCAAACCACCGGGTCCGAGTGCTGAGATACGACGCTTGTGCGTGATTTCACTCAACGGATTTGTCTGATCCAGGAACTGAGACAACTGTGATGTTCCAAAGAAAGAATTAATTACAGAAGACAAGGTACGAGCGTTGATCAGATCAACGGGTGTGAATACCTCGTTATCACGAACGTTCATACGCTCGCGAATGGTACGCGCCATACGGGCAAGACCCACACCAAACTGTGCATATAATTGTTCACCAACCGTACGAACACGACGATTGCTCAAGTGATCAATATCATCCACTTCACTCTTGCCATTGGTTAACAATACCAAGTATTTAATAATGGAGATGATATCATCTTTAGTCAATACTTTTTTCTCAATAGGGAAATTAAGGTTCAGTCTGCGATTGATTTTGTAACGACCTACCTCACCCAAATCATAACGCTTATCGCTGAAGAACAATTTATCAATGATACCACGAGCTGTTTCATCATCCGGAGCATCTGCGCCACGAAGCTGGCGATAGATATGCTGTACCGCTTCAAGCTCACTGTTTGATGTATCCTTGTTGAGGGTGTTATAAATGATAGCGTAATCGCCACTCACTTCTTCTTTTTGAATGAATACACTTTGAACATCTGTTTCAAGAATTTTCTCTATGTTTTTCTCATCCAATACACTGTCACGCTCCAAAATTACCTCCATACGTTCTACAGAACTCGCCTCACCCGTATCATCATCCACAAAATCCTCTACCCACTTGTTCAGCACACGGGCAGCCAAACGTTTTCCTGCATATTTTGCAAGCGTTTTCTTGTCTGCTTTAACCTCATCTGCCATTCCAAATAATTCCAAAATATCTTTATCCGTTTCATAACCAATAGAACGCAACAAAGTGGTAACTGGGAATTTTTTCTTCCGGTCGATGTATGCATACATCACGTTATTGATGTCTGTTGCAAATTCCATCCATGCTCCTTTAAAGGGAATCACACGGGCAGAATAAATTTTTGTTCCATTGGGATGAACAGACTGACCAAAGAACACACCAGGTGAACGATGCAACTGACTCACTACGACACGCTCAGCACCATTGATAACAAAAGTACCACGTGGTGTCATGTAAGGGATGTTACCTAAGAATACATCCTGAACAATTGTTTGAAAGTCAACATGCTCTTCATCATTACAACTCAATCGCAATTTGGCTTTCAGCGGAACAGCATAGGTAAGTCCTCGCTCAATACATTCGTCAATAGAGTAACGTGGAGGATCAATGAAATAATCCAAAAACTCCAGCACAAAAATGTTGCGTGTGTCGGTGATAGGGAAATTTTCCTTAAACACACGGAACAAACCTTCAACATTTCTTTTGTCGGGCGTAGTTTCTAACTGAAAAAAATCTTTGAAAGACTCAATCTGGATTCCGAGCAAGTCGGGTTGTTCTGCCAGCAAATCAACTTTACCAAAATTGATTCGTTGTGCAGTAGAATTTTTTGTTGCAGACATAATATTATTAAAGCGTTTTGAGAGGGTGATCTAACCTGAGGCATGTACATATTTGTACCTCTCCCAAATTAGAGGGATGCAAAGGTAAGGAGAAATACAGTAATTTGTATGAAAAAAGTCGAAAAACTGTTAATTTGGTAAGATTTTTGATAGAAATCAGATCTTTTGCCAAAATTTCCAGTTTGAATTGACATCTGCAATTCAGGCAATATCGTTCAACTAATTATACTAATAATTTAAACATAATCAGGCCTGCCCTGCAGGTCCTCCAAAGGTGAAAGGAATTTCTACACTTTCCATATCCTGGATTGTTCCATTAGCAGATTCAAATTTTTTGATATTGTCGATCATGGCTTTCATGAAGCGTTTGGCATGAAAAGGGGTCAGGACTATACGGTTTTTTACCTTGCTTTTAGGAGTACCGGGCATCACATTAACAAAATCTATCACGAATTCGGCGTGACTATGAGTGATGATAGCCAAATTGGCATATGTTCCCTCGGCTACTTCTTCTGAAATTTCAATGTTGATTTGATTAGGTGCTTGTTGTTGGTCTGACATTATTTTTATTAATTGAATTGGTTTGATTGCAAAATTAAGAAGTCAAAATGTAAAAGTAAAAATGCAAAATCGCAAATTCGAAAAATAGAAGAGCGGTTTAGAAAAAATTACTTTTTATTTAAAACCTCAATGATCTCTTTCAAATTCTCCTCCGGTTGTGCTCCAAAATTATCTCGAATTAGGTCAGATACATCATAAAAAGGTTTAAAAGCTTCTATGATTTTTTTTCTACTGAGTTTTAATTTGGTAAGCTTTTGCGTATTGGCATCGAAAAAATAATACTGATAATCCAGTGAGAATTGTCGTAAATCTGATTGTATATAATTGGTACTTACATAATCAAGATTTGATACATAAGCTTTCAATAGTTTAAATCTTTTTCCTGGAGCAACCAATTGAAAAAAGCAAGGTTTCATTGAAGGATCCAGCAATTGAGAACTGTAAAATTGTATGTTATCTTTTAAATATTTGGAATCGGCAGGTTTGATAATAAGAAAAGAATCAACGAGCAAAGCAGGTTTAATTATAGCAAAATCAGACCCATTTAAATAAATATCCAGCTCCTGTTTGTAAGTATTGTAACTGAGAGAAATATTGGCTCCGCTTTCTTTACCGGCATATACGGCACCGTTCAATTTTTCTCCATATAAATATGGAGACCCGGTAACTTTATAGGTTCCAACTTGTTGGTAAGTCACTGCATCTCCTTTTTCAAGCAACACTCGCTGATATGCACTTGCAGGATCAACATAACTTAATGCCTGTGCATTTAAATTGCTTGAAAAACAGGGCAAGCAAATATTAATAAAAATGATTTGAGATAGAATTTGAATCTTTCTTATGTTCTGTCTTGTAGTTAAAAAAAATGTTGGTGTGACTTGCCAGGTAATTGATCTCATGCATGCAATTTACAAAAAAAGAGGCCGTCATAAGACGGCCTCATAGAATATTATCAATGGTTTTATTCTTTAACAAGAATTTCTTCAGTTACACGATAACCCGTTCCTCCCACATAACCATATCTAACCTTGAATGACTCGGTTGCAGGATCGTACAGATTATTACAATCTGCAGAGTTAGCCCACTGAGCAGTGTATCCTGGATTTGAAGATGGTAAACCTGTACCAAAATCTACGATAGCAACACTACCCGGATATTGACGGATTGTTACAGCATTTGATACAGGGTCTGTATCAAAAATTGCAAAATAACCCGCTCCACCTAAATCTCCTAACTCAGTCCAAACACTCGTAGCATTGACAGTTGCCAATGTTTTTGGTCTGTCTGTAATACCTCTTGGAGCTGAAGGATGATAAAAATAACCATTGGAGACGTAATCGCCATCGTATTGGTTTTTAATCACTACCTCTACCAAAGTTTTGCTCATATTTGAAGCAATAGTATATCCTGCATCAGCAGATAGAATCTTCAGAGCAATAGCATAAGAATTGTCCGGACTGATACTCATCGTGGATGGGATTGTGATTTTAACTGGAGCATATTGTTGACCAGCAGGTATCACTGCATCTGTAACGATTGTATAATCTGCCGGATCCAATGCAGGTATAGATGTTCCATTTTCTGTATTGTAATCATCCAAAATGGTTTGATCAACTGCTACTTTTATGTGAATGTCTTTTGTAGCTTTTGAACCTGAATACAGAGCGAGCATTACAGCATCTCCGTCTATATCCTGAGGTTGATCACTGATAAAAACTCCAACAGTTTTTTTGAAGTTTGTTTTATTCAACAAGTTAAATCCTACACCGGCTGCAGAGGCAGTTGCGGGATCCTTGATACCGTACTCCTGGTTCTCAAAACCTTTATCCTTAAGACAACTTGTTTGAGAGATCAGAATTGCTGCAAATGCTATTAGCGAAATTCTTTTCATATTTTATCTGTTTAATTGAATTATTATTAATGTAAATCCCAAAATACATGTGCAAATGGATATGCTCCTGCAGGTGGCTGTGAACCCACGTTTGCAGGGTTGTACAGGTATTCACTTTGTGGATATAGCAATCTTGCAGGAATTTCTGTTTTTGTGTTTGAAGGATAAACAGAGATTGCAGGACCTGGTTCGTAACCTACTGACTCTCCATATACAAAGTGATTGGTAGCAGCTGAGAAATCCACTCTTCTGTAATCACTCCATACTTCAAAAGGAGCGATACCATTTAGTGCAAACCATTTTTGAGAGATGATGGTAAAAAGGCCACCCTTTGCAAGGTCAGCTGCTTGAGCTGGGGCGGTGTAGTCCACATCTGCATATCCTGCATTGCTTGTCAAGTAACTTGTAGCATTTGCAGCGGTTCTTCCAAGATCAACGAATGATGCAGAAATTCCGCTTTCCAATGTTGTTTGAGCATCCCCACTTAAAAATCCACGATTCATACACTCCGCTTGTAAGAAATAAGACTCAACACGAGTGAGCACCCATTGTGGTTGATCCATTCCTCTATACAAGCCAGCTCCAATTCCTGACAAAGTAGTTGCGGCATTTTCTGTAACAGGAGGCAATCCATAAGCTACACCTCTGTATGCTCCGGAGTTGTTTGTTGTGTACAAACGTGTTCTTCTGGTATCTCCGTTGTATCCATAATAACCGGGATTTGAAGCAGATCCATCACCAACTGCATAAGCATTGGCTTTGTAATAAACTGCACCTGAAGTTTGACTTCCTGCATCATCGGCAACATACAAATTGTAGAATGGATTTCTCTTATCTGACTGATAACCAGGGTTTACTTGAGCGTTGAAGTCTGTCATAAATCCTGAACCTTCATTATTGATGATATTGAACTCATTAACAAGATCAATGCCTGTTACGGTAGACTGTGCTGTTCCTGCTGTCCCGTTAATCTCCATACCTCCATTCATACATTTTGTAAGCATGCGCAACTTAAGTGTATTAGCAAACTTTACCCATCTGTCTTTCATTTCATGTATGTCGGTAGTTGCAAATAATTTAGTGCCAAACATTACATCATCTGTCAGAATGTTTGCATTAGGTCCTGTTTCAGACTCATCTGCATCTTTGATCTGAGTAATAGCGAGATCAATTTGACGTAACAGATCTTTGTATATGTCGATACCATTGTCATATTTTGGAGTAGTTACACTCGCTCCTTTTAGTGCTTCTGAGTAAGGCACATTGCCATAAATGTCAACAAGCATAGCGAAGTTGTGGGCTTTCATAATGCGGGCGATTCCTTCGTAAAAGCCTGCGCCTGCTTTGTTGGCCCCAATTTGCATCGCTTGATAATCATATAAGTTGTCATACAATGAAGACCAGATACCTGCCTGAAAGCTTGTAGTGATCTGATATGACTCCTCATCGGCATTGGGAGCATAGGTACCGGAACGTGCCCAATAACCAAGATAGTTTTGTAACCAGCCCCAGCTTCTTGCAACAATACGTGCAGTATTATTTTGTGCTGACGGTAGAAGTACATTGTAAGCTACTGTACTGTCAGTAGCATTATTCGGATTCCTATTGATGTTGAAGCTGTCTTTGCTGCAACTCATTACGCCCACCAAGAACGTAACAACCAATAAGAAAAGTAAAAATTTGAATTTTTTCATGTTTTTATATTTTACGTTTTCTGTAAGTATTACGGGTTTAGAAATTTAATGTTACGTTGGCACCAAATATGCGTGTTGGTGGTGTATTGTTTCTTGTGTTAACACCTTGCGCATTTCCGGTTGTATTAGAGAACTCAGGATCTGTCCATTGGTTTGTCTTAGGCAACCAGGTAAATAAATTTCTACCTGTTATAGAAACTGAAGCTCCTTTTATTCCCGACTTGCCAAAAATATTGGAAGGCATATTGTAGGTTAAAGCAACTTCTCTCAATTTCACAAAAGCTCCACTGCAAAGATAATTGGTATTCGCTGCAGTATTAACTGATTGTGACCAGAATCCATATCCACCACTTTGTGTATATACGTTTGTATTTGGAGTATAAACACCAGGCGCAGTTTCAATTACTGAGTTAGGGAAAATGAATGGTTGACGATTGTTTTGAGCTGAACGTAAGGAAATTCCTGAGAAATCCATATCAGGTCCTAAACCATTCCAAATCTGATTTCCGGTACGGTAATCTGCTACTGCACTCAAGGAAATATTTTTGTAGTTGATGTTGATAGATGCGCCAAAGATGTCGGTTGGCAGTGTTCTTCCGAACTTCTTGGTAACAGGATCAATGGTAGGATAACCAGTATTTGCATCTATGATAACTCTTCCTTGAGCATCACGGAGATAATCAGACATTTTGAATGTGTAGGCCGATTGTCCAACCATGATGAAGTTGAAATTTCCGATACCTAACTCATCCACACCATCAACAATTTTGTTAACAACGTTATTTTGATGCGTGTAGTTCATCTTAAAGTCTACAGACACATTACCAAGATTTACAAGTGGAGTTAATTTCAAATCTAACTCAACTCCTTTATTGGTAAAGTCGGCAGCATTCAACAGCGCATTAGGATATCCTGTTGCAACTGAATAAGCTACAGTAATGATCTGATCTGTGTTCTTTTGTTGATACACAGTGGCTTCAAAGTTGATACGATTTTTCAGGAATCCTGCTTCAATACCAAATTCAGCATTTTTTACAAACTCAGGTTTGTAGCTGGCCTGACGAAGTGTGTTGTTTGCAGAGAATCCGATCAATGTTCCGTATGGGAATCCATTAACCTGTGAGTATGTGTTCTCCAAACTGTATGCTCCCAAGTTTACGTTACCTGTTTTTGAAAGAGCACCACGAACTTTTAAGTAAGAAATATATTTGCTGTCTTTGATCTCCTTAATAGCTTCACTCAAAACAGCAGACACACTTACACCTGGATAGAAGAAGCTGATCTTGCTGTAATCGTAGTTATAAGGATTGGCCAAACGACTGTCGATGTCATTAGATCCTGTAACTTCAGCAAATGCCCAATTGTTGTAACCAACAGACACTTTACCAAAGTAACGCTCAAGTTTTGTTTGACTGTTTCCTTCAGATACGTCAGGTTCTCCCTTGCGAACACTGATGTTGAATACTTGTGGAATTCCCAAGTTATCACTGCTGGTAGTCATTGATTTTGAGTTGATTTCACGATAAGACTGACCAACCAATGCTTCCACTCTGAAATCGCCAAATTGCTTTCTGTAAGTTGCAAACAATTCAGAATTCAAACGACTTGAATATGAAGAAGCATCAATCAATGCTGCAGGAATATTGGATTGTGCAGTTGATTTACCACTTGCAATTGCAAAAGCACTGTAATTCAATGCTCCTTGAGTTGACTTAGATGTTTGATTTGTGTAAGTTGCGCCTAAACGATAGGTAATATTGATGTCCGAATTAACCTTGTAATCAAACTGCATGTTACCTAATACATCATCAATACGTCCATTTTCGCGGAAATTATCTACAGCCCAGTAAGGGTTGTGATAGTAGTCATTGTAGAAACCGTCAGGACTTGACCAGTAGTCTGTCTTCCAGTTTTTATAACGAGTAATTGGAATTTGCATTGGTGAGTTTACTAGGTTCCAATATGGAGTGTAGTCACGTCCATTACCAAAGCTACCTCCTGCATTTACATCATACTTACTTTGTGTGTAACGAAGTGAGAAAGATGATTTGAATTTGGAACTAAACTCTTTGTTTGCGCTTAAATTAATGGCAACACGCTTATTCTTGTCTTTAGGCATTACACCATTGATATCTACATTTTGAAAACTCATGTAGTAATCGCCAGTTGCAATGGAGAAGTCTGTTTGGTTTGTCATACCGGTGTTCCAGAATTTACGCTTTTCATCAGGACGAGCCTCATAAGAAACGAATTGCTGAATACCGCCTGGACCATCACGACCAATTTGACGAATAGATCCGTCAAATGCGTCTCCATAACCCTGATTTTCAATAGGATCATATACACCATTGTGATTGTCATCTTCAGATGAACCTGATCCGAACTGTGCCTGGAAAAGAGGCATGAAAGATACTTTTTCAAGTTGTACTGTATGGCTCAATGTGATAGAAGGCTTTGCTTTTGTACCTTTCTTGGTAGTAATTACAATTGCACCATTCACACCATCAGGACCGTAGATAGCCGTTGAAGAAGATGATTTAAGAATGGTTACATCTGCGATATCATTTGGGTTGATAGATGAAATGTAGCTCAGCGCAATGGGAACTCCATCTAATACTAGCATTGGCTGGTTATTACCGGTTAATGAACGAATACCACGAAGTGTGATACGCGTATCGGCAAAAACACCATTGTTTACAGTCTGGATATTTAAACCAGATACCTTACCTGTTAAACCATTCTGAAGATTCACCACTTTCGCCTGTGTCAATTCCGCTGCTTTCACTTTAGCAGTTGAGTAACCCAGTTCCTTGGCTTGTCTTTGAACACCCAATCCTGTAACCACCACTGTAGCCATTTCCTGTGTGTTACGAACCAAGGTAGCAGATACGATCGTTCCAGCAGGTGTAATTTCCTGACTGTCAAAACCTACTGCCGAAATCATCAGCTTTGCTCCGGCTCCTTTCACCTTAATGGAAAAATTACCGCTGGCATCGGTGGTAGTGGCATTTTTGGTGCCGGACTCTGTTACCGTTGCAAATTTTACCGGTTCACCGGTGTTGTCTTTTATTTGCCCCGAAATTTGACGGACCTGTGCCAGTGTAAGCATAGTGCTACACATCAGCACGGCAAATAGTGTTAGAAATCTTCTCATGTGCGTTTTAAGATTAGTTAAAAGATTCGTAAAAATAAGCAGAAATAAGATTCCACAAAAAAAAATATCAGGTAGCAGTCATCAGGAGAGCCCTTATTTAATATTTTTATAAAGAAATCTATACTTTTAGTTTTTTTTAAAAAAATAAACCGAATTGTGCAGATATTATGGTACTATTTTGAGTATTTTTTAAAATTGATTCAATTCCTTTGTCCGTATTGAATTGTCCTTTTAACCCCAATTTTATTTTATTGGCAATATTCTTGTTTGCCATTATGCTTACCGCCTTTTTATTTCCATATAACCAGCCCGATTGATTTGTACTACCCAAATCTGCCTCATGAAAATTGATCCCCCCAGCCGATGCAGAGCCCTCTGTTAAATAAAACCTCCACTGAAAAGTAAAACCTCTCTGACATTTAACATCCAAACCCCAACAAAGCAAACCGGCATTAGAGACATTGTCTTTGCCCTTTGCTTTCCTGAACAGGTACCTAAAAAATAAGCACTTACCCTGCCCTATCTTGACCCTAGTATGAAAATCATATATGCTTGCAATTTCATCCCCTGCTGAATTGTAAAGCCATGTCAGACTATCCGAACTTGAGCTAACCATATGTCTATATTTGAAAGCCAAACCATTACCTAATTTGTCAAATTTCCTAAAGCTCAAGATAAAATTAGAACTGTGCAGAGGTTGACACTCTCCATATCTTATCCATCTTAATGAAGAGAGATCCCAGAGAATAGTGATTTCAGAACCTCTGTCAAAACCATACCTACCTTGAAAGCTCCAACCACTCTCATTGCTTGGATTTGTTTGCAAGCCAGCAAACACAGCATCTGACGATCTGTATGCCGGACCGAAATTTCGATACCCTAAAACAATATCCATTGATTTATTTAAAACAACAGACACATTTTGTTGTATGGCTATCGCTCTCGCATTCATAACTGCCAACTCTCCAAAAAAATGAAAATTGCTAATGGAAAACGAGTAGTCAGCACTCGAGTAATATTTTCTCTTTTTGTTCTGATAGTGAAACGCATAGAGCTCAGGATTTCTGTAAAAACTTTTGCCATAGTCATAACCAACCGAAGTCAATCCAAAATACCCATAAGATGTATTCAAAATCAATTTTCCACCCAGTATATATTCTGTAACTGTTTTTGCACGTATGTTGGATAAGCTGTCCGAATGCATCCCTGTTGTGTAAATAGCCCTGATTTTCTGTACCTGTTCTGTACTATCCCATTGAAGTGAGGCATCCAACCCACGCTTCGATAAAAACACCCCTGCCTGCCAATTACGCCATTGCAGCTCAGCAGCAATACCACGCTTAAAATAGAATTCATTATAACTTCTGTGTGGGCTAAATATTTCATTCTTTGGCCTGCCCGTCATACCATTCATTCCTATCCCTCCCCCAAATCCTTGCCATATAATCAAACCCTGACCCATCATCACCTTGTAATCCCCCAAAATGAGTTGCCTGATAACTCCATTTCCTCTGAACCTGATACCTCCCATGTATGCATCCATTCCCTTCCTGGTTCTGCTCCAACTAAATGCCTCTCCGGCATCTTTCTCTCCAACCATTGAGAAATCCAGCAATGATCCTGTATATACATATTTTATTCTCGTTCGAAAAGATTGCATGAATGAGGTTGAAAATTCAGGTAAGTATTTCGTATAATCAACGCCGTTAGATTTATAAAAATCTGTGCGCAAAATCAAAGAAGTATTTCCACCTGACAAATCTTTCATCAATTGTTTAAATGAAATTTCATGTTTCACTTTTGTATGCATCCTCAGTATTTTTATCGAAAAATCATCCAACCCCGGCACAGCCTGTAATTCATACAAATCTGTAATGCCTTTCATTTGAGATCTATAGCTTATAAAATAATCTACTTGATCTCTCGTTAATCCAAATCGTATCAAGTCATCTTCTTTGCATGTATTGATGTCTATTTTTTTACTTTCTGTAATTTCTTCTTCATGATCTGCCTCGCCATCATTCATTCGATCTACCAGTTCTGTTTGCTGAATCCAGTAATTATCCGATCCACTTAAATTTAAAGAATCAACATCCTGAGCTACCGAAACCGCTAGACAATAAAATATGGGAATTATGCTGCAAATATTTTTTTTCAACTTTCTATTTTTATTCTTTTGTCATTAACATACAGCCGGGTGTAGTACCCATCATTTGATGAATTCCTACCGAAAAACCAAGCTGCATATTTTTCAACCGAAAAAATGTAAGTATCCAAAACTCTCGGGTAGCTGTTGAACATGCAATGCTGACCGAAGCTTTTGGATGCAATTGATAAGACCCCTTTATATAACACCGTGCATCTCTTTTTACATCCTTGCAGATTTGTACAGCACCAGCAAACTGGGGCGTAAAACGATAGCCCAATCCTATTTGATAGTCTAACTCCATACTACGATCCTCCTCTGTTTGCTGCAATTGTTTGAGACGCATAACAACGTTGTATCCTATATTTTCCGACAAGGAAAAGCTTAAGCCAATATCTGCCTGATATTGACGAATGACTACTAATCCTTCATCTCTTTTTTCCAGCATACCAAACGAAATGCCTATATGATTTTTTTGCAAACTCAGTTTTCTCGCATACTGCACCAGGAATGCCGTTTCAGAAAAATTTGTATTGCCTACATGCAATACATGCATGCCAAATGAGCCGAATGAAACAGGGACCACAATGGAACCGCTAGTATGCAGCAGATCTTTCAATGCATAACGCATTTCAGAACATACCGCTGCTGAAGTTTTTTTTACAGAACCAAGTAACGCAGGATTCGTTGCTGCAGAAAAAATATCTTGCCCAGATTGCTCATATCCAGGTAGCTGGTAAAATGAAAATGGAATGGATTGCTCTATGGAATGCAGGGGTGCAAACGCAATAAATAAAACTGAACATGCTGTACGGAATTTCATGATTGCAAATTCAAATTATTCATGTTCACAACAAGGTTGTTTTCAACGCAATTGATGGCTTCTTTTCTTTTAACTTTTCTGTTTTTTTCTCCTGTACCATTAGCTAAATCAATGACGTAACTTTGCGTTGAATCAATGAATTAGGCATGGAGAACAACAAACCACAGGAAACGCTTCCCGTAATGGAACATTTTTACACCTTACAAGGTGAGGGTTTTCACCAGGGAAGTGCCGCTTATTTCATAAGGCTGGCAGGTTGCGACGTAGGTTGCGTGTGGTGTGATGTTAAAGAAAGTTGGGAAGCAGATAAGCATCCTTTGCATACAATAGACCAGATTGTTTCATTTGTACAAAAGGCCATGCCAAAGGGCATTGTAGTCATTACCGGAGGAGAACCTTTAATGCATAACCTTACTACATTAACCAACTCACTTCGATCTGAAGGATACAGATGCCATATCGAAACTTCCGGCGCTCATCCACTGAGTGGCTCATGGGACTGGATCTGTGTTTCTCCTAAAAAATTCAAAGCACCTTTGCCGGAGGTTCTTCAACAAGCTGATGAATTAAAAGTCGTTGTGTTCAATCAGTCCGATTTTGAATGGGCTGAAAAACACGCACCTCAGACATCTTCATCATGTAAATTGTTTCTGCAACCTGAGTGGGATAAAAGAGAAAAACTTCATGCGCCAATTGTTGACTATATCCAAAAGAAAACCCAATGGCGATTATCTCTTCAAGTCCACAAATACCTTAACATCCCATGAAAAAATGAATCAGCAAAAAATTCTTGAAATTTTACGGAATTGTCTGCCTGTGTATGTTTTTACTTACCTGATGCTTTTATGTAGCACAGGTTTTTGCCAATGGTATGATGTTTCAAAAATCAACAAGAGGGCCGTTGCTGCTCTTGAAAATTCAAGATCCGACATTGAAATGGGGCAATACCAAAATGCATTGACCCAGATTCGTAATGCCATTCAAATCGACCATAAATACATTGACGCATACATTTCTCTTGGCGGTATTTTTTCAAGAATGAAACGCTACGACTCTGCCGTGCATTATTACAGGAATGCCATTGATATGGACACGGTTTATTGCAAAGAACAATACCTGCCCTATTCCATCGCTTTATCTGCAAATGCACAATTCGATAAAGCACTTCAAGCAATTGATATTTACTTATCAAAAAAAGATTTACGCGAAAATGGACAAAAAGCGGGTAACCTAAGAAGAGAACAATTTATCTGGCGATTAAATAACCAAAAATCTTTTGAACATTCAACAACTGCATCCAGTACTATTTTATTGAAAGGTTCTGTTAATACAATTTTACATGAGTATTTTCCATCGATGCCAGTGAATGAAAATAAATTGATTTTTAACAGAAGAGTCGGCCCTTCCGATGAAGATTTCATGGAAAGCCAATTGACGGATACTGGCTGGACTAATGCAACTCCACTGCAAGGATTCATCAATTCTGATTTCAGTGAGGGAGCAGGAACCATCTCGCAGGATGGAAAATACCTATACTATACCGGATGCAATTATCCCCAGGGTAAGGGAAGCTGTGATTTATATGTTTCGAAAAGAAACAATGATGGAACATGGAATGCAGGAAAAAATCTCGGCGCAAATATCAATACAGATTTTTGGGAATCAACCCCATCCCTCTCACCCGACAATCAAACATTGTATTTTTCAAGCAACAAGCCAGGTGGTTATGGAGGAAAAGATATTTGGATCAGTTATAAATCTGCATCCGGATACTGGGGCACGCCCGTAAATGCCGGATCAATCATCAATACATCCGGAGACGAAACCGCTCCTTTCATTCATGCCGACAACAAGCACTTGTATTTTGTGAGCAATGGTCATCCGGGCTATGGAAACGGAGATCTTTTTGTAAGCATGCATGATACTGGCAACACCTGGAGTGATCCTATTAATTTGGGTTATCCTATCAATACCGCCGATGATGAAGGAGCACTTACAATTGCGCCGGATGGAGAGACTGCTTATTTTTCAAGCGACCGATATAGTAAAACACATAGCTTGGATATTTATTCCGTGAAGCTGCGTAATGAAATAAAACCAATCAAATCAACTGGAATTAATGGTTCGATTAAAGACGCCATTACATCATTGGGTTTGCCCAGCAATATCGAGCTAACACAACTCACCAATAGAACTGTGCATGAAAAAGTTGTTTCCGATGAGCAAGGGCATTTTTTCATGACGCTCAGTAAAGGAGAAACATATCTGATAACTGTTCAAACCAAAGGATACCTTTTTTATTCGTCCCGTTTGACTGTAGATGATTCTCTAAAAAAAGACAGCTTAGTGATTCTTTTGAATCCAATTCGCAAAGGCGCTGTTATCTCATTGAAAAATATTCTCTTCGAACGAAATGCATACGAAATTCAATCGGGCCTGCAACCGGAATTAGACAAGCTGGTTAATTTATTGAATGAGAATCCACAAATAAATGCATCAATCATTGGACATACCGATAACACAGGCACAAAATCAGCAAATCTTACACTGAGTAAAAATCGGGCTAACGCAGTGCTTACATATCTGGTGGAGAAAGGCATCAACAAAAGCCGACTCAAAGCCAAAGGAGTTGGAGATACTCAGCCTGCAGATAAAAACACCAATGAAGAGGGGAAAAACAACAACAGAAGAACGGAAATTCACCTGAATTTCTAATAAGTAATTGCTGAATATTGCGGACCTATGTCCGAAGAAATATTATGTCGAATCGCACTCACACTTGTGCCTCAAATTGGTGATATTGTAGCTCGTAGTTTATTACAAACTTTTGGATCAGCAAAAGCAATTTTTGAAGCGCCTTATCGTAAACTGGAACAAATAGAACATGTTGGCTCCATTCGCGCAAATGCCATAAAAAAATTCACTAAATTCTATCTCGCTGAAAAGGAATTAAAATTCTTACAGCATTCTGGGATTAAAGCTGTATCAATATTAGACGAAACTTATCCTGAGAAATTACGTTTTTGTGCTGATGCGCCGGCACTGATTTATGCAAAGGGAAACGTTGAAATTTTACAGCAGCATTCAATTGCCATCATAGGTACTCGTAGTAATACCAACTATGGTAAAACATGGTGTATACAATTCATAGATGAATTGAAATCACACAAGATAAACATCATCAGTGGACTCGCCTATGGCATCGATACAATTGCTCATCAAGCTGCATTAGAAACGGGCATGACTACAACAGCTGTATTGGCTCATGGGCTTCATACTATTTATCCTGAAATGAATACTGTATTGGCAAAACAAATTTCAAATCAAGGATTACTTGTAACTGAATTCAGAGAAGGCGCTCAGCCTGATAAACAAAATTTTCCAAGAAGAAACAGAATTACGGCGGGCTTGGCTGATGCAGTGGTGGTCATAGAAACCGGTGAACGAGGCGGGTCTATGATTACAGCCGATTTAGCTCATCAATACAATCGGGAAGTGTTTGCATTACCGGGCAGAAGTGTAGATATGAAAAGTGCAGGATGCAATCTGTTAATCAAACAACAAAAAGCACAAATCATTACATCTGCCAAAGACCTGCTGGATAATATGGGCTGGAATAATTTACCTCCTAAAAAAGAGATTACCCAAAGAGTTTTACCACTTGAAATTTCAGATGAACAAAAATTAATAATATCAGTACTTGAACAAAGAAAAGATGCAGATATTGATCAATTACAAATGTTAACCAATTTCTCATATGGTTCATTGTCATCCGTTTTATTGGAACTGGAATTAATGGGCCTCATTGAAGCCATGCCGGGAAAGAAATTCAGGGTTTTATAAATCAATTGCTGAAGTACTTCATGTAATCACAAAACGATCATGCTTTTAACAAATCTACCCAATTTTCATTTTCGTAACTTTGCAAAAAACATCCAATTTTCTATGGCTGCAAAAAAATGTACCCTCATCTTTTTTTTGTTGATTTCATTTTTATCAAATTTCGCTCAAGACTCCTCTGGGCTTCGAATCTCTCTTGTTACCTGTACTCCGGGTAATGAGCTCTACTCCATCTTTGGACATAGCGCCATTCGTGTAATAGACAGTGCCAACAATACAGATCGTGTATATAACTATGGCACTTTCAATTTTGACGATCCGAATTTCTATATAAAATTTATGCGAGGCAAACTTTTATATTTTGTCATTGCCCAGCAAACTGAATCATTTATTGAAGACTATCAATATATGCAACGTGGCCTTACAGAACAAGAACTCCAACTTCGTGCTGCAGAAAAAAGATACATACGCGATTCTTTATTGCTGAACATTTTGGAAGAAAATAAATACTACAAATACGATTTCTTTTATGATAACTGCACGACTCGTTTGCGTGATTTGATCATGTCGGCACTCAATAGAAAAAATCCATTACCGGCAGTCATGTCAGAAAAAACAACCTTTAGACAAGCCATTCATCAATATCTGGACAACGGACATCAATACTGGAGTAAATTGGGCATCGACCTTATACTGGGGTTGCCTACCGACAAAATCATGACTGCAACCGAACAGGGATTTTTACCTAATAATCTGATGGTTTCATTGGAAAAAGAAAAATCAAAAAAACTCATCGCATCAACTACTCCCTTATACATGGCTCCTGTGCGTCCATCAGAGGTTTCCATTTGGCAGCCGGGATTTGTTATTGGTCTTTTTTCTCTGCTTTTATTTTTAATGACATTCATAAAAAAAGCTCCACTGCTGTCAATCATCGCAGACAGAACATGGTTATTCATAACCGGATTTCTGGGAATAATATTACTTGTCATGTGGACACTTACTGATCATAGTATGACTGTAAAAAACTTCAATCTCTTGTGGGCATTTCCGCTGAATATGGTAGTAGTATTCATTCCAAATATGAATCGTTCATTATTAAAAAACTATTTCAAATTTCAAACGATTGTGACAGCTACACTACTGGGCGCTTGGTTTTTCATACCACAGCAACTAAACACCGCACTCATACCATTTGTAATGCTGATTACCTATCGCAGTTTTATTTTATCAAAAAAACAATAAGCGTACCAATTTATATCTTGTCCTATTTTTGCAATACAAATTGTAAAACGGAGTGCAAATAATCAATATCGAAAACAAACAGATAGCTTATTCAGATTGTGGCACAGGCACTCCACTGCTTCTAATACACGGCTTTGCAGAAGATCATCGCATTTGGAGAAAACTCATTCCAAAGCTGGAGCAAACAAACAGAGTTATTTGTGTCGATATACCAGGCTCCGGCGAAAGCAGCTCAATACATTCAAACACCACCATCGAGGCATTAGCTGATATGATCTGTCTTTTTCTGAAGGGCTTGAAAATAGATAAGTGTATTATTATGGGGCATAGCATGGGCGGATACATTGCACTTGCGTTACTGGAAAAAAATCCGGAATGTTTGACGGCAATCGGACTCATACACTCAACATCTTATGCTGATGATGACAACAAAAAGCAAACTCGCGAAAAAGCAATCGCTTTCATGGACAAACATGGCTGTAAAACGTTTCTTGAAACAGCCATTCCCGACTTATATAAGAATCAATCCGATAATATGTATGATATCAAAGATCATATTGAGATGGGCATAGCATCAGGGGTTTCATCGCTGCAGGCATATTACAGGGCTATGATACAAAGACCCGACCGATCTGATGTTCTTCGCAGCTCAAAGATTCCTGTCTTATTTGTGTGTGGCAGTCACGACAAATCAATACCAATCAACCAGTCTCTTAAACAATCCTATCTTGCAAACGAAACGCACATTCACATTCTGAAGCACAGTGCTCATATGGGCATGATTGAAGAAACCGATGTGCTTATCAAAGCTATTCAAAATTTCATACATCATACAATCAAATTCATTTCATGAACCGTATCATTTTAATAACGGGAGCTACATCAGGTATAGGTAAATCAACAGCTGAAGCATTTGCCAAACAGCAAGACCAATTGATATTAACAGGGAGAAGAGCCGACCGCCTACAGTCAATCAGCGAATCCCTGATACATTCATTTGGAATAAAAGTACATACAGTTACCCTCGATGTCAGAAATAGAGACGCAGTTTTTCAGGCTATTGAAACTTTGCCTCAAGAATGGAAACAAATTGATGTATTGGTAAATAATGCAGGATTGGCCTTAGGACGCGAAAGCATACAGGATGCAGCTTTGGATGATATGGAAACCATGCTGCAAACCAATGTAAATGGATTACTCTATGTCAGCAAAGCTGTCATTCCTGGAATGATTGAGCGAAAAAAAGGGCATATTATCAACATAGGCTCTGTTGCCGGAAGAGAGGTGTATGCCAATGGCAATGTATATTGTGCCAGCAAGTTTGCCGTTGATGCTTTAAGTAAATCCATGCGCATCGATCTACTCTCCCACAATATCAAAGTGACTGTTATCCATCCTGGTGCTGTGGAAACAGAATTTTCTATAGTAAGATATAAGGGCGATGATAACAAAGCCGCTGCAACTTATTTGGGATACAAGCCACTTGCTCCACAGGACATTGCAAATACCATATTATACACTGCCAACTTGCCTGAACATGTTTGCATCAACGATCTCACCATAACCTGCACTGCACAAGCGGATGTGAATCATTTTTATAAAACTGTTTAAATCGCTTAAGGGGCAAGAGAAATACGAATTTGTAACCCTGCTCTTGTAGTTATGGTAGGTGCGCTGGAAGAAATGTAAGGTTTTGTCCTTCTTTGATCAAAGAAAAGTTTCACATTCACTTTATTGCTTAGGAAATAATCAATCGATGGAGAAAGTGTGATATCCCTGCTGCCCGAAGTGGCGAAATTGGTTTCCTGATCAAGTCTGCTGTTCGCAGTTACATTGTCTCTCACCCGAATATCCAGCCTGAAATTGATTTCATTATCCAGTTGAGCAGATTTATTTTTACTCAAGAAACTAGGAAGCTTTAGCCCCGCAAGTAACTTCAATCCTTTCTTTCTGTAACCTGCCCCCAAAACAAGTTCTGTACTTCTCACCTCACTCAATTGGTAGTCATTCAAACTCAAACTCAATTGTCTTGTTTTGGAATATTCCACTTTGGCCTGCATCTGATTTACAAACATCATATCCACTCCAAGCAATGGAGAAAACTGTTCTTGTATACTCACGTTTGGAATCAGGAAATAAGGAATAAAGTTTTTGGAAACGGTATCATAAAATGAAGGGTATCCATAGCGTGAAACATCCTGATACAGCAGGGCTGATGTAAATCCATTCATACTTAAGTTACAAGTATAACCATGGGTTAACGTGAAATTAGTGAAGATTGTACTCAATGGTTTTATTTTACTCAATCCATTGTAATCTATTTTCCAGTTAGGCCTGGGCAGTATCGCCTTGAATGGATTGGTCTTCAAGTTGGGATTGCTTTGTTTTACCAACGCTACTTTATTTGGATCCTGTCCTGTATATGCTGCCAAAAAAGACGGAATGATCACATCTACCGCATACTTACCATATCCATAATAAAAACCATCACCGCCAACAGGCTGTGCATTGCTGTAGGGATTTAATTGCCCGAGTCTTTTAGAAAGAACCACTCGATTATTTTGAAATGCCTTGAATGTTTCACTGACTCTGTTGGGATCGAATTTTCCAAACAATGTTTTAAATGCAATATAGCTGACATCAAATCCTCCTCCTGCGAGTGGATTCAAATGTTTGAATGTAGGATTAGTTCCGTTCAGCGTTGTATCAATAAATCTAAATGTCTCGGAATAATTTTTCGTAAATGATTTACTGATGTTCAGGGTAATATTCAAATCTCTTATTGGTTCCAATTGTGCAGTAGCCATGATTTTTTGATCATAGTTTTGCTGGAATAAAGCATTGAACGTACTGTCTTTGGTTATCATTCCTTTCCTCGCTTTTTCATTCAGCCAGTTTGTGTCTGGTTGATACCCCATAATGAAATCAAATCCGGGATTCATACTTCCCATGTTCTGTCCAAAAAAACGGGTACTGTCAGTATAACCCGGCAATCTGGTATTTGCATTTTCAGTTATTGAAATATTTCCCTGCTTAAGACTGGTAATGAGTTTGCCAAAAACTTTCATCGTTGTACTTACATAAGGCACTGCCGATTTGTCTACAATTCGTCTTTTTTTGATTATCTTTTTTCCTGTCTTGGAAATGATCGTGTCTCTCACGATGGTCACCCTTTTTTTCCAACGCTCTTTATTTTCTATATCAGATGGCTGATCCAATTGTCTGGCCCATTTGGAGAGTTGATACAATTTATTAAAATCCATTTGCATGGTTACTTCTCTCTGCTGTCCGTTCTCGAGAAAATTTCCAAGACTAACTGCCAACCGCGAAGCACCTATCCATTTATAAGTTGCCTGATAACGAATGTTCATGGTAGTCCAATCTAACAGTGGAATCTTGGATGTCGGCACTGTGTATGTAAGATTCGTTGTTTGATTAAACAACGTATTTCTGCCACCCTTCATAAAATTGTTCCATACAGAATCTCTTTTGGCTTTGTTGTTTATTCTGCCGGCCGGTTCATCAACCCTGGAATTATTGGTAGCAGTATAATCCATATTGATAGACCTGGTGAGATTCCATCGCATCACATAATCGCGTTGCATGGTGAAATATTTATCGTAAGTTTCGGGTATAGCATATTTTGCTTCTCCAACCTGACGCGGACGTATGGCTCCGAACTGCCGGCTGATATCGGCTCTGAAGCTCAACTGTGCAGGCAAGTAGCTGAAATTGATTTCCCTTATGGGCGTAAGCCATTTTGATTTGCTCTTTTTCAGGAACCCTTTAAATGGCTCAACGTATTTGGATTGAGGGGCGAAATTATAGCCAAGTGCCCCACGATGTTTGGTGACTTCATTCATCTCAATCAGTGGAGTATGACTTTCCGTTTTGGTGTAAGAATAACTCACATCCACATTTTCTATGTCATAAATTCTAGGGGGCTTATCATTTGTTTTATTTTTTCGGACATTGGTAAAATTCAACGTTTTGATAGAAGTAAAATCGATCGCATTATTTCTTATTGAATCACGTTTGGATTTTGGGCTTGCTTCCAATTTATCCTTTAGCTTAATATCCATATCATATGGATCATACTGCGGTGTGCTGGTGGTTTGTGAATAACTGGCAAAAACAGGAATAGACAATCCTGATTCTTTAGGCAATAATTTTCCAAGTTCAATATTAGCTGATACATCAAATTGAAGCAGGTCGTCTCTGAATCTTTCATTCACCCTTTGCTCCAGCGTACCAAATCCTCTGGTGTGCATGTTGGCTGATACAGATAGTGTTCCCAGGTCTGCCAGTGTTGCATCAATTCTTCCAATTGCAGCCATGCCTCCCTGCTCATTTATGGAAGACAATCTCAACTCATTTACCCATACCTGACCACAGGCAGCAGGGGAACCGGAATTTTCAACTCCGATCAAAACACCTCTGATCTCGCCTAAATTAGGATTACCAATTACAGAGTATGTTTGACCATTTTTTTGCAGCTGGCTGAAGATCTGTCCCAAGGGAGTACTGGAGACATTTCTGGCTTGTTTGATTCTGGTTAATTGATCTAAATCCAGATCTAGCGAATTGGATGGATACCACAGGGAATCATTATACTCCTGTGAATCAGGATTATAATTCAAATTCAATGGTGTCAGCATCAAAGGAATTCGCACCTCATAGTAGTTGCTCACAAAATCTGTACCTAATCTGACAACTGCTGTAAGATCTTTATTGGTAATTGTATTTGCCGGACTTTGAGCCTGTTCGGCGTGTACATACATCAACAACTTTTTAAACTGACGAAGATCGCGGTTTGCAAAAGTCTGAAATACGGCCTTACCATCTCCTTTAGGCAAGTTGCAAAAATTCAAACTCATGGATTGTTCATTCATCAATAGGTTTACTCCATTATTGCTAAGTGTCTGTACCCGTTGAATTTCACGAGGAGTTCTGTATGGCAGCGGCAGGCGTTTATCATTTTCTTCGATATTAACAGCTTCTACGTTAAACTGTACGCTCGAAGTGGGTGAATACAAACCTGTTTGATCGAGTTTATATTGGAATTTCCTCCAAACATTTCTGGTCAGCTGGAGAGTACCGAAACGCAACACCACGCTGTCCTCGAATCCGGTTAAAAACATTCGCATGAATCGAATAGATTTGAAGTCGGGTATATTGCCGATGCGACTCTGAAAACTACCAATAGGAATTCGGAACTGGTACCATGTTTCATCGCGTCTTGTACCATTGGGTAATGATATATTCACCACTTTCTTGTCCACGATGTAGTTGTTTCCAATCAACATCTCTGGAGCATCTTTGGGTTTGATGTCCACGATATATTGGAAATACTCCTCCGTTTCATTCAGTGTATTGTCTTTATTCAAATCTTCTGCGTCGGGATACATGGTTGCAGCCGATGAATATTGCCCACCGCCTGCAATGGGAGAGTTTCCATCAGGACTATTAAAATTTTTATACCTTTTAAGGATACCGTCGGAGGAGGAAAAACTACCATCTCTATAATTCTTAAAATTATCAGAAGATGGATCAGACAATGATTTTTGATAGATGGTTGAAGAAGTTCCAAAATTTGTTGAGATATCTGTCAAATAATCGGCTCTGTAATTTACTTCTGCAGTATCAGTAAGTCCGTCGAAACCAACATCCTGAAATGGACGGTCTTCAGGATTGTTGCTGAAAGCATTGGTAACCTGAATTGGATTTCTTGGAATGCGACCCCATACCGTATTATCTACCGGAGCAGGCGCATTGGGTGTATTCAGTCCATTTTCATAGAATCTTTTTCCATCCTTCAACACATCCTCTGAAATATTTCCCAGATTGAAATATAGCTTACCGCCCCTTGAAGCAGATGATTGTGGAAGAATGTACGGATCCTGCATCCAAAACTCAATAAACTCAACATTCCCTGTCTCAAAATCCGGTTGATCAATACTGCGCATCAACCCACCAAATTTTGCTTTAGGATCTTTGAAAGTACCATCTGAATTTAATTGCAATGAATTCGTTTCAAAATTGTAAGGCCCTTTCTCTTTTGGATAATATGCAAGATCAAATGTTACCAGCTGACCCTCACCAAACCCGGTTGTTCTTTGGGGAAAAATTTCTTTTTGATATATCTGACGAACTCTTGGATCACTCAACTCATTCAAATCACTTATTGGATTATTTGCTCCATCCGGCTGTTGCAATGCCTGTTCAATCTGGTACCAGGAAATTTTCGCACGATTTTTCCCATAGTCCAGATTGTTATTCAATGATGATTCAGGAAAGAGTTCAACACCTGCACGATCTGTAGCACGTGAAGGAGTAGAAGACAATGCCCAACTGATAAGCGGAAAGCGTAAATCAATACCGGACTTGCTGCCTTCAAAATCATCGACATAAATGACCCCATTGGATCCTCTGCCAATTTGAGGGGCATGACCGGGCTGTAAATAAGCCGCCTCAACAAATGCGTTGATACTTGATGTTGCTGTTGTACTGTATATCGGTAATTTATCTAAAATCTTCGTAAGCCTGGGCATGTCTTTCCGATAATTGACATCAAATCCATACATCGTATTTCTAATGGGATCTTCATTATAGTTTACCTTGGTAAAAAATGGCCGCTCACCCAAACGAACAATCGTACCTCCGAATGATAGCTGTTCTTTCAAAGTGTTCTTGGCCATATAATCCATTCTCATGGCAAGAAAATTTCGTTGCTGCAGTCCAAAAGATGCATTGTTTTCAAAATTGACTTGTACTGGTAAGCCTGCATTTAATATGGCCTGGTTAGTCATTTTGATTGTGCCCAAATCATAATTGATGTCATAATCTACACCTTCCTGAAGTGTTCTTCCTCCTGCAGTTACTCTTACAGATCCTTTGGGAATGTTATAACCGATACTGATATCAGAGGAACCGGAAGTCTTGGCAGTTCCTCTCAGAATAAAACGGTTTAAGTTTGGAAATTGCTGAGCTACCGCTTTAATGGAATCATACAATGCATAAAACAAGGTGTCTTTTGCTGTGTTTGGAATTGCATTGAAAACCTGTGGTGCCAAATCCCGTCCGAATGGCTGCAAAACAGGAAAAACGATTCTACTGTATTGAGAATTCACCGTATATCCTTCCACATAGTCAAAAACACCATCCGGCTGTGGATCGTTCTGGCTATTCAACCTATCCAGATTTATCAATGAGATGATAGGCGATCCCTGGTTTTTATCTCCGAAAGGAACATATCTTTTTGCTCCGAGCCCTGGTTCCTGATAAAGCACATCAAGTTTGAAATCAGTATTGGATAGTGTTCCATAGCCGATAGAGTAAACGTTCTTCATCATCAAATTCCAAATGGGTAATTTCGGACGTTGTGATGTTGCTTTCAACAATTTCAGAAATAATACTTTCTGTGTGGCAGAACTACTATCCGGTGGCACATCCTGAGAAAATTCACCCACCTGGTATACCCTACCTCGATAAGTGTACTGAAATGCCACACCCAAAACTTCATCGGGCAGTAAGGGTTGATTTAAAGAAATCATCCCCAACTGACGGTTGAATGAATACATGGTTGAGTCCAGTTTCTTGGCAAAAGTCTTTTCAAAATCCTGAACCGGACTTAATCCTAGCGCAACCAGATTACTGTATACCAATGCCGAATTTCTGGCATTTCCATTGAGCAATATATTCGACAAGAGATCGTTTGTCCTGTTCTCCGGTACATCGAGTGTGGTAAGTACATTTACTACGGGTGGCTGCAAATGAGGA
The DNA here is from genome assembly GCA_964643315.1 of uncultured Ferruginibacter sp. GTDB lineage: Bacteria > Bacteroidota > Bacteroidia > Chitinophagales > Chitinophagaceae > Ferruginibacter. Next base: position 93,780 of record CAZXSR010000007.1, read on the forward strand.
TTCAATTCAGCCAAATCGGCGAGACCTACTATATCTCTTGTGTCTGTAGTAGTACCGTTTCTATTCGTAACCCAAACTTCCAATCGAAGAATCTGTACCGGAGCATTCAAAGCCGGCAAATTACTCATTACTTTGTTGTAATTGTCTTTGAAATATTGTGACAATAAAAAATGCCGGTTCTCTTCGTATTCATCCGCCTTTACCTCAAATGGAGTTGCTGCCGCACCACCCTGCAGGTTTACATTTTGTCGCTGTGATTTTTGATTTGCCAAAACACCTGTTACAAATAATTTACCGAACTGCAACTGTGTTTTCACACCAAATAATTGCTGAGCACCAGGTATCAAAGTTCCTTTAGATGCAAAATTGATATTACCTGCTTCGAATCTTTTAATGATCTCATCATCTTGTCCTGTATAATCAAGTTTCAACTGATTATCCAAATCGAAATTTGCAAGTGTATTGTAGTTGATAGGAAATTTCAGTTTATCGCCAATATTTGCATTCACAGCCATTTGAGCATTCATTTGAAAATCCAGCCCACCGTTTTTTCTCGCACGTTCGGGCAGTGTTGGATTATTGATCTTCTGCCCCTGGTATCCGGCTGTAATATCCACATTACCCTGAGGAGAGATTTCAATTTTACCTGTTCCAAAAATCCTGTTGAATAACCGGTCACTAAAAGACAATTTCGGCTTCAATAATTTACCACGATTTAAAATACTTGTTGCGTTTGTTCTCTTTTGAAAATAATCCTGCTCCATTTGCCTGTTACGCATTTGCCAGTAATCGTTAAATGAATAGGTAACAGGGCTTCTGAAATACTTTCCTCCAATCATTTCATAAACCACATATCTGCGGGTAGAAGGATCGTATACAACGGAATCTTTGAGTGATGTTGGCTGAAATGCATTATATGGATTTCCCGAAAGTCCGGAAACTGCATCCCCCCTTCGGTCAGACAATGGAAATGGCAAAGAGTCATTGCCGCGAACAGTGGTATCCTGTTCAAAAACAGTTGAACCTTCAAGGAAACCGGCAAATGATCGCAACGGTTGTGTAAGCAATAAAAGCAATGACATACCTGTTGTAATTAACAGGATGTTTTTTCTGAAAAGCATGCAGGAATCTAAATTGTGTAAATTTCGCTCAAATAGCTTTCAGTGCTTTTTTAATTAATTCTTCCAGAGGAAGAGATCCATCTTCCGTCTGCATTATTTTTCTAATCGCCAGTTCTGCCTGATTCCTCGCAATTCCTAAGGCTGTTAAAGCCTGAATGGCGTCCTCTTGCACAGGCATTGTGGCAGTACTTTGTTTGGTTTTAACTTCCAGTGATAATTTTTGAACCTTATCACGTAACTCCACCACCAAGCGCTCCGCAGTTTTTTTGCCTATTCCTTTCACAGATTCAAGCAGACGAACATTTCCGGATGCAATGGCTTCTGCAATTTCTGATGGTTTCATAGAGGAAAGCATCATACGTGCTGTGGTTGCACCCACTCCGGAAACACTGATCAGGGTCACAAATATTTCTTTTTCCTCGCGGTCAAAAAAACCAAACAAAACATGTGCGTCTTCCTTTATCTGCAGGTAGGTGTACAATCTTGCTTCGTTCAATTGCTGTATGGCAGAGTATGTGTGTAAGCTTATATGTAGCTCATAACCCACGCCATGTGTTTCCAAATGAACTACAGCAGGTGACTTCCAGCTCAGCTTACCCTCTAAATATGCATACATACTTCCCCATTAATTAGCGTCAGCGAAAATAGGAAAAAATACCGACTTTTCCACATCAAATACCCATTTACGTTATTTTTGTAAACTCATAACCTGTTAAATATCAATCTATATGCAAAAAATCAATGCCTCTATTACAGCAATCGGAGGTTATGTACCTGAATACCGTTTAACCAATCAGGAGCTGGAGAAGATGGTAGACACAAACGATGAGTGGATACGAACACGAACAGGTATCAACGAAAGGCGTATTTTGAAAGGGGAAGGACTGGCAAGCAGCGATATGGCAGTAGAGGCAGTCAAAGAAATATTCACTAAACGAAATATTCAACCGAATGACATTGATTGTGTGATTTGTGCTACGGTTACACCGGATATGGTTTTTCCGGCAACCGCAAACATACTATGTGATAAAGCTGGCATGAAGAATGCCTTTGGTTTTGATGTGAGTGCTGCCTGCTCAGGATTTTTGTACTCATTGACGCTGGGTACCAGTATGATAGAATCCGGCAGGTACAAGAAGGTTATCGTAGTGGGTGTAGATAAGATGAGTGCTATTGTAGATTATACAGATAGAACCACCTGCATCATATTTGGCGACGGAGCCGGTGCTGTATTACTCGAAGCAACAACTGAAGATTATGGAATAAAAGACAGTATCCTACGCAGTGACGGTAGCGGAAGAAATTTTTTGCATATGAAAGCAGGTGGATCACTCAAGCCCTCTTCCATAGAAACTGTAAATGCCAAAGAACATTTCGTATATCAGGAGGGACAATCAGTTTTCAAATTTGCAGTAAAAGGTATGGCAGATGTGAGTTATGAATTATTGCAAAGGAACAATCTCACTGCCGATGACATAGCATGGCTGGTACCGCATCAGGCAAATCTTCGAATCATAGATGCAACTGCCAACAGAATGGATTTGCCAAAAGAAAAAGTCATGATCAATATTGAAAAATACGGTAATACCACAGCGGCCACCATACCGCTTTGTTTGTGGGAGTGGGAAAAGAAATTGAAAAAAGGCGACAACATCATTCTCGCCGCCTTCGGCGGCGGCTTCACCTGGGGTGCTACCTGGGTGAAATGGGGTTATGACTCTTAATGGTTCTCTAGAAAGTAAAATAAATGAATTTATCAAAGATAAAAAATCGATTTACCGGAATAACATTTTGCTGCTTTATTCCGTTCCTCTTTTTTTTGTCATCCCCTTTGCTTACTAATGCACAACTAAACCGTTATCTCGTTCGCTTTACTGATAAAAACAATACTCCTTATTCACTGCAGAGACCCTCTGAATTTTTATCTGAAAAAGCCATTACAAGAAGAAGCAAACATCAAATTCCTTTTGACAGTCTGGATTTACCCGTAAATCCGCAATACATCGAATCGGTTCGTTCAATCGCCAACGTTAGTATTCTGAATACATCCAAATGGCTTAACAGCATTTCCATCTTAACAACAGACTTGAATGCATTAGCAACCATCCGATCTCTGCCGTTTGTTATTGAAGCGTATGCCATCGCTTCCCGAAACCCCTCTTTGTCATCCAAAAAATTTCCACCTCCTTACAGACCAATTCCTGCATATATTCCAAACAGAACGAGTGATTTTTACAACTATGGTATGTCTGATCCTCAGATACAAATGCACCGCATTCCTTTTCTTCACAATCTTGGATTCAGAGGCGACTCAATGCATGTTGCAATGATTGATGCAGGTTTTTACAGGTATGATGAGTTTGCTACATTCGATAGTGTTCGAATAAACGGGCAAATATTAGATACCTGGGATTTTGTTGATAGAGAAAATTCCGTTAGTGAGGATGATGCACATGGAATGCAGTGCTTTAGTATCATGGCCTCCAATTTACCCGGCACATTTGTTGGATCATCTCCAAGAGCTAATTATTATCTCTATCGTTCAGAAGATATCTTCTCCGAGTATCCCATCGAAGAGCTCAATCTGGCCTGCGCCGCAGAGCGCGCCGACAGTGCAGGTGTCGATATCTGTTCCATCTCTCTCGGTTACAGCACATTCTCCGACCCTTCATTCAACTATACGTATGAATATTTGACCGGAAATAAATGCATAAGCACAAGAGCAGCTCAAATAGGATCCAACAAAGGAATGCTCTTTGTACTCGCTGCCGGTAATGAAGGAAATGCTACCTGGCACTATTTAACTGCCCCTGCTGATGCAAAAGATGCACTCGCTGTAGGAGCTGTCAATGGATCTGGTATCCCGGCAGGTTTCAGCAGCTATGGACCAACTTTTGATGGCAGAATCAAACCCAATGTAGCATCTTATGGATCAGGCACTACCATTGCAAATACATCAAATGGCCAACCTACTTACGGTAGCGGTACCTCTTTTGCATGTCCCAATATGGCCGGGGTAACTACTTGTCTATGGCAGGCATTTAAAGAAAAAAATAACAGTGATATCATTCAAGCTCTCCAAAAATCTTCCAGTAAAACCAATTCCCCGGATGACCGTGTAGGATATGGCATACCAGATGCCCAAAAAGCCTTTATTCATTTACAAAAATCCGGTTTTACACACAGTGAACATTTTCAAAACTGCCAAACAGAAATCTCCTGCAATATAAAAATGAGCTCCTCCATGCACTTTATCATAGAGCGAAAATATCCCGGTGAGACCAATTACTCTATGATAGCAGATTTAACCTCATCAGATACATGGGGTTTAAAAGAACTACATTTCAATGATCAATTATTGAATAATACTTCTCAGGTAAACTATCGCTACTCAATGAAAATCGCCAATGACACTACCTATTTCATCGACAGCGCCACTGTTTATTTCTTGAATCCATGCACGCCAATTCCGCCTGTTGTTAATAACATAGGGCAAATTATGTTATCTCCCAATCCTGCGGGCAATATACTATCCGCATTTTTCAATCCGGGCCATGCAATCAGTGGAAACTGGAAAATATTCAATGAAAAAGGTCAATTGCTTGCTACAAAGTCAACCTCCATTCCTGCTGATGGCGGCACAACTACTTTTGACATTAATCATTTTTCAGCAGGGACATATTTCATCAGATTAACGACAGATGAGAAGAAAGTTTATTCTGCACGCTTTATCAAACAATGATTAATTGGTGAAAACTGAAACAAACATGGTATCCGCCCCGGTTTCGTACCCTTTGATGTAGCATTGATACAAATTCCTCAATGCTGTATTTTGACTTACTGATTCACAAACATCTTCATTTTCTTTTTTGAAAACTGAACAAGTGATATAAAAGAGCAATCCGCCTATTTCCAGATGTCTCTGAGCATTTTGAACTATTGCTTTTTGCTTTTGAACAAATGAACCGATGAGTCTTTCATCAAAATAAACAAGTTGTTCGGGCGTTCGCGCCCAGGTCCCACTGCCAGTACATGGTACGTCACAAATTATGACCGAAAATTTTTCATTTTGTGACAATCCGGACGCTGAAGATATATCCTGCGAAAATGCATGAAATAAAGAAACTCCTGCTTCGGATAATCGTTTCTTCAAATTATGCAACATCGAACTTCGGTTGTCCGATACCGTTAGTTTTATGGGAACGCTTAATCTGTCTGACAACAAAATAGATTTTCCTCCACTAGCGGCACACACATCCCAAACCCTGATTGGCTTAACAAAACGCTGCAATAATTCACTTTTATTCAAAAAATCAAATACCCTTTGAGAACTCGCATCCTGCACCACAACCTCCTTATTGATCTTCAACACCTCATCCATAGAAATACCGTTTTCCATTTTAATCACATCCTCATGAATCTCAAAATCGATTTGTTTTGCCCTCAATTTCTCCACTACCTGATTTTGGAAACCGGGGCGAACACGCAGGTAAAAATGTGGCTGATTAATAAAAGAAGAAGAAAATTTATTTTCATCGATCTCCGGACTCAACAGATTCCGAAATGGGAATAGATGAATGAATTCCAACTGCAATGAATCACACTTCTGATCCAAACCATCCTCTTGCATTTTCAATAATTCAGAAGAAATGCCATCCTGCCACTCAGGCTTTATTTGATTGCAAAGAAAAATTGCCTGCTTCAAAATTTCATCATCAGGATTTTTTTTCTGCCACACTGAAGCAGTTCTAAAATAAGCATAACAAATGGTTGCAATCGATTTTCGATCGCGGGAGCCAAATTTTCTTTGCTTAGAAAAAAATTGCTTTAAGAAATGAGAAAAAGGAATGTTGCCCTGATATTCCATCAAGACTTGAAGTGAAGAACGGATATATGAATCAATACGGGACAGCGTAATCTCGATTTACAGTTCGAGTAATGCTTGTAATGGATCTTTACCAAATAACATCAATGTAGGATTTTCCAATAACTGCTTTACGCGTACTAAAAACCCAACTGACTCTCTTCCGTCAATAATGCGGTGATCATAACTTAAGGCCACATACATCATGGGCTTAATAACGACCTGACCATTCACAGCCATAGGTCTTTCAACAATGTTGTGCATTCCCAAAATCGCACTCTGTGGAATATTGATGATGGGTGTACTCATCATGGAACCAAATATACCACCATTGGTTATGGTAAAAGTTCCACCCGTCATTTCCTCAACGGTAAGTTTATTATTCTTTGCTTTTGTGGCCAGATCAACAACTGCTTTTTCAATATCAGCCATTCCCAAACTCTCTGCATTTCTAATTACCGGCACTACCAATCCTTTGGGGGCACTCACAGCTATGGAAATATCGCAGTAGTCATGGTAAATGATATGCTCACCATCTATATAGGCATTGACTGCAGGAAACTCCTGTAATGCATAACAACAGGCCTTTGTAAAGAAACTCATGAAGCCGAGATTTACGGCATGATGCTCTTTGAAAGAATCCTTATATTTTTTTCGAATCTCCATGATAGGTCCCATGTCTACCTCGTTAAAAGTGGTTAACATAGCTGTGGTATTCTTTGCTTCAACCAGACGGCGACTCACCGTTTTACGCAAAGCGCTCATTTTTTCTTTTCGATCATTCCGAGTAAACAGTTCTGTTCCAGGCTTACGTCCGGGGTTGGATAATGCCTCAAGCACATCCTGCTTCATAATCTTGCCATTAGATCCGCTTGGAGCGATTTTCTTCGCATCCACTTTTTTATCTGCAATGATAGCAGCTGCAACAGGTGATGCTTTTAAATCCGTAGACGACTGCATTGTTGGAGCTGTAGACTCAGTAGTTTTTTCGGGAACAATTTCCTTCTTGGGCTCCGGTGCCGGTTGTTCTGCAGGACGTTCGGCAGAAGTATCAATTGTACAAACCAAATCGCCAATTGACAAGGTATCGCCCTCCTGAGCCACATATTTAATGGCCCCCGCCTGCTCGGCATTTATCTCAAAAGTGGCTTTTTCGCTCTCAAGTTCAGCTATCACCTCATCTCTTTCTACCCATGAACCCTCGGGTTTAAGCCATTTTACCAGTGTTACTTCGCTGATACTTTCACCTACAGACGGTACTTTAATTTCAACAGACATCCGGATTATTTTGATTTATGGCAAATTTCGTAAAAACTACTCATTTGTGGAATGAAATTTAAAAATATTGAAAAACAAAAAAAAACTTCTCAATCGATTCAAAAATGAAAAGTAAAAATTCAAAATTGTAAGGTAGATCAGGTTAAAAGTTTACCATGTTAATTTTGCAAAATGTTACAGGTTTATAGTTTAATGATCAAGGAAAAAAGTTTAAAATAATATATTATTATTTTAAAATATCTACTCGTTTTTCTAGGTCAATCTCTTAAATATATGCAAGAAAACTGTAAAACAGCCCCATTTTACTATCAATTCCTACAAAAAAACTTTACCTTTGCGACCCCGTATAAAACCCACGGGATTATTTTATGTCATCTTATTTTTTTAAACAATTAAACGCAGATGAACAGGAGCCGATTGCTTCTTCTGAATCAACGGAAACTGCGTCAACAAACGAAACTGTTGAAACTCCAAAAGCGACTTACCAGGAACCCGTAGCTACTGCTCACGATGATTTTGACTGGAGTCGTGACAAACGTAATGTGGCCGCTTATTCAAAAGCGGAAAAAGAGAAGTACGATGCAGTGTATGATCAGACTTTCAAGCAAATCACTGATGGCGAAATGATTCAGGCTACTGTTGAATCATTGACCAAAACAGATGCAGTGGTTAACATCGGATTTAAAAGCGACGGACTTATTTCCCTGAATGAATTCAGAGATATTCCCGGTGGCGTTAAAGTGGGCGATGTGATTGAAGTAATGGTTGTAGAAAAAGAAGACCGCAATGGTCATCTTCACCTCAGTCGCCGTCAGGCACGTGTTGCACGCGCATGGGAGAAAATTGTTGAACTGAATAAAACCGGCGAAATAGTTACCGGTCAGGTTACCAGCAAAACTAAAGGCGGTCTTATCGTAGATGTATTTGGCATGGAAACATTCTTGCCTGGTTCACAAATAGATGTGAAGCCTGTTACAGATTACGATCAGTTCGTAGGAAAAACAATGGAATTCAAAGTGGTTAAAATCAACGAAACCATCAAGAATGCCGTTGTATCACATAAAGCCCTGATTGAAAGTGATATCGAAGCTCAACGTGCAGAAATCATGGGTAAACTGGAGAAAGGTCAGGTACTTGAAGGAACTATCAAAAACATCACCGACTTCGGAGCATTCCTTGATTTGGGTGGATTGGATGGTTTATTATACATCACTGACATTTCATGGGGACGTATCAACCATCCTTCCGAGGTGTTGAAACTGGATCAAAAACTGAACGTAGTTGTGCTTGATTTTGATGATGATAAAAAGCGTATCAGTCTTGGTTTGAAGCAACTTACTCCACATCCTTGGGATTCTTTGGTTGCCAATATGAAAGAGGGTGACTCTATCAAAGGAAAAGTAGTTAATATCGAAGATTACGGAGCATTCCTGGAAATCATGCCTGGTGTTGAAGGCCTTGTTCACGTAAGTGAAATCACTTGGTCCAACACTCCTGTAAATGCAAAAGAATTCTTCAAACTTGGTGAAGAGCATGAAGCTAAAATCGTAACGCTCGACAAGGATACCCGTAAGATGAGTTTGTCGATTAAGCAACTCACCAATGACCCATGGACTACCATTGGAGATCGTTTCCCTGAAAACAGTCGCCACATGGGTGTGGTAAAAAACATCACTCCTTATGGAGTTTTTGTTGAATTGGCTACCGGAATCGGCGGAATGATTCACATCAGCGATTTGAGTTGGATCAAACGCTTCAATAACCCCAACGAATACACGAAAGTTGGAAAAGAAATTGAAGTGATCATTTTGAATATAGATCAGGAAAACAGAAAACTTCAATTAGGTCATAAACAAATTGAAGAAGATCCATGGAATTCACTCGAAACTGTATTTACGATCGGATCTATTCATGAGGGAACTGTTATCAAACGCGATGACAAAGGCGCTGTTATTCAATTGCCATACGGACTGGAAGGATTTGCTCCATCTCGTCACCTTGGTAAAGAAGACGGCAAAACCATTGCTGCTGATGAAACCAATCAGTTCATGGTCATTGAATTTGATCGTAATGACAAACGCATAGTATTGAGCCATGCACGTGTTTGGGAACAAGTAAAAGAAGAAGAAAAGAATACTGAACTCAAAGAAAAGCGTGCCGAGGAAGAAGAAACGAAAAAAGCAGTTAAGAAAATTCAGAGTAAAGTAGAAAAAGCTACACTGGGTGATCTGGGCGCTTTGGCAGATTTAAAAGCCAAAATGGACGGATCGGAAAACAGCGCTCCTTCAACAGAAAATGAAGGAAACTAATACATGCTTTCTTACAAAAAACCGGCTCCAATGGAGCCGGTTTTTTTATATCGTTAACTGGTATAGATTTAAAAATTGATGTTCACTCCAAAATAATACCCTGGAGCATATTTCTTTTTTTGAATTTCCTCTGCGCTGTATTCAGTAACTGCATAAGACTGGCCTGCCTGATAATTTTTCCCCAGAGCATTCACCCTTGTAAGAGCCAAGCCACCGGTAAAACCAAGAAACGGAAGTCTTTTCAATTTCAGTCCACCTCCCAACAAAAAATGTAATTCTCTATCCTTCCAATAGTCAAATGCAGCACCTACAGAAAAAGATGGGATAAACTTTCCGGTGCTGTTCAGCTGAACATCAATCAATACCCCAACACACATCAATGTGTTTGGCTGGCTTGATTTTGTAACTCTAAAAGAATCTGCTGCAATATTATAAGATGCACCATAATTATACCTCGAGGCAAAAGATCCAACCCGATAAAAACCCATTTGCCAGTTCAGTTTCATAGCACCTTTAATTGGCAGCTCTATTTGTTTGACTCTGGAAAGATGATCGTTTAAATAAGAAGAGTCTGGTTGTCTGTTCAAATTTGTATTTCTCTTTTCCTTCACAATCTCCGGTTGCAGACTGATGCGTTCAAGTTTACCATCTTTATTATAAAAAAACCATTTACCTTTTGCTTGATCTTTTAATGGCAGTATTCCATCCCTGTCAGATTTGTATTCATCACCACTTGAAATCTCTTTAAAAATATCAAAAAGATTTCGTGGCGGTGTGCCATCATACAAACCTTCAGCCAGTAGAACCGGCATGCATCCTATACATACTGTATCAGAAATATTTCCCTGTGGTGTCCAAAATCTGTTTGAATAATAATACTTCACATAAGTACTTCCGGAAACGTCATCAAAAATTGATTCGTCATTTAAAGGTGAGGAGGCAAATTCTTTTATATTATAAAACTTTATTTTTACAATTTTTGCAATATCCACATTCTCCTGGCTAGTAGGATCGTCCTTTGACGCATCAATAATCAAGTTGGAGTACTTCGTAATTTGAATTGTCTTGGAAAAAGAAAATTTTGCATGCTCAAGCATATTGATATAATTCTTGATCGTTTCTTTTGAGTAAGAATTTTTTAATTCAGCTTCCTTTTCTTTGAATGATTTGACTAAGCGATCAACTTCATCTTCCTGCTCTGTGATTTTTGGATTTTTTATCCCCGCCTTGTAATAATGATATGTGGATGAACTATGTGCCTCATCAATTGTAGCAATAGGATCATAATAATCTGTATAACATTGCTTCAGTCTGCTTATCAAATTATCTTTTTGTGATTGCAAATCTTCGTTATAAATTTCAGACAGCACCATTTTGTACTCATCATACCTTTCAAAATAGCTGTTGATGGATTCAGATAATTTTTTATTTTCTTGAAAATAAAGCTTGAGTTCAGCAGTATTAAATGCATCTGTACCTTCATCTCCGCGAGTACCTTTTAATTTTGACTGTATTTCCCTTACTTGCGAAAACTTGGATTGGATATCTCCTATTGAAGAGAAAAAACCAGTATAAAATCCAAGACCTGATGTTGCTATTTTAAATAATAAATCAGCTTTCGATTGCTTTCCTGAGTTTGTTACTTTATTTGATTCCTCAATATCTACATAATATAAAAATGGATTAAAATTAGTCACATCAATCTGTATCATGTCATTGCGAGAAAGCTTTGGCATGTGCTTCGTAATGGGAATTTCCTCTGAATTACCTTGATTATTTTTCACCTCAAAAAACTTAAATACATCAGATGGCTTATCATATATGATGTGATACTTTTTTTGTGAAGCACCTTGAAAAAAAGCAGTTAACAAGCAAATACATAAAAATAGATTTTTCATTTTTTTTATTTTGAAATTTGGCAATTATACAATAGGAATTTGATACTCAATTCGGTCTCTATCGGATTACAACGGGTGCAGTCTTATTTATTTTTTTCTTGTTTTTACCAGAATAAATTCCGCGCCAAGGTCATTGGATGAGAACTCTCCACGAACAGGTTTTGACTTGAGGGCACTCAAGCTTTGAAAAAGATCCATACTGGTCAGATAGCCCTTGTCTCCCCCACCACCATGTAAAACATCTATCAATCTTTTGGCAAATGGAGAATGTTCTCCCTTGTAACCGTCCGGCACTTCATTCAGCGATCCTGAAGTTAGAATTATTTTCGTTTTAAGTGATAGTTTTTCATTAATATAATCCATTGCGTCCCTGTCATCATACAAGCTATTCCCTGCTCTCGTTTTTTGTGATGACATGTGTATATCAAATTTACCTCCATAGCATACATCCACTAAAAACAAAATCTGATTATTCTTCATATTCTCAATAATATTCCGAACCATTGAAAAAGGAACATAGGTTCTTCTCATTGGATCGCTTGGTTTGGGCATAGAATTTGAGAAAACAAGAAACCCATCATTAAAAAACTTGGGATCATATAAACCGTGCCCTGCCAGGTAAATGATGAACTGATCGTTTTCTCTCAAACTGTCTGTAATGGATTTCAGATTTTGCAGAAAAACGTCGGCAGTGGCATTGGCAGGCAGCAACTTGGACCTGTACCCATAGTCATCCATCAATATCTGATGAATAACCGATGCGTCTAATTGAGGATTGTCGAGATTTTTCCACTCTGGGAACCCCGTATCATACATATCGGTCCCTACAATCAATGAAAACTTCCTGCCAATTTTATCAGTTTTTATGGTTGCATCAATTACTTCTTCTGCATCCGCTCCCCTTGATAAGCTGGTTTTGTTACTCATCAAAGCAGCGTAATCCTTTAAAAAATCTTTTTCATAAAAAAAAGTAGTGTAAGGAAGTTGGAACCACTGACATCCCATTTCAACACGTTGCATATAGTACTGAACTCTTTTTCTTTCGAATAAAGAACTGCTGAAAAAGTCAAAAACAGAAAGCTCAGTTTGCTTAATTTGATCTAAAAAATAAAGGATTGGTCCATGTTCTATCACAGTATCTCCGCAACGTAAATTATCCATGCCATAAAGGTCTGGCACTACAATAACCCTATTCCTCGTCGATATTGACGCGATATGCTTGCTGTTCTCCATCAGTGATTCAATCAAAGAAGTCCTGAAGTTGGGTGTATTACCCGCCTCTGAAAGTATGAACTGCTGTTTTGCCTCAATGAACTCAAATAAATCACGTAAATCCTTGAGTGAAATCATCAAAGTATCTTTGATCAAATCCTGAGCTCTATCTATACTCTTGGTTAGGTAAGGAGTAAAATATATCTCTTTATGACCTTTTACATTTGTATCCTCATAAGTATGCCCTGCAAAATTGAAAAAGAAATAATCACCCGGTTTAGACTTGTTGATGATGTTATTGATTTCAGCCAATATTCGTTTTCGCGAGGCCTCTTTATTTATCAATACAGTACTGTAAACACGAAAATTACCGGTATCCATCTTTGAAAAATCACGCTCAATGATTTTTGGGAAAGAGCGGGCATCATGAATCGTGTTATTAAATACATAATTCTTGTTTGCTGTTATATATTCACTGATACCAACACTAAGAATATATACATCACCAGAAGCAATTGTTTGTTTGCCTTTATTATTTATACCTTCAGGTAATGTGTTTAAAGCATAGATAAATTGAAAATTGTAAATGCAAATTGACGAGTAAAAAAATAAGAAAACTAAAGTTTTTTTCATTGGAAACTATTTTTGATTTGACACTACATCACACCTCTGAATAATCCTCAATAAAGAAAAGAAAGTTTCTGATTTTAAAATGAAAAAGCCAACCCCGCATAAAGAGCAGGTTTGATGACTTTACTAATTTGGGCATCTACCTCTTCTGCGGTTGGAGTGCCCTCGTACATTTGACCAGCTTTGTATTTGTCTGACAATTTTTCAAATCGTGACCAGGCGGCTCCCATATTGACAGACAAATAGGGAAGCTTTTTAAATTTGATTCCAAAACCTGTGGTAACATAGCCTTTCTTTACATTTGCGGATCGGGAAGAGTAATCATAAAATGATTCATCAGAATAAGATTTTTCAAAAGTAAGATTATAGCCAAGATTTGCACTAAGTGTTACAAAATCTGATTTTACAGGCAAATCGTAATTCACGAACAAACCAATTGCGACTTTGGTCCCTCCCACTCTTTTCGGTGAAAATGAGAAAGAGTCTTCCGTTATATTCGGAGCGACAGAATAAGAAAATGTGTTATTAGGAACAAATAATTTAGAGACCCCAACAGAAAAATAAAGTCGCTGTTTGTATGCTATTTTTACATTTATGGGAATGGTTTCGTTCAATCGGTCGCCCTGACCTTTTCCCGGATATGAAAAAGAATAAGGGATAATGGTATTATTATAATCTTCTAATTTCTGTAACGGATTGGCTCTTTTATATATTCTTATAAGTACTTTATAATAATCATAATTACCACGTGTTCTTTCCTCAATAGGTAAAGTAACCTCCTGTTTGAAATCAACTTTAGCTGCCAGTAATTCCAATTCATGCAACTGCTCTGCTGTTTTTTCTATTTCTTCCTCTTTATAATTTTGCAGTTGTTTGCTCAGTTCATTTTTCTTTTTTTCATCATCACTTAATTTGGACCAGTCTTCCTTGATGGTACTTAACTCCTCGATTAGCTTTGAAGGATCGAAGTCCTCCTCGAGCAAATGTAGCTTGCTTACCAATTCTTCCTTTGATAACCCTTCATCGTCTATCGTTGTTTGTAATTGCGTTTGTACTGCAGTAAGTTTGACTAAGAGATTTACAAAGCGCATACGAATGGCTGTACTCTCCTTGGCGCTGCCTCCACGGGTAATGGGCTCGTTTTCTGAATTCATTAAATCACTCAGCAAATCCAAAGATGGCGAAAATGTAGCCATACGCAAAATACTGCTTCCTGCACTCAATATGTTGTTCATTACACTGGGTGTTTTCTCGTGAAGCTCTCCATCAATCTCCAATCCATAGATCAATTCATTGAAGTTGATCATCCGTACAGTGAGTATGTCATTATACCTCAAAGAAGGTTCTTTAATGACTTTTTCAGACGGTCTGCCGGCATCAAATGTTTTTTGCTTAAATGTGGTCGTATTGTGAAGGCGATCAACTTCTAGAATGTAGTTTTTTTGTGCATTGAGACTTGTGGAAATGACGAAATACACAAAAACAAAAAACAATTTCTTATACAAAAAATGGATAGGTTTCTTCATCATTTTCATAAAAAATTATTTATAGTTTTAGAATTGGGAGTTAAATGATTTGGTCACTATTAAAAATTTCAATGTCTTGAATTAAATGATAGATTTAGTTGAAAAATCAACTTCTATACACTCTTCATTCATTAATTGCTAGACAGGTTTTGTTTTATAATTAAAAATCAAATTGATATTAAACAACATGCTAATGTAGTGTAAAATATTATAAATAATACATTTTTTTTCCACAATAGACCCCACAAAAAACCATCCAATTTAAATGAATGCCCTTATTTAATGGGGCTTTATATGAAATTGCTTTAATTTTGCACCTCATTTGATAGTGAAACCTATTGAACCTATTGAACCTATTGAACCTATTGAACCTATTGAACTTTAAACCTTAAACTATATTCGCATGGCCTTCGACTTAGACATGATCAAAAAAGTATACGCACATTTTCCGCAGCGTATTGAAGCAGCCCGTAAGGCAGTGGGCAGACCATTAACCCTAACAGAAAAAATTCTTTACGCCCATCTTTGGCAAGGTGATGCTACGACTGCATTTGATCGAGGTAAATCTTATGTTGACTTTGCGCCAGATCGTGTGGCCATGCAGGATGCAACTGCTCAAATGGCTTTGTTGCAATTCATGCAATCAGGGCGTTCAAAAGTTGCTGTGCCAAGTACGGTGCATTGTGATCACCTGATCGAAGCTAAAGAAAATAGTAAAACAGATTTGGACAGAGCTGTTCACGAAAGCAGTGAAGTCTATGATTTCCTTTCCTCTGTTTCCAATAAATACGGAATCGGTTTTTGGAAACCTGGTGCCGGCATCATTCATCAGGTGGTTTTGGAAAACTATGCTTTTCCAGGTGGTATGATGATTGGCACGGATAGTCATACGGTAAATGCCGGTGGTTTGGGTATGATTGCGATTGGTGTGGGCGGTGCCGATGCCTGCGATGTGATGGCAGGTCTGCCCTGGGAATTAAAAATGCCGAAATTGATTGGTATCAAATTAACCGGAAAACTCAATGGCTGGACGGCTCCTAAAGATGTCATTTTAAAAGTGGCCGGTTTATTAACCGTAAAAGGTGGGACCGGTGCTGTAGTAGAATATTTTGGTGAAGGTGCAGTAAGCTTGAGTTGCACAGGTAAAGGAACCATTTGTAATATGGGTGCTGAAATTGGCGCTACCACTTCTACTTTCGGTTATGATGAGAGTATGAGCCGTTATTTAAAAGCTACCGGTCGCGAAGAAATTGCCGCATTGGCCGATGGTATCAAAGCACATTTAACAGGCGATGATGAAGTGTATGCCGATCCTTCCAAATATTTTGATCAGGTAATTGAAATCAATTTAAGTGAACTTGAGCCCCATTTGAATGGGCCGTTTACACCCGACCTAGCAACGCCTATTTCAAAAATGAAAGAAGCCGCCATCGCCAACAACTGGCCTACCAAAATTGAAGTGGGTCTGATTGGAAGTTGCACCAACTCTTCTTACGAAGATATCAGCAGAGCGGTAAGCCTGGCAAAACAAGTACATGAAAAAGGATTGAAGTTGCATGCCGACTTCACCATCACTCCAGGTTCGGAGCAAGTACGTTATACCATTGAGCGCGATGGTTTCCTGGAAGTATTTAATAACATTGGTGCCACTGTATTTGCCAATGCCTGCGGACCTTGCATTGGTATGTGGGCGCGTTTGGGTGCAGAAAAAGCAGAACGCAATACCATTGTGCATAGCTTCAACAGAAACTTTGCAAAGCGTGCCGATGGCAACCCCAACACATTTGCATTTGTTGGATCGCCCGAGATGGTAACTGCCATGGCTATCGCAGGAGATTTGACTTTCAATCCGCTAACCGATACACTTACTAATGATAAAGGCGAAGCGGTAAAACTGGATCCTCCTGTCGGAGATGAATTGCCAACCAAAGGCTTTGCAGTGGAAGATGCAGGGTATCAGGCACCGGCCGAAGATGGCAGCGGTGTTCAGGTAAAAGTATCCCCCGAAAGTAAACGCTTGCAATTGCTGGAACCATTTGCCAAATGGGAAGGAACTGATTTAAAAGGATTGAAATTGTTGATTAAGGCAAAAGGCAAATGTACCACTGACCATATTTCCATGGCAGGACCATGGTTGAAGTTCAGAGGACATTTGGATAATATCAGCAACAACTTGCTTATTGGTGCGGTGAATTATTTCAATGAAAAAACAGATAACGTAAAAAATCAAGTTACAGGAGAGTATGGTACAGTTCCTGCTACGCAGCGTGCTTACAAAGCAGCAGGAATTGGTTCTATTGTGGTGGGTGATGAAAACTACGGAGAAGGTTCATCTCGCGAGCATGCAGCCATGGAGCCAAGACATTTGGGTGTTCGTGCGGTACTGGTAAAATCATTTGCACGTATTCACGAAACCAATCTAAAGAAACAGGGAATGCTTGCACTTACCTTCGATGATAAAAATGATTATGAAAAATTCAGAGAGGATGACAATATTGATATCATTGGATTGACAAGTTTTGCGCCCGGACAAAAATTGACCATGGTATTGCATCATGCAGATGGTTCTAAAGATGAAATCAAAGTGAATCATTCTTACAATGAACAACAAATTGAGTGGTTCCGCGAAGGTGCGGCATTGAATATCATCCGCAGGGATTTTGCAGCAAAGAATTAATACAATCAAAAATCAAATTAAAAAAAGCGAAGTCTGTCTGACTTCGCTTTTTTATTATAACAGGCCGTGATTCGTATCAAATGATTTTGAAAAGATCAATTATATTGGCATTGCCTTGTTTTTGGTACGTACCATAGCATTGGTTTAAGAGGATATTTTTGAGGTGAATCATACCAAGGAAATGATCTTCTGATTTTTTAAGGTATTGTTCGCTTGCAGCATAGCGAACAAAAAGCGAAGGGATTAGCTTGTGCGACTGGTTGCTTTTTGGAGTGGTGCCGATAGGCAATGCCTTAAGCGAACTTGATTTTTTGCACCCTTTTTGATCAAGCAAAAAGGGTGAGAGAAAAAATTGAAATTAGTATCTAAATCGCTCTTTCAGCAATATATATAAGGCATATCAGAACTAAAAAACCATCTCCGGCACATCGCCTTCAATAATTAGTTTCCCTGCAGTTTTCTGCATAATTTCTTCCACGGTCACTCCCGGCGCTCGTTCTAATAATTTAAACCCTTCAGCAGTCACTTCCAATACAGCCAAGTCCGAAACAATTTTTTTGACACATCGTGTACCCGTTAACGGTAGTGTACATACCCGCAACAATTTACTCTCCCCTTTTGGATTGGTATGCATCATGGCAACAATGATATTTTTGGCACTTGCCACCAGATCCATGGCCCCACCCATGCCCTTCACCATTTTTCCCGGTATTTTCCAATTAGCAATATCTCCAGTTTCACTCACTTCCATAGCTCCCAAAACAGTAACATCCACTTTACCGGAACGTATCATGCCAAAACTCATGGCACTGTCAAAAAAAACAGAACCCGGTATGGTCGTAATGGTTTGCTTGCCTGCATTGATTAAATCGGCATCTTCTTCTCCTTCAAAAGGAAATGGCCCCATGCCCAACAAACCATTTTCACTTTGCAGTACCACATGCATACCTTCCGGAATATAATTGGCCACTAAAGTAGGGATGCCAATTCCAAGATTTACATAATCCCCGTCTTTCAGTTCACGGGCAATCCGTTGCGCAATTTGAAATTTATCTAAAGCCATAAGAATTATTTTTTTGTACGAACAGTGCGCTGTTCAATCCTTTTTTCATAGTGGGTTCCCTTGAAGATCCGATGTACATAAATTCCTGGAGTGTGAATCTGATTGGGATCGAGCATTCCCGGCTCAACCAGCTCTTCAACTTCTGCTATCGTTATTCTTCCTGCCATTGCCATGAGCGGATTGAAATTACGAGCAGTGTCTTTAAATATCAAATTTCCCATCGTATCTCCTTTCCATGCTTTTACAATGGCGAAATCGGCATCAAATGCCATTTCCAGCAAATAATCTTTTCCATTGAAAGAGCGAGTTTCTTTTCCTTGGGCCACTTCAGTACCAACGCCTGCAGGAGTATATATAGCAGGCATGCCATACCCCGCTGCCATACAACGTGTTGCCAAAGTGCCTTGTGGTATCAATTCCACATCCAATTCGCCGCTGAGCATTTGCCTTTCAAATTCCGCATTCTCACCCACATAAGACGCAATCATTTTTTTTACTTGTCTGTTCTGCAACATCAATCCAATTCCAAAATCATCAACACCTGCATTGTTGGATATGCAAGTCAGATTTTTAATTCCCTTTTTCACCATTGCGGCAATGCAATTTTCGGGTATACCACATAATCCAAAACCACCCAATAATAACACACTGCCATCTTTTATGTCATGTATGGCTTCATCGGCATTTGAAAAAAGTTTCTTCATTTTTATTTTGATAAATGTTATTCAGGGCGAAATATTTTTTCCATTGCCCTTGTTTGTTTTTTAGAGCGCGCCTGAATACTGTCAATGATTGCAACCATCTGATCAGGATGATTCAGATAATACTGATAGCTTAGCTCGTACTCTTTTTCAGTCACTTTATATTTTTCAAGAATTGCATCCCTCATGGCTTTCAACTCGATACTGTCATTTTTTGTTGAATCCATCCCAATGTAATCATGCGCATAAATCCCCGCACGATTCATGTCCCATAAAAGTAACTCCATCTTTTCGGGAGGAATGCCTGCATTATTTTCATTTTGATTTTGGCAGCCATATACAAACAAGTAAAAAAAGCTGATTGTAATGATGGATGTAAGGAACCGCATTTTCATTTCAGCAAATCTTTATACTTAGCAGAATTGGTTATATCCAGCTTCATTAATATTGTACGGGCAGTTGACTTATCGGCTGAATTTCCTTTAGAAAGTATATTGATGATTTCATTTGATTTTCCCTGAAAGAAAAACTGATTGATCATCGTATTCGGATTATCTGTGTTGAACTGATCCAGCTTTGACAATAAGCTCATCATGTTAGCCCTGGCTCCACGCTCATCTTCGTACATTTTATCCAATACATCTCTGTAGTAGCCATAGTACACATCGTAGTATGCAACGTATCTGCTATTCATCATATTTTCAGCAAGCCAATATCTGTTTCTGATTCCGTCAAATGCTTTCCATCCGGTAATTTGCGGTGCGTCAGGTGCATTATTCACGATGTTCAATGCTTTTTGAAAATACTTTTCGCCCCCTTTAGGCGAAAATGAACTTGCATCGAAGCCCAGCATCATATAGGCATAGTATGCAAAAACAGCAGTTAAATTGGAGGATAAAGGGTCGCTTCCCGAAACACGATTTTCATTGAAATCCAATTGTTGAAACTCCTGGTATTTGAAAGTTATATTCTCATCAATAAAATTGATTATTGGAGAATTGTAGGATGAATTATACACAGGCCTGGCTGCCTGAATACTCAATGAAGCTTTGTATACATTCATTTCATCGGTAGACTCCAGATTCAACAATAAATTACATTGCAATCTTTCATTTACTCCGTAGGTTTCAGAGGTCCATTTGCGATTGTTGATAAAATTATTGAGGGAAGTCTGCAATGTCTGAAATACATTCCTGTTGACATTGTTACCAACCCTGTTTGCAAGAACGCTGACCCTGACATTCAATTCCTGGGCTTCGGATTTAAGTAAAAGAATTGAAGTAAAAAAAACAAACAGATATTTCAGAGATATCCTCATATGATAATTCAAAATTAAAAATTCAATACTCAAAAATCATTTTGATACCGCTATCAGAATACATTTGTTTCGCTATCAATCACCTGAAAAGCTTTTAATAGCATCCACTATCTTGGAAGCGGCTTCTTTTTTACTTATGACATCAGTTTCAATTTGATTGCCATCTTTAAAAAGGATGGTGACTTTGTTGGTGTCTGTCCCAAATCCTGCACCAGCATCGTTCATACTGTTCATGACAATCATATCGGCATTTTTACGCACCAGCTTTTCTCTGGCATGTACCAGTTCGTCATTTGTTTCCAATGCAAAACCAACCAAAAACTGATTGGTTTTTTTTTGCTTTCCCAAGGTATGCAAAATATCTTTTGTTTTAACCAGATTCACCTGCATCCTGTCCGCTTGTTTTTTTATTTTAACATCTGATTGTATTTCGGGTGTATAATCAGCAACGGCAGCACACATGATAGCCATATCCATTTCAGGAAAAAGCGCGACAGAGTGATGATACATTTCTTCAGCAGTTAAAATAGATATTGTCTTACTGACTTTTGGAATCGGAACAGATACTTTTCCATATACAAGGAATACTTCCGCACCTCTGGCATGAAATTCCTCTGCCAATGCAAAGCCCATTTTCCCGGATGAATGATTGCTGATGTATCGTACAGGATCTATGGATTCGCAGGTTCCACCTGCGGTAACCATCACTTTTTTCCCTTTGAAATCGGATTGGACTTCAAAAAATTTTTCTACATATTTAACGATATCCTCCGGCTCGCTCATTCTGCCGGGTCCAATCAGTCCACTTGCCAATTCGCCTGATACAACAGACATTACCTTATATCCAAATCGTTTGATTGTCTCCAGATTTGTTTGCGTGGCAGAGTGCTTCCACATATCTTCATCCATGGCAGGTGCAACAATCACCGGACAGGTGGCAGAGAGCAATACTGCCATCAAAAGATTATCGCAAATTCCATGCGCAGATTTGGCCAGTGTATTACATGATAAGGGAGCAATAAGCATCACATCAGCCCACCTTCCCAGCATTACATGGTTAGCCCATGTGTCTGATTCTGATAATTGAACAACGACATTATTTCTCGATAAAGTAGATAGGGTAAGCGGAGAAATAAAGGTTGTAGCTGACGGAGTCATTACCACTTTAACTTCAGCGCCTGCTTTCGTGAGCAAACGAACAAGTATTGCTGATTTATACGCAGCAATACTTCCAGTGATTCCTAATAATATTTTTTTTCCTTGTAGCATCATAAAAAATTACCCCGCAAAAGCGGGGTAAAGTTACTTTATTCAATCTTATTGAAGTGTATAAAAAATCTTAGTTAAAAATACTGTCTTCGTTCTTACGGAAGTAAACTTTGTCTTCCATGAACTCTGCAGTAGCAAGTAAAGCCGCATTAGGCATACGCTCATATGCTCTGGAGATTTCAATTTGCTCCTTATTTTCATGAATCTCCTCCAAACTATCGGTATGGCTTGCAAACTCCTCTAGTTTGTTATGCAATTCTTCGCGAACTGCAATGTTTATTTGATTGGCACGTTTGGCAATAACAGTGATTGACTTATACAAATTGCCGGTTTTATGCTTCATGTCAGAGAGCTTTTTTGGCTCAACATTATTGCCGGTGCTACTGCTTAGGTGTCTGCGTAATTTGCTCATTTTGTATGGTTTTAATTTTTTGTTCGCTAATGGTTGCTAAATTCTTCGCTTCGTTCAAATATTTGCTTTCAGGATATCGATCCATAAAATCCTCATAAGCAGTGATTACATGCTGATATCTTTCCTCTTGTTTTACCATCGCACTCATCTGTGCATATTTGAAACTGGACTGGACGGCCATCCATTTATAATAATCTCCCTTTTGAGATTCCGGATAATTATTCAATAAACCGGAAAATGCAATGGATGCAGATTTAAACTCTCCTGTCTTGTAGTACAGGTCGGCACTTCTGTATTCCTTTAGCTCCAACTTATTTCTAAGTTTATCGATGATTTCAGTCGCCTCCTTATTTCTTAGAGAACCCGGATGAGTGCTGATAAATGTCTGCATCATACCGATTGCTCTGACTGTGTTCACCTGCTCAAGTTCAACCTTGGGAGAAAGCTTGTAACAGCAATAAGCTCTTAAATAATCTATCTCTTCGGCTTTTTCGCTGTTGGGAAAAACCTCCAGATAACCCTTAAATAGGCTTTCAGCGCTCATATAATCTTCATCGTTATAGAAGCAAAAAGCATATTTGTAATAAAGATCTTCAAAACGGTCCGTTCCTTTAAGTACTGGAAAAAGCTCTTCAAAGAGTATCTTGGCAAATTTGTAATTCTTATTTTGAAAATACTCATCTGCTTTGAGAAGCTTATAGTCATAATCTTTGCTCTTCTGTATTTTAGTGAATTTGCTGCAGCCTGTTCCAAAAAAAAGAAACAGTACAGTTACAGATACAGCTAAAAGTTTATGCATACGGAGGGCAAAGTTAAGAAAATTAAGCCAAAAAATGCTCATTATGATATCAATGAAATGGACATAAAATCTAATTTATTTTATTTTATTTTATTTTTTTATATACTATATAATACTCTGGCTGGCATGTAAATATGCTAAATAAATAACAGATCATTCTCCTTTGGCATCATCATCACCCCTTTTATCTGCTATGGCAAAGATTTTTCTTTTATATGCCTGTTTTTTCTTTTTACCGGAAATAGGTATGCAGCACCATGGTTCTATGGTAATCAATTCTGTTCTACCAATACCTACTCTTTCTGCCAATACATATCCCATATTGCTCAACGTATCCGAAACTTTTTTCGGAAAATCTTTTTCGATAAATATTTTATCGGGTGTCCATTGATGATGAAACTTTGGATTGTTTACTGCTTCATCAGGCGTGCGATGGTGATCAATAAGTTGTGTAATCGTTTGAAAAACACTGGTAGGAATGGTAGACCCACCCGGCGTTCCTACTACGATTGCAGGATGATTATTTTTCAGAACAATGGTTGGTGTCATGCTACTGAGCATTTTCTTGTATGGCGCGATTGCATTTGCTTCTCCGCCGGTTACTCCATATAAATTTGGGACTCCGGGCTTTACACTAAAATCGTCCATTTCATTGTTAAGGATAAATCCCGCCCCCTCCACTACCCTCCTGCTTCCATAACTATCATTGAGGGTAGTTGTAACAGATACAGCATTTCCCAGAGAGTCCAAAACGCTTAAATGAGTGGTTTCCTCACTCTCATAAGGATTACCGGGTAAAGTAGTTTGACTGTTCCCTGCCTTACCAGTTTGAAAATCCGACATTCTTTTCTTTAAATACTTAGCAGAAGTTAATGTAGCGACCGGTACTTTTACAAAATCAGGATCTCCTAAATAGGTAGCACGATCGGCATATACCCTTCGTTCCGCCTCTACCGCCAGCTGTACATTTGATGCTGTATGAAAACCAAGCATATCTAACCCAAACAAGTGGCTGAGCGTGAGCAGTTGTTTTAAAATGATTCCTCCGCTACTTGGCAAAGGCATCGTAACTACTTCAAAACCTTTGTATAAAAATTTCATAGGGATTCTCTCTTTAACTTTATATAAAGAGAGGTCTTTCATCGAAATGATGCCTCCTGATTTTTGCATATCTGCCACCAAACGATTCGCAGTTTCTCCGAAGTAGAATTCCTTTTTACCATTTTTACTGATCCGTTTCAGCGTTGCAGCCAGCTCCGACTGTATTAATGTATCTCCTGGTCTCCACAAATCATTTTTCACAAAAGCTACTTGATGATTATTTAATCTGGTAAAATCATTTTTTAACTCGTTTAGTTCATTGGCCATTCTGGTTGAAATAGCAAATCCCTTTTCGGCATATTTAATTGCTGACTGCATCAAAACACGCATAGGTAAACGTGCAAAACGATGCATAGCAAATATTCCGGCCACACTTCCCGGTGTTCCACAAGCCAATGAACCATCAGTTGATAAATCAGCAATCAGATTCCCCTGATCGTCCAAGTACATGTCTTTATGTGACTTCCCAGGAGACACCTCTCTGAAATCAAGGCAAATATTTTTTCCGGTTTGGGTGTGAGCTATCATAAAACCACCTCCTCCTATGTTACCCGCTTGCGGATATACAACAGCTAAAACCCATTGAGCTGTAATAGCTGCATCGAATGCATTACCCCCTTTTTTCATCACATCAAGTGCAGCCATACTTGCATAAGGTGATGCTGTAACGACTGCACAATGCTCAGCTGTAATATTTTTTTGTGAATTCGGCTGAGCAAATGGAATATGGAATGAGAATAATAATAAGCAGAGCAAGTTTACCTTGAAAAGAGTCACTTTTTTTGTCGATACCATGAGCCAATATATGAATTTTAAAAAGACTCTAAAAAAATAAAAAAGCAATTTCCTATTTACCAACATCAGCTTTTCCATCATTTGGATTTCAAAGGGCATGCTAATGAATATTTTTCACTGTATTAAAACGGGTTATATAAATATTGACAATGAATTTGAAGTTTAAATTTGTATAATTTATCATTCTCTTTCCCCTTAAACTTTCTTACCTTTGCGCTCTCAAAAAAACCGCATATGTCTAAAATTAAAGTGACCAATCCGGTCGTAGAAATGGACGGGGACGAAATGACCCGCATTATCTGGAAATTCATTAAAGACAAACTGATATTGCCATACCTGGATGTCAATATTCAATATTTTGACTTGGGCATGGAGCACCGCGATGCTACCAATGACCAAGTAACTATTGATGCTGCAAATGCTACCAAAGCTTGTGGCGTTGGTATCAAATGCGCTACCATTACACCTGACGAAGCACGCGTAAAAGAATTCAACCTAAAACAAATGTGGAAGAGTCCGAATGGCACCATCCGGAATATATTGGATGGTACGGTTTTCAGAGAGCCAATCGTAATGAATAACGTTCCCCGACTGGTAACCAATTGGACTGCCCCTATTATTGTAGGCCGTCATGCTTTTGGTGATCAGTATCGTGCAACCGACACCGTTATTAAAGGAAAAGGCAAACTCACCATGACCTTCACGCCCGAAGGCGGTGGAGACCCTCAGGTTTTTGAAGTGTATAATTACAAAGGAGATGGAGTAGCCATGACAATGTACAATACTGATGAAAGTATCTACGGATTTGCCAGAAGCTGTTTCAATATGGCATTGAGTAAAAAATGGCCTTTGTATCTCTCTACAAAAAACACCATCCTCAAAAAATACGATGGTCGTTTCAAAGATATTTTTCAGGAAGTATATCAAAACGAATTTAAAGCACAGTTTGATGCAGCAGGGATTGTTTATGAGCATCGTTTGATTGACGATATGGTTGCAAGTGCTTTGAAATGGAACGGAAACTTTGTATGGGCATGTAAAAATTATGATGGCGATGTACAGAGCGATACCGTTGCGCAAGGTTTTGGTTCGCTTGGTTTAATGACATCTGTATTGGTAACTCCTGATGGAAAGGTGATGGAATCAGAAGCCGCTCATGGAACGGTTACGCGTCACTATCGCGATCATCAGGCCGGTAAACCTACCAGCACCAACCCAATCGCCTCAATTTTTGCCTGGACACGTGGTTTGGCATTTCGTGGGAAATTAGATAACAACCAGCCCTTGGTTGATTTCTGCAACGCCCTTGAAGCCGTTTGTATCGAAACCGTTGAGAGTGGTAAAATGACAAAAGATCTTGCAGTATGTATTCATGGAAATAAAGTTTCTCACGGCGAACATTATCTCTATACCGAAGAGTTCCTGGATGCGATTGATGAAAATTTGAAGAAGAAAATGGGATTGTAAAAGATAGATAGTTCTAATTAAAATGCCGGTTGAAATCAGCCGGCATTTTTTATGTTATGCATTTGATATTCTTTATTTAAATACTTTTTGTGAACCGCTGGTAATAAAACCAACGCCAAAAAATGGCACCAGCTTGTTTTGTAATTGTAAGATAGATGATTCAAAGTAGAGGT
>CAZXSR010000008.1:0-109042 GCA_964643315.1 uncultured Ferruginibacter sp.
CAAAGACTTCTCAATAAACAGGGAGACCCGCTTCGAAAGAGGCGGGTCTTTTTGTACACTCGGATTACTTTGTTTTTCACAAATTAAATTAACCTTCAAGCTTTACAATACCTGATAATTTTTAAAAAGGTGTATATAAAATCCCCGGATTATTAACACGCAGAAAAAAGTAAAATCGGTAAAAAGCATTACTATTGTTTATTAAAAATAACCAATGAAGTAAATTGTGACAAACAATCTATTTATGAAGACAATAAATCTGATACTATTCATTGTATTCCTGTCGTCTGCAGTTTCAGGATGCTACAATGACAAAGAGGAATTTTTGTATCCACAGGAAACACCAACATGCTCAAATACAGATTCAAAATTCAGTACAGCGGTTAATGCCATCATACAAAATAAATGTTCATCCAGTGGTTGTCATGATGCAAATACGCAGGCTGCGGGATATCAGTTTGTTAGTTATTCAGATATTCATAATAATATAGAAAGCGTAAATAATTCAGTTTTTGTTTCTGAAACAATGCCAAAGTCAGGAAGCACTCCCTTGACTGATAAAGAAAAGGTTGCTCTAAAATGCTGGATAGATGCAGGATCTCCAAACAATTGATACCGATCACATTCTTATCATTCAATATGAAAAATTGGAAAAAAATATTTCTTGTTGTTTTTGTGTTAGGGCTGATTACTGCTGCAGTAATCTTTTATATGGCATTTAAAAAACCTCTCACAGCTGAAGATACCAAGCCGGTAAAAGAAATGACAGCAGCGGCCTGGATTAGCGAATTTGAAAATAATCCAAAGCTTTCTGATTCAGTTTACAATGCTCAAAACATTGGCGTAAGCGGAAAAATAAAACAAGTGAATGAGACCGATTACGCTTTGATTATAGAAGCAGGAAGTTCATCTGAAATCATCTGTACTTTCGACAGTTTGGCTTTTGCAATTTCAAAGGCAAATTTTAAAGAAGGAATCGAAACCAATGTAAAAGGTATTTATTGCGGCAATGAAGGTTTTGACAATGCTGACGTATCAGGAGAAGATGATTTATTGGCAGAGATGAGTAGTGAGAAAACTATTAAACTAAAAACCTGCGCAATCAATAATAAATAAACCACCCAAACATCAACCTTAAAATAATAATTATGAAAAAATTATTTTTAATCGCTCTGGCAGCTTGCTCGTTTGCTCAGGTAATTGCTCAGACAAAATACATAACCAAAACAGGCAAAGTATCTTTCGATGCTGGAACCGGATTGGAGGATATTACAGGAGTTAATAAAAGTGTCACGACTGCTATCGATGCAAGCAAAGGCGACATCGCTTTCTCTATGCAAATCAAGGCTTTTGAATTTAAAAGTCAGTTGATGCAGGATCATTTCAATGAAAACTACATGGAGAGTGAAAAATATCCAAAATCAACCTTTAAAGGAAAGATTGTCAATTTGGATAAAGTCAATTTTTCAAAAGACGGCACTTATAAAGTAAAAGTAAAAGGCGAATTGGAAATTCATGGAGTAAAAAATAAAGATGTTGAAGCCAATGGAGAAATTGTTGTAAAAGGATCTGACCTTGAAGTAACTTCAGACTTTGTTGTGAAAATGGAAGATTATAAAATCAACATACCCAGCGTGGTAAAAGATAAGCTTGCATCAAAAGCTAACATCAAAGTAAATTGTAAATATTCCATCGTAAAATAATAATCCCAATCATGCGCATTCGTTTAATCGCAACCATTACAGCTGTTTTGTTTTTTGGAAATCAGGTATCGGCTCAGGATGAAGACTTGCTCGCCTCTTTGGATAAAAATGCAGAACAAACTCAGAATTATATCAACAATGCTTTTAAATCCAGCCGGGTGATCAATGGGCATTCCATAGAGTTCATTGGCAAAGGTGTTTTGGACACAAGAGTGCTGCATCGTTTTGGGTTTTTAAACTCGGGATTTGAGAATTTATATGGGCTTGATCAGGCAACCATGCGCTTCGGATTTGATTACGGCGTAACCAAAGACTTAACCATTGGCATTGGAAGAAGCACCGCATTAAAAGAGTGGGATGGATTTGTAAAATACCGTGTGATGCAGCAATGTGAAGGCGGCAAACATCCTTCAAAAATTTCAGTTGTACTTGTTTCAGGGATAACAGCTTCCACATCTCCTTGGACAGACCCTTCCAGAAAAAATTACACTACCAGCAAGTTGGGTTATTATCATGAGTTGATTGTTGGCAGAAAATTCTCGGAAACATTCAGTGCACAAATTTCACCAACTATAGTCCACCTGAATCTCGTAAAAGGAAAAGATGACAAAAACAATATTGGTGCCATTGGACTTGGAGCACGTCTTAAATTATCGCGCAGAACAGCTTTTGTAGTCGACTACCATTATATCCTTCGCCCAAATGTTGATTCTAATTCAACCGCAAAAGCCCAATTTGATGCAATGAAAAATCCTTTGGCTATCGGTTTTGATATTGAAACCGGCGGACACGTATTTCAACTTCATTTCACCAACTCACCTGGTATGAATGAGAAAGCCTTTATATCCAATACCAAAAATTCATGGGGAAAGGGTGAAGTAAGTTTTGGTTTCAATTTATCCAGGGTATTTACCGTCAAACAGAAAAAAATCTGATAACACAATAAAAACCCGCCTTTATGGTGGGGTTTTTATTGGAAAGACATTTATCTCAAAAAAATATTGGAAACTTTAGTAACAAAAAAAGTTTCCGTAGTTTTGCGCCCGGATGCAAAAAAACCAAAAAGACGAATTAGCTGTCAGAATTATTCAAGCAGCCCATGAGCAATTCATGCAATTGGGAATCAAGAGTGTGAGCATGGATGACATTGCCTCTTCATTGGGAATAGGTAAAAAAACCTTATACAAATATTTTCCTGACAAGGAAACCATCGTTACCGAAGTAGTACAAAATGTGCTCTCCAAAAGCAGGGAAATTTGTGAAAAGGGTTGTCAATTATCACAAAATGCATTGCATGAACTCATCCTCTCCCTGGAGCACATGTACGAACTTTTCAGAAATATGAATCCTTCAGTACTATTTGATTTGTACAAATATTACCCTAGAGCTTATCAGTTGTTTAAAAAGCATAAAGAAGAATTTTTATTGAATTTGATACGGGCCAATCTGAAAAGAGGGATTAAAGAACATCTATATAGACCTGATATAAAACTTGAACTTTTGGCGAAATTTCGACTTGAAAGTATAATGATACCATTTCATCCTGAATTTTTAAATGGGCTCAATAGCAATTTGGCTGATGTCGCTAGGGAAATCGCCCATCATTTTATTCATGGAATTGTTTCTACAAAAGGTTTGAAACTATTGCCTAAATATTTAGATTTAAAAAACAGTAGAATATGATCCGCTATATAATATTTACAGGATTTGTTTTCTTGATGTATCTAAACAAATCTGATGCTCAAAAAAAGCATGCCTTTTCTCTTAGGCAAACAGTTGACTATGCCATGCAGCATGCTACGGAAGTTCAAAATGCCTTAATAGATATTCGCATTCAAAAACAAACGAATCGAGAGGTTACAGCCATGGCTTTCCCCCAAATCAATGCAAGTACTACAACTACTCGTTTTTATGATATACCGGTTCAAACCCTTCCTGATTTTATTTCACCGGCTGTGTATGGGGTATTGGTTCAACAGGGTGTTAAAGATGGCAATGGCAACACAATTCAATTTCCCCAAAACGGATTTAAAAGCTTACCTGCACAATTCGGAACCAACTGGACGGGATCAGCCGGTATCGATTTTACTCAATTGTTGTTTGAAGGGCAAGTATTTATTGGACTTAAAGCGCGTGCAAGCACATTAAAACTTGCTCAACAAGCTGCAGAAGTAACGAAAGAACAAATCAAGGTAAATGTGTACAAGCTGTATTATCAGCTGGTAGTCGGTAACATACAAGCAGGCAGTATTGATGCCAATATTGATCGATTTGAAAAATTACTCGCCGATACCAAAGAAATATACAAGAACGGCCTTGCCGAAAAATTGGATGTTCAAAAGGTAGAAGTACAGCTTAATAACTTAAAAACTGAACGCGAAAAGATTACCGATCAACTCAATATGGGTAATGCCGCACTCAAGTTTTTAATCAATATTCCACAGCAAGATTCATTACAACTAACAGATACTTTGTCTGTATCATCATTAACGGAATTGTCTTTGAATGATTCGCTGAATTACGACAACAGAAAGGAGTATCAACAACTAAAAACTGCCATTCGTTTGGGGAAAATGAATGTCAAGCGTTTTCAATTAAGTAAATTTCCAACCATCGCCTTTTTTGCATCTTATTCCAAAAACGCTCAACGAAATGATTTTAGTTTTTTTGAATCCGGAAGATGGTTCAATACATCTTTGGCCGGCATAAAAATGACTTTACCTGTATTTGACGGGTTTGCACGCAATAGCAGAATTGAAAGGGCTAGATTGGAGCTGGAAAAGACCAAAAATACGATGAGTCGTTTGGAGCAGGCTATGCAAATGGAAACAGATAACTCCCGAAAACGCTTAGAAACTGCTGTTAAGTCGCTGCAAATTCAAACTGCCAATCTTCAATTGGCAGAAAATGTATTTCAAGCAACCAAATTAAAATATGACCAGGGTTTAGGAAGTCAGATGGAAATCTATAATGCTCAAACGGAAATGAAAGTTTCTCAAAATAATTACTACGGAGCAATTTATGATGCAATCATTGCAAATACCGATTACTTAAAAGCCATAGGCAAATTACCATAATTTCAGTATTAAACTAACGTATATGAATAAACGAAAACTACATTCGGTATTTCTGACCATCGCGATATTGTTTTTCAGTTGCGGTCAATCTGATAAGGAAGGAAATGCTTTTTTGCAAAAGAAGAAAGATGAGTTGCAAAAGTTATTGAAGGAAAAAGAAAAAATGGATGGCAGAATCCAGGCTTTACAGGCAGAAATTTATAAACTCGATACAGGGTTAAATGCTGATCGCAGTGCGAAACTGGTTTCATTATCAACGGTGACCATTCAGCGGTTTGAACATTACATAGATTTGAGGGGTCGCATAGATGCCGAAAATATCTCGTTTATAACACCACGAGGAATGGGTGGTCAGGTAAAACAAATTTTTGTAAAAGAAGGGGACAATGTGCGTAAGGGACAACTTTTATTGAAATTGGATGATGCAATAATGAAGCAGAGTTACCAGGCGGCACGTCAGCAAATAGAAAGCATCAAAACACAACTACAATTTGCCCGCACTGTTTATGATCGACAAAACAATCTTTGGCAAAAAGGAATTGGTACAGAAATTCAGGTGCTGAATGCCAAAACAAATGTTGAAACCCTCGAAAATCAGCTGAAATCTGCTCAAGAGCAACTTTTTGTACTTCAGGAGCAAATAAAAACTGCCGAGGTATACTCGGATGTAGACGGAGTTGCCGAAACGGTTATGGTAAAAGTGGGCGAACTATTTGGAGGTATGGGGCAAATCAAAATTGTAAATACAGCCCATTTAAAAGCAGTAGGCATCGTTCCTGAAAATTATGTCTCTCGTGTAAAAGTGGGCACCCCGGTTTCTGTAGAAGTAAAAGAAGCTTCTCAAGTGATGCAAAGCAATGTCTCATTAGTTGGTCAAACAATTGAAAATACGCAACGTGGATTTGTAATTGAAGCAAAAATTCCTACAAACAAATTGCTAAAACCAAACCAAACAGCGTTGTTAAGAATTAAAGATTACAGCGTTGAGCGTGCCATAGTTGTCCCAGTCAATACGATACAAAGCGATGAGCTGAATAAGTATGTATATGTTTCTGAAAAGAATGCAACAGGAAAAACGGTGGCTGTGAAAAAAATCATCAAAATGGGTGAGGTGTATGGTGAAAATGCAGAGGTGATTTCTGGTTTATCCGGCGGTGAGCAATTAATCACAGCAGGATATCAAAACCTGTACGAAGGGCAGGTTATCAGATTTTTACAATAACTAAGTGAGCACATTTAAAAATACAGTATGAAACTTAAAGACGGAATATCCGGTTTCTTTAAAGAATTTAAACCTACGAGCTGGTCGATAGACAATAGAACGGCAATCTATATTATTGCTATTCTCATCAGTCTTTTTGGATATTATAAATTTGATACTCTGCCCAAAGAGCAATTTCCGGATATTGTTGTACCTACAATCAGTGTTTCAACTATTTATGCAGGAAACTCTCCCAAAGACATTGAAAATTTGGTTACGCGACCTATTGAAAAACAATTGAAAGGAATCAGCGGCGCCAAGGTTAAAAAGATTACCAGTACTTCACAAACAGATTACAGCTTAATCATTATTGAATTTGATACGGATGTAAAAACCGAGCTGGCTAAGCAAAAAGTTAAGGATGCCATAGATAAAGCCAAAACAGATCTGCCCCTCAATCTTACACAGCAACCCAATGTGCAGGAGTTTGCATTCAGCGAAATGCCCATCATGTTTGTGAATGTGAGCGGAGATTATGATGGCGTTCGACTCAAACAATTTGCGGATAAATTACAAGATCACTTTGAAGAACTGCCTGAAATAACCCGAGCAGAAATCGTTGGCGCACCCGAGCGAGAAATTCAAATCAATGTAGATCCTTTTAAAATGCAGGCCGCCCGCATCAGTAATATGGATGTGGAGAATGCGATTTCGCGAGAGAACAATGATATAACCGGCGGATTAATTACAGTTGGAGACATGAAGCGTACTTTAAAAGTACGGGGACAATTTAAAAGTGTTAGAGATTTACAAGATATCGTAGTGCGAAGTTCTGCTCAGGGATCAACGGTTTATCTGCGCGATATCGCCGAGTTGAAAGACACCATAAAAGAAAAAGAAAGCTACGCACGCTTGGATGGTAAAAATGTCATCACCATTAACATCATCAAACGTGCAGGCGAAAATTTAATTAGCGCAGCGGGAAAAATCAAGGATATTGTTGAGAAGATGAAGTACAACGAGGAGTTGCCGCCCAATTTAAAAGTTGTTATTACAGGAGATCAAAGTAAAGCGACGGCTACCTCTTTCCATGATTTGGTAAATACCATCATCATTGGGTTTATTCTTGTACTTGTCGTGCTTATGTTTTTTATGGGCGTAACAAATGCATTCTTTGTTGCATTGAGTGTCCCGCTTAGTGTATTCGTAGCATTCTTATTTTTACCCATTGCCGATTCTATAGTTGGAACATCAGTTACCCTTAATTTCATTGTGCTGTTTGCATTGCTTTTTGGTTTGGGAATCATTGTGGATGATGCAATTGTTGTAATAGAAAATACGCATCGTATTTATCAAAATGGAAGAAATAAAATCATTGCAAGTGCCAAAGAAGCGGCAGGAGAGGTATTCATACCTGTTTTAGCAGGAACGGCTACTACACTAGCACCTTTTTTCCCCTTGTTATTTTGGAAAGGCATCATCGGTAAGTTCATGATCTATTTGCCAACCATGCTGATACTTACGCTGGCAGCATCTTTGATCGTGGCATTTATTTTCAATCCGGTATTTGCGGTTAGTTTCATGAAGCCCGAAGGAAAGGAATATGAAGAAGATAAAAAGTTGATCTTCAAAAAATGGTGGTTCTGGACTTCCATCATTACTGCCATTGTCATGCATTTGTTTGGCTCACACGGCTTTGCCAATTTCCTCCTATTTATGATGATCTTGGCGATATTGAATCGCTATGTGCTGAATCATATCATTCATGTCTTTCAAACAAAGCTATTGCCGAGTTTGATGAATCGATACGAAAAGTTGTTGAGATGGATTTTGAAAGGTAGGCGTCCTGTGTGGATGGTGGTGAGTTTGTTTTTATTATTTCCTATCTCAATCATTATGTTAATGGCTAGGGGGAATAAGGCTACATTCTTTCCCAGCGGAGATCCTAAATTTATTTATGTATACTTAAAAATGCCTTTGGGTACAAGAATAGAAGTTACGGATAGTGTAACCAATATCCTGGAGCAAAAAGTATTGCGCGTATTAGGAAATGAAAAACCGGGCGCTGAAGGTAGTATCGTAGAGAGTGTTATCGCAAACGTTGCAAATAGCGCAAACAACCCGCGCAGTAACAATCGTAGCGTGCAGCCTAATTTGGGCCGCATTCAAATTTCGTTTGTTGAATTCGAAAAAAGAGAAGGAAAAACAACAAGGCCTTACCTCGATGCCATCAGAGAACAGATGACAGGAATACCGGGCGCATCGATTGAAGTAACTCAAGAAGAGTCCGGCCCTCCCACAGACCCTCCGGTTAATATCGAAGTCATTGGTGACGATTATGATGAGCTCACCAAAGTTGCACTTCAACTCAACAACTTCCTGGACACCTCACACATACAAGGAATTGAAAACTTGAAACCTGATGTTGATTTCAGTAATCCAGAAATTACCGTAAAAGTAGATCGTGAAAAAGCGATGGCTGAAGGATTAAGTACCGGTCAAATTGGTATGGAACTACGCACTGCATTGTTTGGAAAAGAAGTGAGCAAATTAAAGGAAGGAGAAGATGAATATAAAATTCAGCTCCGATATTCAGACGCTGTTCGTAATAATCTGACCGATTTAATGAATGCGCGTATCACTTTCATGGATATGAATACCATGCGTATCAAATCCGTTCCAATCAGCGCTGTCGCAAGTATCGATTACACTCAATCATCAGGTGCAGTCATGCGTAAAAATGTGAAGCGAACCATTCAGCTGCAATCGAATGTGTTGGATATGTCCATGACTAAAAAAGTCAATGATGACATCAAACAAAAAATAGCAGAGTTCAAATCCAAATATACGCTGCCCGCAGATATCGTTATTCGTCAATCGGGTCAGGGAGAACAGGAAGCCGAAACCAATCAGTTTTTGGGAATGGCGCTAAGTATTGCACTTGGATTGATCTTTTTGATCTTAGTGTTACAGTTCAATTCTCTCAGTAAACCATTTATCGTACTTACAGAAATATTCTTCTCTATCATTGGCGTATTTCTTGGCTATGCAATTACCGGAATGACCATTGCGAGCATCATGTTGGGTGTTGGTATTATAGGTCTTGCAGGAATTGTAATCAAGAATGGGATCTTACTGATTGAATTTACGGATGAATTAAGAGGTAGGGGTATGCGTACCCGTGAGGCAGCAATTATGGCAGGGAAAATCAGGATCATACCTGTAATGCTTACCGCGATAGCAACGATTCTTGGATTGTTGCCATTGGCAGTAGGCTTCAACATTGATTTTGTATCCATGTTCCAGCATTTGAATCCGAAGATATTTTTTGGCGGAGACAGCGTTGTATTTTGGGGACCGTTGAGCTGGACAATCATTTTTGGATTGATCTTTGCTTTCTTTTTGACGTTGGTAATGGTGCCGAGCATGTATCTGATTGCAGAGCGATTGAGAAGACCGATGGAGAAATTTTATGGAACTAAATATGTTGCCTTGTTTGGATTTACCGGTCCTTTATTCTTCCTTTTTGTAGGCATCATGTACTTCGGAAGATGGTTACAAAGGAAGCCAGTTTGGAACGGGAAAATGAGGTGATTAGTGTTACTTCAACAATTCCTCCATTTTATCATCCCCCTCCAGATTGCCCATTTGCTTGACTATGTGTTTGGCACGCGCTGATACATATCTGCTCGCTGGCGAAGCGCTGAATTTTTTTGGATTTGGTAAGCAGGCAGCAATCAAAGCAGCTTCTCTGCGTGAAAGAGATGAAGCATTTTTGTTAAAATAATATCGAGAAGCAGCTTGTATACCAAAAACACCTTCTCCCATTTCAATGACATTCAGATAACGTTCCAGAATCTGTTTTTTGCTCCACACAAGCTCAATCAAAAAAGTAAAATACACCTCTAATCCTTTTCTGAAAAATCCAC
This sequence comes from uncultured Ferruginibacter sp., assembly GCA_964643315.1. Taxonomy (GTDB): domain Bacteria; phylum Bacteroidota; class Bacteroidia; order Chitinophagales; family Chitinophagaceae; genus Ferruginibacter. Next base: position 9,911 of record CAZXSR010000008.1, read on the forward strand.
CATGCTGCCAAAGGAACACATTTTTGGCAGTTTGCTGACTAATTGTGCTGGCACCTCTTGTACGACCCGGATGTTTTTTATTATGCTCCATCGCTTTGCTGATAGATTCAAAATCAAAACCATTGTGCTCGGGAAATAATTGGTCTTCTGATGCTATAGCCGCCAACTTGATATTTCTGCTCATTTCATCATAGCTGATATAATTACGTTTGAGTCCATAACCTTCCACCGCATTTGTAAGTTGAGTGATTGGAGGATTAAACCACTTGCCATAAAGCAAATAAACGAACTGGCTAATCAGCATCCATAACAAGATCTAACCGATAATGCTTCGATATTTTCCCTTTGTTTTGTTGTTTTTTTGAGCAGCACTCATGTCATGCAATTAGCGCGGGTAGACTATGTACGATTAGCGCAATTCCGAAAATGATAAATAAAACACCAGAAATTCGATTGATAAGCATAATGTTTCGGTCATTGAGGTATTTCTTTAACATTCCTGCCAAATTTATTTTCATCAAATCGGCGCTCATGTTTACAATTAGGCAAACAGCAAAAGTTGCAAAGCGTTCTTCATTGGTATTACTGATGGTTTTTGTAGTGGCTGCAATCCACAATGCAATGACTCCCGGGTTAAGGGTATTTATGATGAATCCAGTAATGAATAGCCGAATGTATGTTTTGTTTGGGATATCAATTTCGCCGTCAGTTTGAGGGTGATATTTTTTAAAGACCAAATAGTAAATGCCCATTCCAATTAAAAATAAACTGCCCGCTAATCCAATTTCATTTTTGTAGACAACTATCTCACTCAAAAATCTGCTGAAAAAATTTGCGGTAAGAATCCAAAGAATATCACTCAGCCAAACACCTCCTGCAAAAAATAAGGCAATCGCCACACCATAATTGATGCGTAGTTTTAGGAGTGTAAAAAACACTGGTCCCATTGAAAACATCAATGCAAAGCCCAAGATAAAACCGTAAATAATGGCCTCAGTCATCTGAATTTTTAAATAGAATTATTTACTCATTGAGAAAAGATTTCCACTCTTCCAGTATCCTTCCTTTTAATACTCTTGGAAATTTATGCTGCCCGCCTACTTTCCCCTTGGATTCCATAAAACGAAGAAACGTATGCTCTGGCAATATGGATACTGAAATAGATCGAAGGGCATGTCTGCGCTCAACTTCATAATCATCATTGAGCTGCTTTAGTTTTTCATCAATTCTGTTTGCCACATCTAAAGCGTTCAATTCTTTATCACAAGCTATATACCATTGATGTCCAAAAAAAGTATCAATAGGAACACCCGTAACTGTAAATTCGGGAATTGAAACATTGAGTTCTTCTGCAACCATTTCAATGGCACGATTCATGTTGTCAACACTCAGATGCTCTCCAACCAAACTTAAAAAGTGTTTTGTTCGACCGGTTATGATGATTTCGCTTCTTTCTTTATCTACCAGACGAATGGTATCTCCAATGGCGTATCGCCAGGTGCCTGCATTGGTGCTAATAAGAATGGCATAGTCTTTATGCTCCTCAATTTCATGAATCATATAGGTTTCAGGATGGGAAATCATATTCCCCTCACTGTCGAAATTTTCATCATCAAATGGCACAAACTCAAAAAAAATATTGTTGTTGAGTGCAAGTTGCATCCCTTTGGTATCTTGTCTACTCTGATAAGCAAGGAACCCTTCACTTGCAAGATAAGTTTCTATGTACGTAATGGGTTTGCCCATTAGTTTTTCAAAACCCTTTTTATACGGCTCCATGGCAACACCTCCATGCACATAAAATGCAAGATTTGGCCAAAGCTCATGGATGTTGTTGAGTTGATATCGGTCAATTATTTTTTCAATGCAAAGCTGAAGCCAGGCAGGCACACCTACAATGAAACCAATGTCCCATGAAGGGGCATTTTCTACAACCTCTTCAATTTTTTTAGCCCAGTCTTTTTCTCTCGCAATTTTTTTTCCTGGTTTATACAAACCAAGTCCCTGAAACCAAAAAGGGATATTTTTTTGCTGAATACCACTAAGGTCACCGGCAAAATAGGTAGGACCTTTTTGCAACTGAGTACTTCCGCCCAACATCAGCCAACCTTTGCCGATGGCTGTTTTGGGAACATTTTCATATTTGGTCAGACTCAGCAGCTGTTTCACACTCGTTACCGTATTGCTCTTAATGAGATCGCGAGTAACAGGTATGTATTTACTGGCCGCTTCGCTGGTGCCACTACTGAGTGCAAAGTATTTGATTACTCCCGGCCAGCACACGTCCGGGGTGCCTTGCAGTGTTTTATGCCACCATTCCTTATAAATTGAATTATAATCATGTGTAGGAACAAATTGCTGAAATTTTTTTCCGGGATGACGGCTCATCAGGATCTCATCAAATTTGTATCGCTGACCAAATTCGGTAAAACGTGCTTTTTTAAGCAGCTTCTTCAGCACCCGAATTTGTTGCCTGCGTGCATCACTAACCGGAATATTGAGTGCACGGGCAATTGAAGAGGGGAGTTTAATGTCGAATATAGGCATTTATAAATATGAGTGGGTAGCAAAGATAGTTTATTGTGAGGAATGCCATCTATCCAAGTCGAATTCAAAAGTCATTAATCGGCACATCTATCCCCTAAAAATGTTGTAGGTTTGTGCCCATTAAAATTATTAATTAAAATATTGTTTTATGAAAAAATGGTTGCTCCTGCTCACATTTTCTTTTACTTTTTTTGTGTCTCGTGCCGATGAAGGTATGTGGCTTCCAATGTTGTTGGGTAAGCAAGTGTATGAAAATATGGTGAAACGCGGACTCAAACTCACCAAAGAACAACTCTATTCCATTAACAAAGCATCATTGAAAGATGCCATTATCATTTTTGGTCGCGGTTGTACCGGAGAAATTGTCAGCAACCAAGGACTTATTTTTACCAATCACCATTGCGGATATGATGCCATTGCTACTGCAAGCAGTGTTCAAAACAATTATTTACACGATGGATTTTATGCATACAATAAGGACCAGGAAATTAAAACAGACCTTACCGTTCAATTTTTGGAGCGCATCGAAGATGTAACAGCTCAAGTGGAAGAAGGAGTGAAGGGACTTTCTTGGGCAGACCGGGTAAAAAAATTGACAGATGTGTACAAAACAATCACCGATAAAGTAGCAGATAAAGAAAATGGTATCAGTGGCCGAGTCTATAGCATGTTCAATAATAATCAGTATATCATGTATGTGTACAAAACCTACAAGGATATTCGTTTGGTTGGTACACCTCCTGAAAGCATAGGAAAATTTGGTGGGGATACCGATAACTGGGAATGGCCTCGTCACACAGGAGACTTTTCCATCTTCAGAGTATATGCATCCAAAGACGGCAAGCCATCTGAGTACAACAAAGAAAATATTCCATTGAAGCCCAAACATTACTTACCTGTAAGTATCAAAGGATTAAAAGATGGAGATTTTTCTATGATTTACGGATATCCGGGTAGCACCAATCGGTATGAAACAAGCTTCGGAGTTAAATTAAAAAATGAAGTTGAAAACCCAGCTTTGGTTGCTCTTCGCGACATGCGCTTAAAATACATGCACGAACAAATGATCAAAGATCCTGCAGTGAAGCTGAAGCTTGCTTCTGATTATGCAGGTATTGCCAACTATTGGAAATTCTTTGACGGAGAAACCAAACAATTAATTAAATACAAAGTATTTGATCAAAAACAAAAATTTGAAAACGAGTTTTCGGCATGGGCAAAGGGTAAATCAGAGTATGAAAACATCTTCTCGGATTATCAGAAAAATTATGAAACATGGACTCCGTATGCCAAGCATCGCCAGTATTTACGTGAAGGTATTTTAGGATCACCATTATTGGCTTTTGCCGCATCGTTGGCGTCATTGGAAACAGCATTATTAAAGCCGGGCGTTACACCTGAAGATCTCAAAAAAGCCACAGATGTAGCAGATGCTGCCAGAAAAAATTTCATGAAAAATGAAGACATCCCCAGCGATAAAAATATTCTTGCTGCAGTTGCAAAAGCTTTCTATACAGATATCGACAAACAACAACATCCACAAGGTGTTTTTGAAAAACTTGTTGCTTTTGGTGATTTGAGTGATGAAGGGGCTTACAAAAAATGGGCGTCTGAAGTATTCAAGACAACAATGATACTTGATGATGAAAAATGGATTGCTTTCATAGCTAAGCCCGATGTTGTTACATTGCAAACGGATATGGCTTTTGATTTTGCGGTAGCTTTTACCAAAAATTACAATGCAAAATATATGCCATTGTACACTGCATTTATGAATAAAAACAATGAGCTGGCTAAAAGTTATTTAAAGGGTATAATGGAGCGAAATCCAACTGCTGCAGCCAAAATGTATCCGGATGCGAACTTCAGTATGCGTGTGAGCTATGGTAATGTGAAAAGTTATAAACCACGAGATGGCATATTCTGTGACTATGTTACTACAGCCAATGGTATCATGGAAAAATATGTTCCCGGAGACTATGAATTTGATTTACCAACCAAGCAAGTGGAACTCTTCAAGAAAAAAGATTTTGGTCAGTACATCGATAAAAATCGTAAGGATTTAGTGATTGCCTTTATTACAACAAATGATATTACAGGAGGAAACAGTGGGAGTCCTGTCATTGATGGAAATGGAAATCTTATCGGACTTGCATTTGACGGAAATTATGAGGCGTTGAGTCATAAAATTCAATTTGATAAAGACCTGAATCGTACGATTTGTGTGGATGTGCGCTATGTGCTTTGGTGTATTGATAAGTTGGGAGGTGCAAAAAATCTGATTGACGAAATAAAGCCTATTAAGTAGCTCTTTCTAAATAAAGAAGCACATCAATAAAGCCCTGTAGGGGTGACATCAACCTAACCTAACAACCAACAACCATAAAGCCCCGTAGGGGCGACATCTATCTACCATGACAAAAGGACCTGTATCACAGTACATACAACACCACTATCGCCACTTCAACGCTGCGGCTTTGATGGATGCAGCCAAAGGATATGAGCAACATCTACTTGAAGGCGGTAAAATGATGATCACACTTGCCGGTGCCATGAGCACTGCCGAGCTCGGATTGAGCTTGGCCGAAATGATCCGACAAGGGAAAGTGGACATCATTAGTTGTACCGGTGCAAACCTCGAAGAGGATATCATGAACCTTGTGGCACACTCACACTACAAACGTGTGCCTAATTACCGCGATTTGAGTCCGCAGGATGAATGGGACTTACTAGAAAACCATTACAATCGTGTTACAGATACATGCATACCTGAGGAAGAGGCATTTCGTCGTTTGCAAAAGCATATCCATAAAATTTGGAAGGATGCCGATGATAAAGGAGAGCGTTATTTTCCACATGAGTTTATGTATAAAATGTTGTTGAGCGGAGACCTCAAACAATACTATGAAATAGATCCCAAGAATAGTTGGATGCTTGCAGCTGCAGAAAAAAATATACCCATTGTTGTTCCGGGTTGGGAAGACAGTACGATGGGAAATATATTTGCATCGTATGTCATTAAGAATGAATTAAAGGCATCTACCATGAAAAGTGGTATTGAGTATATGGTGTGGTTAGCCGATTGGTACAGAAATAATTCATCCGGAAAAGGCGTTGGATTTTTTCAAATCGGTGGAGGCATTGCAGGCGATTTCCCCATTTGTGTAGTGCCAATGATGTACCAAGATCTGGAATGGCATGATGTGCCTTTCTGGAGCTACTTCTGTCAAATCAGCGATTCCACCACATCCTACGGATCATACTCAGGCGCAGTTCCCAACGAAAAAATCACCTGGGGTAAATTGGATGTAAATACACCTAAATTCATTGTAGAAAGTGATGCAACGATTGTAGCCCCGCTCATCTTTGCATGGATATTGGGTTGGTAATCTTGAATCTTAAATTTTATTGATCCCTGTCGTAACTATTCGACAGGGATTTTTATTTGGTCTTATTTTGATTTCATTTATTTAGATTTACATTAATTTTCATTATGTTATTCAAGCGCATACGGTCTCATATTTTTCTTGGGCTTTTTCTGGCCTGTACGGGAATTGTTATCCTGTTAACCATAAATTTATTAACTCTTCGTCAGGCCGAGAGCAATACCAATACAATTAAAAAAAAACAAGAGCAACTTCGCTTTGCACAGGAAATATTGATTGATTTACAGAATATGGAAACTGGGCAACGTGGCTATGTTCTTACGAGAGATTCTTCATTTTTGAAATCATACGAAACAGGGTTTATCTCTTTAAAAAAAGATACACTACAATTTATTGAATCTCGTTTTTCTTCTGATGAAAACAAAAATCATGTCGAAGAGTTAATGGGCTTGGTGCGTAATAAACTGGCACACATGAATCAGGTTTTATCGACCTATCAGAATTATGGCAATGATTCGGCAAAGGATTTTATTGCACAAAAATCCGGTCTTCAAATGATGGATGCCATCCGAAATAAAATGGATCGATTCGAAAAGACTCAACAAAGTGATTTGACGACATTTTCACAGCAAATAAGTCAGTCAGCAGATAAAAGTGTTTTGAAATTAATGATGATGGGACTACTGATTGTATTATTGGTTTCCATTAGTTTTTACTTTATCAGAAAGGATTATAAAAGTATCAATGCTCAAAATAAGGCCTTGTCTTTTCATTCTGCATTACTCGAAAATATTTCTGATGCAATTATATCTACAGACAATGAATTCAAATTAATAGACTGGAATAAGGAAGCCGAACTAATGTTTGGGCTTAAAAGAGAAGAGATTTTAGGTAAAAATATTTTTTCAATACTAAATATCAATAATACCGAAAATCAGGCTGATCAGTTTATGCGGCAACTAAAAAAAGGAAAAAGCTGGAGAGGAGAACTGAGGCATCTGAACAAGAACAACAATATTGAAATGTCATTAGAATTTTCAAGCTCTGTCATTGTTGATAGTAAAGGAAAAAGCATCGGAACTGTTTCTGTAATCAGAGACATAACGCTTCAGCATATCAGTCAAGAGCAATTACGCGAATTAAGCAGAAAATTAGAAACGGATATTGCCGATAAGATAAAGACCTTGACCCAAACGAATGTTGATCTAAAAGAAGCTAGAGAGCGGTTTTATCTAATAGCCAATGCTACCAATGAATGTTTGTGGGATTGGGATGTTACTACAAATAAAATTTGGGGTAACAGAGCGTATCTCCAACTATTAGATAAAGAGGAAAATGAAGATATTGATTATATGGAATTTGTACAACGGGTAGATGAGGAGGATAACAAAAGAATTGCCGAGTTATTCTCTGAGGCTATTCAAAAGAAAGAACAATATTTTACTACTTCATTTCATTTCATTAGTAGCGACGGAACGGTCAAGCAATTTGTCAATAAATCCTATATTTTATATGATGAAAATGGAAGCCCTAAAAGATGTTTAGGAGGGTTAACAGATGTAACCATTCAAAATAAAATACAGAAACAAATTATCAAAGAGAAAGAAATTTCAGATAATTTAATCAATAGTCTACCCGGTGTTTTTTATATGTTCAACAAAAATGGCAAATATCTGAGATGGAATAAAAACACACTAAAAGTGAGTGGCTTTAGTGAAGAAGAAATCGGCACTATGTCACCTTTAGATTTTGTTCCTGTTGATCAGCAGCCTATCTTAATCGAAAAAATCGAAAGTGTATTTAAACATGGTTTTGATAATCTTGAGGCTGAATTTTTGACCAAAGACGGCAGAAAAATACCCTATTATTTTACCGGTTCTTATATAAAATTGGATGGAGAGGACTGCCTGATGGGTGTGGGTTATGATATGACAGAAAAACTTGCATACCAACAACAGTTAAAAGATCTTGCAGCTCATCTTGAAACGATCCGCGAGGAAGAGCAGATTCGAATTTCCAGAGAAATTCATGATGAACTCGGTCAGCAACTTACAGGCATGAAGATGCAACTGCAGTTTATGAAAAAAGCATATGAAAAAGGGAATGAAACTGTTGCAGAAAAAATACTTGATACTATTCAATTGACCGATGACATGATTCAGTCTGTAAGAAAAATTTCCTTACAACTCAGGCCAACCATCCTAGATGACCTGGGTTTGGTAACTGCCATGGAATGTTTGACGGAGGATATCAATAAAAAATATAAAATTGCATGTGTTTTCAAGACCAACTATTCAAAAATAGAATTAGATCAGCAAACTGCAACATCCTTTTATAGGATTTTTCAGGAGAGCATAACGAATATCATTCGACACGCAGAAGCATCTGTTATTGAGGTCTCTTTACATTCTGATGATATTACTTTATCAATGACTATCAAAGACAATGGAAAAGGTTTTGATACCAATAAAGTAGAATTAGGAAAATCAATCGGGTTAATCGGTGTAAAAGAACGTGCGGATATGATTGGTGCTTCTTGCAGTGTAATAAGCGGCGAAGGTTTGGGTACAGAAATCATCATCCGGAAAAAACTAAAAAAATAAATCATATTGGATGACAGAAATAACAGAATTATCCAAGAAAGACAAACAACTAAGGATATTAATTGCGGATGATCACTCTATAGTTCGTAAAGGATTAAGACTAATCTTGCATGAGGAGTATCATGATGCCCTGATAGATGAAGTTTCGGATGCCGAGAGTATGATTAATCGAGTAATGAAAGAAAAATATGATATCATTATTAGTGATATTTCTATGCCTGGAAGAAGTGGCTTGGAAGCCATTCCTCAAATTCATCAGTTCAATAGTGAAGTTCCAATTATTATAATAAGTATTCATCCCGAGGATCATTATGCAGTAAGAGTACTAAAGGCAGGGGCATCTGGGTACGTATCAAAAGATCAGGCAACTGATGAACTGATTAATGCAATCAAAACAGTTTTGTCAGGGAAAAAATATATCACTCCCAATGTGGCTGAAAAGCTTGTAAGAGTAGCAAAGAGAGACGATTCCAAAGAGTTGCACGAGTATTTATCAGATCGCGAATTCAGTATTTTGCAATTACTTGCAACAGGAAAATCTATCTCAGAAATTGCGCATTCGATGAATTTGGGCATGACTACTGTAAGCACCTACCGAAACCGACTTTTAAGTAAGATGGACATGAAAACCAATGCGGAATTGATTTTATATTGCCTCGAGCATAAAATTATATAGCAATTAGTAGTCTAAATTCTACGAGAAAATTTATTCAATATAGTGAATTATTAAATTACTAAACTTATTTTTGTAGAATCGGGGAGTCGAAAGCCACGCTTTAGAAATCAATACCACGAATGAAAGAGTCAATGAAAATTGGCTCTTTCTTTTTTCAATGATTAGTCTAAATACATTGAATCAATTTGCTTCTGATGTTTTTCAAGGATATTTTTTCGTTTTAAACTCATCTTTGGGGTCAATTCTCCGGCTTCAATTGTCCATGGTTTTTCGAGTAGTACAAATTTCTTTACCTGCTCAACCGGATTTAATCCGGCATTTGCTTTATCTACCGCTTTTTGAATTAGTACTGATGACTCAGGATGATGAATCAAATTTGTTTGACTGCTTGCGTTTACTCCTTGTTGTAATAGCTTTTTTTGCAGGTAATCCAAATTAGGAATGATGAGGGCACTCACAAATTTTTTACCATCTCCCACACTCATCGCCTGCTCAATCAATGGAGATTCTTTTAATTTATTTTCTACTGCTTGCGGTGCTACATATTTTCCGCCGCTAGTTTTGAACAACTCTTTTTTTCGATCGGTGATAATTAGATGACCATACTCATTGAATCTGCCTATATCACCTGTACATAACCATCCATCTATGATTACATCAGCGGTAAGATCTGGTCGTTTATAGTAGCCCATCATTACACTTGGGCCCTTTACGCATATTTCTCCGTCTTCCAGCAATTTTACTTCCTGTCCTTGAATAACCAGTCCTGTAGTGCCAAATTTTGTGCCCCCTTTTTTGGCGCAATTGACACTAATAACAGGACTGTTTTCTGTGGGACCGTAACCTTCATATACCGGAATACCGGCCGCGCTAAAGATGCGCAGCAAATACACAGGACATGCAGCCCCGCCAGTGATTACATACTGAACATTTCCGCCCAATGCCTCGCGCCATTTTTTAAAAACAAGTTTGCGTGCAATTTGCAATTGCAGTTTATACCAAATCCCTCCTGAATGAATATTGTCAAAACGCTTGCCCAAATTCACCGCCCAAAAAAACAATTGCTTTTTCCATCCGGGAAGCTCACCTGCTTTGCTCATGATTTTCTCGTACACCTTTTCAAGCAATCGGGGTACCGTGGTAAACAACGTGGGCTTCACTTCGCGTAAGTTGTCACCAATAGTGTCCATGCTTTCTGCATAATAAATGGAAATACCTGCATACATATATATGTATGAGGCAACGCGTTCAAAAATATGATTCAATGGCAAAAAACTCAGAGCAGATGCATGTGGCATAGACGGAAAAGGAAAACTCGCCGTTGCATTCAATACATTGCTCACAATATTACGATGAGACAACATGACACCTTTGGGAGTGCCTGTTGTACCCGAGGTGTAAATAATCGTGGCGCATTCTTCAGGATTGATGTTTTCTGACTTTTTCTGAATTTCATTGACGTCTTCTTTTGTGATTCCTTCAAGTAAAGATCTCCAGTGATATGAATATCCTTCTATTTCATCGAATGTGAAAATACCCTGCAAATCAGGAGTATCTTGCTGAATATTTTTAATTTTTTCAAGCAAATCCGCACCACTTACAAATACACATTTGATGCATGCATCATTGAAAATAAAACGTATTTCATCAGGATGAGTAGTGGGATAAATAGGACAAAGGATGATTCCCGCTTGCTGACAGGCAATATCCAAAATCAGCCACTCTGGGCAGTTGCGGGATATGACAGCAATTTTATCCTTTTTTTCTGCGTCATTATGCTCATTCCCCAAACCAGATTTTATTAAACCTGCACTTAATTGTTGTGCGGTATCCAATACTTCCTGTGTAGACCATTTTCTCCATTCTCCATTTTCTTTCTGACAAAGCATATCCTGCTTGGGCATCGTATTGTATTGATGCGTAAGGAAATCAAACAATCGTGTAATTGAAGACATAGATAAATGATTAGATGATGCCGTTTTTCATTATCTGTAGAATTGCTCAGTAGATATTCGAAAAATATTGGAAATTCTGTACCTTTCAAATATGGTATCCTCATCAGCATGCAATTCCTTCCAGCGTTGATAAGCAGATGCATTATCCACCAGGCCAAAGAGCCATTGATGATAAGCAACAAAGATTCCTTTTTGTAATAATTCGCGCTGCATGTCAAACAATTGAAATGGCAATACCAAATTTTTATCATTATACCAATCAAGGATAAATCTGGCACGAGTCATTAGAATATCATCCAGACTTAATGATTTTTTAGAAATCTCTTCCTGTTTTAAGAGGTAGGTCAAATATTTTTTTGCGAAAGGGGAAGAAAATTGATCTGCATTCATTTGCTTGACGTTCACAAAAATATTTTTATAGAACTCCAGCATTTTTTTACGGATTACAATTGATTTATCGCCAAGCGGCGCAAGATTGACATAAATTTCACCATACAATAAACCCCAAAAAGGGTTTTTATTTTCGAAGTGAAACAATGAGGCATTGTAATAATTTCCGGCAAAATTGGGATCTTTCCTTATGCCATACTCCCAGTATTTTATTGCCATTGCATTTTTCATTTCATGAAGTCTTTCTCCAAAGTCATTGTGTAAAGGCCCGCTGTTCGGAAATGTCTTTAAGCCCATTGAAAGAATGGAATCACAGGCACCGAATTGACCTTTTGCACGAAATACATATCCGCATAATTGAAAACACTGTTCGTCGTATTGATTTGATTTTAATACAGATTGAATAGTTCTATATGCATCATTTAAACTGTCTTGTTTGTAATAACACCAGAACAATTCTTTTTTGAAAGACAACACCGTGGTGTCTTCTAATATGGATTCTTTCAATAAGGAGATTGCTTTTTCATATTCTTTGTTCTGCACAAACCCGCGTGCATTGCGTATAATTTCGGAACTATCCTGTGCAAATGTATTTATGACAGAAAAGACAAACAGTATGATAAAAATTCGCACTGCCATTTTATTGGATCATATGAGTTAAGAGTCCGTCGCGTAACTTGGGTTCAAACCAGGTACTTTTTGGCGGCATTACATTCCCCGAATCGGAGATGTCAAACAATTGCTCGATGCTGACAGGGAATAAACTGAAGGCTACAGCCATTTCGCCACTTTGCACTCTTCTTTCAAGTTCGCCAAGTCCGCGTATACCACCGACAAAATCTATACGTTTATCAGTACGCTGATCTTTTATGCCCAATACAGGGTCCAGCAAATTATTTTGTAAAATAGTTACATCCAAAATACCTATGGGATCATTTTGATAAGTCCCTTCTTTGGAAACCATCGCATACCATTGACCATTGAGATACATGCCAAAATGATGCAGGGCCTCAGGTTTGTATGCGGCGTCTTTTCTTTCGATGCTGAAATGATTTTGTATTTTTTGTAAAAACAATTCTTCTGTAAGCCCATTTAAATCTTTCACAACACGATTGTAATCAAGTATAGCCAATTGATTGGAAGGAAAAAGTGTTGTTAAAAAATAGTTGGCATCTGCTGTAGCTTTTGTGCCCATTGCTTTGCGAACCTTTGCGGCCGAAGCGGCACGGTGGTGTCCATCTGCAATGTAAGTACAAGGCACCTTATTTTCAAAAATAGAAGTGATGGCTTCAATTGTGTCATCATCATTTACAATCCAGATACTGTGTTGAATTTCGTCATCGGCCGTAAAATCATACAAAGGATTTTTTTCCTTGATCCAATTAGAAATCAGCATATCCAGTTCTCCTACGTTTCGGTAAGCCAAAAAAACATTACCTGTTTGCGCACCAATAGTAAGCATATGGTCTATGCGATCTTTTTCTTTTTCTGGGCGCGTAAATTCATGCTTTTTGATAAGGTCGTTCTCATAATCATCAACAGAACTTCCACAAACCAATCCGATTTGACTTCTCCCGTTCATGATTAAACGATAAATATAATAACATGGTTTATTTTCCTGAAATAAAATACCCCTGCTTTGAAATGCATCCAGATTTTCTTTTGCTTTTTTATAAACGGCTGGGCTGTGTATGTCTATGTCATCAGCAAGATCTATTTCACTTTTAGTTACATGTAAAAACGAGTTCGGATTACCGAGTGCTTCTGTTTTTGCTTCTTTGCTATTTAAAACATCATAAGGTCTAGAAGCCACATGCTTCGCCAATGAAGCGTCAGGTCGAAGGGCTTTGAATGGAGCAATAGTAACCATCTCTGTAATTTTAATTGATAAAGTTAAACGTTTAATCGTTTATCGAAGCAAAAGCATTCATAACATCTACTAAATATTGCACACTTTCCATTGGCAGTGCATTGTATAACGAAGCCCTGAATCCTCCCGAAAGACGATGCCCTTTGATACCTATGATGCCCTGTTGCTTTGTATATTCAAGAAATGGTTTTTCCAATTCAGGATCACTCATCACAAAGCAAACATTCATCAAGCTTCGGTCCTCTTTGGCAACTGTCGTTTTGAACAGATCGATTTCATCAATGGCTTTGTATAATAATGCCGCTTTTTCTTTGTTGCGTTTTTCCATTTCCGGAATGCCCCCTTGTGCTTTTAACCATCGTAGCGTGAGCAAACAAACATATACAGCAAACACAGGTGGTGTGTTGAGCATACTTCCCTCCCGGATATGGTTTTCATAATCCATGATACTGGGAATGGGACGTTTAATTTTTCCGAGAATTTGTTTGTTTACGATGAGGAGATTTACACCTGCAGGCCCCAGATTTTTTTGCGCACCTGCATAAATCAATCCAAACGCATTGAAGTCGAGCACTCTGCTAAAAATATCACTGCTCATATCGGCTACCATCACGTTGCTGGTATATGGTATCTTTTGCCATTGTGTACCAAAAATGGTATTGTTGGTTGTTATGTGAAAATATTTGGCATCGTTGGGAACTGCAAAGTCTTTAGAAATAGCTTGATAGTTGATGTCTTTTCCCGAGCATACCACATCTACTTTCCCAAACAGCTTTGCTTCTTTGATCGCCTTGCTGCTCCATACGCCTGTGTCGGCATAAGCAGCCGTTTCTTTTGTGTCCAATAAATTCATGGGAACTTGCATGAATTGTGTAGATGCGCCGCCATGTAAGAACAACACTTCGTGATCATCATCCAATTGCATGAGCTCTTTCACCAATGCACGTGTTTCCTCCATGATGGCGGTGAATTCAGGGGTACGATGTCCCATTTCCAGAATGGAGAGCCCGGAGTTGTTGTAGTTTAATACAGCCACTGAGGCTTGCTGAAAAACGGTTTGTGGTAGAATAGAAGGTCCGGCGTTGAAGTTGTGTATCATTTAGTTAGTTCAAAAGTAAAAAGTAAAAAGTCAAAATTAAAAATTCAAAAGTCTGAAATGAAAAGAATTAAGGAACGAAATGGCTTTAAAATTCACCGTTCACCTTTTTGACTTTTGCATTATGACTTTTGAATTATTAATTATTTATTCATCTGCCACCTTCGGCAAATCTCTCTTCAGCAATTCCTTTTTATTTGCCATCTCCCATGCTGTATGAAAAATCATTTTTGCTCTTTTGGCATAAAGAGGCCAATTGATTTTATCTACATCATCAGTTGGTTGATGGTAATCAGATTTTAGCATGCCATCATAAAAAAATAATACTGGCACTCCTTTGCGCGCAAAATTATAATGATCGCTGCGGTAGTATATGCGGTTGGGGTCTTTTGGATCATCAAATCTGTAATCCAACACAAGTTTTGTGTACTTGTTGTTTACGCCTTCATTGATGATGGGTAACTCTGTACTCAATTTATCATGCCCCACAACATATACATAATTTAACGTGTCGTCTTTTTTACGTTCAGTGTCAATTCGACCAATCATATCAGTATTTAAATCTGCTGTTGTTTTTTCCAATGGAAATATCGGATGATCGGTATAATATTCACTGCCCCAGAGTCCTTTCTCCTCGCCGCTTACCAGCATGAAAATGATATTGCGCTTGGGACGCTTTCCCTCTTTGGCAGCTTTTACAAAAGCTTCAGCCATTTGTAAAACCGCTACAGTTCCGCTGCCATCATCGTCTGCGCCATTGTAAACTTTTCCATTTCGTATACCCAGGTGATCATAATGTGCAGTAAGCATCAGGTATTCATCTTTTTTCTCGGAGCCTTCCAATACGCCCAATACGTTTGATGAATATATGGGCGCACTTTCTTTTTTTAATTTAAATGAAGTCGAAATGTTTTTTTCAACATTTAACCCGCTCATAAATCCATAAGACTTTCCAATGCCAATGATTGTTTTCATTTCATCTCCCATGATTTTTTGTGCTGCGGCATGTGTAATTTGTACAACCGGTATTTTGCCTTTTTCTTTCTCTTCGAAAGGGAAGTACATTCCTGTTGCTTTGTTGTATCGGGCAGATGAGGGGTTGAATGCTTCCTGCATCAGATTGATGTACAATATACCCACAGCTCCTTTTTGTTGGGCAGTCTCCGCTTTCTTGATCATTCCTTCATTGGTCCAGGCAGATGCTTTTGCATTTTGACCTATGAAATATGCACCATCCTTTTTAGGTTCGCCTGAAAGCAGCAGCAACACTTTTCCTTTTACATCCAGCTTGTCATAGTCGCTGTATACTGCATCATCAATTCCATATCCGGCAAAAACAATTTTATTTGCGTTAAAGGAACCGGATGCATTGAGTGTGATTGGAGGAATAAAGTCAACTCCCCATTGATAGGAAGAACCATCAACATTGAGAACGGCCTCCAGAATGGTGTCTTTTCCTATGGGATATGATTGCTGATAACCCTCCATGGAGGCCGGATGTTTTAAACCCATCGACTCAAACTGTTTTTGAATATATTCAGCAGCTCGACGTTGACCTGCAGTGCCTGTTTCTCGCCCCTCCATACTGTCGGATGCGATGATGCTCAAATGTTTTTTTAAGCCTGCTTCGGTAATCAGTGTGGCATACTTGGCAGCATTATCTTTATCAGCAACAGCAACTGTTTTTTGCTTTTGTGCCAATGAAATCAAAGAAATCATTGAACAAACTAGCGGGAGCATCAACTTCTTCATGTGTAATTATTTATTCGAGATATAAACTATACAAATCTTTTAAAAATAAACTTTTATCCTCCGCATGGAATTTTTTGTACTCGGTTTAAATGCCTGCCGCCTTCAAATGCTGTGGTTATAAACGTCATGATCATTTCAATGGCATCTCCTTCGCTGATGAATCTTGCAGGCAAACAAATGATATTTGCATCATTATGTTGCCTTGCCAATTTTGCAATTTCCACATTCCAGCACAACGCCGCCCGAATGCCTGCATGTTTGTTGGCGGTAATACAAACTCCATTGGCGCTGCCACAAATCAGAATACCTTGATCACTCTCGCCGGTTTCTACCGATGTCGCAACAGGATGTGCAAAGTCGGGGTAGTCGACGGAAGCATCACTAAATGTTCCTTTATCAATAATCGAATATCCTTTTTCAACAAATGTGTTTTTCAGCGTTTCTTTTAAATGAAATCCGGCATGATCAGAGCCGATGGAGATTTTCATAAACTAAAAAGTAAGATTTATAATTAAACAGTAGAAATGCAAAAGTAAAAAATAAAAAACTGTGAGGTAGATATTTTCGGAATTTATGATTCATTAGTCGTTCTCTTAGCTCTCTGCGTAAATCTCTGCGTCCCGAGTACTCGGGATAGCGTTTAAAACAAAAAACGCATATTTTAAATGGCTTCTATGATATCGGCTTTGTAAAAAAATACGATGTTTTTTGTTCAAAGTTCATCGTTCAAAGTTTTTTTCAAAATATTGAAACGCTCTTTAAACCCAAGTAATCGGTAACTTTTCTAACTATTCAACTTGAACCTTGAACCTTGAACCTTGAACCTTGAACCTTGAACCTTGAACCTTAAACCCCTTCCTAACTCCACTCCTTATCTTTTATTTCCCTTTCTTTATCAACCCTGGACACAAGTATGATACTGATTTCATACAAAATAAATAATGGAAAGGCAACGATAACCTGGCTGGTCCAATCGGGCGAAGGAGTGATGATGGCAGCGACGACCAAAATAATGACATAAGCATATTTGCGGTAATTCTTTAAAAAGCCCGAACTGATTAATCCAATCTTTGCCAGCACAAAACTGATAACAGGCAATTCAAAAGCCAGTCCGCAACCAAGTATTAAATCCGTTAAGGAACTGATATAATCATCCAATGTTGGCATGTACTGATATACAGCGGTTGTGCCCAATGTGAAGTTGGCAAGAAAATTGAAAGTGAAAGGAGCCAGCAAATAATAGCCAAATGCTGAACCACAAAAAAAACAAAGTGATACCCAAAAAATACTTCCCCGCATATAACGAACCTCTTTTTGAGACAGCGCAGGTTTTACAAAAACCCAAAGCTCTCTGAAAATAAAAGGAAACGCAATGATGATACCTCCAACCATTGCAATATTGAGTGCAGACATAAACGGTCCGCTGATAGTATTACCCTGTAACTTCATTTGAATGGGGGGCATGCAAAGTGAATCGCCCAAATGAAACCAATGTCCGAATCGACACAAAGCACCATAGGTTATGAAATCAGATTGAGATGGGGCAAGAATAATATGATCAAAAATCCAGTCTATTTTCACAAACAGAACGATGCTCATGATCAACCACACAGCTATTGAGCGTACAATATGTTTGCGCAACGCTTCCAGATGATCCATAAAACTCATCTCAGCGCCGTCGCTTTGGCCATTTTTTTTACCAAAAAGTTTAAATCTTTTATTTGCTGTGCTGTCGCTCAAGGATATATGTTTATGCGCCTTCCTGGTTGGTTAATTTTTCTGCATTCTCGGCAAACTGAAGCGCATCGATGAATTCCTGCACTTCACCATTCATTACCTGATCTAAATTGTAAACGGTTAATCCAATTCGATGATCTGTTACACGTCCTTGCGGATAGTTATATGTGCGAATTTTGGCACTGCGGTCTCCGGTACTTACCAAACTTTTACGTTGTTTGGATATTGCTTCTTCTGCCTTACGTACCTGCTCATCGTATAACCGTGTGCGTAACATATCCATAGCTTTTTCACGGTTACCAAGTTGTGTTCTTTCTGTTTGACAAACGACCGTTATGCCTGTTGGCTTATGGGTTAAGAAAACTTTTGTTTCAACTTTGTTTACGTTTTGTCCGCCGGCACCACCGCTTCGGGCGGTTTCCATTTTCACATCACTTTCTTTTAGATCAATATCTACTTCCTCAGCTTCAGGCATGATAGCCACAGTAGCAGCACTGGTATGAACGCGTCCACTGCTTTCGGTATCGGGCACACGCTGTACGCGATGAACACCACTTTCAAATTTTAATGTACCATACACATCATCGCCAACTACTTCCACTTGCACTTCTTTATAACCACCAACGGTGCCTTCGCTTTCGCTTAATATAGCGGTACGCCAACCTTTTTTCTCACAATATTTCAAATACATACGTAGCAGATTTCCGGCAAATAAAGAGGCCTCATCGCCGCCGGTGCCGGCACGAATTTCAAGGATTGCATTTTTTTCATCGAAAGGATCTTTGGGAATCAGCAGATTGCGAATTTGTTTTTCGAGTTCTTCCTGCTTTTCCTCCATAGCCGGCAATTCAATCTTAGCCAGTTCACGCATTTCTTCGTCATCGGAGTATAAAACCTCTTTATTGAAGGCGATTTCATCCAGCAGTTTCACATACGCATTTCGCACATCCACAATTTTACCCAAACTGCGGTATTCCTTGCTCATAGCACTGAATTTCTTGTTATCACTGACCACTTCGGGGTTGGTAAGTGCTACCCCCAATTGGTCAAATTTTGCCTTTATCGCATCCAGTTTGTCTAACATACCCTAATTTTATCAGCTAAACGGAAGTTCACGTTTATCAAACGTATTCGTTATTCCGGAGCACAAATTTACAGCATATCAATCAATCCCATTGTACAGGAAACTAAAAGCCGATCATCTCTTTACAGGACAAGCCATGCTGGATGCGTCGAAAGTGTTGGTTATGCATCAAGATGGCAGGGTTGCCGATATTGTTGCCGAAGTCGATGCAGGCGATGATATTCAAGTTTGCGAGGGCATCCTTTCACCCGGATTTATCAATGTACATTGTCATTTAGAGTTGTCTTATTTAAAAGACCGAATACCCAAGCATATTGGCTTGATATCGTTTTTAAGTTCGGTGATGACGGAACGAAGCCGGGATGCCGAACTCATAGAGGAAGCCATTCAAAAAGCAGAGGAGGAAATGCTGGCAAATGGAATTGTTGCTGTGGGAGATATTTCGAATACAGCATATACCATTTCTCAAAAACAAAATAAAAGGTTGCGGTATATTAATCTGCTGGAAGCGGCCGGGTTTCCTGAGTCTATCGCCCAAAGCAGATATGAATCCATACAAACATTGCGAGGACAATATGATGTTGCACATTTAAAAACATCCATTGTTCCCCATGCGCCCTATTCAGTATCCAAACAATTATTTGAAACAATAGAAACCGATCCTGCCAATGGCATCATCTCCATGCACAATCAGGAAATGGCCGAAGAAAATGAGTGGTATCAATCTATGTCCGGTCCGCTCCATGATTTTTACAAACAGTGGAATATCTCCACCGCATCATTCGAGCCCACCGGAAAAACCAGTTTGCAATCGCTGTTGCCATTTGTGGATGCGTCAAAAAAGCATATCCTGGTACATAATGTGCATACATCCGAAGAGGACATCATTTTAGCCAAACAATATTTTGCGGCATTCCAGCAAAACCTGGTCTTTTGTTTTTGTCCCAATGCCAATGTATACATACAAAACACCCTTCCTCCTCTTCATTTATTCCAAAAGCATGGCTGCAATATGGTGTTGGGAACCGACAGTCTGGCTTCAAACTCACGTTTATGCATATACGAAGAGATAAAGGTCATTCAAAAAGCCATGCCGGAAATTCGTATGATTGATTTACTGAGTTGGGCAACCCTTTCCGGTGCAAAAGCTTTGGGAATAGAGGATCGTTTTGGAAGCTTTGAAAAAGGAAAGAAGCCGGGAGTGGTATGTATGCATGAAGGGAAGCCAAGGCTGATGATGGCGCATGGTTGAGGTAAGTTATAAATCAAAATGCAAAAGTCAAAATCACTTTCACATCTAACATTTTTTTAGAATTATTAATGCCACAGAAAAGTAGATTTGAGGTTTTCATGTAGCAGCCACGAATTAAACCATTTGCTGCTTACCAAGTTGATTAATCACTGCCATCAAGTTTTATTTAGCCACAATTAATTTTATTTATGTTACTACGTGTTTTCGTTCGTGGGGTGTTCGTGGCGTGTTCGTGAGCTGTTCGTGACACGTTCGAGACCTGTTCGTGCATTGCTCGAACGCTGTTCGAACATGGTTCGAACCACGGCAAAGGTAACTTCATCCTTTTTTCTTTTGAATTTAACCTTTTGCATTTTTACCTCAACACCATCCTCAAAATCGGCAAGCTTCGCATCTCTCCAAAATTTGGCAAATGCAATCGGTAGTATAACAACAACGCATCCAATATTTCACCGCGCGAAGCGCGGTCTATCTCCGCATGCACCAAATCATCAGGATGCAGCACTTTTAACAACTCTGCAATCGAATTGGCATTTTTCCCCTCCAGGTAATATTCATGTTGTGGTTCAAGGTTGGTAAATACACCATCTTGTAAATTCAAAAACATTATTTCATGATCTCGCAGATTTGAGCCGGGCTCAGGAATCCGAAATCCAAAAAAATGAGAGAGATGTATGCAAAAGTATGACGGGAATAAGGAGATGTCTTTCTCATTTGTTTCATCCAGCCATTTAAAAGATTCCTCACAAAATGAAAATAAGTCTGCATTTTCTTCCTGCTCCGTAATGGACTTTTGCAATAACTCAACCATAAACATCAGCATTCCATTTTTGAGTATGTCTGTGAAAAGATGCAGGTAAATACGATGCCATCCTACGGATTTTACTTGTTTCAAGTTGCCGCTGTCACGGTGATATACTTCCATCTCAAGCAAAGCCCCGGCTTGTAAAAACTGACTCTTGCCGGATTTTCCCCCTTGCCGAGCACCACGAATAATATAGGATTGCAAACCAAACTTTTCGGTCAGCGCAGTTAGTATCACACTAGTTTCGCCATACTTCACACTTCTTAGAACAATGGCTTTGGTAGATTGAATCACAAGGGCAATTTAATACAAAAGCAAACGATACCGCTTTATTTTTAACACACATGTACCTAAAATAAACGTTCTTTGCATACCCATTTCTTTTAGCTCATGTGGAAAAAACTCGCTCAGGCCGTATTACAATATCGCATACCATTTTTAGTCTTCCTTTTAATCATAACCGCCTGGATGGGTTGGCAAACTTCGCAGTTGAAACTTAGCTACGATTTTTCAAAAGCTATTCCCAAAACCAATGAAAAATATCTGGAGTTTCAGGAATTCAAAAAAATATTTGGTGAAGATGGCAATACTGTGGTAGCAGCCATACAAACCGATCGCTTTTTTGAACTCAACCATTTTAATGTTTACAAATCCTGGCTGAGTGAAATTCGACAGATTTCTTGCGTGGAGGATGTCATGAGCGTACCTGATTGCATTGGATTGCAAAAGGATTCTATCAATGAAAAACTCCACTCGTACAAACTTTTTTCGGATTCCATCAACTCTCAAACGCTACTAGATAGCAGTGCAAAGGATTTTATGAATTTGCCTTTTTACATGGGCATGGTTTACAATCCTGATTCAAAAGTTTATTTAATGGCGATTCAGGTAAACAAAGATTCGCTCAATTCTCCCAAAAGAACGGCTATTGTGGCGGCCATACAAAAAGCATCGGCAACCTATACCCAAAAAACGGGAAATGAAGTTCATTTAAGTGGCTTGCCATTGATTCGCACCGTTCTTGCCGATCGCATTCAAAAGGAAATGAAGTGGTTTTTGGCGGGCTCTTTACTGTTAAGCATCATCATGCTGTTGTTGTTTTTCCGATCTTGGTCAACCACACTCTTATCAATGGGTGTCGTACTCATTGGGGTTATTTGGGCAACCGGACTCATTCATTGGTGTGGGTATAAAATAACATTACTTACCGCTTTGATTCCCTCGTTGATGGTCGTGATTGGTATACCCAATTGCATATATTTTTTAAATAAATACCACACGTCTTACCTGGAAAGCAACGAGTCAGATCCAATCTTACGAAAACAAGACGCATTGGTCAATATGGTCAGTAAAATGGGGGTGGTCACTCTGTTCTGCAACATCACTGCTGCTATTGGCTTTGCGGTATTTGCTTTTACCAAAAGTGAAATACTGCGCGAGTTTGGAGTTGTTTCGGGTTTGGCGATTCTGCTCATATTTGTCATCTCATTTATTTTTCTTCCTGCATTGCTCAGTTATTTACCCATACCGGCAGCCAAGCAATTACGTTACCTGAACAATCGCACCATTACTTCTATTCTCATCAAGAAAGAGGCATGGGCTATGCACCACCGAAATAAAGTGCTCATAATAACTACTGTTGTTTGTATTCTGTCTGCTTTGGGAATGATGCGCTTAAAGACGGTTGCTTTTATTGTGGATGATTTACCTAAATCTGATAAGGTATATACCGATCTCAAGTTCTTTGAGAAACATTTCAAAGGAATTATGCCTTTGGAAGTGTGGATAGATACCAAAAAGAAAAATGGTTTGAGCGGTATGAAGTCATTAACTGTTTTTGAAAAAGTGGATTCGTTGTCTCAGTTTATATCATTGCGGCCTTCTATGAATAGACCACTTTCATTGGTTGAGGGGCTTAAATTTGCCAAGCAGGCATTTTATGAAAATGATTCTACACAGTATTTGATGCCCAATGGTTTTGATGGCGCATTTGTGGCCGATTACCTAAAACCAAATAAAAAAAATAAATCGGGTAATAATCAATTGGCTAAAATACAAAGCAGGTTTCTTGACTCATCGCGTCGTTTCACGAGAATCAGTGTAAATATGGCTGATGTGGGAACTATTCGCTTGCCCTTGGTTATCGACAGTTTACAACAAAGAGCCAATCAGTTGTTTGATTCAAGTTATAAAGTTAGTTTTACAGGCACATCCATCACGTTTTTAGAGGGAAGCAAGTATATCATTAACGGCTTGAAGGAAAGTATCTTTTGGGCTTTTTTATTGATCGCTTTATCTATGTTGTACCTCTTCAGCTCCGGTCGCATTTTATTTTGTTCATTAATTCCCAATCTCATACCCCTTTTGGTAACAGCCGGTATCATGGGTTGGGTGGGTGTTCCGCTGAAACCCTCTACGGTATTGGTCTTTAGCGTAACACTAGGAATTGCCATTGATATTACCATTCGCTTTTTGGTGAATTATCGCCAGGAATTACAGGAAAAAAATGCCGGTGTGGAGGAAACGGTAAAACAAAGCATTCGTCAGACAGGCCTCAGTATCATATATACATCAATTGTACTCTCCGCCGGCTTCATCATTTTCTGTTTGAGTTCATTTGGAGGGACTTTTGCACTGGGATGGCTCACATCTATCACTTTATTGATCGCAACAGTTACAAATTTGCTAGTATTACCGGTATTACTGTTGCTATTCCAAAATAAATGATGAATTTTATATATGATTTACAACTAAATACATTAAACAACTAATCCTAATAAGACAATAATTTGTTGCATTATTGTTAATTCTCTTTGAAATGCACTTATATTTGCAAAAATCATTTTTAGTATGAGAAATAAACTTCTGCTCGCATTTGCATCTATGTTTCTTTCAGTCGTTGTTTTTGCACAAAAAACAGTAACGGGTAAGGTAACAGATGCCAATGGAAAACCTCTGTCCAACGTCTCCGTTGTTGTTAAAGGCACAAAAACAGGAACCACAACTTCTGCAGACGGTACTTATTCAATCAAAGTTACCAGTGGAGATAAATCACTGGAATTCAGTTCAGTCGGCTATGAAGCCGAATCATTGACAATTGGTTCCAAATCAGTGATCAATGTAAAAATGTCTTCTTCAGACTCTAAAGAGCTTTCTGAGGTTGTCGTAACCGGTATCAGCAAAGTGAAAAAATCACAATATGCCGGTGCTGCTACTAAAATTGAAGAGAAACAGTTAAAAAATCAACCGGTGGGTTCTTTTGATCAAATCTTACAAGGACGTGCTCCTGGTATCACTGCCTTAACAGGTAGTGGTCAACCGGGAAGTCCAACCAATATCATCATCCGTGGACAAGGTTCTATCGAAGGTGGATCTGATCCGTTGTATATCGTTGATGGAATACCTGTGGAAGCAGGCGTTTTCCAAGGTTTAAATCCTAATGACTTTGCATCAATCGACATCTTCAGAGATGCGGCATCAACTTCATTGTACGGATCAAGAGGTTCTGCCGGTGTAATCGTAATCACTACAAAAAAAGGATCCAGTGGAAAAATGAAACTGGGTTATTCTGCTCAATATGGAGTTAAGGCCAAGCCATCATTTGGTTTCAGACCAATGAGCACGCCCGAGCTTTTAAAGGCACAGGAGGAATATGGTTCAATTGTTGCTCAAGGAAATCCACTGAATCCGGTTGCAAATAATCCGGTAATTCCTGGTTTTTACTATTCTCCTTTGAATCCTCGTTACGCCACACTTACTGATGCGGAAAAAACTGAAAATGCTCGTTTGTTGGATTCAATCTCAAAAATACAAACAGACTGGTACAATGAAATTTTCAGAAATGGTACATTCAGTAACCATCAATTAACACTATCAGGTGGTACAGGTAAAACAAGAATTTTCAGCAGTATAGGTTTGTATAAAGAGGAAGGGATTACGCTGAGAACAGATATGGATCGTGTTACTTTCCGTACCAACATGGATTATGCCGATGATAAATTCTCATTGTCTGTCAACACCAACTTGGGATATACTGTACGCAGCTTCCAGCAATCATCTACTACCAATAGTTTGGGAAATCCATTTTTGACTGCTGCCGTTACTGTTCCTTATGCTAGTTTGTTTAAGCCTGGCACAAACACATACGCCACTGGAATCGGAACTCAGTACGCTGCTGCAAATCAATTGGATCTTACTAAGTACGATCAAAACTATAACAATCAGCTAAAGACGACTTTGGGGGTTACTGCCAACTACAAATTCACAGATCACCTTAGTGGTGCTGTTACAACTGGTATTGATTTCAGAGAAACACAAAATACCAACTACGGAAGTAAACTCGCTTTCAACCGTACAGTATCTTCAAGCATCACAGGTAGAGCAGGTTTCCAAACAGAAGGATTGACCCGTTTCTTTAGAGGAACTTTCAGACCATCTGTTACCTACAAAAACATGTTTGCTGACAAACACGATATTGAGGTTACTGCTCTCTCTGAGTATCTTAGAGAATATAACAAAGCAATTAGTCAAACAGGATACGGAACAGATCCTAAGCGTCCAAACACATCTGCTGTAATACAGCCTGCAAACGCAACCAATCAATTGTACCATGTTGTAGGTGGTTCCAAATCAGAGAATTCTCTTATGTCTGGTTTGATCACTGCTCGTTACACTTATGAAGGAAAGTATACCATCACAGGTTCTTATCGTGAAGATGGTTCCTCTAAATTGCCTGAAGCAAACAGATGGCAAGGTTTCTACTCAATGGGTGCTATCTGGGATGCTAAAAAAGAAAGCTTCATGGACAATATCAAGCAAATCAACATGTTGCGCGTGAAATTGAGTTATGGTGGATCAGGTAATGCCGACAACTTCCCCGGCGGTAACTACCCTTATCAAAATGCTTACTCACAGGGCAGCTACTCTGGTTTGAATACAATCATTGCTACTTATCCTGGTAATCCTGATATGAAGTGGGAATCTACTTTCGTTACCAACTTCGGTGTTGATTTCGAAATCCTTAACCGCCGTATTTATGGAGACATCAACGTATACAATAAAGTTACCAAAGACTTATTCATCCAAAAAACACTTTCTGCCGCAGGCGGTTTTGGAACCGGAGCAGCACTTAACATTAACGCAGGAAAGTTGGGTAACAAAGGAACTGAGATCAATCTAAATGCAGAAGTGTTGCGTAAGAAAGATCTTCTAGTAACTATATTCGCTAATTATGGTTACAATAAGAATAGAGTATTGAGTCTGGCTGGCGAGCAACCTTATGAATCAGGAACAGAACTTATCAAGGAAGGCCTTCCTTTGGGAACACACTATGAAGTAAGATGGGGCGGAGTAGATGCTGCAACCGGAATGCCTCTCTATTATGACAAAGATGGTAAACTTACCAACGTATACAGCCAAGACAACCGTGTTCAACAATTTGGTACATGGGAAGCCCCACACAGAGGAGGTTTTGGAATGAATGCCCGTTATAAAACATTGGAATTATCCGTATTATTCAGCTGGCAGAAAGGATCCAACAAAATGGACAATATGGAATACTTTGTTGAAAACCCTGTTGGTTTCATGGCTAACGGATACAACCAGTCATCCAGTATGATTTTCTGGAAAAAGCCGGGAGATATTGCTTCAACTCCAAGTCCATTATACGGAACAAACTTCTCTTCCAAACTGATTCACGATGCGTCATTCATGAGACTTCGTGATGTAAGACTTACATACACTTTGCCAAAAGAATTGACAAAAGAATTTAAGGTATTGTCAAATGCAAGCTTGTTCGTACAAGGAAGCAATTTGTATATATGGACAAAATGGAGAGGTACCGATCCTGAAGCCGGAGCAACCAACATCAACCTAAGTGAATTCCCGAATCCAAGAACGATCACTGCAGGTTTGGATGTAACCTTTTAACTAATTACTCAATAAGACAATAACCAATTAATTGTATAGTTATGAAAAATAAATTAGTCCTTTTGTTGCTCTCCGGATCCTTGATGATCAATACGGGCTGCAAAAAAGATCTTGATCTGCAACCAACAGATACGTTCAGTGAAAACAACTCCTTCCTTACAATGGATGATATACAACTGGGTGCGAATGCTGTATATGGAAGATATGGTACTTATGCAAACGACATGTACGTTAGTGCTCTGGTTTCAGATGAAGCCAAATTAGGAGCAGACAACTCAGGACAGGGGGCGCTCACTTATCGTTATCAATATGCTTCCGATGGTACAACCGGAGGCGACGTAACTGCAGCGTGGGGTGGATATTTTTCCGTTATAGACCAGGCCAATCGTGTTCTTCCTAAAATTTATTCTGTAACGGCAAATCCTGATCAGGAAGCACGTCGTCCGGTTATTAAAGGACAGTTGCTGGCTATGCGCGCTATTGCTCATTTTGGATTGCTACAAGCATACTGTAAAGTATATGATCCTTCAGAAGCACTTGGTGTTCCCGTTATGCTGGAATCCAACCCAATCGCAAAACCATCCCGTAAATCAATGGGTGAAGTGATGACTCAAATTGAGGCAGATTTGGCAGAAGCGAAAACACTGTTACCAGATCTTACAAATCCTGCTGACTTTACTGATACAGTAATGAACAAGGTGAATGTAACTGCCTATCAGGCACGTATAGCACTCTTCAGAAAAGATTATGACAAAGCAATTGAGTACAGCACTGCTGTTATCAACTCTGGAGTTAAGCCATTGGCTCCTGCAGGCTTGTTTCCATCAATCTGGACCGATGATACGTATGATGAAACTTTATTCCGCATTCGTTATGCCACAAGTACTGCCATCGGCGGATTATGGACGACTACCGGTGACCAGGTTTATATTGCACCATCCGATAAATTGGCCGGTGCTTATTCCAACTCTGATGTTCGCAAATCAACATTCATCGGAACAACATCAAGCGGAAAAACATGTGTAAAAAAATTCTACTCATCCGCTCGTGGCGGACGTGTACTGGATATGAAGGCTTGTCGTATCTCTGAAATGTATCTTATACGTGCTGAAGCTAATGCACGTAAAGCATCTCCAGATCTGGCTTCTGCAACAGCCGATTTGAATGAATTGAGAAGAAATCGCATCACTCCATACACAAACGAAACTTTTACTGCAGTTGGTTCGTTGATTGACGCTATTATGCAAGAACGTTTCAAAGAACTTTGCTTCGAAGGATTCCGTTTTTATGACTTAAAGCGTAATGGACTGCCGGTAAGTCGTTTGGCTTCAGATGCAAGTGCTTCATGGCAAACACTTGCGGCAGGTGACTACCGTTTTGTTCTTCCTATTCCTAATGCGGAAATGCTCGCTAACCAAAACATGGTTCAAAATAGTGGTTATTAATATTTCATCTTAATTTATAAAATTCAAATTGAACTATATGAAACTCTTCAAAAAACTGTTAGCTCTAATACCTGTTGCAACAGCACTGCTATTTTCCAGCTGCGATAAATCAAAGCCGTATGATGTAACAGTCGCCCCTTCACAGGCACATTTTATTGGCAATAAGAATCAATCTTATGTTGCTATAAGCGATCCTTCGCCCGTGTACTATATAGAGTTGGGAACAACAGATGTAAGCAGCAGCGATCGCACAATCACTTACAATGTTAATCCTGGTAATGCAGTAAACGGAACACATTTTTCTATTGAAGGAAATACTACAAACTCCGGTACAGTTACTATCAAAGCAAATCAGGCAACTGCCAAGATCGGTATAACTGCAGTATCCAGCTTCTATACAAATCCTACTACAGGAATTGGTACAGGGAGAAAAGATACTTTGGTTTTCACATTGGCACAACCAAGTATAGCCCCTGCAGGTTTTATGGATACAGTAAAACTGGTAATCAAAGGTGCATGCTTTGAAGGTGACGTAAATCTGAATGAATTACTGGGCGACTACGAAAATACCAATGAAGACTTCGGCGGTGCTTACGGACCATACACTACAACCATTTCCAGTGTCAACCAAACATCCCCTACAACAGGAGATGTCGTAGTTGAAAATATTTTTGATAACGGATGGGGGCCCATCACATTCAACTTGGATTGGTCTGATCCTGCAAACAGAACAGTTACTTTACAACGTCAAACGGATATAGCACCGGCATCAACTGTAACTTCTAATGCTACATATGCTACTTGGACAGTAATGGTAGACGCTTCTACCACATTAGGACCTGGTACATTCTCAATCTGTAACCAAACTCTAACTTTAAATATGCGTGTAGGACTCAGAAATCCTGCACCGCCTAATCAAAGCGGTTTCTTTGGCACACCATACATCGTTAATATGGCAAGATAATTGCCGGATAATAACATATCAAAATAGGCTGTTTCTTTTGAAACGGCCTATTTTTTTTAAGATTAACATGATTAACCTGTTTCAATAGTCAATTTGTATTTTTTATAATGCCTGGCGATAAACAACCACAAATTTTTCTATCTTTGTATACTATCATTTAAGTCCTTTTTAATTATTACTTTTGCAATTATTTTAATATATCCTGAATGTACGCTCTTATCAAAACCTTTTTTTTCTCTTCTTTTCTTTTTGTTTTGTTTTCATGCGAAAGCACAAAGACTTTGTATTATTTCAACGACCAAACTCCAGGTTCAGTTAGTTTGGATTCGATAAAAGGTTTTGGTGGAAGAACTCATGTTATACAGCCAAACGACAGGTTGTCCATAACAGTAAGTTCAACTGATCCGAACCTTACTTCATATTTAAATCCTTACGGATACACCCAAAATACATCCAATGGAGCATCAGGATCAGGATATCTTGTATCCGAACAAGGCACTATTGAATTTCCTCTATTGGGTAAGGTGCAATTGAAAGGCCTTACAACAAATGAAGCATCTACACTTATAAAGGAAAAACTTTCTTACTATTACAAAAATCTTTTTGTATCAGTAAGCTTGTCAGGTAGGGTATTTATCATCAACGGGAAAAATGGCGTTGCCGTTCCTGTTTCTAATGAAAGGCTCACTATTTTTGAAGGACTTACTCAGGCCGGGATTCAAGATCCAGGCGATCTTAGAAATGATGTATGGCTAATCAGAGAGGACAGTGGTAAAAGATTTTATGAGAAAATAGACTTAACAAGTAAGTCGGTTTTTGAGAGTCCATATTACTACCTTAAAAATAATGACTTTGTTTACATAAAGCCGGCTAAAATAGCCTCATTGCTTGCAGGTAACAGCTCCATCAAACTTGCACTTGCATCAATAGTTACGATAATTACGCTGGTAATAACCCTTAGAAAATTATAATTTGATTATTTATGAGTCAGGAAAATAGAAATATCTGGGAATCTTCACCAAATTATGTGAACGGCAGACCTGATGTTGACTATGTCCCTCTTCAAAAAGCAAAGACGGAATCTCTTGATATTGACATTAGAAGAATTCTTGCGTTATGGCCTTTCATCCTGTTGTTTGGATTACTTGGGTATGCAGCCGGTAGTATTTTTTTGCGTTACTCAACTCCGATCTACACTATATCAACAAGTATAAGTATAGAGGAGAAAGATGAAATGACAATTGGCCAGGCACTTCTTGGTTCGTCTGCAAGAGATCCATTTAATGACAGAGTCGCTTTTTTTAAGTCACCTTCTCTTGCTTTACAGTTGGTAGATTCACTTGGATTGCAATATCGTGCAGAATCTCAGGGAAGATTTAAAAGTAAGGATTTTTATGGCACTATCAGTTGGCAGGTTTTAAGTAAAAATATAGATAGTATCTCAGATTTACGCTTTACCATCATTCCCGGTTCTTCTGGTAATGATTTTAAATTTATTTCAGGAAAACAACAAGGAATTGCCAAGTGGAGTACTCCTTTTTTCATTAATAAACAACCCGTCATTGTACATAAATTAAAATCAATTGCCGGAAGCAGTCCAATCTTCTTTTATAATAAAGAAAGGGTATCAACAGCATTTGAACTGAGTAGTTCTTTGAAAATAAACAATAGCAAGGAGAGCAATGTCTTGCAAATTGCCTATTCCGATTATTCAAGCGATCGTGCTGTAGATGTATTGAAGGGCCTGGTAAAACTTCATAACCTTCAAATGAGTATCGACAAATCAAAAGGATATTCTCAGGCAATCGATTTCATCGAAGGCAGGATGGAGCCCTTAAGAAGAGAGCTCGATTCAATAGAAACTTCTTTGGCAGCTTTTAAGGCAAGTAGAGGTTTATCAGGTAATAGCTCAAATGGTGATTTATACCTTCAAAAAATGCAGGGTTATGATAATGAACTTACCCGCATTAATATCATGGAGACTACTATTAATTCTGTAGAGTCTTTTATGAAAAATCCGAAAGTAAAGGATGCCGAATTGTCTTTTGTTGGAGTTGATAATCCCGGTTTACAAAATGTTTTGTCACAATATCAGCAAATGCGTCAGGAAAGGGATAAGCTTGCCCTTACAGCCCAGGAAACAAATCCCAATCTTCAATTGATGGATAAAAACATCACTGATTTGAAGACCAATATGGAAAGTCAACTGTCAAATTATAAACGGAATCTGAATATTGCTAAAAATACCTACCAGCAAAAAATTGGCAGTGCTCAATCGCTTTTAAGAGGTAGCCCTGTTGCAGAAAAAGAGTTGATGGATAAAACCCGTTTTCAAAACATTAAAGAGCAACTGTATCTAACATTACTTCAAAAAAGAGAAGAAGCCGCCATTGCAAAAGCATCTGTAACAGTTAACACAAAAGTACTTTATCCACCCATTGCAGGGAATGCCACAGTCAAACCATCCAAAGCCAGTGTACTGCTTACGGGCCTGATCATTGGCTTGCTTCTCCCCATATTCTTCGCCATTATTAAAGAAATCTTCAACAAGAAAATCATCTCAAAAAAGCAATTACAATCACTTACAAATATTCCGGTGCTGTCTGAAGTGGAACAGGTTTCGAATATGGATAGTTTCCCGCTAGTAGTTGGCTCTACAAGCCGATCCATGTTTGGCGAGCAAATCAGAACAATGCGCACCAACATTAATTTCTATATTAATCCGGAAAAGAAAACCAATTATCTTTTGTTGACTTCAAGTGTGAGTGGCGAAGGAAAATCTTTTCTTTCCATGAATCTCTCGAAAAGTTATTCGTTGCAAGGCAAAAAAGTGGCTTTATTGGAGTTCGACTTACGTCGACCCAAAATTGCCAAAGCGCTTAATATGGATATCAAACATGGCATTACATCTTTATTGGTAGGAAAATCGAGTCCTTCAGAAATTGTGCAACCATTAACCCGAGATGACAAAGAGCATTTTGATCTGTTTCCGACAGGCGCAGTACCTCCAAATCCACAGGAATTGTTATCAAGTAAATACATGGATGATCTGAAAAAATATTTGGACGACAATTATGACATCGTTGTGATTGATACCCCACCACTTGGAATTGTAGCTGATGCGCAGATTTTGGGTAAATGGGCTGATCTGTCTCTTATTGTAACGCGTTTTAATCAAACAGTTAAAGATCAGATATTTGAAATAAACGATTGGGCAGAGAAAAAAATATTTACAAATACAGCATTGATTTTCAATGGGGTAAAGAACAGTGGATATTTTGGCTATAAATACGGATACTACTATTACAAACGCAAGTATGGATACGGTTATTATTCCGGATATGTGAGTGGGTCCTCTTCAGGCAAGAGTAATTCATCCTCATAATCTCTATTTGTTCTGACATAAATCGAAACCCCCCAAAAGAATGAGCGTATCTTCAATCTCACACGTATTGATAACCGGAGGGGCTGGATTTATTGGCAGTCACTTATCAGAGAAATTACTGGCGAATAATTACAGAATCACAATCGTAGACAATTTCGATGCTTTTTATGATAGGAAAGTAAAGGAAAAAAATCTGACTGAGTGTTTACAAAATACCAATTGTAAACTAGTTGAGCTTGATATTTGTGATGAACCTTCTTTGTACGAAAAACTTTTTGATCAATACGACGCTATAATACATTTGGCCGCCAAGGCCGGTGTTAGGCCCTCCATACAAAATCCACAGGCCTATCAGCAAGTAAATGTGAACGGCACACAAAACTTACTCGAGTTTGCCCGAAAAAAAAATATTCGGCAATTTATTTTTGCGTCTTCCAGCAGCGTCTATGGCGTAAATCCCCATACTCCCTGGAGTGAAAAAGAAAATCTGCTATATCCGATAAGCCCATACGCAAGTACTAAAATTTCAGGAGAATTACTCGGGCATGTCTATAGTCATCTGTATCAAATTCGATTTATTGCCTTGCGTTTTTTTACGGTGTTTGGACCACGCCAGCGCCCTGACTTAGCCATCCATTCTTTTGCCAAAAAAATTTTAAACGGTGAGCCAATACCATTTTATGGAGATGGGACAACCCAAAGAGATTATACTTATGTGCAAGATATTGTGAATGGGGTTTTTCATGCACTCACTTACAATGCAAGCATGTATGAAATTATCAACCTTGGAAATTGTCAAACTGTTTCATTGGCTCATTTGCTTCAAACCCTTGAAGACGTTTTACAAAAAAAAGCAGTCATACAAACACTTCCTGAACAACCGGGAGATGTAAGAATTACATGTGCAGATATTTCAAAGGCAAAAAGTTTAATCAATTATAGCCCCGACACTTCGCTTAGAGATGGGCTTATTCAATTCAACAATTGGCTTGGTACACAAGCTCAATAAGACTTGAGTCTGTTATGCCAAGAATAAAAGTATTACATATCATCAAATCGTTGGGTAGGGGCGGAGCCGAAATGCTTTTGCAGGAAACCCTTCGATTGCACAATCAGGAGCAATTCGAATTCAAATACATCTATTTTTTACCATGGAAAAATCAGATGGTGGAGGGAATTGAACATGCAGGAGGTAAAGTGATGCTTTTTGCAGCAAAGAATAATGTTCAAATTATGCTCAAATCCAAAGATGTAATCGAGTATATCCGAAGTGAACATATTCAGTTGATACATTGTCATTTGCCTTGGGCAGGATTTTTAGGTCGATGGATTTTCAGAAAAACTGGCATACCTGTAATATATACCGAACATAATATCCAGGATCGGTATCATAAAATAACTCGTACGATCAATAAACTTACATTCAACAGCCAAACTCATACAGTAGCGGTATCCAATGATGTGGCTAACTCAATTCAACAATCCATAAAACCTCGCATACCCGTACAAACCATCCTCAATGGCGTAAACACCGATCGCTTCCAGCGCAATTCGCACAAAAGAACTTCCTTAAGAGATCAGCTGAATATCAAGCCCCATCAAATTCTTATAGGAACCATTGCTGTGTTTCGTTTTCAAAAACGTCTCAAAGAATGGATCTCTGTTTTCAAAAAAACACATCAACAATTTCCTGAAATACGCGCAGTGATTATTGGTGACGGCCCCTTAAAAGCTGAAATATTGGAACACCTTAATGTTGAAGGTGTTGCAGATTTTATCATCATGCCCGGATTGCAGACAGATGTACTGCCCTGGCTGTCAGCAATTGATATTTTTATGATGACATCCTCTTTTGAAGGACTACCCATAGCCTTGCTCGAAGCCATGAGTATGGAATGTGCCGTAGTTTCTACACAAGCAGGAGGTATCAAAGAGGTAATCCGAGACGGAACAGATGGATTTACAAAATCGGTGGAGGATTGGTATTCGCTTACCGAACCGCTAGCTAATTTAATAAAGAATCCAAACCTGTTAAAAGAAATGGGAACGAATGCACGAAATCGTGCGCTGCACTCTTTTAGTATGCAGGTTATGGTCCAACAAACGGAAGCGCTTTATACTCAAGTTTTACAGAAAGAATATGCAAATTCGTAAAGGTACAGTGGAGGATATACCAACGATCATTCCCTTACTTAAAAAAAGTTTGGGTGAAACCCTCATGCCTAAATCGGAAGCATTTTTTCATTGGAAACATATTCAAAATCCATTCGGTATTTCTAAAATGATATTGGCAGAGGAGGAAGGCAAATTGATTGGCGTACGTACGTTTATGTATTGGAACTGGTTGCGCGGGGAAGAAATATGCAAAGCTGTTCGTGCGGTGGATACTGCAACAGATCCCGCATTTCAGGGAAAAGGAATTTTTTCCAAATTAACGATGCAAGCAGTACAAGAGTGCATAGAGGAAAAGACAGCATTTGTTTTTAATACACCCAATCCAATTAGTCTAAAAGGATATCTGAAAATGGGTTGGCGTCAAAATGGAAATCTTCCTGTTATGTTTGGTATTCCTCTTTCAATACCAATACGGGCAAATGAAAATATCATTGATGAATTGTATCGTTCGTTTCCGATAGAAACTCAGATGAGTAAATTGCATGAAGAATGGAGCATAAAACCTCACCAAGAGATTTTTCATTCACCCATCAATAAAACTTATTTAAACTGGCGTTTTGTGCAATGTCCTGTTTCTAAGTATGGCGCATTGGTAGAACCCGGAAAATTTGGATTTGTATTCAGACTTAAACCAAGAATGGGATTTTTGGAATGCAGGATTTGTGAACTTTGGACAGAAAACGATTTGTATGTAGATTTGGCAAAAATAGAATTAAAGAAAATGATCCGAACAATCAGGCCCATTATGATAACCTTTGCGCCTTCTGTATTGTTTGGAACCGGAAAAATAAAATTGAAATCTATGTGGGGGCCTTTTGATAAGGGACCAATGGTAACGATCAGACCATTATTTCGTGATGATTTGAGTTGTTTTGACCAATATAGGTGTTGGCAACCATCTCTCGGCTCTATGGAGTTGTTTTAATTATGGATATAATTTACGTCATACTGTTTGTACTTTTGTTCAATGCCTATTTTATCAAGGTCATTGCCGGACGTGTTATTAATGTAAAAGAAAATTATTTATGGTTTCTTTTTGTCGTACACTTCCTGCTAACAATAACATATCTCATATTTGCATCTCAGTCGCGCAGTGATTCTGTTAGCTACTATAATAATACACTCGATACCGAAGATTGGACCGTATTCTTTCAAACCGGAACAAAATTTATTGGGTTTGTTGCATGGCCTTTCATTAATATACTTGGTCTATCATATTATGCCATGATGTTGCTTTTCTCCTATTTCGGATATTTATCAATCTTATTTTTTTATCTGACAGCAAAAGAAAATGTCAAATTACCTGCCGTTTGGAATGGCCTCTCAATAGTTGAGCTTGTTTTTTTCTTACCAAATTTACACTTCTGGTCCTCCTCGCTCGGAAAAGGCAGTGTCATTTTACTCGGACTTTCTCTCGTTGCCTATGGACTTAGCAGATTCAATCGCAGAATATTGACTATCCTGTTTGGTGGATTTCTTGTATTCATGATTCGCCCCCATATTTTATTTGCAATTATTGCAAGTATTGCCATCGGAATATTTTTGACACGATCGGGTATTAAACCAATTTATAAGTGGCTTCTGTTCATTGCATCCCTTGTCTTGTTTTACTATGTCAGTGGAGAAGTGTTGAAATTTACCGAATCTGATTCATTGGATATTACTTCATCCTCTGTATTAAGTCATCGTACCAGCGAGTTGAGTAGAGCAAATTCTGGTGTGGATATTCAAAACTATAATGTCGCTTTTAAACTTTTTACATTTTGGTTCAGACCCCTCTTTGTGGATGGTTTAGGGGCACTTGGTTTTATTGTATCTTTTGAAAACCTGATCTGCCTTGTTATGTTTTTGTATTTATTACGATATGGAATAAAATACTGGAGCGATTGGAACGGATATTACAGAATTACTGTGTTTATTTTTCTTTTGGGATCCTTTATGCTGGCTCAGGTTTGCGGAAACCTTGGAATCGCAATGCGCCAAAAATCACAGTTTATGCCATTCTTTTTTTTATTGTACTGTAAAGCATTAAGCTACCGGTATAAACCAAACTCAACTTCCTTGAAATCCATAAAATAATGCCGGGAATTTTCACCATTTCGCTAGATTTCGAACTCCATTGGGGGTGCCTAGAATCAAAACCGGTTTTGGATGAAAAGGCACGCAATTATTTTCAAAATACACGAAATACCATACCCCTGATGCTGAACGCCTTTGAATCAGGAAATATTCATGTTACATGGGCTTCAGTTGGTATGTTGTTTTGTGAAAGTGCATCGGAATGGAATGAGTCTAGGCCATTGAATATTCCAAACTATGCAGATAAAAATGTATCAGTGTATGAATGGATATCTGCAAATGGATTTACAGAAGAAATTTGCCCCTTTCATTTTGCTCCTTCATTAATCCGACAAATTCAACAAACACCTTTTCAGGAAATAGGAACCCATACATTCTCCCATTATTTTTGTCAGGAATCCGGACAAAAAGCGGTTGACTTTAAAGAAGATTTGTTGATCGCATCCCAAAAGGCAAAAAAATTTGGTATTGAACTGAAGTCATTGGTGTTTCCAAGAAATCAGTTTCGTGAAAATTATTTGAATATTTGTGCTGAGGCAGGAATCACTTCGGTGAGAAGCAACCCGAATGTTTGGTATTGGTCGCCTGTTGCCAAGTCTGGCTTTTTTAGAAAATTATGCAGAACAGCGGACGCCTATCTTAGTTTCATGAATCCTAAAGTGGTAACTATAGAAAGTATTGATTTCCGGAATAATCCAATTCATATTCCTGCATCAAGATTATACCGTCCCTGGAAACCATCGTTTCCATTTTTGAATAAATGGAAAATGAAACGTATCAAACAGGAAATGACTTTTGCCGCACAACATGAGAGGTATTATCATCTGTGGTGGCATCCACATAACTTCGGCAATCATCCCAAAGAATGTATGCAAGAGCTTTATGAAATCATAGAGCATTTTGAAAAACTACATCGTCAATATCAATTTCAAAGTATGAATATGGGAGAACTCACAACACATATAATGAAAGGTAACGACAACTAATCATGTATAAGCAATTTTTAAAAAGAGGAATTGATTTGATTGTTACATTGCCGGCAATTTTTCTTGCCGCTCCTGTTTTTATTATTATTGTGTTATTACTAAAACTTACCGGTCACC
This sequence comes from uncultured Ferruginibacter sp., assembly GCA_964643315.1. Lineage (GTDB taxonomy): Bacteria > Bacteroidota > Bacteroidia > Chitinophagales > Chitinophagaceae > Ferruginibacter. The sequence continues at coordinate 48,143 of CAZXSR010000008.1, forward strand.
AAAAAATACTATTTGCACAAAAACGTGTAGGATATAAGGAACGAATTTTTACACTGTATAAAATTTGTTCGATGACTGAAGAAAAAGATCCTCAGGGAAATCTTTTGCCGGATGCAGACAGATTAACGTCACTTGGTAAATTCATTCGAAAGACCTCCTTTGATGAAATTCCACAACTGTGGAATGTCATCAAAGGCGATATGAGTTTGATTGGTCCACGCCCTTTGCTTGTTGTATATATTCCACTTTATAATGCCGAACAAAAAAAGCGACATCTGGTTCGACCAGGAATTACGGGTTGGGCACAAGTAAATGGTAGAAATGCTATCAGCTGGCAAAAGAAATTTGAACTGGATGTGTGGTATGTTCAACATTGTAGTTTTCTATTGGATTTTAAAATATTATTGAAAACCATCCAAAACGTATTTCAATCAAAGGGAATAAATCAAGTTGGCAATGCTACCATGGAACCCTTTAAGGGTAACGGATAAATATATCATTTTCAATAAAATAAGAATAATAAAACTATTAAATTTAAATAATTAAATTATTTGTAATTATTTAATGTAAATCAATGTGTCATTCAAACACATTTTTTTATAACTTTATCACTCGTGTAATGTGGATTTCGTGTGCATTATTTAAATAATTTTAACAGATCATTTGGAAAGGGTTTGGTTATCCCCTCCGCATATGGGGGGAACAGAATTGAAATACGTTGAGGAGGCATTTCAGTCTAACTGGATTGCACCTTTGGGTCCGAATGTAGATTTTTTTGAAAAACAACTGGCAACATATACCAACAGTTTTGGCGCCGTATCATTAAGCTCGGGAACAGCTGCATTGCATTTGGGTTTATTGGCGCTTGGTGTAAAGCGGGGAGATGTGGTGCTTTGTCAAAGTATGACTTTTGCTGCATCGGCTTTTCCGATTCAGTATTTGGGTGCTGAAGCGGTGTTCATTGACAGTGAAAAGGAAACCTGGAATATGGATCCGGTATTGCTGAAACAAGCAATCGAAGATCTGATAAATCAAAATCAAAAGCCGGTTGCAATAGTTGTGGTGCATTTATATGGAATGCCGGCAAAGATGAATGAGATTCTGGACATTGCATTGGCTTATGATATTCCTGTTATTGAAGACGCTGCAGAAGCATTGGGTAGTAAATATCACGATAAGTCTTGCGGTGGTCTGGCAAATATTGGCGTATTGAGTTTTAATGGTAATAAAATCATTACCACCAGTGGAGGAGGGGCTTTTTTGAGCAACGACGAAAAAATGGTGCAACAAGCACGTCATTGGTCGGCGCAGTCCAAAGAACCCGCACCCTATTATCTGCACAAGGAATTAGGGTACAACTACAGAATGAGTAATGTGTGCGCCGGTATCGGCAGAGGTCAAATGGATGTGCTTGATGAGCGTGTAAAAAAAAGAAGAGCGATACACGAAAATTATAGAAAACTTTTTTCTGGTGTTGAAAAGATTTCATTTCTAAATGAACCAGAGGGAAGTTTCTCAAACCGTTGGCTTACTACGATTCTTTTTGACGCTTCACTTGGTTCAGATTTTCTGGAGCAGGTAAGGCAAAAACTGGAAGAAGTAAATATAGAATCCCGCCCCCTTTGGAAACCGTTGCACCAGCAACCGATTTTCAGTGCAAACAAAATTTATAACAATGGCGTGTCCGATGATTTGTTTTCGCGCGGACTCTGTTTGCCGAGTGGAACTGCCATGAGCGATGAAGTTATGGTAAAAGTTACCGAAATCGTTAAAGCATGTGTAATGAAATAATAGACTAGTAATAAACTATGTTGAAATTTATAAAAAAGAGAGCATTACGTCCTTCTCAACTTGTGTTGATCGGAGATCAACTCCTTATTGCCTTGGGGTTGATTTCTGCGCTATTCTTTTTTTACAGAATCATTAGGGTGGAAAAACTTGAAGGGATAGTACCTTCCATAATCACAGCTTTATTGATTCATTCAGTTTTGGGTATTACGAGTTGGGTGATATTCGGTGTTTACAGAAAGGTGATCCGATTTTTCACCAGTAAAGATTACCTCAACCTGCTTGTCATACTTTTTCTGATCCATACAGCAAGCAGTACGATCTCGCAAATCAACTGGTTGTTTCCTAACTCTTCTGGGCGCCTCACTCCCGAGCTTTATCTCATCAGTTTTTTCATCACAACATTCTACATCATTGGCTCAAGATTTTTGATCAGCTATTTGTATTTCTACTACAAAAAAAATGAACGCGTAAAACATCAAAGAAAACTGCTTATTTATGGTGCCGGCGAATTAGGTGTTTTCCTAAAGAACTCCATAAATACGCATTATAAAGGCGAATATAAATTAATCGCTTTTTTAGACGACGACAAACAAAAAATCGGAAGATATATCGGAGGAATAAAAGTAATCGATGCCTCCTTCAATCTTCCAGACTTCATATCACGGCACGAGATTTCTGATATCATTCTTGCAAACAAAACAATTGCTCCCGCACGCAAATCTGCCTTCCTCGAACAGGTCCTTTCTTCCAATGTTAGAATTCGAGAAATTTCATCTATACAGTCATTTTTCAGTTCAAAATTCAATCTCGATAAATTGGCAAATATCGACATTCATGATCTCATGAACAGAGAACCCATTGAATTGTATGATGATCATGTAGCGGATAACTTACATAAGAAGACGGTCATGGTAACCGGCGCCGCAGGATCTATTGGAAGTGAAATTGTCAGGAAACTTTCCGAGCATCGTGCATCGCTGATTATTTGTGTCGATTTTTCTGAGAGCGCACTCTATGATCTTGAACAGGAATTGAAAGTTAAATTTCCTGAAAATAAGTATCACTATATTCTTAATGATATTCGAAACACATCATTGCTGGAAGCAATTTTTTCAGAATACAAACCGGATTACGTATATCATGCTGCCGCATACAAGCACGTTCCACTTATGGAACAATTTCCCTGGGAGGCAGTCGAAACAAATGTATTTGCTACACACTCTCTTGTCAAACTTTCCATTGCATACCAGGTCCAGAAATTTGTCTTTATATCTTCTGATAAAGCAGTGAACCCTACCAGTGTGATGGGTGCTACAAAAAGATTGGCAGAAATTATTGTGAGTGCATATTCCGCAGAGCAAACATCAACCTGTTTTGTGATTACACGATTTGGAAATGTATTGGGTTCAAATGGCTCTGTTGTGCCTCTGTTTAAAAAGCAAATTCAAAATGGTGGACCTGTTACAGTAACACACCCGGATATGATTCGCTATTTTATGACAATCGCAGAAGCCTGTCAGCTGGTTCTTGAAGCATCCGTAATGGCAGAGGGTGGAGAAGTTTTTGTTTTTGATATGGGCGAACCTGTTAAAATTGTTGATCTGGCCCGTAATATGATCCGTTTGGCCGGCTATACACCTGATGTAGACATCAAAATCAAATTCATCGGCGAAAGACCAGGAGAAAAATTATACGAAGAAATTTTTACAGCTCATGAATTGATGAAAGACACCCATCATGAAAAAATCATGATTAGTAAAGAATCCGGCCACCATCTCACCGAAGCCAAACATATCATTGAAAAACTGGAATCTCTGCAAGGAATATTTGAACCTGAACTTTTCAGGGTAGTGATAAAAGAACTGATTCCGGAATATCTCAGTGTCTCAGGCAACTCAAAGATTGTTAATTTCAACACAGGAAATAAAATACAAACCTATCATTTTCAAAACTGAACCCACATCTGTCATGAAAAACCTATTATTCACTCTCTCGCTATCAGTTTGGTCTGTTTTTGCTTTTGGGCAAAATGCGAGATTTTCTCAGGAGTGGTCCACTCCCGCTCATTTCAATCCTGCACTGATAGGACGATTTGATGGTAAAATGAAAGTGGCTACCACATACAGCTGGCAGAGGGCTGACAGCGGAAATATCGATCATCAAAATATTTCCATCGACTTCAAATTAGGTCGATATAAAAGCAGTGGCGATGAAGCAACCCTACAAACTAAATTCTCCAAAAAACAAGCCAAAGCCATTTCAAAAAAAGAAGCAAAAGATCAGGTATATGACCTTAAAACAAAAAGTGGTTACTGGGCTGCAGGAATCAATTACTATCGATATGGATACAACAGCTGCCCCATAGAAGCTCAATTCATGGCTTTTTCAATGGCAAGACATTTTTACAGCAAAAGCAATAAAATGTATGGAATTGGTGCACAAATTGCATATGCCAACGCAAATTTGGATGAATCCAGAGGAACTCATCTCGAAAAAGAAATTTCAGGCGGTGGCTTCAGATACCCAGTGAGCTCAAAAGATAGAGTTAATGCTCCTTCAGTCATTAAAAATTCAATGGGGTATGTTGATTTTAATTTGGGCGCATACTATGCAATGAATTCCGAAATTGTCATGTTTGAACTGGGAGGTTCTATGCATCACATCACCGCTCCTGTAATTGATATTACCAAAACAGACGATGAAAGTCGTCTGCGTAGGAGAGTAAGCGCTCATGCACTTTTTCGTTTAAAAATGAATGAAAACTGGGGTGCGGTTCTTCGTAATATGTACTGGAAGGAAGGGCTTTACTATCGCAGCAGAACCCTCGGCGATAGTCTTGAAATCGTATGCTTCTGGTCCGGAATAGAATTATATAAAACCAGTCTCACCAAGAAGTACAATGTAAACTATGGATTATATACCCGCTCTTTCAAAACTTTTATGCCATATTTAAATATCAATATAGCCAATTGGGGAAATATCCGATATACACATGAACAACCATTCAACTCAAAAAAATATAGGGCTTATAATGCCATTAGAGATGAAATATCAATCATCTATTCTATAGGCAGGAATACAGAACCAGGTACACGTTTTTATAAAAAAATGCAGTATTGGTAATAACACATTAAAGATAAATTCATGTACCAAACCATACTTAAGATCAAAATAGCCAAACTAAAACCAGCAATGAAACATCTTTTTCTTTTCTGCCTTGTGTTTACAAGTCTGACATCCATCCATGCGCAGGAACAAGTTTTCAACCTAGGTAAAAAAGTAAACTCTAAATTTTCAGAAATCAGGCCAACTATTTCCGCGGATGGGAATACTTTATACTATGTACTAGAGGGCAGTCCTCAAAACGTCAATTATAAAAAAGATAAAAGAGCTCAGGATGTTTGGTATGTTACACGGGTAAACGATTCTGTTTGGAGTGATCCTGTTCACTGCCCTGCTCCAATCAATATTGCAAAAGACAATGCAGTTTTTTGGGTATCACCAGACGGAAACAGATTGCTTTTAAGAGGCGCTTTTGATAATGGTAATTATCTGGGAAGGGGGATATCCATGTGCAATAAAACAGCGGATGGCTGGACAAAACCCCAGCAACTTATCATTAACGACTATGCTAAAATGGCCGTAGATAATTATGCCGGTGCTTCATTATCCAATGACGGTAAAACATTGTTGCTTTATTTTTCTGAAGAAAGAAACAGTTTTCTGAATGATTTGTATGTTAGTCATTTGCAGGATGATGGCAAATGGAGCAGACCATTAAAAATGGGTAATGCAATTAATTTAGATGACTATGATGAAATTTCACCGTTCCTCGCATCAGACAACCTAACGCTTTATTATGCAAGCAATCGTCCGGGCGGTAAAGGTTTATATGATATTTGGATGTCAAAAAGACTCGACAGCACATGGACTGTTTGGACAGAGCCGGTAAATCTGGGTTCTCCCATTAATACTGAAGAGTGGGAGGCATACTTTACCATTGACGCCATGGGTCAATACGGGTATCTCTCAACTTCCAATAAAACATTCGGTGGCACAGATATTGTTCGTATTAAATTAAAAGAGACCCAACGTCCACAAATGGTTGCAATAATTTATGGTAAAGTTTATAATGCTTTCACAGGAAAACCTATGGAGGCCGAATTAAATTACGATCTCATACCCGGCGAAACCGCCGAAGGAAATGCAATCGCTTTCGTTGATGGTACATATAAAGTAACCTTGCCTTTCGGAAAGAAATATGCATTGAGAGCATCCGCAAACAATTATTTTTCTGTAATTGACACGATAGATCTTAGTGAGGCAAGGGCTTTTATGGAACTGCGCAAGGATCTATACCTTCAGCCGGTGATAAACGACGGAAATTATGTGATTGATAAAAATGGTAAAGTAATTCGCACCAGCATAGACAGTGTATTCAGACAAGGTGAATTTTCTCGCATCCCTGTTGCTGAATTTGGCAGAGTGAAAGAATATCTGCTTAATAATCCGGACAAACTAATTGAACTACTGCAGCAAATAAATCCCTCTGCCGATAAAAATGATTTACAGAAAGAAGTACAACAATTCATTGTTGAGCTTACAGAGCAGAAAAAAATATACCAGGATTGGGTCTCTTCCGGCGGAAATAATAATGTGCCCAAGCAAAATTACGCTCGTGTTCCAATGGCCAAGTTCGGATCAATTAAAGATTTTATCATGAACAATCCTGATAAAGTGGTTGATTTGATAGCCAATCAGAACTCAAGTTTGAGCAAGACAGATCTTCAAAATGAAATGAATGAATACAAAAAAGAACTTAGTGGTCAGCAGGTAGCATTTCAAAAAGGAGCAAATTACTATGATGTTAATTTGGAGCCGGACACCACAAAAATAAAGGTTGGTATGATCCTTACAACCAATAACATTTTGTTTGATAACGGAAAATCTATCATCAGGTCTGCTTCATACTCTGAATTAAACAAAGCCGCAGCTATGCTTAAAGCAAACCCTAATATGGTTATTGAACTGTCTGCTCACACGGATGCTGTTGGAGGATATAGTTTTAACTTGAAGCTATCCAACGATAGGGCACTTTCTTCCAAAGAATATCTGTTATCCAGAGGAATTCCTTCTAATCGGATTGTGACAAAAGGATACGGCGAAACAACTCCTGTTGCTGATAATAAAACCCAGTCAGGAAGACAACTTAATCGCAGGGTAGAATTTAGAATCCTGAAAAAATAATGATTCAAATATTCATACAGATTTTAAGTGGCGTCAAAAGATGCCACTTATTTTTTTAGGGGCAATGAAAAGCAGAAAGTACTGCCAACTTGTACCGTGCTTCTAACATAAATGGTTTGCTGATGCGCATCCATAATATGTTTGCAAATGGCAAGCCCCAAGCCGCTTCCGCCAATCTTTCTGCTTCTGGCATGATCGGTCCGATAAAATCTTTCAAAAATTCTTTGTCGGTGCTCCTCCGCTATGCCATCGCCATCGTCTCTTATTTCAATCAAAGCAATTCTATTATCCAGTTTGAAAAAAGCGGCTTCAATCGTACCATTAACTTTACCGTATTTGATAGCATTATCTATGATGTTTACCAGCACTTGCCTTACTTTTTCCCGATCTGCAAATACCTGCAGATTTTTCTCACGATCTTTTTTAAAAGTGCATAAAATTTTCGCTTCTTCGCATCTTAGGGAAAATGCGTCATATACCTCTTGTATTAGGTCCTCGATAGAAAAAATCTCAGGGGATAATTTCAATTCACCCAACTCCAGCCTGCTGATTTGGTCAAGATCATCAACAAGATTTACAAGTCTGTCTATATTTCTGGAGGTATTTTTTAAAAAAGATTTATTTACTTCCGGATTATCAATCGCACCATTAAGCAATGTGTCTACATAACCTTGTATCGAAAAAATCGGTGTCTTTAATTCATGACTTAAATTTTGCAGGAATTCTTTTCTGTATTGTTCATTTTTTTGAAGAACTTCCAGCTCCATGTTGTGTTGTCTTGCCCATTGCTCAACATCTTCACGTACTTCTTCAATTGTTTTTGGAGGAAGAATATTATTGAAAAAAAAGGATTCTTTTCTACCGGTACGTGTTTGCATAATCAACTTGTAAATAAGTTTGATTTGCTTTTGAATAAGTGATTGAAAGATGCTATTGATAATCCATGTACCGATGAGTGTGACACCAAGCAGTATGAAGGATGCTGACAGTAGATCTCGCTGAAAATAATAATCAATGACAGATGCCAGCAAGGCAATCATCGAAGAAGTCAACCACGAAAGCTGAATTGGACTAAACTTTTGCGCTAGAGGCATAATGATGCATTCGGATTGTCTAAATTACAAAAAATTGGTAAGCACTGTTCTATATCGGATCATTCGCTTTCATTAAACTCAAATTTATAGCCTACTCCTTTTACAGTGAATATACAATCCAAATTAAGTTTTTGTCTGATTTTTCGAATATGCACATCAATGGTTCTGTCACCAACAATCACATCGGTACCCCATATTTTGCTTAGTATCTCATTTCTTAGAAATACTTTTCCCGGCTTAGATGCCAGTAATGACAATAATTCAAATTCCTTTCTTGCTAAAATCACCTCTTTGTTTTTGTAGGTAACAATATATTTTTCACGGTCAATATTTAAAGCATTGTTTGTTGAACCATTATCCAGCCCTCTTCTTAATAAAGCATGTATTTTACTGAGTAATGCTTTTGGCCTGATCGGTTTCACTAAAAAGTCATCGGCTCCCATCTCCAGTCCCTTGATTTCATTTGCATCATCATTTAGGGCTGTTAAAAACATAATCAGTGTTTTTCTGAATTCAGGAATCGTCCTTAATATTGAACAAACTTCCATGCCGTTTTTCTCCGGCATCATCACATCAAGGATAATCAGGTGCGGTTGTATTTTTTTGGCAATATCAATTGCCTCTCTTCCATTGGAAGCCGTGTAAACATCAAAGCCCTCCTGCTGCAAATTAAAACGTAAAATCTCCTGAATATCCGATTCGTCATCAGCAACCAGAATTTTAATGGCATTCATGTTTGATTGTTTTTGTCTTTATTAGAAATCATCGACCTTCTCTCAATACGATACATGCGCGTCAGTCCTTTTCTGCATATTTCATTGGCCAAAGCAAAAATAGCCCCAATTCATCAGTAAAAAACAGTAAGCTATTTTAAGAATATTATTAAATTGTTAAGACAAATTGTCTGCAAATCAGCTACTTTTGATTATTAAATTATAATCTGATAACAAGCCGTGTTAACGCGAAAAAAAATATCGAATTTTGCAATCCTATTGACACTCCTTGTTTTGATGCAGAACCTTCCATCTTTTGCCAATCCAATTTCAGATACAATCAAAATACCTATTTACAGGCAATTATATCATGATAAAATAGATAAGGAACAAATCGGTATTGACCAGTTGGATGGTTCTGCCGACGGCCAGTTTCATGCAACACCCATTCAAGAATTGAATACTACTTTAACCTATGGGTTATTTACCCTAGTTGATCGAATACAAACAGATATAGAAATAAGTACCAAGATTGCGTCCAACAATGAAAAAATAAGAGCACTCTTATACGTAGAAAACACTTTATTGCTTTTTAAGCAAAGACAGAAATTAAAATTGGTACAACCATCCGAATTAATCATCCTGTTGGATCATTTGGAGTTGGTAATACAAAGTTTACCCATAAAACCCTCTCTCAATGATTTGATAAGAAATGCACCATACGGAGTGGCAGATATCATGTGTGAGTTGTGGATGGATTTCCCGGAGTCTGATCAGGCAAGAAATTCATTGTACCTCAAGTATCTAAAAATACACCCTTCCAAAATATTAAACACCATTTCAGATTATATACATGCTCCTTTTGCAGACAGTTTGATTCATGATGCAGCAAAACGCTATCCGTCAGAAGTATATACTCAGTCACAATCTACCGAAACAATCCTTGGAAAATCAATACAGAATAACCCTTTTCCGCTAGTTAAAAAAATTGTTGAAATTTCAAAATTACCCAATGCACTCATGTATTTTCCATTTCTCGATGATTTGTATTCGGGGGCTAGATCAATACAGGAGATTAGTAAGTATATCAGGAATGGAGAAGAGGAGTTTGATAGTGTGGGATATTATAAACTACTGGTCAAAACAGAGATCAATTATATCGCCAGAGCTACCTCATTTAAAAAAGATACACCCATTGCCATGTTTGGGGTAAACGGTTTGCGAGAGACACTCAGAAACAGAGCAGTTCATCATTTCATCACACCCATCAATCAACTGCATGACGAACCAAATCTGGCTGTTCGAATGAGAAGTACCGATTCGCTCAGCGCTACAGAACTTTACTATATGATGGTGTTGGGGGAAAATGAAATTTATACCAGTAGCTTTAAACACGCTTTTCACAGGATGCTGTCAAGAATGGGTCCAAGGCCAAGAACAGATTCATTGTTACTGCATGTCAGGTTTGATTATTTCAAAAAATTTATCAAAATGTGTGCAGGGTATAATAAGCTGGATAGCTTTTTAAGTCTCATGCCTGCAGTAAGTTCCAACATCCTATTCAAGGCTTTTGTCTCCAATCTTGATAATGAAAATTCTCTTGAGGATGCGACAGATGTTGCGGATGCATTTAGCAGTATTTCTGATCAAAAATTGAAGAAAACAATATTGTCTTATGTGATTGACAACGAAAGTATTGCAATCGCAAAAAACAACACACGCGGAAAAAAAGTGTATTTTCTTCTAAAAAATATATTTCTCTCTGAAATGGGTGATAAGACTGTGGATATCAACAAAGCCACTGGAGTAGAATCTATTTATGACTTGAAAAAGAGTAGTTTAATGGATGACAGCGGAAGAATCATTCAACAAGTGTTTTTTTATGGAGATGAAGATGGAAAGGCTTTTTTTCCATCATTCCTCAAATCATTTGAAAATCCGGGATGGCGGATTGTCAGGAAACCTGAGTGGGTCGAAATATTCTCCACAAAATCCAAAATGGTTGTATATGCAAACCTCCCGCTTAACTATGATGCCAATTTGGATGATAGTGCTCAAAAACATCTGAATGATTATTTTAGAGAGAAAAAATTGAAACCTACTATTGTCATTCATCGCGGACATAGCTATTGGTTACCGGGTACGATCAATCGGATGTCTGAAAGCGCACGTATTGTCATCATTGGTTCTTGCGGAGGCTATAAAAACCTGAGTAGAATTCTGGAGGTGGCACCCGACGCCCAAATCATCAGCACAAAGGAAATCGGAGCCGGAGATATCAATAGGCCTATCATGACAACTTTGAATCAAACCCTTCTCGCTCAAGATAAAATAATCTGGAAAGACTTATGGCAGAATTTGACCAAGCAGTTTGATGCCGATCCAAATAAATCTATCAGAGATACCTGGGAAAACTATGTGCCACCTTACAGAAACCTTGGAGCCATATTTATCAAAGCATACAACAAAAAAGAATTGATGTTGTAATTATATAAGGCATGTCAGCATCAACTTCTAATTCTACCATTTATTCAGGGTTCAAAAAATATTTACGTCCATATCGCTTTCGATTATATGGTGCAATTTTTCTTTCATTAATACTTGCATTGCTCGCACCACTCAGGCCCTTACTCATCAATCAAACGATTCATCAAGGAGTCCAATCCGGCATTAACGGATATTTCCTGAAAGGAGCAGGCGGATTTATTTTAGAGATTACCTTGCTTCAATTGGTCATTCTTTTTTTGGATTCACTATTCCGGTTTATTTTTTCTTTAAGTACCTCTAAACTTGGACAGTATGTTGTGTGTGACATGCGCAAAGACATTTTCTCTAAAATTTTACAACTCAATACAAGGCAATTTGATGAAACACCGGTAGGCACTTTCACAACCCGAGCTATCAATGATATGGAGGCAGTGCAGGATATGTTCAGCGACGGTCTCATTCCTATACTCACCGATTTGCTTTCAATGATTGCCGTGCTTATTTATATGTTTTATACAAATTGGCAAATCACGCTTATTTGTTTGGCACCATTTCCGCTTTTATTATTGGCGACTTATTTTTTCAAAGAATCAGTAAATCGGTCATTTGGGAGGGTTCGCAATGCAGTTTCACAATTGAACGCTTTTGTGCAGGAACATCTGACGGGTATGTCATTGGTTCAGATATTTACAGCAGAGGCGCAGGAGCAAAAAAAGTTCGAGAAAATAAACCGCGAACACAGGGATGCTAACATCCGTGCCATTTTTGCATACTCTGTTTTCTTTCCATTTGTAGAATTGATTTCTGCATGTAGCATTGGGCTATTGGTTTGGTGGATAGCGGGCATGCATACCATACAGGCAGGAGAGCTGGCAGGCGTCATTACTTCATTTGTTTTGTGTTTGAATTTATTGTTTAGACCCTTGCGCATTATTGCCGATAAATTCAATGTTGTACAAATGAGCGTGATTGCCGCGCGGCGGATTTTTCAGATACTGGAGCATAAAGATGTGGCGGAGGATGATGTAGAACAATCAAACGATCAAGTCTTTCCATTTAAAGGAGGCATACACTTTGAAAACGTCAGTTTCTGTTACGAGCAAGATGTACCTGTATTGAGAGATGTGTCTTTTGAGGTACATGCAGGAAAATCCTTGGCGATAGTTGGTCCAACAGGAAGCGGTAAAACAACAATCATCAGTTTGCTCAATCGACTTTATCATCATCAGTCAGGCAATATCAAAATTGATGGTATGGAATTGCATCAAATTCCATTGCAGACTTTACGAAAAAATATTGGTGTTGTTTTGCAGGACCCTTTTTTATTTAGTGGAAGTATTTATGAGAACATCACGTTGTTTAACTATGACATTACGTTGGAGTCAGTGATGAAAGCAGCGCAAAAAGTTGGCATGCATGATTTTATCATGAGTTTGCCTGATAAATATGAGTACCAGGTTATGGAGCGGGGAGCGGCTCTTTCTGCCGGACAACGTCAGCTTATCGCATTCATTCGGGTTATTGTTTATGATCCGTCTATTTTAATATTGGACGAAGCAACAGCATCGGTAGATTCTTTGAGCGAGGAGCTTATTCAAAAGGCGATAAAAACGATTACCCAAAATCGCACATCCATTATCATTGCCCACAGACTCAGTACGATCAGGCATGCACAAAGTATTTTGGTATTGGAGCAAGGTAAGATAATGGAAATGGGCTGTCATGATGATCTGATTCAAAAAAATGGGCACTACGCTGCATTGTATCACAAACAATTCAATATATAAGTTTAACAACATATTTAAATAGCTTGCTTATTTTTGTTATGTACATTACGAATTGGCTAATTAGGTCCTTTTTTGGGCTTTTTTCAAGCATATTTTGTCTATCTTTGCGCCAAATTTGAGGAAATGAGTCTTGTTTTTTCATCCAAACACCTATCGCAACTGTTTTTGACAGCTATATTTAGTTTTGTCACTTCTTTCTCCTTTGGTCAGGGACCTGCCCAAGAGCATACAGCACCTGAGCATCATGAATCCAAAGAGGAAAAACTTGATCCGGCTGAAATCATCATGGATCACATCAAGGATGCCCATGAGTTCCATTTCTTTACATTAGAAAATAAGGAAAATCCCCACGAATCTTTTCATGCTTCTATTCCTTTGCCAGTCATACTTTACTCACCAACAAAAGGAGTGACTTGCTTTTCTGCTTCCAGATTTGGACATAATGGCAATGAAATCTATCAAGGGTACAAGTTTAATGAGAAAAAAGATATCGTAGCCGTAGACGGATCGGTGGTATATGATTTATCCCTCACCAAAAATGTGGTGCAAATGCTGATTGCGCTTATAGTGCTGGTGCTATTGATGACAGGCATTGCAAAAAAATACAAGAATGGCCAGGGAGTAACTTCTGCCCCGAAAGGATGGCAGAATGCAGTGGAGCCCGTGGTTACTTTTGTACGTGATGATGTGGCAAAAGCTAATTTGGGTCACAAATGGGCGAAATATTTACCTTACTTGCTGACGGTGTTTTTCTTTATTTTAATCAACAACCTGTTTGGTTTGTTACCTGGCTCCGCTAATGTGACCGGTAATATTGCATTTACGATGGTATTGGGAGTTATTTCATTCTTCGCAATTTTATTCAGTACCAATAAACATTACTGGGCTCATATTTTTTGGTTCCCCGGTGTACCCATGATTGTGCGCATTTTCATCATGTTACCGGTAGAATTGCTAGGTGTGTTCACCAAGCCATTTGCCCTTATCATTCGTCTTTTTGCAAACATGGTGGCAGGACACATCATCATTTTAAGTTTCATCGCGTTAATTTTCATATTTGGTTCAATGAGTGCTGTTGCCGGTTGGGGATTCTCACCCCTTTCGGTGTTGTTTGCAGTATTCATTTACCTTATTGAAATCATGGTTGCTTTCATTCAGGCATTTATTTTTACCAACCTGACGGCTGTGTTTATAGGACAGGCCATCGAAGGCGATCATCACGATGAACATCATGAGGCCGAAGGGCATCATGCAACTGCGTAACTTTTTTTTCACCTATAAAAACAAGAATCATGACTATGATGACTTTCTTGACTGAAGTTGGATTTTCTCACATGGGTGGTGCAATTGGTGCAGGTCTTGCCGCGATTGGTGCCGGTATCGGTATCGGTCAAATCGGTAAAGGAGCTGTAGAAGCCATTGCCCGTCAACCGGAAGCTTCCAATGACATTCGTGCAAACATGATCCTGACTGCCGCTTTCGTAGAGGGTGTTGCCCTTTTTGCGGTAATCGCAGGATTATTGGCTGTGTTGAAAACAGCGTAAGCACAAAACCATTACTGCATCCAACGCACAGGGCCGAGGATGCAGTATTTTTTGAAAAATTGTTTTAGTTTAAATATATATTAATCATGGAATTATTATTACCACACGTTGGATTGATTGTTTGGACAACCTTGTCTTTTTTGATTGTTTTCTTTATTCTGAAAAAATTTGCATGGAAGCAAATTCTAAACGGCTTAAATGAGCGTGAAACCAATATTGCCAATGCCATCGCCTCTGCAGAAAAAGTGAAGAAAGAAATGGCTCAGTTGAAATCAGACAACGAATCACTCTTGGCATCTGCCCGCGAAGAGCGCACCAAGATGCTCAAAGAGGCAAAGGATATGAAAGACAAAATGATCAATGATGCCAAAGAGGAAGCAAAAAATCAGGCAGCGAAAATCATTGCAGAGGCCAATGCATCTATCCATCATCAAAAAATGGCTGCTTTAACCGATATCAAAAATCAAGTGGGTAAAATGGTGGTAGAAGTAAGCGAGAAAATATTACGCAAAGAGTTGGCTGATAAGGCACAACAGGAATCTTACATCAGCAAACTCGCTGAAGAAATTAAATTGAATTAATTACTCCAATCGCATTTTATGAATTACTCTCGTGTCGCCGGAAGATATGCCAAAAGCTTGCTGGAGCTCTCACTCGAGCAGCAACAGTTGGATAATGTTTATGCCGATATGGTTTTTCTAAAATCTATCTGTCATTCCAATGTCGATTTTGTAAATATGCTCAAAAATCCAGTCATTGGCGGCGATAAAAAAATAATCATGCTGGAAGCGGTAACTTCCGGAAGAATTTCTCCCCTCACTCAGGCATTTTTTAAACTTTTAGTCAAAAAAACACGTGAATACAGTTTGCCTGATATCGTATCTGCTTTTAAAATTCAGTACAATAACCTCAAAGGTATTCAGCCTGTAAAAGTAACTACTGCCGTTGCGGTTGGGGAAGACACAAAAAATAGCCTCTTGCACAAAATCCAGCAGCTCACAGGCAACCAGCAAATTGAATTGGAAATGCTTGTTCGAGATGAGCTTATCGGAGGATTTACACTTCAAATAGGTGATACGCTGGTAGATGCATCCATACTCCGTGATTTGAACGACGTAAAAAATCAGTTCAAAAACAATGAGTATGTACATGCGATAAAATAATTCCCATGTCTTTAAGGTTTGCATCTCTCAATTCCGGCAGTAACGGAAATTGCTACTATGTGGAAAATGAGGAGGATGCAATATTTGTTGATGCAGGTTTGATTTGCAAAGAAACCATCAGACGTATGCATGCGTTGGGTTTGACCATGCAAAAAGTAAAAGGCATTTTCATTTCACATGAACATAGCGATCATGTTCGTGGATTGGATGTGATTTCACGCAATTATCAAATTCCGGTTTATATCAATGCTGCAACGCGCAAAAATCATACCATGCCACTAAAGGAGGAACTTGTTCGTTATATCAATAATACAGATCCAATTGCTATTGGAAATTTACAAGTTCACCCATTTTCCAAAAAACATGACGCAGCAGATCCCATTAGTTTTCGCATAGAATACAAGTCACATTCTGTGGGCGTATTTACCGACATGGGACTGGTTTGTGAAAACCTCATTCATCATTTTCAGCATTGTCATGCAGCTATACTGGAATCAAATTATGATGAAGATATGCTGGAAAAAGGACCTTATCCTGCATATCTAAAGAAACGTATTCGTGGAGACGAAGGGCATTTGTCCAATCATCAGGCACTAGAACTTTTTTTGAAGCATAAGCCTACATTCATGAATCGTTTGTTACTTGGGCATTTATCACAACAAAACAATCACCCCTCAATTGTATCGCAATTATTTACACAATATGCTGGAGATGTGGATGTGATGGTCGCTACAAGGTATGCTGCCACACCCTTATTTTCTACAGACGAACATTTGAAATTGAGGACCATCTAATTTTATAAAAAGATAATGTTAAAAAAACATAAAAATTGATTAATTCTTTCTTTCATTAATTATTATTCAATAGTTATTTCCGATTAAAGACTAATGCTATGGATAATATATTGTATCAACATAACCAAACCTATCATATTTTATTCTAGTTCCAATGCCATTAATCATATTCCCCCCATCCCTTTGCCTGCCTTTTGAATCCAAATTCAGTGCACAATATTTCAAATATCCGTTTTTGTAAATTTGCACTTCAGAAATCATGCCATTATAATGATAAGTTATTCTGGAACCATTACCATTTTTTAATGTTCCTAAAGGCAAATTAACTCCTAAACTATCAACAGAAGATACAATGTGATCTAACAAATCATTTTTATAAAAACTTACTTCTTGAATTTTACCATTATCAAAATATCGAATAACCTCACCTTCGACTTTACCTCCTATAATATTTTCTTTATTCAAAATTTTCCCATATCTGTCAAAAGTTAATAATTCTCCATCTTTCAATTTGCCATTTAGATATTCTTTAGTGCAGTATAATACACCATTATTGTGATAAAATTTCCATGTGTCAGTTTTTACACCATTTAAGTATTTTCCAGTTTTTTTTATTCTCCCATTAGAATAATAACTTCTATATTCTCCATTTTTTATTGTGTCGCCATTAAATGTGTATGCTTCATAAATTTTATACAAAACCCCATTTTCATATTTTTTTACATAAAATAAATCAGATTTAGCTTGTTTAGAATTCTCACAACAAGAAAATAGAAATAATAGCGGCATTAATAATATCATTATCTGATTTCTAATTGTTAATATTATTTTCATTTGATTGAGTTTAATTATAGTTTATTGAAAAATTATTTTTTCTTCATTTCTCCTAATGCAGTTGAAAATATTTGACATCAATTAATTATTTGGTTTCAATGATGGTTTTATCTTTTGGATATTTAACCTCATACTGGAAAATTATATTTTTGATTTCCCCGGCATCGAGATTTACTTTCCATGTTAATTCTCCGGTTAATTCATTGATTACAGCATCGCTGTTTTCTTTTAAAACCACTTCAATTTCTTTCAATTTGCTAACTGGAAATTGATCTTTAAGTTCCATAGATACTTTTTGTTTTTTATTGTTTTTGATTACGATTTCAAATCTGTGAATCTCTGTTTTGATGTCATGCTTTTTAACGGAAGAAAATTCTTTTGTTTTTTTCCTTGAAATAGAAATACTGCGGTCGCGTCCTAAAGAAATACGCATTGAGTCATCCGGTGTATTTGGATTTAGGTATGATTTTCCAATATACATATTATCCATAATTACATTGGATTCTCCAGGAAGGATATTCAAATTTCCCCAGTTGCCAATTTTTGCAGAGAAGAAGGCATCTCCATCTAATTTAGGTATGGCAAAATGCTCGTAAGCAGCTTTTAATTTTTCCTCTTTAATGTGAACATTGTATGCTTTGTCATCAGATGATATATCGTATGGCAGATCAATTTCGTAACTGGTATTTAGATGATTTCCTTTTTCATTTAGGTATTCTGCAATATCACTCGGATTGTTGGTTTGCAAAGTGAAAGTATCTGAGTTGGAGCTATTGTCAAAACTCATTGCTTGTACATTGTTAAACATATCACTTCTTGCACTTCCGGCTGTCTTCATTAACTGTTGATATAATATAGGGACATAAATCTGCAAATAGCTTGGTAACAGATCAGGAATATAGTTGGAAGAAACAGGAGTTCCTGTATTTAAAACGATTTTTACATTTTTCCAGTCAAGTCCGGTATGCTGTGATATCATGGCCTTATAAGCCAATTTCATTGTGTTATCTGCACTATTGACTCTTAATTCATAAGATGGAATCCAACCGGCAAACTGAGTAAAATAACTGCAATCCAGATTTATGGTGCTTGTATTTTTAGACATGATCTGAAGTACGAGTTGCCCTGTTTTTTTACCATGTTCATCATTTGCGAGTTGCAGCGCTTCATTAATTTTTTCATTTAGAATTCGAATTTTTTCATTGACTTGTTCAATCAGATCATTCAATTGGTTTATTTTTTCTTTGAGGGTGGATATCTTATCTGTATAGTAATTAGTCAATTTAATAAGCTCGTCGCCACTGATATTCACCTTGCCTGGTGAAGTAAAGTTGTTTTTTATTAACTCATTGATATTTTGTATTGCAGTTTCTGCAATCTGTGTATTTTTTGTACATTTCTCAGACTCCTTGTTCAGCAGTTTTATACTGTCCTTCCATTTATCAATAGTTGATTTGAGTTTTTCTGAGATAGGTTCGTCTATGATCCTATGGGTATAGGATAGAATAGTGACTTGTTCAGGACAGGCTATCTGTACTGAATTCAAATCAATTTCAGTGGCAATATTATTGAGAATAATATTTTGAATGCCGGGAGTGATATTTACTTTGGATGTGTGAAATAAATGACAGCCGGTGCCATAATAGATAGTAGCTTTTTGAATGGAAGTTGAACATAAAATGCTGTCTTTTTTTACAGCAAATACCCATTGAAATAGAAGGAGAGAAATCACTGACAAAACGGTTATTTTCTTTTGCATAATCAATTTTTGAACCTAAGATGCAAAAGAAAAAGAAATTGCATAAAACAATACTACCTCAACACCATTTGTCTGTCGGAATCCAGTTTTATTAGAATAAAAATCAATACCGTGAAGGTCAGTAAGGAAGAACCGCCATAGCTCATCAGGGGTAATGTTATCCCGATAACAGGGGCTAATCCGATGGTCATACAAATATTTACAGCAATATGAAAAAATAGGATTGAAGCTACACAATATGCATATACCCTACTAAACACACTTCGTTGTCTTTCTGCTATCATAACAATACGAAGGAGCATAGCTAAATATAGTGATAATACAATAAGGCATCCCAAAAATCCAAAGCTTTCACCTAAGGAAGTAAAAATGAAATCTGTATGTTGCTCAGGTACAAACTCTCCTTGAGTTTGAGTTCCTTTTAAAAAACCTTTTCCAAAAAATCCGCCGGAACCAATCGCAATTTTAGATTGTTTTACATTGTAGTTTTCTGTTTCTTTCTTTACTTTCTTTACAGTTGTGATATTGGCTGTTGTATCTGATTTTTGCGCAGCGTATGGATTGTCTCTACCTACCATACTAAAGATTCGGTCTGCTTGATATTTTTGGAATACATGATTAAAAAGAAAAGGAACAACTGCACCAATGAAAAAAAAGCTAAAACACCATATTCCCACAATGGTATAAACCAAAGAGCGATTCCTTTTAAATTTTCTTCTTAGAAAATAAAGAGAACATCCGCAAAGTACACTGATTCCAATCAATAGTATCTGAGTGTTCAGTAGCAAAGAGGCTACCAATAAAATTGCCAGCGAAGCTCCGATTAATAGATAGTTTGCAGGATATCCTTCTCGGTACATTGGTAACAGAAAAGTAATATAAACCAAAGCCAGTCCCGTTTCATTTTGAAGTAAAGAAAAAATGATGGGCAAAAAACAGATTCCGGTTGCAATTAACTGAGATTCTCTTTTTTCGAAACTAGTTTCCGGCCGTGAGAGATATTTAGCTAAAGCGAGAGAGGTAAATATTTTACATGTTTCTACAGGTTGAAGATTCATGAATCCAAGCGGAATCCATGATTTAGATCCATTTACAGTTTTCCCAATGATAAAGGTGGCAATCATTAATAATATACCAAATAAGTATAAGATATTAGGAGTAGCAGTAAAGAATTTGCTATCGGTAAGAGAAATGAAAATTGCCAAAATAATGCAAGCAGATAAATAAAAAAATTGTTTACTGTAATTTTTTCTAAACTCAAACAAATTCTCAAAAAACCGATCGCCCTGCCTATGTTCTACGGAGAAAATACTGATCAGTCCGATACATGTAATGATCAGATAAAGTGAAATCAGTATCCAGTCTTTTTCTTGCGTTATGGAGGTTTTATTTGAATTCACGGTGCTTTTGTTTTTTTCTTTCCGGGTTTTTTCTTTTTGACAGCTTTTATTTTTTTATTTTCCGGTTTCAAAAGTTCCTTAGTTTGAGTCGAATCATTTCTTTCTTTTAACGGAGGAGTTTTACCTGAACCTGCTTTTTTAACTTCATCTTTTTCCGGTTGATCATCATCAATACCTACCGTGTCTTTAATGATCTTGATATAACCTTTTGAGATGAGATAAGCTGAGTCTTTGGAGTGTCGCAATGAATCTTGTTTTCGTAGCTCAGCTTTAATTCTTGGTGGCATCAAATTTAACGCCGATAATTGTTCAAGCCTTGCTTTTCTTGATTTATCAGTAATAGAATCTTTCAGGTATTTTTCAATCATGAGACCTACAATTGGAGCGGCATAGGTACCACCAAAGCGGCCGCTATTTTCAACCACACACATGATGGCAATTTTAGGATTATCTCTAGGTGCGAATCCGCAAAAAAATGAGTGATTCTGCTGTTTTACACCTTTATAATAGTTTTCTACTGTTCCGGTTTTACCGCAGATGATGATATCTTTTACCTTAGCACCTACTCCGGTTCCCCTTTCAACCACTCCCTGCATGCCATCATGAACTGCTTCAAAAATACTGTCTGCGATGAAAGGGGGTCTCACCTTTTTTTTATATTTTTCTAGCATACCAAATCGGTCATCTCCTTCTATGGAATCAACTACATGTGGCAGGTAGTACCAACCTTTATTGGCAATGTAGGCCATTTCATTGGCAACTTGCAGCGGCGTTACAGTTACTTCACCTTGTCCTATGCTGACAGATCTGTAAGTGCAAAAATTCCACCTGCCTTTTCCATATACTTTATCATAGTAAGCGGGGGTGGGTATATTGCCTGATTTTTCTGAAGGCAAATCTACTCCTAGTTTATGACCAAGTCCAAACCCATACATATACTGATCCCAGGAACTTAATGCGCTATCCTGGGAGGGATATTTTGAATTATTGATTACCTTTTGCATAACATTGGCAAAATAAGTATTGTCGGAAACTGTGATAGCGCCTCTCAAATCAAATGTTCCAAAGTCGAGGCACCTCATTGGTTTACTGTTTCCGCATCCGCGAAAAGCACCGCCACAAGAAAATCTTGTGCCCGTTTGTATTACTCCTTCATGAAGACCAATCAGTGCCTGCAAAGTTTTAAAAGTGGATCCGGGAGAGTATGTGGCGCTGATTGTTCGATTCAGTAGTGGGAGTGCGGGGTTAAGGAATAGCTCAGAAAAATGCTTTCTTCGTTCACTCCCTGTAAGATAATTAGGTTCATAAGTTGGAGAGGATACCATAGCCAGGATACCACCCGTTTTTGGATCCAGCGCAACAATAGAACCGAGTTTATTTTGCATGAGCTTTTCCCCCAGTTCTTGCAGTTCGATGTCTAAGGAAGTGTAAAGGTTTTGACCTGCAATGGCAGCCGTATCATATTTTCCTTTTTCCAGTCTTTCAGTTAGTCTGTTCTTGTTGTCTCTTTTCCAGTATTGGATACCTCGCGTTCCCATCAGTACTTTTTCATAACTGCGCTCAAGTCCAGTCATACCTGCATAGTCGCCGGCCACATATCCTTCATTCGGATGTTTTTTTAAAAAATTCGTATCTACTTCAGCAATATATCCCAGTACATTTGCAGCACCGTTGAAAGGATATTTTCGGGTGGATCTCTCCTGAAGAAAAAATCCGGGTGAAAATCGAAACATGGATTCATTGAGCAGAGCCATTTTTTCGTCACTCAACATGGGCTCAAAAATTGAAGGTCTGGTTCTTCCATTTTTTATGATGAGTTCGACCAGTTTCTTTTTGAAAGTAACAGTATCAATGTTCATGATCTTGCACAGCAATAAAGTGTCTATTCCTTTTACTTTATTGGGAGTAACCATCAAATCACAAATTGTACTGTTGAGCAGTATCGCTTTTTTATTTCTGTCAATAACCAACCCTCTTTCAGGATAAATAACTTTTCTGAAAACCCCCTGATCTTCCGCAAGCTCTTTGTATTTACTGGTCAAGACCTGTAGGGTAAATAGCCTAATTCCAATAATAATAAATAGACTGATATAAATCAGCCGGATGATATTTTTTCGGGAATCGTTGTAAACAGCCACAGTAGGAAGTCTTTTTCAGTAGAAGTTATGATTGCAAAGTTGCGATAAACTTAGTTAAACTGTATTTGTTTTGAATTTTTGTTTTCGAGAAAATAGCATTTCAGTGAGTAGAATGATCAACAGACTGATAATGGTTGAACTGATCGTTTTCATGAAGAAATAGGAGGGGCTTGCAAATTGCCATGCTTCAAGTAAAAATAGCCATGCATGATGTATGAAAACGAGCAAACAAACATAAATCAGATAGGGTAAAACGCCGCCGAACGCTTTTACTGATGGCTCTGCAAAAGCAAAATCCGAGCTGTCCTGTGTATTCAATATGCGTATGACGAATGGGCGCAAATAGGCAATTAAAACACAAGCGGCAGCATGAAATCCGGGGTGATGACGGAATCCATCTAACATGATTCCCAATAAAAAAGCAATACCCATGAGCCAGCCTCTTCTTATTGAAAAAGGCAGCCAAAGAATGAATAGCATGTACACATAGGGGGTTATGAGGTGATGAACCTGAATTTTGTCTAGTAACAAGGTTTGTACAAGAAGAAACAAACCAAAACGGATAATATGTTTTAATACCAATGGCATGGCTATTGACCTGTTTTTTCTTTTTGTTTTTCAAGAATCATCTGCACACCCAAAGTGTTGTTATTTTCGATAACCAGCACGTAATTCAAATTATGAAAATTGGCAAATGTCTTGCAAACAATTTTTAGCGTGTTGTGCTCTGTATCTTTTTTTACAGATTCAACCATTCCTATCAGTTTTCCTTTTGGTAAAACTGTACTGAAGCCGCTGCTTATAACAGTATCGCCTTTTTTTACCGACACGGATTGCGGGATATTGTTTAAGACAACTTTATTTGGCTCCTGTCCTTCCCAGGACATGGTTCCTGTTTCTCCTGTTTTTAAGAGTTTTCCACTGATATGGCTGTCTTTATGCAGCATACTCATTGCCACCGAGTACCGATCAGTTGCATCTGTCACAATACCAACTACCGCATTTTGGTGGGTAATGATACCCATACCGGGTTTAATTCCATCGGAAAGTCCTTTGTTCAGAACAATCAGATTGTTTTTAAAAGAGACACTGTTAGAAATAACTTCAGCAGTGTGATATTTTATTGTTGGAGAGGTTGACAAAGAATCAGTAGTAAGTCGGTTGATAGTTTCTGTGAAAGCAGAATCAGGAATTGCATAATTTTCTTTCAATAAATTATAGAGCCTACCATTGGCAGCCTGCAGAGAGTCATTTGTTTTTTTTAAGGAAAAGTAGTTTACAGCATTACTGTATTTTTGATTTATCCTTCCATTGATTCCAAGTAAAGATTCATCAAATTTTGCTTTATGGTAATTACTGTAATTAACAATTTGGTAGATACAAATCAGTTGCAGTGACAGGAATAGAATAAAGTGAAAATGTCTGCCTATGAAAAGAAAAATATTTTTCAATTAATTCAGAAGTAAAAAGTAAAAATTCAAAAATCAAAATTCAAAAGCGATGATCTATTCGTTAGGTATAAGCCAGCTCATTTACTTCCAGAATCAACAAAACCTATAAGTAAAAACGAAGCACGCACTCAGATCATATTAACGCATGACAAATGGGAATCGGTCATAATTTTTCAATGCGATTCCGGTACCACGTACAACGCTTTTTAATGGGTCGTCGGCTACGTGAACGGGTAGTTTTATTTTGCTTGTCAATCGTTTATCCAAACCTCTCAGCAAAGATCCGCCACCTGTAATGTACAATCCTCTGCGATAAATATCTGCTGCGAGCTCAGGTGGTGTAGATTCAAGCGCCTTAAGAATAGCCTCCTCAATTTTAAAGATACTTTTGTCTAAAGCCTCGGCGACTTCCTGGTAACTTACCATTACTTGTTTTGGAATACCGGTTACAAGGTCGCGACCGTTAACAGCAATATCATCAGGGGGATTGTCGAGGTCTTTGATTGCTGCGCCAATTTGAATTTTGATTTGCTCTGCAGTACGTTCTCCAATTAATAAGCTATGATAGCGGCGAAGCGCTTCCATAATGTCTGCGGTAAATTCATCTCCTGCAATACGGATACTCTGATCACAAACAATTCCTGCCAATGCAATTACCGTGATGCCGGTTGTTCCACCACCAATATCGATAATCATATTTCCTACCGGCTCTTCAACATCAATGCCAATACCAAGTGCAGCGGCCATGGGTTCATGAATGAGGTATACTTCTTTTGCACCGGCTTGCTCGGCACTATCCCGAACAGCTCGTTTTTCAACCTCGGTAATACTGCTTGGAATACAAATCATCATTCTCCAGCTGGGAGCAAACAAGGGTTTTTTGGGATAAACCAATTTGATAAGCTCACGAATCATCAGTTCGGCAGCGTTAAAGTCTGCAATAACCCCATCGCGTAATGGTCGAACGGTACGTATGCTCTCGTGCGTCTTTTCGTGCATCATGAGGGCTTTTTTCCCTACTGCGAGCAAATTTTTTGGATTGTTTCTATCCAACGCCACAATGGAAGGTTCATTTACCACCACTTCATCATTGTGAATGATGAGGGTATTGGCTGTACCCAAATCGATGGCGATTTCTTGTGTAAAAAAATTAAAAATTCCCATGATGTTCTCTGAAAAATCGAGTAAAATAATAACGACTGCAATATAAACCAAATAGTAACGGTAGGGCTTGATTTTATCAATTATTTATGAACACTGTATTTTTCAATAACAGAGCATTTGGTGTCTTTCCCAAAATATTTAGTAACGTGTTGCAGCTGTTGGTAAGTTTTGTTTTTAAAAACCCCGTTGAATGTTTAAAATAATTTCCTATTTTGAGCCAACAAATTTCAAAATTCAACAATCAATCAAAAAAGTATGACAGAAACAATGCAGCAAAAATCTAATCACCCGAAAGGCCTGTGGGTGCTTTTTGGAACAGAAATGTGGGAGCGTTTCAATTTTTACGGTATGCGTGCCCTTTTGACGCTGTTTATTGTGAACGCACTTATGATCAGCAAGGAACAATCTTCGATCATTTATGGCGGCTTCCTTGGTCTTTGTTACCTGACCCCTATGCTCGGGGGCTTCATCTCAGACCGATTCCTAGGAAATCGTAACTGTATCATGCTGGGTGGAACTTTGATGGCTATCGGTCAGTTGTTGTTATTTACCAGTGCATCTATTTTTGATACCGATCTGCCATTGGCCACGAATATTCTTTATGTGGCACTTGGGGTGTTGATTTTTGGAAATGGCTTTTTCAAACCCAACATCTCCAGTATGGTGGGTAGCTTGTATCCAAAATCCGAAAAGAACAAACTGGATACGGCTTTTACCATTTTTTATATGGGTATCAACATCGGGGCTTTTCTTGGTCAGCTAATCTGTCCATTGATTGGCGACGTGGTGGATGATGGTGTTCGCAATGTGTATGCATTCAAATGGGGCTTTCTGGCGGCAGCTATTGCGATGATGCTGGGTACACTGACCTTCTTCTTATTGAAAAACAAATACGTTGTAACCCCCGATGGAAAAGCCATTGGTGGATTGCCCTCCGGAAATAATGCAGAAGATTATGAAGAGGGAGAAGCGCAAAAAGCTCAATTTTCTAATGCTTCCATTGCGATAGCTGCGGTAGTTTTAATCGGCTTGGTTTTTGTTTTCCATAATTTCATGGGACAAAACTGGATTTACTCCACGATCTATAGTGCCGGTATTACGTTAGCCGGATTGATCCTCTCTGATAAAACCTTGAACAGCATTGAGCGTGACCGAATTCTTGTTATTTACATTGTTTCCTTTTTTGTGATCTTTTTTTGGGCGGCTTTTGAGCAAGCAGGTTCATCTCTCACGTTCATCGCCGATTATCAGACAGATCGCAACATTTTGGGTTGGGATATGCCACCATCCATGGTGCAGATTTTTAATGGCATCTTCGTAGTCATTTTTGCTGTTCCATTTAGCTTCCTTTGGGATAAGCTTCGAGCCAATGGCAAGGAGCCAATCTCCCCAGCAAAACAAGCCCTGGGCTTACTGTTGATTGCAGTGAGTTATTTCATCATTGCGCATAATGTGAAAGATTTGGGTACCTCTGGATTGTTGGGAGTGCACTGGTTGATTTTACTTTACCTAATTCAAACTTGGGCTGAACTTTGTTTGTCACCTATCGGACTTTCGCTTGTGGGTAAATTGGCTCCAAAGCGTTTTGCTTCCCTTTTATTTGGCGTGTTCTTCATGAGCAGTGCTTCAGGGTATGCGTTGGCAGGGACATTGGGTTCCATTCTTCCTGCTACCGGCGATCAATTTGAAGCTTGTAAAAAAGCAGGATTCAGTCTGCAAGCGATTTTGGATAAAACGCTTGTTCCTACTGCAGAGCAAATCAAGTTTTTGGCAGAAAATAAAATCAGCAACCACTATCCTTCATTTGCCGGATTCACTATTCATAACTTGTTTGAGTTTTTTATGGTGTTTGTGGTGCTCTGTGGAGTAGCATCTACATTATTATTTTTGCTGGTTCCAAAGTTAAAAAAGATGATGCATGGAATAAATTAACTTTTGGTCAAAAAATAATGCAGCTGCCTCTGAATAAGAGGCAGCTGCATTATTTTTTCTTCGCATTCGCAGTTACATAAGCCATCACCATATCTTTCATACTCTGATTAAGTTTTGCTTTTGGAGCCATGCTGCGCAAAATTGATGGCCACTCCGAAGCGGTAAATTCTTCCGGCTTGTGAAGTTCATGACATTTACCACAACGTGCAGTATATAATTTTTCACCATCAGCAACCATTGCACCTTTGTCATTGACAACAGGGGTAAGTTTTCTGGAGCATGCGGCCAGAATAAGTATGAGGGTGAATGCGGTGAGGAATTGTTTTTTACTCATGGTTTGAAAGTTTAATTGGTTTGAGAGGTTTAACTCACAAATTACGACAAAATCAATCCAAGTCATGAATATGATTTTCTGACGAAGATAATTTCTTTGCGCTCTTTGCGTTAATCTTTGTGCTCTTTGCGTTAAAAAAACAAAACGCAAAGCACGCAGAGTTCCGATATTCATCGGGATCGCAGAGAAACTTCAAGGAGCAACTATTCAATCTTTTATACTTCTTGAATTCCTAAAACTATCCTCCAATCTCCTCTCCACCAAAATAAGGTTGCAAGGACTTTGGCAAACGAATACCTGTTTCTGTTTGGTTGTTCTCCAGCAAAGCAGCTACAATGCGTGGTAATGCCAATGAGGAACCATTCAAAGAATGCAACAATTGTGTTTTTCCGGTTTCATCTTTGTAGCGAATCTTCATTCGGTTGGTTTGGAAAGTCTCGAAGTTGCTGACAGAGCTCACTTCCAGCCATTTTTGTTGCGCAGCACTGTACACTTCAAAATCATACGTAAGTGCTGATGTAAAGCCCATATCTCCTCCGCATAAACGTAAAATGCGATAAGGTAATTCCAGCATGTTCAACAGCTTCTCTACATGCTGCACCATTTCTTCCAGCACTTCATAACTTTTTTGGGGATGCACGAGTTGTATGATTTCTACTTTATCAAATTGGTGCACCCGATTCAAGCCGCGTACATCGCTTCCGAAACTTCCTGCTTCTCTTCTAAAGCAAGGCGTGTATGCTGTCATCTTTACCGGTATATCACTGTCTTTGATGATTTCATTGCTGTATACATTCGTAACGGGAACTTCAGCTGTTGGAATGAGATAAAGACCATCGGCTGTTGCATGATACATTTGCCCTTCTTTATCGGGTAATTGTCCGGTACCATAAGCAGTCGCTTCATTCACCATTAAAGGGGGCAAATACTCTGTGTATCCGGCTGCTGTGTTATACTCGAGAAACATTTGTATCAATGCACGTTGCAGTTTTGCGCCTTTTCCTTTGTATAAAGGGAATCCGCTTCCGGTGAGTTTTGCACCGGTTTCAAAATCTATCAGGTTGTAGGTTTTAATCAATTCCCAATGAGGTTGGGCATTGGCCGGCAAGGATGGTTTTGACCCACCTTCGCGTACGACCTCATTATCTTCGGCCGATTTTCCTTTTGTCACAGAAGTGTGAGGTAAGTTTGGCAACTGAAGAATCATTTTATTAAATGATTCCTCCAATTCTGCAAGTTTTGCAGATTGTTCACTCAATTGTGTTTTCAGGTTTCCAACTTCCTGCTTTTTGGCCTCAGCAGCATCTTTTTCACCTTTACCCATGAGTATCCCAATTTCTTTGGAAGCAGCATTTATTCCGGCCTGTATTGTTTCTGTAGAAAATTTAATTTTCCTAAGCTGCTCGTCGTTTTCAAGTAGCTGATCAATTAAAGAAATGTTTGGAAAATGGCGAACAGCCAGTCTTTCTTTAACTAATTCGGGTTGTTGTCTGATGAGTGAAGCCTGAAGCATTTGTTAATTATTTTATATTTATGGGTGACAAAGATAAAATCAATTTAGACAAAAGCGTGAATTCGATAATCAAACATTATTTTTGCGCATGCAACCGACAGAGGAAGATTTGCAGGTAAGGTGGTTGAAGCTACGTATCAAACTAAAAGAAGCATTTGGTATCAAGCCCGATATGAATGGAGTGTTGTTGTTGATTGGTGTGCAGGAGCTGGGTAAAGGCTCCCTTCCTTTCACCAAAGAGGAAAAACAGGACCTCATGCATATTGCTGTTTGTACAGTGCTTACTCCTGGGGGGTACTTTGTGAAAGACGGATTGGATGAAGAGGGGTGGCCTCATTTTACGCAGATCAAAGCATTGCCTGAGTTTAATTTGTGGGAACAGGAGGATTTTTTAAAGGATTATATTTTATTCTATTTTCAGGAGCAGGGATTTATTAAATAGCAAATATTTTTTTAATCATAACCAGAAAGAACATGACGAATCGAATTTTTATGAGTGTTGGCTTATTATTTATAGCCGGATTTTTTTCACTCACATTTGCACAAGTAAAAAAGAAAACACAAACAGTTCCAACTAAAAAAATAACTACTGTTAATAAGAAAAACACTAATCCAATGCCAGCAATCGATATTCCGGGTAATACCAAAGTGAAAATTCACACCGATATGGGAGATATTGTCATTCGTTTGTATGACGCTACTCCCCAGCATAGAGATAATTTTGTGAAGCTGGTTGAAGAAAAATTTTACGACAGTTTGCTGTTTCATCGCATCATCCAAGGTTTTATGATACAGGGTGGTGATCCACTGAGTAAAAATGCTCAGCCTGGAGTTATGTTGGGCTCGGGTGGAGGAGATATGACGAGAATACCAGCAGAGTTCAATAAAAACATCATTCACAAAAAAGGGGCTTTGGCGGCAGCTCGTGACGATAATCCGGAAAAAGCCAGCAGTGCCTGTCAGTTTTATTTAGTACAGGGTAATATAATGAGCGATGAAATGCTGAATCAGATGGAACAGCAAAAAGGGGTCAAATACACGCCTGCTCAAAGGAATTTATACAAGACTGTGGGTGGCACGCCTTTTTTAGACATGGAGTATACTGTTTTTGGAGAGGTGGTTAGTGGATTGGAGGTAATTGATAAAATTGCCGCTGCAGAAAAAAATCAATATGACCGCCCCAATACGGATATACATATGTATATGGAGTTGACTTCAAAATAATAACCACCCAAATCGTTTATTTTTGGGTATCTTGCATACTGAAATAAAGAATTAAAATGAATTTTCCTGCTCATTTAAAATACACGAAAGATCACGAGTGGATTTTAGTGGAGGGCGATACTGCCACAGTTGGTATCACCGATTTTGCTCAGCGCGAACTGGGAGACATTGTTTTTGTAGACATTAATACAAAAGGCAAAGCACTGCAAGCCGGTGAAGTTTTTGGTACTGTCGAAGCGGTGAAGACAGTCAGTGATTTATTTATGCCTGTAAGTGGAACCATCAATGAAATCAACCCAGGGTTGGAATCATCCCCAGAGTCTGTAAACTCAGATCCTTATGGAGCAGGCTGGATGATCAAAATGACTATTCAAAATCTTGCTGATGCCGAAGGTTTGATGAGTGCTGATGCTTATGCGGCCCTGGTAGGCTAATTTTTTTCATGCATTCATGAATATTCCATTTCGTAAGTTTATTCCTGGTATTTTTTGGTTTTTGCTGGTGTTGATTTTGATATGCCTTCCAAAAACAGATATGCCTGATTTGCATGGCTGGTTTCACAGCATCTATGGTGACAAATGGGTGCATGCGGGATTGTTTGGTGTACTGGCCTGGTTATTTTACATACCTTTCTATCGATCAGATGAGATATCCGGAAATCAAAAAAACAATATATACCTGTTCATTGCGGCACTATCGATTGCATGGGGATATATAACCGAATGTATTCAAATCCTCATTCCTGGAAGGAGTTATGATTTATTGGATTGGGCGGCGGATAGTGCAGGAGTTGTTTTTTCGTTTTTAATCATGCGTTTGTGTAGAGCGTGACTTTACAATCATTCTTTTGTATTTTTAATTTTGACTTTTCAATTAATATAAATGGAATATAACACTACCCGAAATCATTTGACCATGCGAGAATATGGAAGACATATTCAAAAAATGGTAGACCATATCATGACTGTTCAGGATCGTGAAGAGCGTCAGCGGTTAACCAACAGTATCATCGAGTTGATGGGATTTCTCAATCCTCACTTAAAGAATGTAGAAGATTTCAGGCATAAATTATGGGATCATTTGTTTTTGATCAGCGATTTTAAATTGGATGTCGACAGTCCTTATCCGATTCCCACTCGTGAATCATTAAAAGCAAAGCCAGAAAGATTACGCTATCCTAAAAAATATCCACGATTCAATCATCTTGGTAAGCATGTAGAGTTGCTGATCGATAAAGCGTTGAAAGAAGAAAATCCTGAAAAAAAGCAGGGCTTTTCAAATGCGATTGCCTACTACATGAAACTAACATATAGTAACTGGCATAAAGAATTGATGCATGATGATACGATTCAGGCTGAGTTGTCTTCTATTACAGAGGGTCAGCTTGAATTCAATAATCGTCCGTTTGTAAAGCATCGTGCCGATAATCGTGCAGATCGTGACGAATATGGTGGTGGTAGAAACGGTTACAGACAAGGGGGCTACGGTGGCAGAAATAACAACAGGGGAGGGGGTAATCGTGGTCGAGATAACCGTAACCGTAATTTTAAAAAACGTTATTAATATTCTATTAACTCAATAAAGTATCCTCAAAACCACATGCCTATTTTTGAAGTACAGGGAGGCCACTCAATAAAAGGAAGTATCATTCCACAGGGAGCTAAAAATGAGGCCTTACAGGTTATCAGTGCAGTGTTGATGACCGAAAAAACAGTAACCATCCACAATATCCCAGATATCATTGATGTCAATTTACTTATTGAATTATTGGGTGAAATGGGTGTTCGAATTGATCGAATTGATGCGCATACTTATAGTTTTTGTGCCAAAGATGTGGATGTGGATTTTTTACAACGCCCCGAATTTTTTAAGAAAAGCGGACGCTTACGAGGGTCTGTGATGATTGCCGGTCCATTGCTTACCCGTTTTGGCAATGCGTTTATTCCCAAACCGGGCGGTGACAAAATTGGTCGTAGAAAATTAGATACACATATCCTTGGTTTCGAAAAATTAGGGGCTGATTTTTCTTATGTTGAATCGGAAGGATATTTCCAATTGAAGACAACAGGATTGAGGGGCAGTTCGATTTTACTGGATGAGCCCAGCGTTACAGGTACTGCCAATATCATCATGGCCGCTTGTTTGGCAAAGGGTGCTACGACGATTTATAATGCCGCATGCGAGCCCTATGTGCAACAACTTTGTAAGATGTTGGTTAAAATGGGAGCTCGTATTACAGGAATAGGAAGTAATTATTTACAGATTGAAGGTGTACACGAGTTAAATGGTACAACCCATACCATATTATCCGACATGATAGAGGTTGGTAGTTTTATTGGTTTGGCTGCTATGACGAAAAGTGAGCTTACGATTAAAAACGCAGGAGTAGCAGACCTTGGCATTATTCCTGAAAAATTTAAACAGTTGGGAATTGATTTGCAAATAAAAGGTGATGATATTTTTGTGCCGGCTCAGGATTCATATTGCATCAATACATTTATGGATGGAGGAATACTCACGATGTATGATCATCCCTGGCCCGGATTTACACCAGATTTGCTCAGCATCATGCTTGTTACAGCCATACAGGCAAAAGGGA
This sequence comes from uncultured Ferruginibacter sp., assembly GCA_964643315.1. GTDB lineage: Bacteria > Bacteroidota > Bacteroidia > Chitinophagales > Chitinophagaceae > Ferruginibacter. Next base: position 81,111 of record CAZXSR010000008.1, read on the forward strand.
GTGTGTTGATACATCAGAAAATGTTTGAAAGCAGATTGTTTTTTGTGGATAAGCTGATAGAGATGGGCGCACAAATCATATTATGCGATCCTCATCGTGCAGTGGTAATAGGCATGAACAGGGAAAGAAATTTAAGAGGAATTACGATGAGTTCTCCCGATATACGTGCAGGAGTCGCACTTCTGATAGCTGCTATGAGTGCTGAAGGAAAAAGCATCATCCAAAATATTGAACAGATAGACAGGGGTTATGAAAGAATTGACGAACGTTTAAACGCTTTGGGGGCCTCTATTAAAAGAGTAGATTAAAATTAAATCTGTGTCTGATTCAAACCATCAAAAAATATTGATCTTAACGGCACCATCCGGTGCCGGCAAAACTTCCATCACTCATTTCTTGATGTCGGAAATTCCGGGATTGTCTTTTTCTGTATCTGCTGCCACACGGTCTGCCCGTGCGAATGAGCGCGACGGAGTGGATTATTATTTCATTACGGAGGAGGAATTTAAAAAGAAAATTCAGCAGAAGGAATTTGCCGAATGGGAAATGGTGTACGAAGGAAAATATTACGGAACTTTAAAGTCGGAGCTCAAGCGCATCTGGTCTCAGGGAAAAGTGCCTGTGCTTGATATTGATGTAAAAGGGGCTTTGCATGTAAGACAACAATATCCCGAAAACACACTGAGTATTTTTATTGAACCACCATCGGTTGAAGAATTAAAAAGAAGATTGCAGGCAAGGGGAACAGAAAACAATGATTCGCTTCAAGCACGGATAAACAAAGCGACGTATGAACTTTCATTCAGGGATCATTTTGATGTAATCATTGTAAATAAGGATTTGAAAGAAGCTTGTTTGGAGGCACACAAAATTGTCTCGGCATTTTTGGCGCGGTAACTCGAACTCAAGTAATGAATATTCTATACAATTTTCAGTATTTTTAATTATGGAATGGCTTGGCATATTTACTATTTTGATACTTACATTACTCATTGGCATATTGTCGGGTGTAGAAGTCATCTTTATTTCAGTTAACAAGGTTGCATTAGAAATCAAAAAAAAACAAGGGGGATTTGCTGCAACCAGCTGGGGTAAATGGGCAGGTGACCCTGTTCGTTTTATAGCTTCCGTTATTGTTTCACTCAATGTTTTATTGGTCATTTACGGGCTTTTGATTGGCGACATGTTACTGCCTGTCTGGAATTGGATTGAAAATGGCATTGGAAAATACTTTCCATACTTCACAAATACTTTTTTAAAATTTATAAGGCTATTCACTGAAATTTTACTTTCATCGATTATTATTCTATCTGCAACATTTCTTTTCAAGGCGTTATTCAGATCAAGGAAAATCAAGGTCTTCAATAACAGACCGGTGAGTGCCATCACATCTTTTTTTTATTGGTTGTTTTCTTCCGTTTCACAAGGATTGGTATCACTATCGGAATGGGTGCTTAAATATGTTTTCAATGTAAAGGTATATCCCAATAAAGATCGTTTTGTTCAAACAGAAATTGAATCCTCTTTACAGAATACCAATTTTTCGAATCAGGAGCACACAATCAAAATCAATAAAGAGCTGTTTGAAAATGCCATGAGTTTGAAAGAAACAAAGTTGAGAGAGTGTTTGATTCCAAGAAAAGAAGTGGTAGGAGTGGATATGCGTTCTTCATTTTCACTTATACGTGAAAAATTCATTGAAACGAAGCTAAGCAGACTGGTTGTATTTGAAAATAACATTGACAACATCAAAGGATACATTCATCATCTGGATTTATATCAGGAACCCGATACGATTGATGGCATCTTGCATAAAATTCCGACAGTTCCTGAAACCATGAGTGCGACCAATTTGATGAATTTGTTGAGTAAGGAAAGAAAAAGTATGGCATGGGTGGTCGATGAATTCGGCGGAACGGCCGGTATCATCACCATGGAAGATTTGCTCGAGGAAATATTTGGAGAAATAGATGATGAGTATGATGTTCCTGAAGCTTTTGTAGAAAAGCAGATTGCCACAGATGAATATATTTTTAGTGGCCGATTGGAGCTTGATTATTTGCAGGAAAAATTTGCTTTGCAATTCGATAACCCGGAATATGCCGAAACGCTATCGGGGTATATCATCAATATCAATCAGGGTATACCGCCTCAGAAGAAAACGGTCATTGCAGGCAATATGGAGTTCACGATTTTGCAGGTCACCGGCACGAAAATAGAAACCGTGAAACTCAAATTATTGAAATAAGGCGAATGATTATTTTGGCTGTTATTTCATTGGGTAAACAACAGAAAACTGCAGCAGATGATGCAGCAGCGTATACGATTGTTCATTTAGCAAAGACTAATCCCAAATATCAATTCATACTGTGCTTGCCTCAACAAGTCGAAGGAATTTATGAAGAGACTTTCAATTTGAGGCTGGTGTATTACAGAGAGAGCATCTTTTCTTTCATCACTCAACTACAATTACAAAAAATCATACAAGATATTAAGCCCGATGTATGCATTTGTGCAGATGAAGCAGTAGCTGTATCTACAAAAATTCCAAAGTATAGATGGATAACAAAAGCATTGACCAATAAGCATAATAGGTTTTTAAAGCAACCACAAACAGAATGGTTGCTTAGTGAAAGTCCGGATACCTTTTGGCAACATCAATTTACGCAACACCAAATTTCATACACAGTTATCAATCCTTTGATACCAATTTCAACATTACATGCAGCATTGGAGAAGCATGTTTTTAAACAGAAGCATACATCAGGCGCTGATTTTGTTTTGTATAATTTCATGGGTATTGATGATACAGGTAAATGGATCTTGTTGTTGAAGGCCTACACCCAATTTAAACAGTGGAATAAAACCGGCATGCAATTGTTGATTGTATGCCGGCCTGAGCAAGAGAAACAACTATTACAGATACTTGAAAACTACAAGCTACGCAATGAGGTGCATCTTTTGTTTGTAAAAGATGCAATTATATTACAGAATGCCATTCATGCAGCCTATATGTTAGTGGATATGCCCGATGAGGTGAAACTCACGGCATCTATGCTTTGTGCATTGCAGTGTGGTGTACCATTAATTGTGCCTGATCATTCTTTTTTCATGAATGTATGTCATGAATCGGTATTGTACACCAAAACAGAAGTTGCAACTATTGCTTCAAAAATGACCTTGGTATATAAGGACGAAACGGCTTGTGGGGAAAGGAGAAAAAACTATGAGGTGTTGATTGCGGGAGGTGTGAAATTGATGGAGGGTATCGATATACTAAAAATGATTTAAACATTCAAAGTATTAAGATTATTTAGTTGACTGGCTAAGATATCTACTTCTTGATTGCTAAAAATTGGTTTGAAATACTCAACATAACCTCTAAGCTCATTCAATGTAAGAATTTTCACAAACTGAAATTCCTCTTCAGGCTTTTGGTTGATTAGTACAATAATATTTCTAATTGGAATTTTGCGATCTCCCCAATGATGCTTGTCCATCATTTCAGAAATTTGTTCATTTAGAATTTTGAACAAAGCAAAATTTGTTCTTTTAATTTGATTTACGGGAGAACGTAGATTTAAATTTTCCAAAGATACTTTACTCCAATTTTTTGTTTCAATTAAGAAAATACCTGAAGGGGAAATCAACAAGTGATCTATCTGAATTGACTTTATATATTCATTTTCTTTTCGATTATAAATTGCAGGGTAAAAATTGCAACAAAAATCATTAATCAGAATATACTTGTCAGGAAGCGTTTCTAATTCTTTTGATACCATATTTTCTCCGATTGCACCATAAATAGTTGGAGTGATATGTTCAATTACATTGATTTTTCTTATTAATTCATTTAAATCAGAATGGGAACTTTTTTTTACAGCATCATCAAAGTTGTTTAAAATAAATTCGTATCGATTCTTTTTGTCTGAGAGTAAATTGTATAAATCAATTAATTTTTCGGCAACTAAATAATCTAAATTGTTTCTATAGAATTCAATTTTACTTTTTATTTTAAATTTTTTGAAAAGTGTAATTAATGACTTAAATAATCTAGTTTTGGTTGAATGTAAATAATTCAACTTTTCTTCTAAAGTAATCTGAATTAATTTTACTTCATTTTCAATCTCCTCTTTTTTATTTCCGATATAAATTTCTAATTTCTTTATGTCTTCACTTAATAAATATTTTTCCTCTTTAATTGAACTTATATGATTTGAAATTATTTTTTGTCTGTGTTCAGCGTAATTATTTTTAAATGAAATCAACTCTTGTAAGGAAGTAAACTCCTTTATATTGTATTTATCAAGATGTGCTTTGATTGCAGTGAGTGACCCAATTTGATTATAAACTTTGCACATTTTAGTTTAAAAGTTTAATTCAAAAATATCTTAAGGTTCTAATGACAAAGCAATTTAAGAAAAAAATAATTTAATATGAGCCGCACTTCCACTCCTCAACCGCATTCAAAGCTCTCTCAAATCTATCATCTCCTTTACCATAAATGATTGCAAAAGGGGTGTTGCTATGCAATATTGCATCTACAAACATGTGGTAGTGCTTCCATCTGTTTTCTGGTTCGGGATTTTCGCGAAGCAAATCGGGCGTCCAGTTGAGATCGGGTTTACAAATCAGGTAAAAATCATATTGACGTTTTGATAGTTCATTCAAAACATAATGACTGCATTTGCCATACACAATATGACTCCATATTTTGATGACCTCCAAATTGGTATCCAAAAAAACAGGTTCTATTGAATTTGTGTGATGAGATTTTATTTCATCTTCTGCATGTAGTTGTCCCTTCGCTATTTTTTCAAGGTCTTCGTATGTGTAATTGCTTCCCTTTTCTTCTAGGTATGTTCTTGCATATTCGGGGATCCAGCTTGTTTCATAATGCGTTGCCAGCGCTTTGCATAAGGTAGTTTTGCCCGATGACTCGGGACCAACGACAACTATTTTTTTAATGGTGTTCATCGCTATACAGCCGATTTGATTTTTCGATTCCATTCATTGTAACCAGAAACTGCAAGTCCGAGGAATATGATATACATGAGCGTGTACAACATGAAGCCCTTGTAAAAATTGAGCGGTATCGCTACCATGTTGGATAAAATCCAGGCAATCCAATTTTCCATTTTTCGTTTGGCCATCCACCACATAGAGGTAACTGCCGATGAAGAAAGCAATGCATCCCAAATTGGCGTGTTGCTGTTTGTCAGCTTAAAAAGCAATACCCAAATAATAACAAAGCCCAGTACAAAAACTTCGATACCTGTTTTTAATTCGCTTCTGTTACACCAGCTAATGGGATATTCAAACGTTTGGTCTTGTTTTTTTCTTGTCCAAATATACCAGCCATAAACGCTCATGACAAAGTAATACAGATTGAGTATTGAGTCGGCGTAAAGGGGAGGATTTGCTACAAACAAATAGAGGTAAAACGCTATCAGCACTCCAATGATTCCGGTGGGATATACAAGTACCTTGTTTTTTTTTGCATACCAAACACTGGCGATTTGTGCGAGTGTGCTAATCCATTCTGGCAGGGAAGTTGCTTGTACATTTTCCAAAAAATGATGCCAGATATTGGAAGCGTTCATGTTTGATGTATAAAGGAAGAAAAGTTTACTCCGCCTCGGCAACCACTTCTTTCACTTCAGGTATCATCCGCTTCATCATTCCCTCAATACCTGCTTTAAGTGTGATCATGGAGGAGGGACAACCACTGCAACTTCCTTGCAGCATCAAGTTGACTTTACCGTCTTCAAAACTTTTAAATTGAATTGCACCGCCATCCATTTCAACAGCGGGCTTTACATAATTTTCAAGCAGCTCTTTGATGCGCTTTACCACATCGTTGTCATCGGCAGTGATTTCATTGGTGCTTTCGGCTTTCATCTTTTGTACCTCTTCATCATTCACCACCATTTTACCTTCTTCTAGATAATCTTTTAAAAACTGCTTGATGGTTGGAATCATATCCTGCCAGTCATCGGACTCCGATGATTTGGTGAGGGTAACGAAGTTGCTGGCAATGAAAACAGATTTGATGAAAGGAAAACTAAATAATGCCTGCGCCAATGGAGATGCCTTGGCTACAGATTCATCCGGAAAATCAATGCTCTTGCCAGGATATAAAAGTTTATTTGCTACAAATTTCATGGTCTCCGGATTCGGAGTCATTTCGGTATAAATGCTGATAACGGGATTGCCTGTTTTAATCATAAGAATGCGATTTAATAATTAGTATTACCTAATACAATTGGTAAGATGGCACAAAGGTACAATTTGCCTTGTTTATGCAAACTGAAATCATGGTCAAAAGACAGGATAGCGGGGTGTTTTACCGATTTCGAAAATAGAAAGGAACTATTTATTCAACAATGCGGAGTTTGGCATAATTGAGCATAATCTTTTTTTCGCCATTGGTTTTAAAGCGAACGGTGGCAATGGGGTTATGGGCTGCTCCTTCAATTTTTTCGATGATACCGAAGCCGAATTTTTGGTGTTCCACTGTTTGGCCGGCTTGTATCAGTGCCGGATCGCTGGGTGTAAAGTTTTCAGTAGGCGTATGATTCACGACAGGCGGACGTAAGGGTGCTACATTAATGATTTTACGTTCTGTTGATTTATCCAATGATTTTTCCTGTTGTCCCCATCCTCTGCGCATGCGGTCAAAAGCTGATTGTTGCATCCAGCTATTGGATGATGAAGATGGCGTGCTCTTTTGAGAGTATGTTCGCTCAATACATTGTGGATCTATTTCTTCAATAAAACGGCTGGGTTCGTTGCATTGCAACTGACCAAAACGATAACGATTGATGGCAAAGCTGAGGTATAATTTACTTTTGGCTCTTGTGATGGCTACATAAAACAACCTTCTTTCTTCTTCCAGTTCTTCTCTTGAATTGATACTCATACCACTTGGAAATAAATTCTCTTCCATTCCCACAACAAACACAGCCGGAAATTCCAATCCTTTGGCGGCATGTATGGTCATAAGTTTTACCACATCTGCATTTTGCTTATCATCATCAGAATCGGTGAGTAATGCAATTTGCTGTAAATAGGAGCCCATGCTTTTATCGCCCACTTCACCATCCTCTTCATTTTGGGGCGTTTCCGTAAATTCTTTGATGGAGTTTAAAAGTTCCTGCACGTTTTCATATCGGGCCAAACCTTCGGTAGATTTATCATTGAATAGTTCTTTTACAATTAGCGTGCTTTTACCTACGATCATTGCCAATTCATAAGCATTCTTTCGTATTAACTCACTGTGAAACATTTTAACCATCGTTACGAAGCCATCAATACATTCCAAAGCATTGGCTTTAAATCCATGAAACGAGGCACTGCATAAAATATCCCAAAGAGAGCAGTTGTGGGTATTGGCTAAGAGCACTGCTTTGTCGAGGGTTGTTTTTCCGATACCGCGCACGGGGTAATTGATGATGCGTTTTAAAGCTTCCTCATCATTTGGATTTACAACAATACGGAGGTAAGCCAGAAAATCTTTTATTTCTTTGCGTTGATAAAAACTCATGCCACCATAAATGCGATAGGCAATGCCCATGCGACGCAGTGATTCTTCAAAACTTCGGCTTTGTGCATTGGTTCGGTATAAAATGGCGATGTCCTGATTTTGAAAATGATATCGCAGTTTGAGTTCCTGAATCGTATCTGCCACCATCTTTCCTTCATCATTATCACTCATGGTGCGCACCACTTTTATTTTTTCGCCAACCTGATTTTCAGTAAAAAGTGTTTTGCGAATCTGATCCCTGTTATTATCAATAACTGCATTGGCGGCCTGTAAAATAGTGGAGGTGCTTCGGTAGTTTTGCTCCAGTTTTACAATGCGCACATTGTCATAATCTTTTTTGAACTGAAGAATATTTTCAATGGTGGCACCTCTGAAACTATAGATACTTTGCGCATCATCACCTACTACACAAACATTTTCATGCATCGCACCGAGTAGTTTGATGATGGAGTATTGAGCATTGTTGGTATCCTGATACTCATCAATCAGGATGTACTGAAACTTAAGCTGGTATTTATGTAATGCTTCGGGAAAACGAGCCAACAATTCATACATTTTTAACAACAAATCATCAAAGTCCATAGCCCCGTTTTTGAAACAACGTTCTGTATATGCTTTATATAAAGAAGCAATCGCAGGACGCTGTGATTGATTGTCTTCGGCAATCAAATTGGAATCATTGGCGTATTCCTCTGCAGTAATGAGCGCGTTTTTAGCCAATGAGATACGATACAAAACGATGGAAGCTTTGTACTGTTTCTCATCGAGGTTTTTTTCTTTTACAATAGATTTAATGAGTGACTTTGCATCATCTGCGTCATAAATAGTGAAGTTGGCAGGATAACCAAGTTTTGGACCTTCCGTGCGAAGTATGCGTGCAAAAACGCTATGAAAAGTACCAATGTATAAATTGCGTGCTTCGGAATTTCCCAGCATTCGTTCAATACGCTCCTTCATTTCGGCGGCTGCCTTATTGGTAAATGTTAATGCAAGAATCCTAAACGCATCAATACCTTTCTCCAGCAGATGTGCGATTCGGGTTGTAATCACCTTTGTTTTGCCACTTCCGGCTCCGGCAATAATCATGATGGGACCATCGGTGTGCATCACCGCTTTTTTCTGCTGTTCATTCAATTCATCCAAATAAGTAGCCATAACACAAAAATACTATGGCATGTATGCATCATACTGTATTGTGTATAAATAAAATTTTAGGACAGGAAATGAACTGATGTGTATTTATTTGGGGAAAATGGCAGATTGTTTTATCTTGTAACTCTAATAGATATTATATGAAGATATTTTTATCTTTAATTTATTGCCTTGTTATATCATTTTTACTGATATCCTGTTCTAAGACGAGCACAGAGAATTTCAATTCGGGAGGAGGTGTACCTGCAAAATATATTTATCTTCTTGAAGATAAGTTTACCCCAGTCAATGTATCATATTACAAGGGGGCTTATGTTACTTTCACCAATCAATCTACAAAAACACATAAACTGCTCTCTACTGATTCAACCATACGCTCCGGAATGATTACGCCTGGAACTAGTTATACGATACAATTGTTAAATGCAGGTATCTATGATTATCGTTGTACTGAGCATAATGAGCAAGGAGTCATAGAAATAATCAGTCAGTAATTGACTCTTACATTACAAAGTAATAGCCAGCTGCTTCAGAGATTATTCCAAGAAAAATACCCAGATAAATATCCATCGTAGTGTGGCTTCTCAACAGTAATCTCGCTGTACAAACGATTCCTGTAAGGAGAAACGTAGTAAAAAGTGTTCCGCTCATCATCATCGAATTATTCAGCATCAGCATAATAAAAAAGCCGAGTGCAGTTCCCATGCCTATAGCGTGCATACTGATTTTTTGGTAGATATTAACCAGCAATGCACCGCTCGAGGATAAGAACAATCCAAGCAGAAAGGCAGGGAGCAGTCTTGGGTATGCCAATTGTTGTTTAAAAACGGTGTAAGCCCAAAAAAAGAAAATGCCGGATGCTATGTAGGGAATGATTCTGTCTTTTTGTGTTCGCAACATGATTGAGTCAATGAAACCGACTCCTTTCAGTAATAGAACACACAAGAGCGGGAATACGGAAACGTTGAGTCCTACAATGATTATGGTTTTGTTTTTATTTTCCTCCGAAAAACCGACAAAAGCGTTTGGATGAATGTGAGCTAAAAACGCAGTTACATATATCGGAATGAAAATGGGGTGAAATACCAGAGAGATGAAGTTGCAGATGAATCGTGTGAAAAGATTTGAAGACATTTCTTTTTCTTCTATGGGTAAAGAGGTGTTCATTTGTTTTAAATTTCTTTTCTCATTCTGGCTACCGGAATGTTGAGCATTTCGCGATATTTGGCAACGGTTCGTCTGGCTATAGTATATCCCTTCTCCTGCAACAAATCGGTGAGTTGTTCATCGGAAAGTGGATTTTGTTTGTCCTCGGAATCTATAATTTCAGTTAAAAACTTTTTCACCTCATAGGTACTCACTTCTTCGCCGGATTCGGTTTGAATACTTTCACTGAAAAAATATTTAAGTCTGAATGTTCCGAATTCCGTTTGCACATACTTACTATTCGCAACACGGCTGATGGTTGAAATATCGAGTCCGGTTTTTTCTGCGATATCTTTCAATATCATCGGTTTTAAATCTGACTCATCGCCACTCAGAAAAAAAGTTTGTTGATGCTGCATGATGGCATACATCGAATGAAATAAAGTTTCCTGTCTTTGTTTGATTGCATCAATGAACCATTTTGCCGAATCTATTTTTTGTTTAATGAACAAGACGGCTTCTTTTTGTCGTTTGTCTGTTTTGGCACCACGCTCGTAGGAACGAAGCATTTCCCGATAACCCTCGCTGATGTGCAGGTCGGGGCTGTTGCGTGTATTCAAGCTCAATTCGAGCTTGCCATTTAAGTTGTGAATGTAAAAGTCAGGAATGATATACGTTTCGTGATTTGATTGCTCAACACCGGCATCGCCCGGGCGTGGATTTAGTTTTACAATAATTTGCAAAATGGATTTTAGTTGATCCATAGTAACGTTGAGAGACTTGCAAATTTTCTCATAATGTTTTTTGGTAAACTCATCAAAATAATCCCTAATGATGCGTGTAGCTTGTTGCGTTTGTTTATCCGGATTTTCTTTTCGCTCTAATTGAATCAGCAAACACTCACGCAAGTCGCGTGCTGCTATGCCTGCCGGCTCCAGCTGCTGAACTTTGTGAATGATCTCAGTAATTTCCTGTTCGCTTACATCTAAGTTTTGACGAAAGGCAAGATCATCTAAAATGGAAATGATTTCACGCCTGAGATATCCATCATCGTCCAAACTTCCCACGATTTGTTCTGCAATGATCAGTTCGCGTTCATTGAGTGAGAGCATACCCAGTTGTTGCATCATCAACTCATTGAAGCTGAGTTCCATTTTGCGGGGTATGACACGATCATCATCCATTTCGGGATAATGTTCATCTTTTGTCTTGTAATCGGGTGTAGTGTCATCATCATCGGCATATTCCGATAAATCCAATCCTTCATTTTCGGGCTCATCGGAGGATTCCGAATCGGTATTCAATTCATCTGTATCGTCTGATGCAAATTCGTCTGTATTTTCCTGATCTTCAAATTCACTTTCTTTTTGTTCTTCCAATGCGGGATTTTCTTCGAGTTCATCTTTTATACGTTCTTCAAGTTGGGCAACAGGCATTTGAATCAGTTTCATCAACTGAATTTGCTGAGGAGATAGTTTAAGAAGTTGTTTTTGATGTAAACCCTGCGACAGTGCCATGGCCATGCTTTAAGAATGCAAAGGTACAACATGAATGAAGGAATAAAAAGTAGTTGAAGGAAATCAGGCATCTTTCCATACAGAAAGTCCTTCGCTGCAATTGGCGCAGATATCTATGTTTTTTCTGCTTTTAAGTAGCTCGGAGCGGAATTGACGGTAATTGTCATTGTGCCAGATATCACGAAAACTTTGATTCTTTAAATTGCCCAATTGATGCATGGCATCTTTATCAAAGCAACAGGGAACGACCAGTCCATCCCAGGTAATGACATTGGCATGCCAAAGTTTCCAGCAATGGTTCGATAATTTATTTTTTGGAATGGTCTTTCCTGAAATATCTTTTTTATAGCGGCTGTATTTATTAATGGTAGGGATCAGTTGATGTGGATCCTGTTCATAATCATAGACCTGTGCAGTTTTAAAACGAACCTGATCAACGCCCACTTCTTTTGCGAGTTTTTGAATTTCCTCAATCTGATGTTCGTTTGGTTTTACTACTAGGAATTGAAAAAATACGAAAGGCGTTTTTTTATTTAGTTGTTTGCGCCATTTAATGACATTGCGTGCGCCCTCAATCACTTTATCCAAATTTCCGCCTACGCGATATTGTTTATAGACATCCTGCGTAGTGCCATCAATGGAGATGATGAGGCGGTCCAATCCGCTTTCAACAGTTTTGCGTGCATTTTCATCGGTGAGGTAATGGGCATTGGTGGAAGTAGCGGTGTATATTTTTTTGTCAGAAGCATACTTTACCATCTCCAAAAAACTGGGATTCAAATAAGGTTCGCCTTGAAAATAAAAAATCAGGTAGAGTAATTCTTTATGAATTTGATCGATGGTTTCGCTGAAGAAATCTTTTTCAAGCATGCCCGTTGGACGGGAGAAAGAGCGCAGTCCGCTGGGACATTCGGGGCAGCGGAGATTACAGCTGGTAGTAGGCTCAAAAGAAACAGACAAGGGCATTCCCCATTGGATGGGTTTTCCTGAGATGCGGGTTAATTGATAACTGGTCCATACTTTCACGCCGTTCCATACTCGCTTAACGGTTAGTTTGCGCATCAGATTGATGGAGTCGTTCCAGTGAAAAGCGGGCATAGGACAAAAATACTTGGAAAATCACATATACGATTGAAGTTGATTTCGATATGGGTAACTTTCAATATTTGGCCGGATTGAATTAGTTTTATACCCTGATGCGTATTTATTTCATTGTTTTTTTACTTCATCTTTTAATTGTATCACATGCACAAGAGTGTAAACAGCTCTTTTCTACCCAACAAATAGCTGAGGCAGAGGCCAGTGCCCATTCCCGTCTGTTTCAATCAAATCAATATGCTGTGGGGGATGTCTCATTTGATGTCAAACATTATAGTTGTCACTGGAAAGTGGATCCTGCCCTTCGTTTTATTGAAGGGAATGTAGTCATGACATATCAAATGAAGAGTGCTTCCAATCAAATTCAACTTGATTTGTCAAGTGTATTGCATACAGACAGTATCGTGCAGCATGGTCAGCGGTTGAATTTTAATCATCAAAATGATGTGATAACGATTCAATGGCCTCTAACACAATCATCAAAAACTATTGACTCATTAATCATTTATTACAAAGGCATTCCTCCATCTACCGGTTTTGGTTCTTTCATTTTAGCTCAACATGGGTTGGGTATTCCTGTAATGTGGACGCTTAGTGAACCTTACGGTGCCCGTGATTGGTGGCCTTGTAAAAATGGTTTGGATGATAAGACAGACTCCATAGATATCTATATTACTCATCCTGGCTCATACAAGTCTACGAGTAACGGTTTGCTTGTCTCAGAAAATTCGCATCCGGATGGCACTGTAACTACGCATTGGCACCATAGTTATCCCATTGCTACCTATCTGATATGTATGGCAGTGACGGACTATGTGACATTCACAAGATATGTGAATTTAAATGGGAACTTATTGCCGTTAGTAACGTATTGTTATCCCGAAAGTCAAACATATTTTGAACAAGGTACAGGTTATACGCTTGAAGCAATGGATCTTTTTCATCGTACGGTTGGCGACTATCCATTTATCAGAGAAAAATATGGTCATGTACAATTTGGATGGGGTGGAGGTATGGAGCATCAGACATCTACATTCATTGTAAATGTTGATGAAGGATTGACGGCTCATGAACTTGCTCATCAGTGGTTTGGAGATTTGGTTACCTGTAAAAGCTGGAAAGATATTTGGCTTAACGAGGGTTTTGCAACATTTATGGCACGATATTTCAGTGAAAAAAAATATCCTGAGCAGGCAGCCAATCGAAGACAATCATATATCAACAATATTACTTCAAAACCTGACGGAAGCGTGAGAGTTGACGATACAACAAATGTTTGGAGGATTTTTGACGGCAGACTCAGTTATGACAAAGGATCATTTTTGTTGGAAATGCTACGGGTGCATCTGGGAGACGATGTTTTTTTTGCTGCCATTCGTGCGTATTTAAATGATGTCCAATTGAGATATTCTTTTGTTACAACAGAAAATTTGAAACAACATCTTGAGCGTAAATCAGGAAAAAACCTGGATAATTTTTTTGAGGAGTGGTATGCAGGTCAGGGATTTCCTTCTTTTAAAGCAGAATGGGAGGCTTTTGGATCGGGGTTGGTAAAAACAAAAATAAGCCAGACAACCTCACATGCATCTGTATCTTTTTTTCACTTGACGTTGCCAATATTGTATAAAAAAGGAGCACAGGAAAAATTGATTTTGCATGAATTGTCTGACACCGGACAAATTTTCACAGACAATCCGGGATTTACACCTGATACGGTCATCATAGATCCTGAATACAGAATCATCAGTGCAAATAACACTTCTCAAAAAATCGTTTTTACTACTTCCGGTACTGCGGGTGCCGAAGTATATCCCAATCCGGTTGGTCAGGAAATAACCAATCTTTTTCTTCATGACTTTAATGAAGATAAAGCGGATATTATTTTATTTAATACACAAGGTCAGCGATTGAATCATTGGTCATTGCCTTTGTTCAATGGGAAAAATATCATGAAATTGGATTTGTCAAATTATTGCTCCGGGGTTTACTTTTTAAGAGTTCATACTGCAGAAAAAAATCTTACCAAGAAAATTATTAAGTAAGATTTGAAATTTATTAAGTACAAAATGTGACTACTTTTTCGATAGCATAGTATCAATCAGATAAAAGCTATGGAAAAGATAACATTACCAGGTAAACTCATTGAATTTAATAAGGAAGCATCTTCGGGTTTACAGTTACACAACATGGTGGAGTCTCTTGTGACCTCCCCGCCCTTCGGGCACCCCTCCGGAGGAGGGGAAGGGGGTGTAGGAAATGAAGAGAAGCAAACTGTTTTATTGGAAAATACTCGGAACATTTATGGGGCAACTCACTCTGATGGGCACTCTTTTGAGGGAGGGTATGAGCGAAATAATGAACATTATGATGACATTTCAATAAAAGGGTTAATTATAAATCAGATAGAAACATTACCACAGAATGAGAAATTCCCCTCCGCTGGAGGGGTGTCCGCAGGACAGGGTGGGCAAACTTCTGAAGAAAACAATACTCCCAATACAGAAGACGTATACGCAGGACGGGGTGGGCAAACTTCTGAAGAAAACAATACTCCCAATACAGAAGACATATACGCAGGAGGGGGTGTGCAAACTTCTGAAGAAAAGAATACTCCCAATAAAGAAGACATGTCCGCAGGATGTGGTGGACAAACTTCAGAAGTAAAGAATACTTACAATAAAGAGGAGATAAACGAAGCACACGGTGGGCAATCGCCCGGAGGGCGCCATGCTCGTTCAGTTGAAGAACACATTCCAAGAAACACAAAAAATTTCATGAGCTTGCCCTACAATCCTAAACTTAAAAAACGTGCGAGGGCCTTACGAAAAGCCGGTAATTTACCTGAAGTATTATTTTGGCTACAGGTAAAAAATAAAAAATTCAAAGGGTATGATTTTGACAGACAAAAAATAGTGGGTAATTACATCGTTGATTTTTACTGTGGCAATTGCAATGTAGTGGTTGAAATAGATGGTAGCAGTCACGATTACAAACAGGCATACGATGCTATTAGAGACAGCTATTTACAGGCACAAGGGTTGATAGTTATACATATTCCGGTCGTTGATATCATGAAAAATATGTACGAAGTGATGAAGATGTTACATAACCACCCCGCACTGCAACACCCTCTGCCATGATAAACACCCAAATATCTTCCTTCTGCAAATCAATTTATACCACTTACCTTTATCATCTAATTCATCATCATGGAAGACGAAACCCGGGCATTTCTAATTCGCATACTCAATACCATTTCACTGGTATTGTTATGGATGATGCTGAATACGTTTATTGGAATTTATCTGGAATTGGGTTTTTTTGAAGGCGTACCCGATTGGAAAAACTGGATTTTCTATGTCTGGTTTATCGGCTCATTATTTTTTTTACTCCGCCATTTAAAAAAGAAATGGGAGCTTTAATCATTAACTGCTATGATCTTTGATGATACACCATTTACCCTTTATCTTTTCGAACAATAAAGTAAAGTATCCCTGCAAATCTCCTTTGCTTCTAGCCAAATGCCATTTGCCTACGACATGAAAATATTTATTTGATAAAGATTTTGTTTCCAAGAGGGTGAACGTCAACTTACCCATGGTGGCAGTGTCCGGATAGCCCTTTTGATAATTGCTTAATGTTTGTTGCCATCCATAAGTAATACCACTTTTACCAATGAACATCAAGGAATCATTTTTCCAGTATCCCTGCATAAATCCAACCAAGTCACCTTTGTTCCAACAGTCTTCTTGTTGTTGCATCAGTGAAAGTATTTGTGTCTTGTCGTTGTTGGTTTGACCAATAACAAGTATACTTATTAAACTACATAAAAATATAAATGCAAAGCGCATGAGCATAGATAATTAATGTTTATGATGAGGCGAGTGGCAGGTATTTCGCCTGCATAATTTGTAGTTTATGAAATGGGCCGATACAATTAGTGGGACGGCGAGATAAAGAAATAAGTTTTGTTCCGAAGTGATGATCTGTTTTAAAATCAAAAAGCTGAACCCGATGATGAATAAGATGGAAGGTAAATAGCGACGGTGATGTTTAATAAAGCCATGGTATAATGCATAGATGCCTACACAAAAAGCAATACCAATCATAGACCACTCAAAAACACCATTGTGCACCGAGTTGACACCCAACATAGGAAGTGCAGGTAATAACAGAGGCAACAATCCACAATGTATTGCACAAAGTATGGAAGTAAATATACCTAAGCCATCCCAATTGATTTTTACCTTCATCACTGCAAAGATAACTTATTTGAATATGGATTGTACGAGAAGTTGAGTGATTGGATTGATGAAAATCAGTAATAAAAGTAACGGGCGTCAACTTTATCCTAATAAAGGTTAGTAATTTTGCAATCTAATCATGATGAAAAACAGAAAGTATCTTCTCTTTTATATTTTATTTTTCGCGCTGCTTTTGGGGGTGTTTTACTGGGCATTGTCTGATGAGCGCCCTTTTGTAGAATCCAAACTGGCTGTGATCAATGCACAAATTCCACCTTTTTCATTCATAAATCAAAACAACAAGATCATCACAAACCGAGAAACAGAAGGGAAGGTTCATGTGGCAGAGTATTTCTTCACCTCCTGCAAGGGCATATGTCCTAAAATGAATACCAATATGCGCAGGGTATATGATCAGTTTAAAAATGAACCTGATTTTTTGATTTTGTCACATACCTGTATGCCCGAAACAGATAGTGTTTCTTTGATGAAGGCATACGAACAAAAAATGCTCAAAGGTGACTTGAAAAAACAAGAAGATGGTTCTTACAAATTCACGCCGTCTTTATCATCAGATTCTGTGCTGGTTACTACCAATCATAACTGGCATTTTTTGACCGGGGATAAATCGATGTTGTATAATCTTGCAAGACATGGATACATGATCGACAACGGTAAAACCGATACCACACAACTCATCAGCAATCAATTCATACACACGCAATTTTTTGCACTCGTAGACAAATACGGACGCGTTCGTGGTATTTATGACGGACTGGTCGAAAAGGAAATTGAAAAGTTGCTTACTGATATTCCCGATTTATTGAGAGAAAAGATAGATCACGCCCGATTCCTAAACGGGTTTAGCAATACACCAAACTAACATGCAGGAAGTTTCGTTCCTTTTGAAAAAAAAGCGTCTGCATATTACAGAAGCCAGACGATCCATACTCAATTTGTTCCTCAATCATCAGGAGGCATTGAGTATGACAGCTATTGAGCCCATAGTGATTTTTGACCGCTCTACCATTTACAGAACACTTCAAACTTTTCTTCAGCATCAGATTATTCAAATCATACCCAATACGCGTAATGAACAATTATATGCTTTGCGTGAAAATATTTTTTTTGAAAAAGATCCAATCAAGCAAAGTGAAGTATATTTTCAATGCAATGGATGTTGTAAAACCATTTGTGTGGAGGATGCAGATGTTGGATATCTGAAATTACCACATGGATATATTTGCAATCGAACGTCAATCAATGTACAAGGCTTGTGCGATACTTGTCAAGCCCACCACCAATATTATCGACCCGAAAGTTGATTCATCTCTGATTGAACAAACTCCATCAACACTTTAATTTTTTCAGGAGAGAAATCAAATGAGAGGCCGGCTGTTTGATATAATTCAGGTAATGTGGCTGTTCCACCTAAACTCAATGCTTTACAATAATTTTCGAAAGCGTTATTTTTATTTTGTTTGTACTGCATCCACATGCCAATGGCTCCTAATTGCGCAATGCCATATTCGATATAGTAAAAAGGTACTTCGAATAAATGAAGCTGACGTTGCCATCCAATAGCACGGTACGATTCCAAACCATCATAATTGAGTACCTCATCTTTGTATTCCTGTAAAATAGTTTTCCATGCCCCCTCTCTTTGTTCGGGCGTATGTTCCGGATTCGTGTATAGCCAGTGCTGAAATGAATCAATGATGGCAATCCATGGAAAAATAGTAATTACACGTTCCAGCTGATGTTCCATAGCACGTGCTTTATCGGACTCATTGTCAAAAAACACATTCCAGTAATCCATGCTGAACAACTCCATCGACATGCTTGCCACTTCGGCAATTTCCATGGGATATTCTTTAAAACCCGACAGTTCCAATGGATGTGCTAAAAAAGAATGAATTGCATGACCGCCCTCATGAACCATTGTGGTAACATCATGCATTTGTCCGGCTGCATTCATGAAAATAAATGGCGCGCCACTCTCTGCCATAGGACAGTTGTAACCTCCCGGTGCTTTCCCCATTCGGCTGTCGAGGTCCAGGTGTTTCATTTCTTTCATGCGGGAAAGACAATCTCCAAAGAAGGGACTCATTTGTGAAAAGCAGGCAATACTTTTTTTAAGTAACTCATCGCCGGTTTTGAATGGATGCAATGGCTCCATTCCTTCGGGTTGCGCTTCCAGATCCCAGGGACGAAGTTCATCAACACCTAACTGCTCTTTTTTGCGACGATAAATATCATTAACTAATGGAAGGACATGTTGTTTAACTGCCTGTTGAAACTCGAGACATTCTTTGGTGCCATAATCAAAGCGACCTAATTCTTTGAAGCGGTAGTCACGATAATTTTCAAATCCCGCATTAACAGCAATTTCCTGACGAATGCACAAGAGCTTATCAAAGAGCTCATTCATTTTGTCTTTATCCTGCAAGCGACGCTGCTGAATTTTATGATATACTTCTTCGCGGATATTTCGGTCTTTGCTTTCGAGAAATTTACCTGCTTGTTGCAAAGTATAGGTTTCACCATTGACTTCAATCGTCATGGCGCCGGCAATTTGTCCATATTGCTGTTGTAAAATGGCGAGCTCAGCTTGCAATGGAATATTTTTTTCCTGAAACAGTTCGATGTTTTTACGAACGTTTCTCAAAAAAGTGAAATATTTTTTTTGATCCAACTCCTGCACAAATGGAGACTCTAACAATTTGCGATTAAGCGCATCGGAGTAGGGTTGAATATGTGGTTGAATATCGGTACAAAAGAAATTAAAGGAAGCTTCGAGCGCTTTATTTTCGGTATCGCAAGTCATTTTAATCTGGCGCCAGCAAGCGTCTTCGCTGATAGCAGCTTCCAATTCACTTTGGTCGGCGAGCCATTTTTCCATATCCGATTTATTATTGAGCGGACGATCCAGCAACTCTTTGAAGAAAGGTTCCAGGGCGGACCAGTCGGTCATAGAAAAATTTTCGGGCAAGTAGGTACGTGGCGCCCGTTGAATGTTGGCTGAGTATTGCATGAAATTAAATTGAGCGAACTAAATGTATTAAGCCATTTTACGAGGTGCATTCACCTTCTTTACCGCACCGCTTTTTACGGTAGCAGGTTTAGAAGCAGCTGCGGCCTTGGCAGGTTGTTTTTCGGCAGGTTTTTCATCGGCACTTGTTTCGGCACCGCCTTCGGATAATTTGATTTCGATGTTGTGTTTTTTCAACAATTCAAACCACTTGATCATTTTCTTCATATCGCTGGAATATACACGCTCAAAATCCATGGTTGGATATACTTTTTGCAGGTAGGATTTTACCGCTGCACCATCTTTGGCATCGGGTAATTTCTCTGAGCTTTTTTCCATTGCCTGAAATACATCAACCAAATTCACATTGTCGGAGGTTGTAAATACTTCGATGCTTTCGAGATGGGAGAAAGTGTGCAAACGATTGCTGGCAAATTTGGTTGTATTGTCTTCCAATGATCTTACGATTCCACCATCAGATTTGGAGGAAATCATTTCGAATAATCCACTAAGACCGGTAACGGCAACTAATTTTTTGTATTCCATAATATTATTCAAATTTGAGGTTGCAAGATAAACTAAAAAAAATTACTGACAGATGTCAATTAATAATGTAAAAGCAAAAAGTAAAAAATTCAATACCCGTTCAAACATTTGAAGTTATTTTTATTCTATTTTAGATGGATAAAGATTACAGTAAAAATTTCTAATTTTGAATTATTAATTACCAATTTATGTTTCATTTCATCAAGAAAATACTGGGCTTTGGGCCGGCTGCCGATTATGCTCAACTTGTAAAGGACGGCGCCATCATTGTGGATGTTCGCACTCCCGGTGAATATGCATCGGGTCACATCAAGGGCTCTATCAATATTCCGGTAGATCAATTGCGTGCAGGTATGAGTAAACTTACTGACAAGCATAAGCCAATCATCACTTGCTGTGCATCCGGAATGAGGAGTGCAACAGCCAAGTCAATACTGTCATCGGCAGGGTATGAGAAAGTGTATAATGGAGGAGGATGGTATGGTTTGCAAGGGAAACTATGATAGAATTTTCTGCATATAACTAATATTAGTCTATTTGTAATTCCATCAGAGTGGCGAATTTTCTCAATTATTATTTAAATGAATCCAGCAGTGTTTGAATAGATTGATCTTCTCTTCATTCTGATATGTTCATTACATAAACTCTTGTACATTTACAAAAAAAACGATGATCAAAGCAAACAAAGAAGTAAATGCCTACATCGTCTCTTTGCCCGATGATAGGAAAAGTATCATTAATAACCTAATTAAACTTGTTCGCAAAAACATGCCTACAGGTTTTGAAGAAGGCATGACTGGTGGTATGATTGGATATCATGTTCCACATAGTTTATATCCGGCAGGTTATCATTGTAAACCCAGCACACCACTTCCATTTTTTTGGATTGCCGCATCTAAAAATATAACGCTGTATCACATGGGTATCTATGCAAGCCCTGAATTATTGAAGTGGTTTACGAATGCTTATGCAAAGGCTACTACGGTTAAATTAGATATGGGCAAAAGTTGTATCAGATTCAAAAAACCTGAGCATCTTCCGATTGAACTGATTGGAGCATTGGCACAGCGAATGACTGCAGATGAATGGATTGCGCTTTATGAAAAAAATTATGTGAAGAAAAAATAAGTCGGGTTATTTCTCTTTACTCTCATACAAATTTTTCTTTGGTACTTTTTTTACCTCTGTGCTGTCTTTCAATGTTTTATTCACAACATCGTAAGGCCCAGTTATGACTTCTTCACCAGGATTCAATCCGGATAATATTTCCATGTAGTTAATATCTTGTATACCGGTCCTTACAATTTTCTTTTTTACCTTATTGTCTTTTTCAAGTGTAAACACCACGATGTCCAAATCTTCAAGACTCGCCATTGACTCTCCGTTTTCATCGGTTTTCTTCTCTACCTCCGGTTTTTCTCTTGTGGTTACTGCATTAATGGGAACGCTTAACACATTGGCATGTGTTTGTGTTTGTATATCAGCACTCGCACTCATACCAGGCTTAAAAGGAAACCGTCCTCTGCCCAATAAATCACGATAACTGTCCGAGAGAAGACGAATATACACTTTGTATTGCGTTACATCAGTTGATGTGCTCACCAGATTATTTTGAGCTGCAGCGCCAATATTACTGCTTGATATTTGTGTAACCAATCCTTTGAATTTTCGATCGCTGTAAGCATCTACACTAACCAATGCCGTATCTCCCAATTTAACTTTAGGGATATCATTTTCTCCCACATCCACCCTTACTTCAATTTTATCCATATCGGCAATACGCAAAATTTCGGTACCGATGTTGAAACTGTTGCCGGCTACTTTCTCTCCTTTCTTTACATTCAATAAACTCACTACGCCATCCATCGGAGCAAGTAAGGTTGTTCGGCCCAAATCTTTGTTGGCACGATTCAAACTGGCTTGAGCACTCAATACGCCTACCTCCACAGCCTTACTGCTTTGTATCGCAGCTTCATAATTTGCTTTTGCAGATTTATAACTTGCCTCTGCACTATTGAATTCGCTTTTGCTGATGACCTTTTCATTGAACAACTTCAACTGCATGTCATAATTCTTTTCGGCCTGATCCAATTGAGCCTGTAAAGCATTCAAAGCCGATTTGCTGTTCGCTGATTGCGCGCGCGACTGATCTACTCCCAAACTGGCTTGATCACGCTGTATGCTGTATATATCCGCATAAATACGTGCCAGCACTTGACCTTTTTTCACAGTATCTCCTTCCTGTACATTCAGCTCTGTTATTTCACCGCTTATATCCGGACTCACCTTTACTTCTACTTCAGGAAAAACTTTTCCGCTTGCACTCACTACTTCAATGATGGTGCGTGTTTGTGCTTTTTCGGCAGATACTTTAATGCCTTCTTTTTTTCCAAAAACACCAGCTTTGGAAAGAATAATCAGCAATACAATGAGCAAAATGCCAATAAATAAAATCCTTTTGGTTGTTTTTTTCATAGTGCAATTACAGTTTTAATCCCGCTCCTTTGTAAAATTCAAGCACCTTCATTTTAAAAACATAGTCTACCTGATTCATCATACATTCCAGTTTTGCACGGAGTAGATTATTTTGTGAAGTAATTAAATCAAATGTGCTTAAGGCGCCGATGTTATGTCTTTTTTCGGCAAATGAATAAGTCTTTTCACTTGCTTCTACCGATTTCAAAGATGATTGATACTTTTGCAGAGCCGTAACTGCTGCAGTGTATGCCTGATAAATATCTTGCTTCAGTTTTAAATTATCCTGCTCTTTTTGCAACTCAATGGTTTTAATATTCAAATCACTTCGTTTGATATTGAGTTGAGCATTAAATCCGTTGAAAAGCGGGACATTCAAACTTAATCCAAGAGACTTTCTGAAATTGTCTTTAAGTTGAGTTGAAAATGAATTCGGTTTATAATATCCCAGCACATCACCATTGGTCAAAATAGGTGCCTGTACATCATAGGTTGCGCCACCTGTGTTGACAATTAGTCCGGTGGATTGATAACCAGAAACTACTTTATTATAAATTGGTTTTTTACTGAATGATAGATAGTTGGAGCTCAATGATGCAAATGCCGATAGGGTTGGATAGCGAGATGCTTTGGCAACCGCTGCATTTTTGAAAGCAGCCTTCATTCTATATTCATTGCCAATTTGTTGTGGCTGATTTTGCAAAGCCTGTGTATACACATATTCTGGTTCAAGATCCGCAATGGGTTCCAAGGGGATTTTATCAACGGGTGGTGTTTCAATGTCAAAAGCTGCAGCGGCATCCAGATTCATTAAAGATTTAATGGAGAGTATGGATTGAGAAACGTTTCCTTTTGCAGAAACAACATTTCCACTGTCCAATGCAAGTTGAGCTTCAAGTTGCGTGGCGTTGAGTTCGGGTAAAGCTCCTGCTTCAACCAGTTTACGGGTGCGTGATAACTGCTCACGGGTTTGATTTATTTGCACTCCGGCAATTTTTTCCTGTTCTTTGGCCAATAAAATTTGCAAATAAGCATTAGCAGTTGATAATGCGATATCATTTTTAATTTTTGTGACGGTTGCTTCCGCAGCTTTTAAAGACCAGCTATTGGCCTCGATGGTATTTCTTTTGCTGTAAAAATTGAAAATATCGGCACTTGATTGCAATTGCATGCCGGCTGACAAATAATTTTCTGTAACTCTGCTGAAAGTCGTGGGATCCTGGTTATTTCCACTATTGAATGCCGAACTCATGCCCAAATTAGCTCCTGGATAAATGGCATATTTGCTTTGTTCGAAATTAAGTTTGGCCGATTGGCTTTGAAGTTCAGTTTGTTTTACATTGCCATTATTTTTCATAGCATATTCTACGCAGGAACGGAGATTCCACTTATCCTGTGCCGGAAGCTTTTGGAAAATTACGATGGTTAATGATACCGCAAACAGTACAGCTCGCATAACACAAAAGTACATATAATCAATGTAAAAGGTGGGCAACATTCATCAGTATAGGATCAGCCGCTTTTCATATAATATAAATAATAAATATATATGAAATTCGACTGAATTTCCTTAAGTTTGTAAACTTGTTTAACTAATACCGATTAATTAATTTATAAAAACTCACACGACGTATGAAAAAGGTTACCTTATTTTTAGCATCTATGTTGTTTTTTTCAGCATTCACATTTGCTCAGGTTAAGAAAAACAATACATGGAAGGAAATGAACGACTTTGAAATTTTAATGAACAAAGCGATCCAACCAGTAAAGCTGAATAAATTTGATGCGGTAAAAGACAATGCACCTGAGTTATATCGTAGTTCAAAAATTTTGTTTGCTTCTGCAACAACCGAGCGTTTTTCAAAAACTGAAAGCCTTAAAACTTTAGAGAATTTGATGATTCGCTGTAATGACCTTTGGGCTGCTGTTCACAACAAGCAATCAAATGATAAAATCAAAGCAATTACTACTGATGTGCAAAATTTGTACAAGAAAGTAAATGCAGATATTAAATAATTTTTTTCAATTAAAGAGATAAAAGGTTGCCAGGTTTGGCAGCCTTTTTTTATTGTTTCCACAGCCAAGGGATAACTTTTTTGAAATAGATACCTGAACTCAGTTACATTTGTCTTGTTGTGGTTTTCGCATTGAGCGAAATGAAAAGGGAAATCGGTGTAAATCCGGTGCTATCCCCGTAGCTGTAAGTTTCTTAAGTTGTTTTGTATCTCACGCCACTGTTTTTTTCAACGGGAAGGCACAAAACAGAAACAAGCCAGAAGACCTGCCATAGCAATATTCATTAACCGGCTTTCGGGTGAAAAGCTTGAGGTCTAGTATTTGCAATTTGAATAATGCAGATGCTTTTCTTCGCATTTACCTTCAGTCAAAAAAACAAAACATGACTAAAAGAATTTTTTTTGCAATGCTTTTGCTTGCATCCGTAAAAGTTTTTTCCCAAGACAGCACCTCTCTGCTTAATGAAGTGGTAGTAACTGCAAATAAGTATCCTGCCAAATCCAGTGCTACTGGAAAAGTAATTAAGGTGATCACTCGTGAACAGCTGGAAAAAAGTGGCGGTAAAGATTTATCTCAGGTGCTCATGGAGCAAGCAGGCATTATGATTGGCGGCGCCAACAGCAATCCAGGTAAAGATAAAAGTGTTTATGTACGTGGTGCCAAAGTTGATTATACGTTGATAACTATAGATGGAGTCCCTGTTTATGATCCCTCCGGCATTGGCAGCAATTTTGATTTACGATTACTTAGTCTTGATCAGATCGATCATGTAGAAGTCCTTATGGGAAGTCAATCTGCCTTATATGGTTCCGATGCAATGTCCGGAGTGATAAACATAATCAGTCGAAAACCGGATGCTAAAACTGCCATGGTTTCCGGAAATTTCAGTTACGGAAGTTTTGAGACCATTAAATCTTCTGCATCTATGTCTTTTCGCTTAAAAAATTGGGATTATCAAATTCAGGCAGCCGGATTAAAAACTGCAGGAATAGATGAAGCGGTAAAAAATAGTTCAAAAAGAACATTTCGTGATCGTGATGCATACGATCAGATGAACGTGAGTCAGACATTGAGTTGGCAGCCGAATACAAAAATGAAAATTTCACTCTATCACAGATCAGCCAATTTTAATCAGTCTTACGATCAGGGCGCATTTATAGATGAGTTGGATTTATTTAGTACGAATAAAAACACACAGGCCGGATTTCGTTATGAGTATAAGCCGGGAAAGTTCCAGTGGTATTTAAACTACAATTATCATGAGAACCGCCGACGTTATGTAGATGATTCTACTGAAAGCAGAAACGGGTATGATATATATAGCAAAGGCACTTACAACAGCAAGGAGCATTTTGCTGAACTGTACAGCATCGTTCCTGTGGGTAAAAAAATCCGCCTCACATTGGGAAGTGACTATCGGCAATCCAATTCCGATCAATATTATCTCTCTATTTCTTCTTTTGGTCCTTATGAAAATAAATTAGGGGCAGATAGTTTGAAGCAACATCAATTGGCCTTGTACGGTTCTGCGGTTGTACAGATAGATTCAACCTTTTTTGTAGAAGCAGGAACACGTTGGAACAAGCATAGTGTGTTTGGTGCCAATCAGGTTTTTTCATTGAGTGCATCCAAGTTTATAAAGTCCAACTGGAAATTGTTTGCCAATTATTCAGAAGCATATAAAACACCATCTCTGTATCAACTATTTTCGGAGTATGGTAATCGATCGTTGAAGCCCGAACAGGCGAAAACATGGGAATTTGGAACACAGGTTTTCAGTGCAAATAAAAAGAGTTATGTACGGGTATTGTATTTTCAAAGAGATGTAAAAGATGTCATCAATTTTTATACCAATTCGGTTACTTATGCTTCCAACTACATTAATCAGGATAAGCAAAAAGATCATGGCATAGAAGCAGAAGCATTGTTGAGCTTGGGAAAGCGATCTGTATTAAGAGCCAACTATACCTATGTTACCGGAAATGTAACAACACAAAAAAGTGGAAAAGATACCGTGTATAATAATTTATATCGCCGACCAAAGACACAGCTGAGCATGAATCTGGAAAATCAGTTGAACAAATCCTGGTTTATGTCTGTTGGATTGGTAAGTGTTGGAAATCGCAGTGATTTATTTTTCGACAACATGACATTTGAGCAAAAAGAAGTAACGCTCGGCTCTTATGTTTTACTGAACATGTATGTTTCATATCAGGTACCGGGCCGCCTGTGGAATTTTTATGCAGACTTGAGAAATTTATCCAATGAGCCATATACGGAAGCGTACGGATTTAATACATTAGGATTCAATGGTAGCGTGGGTATGCGTTTTTCAATTCCACAGGAGAAGCGTTCGCGTTCACGAAAGAATGTATCTTTGCCAACGAATGTGGGAAATAAAAAACATCGTAGGTCGTGAGATTCTTACCATTAGTTTTACGCTCTTTGCTGTCATAGATATGCTGGGGTCTATACCTATTTTGGTTACGCTACAAGAAAAAATGGGTGGACAAATCAGAAGCACCATGGCTACGATCGCCTCTGGGGCATTAATGATATTGTTTCTTTTTTTGGGTCAGGAGTTTTTGGATTTGCTTGGTTTGGATGTGCGCTCATTTGCAGTAGCCGGAAGCATTGTGATTTTTATCATTGGCCTGGAAATGGTATTGGGATTAGAGTTTTTTAAATCGGATGGAAATCCCAAGAGTGGGAGCGTGGTACCCATTGCTTTTCCATTAATAGCCGGTTCCGGCACATTAACTACCATCATGTCGTTGAAAGCAAATTATCACGACATCAACATCTTCATCAGCATTCTGATTAATTTAGTGGTAATCTATGCAGTTCTGAAATCATTGAAATGGTTTGCGCGTGCATTGGGCCCGAGTGGGTTGATTGTGGTGCGTAAATTTTTTGGAGTAATTTTATTGGCAATAGCTGTGAAGATCTTTGGTACGAATATTCAAGGGTTTGGGAGGTGAGGGTGTGATGGTTCGTTCGTAAATCGAAGATAATTATTTTGAAGTTCAAGGTTCAACGTTCAAGGTTGTATGTTTTTAAATCTAACCTTCAACTTTGAACTAGCGGAGCGGCTAGAACCCTGAACGAATTATTGGCCTCGTAGTACAATGCCTGCCTGCCGTTAGGCAGGGATAGTATAA
>CAZXSR010000009.1:0-104757 GCA_964643315.1 uncultured Ferruginibacter sp.
CTTTTTGCTTGATCAAAAAGGGTGCAAAAAATCAAGTTCGCTTAAGGCATTGCCTGTCGGCACCTCTTCAAAAAGCAGGCCAGTGCACTTTGCCTATCGCTTCGCTTTTTGTCGTTATGCTGAGAGCGAACGGAGGTAGGAGGTATGAATATAGAATGAATTTATTATACTATTAAACCATCTTTAAAACAAAGCTATGGCTCGAATCATGCTCGAACCACGCACGAACCACGTTCGAACCATGGCATTGGGATGCACCGAGATGGTACATCTCATTCTTTCACGCTTTTTGCTTGATCAAAAAGGATGCAAAAAATCAAGTTCGCTTAAGGCATTGCCTATCGGCACCTCTCCAAAAAGCAGGCCATCGCACTTGGCTTATTGCTTCGCTTTTTGTCGTTATGATGCAAGCGAACGGAGGTATGGACAAAAGATGAATCCAAATGACGTGGCTCGAACCATGCACGAACCACGTTCAAACCAGGGGCATGGTCAATGAGGTCAATGAAACATAGAAGCGGAACTTTGAAAGAAAACAATCCAGTAAATCCTTTATTTCTGAAAATCCTGTTTTAGATATTTTCCCTAACTTCGTAACTTTAAATTTATTAATATTTATCACTTATAATAACTGCTCATGAAAAAGCTGCTTTTTATCCTTTCATTTTTAATTACAATTCATGTATTCGCTCAGCCTTCAGTTTCGTGGAACAGAGAGTTCACTAATCTTGGTTACAGCGCTGCCGTTAGTGTAATTAAATTACCTGACGGGGACTTATTGCTCGGTACTGCAGAAAGCAGAATTCTGAGGTTTGATTCATTGGGAAATTATAAGTCTGTGTTTTTTCAAATTAGCTCAGCAGCTCAAGATTGTCATTTTACCAGGCTTCATCTAAACACAGATAATACTATTACATGTAATTATACCGGTTCGGGATATACATCCAAATTAATTGAGTTGAATTTGAATGGTAATGTATTAAAAAATATAGATGTAAATTTTGGTCAGACAGATATTGAGGATATCATTAAAAATGAAGATGGCGGATACACTTTGAGTGGTGCAAAAAACTGCGGTGGACTTGGTGGAGGTTGGGATGCTAGAATTGGGATGTTAGATAATAATTCAAATCTTATATGGAATAAGATACATTGTTTGATTTGCGGATGCACTGGATCATTTTGTGATTATGGCGATGAGATACTATATCAAACACAAAAATTAAGTTCAGGACAAAATTGGTCGGTTGGTTACGCCAGAAAAGGAGGATCGTTTTGTTATGGACCAAGTAATGGTTGGGTTGTTATGACAAATACGAGTGGTGATTTACTGTGGCGTGACACTGTTGGTGGAGCAGGTGACGATATGTTATTCTCTTCGGTGTTAGTTAATGGAAACTTAGTTGGGTTTGGCTATAAAACTCAAAATACGGGGAATCGTGATTTTTTTCTTGTTTGTTATAGTGCAACCGGAACAAAACTTTGGGAGAAATCGGTTGGTACGTCTCAGGATGAATTTGGACAAAGTATCATCAATACAGCAGATGGAAACCTTCTTTGTGCTGGTTATCAGAAAAACTCAGCAGGTAAATGGCAAGTATTATTTTATAAATTAAATGTAAATGGAGATGTCATTTGGAGTAAATCTGTACCTCATTCATCTTTAAATGATATTGCGGGTCAAGAAGCATGGATTGGAAATAATTTAGTTGAGGTTTCACGAAATCAATTTGTACTATCATACACTACCGGAAATTGGGATGCGAATATTGCTTATTGTAATTTGATGAAAATAACCGATAATTCTTGCATTGCCAACATCACCAATAACGACACCGCTATTTGTAAGGGTTCATCCATCACCCTAAATGCAACAGCATTAGCAAGCTCATCAGTAACCGACATCAACGGAAATATTTATCCCACAGTAAATATTGGCACACAAACCTGGATACAAAAAAATCTGAACGTAAGCAGGTATAGAAATGGAGATATCATTCCGCAGGTAACCGATGCTACACAATGGGCTAATTTAACTACAGGAGCATGGTGCTGGTATAATAATGACTCAGTCAATTACTCTAAATATGGAAAGCTATACAACTGGTATGCCGTGAATGATTCAAGAGGTTTGGCGCCGGAGGGGTGGAGAGTGCCGAGTGATGGGGAGTGGAATAAATTAGTAAAATATTTAGATAATTCAACTGATACTACTTTGATTGGGTATCAAAATTCCAGTGCAGGAGGATTATTGAAAGAGGCTGGTATCTCTAATTGGCTCTCGCCAAATACAAGCGC
Source organism: uncultured Ferruginibacter sp. (assembly GCA_964643315.1). Classification (GTDB taxonomy): domain Bacteria; phylum Bacteroidota; class Bacteroidia; order Chitinophagales; family Chitinophagaceae; genus Ferruginibacter. Next base: position 2,299 of record CAZXSR010000009.1, read on the forward strand.
AAACAACAGTTCAAATTTTACGGCATTGCCTGGTGGACAAAGAGGTCATGCGGGTGCCTTTGGAAACATTGGGCAATATGGTTCATGGTGGACGTCAACTCAAAATGATGTTGTCACTTCATACAACAGAAATCTATATAATTTAAGCGGAGATGTTATCAGATATTATTTTGGCAGTAAAATGTTCGGTCTCTCCGTCCGCTGCCTTAAAAACACTCCCATCACCTACCTCTGGTCCAACGGAGCCACCACACCAAGCATCACAGTGACGCCAACAGTCACCACCAAATACTACTGCACCGTATCAAACGGCACTACCACCTGCAAAGACAGTGTAACCGTTACGGTGAGTACAATAGCAACTAATATAATAACTGCTGATACGGTTAAAGTATGCGGGACTTCTGCAAGCATCACTGCGATTGCCGGACTCTCTTCATATTCCTGGAGTAACGGAGCAACAACACAAGCAACTACGGTTACTGCAAGCGGTTGGTACAATTGCACCGCTACCAATGGGGCTTGTACAGCAAAGGATAGTGTGTATGTGAGCTTGTTTAATCCTAGGATAAATCAGAATGATACGACCATTTGCGGTGGAAACGCAATTTCTTTAGCAGTTGCATCGGCTTCAGTTTCTGACATTGACGGAAATGTTTACCCAATTGTCAACATTGGTACACAATCATGGTCTCAAAGAAATTTGAATGTAAGCAGATATAAAAATGGAGATATCATACCCCAAGTAACCAACGGTAGCCAATGGGCTGCACAAACTACCGGGGCATGGTGCTGGTACAATAATGATAGTGCAAGGTATGGCGCACTTTATGGAAAGCTATACAATTGGTATGCAGTAAATGATCCAAGAGGTTTGGCCCCAGAGGGTTGGCAAATGCCTTATAATTCTGATTGGAATAACATTATAAGGGTTATAGAAAATAATTCAAATTATTCAATAGACACAACTTGTGCTCCTTGTGGTGAATCTTGTATCAATGGAGCTAAACTCAAGGAGTCAGGAACGCTACATTGGGATGCGCCGAATGTCAATGCTACTAATTCTTTTGGATTTACAGCATTACCTGCTGGTTCAAGAACTGGGAGTTATTTGATAGGAGCATTTCAAGAAGAAGGTTTTAGGGCCGGATTTTGGACAAGGTCTATCAATATCTATGGAGGTGTGGAGAGGACATTGAAAGGCAATGATGAGTGTATTTGGAGAGGTGGTGGAGATAAAGCTGTTGGACTTTCAGTTCGTTTCATGAAAAATAATTTAACTCCATCCTCATACCTCTGGTCCACCGGCGCCACCACGCCATCCATCACGGTTACGCCAACAGCTACCACTTCGTATATCGTTACCGTTAGCAATGGCATTCAATCTTGTAAGGATACAGTAAAGGTGACGGTAAATACCTTGCCCACCAACATCATCACTGTTGATACGGTAAAAGTTTGCGGCACCTCCACATCCATTACAGCAGCCGCTGGATTTACTTCTTATAGCTGGAGCAATGGAGCTACAACGCAAGCCACTACGGTTACTGCAAGTGGTTGGTACAGATGTACTGTGACAAATACTGCAGGATGTACGGGAAGAGATAGTGTGTATGTAAGTTTGTTTAACCCTAGGATAAATCAGAATGATTCGACCATTTGCGTTGGAAACGCAATTTCTTTAGCAGTTGCATCGGCTTCAGTTTCTGACATTGACGGAAATGTTTACCCAATTGTCAACATTGGTACACAATCATGGTCTCAAAGAAATTTGAATGTCAGCAGATATAAAAATGGAGATATCATACCCCAAGTAACCGATGCTACCCAATGGGCGAATCTTACAGCGGGCGCTTGGTGTTGGTATAATAATGATTCTGTCAATTACTCTAAATATGGAAAATTATATAACTGGTATGCAGTAAATGATCCGAGGGGCTTGGCACCGGAAGGATGGAAAGTGCCGAGTATGACTGATTTTGGGAAATTAATAAAGTATTTAGATATCAATGCCGATACAACTGGTAGTTATGTATCTAGTAATACAGCAGGCGGCATGTTAAAAGAGTCAGGAACAACACATTGGTTGAGTCCTAATACTGGAGCTAATAATTCAACTATGTTTACAGCATTAGGCGCAGGTTCTAGAATTCAAACTGGACAATTTTTTTACAATGGTTTTTATGCTTCTTTATGGAGCTCTTCAATCCAGGACAATGATAAAGCTAGAGATTTTCAACTTTATTATCAGTATGAAAGTAGCATATTCGATAATCACATTAAAAAAAATGGGCAATCTATTCGTCTTGTCAAAAACACTCCCATTACCTACCTCTGGTCCACCGGCGCCTCAACACCATCCATTACTGTTACTCCAACTGCCACTACTTCGTATATCGTTACCGTTAGCAATGGCATTCAATCTTGTAAGGATACGGTGAAGATTAGCATACAGGCCAATCCTGTTGTACCGGCCGCTATTCAAAAACAATTTGTGCCCACATCCATTGTTGCCGTAACCAATGTAAGCGGACTAGTGAGCGAAACCTACCGCATCAAAAAAGTAGCCAATGCCGTTTCCTACAACTGGAGTTTGAAGCGGGGCACCTTGGCCAGCATAACCCACCTCAATGCATTGGGTGTAAACGATACAGCGGTCACCGTTACATTCAATCCTTGTTTCCTGCGCGATACGCTTTGCGTACAGTCGGTTGGGGTGTGCTCAACCAGCGTAGCAAAAACGGCAATATTATATGCCAATACAACCCCTGCCAACATTTCGGGTATTACCACACCCGGCGGAAATTTTGCGGCTTGCATTGGAACGACCAAAATATTTACAGCCTATCCGGCTACACCAACAACCACACAAACAACTATTGGGCGGTACAGGTGGACGCTGCCTGCAACCGTATCGCTAGTATCTGCCAATGCCGACAGCTCAAGCATTACCGTACAAATCAATACCGGATTTGTAGGAGGCTCCATCAGTGTGCGCGGCGTCAATGCCTGCACCGGTACCCTGGGCACCGCGCTAAGCACCCCCTTGCAATACTTGCCTCCAACACCGTTGGGTATTTCTGCTTCGACAGGTTCATACAATGCATGTATTAATAACATCATCACCTACACCGCTATGGTGCCCGCTCCCACAACCTCGCAAACGGTCGCGAGTGTATTCCGCTGGACCAAGCCTGCCAATACAACGATCACGTCGGCAAGCTCTGATAGTTCGAGCATCACATTACGCTTCAACACCGGATTTACAGGAGGTGCATTATCTGTACGCGGACAAACCATATGCGGAACCTTGGGAGGAACAAAGTCGGTGGTATTGACATCTACAGGTTGCAAGCCTGAACTTGTTACTCGAGTAGGTAATAATCGAACAAATAATATACTGGATGCACAGTTGTATCCAAACCCAAGCGCCGGAAGTTTCAATCTAAAAATAACCACCACAAAAACATCACCCATCATTGTAAAAGTGATGAACATGAATGGTCAGCTGATGAAATCATTCATCGCCAAAGCCAATGTGGTGAACAATATTGGTAATGAATTAAAGCCCGGTGTGTATATGGTTTCCATCATGCAGGATGGGGAGGAGAAGGTGATAAGGGCGGTGAAGCAGTAAAAAAAGTTTAAGGTTTAAAGTTCAATGTTCAAGGTTGATTTTTAATTCTATCAACTTTGAACGTTGAACTTTTTAAACATTTATTCTTTGCGTCCCTTTGCGACACTCTTTGCGTTCCGATAGCTATCGGGATTGCTTTTTCTTTATAAACGCTAAGAGCGCAGTAAATACCGAAAATCCTGATACTCACATTATCCTCTTTTCACCCACTTCTCAAACTCCACCAATGACATACTGCTCAAATTGTTCGCTTTAGTCACACCTGCTTTTTGAGCAACAAATACCCCATATTTTGTGAGGTCCATTCCTTCTATGCTATGCGCATCGGGATTGATGGAAATGAGAATTCCTTTGTCCAATGCATAACCAATATGTCTCCAATCAATATCCAATCTGCTCGGATGTGCATTCAACTCTATCACCACACCATTGGCCGCACAGGCGTCAATGATCTTTTTATGATCAACAGGATATCCCGGTCTGCTCAACAATAACCGTCCGGTCATATGCCCGAGTATTCGGGTGTATGGATTTTCAATGGCACGCATCAAACGCATCATTGTTTTTTCCTCATTCATTTTTAAATTGCTGTGAACAGATGCAATCACCAAATCAAATCGTTTGAGGATATCTTCGGTGTAATCCAAATTCCCATCGGGCAGAATATCCGATTCAATGCTTTTGAAAATTTTAAATGGACCAAGCTTTTGATTGAGTTCATCTATTTGCTGATGCTGCGCCAAAACACGCTCGGGCCGGAGTCCTTGCGCATAGCCGGCAGTCTGACTATGATCGCTGATGACTAAATATTCCATACCACGATTCATTGCAGCTTTGGCCATTTCTTCCAAACTATTATTGCCATCGCTCCAATTACTATGGCAATGAATTATACCGCGGATATCGGTTGGTTGAATTAACTGTGGGATAAGATTGTCACTTGCTTTGACAATAATATCTGCATCTTCCCGCAAGCATGCAGGGATATAGGCAAGATTTAGTTGTTTGAAAAAATCTTCTTCGTTTTGATGATTGTCCTGTGAAGAATACTTTTCTTCAAGCGTATTCCAAAAAATATCTGAACTGCTTCTTTTAATTTTTTCTTTGATAAATAAGCGATGATCTGAATAATGTAAATTGATTTTTATGCCGATAGGAGAGGAGAGCACTAGTAATGTTTCATGAGTTGCAATGATTTCAAAGCCTTCCCATGCATCGATGATTTTTTGCATCGTAGCGGTTTCGCAGGTCAATAAAAAGTCAATTTCCTCCGTTGTTTCCAATTGTCTTGCCACATTACCCACAATTGAAATTTGTTCATTTGGAAATGTCTTTGTTAAGATATAGTGTATCTGATGAGCATACTCATTTGCTTCAGCAAATAAAAAACTGCCCTGATGTCGCTGGTAAAACTCAATCGACTCCATTACATTTTGCTGCGTCTTTTCACCAAATCCTTTAAATAATTTCAGTCGGTTTTCTTTACAGGCATAGAGTAACTCACCAATACTCTCAAGCTCCATCTCTTTCCAGATGGTGTTGATTTTTTTTGGCCCCAAACCTTTGATGCGCAGCATTTCAATGATACCTGCCGGTGTTTGTGATATGATCTCTTCCAGTGCAGCCATTGTTCCCGTTTGTAAAAACTCGATGATTTTTTGCGCAGAGGACGGACCGATGCCTTTGATGAATTGGATTTTATCAGCGGGCATTTCCGCTAATGAAACTGTTAACTTCTCAATGGTAAAGGCAGCCGAGGAATATGATTTTGATTTAAAACTGTTTTCACCATGGATGTCCAGCAGTTTGGAGAGCAGGGAGAATGCGTCGGCGATGGATGAGTTTGTTGACATAGTGATTGAAAAATTCAAAAGTGAAAATGCAAAAGTAAAAAGTAATCCTCGATACCTCGGGGTTTAAATTTAAATGTGGAATCGTAAATAGCACATGCTATTCCCCGCTTCAATCGCTCTGGATTAACTTGGTGGTAACATTCAAAAGAAAAAAATCAGCACTATTTCACCTTCGCTTTGCGATATCTTTGTGCTGGTTGGTTAATACTGACTTTACAAACTCATTAAGCAATGTATCCGTTTATAGTCGAATCAAACCGGCTTAATTTTTTGGGGGTGTTGGGAAGCTTTGTAACTTTAAATGGGGCGGGGATGGAGTCCCCCAGTCCTAAATTCTAAAATTTGCCTCAGGAATTAATTGATGAAGTGAAATTTCAAAAATCAAAATGCAAAAATCGAAATGTAAAAATGCAAGAGTCCAAATGAAAAAGTCCAAGTGAAAATGCTCAAATACAAAAATTAAATTTCAAAAATAAAAAATTCAAAAGTGAGAAACTAAATTTAAAAATGCAAAAGTTAAACAGATTCTCCGATGCCTTGGGACTAAAATTCAAAACACTTCCGGCAAGTATTTATTATAGATTTTCTTATATAATCCCTTTTTAAATTTGAATTTTGACTTTTTACCTGGAATAAAAAAGTCCCGGTAAAAACCGGGACCATTATTTTTTGCTCTAAGAGAGCAGTAGAAGAATTACTTCTTCTTTGGAGCAGCTTTCTTAGCAGCTTTTTTAGGAGCAGCTTTTTTTGCAGCTTTCTTTGGAGCAGCTTTCTTAGCAGCTTTTTTAGGAGCAGCTTTCTTAGCAGCTTTCTTAGGAGCAGCTTTTTTAGCAGCTTTTTTCTTTGTAGCCATTGTTTAAAATTTAATTGGTTAGTAAATAATGACCTAAAAATAGATACTTTTTTGAAACTACCAAAAAAAAATCAAACTTTTTTTATTTTAAGCAACTGCATTTACAGAAACCAAGGTACGATCTCCTTTTGATTTTCTGAATTCAACTACACCATCAGTAAGTGCAAAAATGGTGAAGTCTTTACCAACTCCAACATTTTTACCCGGGTGATATACAGTTCCACGCTGACGTAAAATGATGTTACCGGCAGCAGCAGGCTGACCACCATATATTTTTACACCGAGACGTTTGCTTTGAGAATCGCGACCATTCTTAACGGAGCCTTCCCCTTTCTTATGTGCCATGATTTGAAAAATTTAATGGTTAAAAAACAGTTGAAAATGATTAAGCGATAGAAGTCACTTTGATGTGTGTGTACTGTGTACGATGTCCGTGCTTCTTGCGAAATCCTTTTCTTCTTTTCATTTTAAAGGCAATCACTTTGTCGCCTTTTACCAGGTCATTTACAATTTCAGCTTTAACAGTGGCTGAAACAGACGAGCCTGCAGAAACAGTTCCGTTGTTTTCTGTCATCAATACATCCTTAAACTCAACGGAGTCTCCGGTTGTGCCCTGAATGTGGGGAACATATATACTGTCTCCCGCTTTTACTTTGAATTGCTGACCTGCAATTTTTACGATCGCTAACATAATTCGCCAGTTTTTTGGACGGCAAAGGTAAGTATTTATCGCTATTATACACAGTTTATTTTTGAATTTTTATTAAATAAAAAAAAATATTAATAAATACGTTTTCTTAAACATTTTTACAATAAACATGTCACTCATTGTCAATTCGTTAAGCTTTATTGTCATCCTACCCATTTTATGTTTACTTTCGTGCACTATGTATCAATCCTTACAAAAGATCTTTCGTTTTTTGTTTTCCCTGTATGCCCTGATTCTGTTTTTAGTGGCAATCGTATTGATGCTTCCAATATTGCTTTTACTCCCTTTGATGTCTGTTAAAAAACGGGGAGATGTTTTGTTTGTAATCCTCCGTATTTTTATTTCTATTTTTTTCCGATTAACCGGTATTAGACCTAAGATTGTATCAGACGATCATCAGGAAGACAATTCCTCCCTCGTTTTTATCTTCAATCATATATCTTACCTGGATGCCTTGGTGGCTGTTCATGCGCTTCGCGGCAGATCGGTTCGTGGGTTGGGGAAATATGAATTTTCAAAAATACCTTTAATCGGTTCCATTTATAAAAATGCGGTTATTCTGGTAAAGCGCGGTGATAAGGAAGATCGTGCCCGCAGTATAGCAGCCATGAAAGATACCATCAATCGAGGCACCTCTATTTTTTTGGCTCCGGAAGGAACCTTTAATGAGTCCTCCAATCCTCTTTCTACATTTTATGACGGAGCTTTTCGCATTGCCATCGAAACGCGCACGCCCCTGAAACCAATGTTACTGCTCGATACATACGATCGTATGAACTACCGCTCCGTATTTTCATTTAATCCGGGAAGATCAAGGGTTGTTTTCTTACAAACATTTTCTGTAGATGAGTATAGCATCGATGACTTACCTTTATTCAAGGAAAAAGTATTTAAACACATGCAGGATGAATTAATCAAACATCAGGCATCTTGGATTAAAACTGATGATTAGGATGAAGGGTTCTGTTTCCACATTATTTGTTGAAGCCGATTTTTCACATTGGGCCGATGTGATTCTCCCCCTTGCGCTGCCTCAAAACTATACCTATGGTATTCCTGTAAATCTTCTATCAAAATGTGTGCCCGGTGTTCGTGTAGAAGTGATGTTGGGTGACAAAAAAAAATATGCCGGTATTCTCAGACAAATATCCGCCCAAAAGCCTGCATACGACACAAAACCAATTTTGAATGTACTGGATGATGTGCCTATTTGTTTTCCTCAGCAATTGACTCTTTGGTCATGGATGGCACAATATTATATGTGCAGTGAAGGAGAAGTGATGACTGCCGCATTGCCTGCCAATTTTAAACTCAGCAGTGAAACAATTTTGATTTTCAATGAAGATTTTGGAGAGGATTTTACCGGATTAACTGACGATGAATTTTTGGTGGCAGAGGCGCTCTTGCTGCGTAATCAACTTCAAATGCAGGAGGTACAACAAATTTTGGATGGAGCACGCATTTATCCTGTTATTAAATCACTCATGGATAAACAGGTTTGCTTCGCCTGGGAAAAATTATCTGAAAAATACAGAAGCAAAAAACAATCTTTTATAAGACTACATCCCGATTATAGTGAAGAAACTCGTTTCGAAGCGTTACTAAATGATTGGAAAGGAAGTGAAAAACAAATGCACCTTATTTTGGCTTACTGGCAATTATATAAAAAAGAGGGTTTGGTTTCTAAAAAACAACTGCTGGATATATCGGGTGTTACTAGTAACATATTACAAACGCTCTGTAAGAAAGCTGTCTTTATTGAAGAAAAACTGGACATAGACCGCATTCGGTTTTCAGATAAAAAAGTAGACATTCGTTTTCAATTATCTGATGCACAGCAAAAATCTAAATCAGACATTGAGGCCGCCTTTAATCAAAAGAAAGTTTGTTTGCTGCATGGTGTTACCGGAAGTGGTAAAACATTGATTTATATTGACCTCATTGCTGCCTGTATTGCATCGGGCAAACAGGCTTTATATCTATTACCCGAAATTGCACTGACCTCGCAAATCATACGGCGTTTACAACAGCATTTCGGCGGACATGTGGCTGTGTACCACTCGCGCTTCAATGATCAGGAACGAATAGAACTCTGGCAAAAAATTCGGGATGGGGAAGTGAGTGTGGTACTTGGTGCACGAAGCGCCATCTTTTTGCCATTCAATAATTTGGGTTTGCTGATTGTAGACGAAGAACATGATTCTTCTTTCAAACAACAAGACCCTGCTCCGCGTTACCATGCCCGTGATGCGGCTATCTATTACGCTTCTTTATTTGGCGCATCTGTTTTGCTTGGAAGCGGAACGCCGTCACTGGAGAGTTATTACAATACTCAAACAGGGAAGTATTCATTGGTGACTTTGTCGGAACGCTTCGGCGGATTAGAACTCCCTAAGATTGAGATTGTCAATCTCGGACAACAGATGCAAAAAGGGAAAATTATGCTGAGTCCGGCATTGAAGGAAAAGATGACGCAAGTTTTGGCTCAAAACAAACAGGCTATTTTATTTCAAAACAGAAGAGGTTATCATCCTTATATTTTATGTGCATCCTGCGGCTATATTCCACAATGTATTCATTGCGATGTTTCATTGACGCTGCACAAATATTCGCATAAGTTACATTGTCATTATTGCGGGAGTCAGTATCCTCAACCCACAACTTGTCTATGCTGCGGTGCATCCAATTGGACTGAAAAAAATTTTGGAACAGAGAAAGTAGAAGAACAACTTGAAGCAGATTTTTCCAGCAGCAAAATTGCCCGCATGGATATTGATAGCGTGCGTGGTAAACATGCGCATGATACACTCATACAACAGTTTGAACGACAAGAGCTCGATGTGCTCATTGGTACACAAATGGTGGTGAAGGGTCTTGATTTTGATCATGTGAAATTGGTTGGAATTCTTGATGCAGATGCGTTGTGGAGCTTTGCCGATTTCAGGGCACATGAAAGAGCTTTTCAATTGATGGAACAGGTGAGCGGAAGGGCCGGACGAAAAGGTGAAGCAGGAATGGTTTTAGTTCAGGCATTGAATGTTCATCATCCAGTATTGCAATGGGTGCAGCAACATGATTATCGATCTTTTTATGATGCAGAAATTGCATCGCGTGAAACATTTGCTTATCCCCCTTTTGCGAGACTCATCAAACTAACTTTGAAACATTCAGATAAAGCCATTTTACAATCAACATCTACTTTACTTGCAAACTCATTAAAACAGGATTTTAAGGAATTTATCGTAGGTCCTGCAAAGTCGGCTATTGCAAGAATCCGCAATCAATATCAGGAAGAAATACTATTGAAAATACCTAAACAGTTATTTCACTCAGTTCAAACAAAACAAACGATACAATATCATATAGACAAATTGCGACTTGATAAGAAATGCAGATCTGTTCGTATCATTGCAGATGTAGATCCATATTAATATGCGCATACAACAAAATATATCGCTCAAGCCATACAATACATTCGGGATGAAGGTAGATGCGAAATATTTTACTGCTGTAGATTCTGTTGATTCATTGCTGGAAGTGTTAAGCACTCCTGAAGCCAAGAATAATCCCGTAAGCGTTATTGGAGGAGGAAGCAACATTCTTCTTACAAAAAATGTAGACGGATTGATCATCAGAAATGAAATTGAGGGAATACTTGATACCATTGATATTGGCGATTATTATTTGGTTAAAGTAGGCGCTGGAATGAACTGGCATCAGTTTGTGATCTATTGCATTCATCAGGGAATGGCAGGGGTGGAAAATCTTGCATTGATTCCGGGGAGCGTAGGTGCATCACCCATACAAAACATTGGTGCTTATGGAGTGGAGCTTAAAGATATATTTCATTCCTTGGAAGCAGTACATCTCAGAGATTTACAACAGATACAACTCACTCATAAAGATTGTGCATTTGGTTATCGCGACAGTATCTTCAAGCGTGCCTATAAAAATCAGTTTGTCATCACATCCGTTACTTTCAAACTAAGTAAAAAGGCGTCGTACAATATCAGTTACGGTGCCATAAAACAGGAATTGGATGCCATGGGTGTTAAAGAGCTTTCATTGGTTTCCATAGCACAGGCGGTGATGAACATTCGAAACAGTAAACTGCCGAATCCGGATATGATTGGTAATGCAGGATCGTTCTTTAAAAATCCTGAGATCAGCGAAGCTGAGTATCAGACTTTGAAAAAATCATTTCCTGAAATGAGCGGATACAGTGTTGGAAATGGATTCATCAAATTAGCAGCAGGATGGTTGATCGAACAATGTGGTTGGAAGGGTTATAGAAAAGGAGATGCAGGTTGTTATGATAAACAGGCATTGGTATTGGTGAATCATGGCTTAGCCCAAGGATCTGAAATATATAACCTAAGTGAAGATATCGTGCGGACCGTGCATGACAAGTTTGGGATCATGCTGGAGCGGGAGGTGAATGTGTGGTAAATAAAAAAGCACCCCAAAATGAGGTGCTTTAAAAAACAATCAACTTCCTTATTGAAAATCCGCTTCTGTTACTCCTTCATTGATTTTAACCTCAGTAACAGTCATCTCAATTTGCTGACCCATATCCTGCGTCATTTTATGCGGAATCATCACATTGCCTACCTTTTTATAATCTCCAAATCCGCTGCTGATGGTAATCTCTCCTTGAGGACCCTCTTCGGTTGTTTCCGATTTCAATAACAGTCCTGAAGCTTTTGAATAGTATTCAGTCTTTACTTTTCCACTGGGAGTTGTTACGTTGATCTTGTATGCTTCTTCTGATTCAACTTTTTCAGTTCCGGCAAGTGTTAACTTGTAATCAGGAGTATTGTACATGGATTGTTCGATAATGGCTTTATCATCCTGGGCTTCCTTGATTTCTTTTTCTTCCATATCGGCTTTCTGGCCCATTTGACCACGATACCCTTTTGTTCCATCAAACTTGGACTCGAATACTGTCATTTCACCCATTTTTATGGCCATTGCATGTTTATTGGGAGCCATCTTCATATCGTATCCAGACATCTCTCTGCCCATCATTTCCATGGTGAAAGATACTTTAATCGTTTTTAAAGTGCCTACAGCATCTTTGCCCCCAATGGCTTTAATGTAGTTATCAATGATAGTTGATGGATTAAGATCGGCAGAAGCATTTTCTTTTTTATTCTCTTCACTTTTTACTTCTACAGGATTGGCAAATTTATCATACATCTTTACGGTATAACCCAGGCGACTCAAATTAGGTACAATCTTAGATGCATTTCCAACGATGACGATTCTGCTTTTATCTTTCTCAAAATATTTTTTTGCCACGCGCTGGATATCAGCCACTGTTACTGCATTTATTTTTTGCAGGAAAGTTTTGTAATAATCTGCTGATAAATTATTGATTAAAATATTGGTTGCGTATGTTGCTGCAGTTGAAGGCTCTTCCATCCCTAAAGCAAAAGATCCATTGTATTTTGCTTTGGCAATCTTGATTTCTTCTTCCGTAATTTTTCCTTCTTGCATATTGATGATTTCATTCATAATCTCTGCAATGGCACTATCCGCTTTTTCACTTCTCACCTGAGCGCCTGCATTAAATTGAGACTGAAATCTGCCGTTTCCAACACGAGAATAACTTCCGTAGGTAAAGCCATGCTTTTCGCGAAGGTTCATGAATAATTTACTCTCTGCACCACCACCCAAAATCTGATTGGCAATCGCCAATGCATGGTAATCAGGATTGCTTAAAGGGTTGTTTACTACATTGGTGACACTGATATTTGCCTGAACAGCACTGGGTAAATCCACGAAATCAATTTCTGTGGCTGAAGGATTTGGTACATCAGCGATCTTCATCAATTCCAGCTTAGGGCCTTTCCAACTGCCAAATGCTTTTTCAGCAAGTGCTTTTGCGGCGGCAGGAGTGATGTCTCCAATGAAGGTCAAATAACTGCGGGATGGGGTCATATAGCTGCTGTATGCTTTTTTAATGTCATCCAGTGTTATTGACTTGATCGTTTCTTCTGTCTCAAATTCTCCCATTGCAGAAGTTTTGCCATAAGCTAGTGCAGGAACCACTCTGCCGGATATTGCTTGTGCGTTTTTATCGGAAGATTTTAATCCAGTTAATTTTTGTGAAACCTGCTTGTCAAATGATTCTTTTGGAAATGCAGGAGATTGAACCGCTTCGGCCATCATCATGAATGCCTTGTCAAAGTAACGTGTGAGGGCTGAGGCAAATCCACCTCCCGAATTGGCATTTACAGATGCACCCATTTGATCTACTTGCTCATCAAATTTGTCTTTTGGCGTTTTTGTAGTTCCTTCACTAAGCATGGAACCCATCAAATCAATGACACCTGCTTTATTGCCCTCTAATACAGGTCCGCGATCAATGCTGAGAGAGGCAGAAACTCTTGGTAGCTTGTGATTTTCCACTACCAAGATGGTCATGCCATTCTGGAGAGTATATTTTACAGGATCCTTGAATCCGATTACGGGAGCCGGTCCGGGTTTTGGTTGTTTGCTTCGGTCAATTTTTACTTGAGCAAGTCCCGAAAACTGTAGTCCGGTTGCTATGGCTATGATAAATATTTTACGCATATTAAATGATTTATTCGTTGTTGATTGTAACAGGATTATTTTTTTGGTAAGTAATACAATACCACACGTTGATTCTTATTGAGGTATTTTTTGGCGACACGCTGAATGTCTTCGCGTGTTACTTTTCTCATTTCATCGAGTTGCTGATTGATATGATTGGTATTCTTATTGTAAAATGTATAACCATCAGCCAGATTTTCAGCAATGCCCAGCATTTTATCATTGGCTCCAACAAACTCACTTTCTGCCTGATTTTGCAATTTGGTGAATTCTGCTTCCGTGATTAGGTTGTTCTGTAATTTCAAAATTTCCTCATCCACATCCTTTAATAATGAATCGAGTGGGGTATTGTTGTTGGGTAATGCGTAAGTGATGTATGCTCCGTAATCTTCCAAAGCATAATTGAAACTGCCAACTTGAAGTGCGTTTTTCTTATCATCCACCATTTTCTTGTACATGCGACTGCTTGCGCCTGCACTGAGTACGCTTGAAGCCATTTCCAATGCATCAGATTCTTTATCAGTCATACCGGGAGTACGGTAAGCGCACATGATGGCAGGTATCTGAATGTTGGCGTCGTATGCAGTATCAATAATTTCTTTGGTTATCGGATCTTCCTTTGCTACAACACGAGTAGGTTTCGGGGTAGATGGAATTTCTGCAAAATATGCATCAACCAGTTTTTTTGTTTTTTCAATATCTAAATCTCCTGCAATTGATAAAACGGCATTGTTTGGTATGTAATACTTTTTATTGAAATCCTGGAACTCTTTTAATGTTGCCGCATCTAAATGTTCCATACTGCCAATAGGAACCCAGGTGTATGGATGTTTGGTAAATACTCTCTTCATTACCTCGCCTATGAAATTTCCATAAGGCTGATTGTCAACGCGCATACGTTTTTCTTCTTTTACCACTTCATTTTGAGTCTTTACGCCAATTTCATTGATGACCGGATGCATCATACGCTCACTCTCAAGCCACAAGCCGGTCTCAAGTTGATTGGATGGGAATATCTCGTAATAAAAAGTACGATCCTGGGAAGTATTGGCATTGTTTTGCCCGCCGTTGCTGCTAACCAGTTTCATGAATTCACCGCGCTTGATATTATCGCTTCCCTCAAATAACAAATGCTCAAAGAAATGCGCAAAGCCTGTACGGGTAGGGATTTCATTCTTACTCCCCACATGATACATGACTGAAACAGCAACCACAGGGGCGCTGTTGTCTTTGTGTAAAATAACGTGAAGTCCATTTTTGAGATCATACTCAGTAAAGACTACTTTTTGTGCCTGAGTGCCCAGGAATGCAAGTCCCGAGAGCAGTAGCAGGTGTATTTTTTTCATATTTGTAAATTTTACGCAAAAATAGGCGAAATGTATTGACTCACTTTTAAATCTATTTTGTGAAATGTTAAATTTACTGTTGAATTGTTCAACGAAAGAATTTGCTGCAATTGAAGTCCTGTCTCTACTTCGGTAATTGTTAGTTTTTGTCTAAACATTTATATATAAACTTGCAATATTTTCTTTTTTCTATCTTTGGAAAAATTTTTTATGGAAACGATTGATACTTTGCCCGGTAATACCATCATAGCAGACTTTCTGCCCCTACACGGTACCGATCATGTTGAATTTTATGTAGCCAACGCAAAACAAGCCGCACATTTTTATATGTCGGCTTTCGGATTTGAATCACTGGCCTATGCGGGTCCAGAAACTGGAGTAATGGATCGGTGCAGCTATGTGATTCGTCAAAATAAACTCACTTTTGTTTTAACAACTGCACTTAAGACGAACAATGCCATCGCCGATCATGTATACAAACATGGCGACGGAGTGAAAGTGCTTGCACTCATGGTGGATGATGCAACTGATGCATGGAAGCAAACTACTCAAAGAGGTGGTAAAACTTACATGGAACCAACAATGCTGAAAGATGAACATGGTGAAGTTGTTTTGTCAGGCATTCATACCTACGGCGATACGGTGCACGTGTTTGTAGAGCGAAAAAATTATTCTGGATTGTTTATGCCCGGATACAAATCATGGAAGTCATCTTTTCAATCGGTACCTACCGGCTTAATGTATGTGGATCATTGTGTTGGAAATGTAGGATGGAATCAGATGAATCCATGGGTGAAATTTTACGAAGAGGTAATGGGTTTTAAAAATATTCTTTCTTTTGATGATAAAGATATTTCAACAGAGTACTCCGCTTTGATGAGTAAAGTAATGAGTAGCGGTAACGGTTACGTGAAGTTCCCCATCAACGAGCCGGCAGAAGGGAAGAAGAAAAGCCAGGTGGAAGAATTTCTTGATTTTTACAACGGAGAGGGGGTTCAGCATGTGGCGATCGCAACGCAAAATATCATTGAAACAGTAAGCAAACTGCAAAAGAACGGAGTGGAGTTTTTGAAAGTACCCAATAGTTATTATGACACGGTTTTGGATAGAGTAGGGAAGATAGATGAAGACCTTCAACCACTAAGGGATTTGGGTATTCTGATTGACAGAGATGACGAAGGTTATTTACTGCAGATCTTCAGCAAGCCATTGCAGGACCGACCTACACTGTTTTTTGAAATCATACAACGAAAGGGAGCCAAGAGCTTTGGCAAAGGAAATTTCAAAGCACTCTTTGAAGCATTGGAGCGCGAGCAGGATTTGCGCGGTAACTTGTAAGATTCAATTATGAAACAAATAATCAAACTATTTCTAATCATATTTTGTTTTTCAATTTCATCTTTGCTCATGCGTGCCAAGGCACAGCCCTCATCACGTATGCGCCCAATAGAAATGGTGCCCTATGCTGAAGACTCGCTAAAAAGACAGTTTGCCAGGCAAAATCTGGTATGGCCCCCATATTCAATATTCTTGAGGAGCTTTAAGTATGATCAACAAATGGAGGTGTGGGTAAAGAACGACTCTTTGAAACCATATAAGTTATTCAAGACCTACAAGATTTGTATGCAAAGCGGCACTACCGGTCCAAAGAGAATGGAAGGAGATTATCAGGTGCCTGAAGGATTTTATTACATCAATGATTTTAATCCAAACAGTAATTACCATCTGTCTCTAGGAATTAATTATCCAAATGCTTCCGACAGAGTGCTGAGTGATTCTATAAGACCGGGTAGTGCTATTTATATCCACGGCAGCTGTGTTTCAGTAGGGTGCATTTCAATAAAAAATTATGATATAGAAGAGTTGTTTGCCATTGCCTCCGTGGCAAAAATGAATGGGCAAGAGTTTATTCCTGTGCATGTTTTTCCGGTTCGTTACAATGTAAAAACATCCGTTGAGTATTTGGCGAATGCCATCAAAGACAAGCCGGAAGTGATCCAATTCAATAAAAATCTGCGACCGGTATTTGATTATTTTGAATCAAAGAAAGAATTGCCCCTTATTTTGGTAAATAGCAAAGGGGAATATGTGATTAACTAGAATTTCAATCTGAATATATCAAACTAATTGTTTGTAGGCCTCATGTCGCACACCCATTGCATGGTCTGCTGAGTTTTTTGTTCGACCAGTATTTCTCTGTCTTTCATCAATTGATTTACAATTTCAGGTATGTGATGTCTGACAGTATATAATGCAAGATTTTTGTTCACACTCACTTCAAACATTCCTCCTGCATCTGCAGCCAACTGATGAATCGATTCCTCCTTGTTGTCAAAGCAACATAATAATGATATGGCAGTTCGTTGAGAGAGGTTGGGCTTTAGATGATGCAAGGCAAATAATTCATGTAATTTTTGAACGGGCCCATCCTCCATAAAAGAAAAGTCGCTATTCGTAAAAGTAATTAATGCCTGATGCTCTTTCAATACAATGATAGGAGGTAGATGTTTTGTTGGATGATTATCTATTATTGTGCCCGGTAATAAAGTATCTAAAAAACTCTTGACATAGAGCGGGATGTTCTTATTTTGTAATGGTTTGATGGTTTTTGGATGTATCACCTGAGCTCCGTAAAAAGCCATTTCAATTACCTCGGCATAACTTAGATGTGGAATAGATTGTGCTTCCGGAAACTTT
Organism: uncultured Ferruginibacter sp.; assembly: GCA_964643315.1. Taxonomy (GTDB): domain Bacteria; phylum Bacteroidota; class Bacteroidia; order Chitinophagales; family Chitinophagaceae; genus Ferruginibacter. Next base: position 19,973 of record CAZXSR010000009.1, read on the forward strand.
CGCGGATCGGCACTCATTACAGACTCCACATCTTTCCAAATGGTAACAGATTCTGCATTCATCGAATTTGCGAGTAACGCGGCAGTGTAATCACTACCTTCTCTTCCCAATGTCGTACTCTCATTTTCATCTGTACAACCTACAAATCCCTGTGTGATGATAATATCATATTGTTCGAATAATGGGACCAATTTTTCATGTACATGTTTTTCCGTCTGTATGATATCTACCTGAGGTTCACGAAAATGATTGTCGGTATGTATGATGTCACGTACATCTATCCAACATGCATTTGCACCAAGTTCAAGTAAATGGGTGTACACCAATGTACTGCTCAGCATTTCTCCACAGCAAACAATCTGGTCGTAATAATAATCATAATCTCGCTGAGGTTCATCATGTAAAACCCATTCAAGCTCTGTATAAAATCGGTTCAATTGCTCTTCTGCCTCTTTCCATTTTAAAGCACATAAATATTTTGATGCACTGTCGTGCTGGGTTCTGATATTTTCAAATAATTGTGCTGCCTGTGCTCTGTTGCCTGCAAAAAAAGATTCTGCCACTTTTTCCAGCGCATTGGTTGTTTTACCCATGGCCGATATGACAATCAGCCTTTTTTCAATACTGTGATGTTGTATGATTTGAGCAGTTTGTTTGATGCGCTCAGCATCTGCTATACTCGCCCCGCCAAATTTATATATGACCATGCAGTGGATAGATATTTAAAATGCAAAAGTAACAATGCTAAAGTCAATATTCAAAACTAAAAAACTCGTTAACTCCGGCACTTCAGACTTTTGACCCCTCATGCTTTCAACATGCTCCGCTTCACATCTTTTTCATACATTTGAGCAACTATTCAAATCAGATTTTATGGTCATCAATCGACATATACAAACGCTGGATGAGTTTACCATACAACAAATGCGTGATTTCCCAAACGCCACAGGGGAGCTTTCGGGCTTATTAAGAGATATTGGATTGGCGGCAAAGCGTGTACATGTTGAGGTAAATAAAGCAGGACTTGTAGATATTTTAGGTGATGCCGGAACTATGAATGTGCAAGGCGAAGAAGTGAAGAAATTGGATATTTACGCTAATAATCAGTTCATGGGTGTTTTACGTCATGGTATCAGTTGCGCCGGAATAGGTAGTGAAGAAATGGATGACATTGTAGTTTTTGACGATGAAGTAAGCAATAAATCAAAATATGTTTGCCTGTTTGATCCACTGGATGGAAGCAGCAATATCGATGTGAATGTTTCTATTGGCACGATATTCAGCGTTTTCAGAAGAGTAAGTGAGTTGGGTAAACCCGCAACCATCGATGATTTTCTGCAGCCCGGACTCAAACAAGTAGCTGCAGGATACGTCATTTATGGTTCTTCTACCATGCTGGTGTATGCAACTCGTCGTGGTGTCAACGGATTTACACTGGATCAGTCTATCGGTGAATTTACATTGAGCCATCCCAATATCAAATGCCCTGATACCGGTAAAATATACTCTGTGAATCACGGTAATTTCTTTCAGTATAATCAGAAGGTGCGCAACTATATCAATGCTTGTCAGAATAAAACAAAAACTAACGGCGGACCATATACGCAGCGTTATATCGGATCCATGGTCGCCGATGTACATCGCAACTTAATCAAAGGTGGAATTTTCATGTATCCCGGAACAACCGATAAGCCCAAAGGAAAACTCCGTTTGTTGTATGAATGCAACCCTTTTGCATTCATCATCGAAATTGCAGGAGGAAAAGCGACTAACGGAGTAAGTCGCATCCTCGAAATTCAACCTACAGAAGTACATCAGCGAACTCCGTTTTTTGTGGGCAGCAGTAAAATGATGGAAGAATACGAAAATACATCCGAAGCATAAGCATGCATACACCAATCATTTCTGTAAAGGATCTTGTAAAAGATTATGGCGATTTTCGCGCAGTAAAAGGCATTTCTTTTGACGTATACCCTGGCGAAATATTTGGTTTACTGGGTCCAAACGGAGCCGGTAAATCTACAACCCTCGAAATCATGGAAACACTACGGATTAAAACGTCCGGAACTGTTATGATAAATGGGTTAAATTTGGATGCACAAGCACATGAAATCAAAAAACAAATCGGTGTTCAACTACAGACTTCCGGTTTTTACCCCGGACTCAATTTGCTGGAACTAATCAAATTATTTTCAGGATTGTATAATCGGGATATCGACCCAATGGCGCTCTTGAAAATGGTCAACCTGGAAGATAAAGCCAAATCAAAAGCAAAAGAATTGAGTGGCGGACAAAAGCAACGTTTTTCCATCGCAACCACATTGATCAATCAGCCCAAGATTATTTTTCTGGATGAGCCAACCACAGGACTCGATCCTCAGGCAAGAAGGAACCTTTGGGATTTGATCAGGACCATCCGCGACAATGGAACCACCATCATCATCACCACACACTACATGGACGAAGCAGAGCAACTGTGTGATAGGATAGCCATCATGGACAATGGGACAATCATTTCACTCGATACTCCTGAAGAGATGATAGATACATTGATTGCCGGTGGTTTTGAAAGACCCAAAACCATGAAAGCAGCCAATTTGGAGGATGTTTTTCTGCATTTAACAGGAAAAGCCTTGCGTGAGGAGTAAAGATTTGTATTTTCGCAAAAATCAATTATTAATGAAAACAAGTATCTCATTTTTTACGGCATTTATATGCCTCATCACAACAGGCTTAGCTCAGAAAAAAAGCACTAAACCCATCAAAGCCGAAAAATCAACAGTAGTATTAAAAACTCCCATTGACAGCTTCAGCTATGCAATCGGAATAAATGTTGGCTCCAGCTTAAAAAGCGAAGGACTTACGCAAATCAATCTGGATATGATGTTCAAAGGGTTTGAAGATATACTAAAAAATAAAACACAGCTTATGACCGCAGAAAAAGCACAACAAACCATTCAGCAAAAATTGCAAGAATATGCGGAGAATAAAAAAAGGGATGCTAAACAAAAATCGGAGATTTTTCTAAATGAGTGTAAAAAACGTAAGGAGGTTGTAGCATTGGAAAATGGTCTGCTGTACGAAGTTTTGCAATCAGGCGATCCATCTGGTATGAAGCCTACAAAAGAAGATACAGTTGTGGTTGATTATGTAGGTACATTAATTGACGGAACTGAATTTGATAACTCCATCAAACGCGGTCAGCCTGCCACTTTTCCTTTGGGTGGGGTAATTCGTGGCTGGACAGAAATTTTGCAACTCATGCATCCCGGAGATAAATGGAAAGTGTACATACCAAGTGAATTGGGGTACGGAGAGCGTGGAGCGGGTGGAAGCATTCCGGGTAATGCCGCATTGATTTTTGAAATCAACCTGAGAGAAATTAAAAAGGCTGTATCAAAGAATCCACTATCAAATCCTGAGGTTCCTTTACAATAATCTGAATGATATTTGCTGATTTATTGAAAGATTAAGTTTGGGGTAGTATGAAATGTTATTTATTTATTTATTTCATCAGCCAAATAATGATTTAATTCAGCCAATAGAAAGAAGCTGCCGCAAATAATAATAATATCCTCTTGTTTAGCAAATCTTTTTGCATCAGCAAGTGCTTCATTTACATCTTCGTAAATACAGCCGATCAAACCAAAAGCATTGGCTTGTAATTCAAGTTGTTGTTTGTCCAACGCACGCGGTATATTCGCCTGGGTGAAATAATAAGATGCCTCCTTGGGAAATAAGGCGAGTATCTTGCTGATGTCTTTGTCTGCAACAAACCCCACAATAAAATGGTAATTCCGATTGGGGTATTGTTGTGATAATTGAGAGATGATTTCTTTAATGCCGTCTTCATTATGTCCGACATCGGCGATGGTTACTGGTGATTCAGATATCACATCCCACCTCCCTAACAAACCGGTTATCGTTTTTACATCATGTAACCCTTCTTGGATATGTTTCGGAGAAATATTCCAGCCATTTTTTTTAAGTATATCCAATGCCGCAATGACTGTACGGATGTTGTTGATTTGATAGGCCCCGTTTAAATCGGTTGTGATTGAAGTGCTTTCTCCGCTTTGTTTATTTTTTAGTTCATAAGTTGTTTTTGAAATCGTTCTTTGTGTTTCAGCAATATCAATTAAAGCTTCAGCAAATACACAGGTTGAAGATGTAGTTTTTGCCTTATTCACAAATACAGCTTTAGTGATATCATTTGATTGACCGATCACCACAGGAGTATTTTCTTTGATAATGCCTGCTTTTTCAGAGGCGATGGCATCAAGACTGTTTCCTAGAAATTGCATGTGATCGAATCCGATATTGGTGATGACAGACAATTCGGGCTGAATGATATTTGTACTGTCTAATCGTCCGCCCATACCCGTTTCAATAATAGCGATATCAACTTCTTCCTGAGCAAAATAAGAGAATGCCATAGCTACAGTCAATTCAAAAAAAGAAGGTTGAATTTGTTCGCAGGACGTTTTCATCTGATTGACGAATGCTTGAACAAAGGAAGGAGCAATCATTTTTCCATTAATACGAATACGCTCTCTGAAATCCTGAATATGCGGAGAAGTATATAATCCCGTTTTATAGCCGGCTTTTTGAAAAATGGCCGCCAGCATATGACTGGTACTGCCTTTGCCATTGGTGCCTGCAATATGAATGCTTTTGAATCGTTGCTGCGGATTATTCAGCAAATCGCAAAGTAAAACGGTATTGGTAATATCTTTTTTGTAAGCAGCCGCGCCGATGCGGGAAAAGTAGGGGAGTTGATGATACAGCCATTCAAGCGATTCCTCGTAATTCATAGTGCGTAAAAGTAAAACAGAGGAATGAGATATTCAAAAAGCAGTTTTTATTTTACATCAAAATAAAATTCAACAGTGATGATCGATTCGTCTTTTATTTTGTTGAATAGAATATTATTGAGGTATTTATCGATTGCGTTGCGATATGCCTGGCCGGTATTGGTAGATCCTTTTTCAAATTTGATAAAGCTCCCTTTTCCTGAAGGAGTTACCTTGATGCTGGCATATATGGTTGCACGGCTCAAATCACCTGCGAATTGATAGTTCTGAACGATACGACGATTCCCACGGATGATTTTAGGTCCACCAATCTTGCCGCCTTCAGTGTCTCCATAAGAATCTTTATCTCCATTGGGAATCCCATTGTCTCCGTTCTTGTTTTTTTGATCACCCTGGTTTTTAAATCCATTATCCAACTCATCATTGTTGCCATTTTCCCCTTTTTTAGGCCCCTGATAAGTTAATTTCCCTTTTTTATCATTTACAATTTTTCCGTTTGATCTTGAATTGTTTTTATTGTTATTCGTATTCTTTTTTAAAACACCCGCATCTGCATCTCCATCATCATCTAATGGAGGATGGTCGCTTTTACCTTTTGCTTGATCAAGAAAATTCTGATCTTTGTTGTTTGTTTTATCACCTTTAATCAGTGGTTGTTCCTCACCATCTCCGTTTTCATTGTTACCTAAATTGATTTCCATTAAATCAGATACGGGAGAAGGGGTAACAGGTTTGGATGTCCAGCTTATAAAAAAGAAAAGAATCAATAGAATGAGGTAAGATGCCATGGTAATCAGCAGAGCTTTTCTTTTGTTTTCGTTTTTGATTTGTAAGTGTCGGATTGAGCTCATTGTTGAATATTCATTTCATGGTTTCGTTACAAATTTATGCAGTTTCAATGAAATGTATTTGTTAATCAATTAATTGTTTTTAGTCAACGAAATACTCATTGGATTTGCAACCAACAGCCCCTTCGGTGTACTTACTTTTATATTCTCAAAGGTTAGGTACGATTCTTTATCGGACCTGAATTTAGGGTCTTGGATCTGATTTATTAATTGAGATGGTAAACGGTCGCCAGAACAGGTGAATATTTTGACATTGGGAAATCCGGCTCCGCTCGCATACAATGTGTATGATACGACTTTAACATGCTCATTAATTTCCGGTGACTTTAGTACTTGAGATGGAAATTGCTCCAAGCTGCAGTATGCTATCACTCTAATTGTAGAGTCAATTTTAGATATGCTTACACGTTTATCAAACCCTGTGGATAGAACGATGTCTGTTTTTATTTTTGGATAAAGAATGCTAAAATAATATTCGACTGTATCATTGCCGTCAAGTACGATAAATCTGCCATTGTTGGTAGACATATCAAATGGCTCATTTGAATTGGGAATTTCTGATTGTATTTCTACGGTATATGTGCCCGGAACCTCCGTTTTTTTTATTGAGAAATATGGATTGGCCCATGCTGGCGACACTTCATTAATGTTGGAGGTTGTAGCATAAATGCTTGTTTTTTCCGGGTATTTTACCGGGATTGTAATGGTGTTTCTTTGTCCATATACAATCAAATTCTTTTGATATGAATTTGTGAATTGTTGTCCGTAGCCCAAAAAGTTTAAAGAAGCAAAGCTCAATAAGAGGAAAAGTGTAGTTGGCAGATTAATTGTTTTCATGGTATTAATTTTTCACGAATCTAATTTTTAAGTTCTTCTATGTAAAATTTTCATCAAAGCTTTAACTGATAAATAACAACTTGATGAATGCTAACTGGTAAATCATTAGCTTGCACTTCATGAAAAAAGCATTGGTTCAATTACATCTTGCTGTTTTCTTAGCCGGATTTACTGCTATACTGGGAAAGCTCATCAATTTGAATGAAGGATTACTTGTTTGGTATCGTATTTTATTTTCAGTATTACCCCTGAGTTTGTGGATGTGCTGCACAGGCAGATTGAAGCAAATTCCTTTTAATAGAGTTCGATCAATCGGATTGGTAGGACTAATCCTTGCATTGCATTGGGTCACCTTTTATGCGAGTGTAAAATACGCCAATGCCAGCGTCGCTGTAGTTTGCTTATCTGCAGCCGGATTTTTCACCTCCCTGCTTGAGCCCATACTATTCAGGAGGAAAGTGCGTATGGTTGAATTATGTCTTGGCATACTATCTTTGGCAGGGATTTACATCATCTTTGATTTTCACCCACAGTACCAGCTGGGAATAATTTTTGGAATGATTTCCTCATTCGGCAGCGCTTTGTTCCCTGTGTACAATAAAAGATTGCTTCGTAAAACATCTCCATTATTACTTACCTTTTACGAAATGGCCGGAGGGTTATTTTTTCTGACACTGCTGCTTCCTATTTACTTTTATTTTTTCAGACCTGCCTATTACATCCCCACATGGAATGATTTGGGCTGGTTGAGCATACTCGTTCTTTTATGCACCCTCTTGGCTTTTTTTCTTCAACTAAAAGCGTTGACACGCATAACTGCATTTACAAGTAACCTCACTTACAACCTTGAACCTGTTTATGGCGTGCTGTTTGCATTTCTATTTTTAAGTGAGGAAAAAATGTTGAACGAACATTTTTATTGGGGGCTATTGCTTATTGTGGCATCTATAGGTACACAAACCATCATTGTTTTAAGCAAGCAAAGAAAAAAGACAGAAGCTTAATTTATTTTTCACTGTCTAGGGTATGCTTTGAGCCACTTGCTGTAGGTTGACGCAAAGAAACGCAAAGGAAATCATGTAAAAGTTTGAGAGGCATGAAAAGTTTAAGGGGTTAAACAGGTATAGTCAAACTATCAAACCCATCAAACATAATCACACCTTTCAAACATAGTCTACTGCCTTTGTTTATATTTTATGGACGATTAATTCTCCTTTCCAGGCTTTTCCAGCTTTCTCTTCCATGACAACCATAACCTGTTCGGCACGATTGTATAAAAAGGGAGATTAAACAAAGAGAGAGAATTACTAAAATCGTTTTTTGTTTGAGATTGATTTTGTTTTTCATTTTTTCAATTTTATTGGTGAAAAAAAATGGACAAAATCAATTTTACCTTATCAAATTTTCAGAACAGGATTCATTTTGTTAAATCAAAAGGAGATCAATTGGATTTTACAATTTATTTGCATTGACAATTAATGGGGTAAGAATTTAATTGAATGTTTCAATGCAGCAAATTTTTCAAACATGGCACTGACCCCACAATATTTTTCCATGGACAACTGAACGGCGCGCTGCATTTTTGATTGATCGGTTTCTCGTAGTTTAATCGTATAAATGATCTCCACCTTGTCATAATAAGTTGGGTGTTCATCTGTCAAATGTGCCTCAACATCCACACAAAAATCACTAAAATCCACTTGCATCTTATGCAAAATACTTACAATATCAATGCCGGTACAGCCAGCGAGTCCGGCTAGCAAGAGTTTTTTTGGACTTGGCCCAAATCCTATGGATTCATCACTTGTGGTGTCAATGCCAAAGTTGTATTGGTCAATTTTTACTGAAAAAGCCAGTCCTTTTTCATAGTTGGCTGATATTTTGTGAGCATTCATAATTAGTAATTTGGGGTAAAATTGAGGTTTCCGGAATAAAAAACAGGATATTTACCTCATTTTTATTTTAGATTTTGATTATTTACCCCTACCTTTGCCGTCCAAAATTCAGGATCATGGCTAGAGTATGTCAGGTAACAGGTAAGAAACCAATTACAGGAAATAAGGTTTCTCACTCCAACATTAAAACCAAACGCAGATTTTTACCAAATCTTCAAACAAAGCGATATTTCCTCGCTGAGGAAGATAAGTGGATAACCATCAAAGTTTCTTCAGAAGCTATTCGTACCATCAACAAAAATGGTTTGTACAGCGTTGTGAAAGAAATGCGTGCAGCAGGTTCAAAAATCTAATCTCAATTTTACAAAACAATAATCATGGCAAAGAAAGGCAACAGGGTGCAGGTGATTTTGGAGTGTACCGAACACAAAACAAGTGGAATGGCCGGTACAAGCCGTTATATCACCACCAAGAACAAGAAGAACACACCCGAGCGTATGGAACTGAAGAAATTCAATCCTATTCTCAAGAAAGTAACTTTACACAAAGAAATCAAGTAATTCATCTCGATGGGCGATTTAATCGTTCATTAAAAAATAGTCAACATGGCAAAAGCAGCTAAAACCGCGATTAAGACAAAAGACCAAAAGGCCGCCGCCGAAGCGAAAAACTGGGTAAAAGTGATTCGTACCATACGTAGTGCGAAAACTGGTGCTTACACTTTCAAAGAAGCGATTGTGCACAAGGATAAAATTAAGGAGCACTTAGGGCAGTAATTTATTGTCTGAAAATAATATTCTAAAAGCTGTTCTGTGTTTACAGAATGGCTTTTTTTTATCAATAAAATCAGTTGCATTCGTTGTGTTTTTCAAATTCTTTTTAAACTAAATTATAATGGTTCAATGTTCAAGGTTCAGTGTATTAAACTATTAACTTTGAACACCGAACGTTTTAAACTAAAAGATCATGGGACTATTTGATAAACTCTTTGGGAAAAAACAACAGGAGGAGTCTTTGGATCAAGGGCTTCAAAAAACAAAAGAGAGCTTTTTTGGAAAAATAGCCAAAGCTGTCGTTGGTAAAAGCACCATAGACAGCGATGTGCTCGATGAGGTAGAGAATGCTTTAATCAGCTCAGATGTGGGAGTGGCAACAACCGTAAAAATTATTGATCACATCGAAAAAAGAGTTTCAAAAGATAAATATTTGACCACCGTTGATTTAAACAGATTAATCAGAGAGGAAATTCAGCAATTGCTTATTGATGCACCCGGTGATAAATCATACGAAAATTACGAATTGCCGGAGGGAAAGAAACCGTATGTCATTTTGGTTGTGGGTGTGAATGGGGTAGGAAAAACAACCACCATTGGCAAGCTTGCCCATAATTTTTCACTGGCTGGTAAGTCTGTATTGTTGGGTGCAGCAGATACTTTTAGAGCAGCCGCAGTAGATCAACTTACTATTTGGAGTGAGAGAACCAATGTGCCTATTGTGAAAAAGGAAATGGGAAGTGATCCGGCATCAGTTGCATTTGATACGGTAAACAGTGGCGTTGCGAAAGGTTCAGATGTCATTTTAATAGACACAGCAGGAAGGTTGCATAATAAAGCCCATTTGATGGATGAGCTCTCCAAAATCAAGCGAGTGATTCAAAAAGTGATCCCCGATGCACCCCATGAAGTATTGCTTGTGTTGGACGGTAGTACCGGACAAAACGCACTTGAACAGGCCAAGCATTTTACTGCAGCAACAGAAGTTACTGCTTTGGCAATCACTAAATTAGACGGAACAGCCAAAGGCGGGGTGGTGTTGGCCATTGCCGATCAATTTCATATTCCTGTAAAATTTATTGGAGTCGGGGAAAAAGCAACTGATTTGCTGGTGTTCGACAAACAGACTTTTGTAGAAGGGATGTTTCAGCTTAAAGATTAAACTCGCTTTCGTTTTTTACATTAAGTTAGGTAATCACTTTCAAATTGTATCATTGCCTGGAAATGCCGCAGATAATATTTCTAAAATGGCAGGGTAGGTATTTTTCTTCACAATTTCCAGATCAGTCGGCCAAATCCATTTTATTGCATTAATATCCTCTTCTGTTTGTGGAATCAGAGGCCCTGCAAAAGCAGTTTTAAAATGAAACCAATGGGTTGTTTTAAGCCATTTTTTTCCAAAGGCCTCGTATACATGGTAGGAATCAGGTAGAGCAGAAAAAAACGCTAAACCTTTCACGCCCGTTTCTTCCTCAATTTCTCTTATTGCAGTTTCAAGTGCTGTTTCACCTTCATCCATTTTTCCTTTTGGAAGATCCCATTTTTCTCTTCTGAAAATAAACAAGAACTCCCCTTGGTTATTTTCTATGAGTCCGCCGGCAGCAGAAATAGGGGTGTAAAATGACGAGATGCGATCAAACATCGCTTCTTCATTCGAACTAATAAGTGCAAGACTTTCATGTTCTCCTGATTCAAGTTTCTGCAGATATTCTCTCAAGATATCATTTGAGGAATAATCTAATTGAATAGGTAACGAATTTTTAATAATGTCAGAACTGATATTAAGGCAACATTGATTGAAGTAAATTTTTCTCATTATTTGATTGCAAAATATTGAAGTTTACTCAAATGGAAATAAAGAAATCATTTGTTATGATTTATCTGATCAACCTTATTTTTGTAAAAAATGTATACCATGAGCAATCTTGCAATTATGATAAGCTGTCTTTTTTATACAACGATTGCATTCGCACAAACAAAAAACACAGGAAAAGCAACTATAAGCACACCGGGTGCGCATTGTGATATGTGTAAGCAAAGAATTGAAGGGTGGGTTTCCAGACAATATGGAATAACCTCAGTAATGGTTAACTTGAGAAGCAAGACAACCAATGTTACCTGGATTCCTGACAGAGCCAATATTGAAGATGTAAAGGCTTATATCAACAATATCGGCTATGATGCAGATAATGAGTCGGCAGAGGAAACAGCATATTACAGACTTCCCAAGGGATGCCAAATAAAGATTACTGCAGACACTACGAAGTCAGCCAATAAAACAGGCCTATAAATCATTACTGCAACTTGATCAGTGAAAAATCTCTCTCCGTTTTATAATCTACAGCCAGTTTTTTACTTAGCCCGGCCTTTTTAATGATCACCGCCCCAACCACTCGAATCTGAGTCTTGTCTTTCAACTGAGATTTTAACCCGGTTAAAAGCAACTGTTGAATCGAAATATCGAGAGAAACAGGGACAATGAATTTGCTTTTGCGCGGTATTTCAATGTTATTTTCTTTTGATATGTGTCCCAGCGAGGAATTGTTCACATACACCTCCAACTCGGATTTACCCAGAATTACCCCAAGACCGTTCGGATTAAAAAAATGAAGATCGGCGGAAAGGGTAGAGGTTGTGAAATTCAACTGCTCCAGTTTTATATTCTCAACCGATAAGAGTTCAGGCTCCCTGATTTGCATACACGAGGGCAGGAGAGGGGGCAAAAATGTGAGTAGCAATAGAATCTTAAATAACCTGTTCATGAATCAAATTTTTCCAAATTTAAGAGAATCATCCAAAACAAATTTATTTATTGCAAAACACACCTTATTTGCACTAAATTATTTAGAAAATTAACCGATCACATCAGATTTTTTGAACCCAACTTTAAACTAAATAAATTAGTAAGCAAAAAAAAATTATAAATAATTGAAAATCATAAAATAGTATAGATTAAATAATGCAAAATATGCTTAAATTATTTTCATTTCGATAGAGATATTTCCAAAAAATAGATGAAAATATACTGAAACAAAAAATTCTAATAATTTAGTTTTAAATAATTGATTTATATATTATTATAAAGTACAAATAAAATAAAATATGGTATAAAATTTAATAAAAATTAAAATTTTAATTCGTTTGCCATTTTTGTTCTGGTTTTTAAGAAAAAAATGTAAAATGCTTTGATTTTAGAATCTCACCTATTATGTTTGCCCCCCTGCTGAAAAATCAGTTCTGCAGTCACAAAGATTATCTGACTAACCCCCGGATTCAACATTTTACAAAATAACCAGTCCGGAGTTTTAAAGAATATTGCCGATTATGGCGTTTGACATATTTGAGTATGTTTAATACGAGAGTCATCCCAACTCTTTCTTTGGGGGTTACAGAATCGTAAGATTCTTAACAATTAGCCGCATGTCTATGCGGCTTTTTTATTTTTTAAAAAAATAATTTATAGAAAACAGACTTGAAATTAGGGTTAACCCAACTTACTTGCTAAATAACCCTGAATGGCAGAGCAGGGTAAGAAAACAGGTTTGGTGTCTATGGTAAAATGTAATTCCTGTCCGGAGGTGGTGTAGGACCCCGAAATGGTGTTGCTCATCACGCTCAAATGAAATTTGCCGGCTTCTGCATTGCCTTCAAAACTTCCGCCCTGGGCTTCAACGGCTGACTTTGTTTTTTCAAAAATTGATTGTGCATCGCCGGAGAAGTTGACGGAAAATTGACATGCTGACATGGGAATATGATTAATTGATAGAATAATCTTTTATGACATTGTACAGAGTGTCTCTTTCAATGGGCTGCCTGTTCGCCTGCTTGATCAGATATACCAGTTCCTCTGTGCTCATGGCCGGATTTTGTTCTTCACTGCCGGCCATGGAGTAGATCTTTGTGGAGTCATCAATCGTTCCATCCATATCATCTACGCCAAAAGACAAGGTTAGCTGGGCATTGTGTCTTCCGAGCATTGGCCAATAAGCTTTCAGGTGTGCAAAATTATCGAGATAGATTCTTGCGATGGCATACATGCGCATATCCTCTATGGTTGTTGATTCATTTACATGCTTCATGTCATTATCGCTGTTGCGGAACTTCAGGGGGATGAATGTATTGAATCCGCCGGTGCGGTCCTGTAATTCACGCAGGCGTCTCATGTGATCGATGCGATGTTCGTATTTTTCAATATGCCCATATAGCATGGTAGCATTGCTGTGCATTCCCAATTGATGGGCAGTTTCATGAATTTGAAGCCAACCGGCCCCATCTACTTTATCTGCACATATTTGAGATCTTACTTCCGGATGAAAAATTTCAGCACCGCCACCGGGCAGTGATTGTAGTCCTGCATCTTTTAATATTTGCAAACCTTCTTCCACACTCACTTTGGCTTTACGAAACATATACTCCAATTCTACTGCCGTAAATCCTTTAATATGTAAATCGGGACGATGTGCTTTAATTTGTCTGATGAGTTCCGCAAAAAAATCAAGGTTCATTTTGGGATGAACACCTCCTACAATGTGAACTTCGGTCACAGGCTGGCCATCATACTTTTTTACAATATCCAGCATTTGATCAATACTTAATTCCCAGCCTTCCTCACGATGTGCATATAACCGGGAGTAGGAGCAGAAGGCACAACTGAATACGCACACATTGGTAGGTTCAATATGAAAGTTTCTGTTGAAAAATGTTTTATTTCCATGTATACGTTCCCGAATTTGATTAGCTAGTTTTCCGACAAAAGGTAATTCCCCTTGCTCAAACAGTAGCATGCACTCTTCATCTGTTATGCGTTCTTTGCGCGCTACTTTTTCGGCTATTTGATTCAGGGATATATCAGACATGTCTCTTATCGGAATTAAATTAATGGACTGCAAAGGTAAACTTGTTCTTTCTGATTTATTTATAAATGTTCATGTATAGTGCTAATATTGTATTGATCAATGAAACAATTTGAAGTTTTGTGTTTAATTTTTCAATATCTTCAACCCCGAATCTGAAACCATCAAACCTATGTCTATTAAACAAAAACTAACTCTGCTTAGTTTCCTCCAGTTTTTTATATGGGGATCCTGGCTGATTTCTACCGGAGGATATTTGTTTTCACTTGGATTTAAAGGGATAGAAATTGGTAGTGTATACTCAACTTTAGGTATTGCCTCTTTGTTTATGCCTGCACTTCTTGGTATTGTTGCCGATAAATGGATGAATGCTGAAAAAGTGCTTGGATTAAGTCATTTGGCCGGGGCTGTGTTTTTAATCATTGCATCTTTTGTAAAGTCACCTGCGCTCATGTTTTGGGTGATGTTGTTCAATTCGATGGCGTATATGCCTACGATATCAATGAATAATTCTGTTTCTTATAAAATATTACAACAATCCGGTTACGATGTAGTAAAGGTATTTCCACCAATAAGAGTGTGGGGTACTGTTGGCTTTATCGTAGCCATGTGGATTTCCGATTTATCCGGTTTCGCACGTACCAATATGCAGTTCTACACAGCAGCAGCAAGTGCTATTGCAATGGGTTTATTCTGCTTTACCTTACCGGCATGTCCTCCCGCGAAAACAGAGAGCACAGGTTCATTAAGCAGTGCATTGGGGCTTGATGCTTTTCAATTGCTCAAGCGACAGAAGATGTTTGTTTTCTTTTTATTCTCCATGTTGTTGGGCGCAGCACTGCAGATCACCAATACCTTTGGGGATAGTTTCTTACGTGACTTTGGTTTGAATCATGAGTTTGAAAATACATTTGTGGTAAAACATCCATTGGTAATGCTTTCGCTTTCTCAGATTTCTGAAACACTTTTCATTCTAACCATTCCATACTTCTTACAGCGCTTTGGCATCAAAATCGTGATGATATTAAGTATGGCAGCATGGGTACTTCGATTCGGTTTTTTTGCCATTGGCGACCCGGATCCCAAAGGCGGATTGATTTATTTGATTCTTTCTATGATTGTATACGGAATGGCATTTGACTTCTTTAATATCTCGGGTTCTCTTTTTGTGGAAAAAGAAACTTCCTCAAACATTCGTGCCAGTGCACAGGGAATGTTTATGATGGTAACCAATGGCATTGGTGCTATTTTAGGCGGATTGGGAAGCGGTTGGGTAGTGGATTATTTTACTGAAAATCAGGTAAAAGATTGGCCCAATATTTGGCTGGCATTTGCAGCTTATGCAGCTTTGATATTGATTTTCTTCCCGCTAATTTTCAAATACCGTCACATTCCAGAGGAAGATCTGGTAAGTATGAGTAGGAAGCATTAAAAAATGTAAATTCATCAACTTTAATTATTCAAAAATTCAAAACCCCGCCATATGGCGGGGTTTTGAATTTTTGAATATATTGAAATTACTTCAACGCATCAATCTTTTTTACAAAATTTGCCTTCGGCTGAGCGCCAATTAATTTGTCTACAACTTGACCATTTTTAATAAATAAAATAGCCGGGATGCTGGTAATTCCAAATTGCATCGCAGTGTTTGGATTATGATCTACATTCACTTTTCCTACTTTTACTTTTCCATCATACTCCTTGTGTAATTCTTCAATAACGGGTCCGATTGCGCGACAAGGTCCGCACCATTCTGCCCAGAAATCTACTACGGATAGTTTATCGGAACTGATAACCTCTTGCTGAAAATTTGCATCTGTAAATTCGAGTGCCATATTATGTGTTTTTATTTGTGATAAAAATTCTTTCGCAAATGTACCGCCAAACTAATTTTCCTGCACATATTGTCAGGTATTTTTCATTTTTTCGGTTAGCTTGTCATGACAGCCACTTCTATTTCATGATGGTGAAATAAGTAATCTATCAGTTCATCGTTTAATTTTATGCCGTTATCAATACGTGACAGTCTTAGTTTTTGGTTACGCGCTTGATCTGCCATTTGTATTGTCAATCGTGTGCTCCCCGGATATTTTTTAATATTTTTTTCAAGAAAATCGATGAAATTTTCAGACACTTGTTCCGGTGCTATTTCAAGTACCAACTCTCGGGTCAGATTTTCTTTGACGGTTTCCAGCAACCCCAATTTTTGAATTTTAAACTCGTAAACATCTGTGTTATAACGTTGTCTGAATGCTCCTTCCATTATCAGCAATCTGCCATTTTCGAGAAAATTCAAAAATTTTACATAATCCTCACTCCAAAGCATGAATTCTGTTTTACCACTGTAATCCTCCATTTTCAACACGCCAAATTTCTTACCGGTTTTGGTTAATCGGTGCTGAACCTCAGTGACAAGCCCGGCCAATCTGAATGATTGTCCGGTGGGTGGTGTTTTTTCGGATACACGAATTTGTTCAAAATTGGAAAGGGATGTTATATTATAATATTGGAGTTCAAATTTGTAATGGTCCAGCGGATGACCGCTCATATACATTCCGGTTATTTCTTTCTCGTGCTCCAGCTTCTCTGTCAAACTCCATGGTTCGCAATCCGGAATTTTAGGTGCCTGTATTTCGGGCATTTGTAAGTCTCCGAACAAGGTGTTGGAGCTTTGTGCCGATTGCGCCTGACAAACAGATCCAAATTTGATGATTTTTTCAATGGTGGGTATGTCTCCGGGAGGTTGATGAAAATACTGTCCTCGATGCATTTCTCTAAAACAATCCAATGAGCCGCTGTAAATCAAGCTTTCCATTGTTTTTTTATTGACCGCTCTCAGGTTTACCCGTTTTACCAGGTCAAAAATATTTTTGAAAGCACCGTGTTTTTTACGCTCTTCAATGATATGTTCTATGGCTGATTCGCCGGCGCCTTTCATACCACTGAATCCAAATCGAATTTCTCCTTTGTTATTTACGGCAAATCCTTCCTGTGATTCATTGATATCGGGGCCCAGGACTTTTAAATTCATCCTTCTGCACTCCTCCATAAAGAAGGTTATTTTGTCAATACTGCCCGCATGATTAAGCACTGATGCCATATACTCTGCAGGGTAGTGCGATTTAAGATAGGCTGTTTGATAGGCTACGAAGGCATAGCAAGTGGCATGTGATTTATTGAAGGCATATTGAGCAAATGCTTCCCAATCGGTCCAGATTTTTTCAAGAACATCCTTCGGGTGTCCCTTGCCGTTAGCGTCTTTAATGAATTGAACTTTCATTTTATTCAGGGTGGCAATCTGCTTTTTTCCCATTGCTTTTCGGAGCACATCTGCATCTCCCTTACTGAATCCCGCAAGTTTTTGAGAAAGCAACATTACCTGTTCCTGATAGACAGTAATTCCATAAGTATCTTCCAGATATTCCTGCATATCCGGCAAGTCATATTTTACCTCTTCTCGTCCGTGCTTACGGGCCACGAAGCTTGGAATATATGCCATTGGGCCTGGACGATAGAGTGCATTCATTGCAATCAAATCATCAAACTTATCGGGCTTTAGCTCACGCAAATATTTTTGCATTCCCGGACTTTCAAACTGAAAAGTAGCGTTGGTATCTCCTTGCTGATACAGTTTGAACGTTTTTTCATCATCCAATGGAATGGCATCAATATCAATATCTATGTCATGATTTAGCTTAATGAGTTTGAGTGCGGTTTTGATGATACTGAGTGTTTTGAGTCCCAGAAAGTCCATCTTGATTACACCTGCTTCCTCTATCGTATTGCCTTCTATTTGGGTGATCCAGAGGTCTGATTCTTTGGAAGTGGCAACCGGTATTAATTCAGTGAGGTCTTTTGGAGCGATAATGATTCCTGCTGCATGGATACCTGTATTACGAACGGAGCCCTCCAGTTTCTCGGCTTCGTGCAGCACTTTTCCTTCCAAATTATCCGTTTTGTATATCTCGCGCAGCTTCCTTACACTTTGTAAATCATCGGCCTGCAATTGCTCTTTTTCTTCCAGTGATTTTTCCTCATCCTTCGCTTCTTTATTTGTAAAAGGTGCATGTAACAATCTCTTCAAAGATATTCCCGGTTTTTCGGGAACTAATTTGGAGATGGCGCGACTGTCTGCCAATGGCAAATCAAGCACACGTGCCACATCTGCAATACTGCTCTTTGCAGCCATCGTACCATAGGTGATGATTTGAGCAACCTGATTTTTCCCATATTTATCAACCACATAGTCAATCACTTTTTGCCGACCCTCATCATCAAAGTCGGTATCGATATCGGGCATGGATTTACGTTCGGGATTTAGAAAACGCTCAAAAAGTAAATTGTATTTGATGGGGTCGATATTGGTGATACCAATGCAATAAGCCACGGCACTTCCAGCGGCGGAGCCGCGGCCGGGTCCTACCAATACACCTATCTCGCGTCCGGCACGTATAAAATCACTCACAATCAGAAAGTAGCCTGCAAAACCCATTTTTTCAATCACTCCCAATTCAAACTGAATACGCTCCTCAATTTCGGGTGTAAAAATCTGATATCTTTTTTTCGCACCCGCCCAGGTTATCGAACCAAGATATTCATCCTGTGTTTTGAAATTTGAAGGAACAGTAAAGTGGGGGAGCAGTATATCTTTTTTTAAATCCAGCAATTCTACCTTGTCTACAATTTCATTGGTATTGTCTATGGCTTCGGGTATATCGTTGAAGACAGATAACATCTCCTCTGTCTTCTTAAAATAAAACTGGTCATTTGGAAAGGCAAATCGTTTGTTCTTTGCTGAGATATCATCGTCGGCAAATTCGCGCAACGCTGGAGTGCTTTGTTTTTCTCCGGTGTTTATGCACAGTAAAATATCATGAGCATTGAAATCGGATTGCTCTACGTAATGACTGTCATTACTGGCAATAACTTTTACGTTGTACTTTTTGGCAAATTTCAGAAGGATCTCATTCACTTTGTCTTGCTCGGGTAACCCATGTCGCTGCAACTCTACATAATAGTCTTCCTGAAAGATATTCAGCCACCATTTGAATTCATTTTCGCCATCCTCTTCACCTTTGTTTAATATGGTTTGAGGGACCAATGCCCCCAAACAACAGGTGGTGGCAATCAGTCCTTCGTGATATTTATGTATGAGTGTTTTGTCGATGCGTGGATATTTGGAATACATGCCCTCTATGTATCCTAGTGAGGTTAGCTTTACCAGATTCTTGTAACCTGTTTCATTTTTAGCAAGCAAAATCTGATGGTGTCTGGGATCTTTTTCCTCTTTACTGAATGTCTTTCTGGTGCGGTCCTGTGTAATATAGAACTCGCAACCCACAATGGGTTTTACCAATGGCTTTCCATCTGCATCCACATGCTTGCCTGCTTCTTTCACAAATTCAAAAACCCCAAACATATTGCCATGATCGCTGATGGCCAAAGCTGGCATTCCATCTTCCTTGGCTTTTTTGTAAAGATTTTTGATGGATGCCGCTCCATCAAGTAAGGAAAATTGGGTGTGTACGTGCAGGTGACTAAACTTCATAATTCTTTAAACTCAATCCGGAAAACAAAAAAAAATAATTTCAGGATAGTACAAATATCGTGTAAAGAGGGGTATCGACTTGATTTGTTTTTCCACAATAAATTATTTCTTTGCAAACCAATTTTTGTTATTTTTACGAATTATGATGAAGATAAATATACGCGTTGTTACTACATTATTGATGATACCCCTGTTCAGTCAGTTTTCCAAGGCTCAACGTTCAAATAAAGATCCTCGTTTTATCAAAGAAATACAGATTCAAAACGTAGGAGCTTCAAATAAATCTTCAAAAATAAAATCCGGGGTGATTGCAACTCCTACAGAATTATGCAATAAACTCTATTTCAAATATGCGCAACTCTTGAATGTGGAGGTGGAGAAGCTGGGGGACCAACAACTTCTGGAATTTTTTGAAAAATGGGTCAATGAAAATGGTCTTAATGACCACTACAGAAATGCCAGAGTCCAACAATTTGGATTTGCAGGCGTGATGATGCTTGACGTGTATAAATGGAGCGTGCCCGAAACTATGGAACAACAGGTGAATACTTATACAAGGATAAATAAGGACGATCTTGAATTTGGAGATTTGATTTATTTTGGGAAAAAAGGCAAGCCCGAAAAAAGTGCCGTTTATGTCGCCAATGGTCAATTGGTTGATTTAAATGACAAGCATGAAATGGAGGTGCACGATTTATCCGAAAAATATTACCTGAAAAGTTTTATTACAGGCTCCCGTCCTTCGGATGCCGCGGCGTCCCGTTAGCCATACGGATATAGAAGTTATTGTCTTGCAGGATACTGTGTTCTTCTTTTCCCTTGATTTCGATGGTTTGACTTTTTGTTTTCGGATAAAGCCAAATATAATCCCCTTCATCAATTTTAACTTTCACAGGCATATCAAAATCTGTAACACATTGTTGCCATTGATAGGTTAAGGTATTGTAACCAAATTCGCAGTATAGTTCTGGTATGTCGGTAGTGAGTAAATATTGATCGAATATTTTGCTCAGATTTTTACCTGATTGAGTGCTGATAAAATCTTCTATATCTTTAGTGCTGACAGTCTGATGATAGAATGTTTTATTCAGCCCGATTAATATTTTCCGAAACAAAGAATCATCATGGATGACCTGCCTGATGGTATGCAAAAGATTTGCTCCTTTGTAATACATGTCACCACTTCCTTCTTCATGCACTCCATATATTCCAATGATCGGTTTATCATTTAGGATGCTCCCCTGCAAACCCGTGATGTATTGATTGGCCGCGTCTTTACCGAAATAATATTCTGTGAAAAGTGTTTCGCTGTAATCGGTGAATCCTTCATGAATCCAGTTGTCAGCCACATCACTTGCGGTAATATTATTCCCAAACCATTCATGCCCGCTTTCATGCACGATGATAAAATCCCATTTCAATCCCTGCCCACTGTTGGAGAGGTCTCTGCCCAAATATCCATTTTTATATTGATTGCCATAGGCAATATTGCTTTGATGTTCCATCCCCAAATGAGGAGACTCCACCAGTTTGTACCCATCTTCATAAAAAGGGTATGGACCAAACCAATATTCAAACGCTTTCATCATGCGGGGAACTTCTGTAAACTGTTTTTTTGCACTTGAAAGATTGTAAGAGAGCACCCAGTAGTCCAGTGTTAATTTACCTTTCAAACCCTTGTAATTTTCTCCGAAATGGCTGTATTTGCCTATGTAAGGAACTATGTTGTAATGGTTGATCGGATTCTTCACTTTCCATACATACATCATTTTGTTTTCAGGTAATTTCTTTTTTGAGATCATTTTGCCATTTCCTATACCCGACAAACTATCGGGCACGATGATACGAAGGGTGCAGCCCTGTTCCGGTTCATCATACTGCGCATCTTTGCCCGGGAACCAGATACTGCTGCCTTCTCCCTGACAAGCCACACTTGCCCATGGATTTCCCTCTTTATCTTTTTTCCAAATCCAACCACCAGTCCACGGCGGCAATTTGGCTTGTGTTGGTTTGCCGTGAAAATAAATTTGTATTGTGGAAGTCCCTTTTTCTTTTATTTCGGGAAGTTTTACCCAAAAAACATTTCCGGCTCTTTCAAATTTTACAGATTTTTTTTTGTCATAGAAAATACTGTCAATTTCCATTGGCTCCATCATGTCAATCTGCATTCGGTTTGTTTTGCATTGATTAAATCGAATGATATTTATACCATGCAAAGTTTTATCAGTCAAATTTGGTTCGATGGTGAGATCATAATGCAATAAATTCCAGTTTCTGCCTTCACCACGTGACCCTTTCAGGGTATCTGACAGAGTGAATTTTGTTTTGTCTTGAGAAAATGTGTTGAATGATATAGGTAATATCAGCAGTAATAATCGTATGTGCATCTTCATTTCATAAAGTTATGAATTCCTTGAGTCAAATTTGCGTATCTTAGATTCTGAATCATGCAAAAAAATATCGAAAAATCTGTTCTGCTTTCCATCTTATGTATTTTCTATAGCTGTGCATTCTTTTTCTCCTGCTCCAGCAAAACTTACCAACAAAATTACTTTAGGTATAACGAATCTACCGGAATATCCACTTTGGATCCTGCTTTTGCCAAAAATCAAGCGATCATGTGGCCTGTGCATCAAGTATTCAACACCTTGGTAGAAACAGATGATTCATTACACTTGATTCCATCATTGGCCAAGGATTGGGTTGTAATGGATAAAGGACTCACTTATCGGTTTTTCTTACGTAATGATGTAAAGTTTCATGATGATAAATGTTTCCCCAATGGCAAGGGCAGACGGATGTTAGCTGCTGATGTTGTTTTTAGTCTTTCAAGAATCATTGATCCAAAAACGGCAAGTCCTGGTGCATGGATTTTCAATCATCAGGTTGACAGCATACGCCCCTTTACAGCAGTGAATGATACTACTATTGATATCCATTTATCTGCACCTAATTCAACCATATTAGGAGTATTGTCAATGCCTTATTGTTCTGTGATTCCAAAAGAGGCCGTTACGCTTTATGGCGATCAATTCGGACATCACCCCATTGGAACAGGTCCATTTGCCTTTTCAGTTTGGTATGAAAACGAAGCTTTGCTGCTTAAAAAAAATCCACATTATTTTGAACAGGATAAATTTGGAAAATCATTGCCTTATCTGGATGGAATCAAGATAAGTTTCATTGAAAGCAAGGCTTCCGAATTTATGGAATTTCGTCAGGGGCATTTGGATTTTGTGAATGATATTGATCCTGCATTTAAAGATCAGGTATTGACACATTCGGGTAAACTTAAAAAAAACTGGGAGGACTTGTTGACTTTGCAAATGTCTCCTTATCTCAATGTAGAGTATCTTGGTATAAAATCACTTGCCGATGATAATAATCCTTTGAAGGAAATAAAAATTCGCAAAGCAATTGAACATGCGATAGATAAAAAGAAACTGCTTTTCTATTTAAGAAATTCTGTAGGCACTGTTGCAGAAAATGGTTTCGTTCATCCTGCCTTGCTATATGAAAAGACAAAAGGTTACGTGTATGATACCTCAATGGCTAAACTTCTATTAAGACAATCCGGATATCCTGAACGATTTTCAAAACCTGAAATCAGACTTGTTACAGTTCCAACTTTCACACTGATTGGCAATTATATTGTTTCTGAATTGAATAAGGTGGGCATTCAGGCAAAATTGGAAACCATGCAAAAGAGCGCTTTACTGGAGCAAATGTCTGGCGGACAAGTTTCTTTCTTCAGGGGCAGCTGGATTGCAGATTACCCGGATGCTTCCAATTACCTAAGTGTTTTTTACGGAAAAAATCCTGCACCTCCCAATTACACCAGATATCAAAATACGAATTATGATACATTGTTTGAGAGGGTTAAAATCGAGCAAGATGAAATGAAAAGGCAGGTGATTTTTCATCAACTCGACAGTATGGTGATGGCAGATGCACAGGTAGTTCCGCTCTGGTACGATAGGGTGCTTCATTTGCTACAAAAAAATGTAAGGAACCTGCGGGATAATCCCACCAACATGCTTGAGTTGAGGAGCGTATATAAAAGCGATTGATGGCGCGTTATTATTCTTCGGCTTTCATGATCTCTTCAAACAATTTTTCATATTCAGCATTCATGGAAGCTAATTCCTGTATCGATTTGTTGTAGTTGTTTTCTGCTTCCTGAAATTTTTCCTTTACGCCATATATGTCCGGATTGGAGAGCAATGCCTCCAAATTATTTTTTTCTTCTTCTTTGATTTTTAATTTTTCCTCAAGTTGTTTGAACTTATTTTTCAATCGTTGTAACTCTTTCTTTTGTTCATTATTTTGTTGGGCGGGCGGCTGGTTTTTGGGTTCTGCTTTTATGGTTTGAGATGAAGATGGCGCTGTATTCGTCTGTGCCTTTGTTTTTGCTTTGGCTTGCTCGTTTCTCTCTTTCCAATCTTCCCATTCGGCATAAGTTCCTTTGAATTCACGGATTTTGTGCTCATCAATCTCCCATATTTTATTTGCGATTCTGCTGATAAAATAACGATCATGGCTCACGAGTATCAGGCTGCCTTCATATTTATTCAAGGACTCTACCAATAAATCAACTGAATGTATATCGAGGTGGTTGGTAGGTTCATCCAGCATTAAGAAATTGGCTTTACTGGCGATGACTTTTGCCAGTGCAACCCTTGCTTTCTCTCCTCCACTCAATACTTTTATTTTTTTCTCTACCGAATCTCCGCTGAATAAAAAAGATCCCAGCAGCGCCCGGAGCTCAAGATCATTTTTCCCGCTGCGGGCATCCTGCATTTCTTCCAAAATATTGTTGTCCAGGTTCAATGCTTCAAGCTGATGTTGTGCGTAAAAAGATTCTACCACATTATGTCCCCATTCGCGTGTGCCTTCAAATGATTCAGTGCCGGCAATGATGCGAAGTAGGGTAGACTTACCCTTACCGTTTGCACCAATGAGGGCTATTTTATCTCCTCTGTCGATTTCAGCTCCGGTGTTTGATACAATGTTGATGTCTTTAAAATTCTTGGTTACATCTTTCAGTGTGCAAATGATTTTGCCCGGTTGTTTTTCTACTGCAAAATTGATCCGGATATTGGGTCGTTCAATTTCAACATCTTCAATCCTTTCCAGCTTATCCAATCGCTTGACAATACTCTGTGCCTGAGCAGCTTTACTGGCTTTGGCTTTGAACCTTTCAACGAAGCGTTCCTGCTGACGGATATAATCCTGCTGATTCTCGTATGCCTTTTTTTGAATGTCGATACGCATGGCTTTTTCCGTTTCATAAAACGAATAATTGCCTGTGTAAAAATGTAATTGCTGCTGATAAAGCTCAACAATTTTATTGGTCATTCGATCGAGGAAAAAACGGTCATGTGATACAATGACCACCGCACCTTGATAATGCAGTAAATATTTTTCCAGCCATTCAATACTTGGTAAGTCGAGGTGGTTCGTAGGCTCATCCAGTAACAAAACATCCGGATGTTGTAATATCATTTTGGCAAGCAAGACCCTCATGCGCCAACCTCCGCTGAATTGTTTATAGGGCTTTTGTAATTCTTCGTTTGTAAATCCAAGTCCCTGTAAAATTTCTTCGGTTCGATGTTGAATGGTGTAACCATCGAGCACATCCATTTGATGCAGGAGCTCTGCATAATCCAATGCAAGCTTTTCATCACCTGTGGCCGATAACTCCTCACCCATGCGTTCAATTTCTTTCTCCAGTTTACGTACCTGTTCAAACGCGCCCAATGCTACTTCTAAAATAGATTCCTGAGTATCAAATCCCAGCAGGTCTTGATGCAAAAAACCGATGGTTGTCTCTCTTCCTTTTTCAACAGTACCTTGTGATGGGGTGTATTGTCCGGTTAATACTTTCAACAGGGTGGATTTTCCGGTTCCATTATACCCAATCAGACCAATACGTTCATTGGGCTGAATATGCCAGGTGGCATCTTCCACAATGGTGCGGGCACCAAATTCAAAAGTCACATTTTGCAATCCGAGCAGCATAAATCGTATTTTTTGCGTTGCAAAAGTAGGACATTCCACAGATGTTATGGCTTTCGCTTAACTTTGTAAAAATTATTTATGAAAACCAATACACTAGCAAAAGGGTTATCTGTCTTTGTTATTTTCATATTTGCAGCTTGTCACAATACCGATCAAAAAAACAGCGCCGACATCATGGGCATGCTTGATTCGTCAAAAGCTCAAAAAATGACTGTCAGTCCGGTTGGTGATACTTTCTCAAAAAGAATCAATCAAGTCGTGGATGCCTATTTGGAGTTGAAAGATGCTTTTGTAGAGGGAGAGATGTCGCTGGTGAAATCAAAATGTACAGCTTTTATTTCAGTTGTAAAATCTATGGATGACAATGAGTTGAAAAAAGACACTTCTGTTTATGTGATTTTGAAAGGCCCACTCGATGATTTGTTATCCAATGCAGCGTCTCTTAACAAACAATCTAACATCATTGAAATGCGACGCGATTTCAGTGGATTATCCGAATCCTTATATCCACTTCTGCGCACCATACATTATGAAGGGCCCACTTTGTACTTTCAAAATTGCCCAATGGCATTCAATGATGAGGAGCCCGCAAATTGGATCACCAACTCACCTAAAATAATGAATCCTTACCTGGGTAAGAATCATCCAAAGTACAAAGCCGGTATGCTCAACTGTGGTGAAATTCGCGACTCTATCACTTCCTCTCATTAATGAAAAATTCTTTTTTATTCATTTTTTTACTGGGATTAAATTTCACCTCCTTATCACAGAACAAACGTATAACCATTAATGGTTACGTTCGTGATAAAGCAACAGGAGAATCCTTAATTGGAGCTACGATTACTGTCAAAGGTTCTTCCAAAGGAATTTCTAGCAATCGTTTTGGGTTTTATTCACTTACACTCAATGAAGGTGCTTATACTTTAGTAACCTCATTCGTAGGCTATACTCCCGGGCAAAACGACATTGATTTGAAAAGTGATACTACCTTGAATATTGACTTACAATCCGGCGTAAGTTTATCCAAGGAAGTAATTGTTACTTCACGTCGTCGAGACAATAACATCAAAACAGCTCAGATGGGTAAAATTTCTTTACCCATTGATCAGATCAAATCCATACCTGCATTTTTGGGAGAAGTGGATTTGTTGAAAGTGGTGCAGTTGCTGCCTGGTGTCAGAAATGCGGGCGAGGGAAGTGCGGGTATTTATGTTAGGGGTGGTGGCCCCGATCAGAATTTGATTTTACTGGATGATGCCAACGTTTATAATACGGGTCATTTGTTTGGTTTCTTCTCCATTTTCAACTCAGATGCCATTCAAAATGTGTCTTTGATAAAAGGAGGTATGCCGGCTCAATATGGCGGTAGATTGTCGAGTGTGCTGGATGTGTCCATGAAAGAGGGTAATAATAAAAAGTTTCAAACGGAAGGGGGTATTGGTCTCATTGCTTCACGTTTGTCTGTGCAGGGTCCTATCAAAAAAGATGTTTCCTCATTCATCATTTCAGCAAGAAGAACCTATATTGATGTACTGACCAAACCTTTCATTCCGAAAGAAAATGCATTTAGCGGTTCTGGATATTATTTTTATGATTTAAATGCGAAAGCTAATTATCGCTTCTCCGATAAAGACCGCATTTATCTGAGTGGATACTTTGGTCGGGATGTGTTTGATTTTGTAAACGGACAAAGAAGCATCAACGTAAATATTCCATGGGGAAATGCCACAGCCACATTACGTTGGAATCATGTATTCAACAAAAAGTTGTTTGCAAATACAACAGGGGTATACAACGACTACAATTTTTCCTTCAATGCCAAACAAAGCAATTTCAATGTAAGGCTGGCCTCCGGTATTCGCGACTGGAGTATCAAGCAGGATTTTGATTATTACCCTTATGCAAAACACAAGTTGAAGTTTGGAGGCATGTATACTTTTCACAGATTCACCCCTTCGGTAGTTTCGGGCGAACAGGATTCTGTAAAATTTAATCCCATCAATGCTCAAATAAAGTTTGCACGCGAAGGAGCTTTGTATTTGCAGGATGAATGGGAGCTTTCACCCTCATTACAAATTAATGCGGGTTTAAGGTATACCTGGTTTGAACAAGTTGGCCCTCATAAAATCTATCAAACCGATATCAATGGAAACAGAACAGACAGTTCGGTATTTGGAAAAGGGAAAAACGTTAGAACATACGGAGGTTGGGAGCCAAGATTGACTACAAGATACAGTATCAATGACCAAACATCCATCAAAGCATCCGTAACCAGAAATAATCAGTATATCCATTTGGTCAGCAATTCCGGAACTACATTGCCTACGGATATCTGGGTGCCAAGCACTTACAAAGTAAAACCACAAATCAGCTGGTTATATGCTGCAGG
Source organism: uncultured Ferruginibacter sp. (assembly GCA_964643315.1). Lineage (GTDB taxonomy): Bacteria > Bacteroidota > Bacteroidia > Chitinophagales > Chitinophagaceae > Ferruginibacter. The sequence goes on from CAZXSR010000009.1 coordinate 47,951, forward strand.
GCTTTTCCGAAATTTCGAAAACAACATGTTCGAAACTTCCGTTGAGTTGTATTACAAGGATATGCAAAATCAGATTGAATATCGGGAAGGATACACACCCAATACACTTGAGGATACCGAAAATTCATTTGTGTTTGGACGCGGCTGGAGTTATGGTGCTGAGTTTTTTGTAAACAAGTTGAAAGGCAGATGGACAGGTTGGATAGGGTATTCACTCAGTTGGACCTGGCGAAAATTTGAGGATCTAAATGAAGGGAAAAAATTTCCTGCCAAATATGACCGTCGCAACGATTTGAGTGTTGTGGCTATGTATACATTAAACAAGAAATGGAAGTTCTCTGCCAGTTTCATATATGGTTCGGGTAACGCAGCAACATTACCTGAAAGATTTTATCTGGTCGGGAATGTGCTTACTCAAGAGTATAGTCGTATCAATCAATATCGGTTACCATCTTATCATAGATTGGATTTATCTGCGGTACTGACACCTAAAAAAAATGAGAACAGGAAATGGCACTCGGAGTGGGTGTTCAGTATTTATAATGCTTACAGCAGGCAAAATCCTTATTTCATTTACTTTGACCAGGAGGGGAATTTGATCAATGGAGACCTAAGAGTACAGGCAAAGCAGGTTTCTATTTTCCCCATAATACCGGCAGTAACCTGGAATTTTAAATTCTAATTTTCTATTGTGTTTGCCTTTTGTGTTTGAATCTGATAACACCACTGTTATTCAAATCAGATGAAACGCGTACTTCATAACGGTTAGGACCGTCTCTTACTATCATCACAGCAGAATTGGGCGGAATTGATCCAAGGTTTTCTGCATACATCACCAATTCATTTACTTCCACATCATCATCCATGTCCAGAACCATGTGTAATGGACGGTCAGTCAGTCTTCTTTTAGATAGGATCAATTTATTGTTGTAAAATACAGATACTGTATCACCATCAATCTCACCGTTGTCATAAAAATCAACATCAATATGATTATTTTCTATTTCAATTGTTTTTACAAGGGTAGGTTTTCTCTTTTCGAGTTTCCTGGTTTCTTCAGTATCAGAATCAACATCTGATTTTGACTCTTTGATGATGTTGTCGGCGGGTTTTCTTTTTTCTGTGGTTGAGGTTACATCTTTGTCATCAGGAACATCTTCTGTTTTTGTTTCCTGTACTTTTTGTTTTTTGAATGGCTTACGGGTTAATTTTACAACATCATTGTCTTTTTTGCCATCTTCATTTTTCTTTTTTGATTTCTCGTTTTCTTTGTCTTTGTTATTCTTGTTAGTAAAACTGTTATTCAATAATCTTTTTGAAAGTGAGGTGTTGCCAAAACCACATCCGCCTCCCTGATTAGGCGCCGGAATCCAATTTCCTTCCAGCGTTTCTTCCTCGCCTTTTTTGAAATAAGTGAGTTTATGCGTCTGAAAGCAGTTTCTGATATTACTCGGGATGTTTGTTTTGGTTCTGCTAGTCTCAACTACTTCAATGTATTTTCTTTTTGTATCTATCCATCCTTCTACCTTACATATGGTGTAGTATCTTTTACCTCCCTCTGTAAAATAGGTATAAGATGAACCGGAGACATTTTTGCCATCTGCCTCCAGTTCCAGTACATAGGTACATTTGTCACCTGAAAAATTACCTACGGCCGAACTCTTATCAATAAATTCCCCTTTCCACTGGCCTGAAAAGTTTTGCGCATTAGAAAAAATGAAACTTAACAATGTAACTGAAGTGTAAAGAAATCGAATATTCATTATGTGATTTTTTAAAACTGCGACAAAAATAATACGCTTACTTTCAATTACTATTGAGTAAGTTAGGAAAAATAACTTATACTTTGTTAAATTTGGGCTTTGAAAATCTGCAAACAATAACATGATGATACAAATTACGCTACCCGATGGATCAAAACGCGAATATGAATCGGGCGTTACAGGAATGGAAGTTGCCAAATCCATCAGCGAAGGTCTGGCTAAAAAATGTTTAGCCGCTTCTGTTAATGGAGAAGTGTGGGATTTGTCCCGCTCCATTGAACAAGACAGTGCCCTCAAATTATTGACCTGGGATGATACCGATGGGAAATCTACATTCTGGCATTCCTCTGCTCACTTGATGGCTGAGGCAGTACAAACTGTTTTTCCGCATGCAAAGTTTTGGGTAGGACCTGCTGTTGATAAAGGCTTTTACTATGACATTGATTTGGGTGATTCAAAAATCTCCGAAGATGATTTGATATCGCTAGAAAAGAAAATGAATGAATTTGCCAAACAAAACAATACTTATGTTCGTAAGGCAATGGCCAAACAGGAGGCCGTCAATTATTTTACGGAAAAAGGGGATGAGTACAAACTGGATTTACTGAGTAATCTAAATGATGGTGAAATTACTTTTTACACACAAGGAAGTTTTACCGATTTGTGCAGAGGGCCGCATATTCCTGCTACCGGAATGATCAAAGCTATCAAGCTCACTTCAATTGCAGGTGCTTATTGGAAAGGAGATGAAAAAAATAAACAGTTAACTCGTATCTATGGTGTAACCTTTCCCAATCAAAAGGAATTGGATGAGTATCTCTTGATGCTGGAAGAAGCGAAAAAGCGTGATCACAGAAAATTAGGTAAAGAACTTTCTATCTATACCATGGATGATGATGTTGGTCAGGGCTTACCATTATGGATGCCCAATGGTACCATCATTATTGAGGAGTTGGAGAAACTCGCAAAAGAAACTGAGCAAGACGCAGGTTATAAGCGAGTAGTCACGCCTCATCTGGCTAAAGAAAGTATGTACCTCACCAGCGGACATTTGCCCTATTACGCAGATAGTATGTTTCCCGCGATGGAATTGGACGGAACAAAATATTATCTCAAAGCAATGAACTGTCCACACCATCACAAAATCTTTGGTGCCGAACCAAAGAGTTATAAGGATCTTCCATACAGAATTGCTGAGTATGGTACATGTTATCGCTATGAGCAAAGTGGAGAGTTATTCGGACTCATGCGTGTGCGTTGCTTGCACATGAACGATGCACATATCTATTGCACCAAAGAGCAGTTTGCACAGGAGTTTAAGGCAGTGAATGAAATGTACCTCAAATACTTCAAAATTTTCGGGATTGAAAAGTATGTAATGAGATTGTCCTTGCACGATCCTGAAAAACTTGGACAGAAATACATCAACGAGCCCGAGCTTTGGTTGGAGACAGAGGATTTGGTAAGAAGGGTTTTGGTAGAGACCGGAGTTCCTTTTGTTGAGGTAAAAGGAGAGGGTGCATTTTACGGACCAAAAATTGATGTGCAAATCTGGAGTGCCATTGGTCGTGAGTTTACACTGGCAACCAATCAGGTGGATTTTGCACAAGGACGCAGATTTAAACTGAGTTTTACTAATAAAGAGAATCAGCCCGAAGTACCTTTGATCATTCACAGAGCGCCGCTTGGTACACATGAAAGATTCATTGGCTTCTTGCTGGAACATTATGCCGGAAAATTCCCTACTTGGCTCGCACCTGTTCAGGTAAAAGTATTGCCGATCAGTGAAAAATATCAGAGATATGCCGAGGGTTTACAAAAGCAATTGGCGGCTGCCGGAGTTAGGGCTGAAGTAGATGACCGAAACGAGAAAATTGGCAAGAAAATCCGTGATACCGAAATGATGAAGGTGCCTTATATGCTTGTTGTTGGAGAAAAAGAGATGAATGAAAACAAGGCCTCACTGCGCAGACAAGGTAAAGGAGATTTAGGAACCATAGATTTATCAGCCTTCATTGAAGAAATATCAGCTGAAATCAAAAACAGAACAGGAGAATAACAAGGATTATTCCTTATTTTTGAATGTTGAAATCATATTTATAACCAAAACAACTAAATGGCTTTTCCACCCAGACCCAACAGAGGAGGATTTAATCCCCGATTTAAAAAAGAACAACAACAGGAACATCGTACCAATCACATGATTCGTGTGCCGGAAGTTCGCCTTGTAGGAGAAAATTTAACTCCCGGAGTATATCCCACACAACAGGCCATGAAAATCGCGGAAGATCAGGGATTAGACCTGGTAGAAATTTCGCCCGGTGCCAATCCGCCGGTCTGTAAAATCATCGACTATAATAAATTTCTATACGACGAAAAGAAAAAGAAAAAGGAAATAAAGGCCAAAGCCAAAACCAGTGAGGTTAAAGAAATTCGCTTTACACCCAATACCGATGATCATGATTTCGAGTTTAAGGTAAAACATGCAGAAAAATTTTTGCAGGAAGGCGATAAGGTAAAAGCACATGTTCAATTTAAAGGCCGTGCAATCATGTTCAAAGAAAGAGGGGAGTTATTGCTTCTTAAATTCGCTGATCGATTAAAAGAGTTTGGAGCATTGGAAGGATTACCTAAAATGGAGGGTAAAAGAATGCTGGTGATGTTCGCACCCAAAGCACAACAAAAAAAGAAAAAAGAAAGTACAGATTTGGGCAAGCTGGTCGAAAGGAAAACCATGCAGGATAGTGAAGAAACAAAGCCGAGTGAATAAAAATATCATTCTCACCAAAATGCCGAGTATTTACTCGGCATTTTTTATTATAAATAAATAAAAAAAAATTTCAATCTTAAAAGAATAATATTTAATTTTGCATAAATCTAATATCTATTAAAAGCCGCAGTTAATCATAATCCAAACTCAGGAAATTCATTTATGCGGTTATTCATCGAAGACTTAAAAAACAGGAGCTATCTCTCATTTATCATAGGGCTGGTCTTTTTGCTCAGTGCTTTTTTTTGTGGAAGTTTTGTTTTTTTTGAAAATTCACACAAAATACCCGATTCGATATCATTTCGGGTAGCTGTATCGGCAGTCTCATGGGCTCTAACAATCTGTTCATTGGGTTGGATGAATGAGTATTTGTATAAAAAACAAACACGCTATTTTTTTGCGGTCTCTTACTCTGTGATTTTGGTGATGCTATGGGTATTATCCATCATTTCCGTGATTAGGGGAATTGCTCCTTCACAGCAGGCAGAATTGCCATACGATCGTTTTGCAGATTTATTATACACAATTGGCGAATCTTGTTTCATGTTGCTGATGGCTGTAAATACAAAATTGATGTTTACCCAAAATAAAATGCCGGTAAGTCAGCATTATACATGGGGAGTCCGACTCGGGTATCTCATTTTCTTTATTCCTGTTTTAATGAATACTGTATTTCATTTGATGTCATCTTTCATGTTCTATGAGCAAAGCAGTAAACTATCATTTATCATGAATGTATGGGAGCGTCCTGCAGGAGGATTAAGGATTGCTTATATCATGGGCATGAGCGCTTTACAGGTTATTCCTCTATCGGCATGTTATGTTTTTAAAAAGAAGAAAGAAGTTCAAGTTTTTGCAGTTACTTATTTTATATGCATGATATTGTTGTTCATCATGACACTCCTTAGGCAACCGTTACTGCCGGTTCAGTAATTACATGTGTCTACTTGTATTCTCCCCTAAACGTATTACTTTTGCTTACTTTAAAAGATAATACGAATATTTCATGAGTAAAGAACTGACTCCCCGCGACAAAGACTACTCTCAATGGTATAATGATTTGGTTATTAAAGGTGAATTGGCTGATTATTCGGCTGTTCGCGGCTGTATGGTTATCAAGCCATACGGTTATGCGCTTTGGGAAAATATGCGCGATGTACTTGATAGAATGTTTAAGGAAACCGGGCATGTGAATGCTTATTTTCCGCTGTTTGTACCTAAAAGTTTATTTGAAGCTGAGGAAAAAAATGCAGAGGGATTTGCAAAAGAATGCGCCGTAGTTACTCACTATCGTCTGAAAAATGACCCCAATAATAAAGGGAAACTGATTGTTGATCCGGAAGCAAGATTGGAAGAGGAGTTGGTGATTCGACCAACCAGTGAGGCAATCATCTGGAATACATACAAGAACTGGATACAATCTTATCGTGATTTACCGATTTTGGTTAATCAATGGGCTAATGTAGTCCGTTGGGAAATGCGCACTCGTTTGTTTTTACGCACCGCTGAGTTTCTTTGGCAAGAAGGCCATACTGCACATGCAACCAAAGAAGAAGCCATTGAAGAGACAAAAAAAATGCTGGAAGTGTACGCCGAATTTGTAGAAAATTATATGGCAGTGCCTGTAATCAAAGGAATCAAATCGGAAAACGAACGATTTGCAGGTGCGGTAGATACTTATTGTATTGAGGCGCTCATGCAGGATGGTAAGGCATTGCAGGCAGGCACATCCCATTTTCTTGGCCAAAATTTTGCCAAGGCCTTTGATGTGCAATATCTCACCAAAGAGAATAAACAGGAATATGTGTGGGCAACCAGCTGGGGTGTTTCAACCCGATTGATCGGTGCACTGATTATGGCACACAGCGATGATCAAGGACTGATTCTGCCTCCTCGAATTGCACCATTGCAAGTTGTCATCGTTCCAATTTACAAAGGAGAAGAAAGCAAAGCCGCCATTGATCAAAAAGTTTCTGCATTGATGCAGGAATTGAAATCGATGGGCATCAGGGTGAAATATGATAATTCAGATAATGCAAGACCGGGTTGGAAATTTGCTGAATATGAATTGAAAGGAGTACCTATAAGATTGGCACTGGGGGCTCGTGATTTGGAAAACAATGTGGTTGAAATAGCCCGCAGAGATACCAAGGAAAAATCCACGGTTCCAATGGATGGCTTGTCAGATTACATCAAAAATCTCCTCGAAGAAATTCAACAAAATATTTTTAAGAAGGCATTGGATTTCAGAAATGAAAATATCCGTCAGGCAAACAGTTGGGATGAATTCATGGATTTACTGGAGAACAAAGCGGGTTTCATATCTGCACATTGGGATGGAACCGGCGAAACGGAGGATAAGATTAAAGAATTAAGCAAAGCAACGATTAGATGCATTCCTTTGGATAATGTTCCGGAAGAAGGGAAATGCATACTCACCGGAAACCCCAGTAAGCAAAGGGTTTTATTTGCCCGTGCCTATTGATATGAAGAAGGTATATCGCTATAAAGAGGGCGTGGAAGCTTTGCATCAGGCAGCATCAGAATCTATTGATTGGAACCAATATTTAGATCTTTCAATTAACCATGAAGAGGGTAGTGTGCTATTGATTGATAAGCCATTGCATTGGACCTCCTTTGATGTGGTAAGAAAAATAAGAGGTTTATTGAAAATAAAAAAAGTGGGACATGCAGGAACATTGGATCCGCTTGCAACTGGTTTGCTCATTGTATGTACGGGGAAATTTACCAAGAAGATCAATGAGTATATGGCTAAGGAGAAAGAGTACACAGGTACCATTACACTAGGAGCTGTTACACCTACTTACGACCTGGAAAGTTTACCGGAACAGCATAAGGACATCTCTTTTCTAACGGAAACGGATATACGAAATGCTGTATCTTCTTATCAGGGTGAAATCATGCAGATGCCACCCATTTATTCTGCCATCAAAAAAAAGGGAACTCCATTATATGAATTGGCGAGAAGGGGAGAGGAGGTGGAATTGGAGCCCCGTAAAATAATTATACACTCCTTTGAAATTACCGAATTTCGTTTACCTGAAATTGATTTCAAAGTAGTTTGCTCTACAGGAACTTATATTCGCAGTCTGGCCCATGACATAGGACAGCACTTACAATGTGGAGGATATTTGAGCCGACTAAGGAGAACGGCTATCGGGGAGTTTAGGGTTGGGATATAAGATACCGTGAATCTTTCTTTTACATACAAAAAAAGTCCTGCTTTTGCAGAACTTTTAAGATGTGATTCGGATTGGATTCGAACCAATGACCCTCAGCTTAGAAGGCTGATGCTCTATCCAGCTGAGCTACCGAACCGCTGAATTAGGCGCGAAGATATTGCAAATCAGCGATTTTTTACTTCTGTTATTCCAAAAAAACCTTTGAATCGTATCAAAATTCGTTTTACATTTGTGTATCTGACGACCGTGCACTAAAACCAGGGCACATTTTCGTTTAACCAAAAAAGTAATTATGAAAAAAATCTTCATTCTGTGTTTGTCTTTGTCGACATTCGCAACCGCTTCTTTTGCACAAAAAAACATGTTCAATTTCAAAAACACCAGAAACCTGGTAGGCATCCACATCAACACCCTTGATATTCAAACACCAAAGGTTTGGAAGGATAACTCCGGACCAAGAACCCTGGCTACTTTAAAAGAACAAGATTTGGGTTTCTCCATCTCCGCATGGAAGCAAATTGCTGATCATATCGATTTGTCTGCCAGATTGGGTATGATGTTCCATAATTATTCTGCTATAGATCGTAATGAAAATGTAACCAATTACAACAAAGTTGGTGTGGAAATTGAACCAACAGCCAACCTTAAGATTTTCCCTGATGCATCTAAATTCAACGCTTATATATCTGCCGGTTTGGGTATTGGCTCTTATAGCGGAAAGATGGGCGCTTATGTGCCTGTGGGAGTTGGTTTACAAGCAAACTTTAGTAATACAGTATATTTCATGCTTCAAACCAACTATCGTAAGTCATTTGATGATGGTACCATGAGAAACTCAATCACGCATTCTTTTGGTATTGCTCAAACGTTAGGTAAAAACGATTTCAAGCGCAAATAAGCTGATTAATTTATTTCTTAAAGCCGTTCATATTGGACGGCTTTTTTGTTTCCTTTTTTTCAAATTTTTCGCAGTATACACAGGTTGTATATTTGTGAAAAGATTCCGTTGCAGAACATTGAACCATATTATAACTGGCGTCACCTATATACCGCTGAAGAGGATGAAAAATCTCCTTTTTTTGGTAATACGTATAGCGAATTCGAATATTCTCAAACCCTCTATAACTACTATATTCACCCACAATGGGATCAGTTTGGCTCAAAAACAATGTTTCTTAAAATTTTATTTGTAGAGTATGAAATGCACTTTGCTGTTATAGAGCTAATGGGGGAATGGAATGATGCCATTGAAAATGACATTATGACTCTGCGAAGAAACATAACAGATATCATGTATGAGCAGGGTATTTATAAATTCATTTTTGTTGCGGAAAATGTATTGAATTTTCACAGCAGCGATGATTCTTATTATGAGGATTGGCTGGATCAACTGTCGGATGATCATGGTTGGATATGCATGCTGAATCTACCCGAGCAAAGTCAGTATGATTTTCTAAGTACCAAACTTAACAGATACATCGAATTAAGAGAGGTGCCACAATGGAGGACGTACAAGCCTGATTTGCTTTTTCAGTTGATAGAATCCGAGCATCTCAGACAACTGGATTGATTTTTGGTCACAGTTTGAAAACTATTTTTCCTAGGCATTATTGATGATGCTCACCAATTGATGTATCATGTCATCACTTATGTCTAAATGCGTTACCATTCGGATATGAGTCTCTGAAATGGGAATACATAAAATATCCTTTTCTTTCAAGTAGGATGCAAATGATTGCGCGGTATATCTCTCTTTCAACTCAAATATGACCATGTTCGTTTCTACAGGATAAATATCTGCAACAAAATCTTTTTGCGACAGTGCATGCGCGATTAGTTTGGCATGATCATGATCTTCTTTTAGTCGGCTTATGTTATTTTGTAGTGCATAAATACATGCAGCTGCAAGAAAGCCAGCCTGACGCATCCCGCCACCGAATACTTTACGGTACCTACGAGCTTTTTTAATGAAATCATGACTACCGATAAGCACACTTCCGACCGGAGTTCCCAATCCCTTGCTAAAACAAACTGAAATGCTATCAAAAGTTTGCCCGTATAAAATTGGATCCTGGTTGGTTGCCACTAAGGCATTCCACAAACGGGCACCATCCAGATGTAATGGAATATGGTGTGAATTGCAGACGTTTGCTACTGACTCGATATTATTCCAGTGGTAACAAGATCCTCCGCCACGATTGGCGGTATTTTCGAGCACTACCAGTGCGGTTACCGGTTTATGGATATCTTCATTGTTTATACTCACTAAGACATCTTCCGCAAGCAGTTTCCCATGTACACCATCCAGTGCTTTTGTTTGACAACCACTGTTGAATGCAATGCCACCTCCTTCGTAAATGTAAACATGACTCAGTTTATGGCAGATGATTTCCTGTCCGGGTTGCGTGTGACATTTGATGGCTATTTGGTTCGCCATGGTACCACTGGGACAAAACAGCCCTGCTTCCATACCAAAATAACTCGCAGTCATTTTTTCCAGTTCATTGACTGTTTCATCTTCACCAAAAACATCATCGCCCACATGCGCATTCATCATGGCATTGAGCATGGCAGGAGTTGGTTTAGTAAATGTGTCGGAGCGAAGATCTGTCATATTGCAAATGTAAAGAGCAATTGATAAATGCTTTATGTGATTGAAAAATAATTCAAAGTGACAATTTCCTTCATTTTCAAATATCAATCGCTTTAAGATTTAATTGGATTTCCGGTTGAATAAAAAATTAATAAAATATACTATTAGTAATACTGCAATTTTACAATTTGAGTAGTTTTAATGCAAAAAGGGCAATATTTGACTATTTTCTGGCGGAAAACCATTGTTTGGCTTGATTTTTGATAAGAAAGATATGGTAAAGAAATCTAAAACTTTTCAACAATTCTTGGATTTTTTCGTTAACGCTATGAAATGCAAAAGTCAGATTTTATCTTTGTGCAAGTTTTGAAATACTTCTCTGATACCATCTCAAAAGCAACCAACCCATTTAGTAACCAATAACAAATAATGAGACAGTTAAAAATTGCTACCCAAATTACCAACCGCGATTCACAAGCGGTTGAAAAGTATCTGCAGGAAATTTCAAAAATTTCTATGATTACGCCAGAGGAGGAAACAATCCTGGCTCAGAAAATTAAAATGGGTGACCAGCGTGCTTTGGACAAATTGGTACAAGCAAACTTACGTTTCGTTGTATCCGTAGCCAAGCAGTATCAACATCAAGGTTTGTCGCTCAGTGATCTGATCAATGAAGGTAATCTGGGACTTATCAAAGCAGCGCAACGTTTTGATGAAACCAAAGGTTTTAAATTCATTTCTTACGCTGTTTGGTGGATTCGTCAATCGATCCTTCAGGCATTGGCTGAACAGGGCCGTCTGGTACGTTTGCCACAAAACAAAATTGGAACTTACAACAAAGCCAATAAAGCATATATGGCTTTTGAACAGGAACATGAGCGTGAGCCATCAACCGAAGAACTTGCAGAACTCCTCGAAATGAGTGAAACAGAAATCAATAATATTTTCCAAAGCAACACACGTCATACTTCCCTTGATGCACCGGTGCATGAAGCTGAAGACGTAGCCATGGGAGACTTACTTAAAGGTGGCGACGAAACCGATGAAGATGTGATGCATGATTCTCTTAAGAATGAAATTCGTCGAGTACTCAAATCTTTGAGTCCAAGAGAGGCTGAAATCGTAAATGCCTATTTTGGCCTGGATGGAGAAAACGGAGTTACTATTGAACAAATCGGTCAGAAATACGATTTAACCAAAGAACGTATACGCCAAATCAAGGAACGTGCTATCAAGCGTTTACAAAAGGCGCGCTACAGTGGAGCCCTTAAGGCGTATCTCGGATAAGCATATCCAAACAATCAGTATATACCATCCCCGATAAACAATCGGGGATTTTTTTATCAGCAGGGTTGCTAATTGCTTAATTTTGCATCGATTTTATTTATTTATGAAAAGATATTGCGAATATCAATTGCTGCTTTTATCAATCATTAGTGTATTGTTGTTGTCGTGTGAAAAAAATATCAATTTCAAGCTAAATGAAACCCAATCTGTATTGGTGGTGGATGCATCTATTGAAAATGATAAGGATCCGCGTATAGTGCTCACAAAAAGTTTGCCCTATTATGCTCAGTTGGGTCCGGATGTATTGAGAGACCTATTTGTTCATGATGCAGACGTGGTTCTGTCTGACGGTCTGGTTACTCACCACTTAAAGGAATATGCTGTACCTATTTTTCCGGGAATCAATTACTATTATTACAGCACTGATCCTGCCCAACCTCCACTCATCGGTCAATTAAATACTACATATCAACTTACCATCATTTCGGAGGGCAAAACATATCAGTCGCAAACGACCATACCTACATTAGGAAGAACTCCCGACTCTTTGTTCTTCAAGCCTTCACCATTTAATCCGGATACATCTAAAAGACTTGCCTATCTGACAATTACAGATCCTCCGGGATTGGGGAACTATGTACGATATTTCACCCAAACAAACAGTGAACCATTTTTTCCCCCAAATAATTCGGTGTATTCTGATGAAGTGATTGATGGTACAACATTTACCGTATTGTTGGAGAAAGGTTTTGATCGCAATAATCCACCCGATTTAAAAGAGAACTTTTTTAAATACGGAGATACTGTAACAGTTAAATTTTGTAATATTGACAGAGCTACCTACACTTTTTGGAACACCTGGGAATTTGCAGCACAGGCGATCGGAAATCCATTTTCTCAGCCCAACAAAGTAATTGGAAACATATCCAATGGAGCGCTTGGTGCTTTTAGCGGGTATGCTGCATCATATAAAAAAGTGATTGTTAATTAATCAAATATATGTCTACCAACATCTCAGAAAAAATCAACTGCCTCATTATCGGCTCCGGTCCGGCAGGTTACACCGCAGCTATTTATGCTTCCCGCGCTAACTTGCATCCTGTATTATATCAGGGAATTCAGCCAGGCGGACAACTTACAATCACTACTGAAGTAGAAAATTATCCGGGGTATCCGGATGGTATACAAGGTCCGGAAATGATGCAGCATTTTGAAGCACAAGCCCGCCGAATGGGTGCCGATATCAGATACGGACTTGCAACTGCCGTTGATTTTTCTTCTCACCCACACAAAGTGCAAATAGATGAAGAGAAATGGATTGAAGCAAATGCGGTCATCATTAGCACAGGAGCCTCTGCCAAATGGCTTGGCTTACCCGGAGAAAAAAGACTCAATGGATTTGGTGTTAGTGCCTGCGCCGTTTGTGATGGGTTCTTCTTTAAAGGGAAAGAAGTAGCTATTGTTGGTGCCGGAGATACTGCTGCAGAAGAAGCACTCTATCTTTCAAAACTATGCACCAAAGTGCACATGATTGTTCGCAGAAATGAAATGCGCGCAAGTAAAATCATGCAGGACCGGGTAAAAGCAACAGCCAACATTCAAATATACTGGAACAGTGAAACCGAAGATATTTTAGGTGATCAAAAGGTTGAAGCGGTGCAAATAAAAAATAAATCAACCAATGAAATAACAACTGTTCCTGTGAGTGCATTTTTTGTGGCAATTGGCCATGAACCCAACAGTGCTATTTTCAAAAACTGGATAGATATGGACGAAACCGGTTACATCAAAACCATACCCGGCACCTCAAAAACGAATGTGGAAGGCGTTTTTGCAGCAGGTGATGTGCAGGATAAAAATTACCGGCAGGCAGTTACTGCAGCCGGCAGCGGATGTATGGCAGCTTTGGATGCCGAACGTTATTTAGGAGAAAAAGGATTACATTGATCTATGTATCTTATTAAACTTACCGACTTGTGTTTTAAAGCTCCTGTTGGGCTGTATCCCGAAGAGAAAGTGTTGGGCACCGATCTTATATTGCATATAGAAATAGAAATGCAGCAGGACTATGATCCTCTATCGAGCAATTATGTTGATTATTCTAGGGCTTATCAAATCATATCAGAAACTTTACATACAGGATTTGATTTGTTGGAACAGGCAGCAGAAGCTATTCTTCAAAAATTGTTTTTAATGAATGATGAAATTCTAAGAATCCTTATTTGTCTTGAAAAAATCCATCCACCCATCAGCGACATGCAAGGAAAAGTATCGGTCACATTCTCAAAATCCCGTTAAGCATGACGCTGCAAAATTGCTTTATCTTAAAGCCGGTATTATTTTTCATGCTCATTGTATCAATTGCTCAAGGACAATCAACCGAATCTTTGATTGCTGAAGGGGAGAAGCTTGAAGCGAATCTGCAGGAAAAAAATGCATTGCAAAAATATGAAGAAGCACTTCGCATACAACCTGCGAATGCAAGAGCATTGTATAAATGCAGTGAACTTTCTGCTCGCATTGGAGCCAGGGAGACAAAAGAAGCAAGCAAAAAATATTATTATGATCTTGCCATTGGTTTTGCACGAAAGCTCATCAAGCTACAACCAAATGACGATTTCTCCTATGTGGCTATGTGTATCGCACTTGGCAAACAGGCGTTGAGTAAAAGTGGTAAAGAAAAAATCATTTACGTGAAAGAGATAAAATCATACGCTGAAAAAGCGATAAAAATAAATCCCGGTAATTATAAAGCGTGGCATATTTTAGGGAAATGGCATTATGAAGTGGCAAATCTCAATTTTTTCGAAAAATCAATGCTGAAATTGATTTATGGAGGATTGCCCGAGGCCTCTTTTAAAGAAGCCATACATGCTTACCAGCAGGCATTAAAACTTCATGATCAGTTTATGCTCAATGAACTGGAGCTTGCCAAAGCATTGTATGCAAATGACCAGGAGAAATCTGCCGTTCAATGGCTTAAGCATATCCAAACACTCTCAAATAAAACAGAAGATGACCCTATCATCAAAAAAGAAGCAAATCAATTACTTAAGAAATGGGAGTGATTTTTTTTAAACGAATACATTCAAACTTTATGAAAATACAATTTTACCAGTTGATTTTTACGCTTTCAATTTTTAATCATGCTTTTGCACAAAAAGATACAGGAACTATGCCATTGTCTGTATATGATCCACATGAACTTTTCGCACCATTGCATTTCGAGAATAACCGATCTTCATATCGATCTGCCAATGGAGATCCGGGGCCGTCGTATTGGCAAAATCGGGCAGACTATGCCATTCAGGCAACGCTAGATGAAAATACCCACCGTATAACCGCAGCCGTTAGTATTAATTACACTAACAACAGTCCGCAGGCTTTAACATATTTATGGTTGCAACTGGATCAAAACCTTTATAAATCCGATAGCAGGGGTCAAGCAAGAATGCCTGCCACTTCACGCAGCAGATATGGAGATGCTCATTCCACTTTTGACGGGGGCTTTAATTTTGAGTCTGTTATGGTCTCTAACGAAAATGCCGACTATCTCATAACGGATACACGTATGCAAATCCGACTTTCTAAACCAATTGCTCCATCAGGCGGTAAATGTCTGATACAATTCAAATATGATTTTATTCTGCCTGAGTATGGATCTGATCGTTGCGGTATTTTGAAAACAACTAAAGGAGATATTTTCTCTGTAGCTCAATGGTATCCACGTATGTGCGTGTATGACGATGTACGAGGCTGGAATACGGATCCTTATTTGGGAGCAGGTGAGTTTTATCTGGAATACGGAAACTTTGATGTAAACCTAACGGCTCCTGCTAATCATATAGTGGTTGCGGGAGGGGAATTGAAAAATCCGAATGACGTACTTACTGCTACACAATCGGACCGTTTGGAAAAGGCAAAGAAAAGCAACCAAACCATCATGATTCGGACTGAAAGTGAAATTAATGATCCAAAATCAAGGCCGGTTGGAAATGCAAAACTTACCTGGCATTTTATACTTGAAAATGCACGTGATTTCTCATGGGCAAGTTCAACCTCATTTATCTGGGATGCATGTGCTGTGAACCTTCCATCCGGCAAATCAATATTAGCCATGAGTGTATATCCTCCAGAATCAAAAGGTAAAAAAGCCTGGGGCCGAGCTACAGAATATACCAAAGGGTCTGTTGAAAATTACAGCAAACGTTGGTACGAATATCCGTATCCTGTTGCTGTGAATGTGGCAAGTAATGTGGGTGGTATGGAATATCCGGGTATCGTATTTTGTGGATCAACAGCCGAAGGAGAAGGATTGTTCGGAGTTACTGATCATGAATTTGGTCATACCTGGTTTCCAATGATTGTAGGAAGTAACGAGAGACTCTATGGATGGATGGATGAGGGCTTCAATACTTTCATCAATTCATTGGCTGACGATGATTTCAACAAAGGTGAATACAAAAATTATCCATCCAATGGTGCGGAGAGATCATACAGTCTGTTTAATTCTTACAGCGAGTGTATCTTAAACAAACAAGATGCATTGAAGGAGTACAACATAGGAGTTTCGGTTTACATGAAACCCGGCTATGCACTTGAACTTTTACGTGATCATATTTTGGGCCCTACCAGATTTGATTTTGCATTTAGAAGCTATATAAAACAATGGGCATTCAAACATCCGACACCATGGGATTTTTTCAGAATTATGGAGAATGCGGCTGGAGAAGATTTGTGCTGGTTTTGGAGAGCTTGGTTTTTGAATAATTATTATTTAGATCAAGCCATCGCTAGTGTCTCAAAATTTAATGCAAAAGAATCTCATGTAAAAATTATAAACCTTCAAAAAATGGCGATGCCCGTTACCTTATCCTATACTACCATATACAATAAAACCGGTCGAATTTCTTTGCCGGTTGAAATCTGGAATAATACCACGGAGTTTACTGTTCGCATACCTGAGGCCGATAAACTGAAAGAAGTAGTAATAGATCAGGAAAAAAATTGGCCCGACATAGACTTTACGAACAATCGTTGGACTGCTCCTTGATAGGTTTTTTCTTTTGATTTCAGGAGAATAAAAACTACAGTTTCAGTTGTTTTCAACAGGTATAAATCCTTTTTCTACTTCATTTTGCATGGAAATTCATACCCATGCAAGAAGATTTTTTACATTACATCTGGCAATACAGACTCTATCAGTTTACTGGACTAAAAACAAGTTGTGGAAAGCGTATTCAAGTATTGCACCCCGGCAACTATAACAGAAATCAGGGCCCCGATTTTTTAGATGCACGTATAATTATCGGAAATGAACGATGGGCAGGGCATGTTGAATTGCATATCCACGCATCGCATTGGAAACAACATGGACATTCTTCCGATATCAATTATGCCAATGTTATTTTACACGTAGTTTGGAAGGAAGATGCGCTCATGAATCTGCCCTTTCCCACGCTTGAGTTGCATCATTGTGTTTCAAAAACATTGTTGGGCAAATATGCCACCATAATGAAAGAGATGCATGCTATTCCTTGTAAACCCTTATTGAAAGAGCTAAAGCCATTGGTTTTTGAAAAAACCATAGAGCGTATGATCGCAGAGCGAATGGAGTTTCGTTCGGGTAAAATTATTGCGATGGTTCAGAAAGAGAGAGGTGATTGGAATAAAGTCTGGCTTAAACTTTTTGCCGGTGCCTTGGGTGGTAAAGTAAACGGCAGTTCATTTGAACAAATGATGGACTCTATTCCTATTCGTTTGCTTGGAAATTTCAGGGGAAACATCGAAATGACGGAAGCGTTACTTTTTGGTCAGGCAAATATGTTAGGAAATTCTTTCGATGATCAATGGCCCAGAATATTACAAAGCACTTATCTATTTATTCAATCAAAATACCAAATAAATCCTGCCCCTGTTAGTATGCATTATTTCAGAATGCGTCCCAGCTCTTTCCCTGGAATAAGACTCGCTATGTTGGCGAATTATTTATCAGAAAAAACGAACCGATTTGATGAAATTTTAAATGCAGGGGATCTTGAACATGTAAGGAAAATGATACCATTGGATGTTTCTGCATACTGGAAATCGCATTATCGTTTTGATGTTCAGGCAAAAAACAAAGTAATATATTCAATAGAACAGATTCGGCATTCCTGTATTCTTAATGCTATTGTTCCGGTACTTTACGCCTATGGTGTGCATTTCAAGCAATTTCAATTTATTGAGAGGTCAATAGATTTGATGGAGGTATTGAAAGGAGAAAAAAACAGAATCATCCATTTGTTTGAAAAAATGAATTTATCTGTGCAAACTGCAACGCAATCGCAGGGGCTATTGCAATTGCATAATGAATACTGTGTGAAAAAAAATTGCCTTCATTGCAGTATCGGGTTGAATCTGCTGAAAAGAGTAGATTGATTATTTCCAATGATAGGTTATAATGGTCTCCAGATCGGGATGTAAACTTCTTTTTACAGGACAGCCATTGCCTGCGGCTTCCAGAATTTTCTTTTTATCGGCGTCAAGATCGGTTGTCTGTAAATGAATGTTGATTTCAATTTTTCCTATTCTGCGAGGTTCACTAAGCATGTGTTTATACACTTCAAGTGAGGATCCTGCCAGTTCAATTCCGATGCTTTCCGCTTTAATAGCCATGGTTGTGATGATACAGGTAGCAAGGGAAACACAGAGGGAGTCCGTTGGGCTAAACCTTTCTCCCTTCCCTTTATTGTCAGTTGGAGCGTCTGTTTCAATGATTGATCCGCTCTGTAAATGAGTGCATGTGCACCTCAAATGTCCGTCATATCTTATACTGGCCATCATGAGGAAATAATTTCGGCTAAATTACGAATCCTTTACGTACAAAATCATGATTTGATTCCACAGAATAATCGTAATTTTACTGTGAAAATGTTCTGGACTTTTACCCGCAAATATCTGATGCTTATTTTGCTGAATTTCTATTCAGGGATATCATTGTATTCTCAGCAAACAGATACCACAAGAGTTAGCAGACATAAAGCAAGAAAGGAAAAAATCAATCTTCAGTCCAAACTCATGGAGGAGGGGGTGCTTCAGTATAGAAAACAATGGGTCGCCGGTTTTAATCTCACCAGTGACGGGTATGGAGGCTTTGTAGAA
Source organism: uncultured Ferruginibacter sp. (assembly GCA_964643315.1). Classification (GTDB taxonomy): domain Bacteria; phylum Bacteroidota; class Bacteroidia; order Chitinophagales; family Chitinophagaceae; genus Ferruginibacter. The sequence continues at coordinate 66,710 of CAZXSR010000009.1, forward strand.
CTTGGCAGATATAAATCAGCCAGAAAAACATGGCTTTATCAGTTATCGATTTCTGAGAGGAAGCATCTGAAAGAAGAAAAGCTTGAGGCATACGAGGCAAGCATGCAGCCATTTATTTATGGAAAACTCAATTTTGTTTACCCAGTTAAATTAGGTATGCACTTGCAATATCTATTGGGCAATAAAGGAAATACCAATGGAATAAATGTAACATTAAATGCCGGTGGTGGATTGTCACTCGCTTTGTTGAGACCATATCAATACCAACTGACAGAAGATAGTTTGTATATTCTGGGAGGACCCAATTTCAGCGATGGATGGAATAAAATCAAAGTAAAACCTGGAATACATTTGAAATCAGGAATTCGCTTTGACTACGGGAAGTTTAAAGATGTCATTGCCGGCCTTGAAATTGGTATTATGACTGAATACTATTTTCAACCAATCCCGCAAATGGTATTGATAAAACAAAGAAAAGAATTTACATCAATATATCTGTCACTTATCATGGGCAAAAGGAAGTAGCTGTCTGTTTAAAGAATCAAATGAAAAATACAGCTACTCATTACTTATAACCATGAACAATAAAAAATAGTCAACATCATTATGAGTTGTTCTTCCGAAACTTCTATCCAAAAGCCGATGTATAAAAAGCCAGAATGGTTGCGTGTCAAGTTGCCTATTGGGGAGGAGTATCGTCATGTGAGAAACCTGGTGGACACCCATAAATTACATACTATATGCGAAAGCGGTAATTGTCCGAACATGGGGGAATGCTGGGGTGCAGGGACGGCTACTTTTATGATTCTCGGAAATATTTGCACACGCAGTTGCGGATTTTGTGCAGTTGCAACAGGTAGGCCGGAAGCGGTAGATTGGGATGAACCACAAAGAGTGGCAGAAGCGATACATCTAATGAAGGTAAAACATGCCGTTATCACTTCTGTTGACAGAGATGAGTTAAAAGACGGGGGCAGTATCATCTGGTTCAATACCATTAAAGCGGTAAAGGCATTGAATCCTGATACTACATTAGAGACACTGATTCCTGATTTTAAAGCACAGACAGAAAATATTCAGCGAGTGATTGATGCAGCACCTGAAGTGGTGAGCCATAATATTGAAACCACAGAACGACTTACCAGACAAGTAAGGGTTCAGGCGAAATACCATCAGAGTATGGAAACGCTATCTATCCTTAAAAAAGGAGGAATGCGAACAAAGAGTGGCATCATGCTTGGATTGACTGAAACAAAAGAAGAAGTTATTCAAACATTGAAGGATTTATACAACAGCGGGGTCGATGTTGTCACCTTAGGTCAATATTTACAACCAACTCCCAAACACTTGAGAGTTGATCGTTTTATACATCCCGATGAATTTAAGGAGTATAGGGAAATTGGTTATCAAATCGGGTTTGATTATGTAGAAAGCGGTCCTTTGGTTCGTTCATCATATCACAGTGAAAAACATGTAATTCCGGGTTATGGCAGAATGATATGGGAGAAGGAGCAGCAATCGGACATTTCTTAGAATTTCAAAGAGGGTTTTTATTTTTCAACAGCATAAAAGATATTTCATTCGGACAATGCAATTATCCAATTCCTTACCTGCACAATTTATTAACCCCTATCAGCGAGCGGTTACTACAGAGGAGGAGTCTGTAAGACATAAAGCGCTGTTGGATTTGGGGGAAACATTGGTGGCATATGTAGTTGCTATCTTGTTTGGGGAGTACAAGTTGTTGGGGCCTCCGGATATGAAAGTTGAAACTGAGTTTTATAAATTCTCAAGACAAAAACCCAGCTTCGGTCATTTTGTTTCGTTCTACAGGTTGTTGTCCAGCCACCTTCAACAGTCCATCATTTATGAAAAGTCTGTAAAAAAAGATTTCACATCAATCGCTGCATTATGCCACGAATTTTCACTTTTGAAAACTGTGATCGATGAGGGTAGTGATAATTCGTTCTCTCTACAAATTGAGCCAATTAGAAAAGGGAGGACAATTGTGTCCAAAGGGATGAATGATTTATTTGATTTGCTGGTTTCAATCAGGAATATATATGCGCATCCTGAAGATAAAGCAGGCGGAAAGCAAAATAAAAGAATGTGGCCCCTTGGTGAAGAATATTACAAATTTGTAAATCCGCCCATGACATCGGCTATCATGGAGGTGATACAGGAATTGGATATATTATCAAGTTACAAACCTGCCTCTCCCAAAGAGGTCGATGATGTAAATAAAAGGGTATCTTTTCAAATTGAAACAGGACAATCTGATGAGGATGTTTTTTTGGATTTGAGCACGGATGAGTTGAATGTAATTTCAAGTGAATTGAAATATTTGCTTGATTTGAATAACAAGTTATATGTTCAGCTGTATTATCATACAGTTCCTTCCATTAATCCATTATTTGCACAAGAGATCATCGCCCAGGAGAAAGCCAGGATTATTTTACCTCATTTGAAAGAGTTGATCTATGAGAAATTATCCAATGATGGATTGATTGATGAAATGGAGATGATGATATTGTCGGATACTGCAAAAACCGGCTTTATCAATCAAAGCAAACTTTTTGAATTGATCAATGAGGCCTGCATTCATTTGGGTCTTTCAAAAAATGCAGGCACTCCTGAATCTCCGGGTGAGATTTTCACCAAAGCAAAGGCGGCGCAGTTACAACTGCATTTTAATCCGTGGTGGCTGATCTATTTTTCCATGGTGCCCAATATTGATAAAAAAACAATTGCAGAACAAAAAGAAGAAGAGAGAAATCTGAGAAAAAAAATAGAAACGCTTTCTGCCGAGTACAAAGATTTGCCACAGCATCAAAAAATTAAAAGCGAACTATCTGCACAAAAGGATCTGAGAAAACAAAAGAAAGATCTGGAGACCCAATTGAGAAAATGTAATCCCGACCAAAAAGAGTCTCTGTTGAATCAGATTGCAGTTAAAGAAAAAGAGATGTCGGATTTGGAGGATAGATTGCAGACATTCCAGGATCAGTTGGCTGTAAAGAAATTGGAAACCGATAAAAAAATCTATGATCTTGAAAAAATCATAGATGAAAAACTAACCTATACCCAATGGGGGATACATAAAAATCTCTGGAAAGAGTTGGATCAGTATGTAGACATCATGTTAGGGCGTACATTCAGAGAATGGCAATCCAATGAAGAAGATGCCGATTGGATGAATACAACCAATGCATGGCAAATAGGCGCTTTGAGTTACAGTTATTGGGCTCGTATACATCCTGTTAAAGCTCCGCTTGAAAATATTTTTCACATAGGTTATGCACTGGCCAATCCGTTTAAATGGGTGCCCGACAATGTACATCCATCTTTAAAAGAAACCCTTAAAAAACCTGTTTCTGTCATTTGGACCTCAGTCGATGACAAAAGAATTGAAAAATTGGACGAAATGCCCATGCTTGAAATGAAAAGAAGGGTACTCAGCAAGGCTTTTATTGATGATTATGCCAGGCAGTTATCCGAATTGGGAGCCAATATCAAAATCATTCCAAAATCAGAACTGGAAAGAGCGGGTGATAAAGTAAATATTTTGGTTCCGATTTCTTTTTATCTCGAACGCAGGGATGAATTTGAAATTGCTCAAATTTATTCGAGATTCTGGATAGTTGATGATTTTTATGAAAATGGTCAAGTTTCAATAGAGGCCATTGAGAAATATGAACGTGAGATGATCGTGTATTTCAAACTTTTTTCCAATATCATTGAGCATCTGAACGATTATGCGCTGGAAATCGGATTGAATGAACAGGTAATCGGACAAAGAGAGGAGAAGTATAAGCGTTGTCAATTGGCTTTGAACATGGAATTTTCTAAATTGCATAAGCCTAATGAGGAATTTAGGCCGGATAAGGATCAACTGGGTGCAGTCAGGTCTTATGCAATGCAATCGCTTGGATTGAGCGACTACTCATTTCAATACATGTTGAGTCAATATAGATTTAAGGCCCGTACAAAAAACAGCAGTACGGAGGAGTGAATAAGTTGAGTTCACAGAGCTCAATTAACGAGATAATCTGCCTTTAGGGTTACAGATGCTGTTTTTAATTTGCTGCTTGTATTAAAGGAGCCTCCATAACTGAATTGTTCATTCACATTTTTTCCGGTGATTTGAAATACACCCATTGTTCCTTTTTTTATAGATCCTAAAGAAGAGCCACTGTTTTTTGCAATAGTTTCAGCCCTTAATTTGGCATCTGCTCCTGCTTTGGCAAGTAAATCAATTTTCAACTCATTGAGTTTAGTGTAATAATATTCGGGAGTATTAGAGGTAAGTTCAATACCTTTTTCAAGCAGTTCAGTAATCTCTCTTGACATTTTTTCAACACGATCTATTTCGGCTGACTCGACTCGAACATTTTCTGATAAAGAATACCCACTAAAAAATTCAGAGGTAATATTTCCTTGTTGATCATATTGACGCTGATAATTCTTCGTCATGTTTACTGAAGTGAAGATGATACATGAATCAGGAATCCCTTTTTGATTCAGGTATGATTTTATCGCATTTTCATCTTGTTTAAGAGCGGCATAAGCTTCATTAATACCTATCCCGTTTCTTGAAAAAGATCCACTCCATACAATCAGATCTGAACTGAAATCTATTTCTGCCATACCTGTAACAGAAATTGTTTCACTCGACTTGAACTTGTATTTGTAAGCCCCTCCAATGATAAGGGATGCGATAATAATGGCGATAGCATAAATAACGGTAGTAAGGTGATTTTTCATGCTGTTTTTTTTACGAATCTAAGTAAGTTTTTGGTATTAAAAAATAATTTATTCAGTGTGGCAAAGAGACACTTACCTAAATTTGTGTTCTATATGAGTAACGTCATTTGTATTGGAGCTGCCTTGGTTGATGAGTTGTATTTTGGCAAACAAACTTTTGTACCTCACACATCAAATCCTGCTAGGATACAAAAAAGTGTGGGTGGCGTCGTTGCCAATATAGCCCGTCATCTTGCACTTTCGGGTGTGTCTGTAAAGATCATCTCTTATTTGGGACATGACGCCGATGGCCATTTTATTGAGCAGGTTATACAGCGATCTGGCATTGATACTGATCTGTCAGTAAAAGATATTTATCCAACAGGAAAATTTACTGCATTTGTAAATCCGGACGGCAGCTTGTTTTCGGCAGCTTGTATGGATCATACCGATTTTGCTATTACAGATACGATTTTGACTGATCGGATTGAAATTTTCAAACAAGCATCCTGTATCGTTGCAGATTGTAATTTAAATGAAGTTTCATTGGCATGGCTGATGTCATTTTGCAACAATCAAAATATAAAACTTTTTATTGAAACTGTTTCTATTTCTAAATCACAGAAATTGAAACAAAAAAATCTGGAAGGCATATTCATGCTAACACCCAATGAGGATGAGTTATTTGCACTTACTGATTTGCATGGAGAAGCTGCGGTAAAAACGCTGCTAGGTAAAGGAGTAAAGAATGTTTGGGTAAAGAAAGGTAAAGAAGGTTCTGTGATGTATAGTCAAAGTGGGGAGATCCATTTGTGTGCACCTGATATTGAACCCATAGACACAACCGGAGCCGGAGATGCCACATTAGCCGGATGGATTTTCGGTTATCTACAACAAAAAGATACAATCACTAGCATAGCATACGGACATGCGCTTGCTGCAGGAGTGATGTTGCAAAAAGGAACTGTGATGGAAGCTTTAAATAAACAAATGATAGAACAATTAAAACAACAATATTATCCCTATGTACAATGAGTATCTTGAAATTCAACCAGAGGTGATTGATGCACTTAAAAATGGCAAACCGGTAGTTGCGCTAGAATCTACCATCATATCGCATGGTATGCCATGGCCTCAAAATGCAGAAACAGCGCTTCGTGTAGAGGCTGCCGTTAGGGAGGAAGGTGCTGTTCCTGCAACCATTGCTATTAAAGAGGGCAAATGTTTGGTGGGTTTGTCAAAAGAAAATATAGAATGGCTGGGGCAGGAAAAAAATGTATGGAAAGTGAGTTTACGTGATATGCCGTTTGTTATCTCTCAAAAACTGCCTGGAGCAACAACAGTTGCAGCTACCATGCGTATTGCATCGATGGCAGGCATCAAAATATTTGCGACAGGAGGCATTGGAGGAGTTCATCGCGGTGCGCAAACCACGATGGATATCTCTGCTGATTTAACAGAAATGGCAAATACGAATGTCGCTATTGTATCGGCAGGTGTGAAATCGATATTAGATATCGGACTTACCTTGGAATACCTGGAAACACTGGGCGTTTCGGTTGTTACATACGGTCAAGATGCTTTTCCGAGTTTTTATTCAAGCGAAAGCGGATTTAAATCACCTTTGAGATTAGATGATCCAACTGCAATCGCGAATATGTGTAAAGCCAAGTGGGGATTAGGATTAAAAGGATCTATTTTAATTGCCAATCCGGTTCCCTCGGATAAAGCAGTATCTCCCGAACTTATAGAGCAACATATACAAGCAGCCTTACAGGATGCCGAAAAAAATCACATCAAAGGAAAAGAAGTAACACCTTTTATTTTAAGTCACATAGCCCAACATACCAAGGGTGAAAGTTTGGATGCGAATATAGCCCTGATACTGAATAACGCAAGACTCGCAGCGAAGGTGAGTAGGGGGTTGTGATTAAAAAGTAAAAAGTAAAAATGCAATTTTAGGAAAGCAAAGTAAGCAAACTTTTTGAACCTATTGAACTTTTTAAACTTTAAATTACATTACCAACGCACTGGCTCCCAATATTGCTGCGTCTGATTCTTTTAGAGAACTAAAAATCAACTTTACTTTGTTCCTGAAAATAGGTAGCAGATTCTCTTCCATATGTTTGCGGGTTGGATTCATTAATAGATTGCCGGCTTTGGTGAGTCCGCCAAACAATACGATGGCTTGTGGTGAAGAAAACATCACAAAATTAGCGAGTGATTCTCCCAATATTTGTCCGGTGAATTCAAAGATTTCATTCGCAATGGCATCACCCTGCATCGCACAGTTGTACACAGTTTCGCTTGTTAGGTCGTTGATGGAATAATCACGCAATAGACTCTCTTTATCAGGATTTGCAGTCAGTAATTCAATGGCAGTTTCGCGAACTCCGGTTGCAGATGCATAAGATTCCAGGCTCCCTCGCATGCCGGTACCTTTGTGTAAGCGACCACCGGGACGAATAACTGTATGTCCCAATTCTCCTGCAAATCCATCATGTCCAACCACCATTCTGCCATCAATCACAATTCCACTGCCAACGCCGGTGCCGAGTGTAATGGTAATAAAATGCTGCATTCCTTTTGCACAGCCATACATCATTTCACCCATTGCTGCCGCGTTTGCATCATTGGTAAGCAGGGTAGGAAGACCAAATTTTTTGCGCATAATTTCGGCCATTGGAATAATCCCTTTCCATTTTAGATTGGGTGCATATTCAATGGTGCCCGTGTGTACGTTACCGTTAGGCGCCCCCATACCAATGCCCTTGAATTTATCTAACCCACCCGCTGCTTGTATCATTGGCATCAGCTTGCTGTGAAGTTCATCAATAAAATCCTCCACAAAATCATGCGTATTGCTGGGTATTCTGTCTTGCTGTAAAATATTTCCCTGGGCATCTACAATGCCAAACTTTGTGGTAGTTCCTCCTACATCAATTCCGATCGTGTGCATATTGAGTGAAAATTAAAAATTAAAAAGTAAAAAAGCCTGTCAGCCGATAGGTGGATAAAAAGTAAAAATAAAAAAAGTAATTTTTTCTCAACAGCAGTTCTAAAAATTTTGAATTTTTGCTTTTGCATTTTGAATTCGCTGTTTAGAATTTTTACTTTTGCATTATTCTAGTGCCCTCCACTCACTGCATCATCAACCGCAACGCCTTGTTTTTCAAGAATATTCTTTACTGCGAAACCAAAGAATGCAAGGTATGCAAAGCATGCAACAGCAATCCAGAAAGATTGTTGAATACCGGTCACATCTGCAAGTTTACCCTGAATAGGAGGAATGATACCACCACCTAAAATCATCATGATCAAAAATGCAGAACCTTGTGTGGTGTATTTACCTAAACCCGAAATTGACAAATGGAAAATACATGGCCACATGATTGAACAGCAAAGTCCGCCACTTAAAAATGCATATACAGCAAATGTGCCGGATGAAAAAATTCCTACAAGCATGGCCGCAACCCCAAGTATGCCAAATGTAAGCAGTGTTTTGGCCGGTTTATCGTTGCTAAAACGAAATGCGATAATTTGCACCAGCACACAAAGGATATAATAATAAAGCGCTTCCATATTATATCCGGCCAATGTGTTTACACTAATGATAACAACAAATGCAACGAGTGGTACAATAAATTGTAAAAGGATTTTTGTTTGACGCTGTAAATCAAATGCACTCACTGCGCCAGTCCATCTACCAATCATCAAACTGCCCCAATACATAGAGATGTAGGGCGCTGCTTTTGATGCAGAGATTTCACCGTTTGAGTTTTCTTTTAAGAATTCTCCCAAATTACTGCCAACCGCAACCTCTACACCTACATATACGAAGATGGCTAGCATGCCCAACACCAATTGAGGATATTTCATGGCGCCCCAACCTTCCGGTTTTTTTTGAGCGCTAATATTTGCATACATCAACAACGCAACAACAGCCACCAAAGCACCTAAAAGCCATTTCATTCTGTATGCATTCATGGCTAATTTTTCAGCATCGCTTGCCTGAGACAAATCAGTTTTATAGCTATAAAATACGGGGGTGAATAACATGATTAAAATGCCCGTTAAAATAATCAGTAAGCTGAGTGCTTTATTTGCTTTTTCGGTTTGCTCTTCCATGATACCTGCCGGAACTTTTTTAGCAAAATGAAACAGCAAAGCAGCAGCTACAAACAATCCGCCAACAGCAGTATAAAGTACAATCACTTTACTTAAACTCAATGCGGCAATTTGATCATCCGTAATTGCGGCTGTAGTGCCAAATAAAGCAAAGGCGACTACGATGGGTCCGATAGTGGTGCCCAGAGAATTGATGCCTCCGCCTAAATTTACACGACTGGCGCCAGTGGATGGATCTCCCAATGAAATGGCAAAAGGTTGAGCGGCTGTTTGTTGAATGGAAAAGCCAAGGGCCACGATAAATAAACCACAAAGCATTCCGGCAAAGGTGTTTGCATTAACTGCAACGATCATAGCCGCAGCACCAATGGCAGAAAATAACAAACCGTATACAATGCTTTTTTTATAACCCCATTTACCAACCAGGTCTTTGCCTCCATAAGAACCGTAAGCAAACAAAACCAGGGCACCAATATAGTATGCCGTATAAAAAGCAAAGTCAATCAACTGACTTTGGAACTGATCTAGTTTGAAAAAATGTTTACAGAAAGGGATAAATACGCTGTTCCCTGCGGCGATAAATCCCCAAAAGAAAAATACGGTTACCAGGGTTCCCAAAGCACCATAGTTGGTTGGAATGTTTTTGTTTTGATTGCTAGTCATTGGATGAATTTTTGATTTCGGGCAACAATATAAGAAAACCTATTTTTTTTTGTGAAAATAGTTCTCAACAATTTCAGGGGAATCAGATTTTCATGGTAATTTTAGCCATGTTTAAAGTATTGCATTGCAGTGCAGAATGTTATCCATATGCCAAGGTAGGAGGCCTTGCCGATGTGGCTGGATCATTACCTAAATATCAAACACTGGCAGGCATGCAATCAATGCTGATTATGCCAATGCATCGCACTGCTTTCTTATATGCACATGGATGGGATGTTGTATTTAAAGGTGACATACAAATAGGCAGAGCAGTTCTCTCTTACACTATCATTAAAGAACAAAAAGATATTTGTGGATTTGAATTATATGCGGTGGATTTACATGGACTGCTGGACAGAGAGAAAGTATACGGATATGATGATGATGCTTATCGTTTCCTCGCTTTTCAGTTATGTGTGGTGAATTGGGTTGCATCTTTTCAGCAATTGCCTGAAGTTATTCACTTGCATGATCATCATACAGCGATTATTCCATTCATATTACGCTACACCAACTATGTACAAAAATTGGGAAAAATAAAGACAGTGCTGACCATTCACAATGCCCAATATCAGGGTATCGAGCCATGGTCTTTTACACAATTACTACCCTGGTGGGATCATCAAAAAACAGGATTGCTTGAATGGGATGATCAGTTTAATGCATTGGCTTGTGGTATAAGATGTGCAGATAATGTAAATACGGTATCCAAAACGTATATGCAGGAATTGATGCAATATGCCAACGGTCTCGAGAAGTTATTTGAGTACGAAAAAGGAAAATGTACCGGCATCGTAAATGGAATTGATCATGATGTATGGAATCCCGAAACGGATGTATTTATCCATACTCATTATGATGTGGCCTCTGTAAAAAATGGTAAACAAAAAAATAAAGAAAATCTTTGTACAGAATTTGGTTTTGATCATTCGCTACCGCTTTTTATTTTTATTGGCAGATTGGTGTATGATAAATCAGCCGACTTATTACCGGCAATCATAGAGCACTCTTTTAGTGAATTTGGTTATCGTATGAATTGGTTGTTACTTGGTAGTGGCGATTTTTATCTGGAGGAAGCTTTAAAACACACAACTGAAAAACATCACTCAAACGTTGAGTTTGTTCGTGCTTATAATGAACCATTGAGTCATAGAATGTACGCATCGGCTGATTTCTTGTTGATGCCCAGCAGAATTGAGCCCTGCGGACTTAATCAGCTTTATGCTATGCGGTATGGAACAGTACCCATGGTGAGAAGAACAGGCGGGTTGCAGGATACGGTAATTGATATAGGCGATGAGGGTGGATATGGTATTTGTTTTAATCATGCAGAAGTTGGAGAAATACTTCATGCAATTGACCGGGCATTGTATGTGTATCAGGACGCAGATGCCATGCATCATTCACGCAACAACATGATGAAAATCAACCACAGCTGGCAGCAAACAGTACAGGAATATTCAGATCTTTACAATTATTAAATTATGATTAGCAAGCAAGTTGTTTCAGTTATTTTAGGAGGAGGAGCAGGTACCCGTTTATTTCCGCTCACAGCCACAAGAAGTAAACCTGCTGTTCCTATTGCAGGTAAATATCGTTTGGTGGATATTCCTATTTCCAATTGTATTAATAGTGGGATCAACAGGATGTTTGTGCTCACACAATTTAATTCGGCTTCTTTAAATAAGCATATCAAAAACACCTATCAGTTCAGTGCATTCAGTAAAGGGTTTGTAGATATACTTGCCGCAGAACAAACGCCCGACAGCCCAGGTTGGTTTCAGGGAACGGCCGATGCGGTTCGTCAGTCGCTTAAGCATATTGATAAAAATGAGTTTGAATATGCTTTGATATTGAGCGGAGATCAGTTGTATCAAATGGATTTTGGTACTATGCTCAAGCATCATCAGGAATCGGGAGCATCTATCACCATTGCAACCATTCCTGTAGCAGCAAAAGAAGCTACTGAGTTTGGGATACTTAAAACAAATGATCAGCATCAAATAACTTCATTCATTGAAAAACCTGCTGCGGATGTATTGGCTGAGTGGGTGAGCGATACAGGTGCAGAGATGAAATCGCAAGAGCGAAATTATTTGGCTTCGATGGGGATTTATATTTTCAACAGACAAGTATTGTTTGATTTGCTGGAATCAGAGAAAAAATCAGCTACTGATTTTGGTAAAGAAATCATTCCTTACTCCATACATCAATATCCGGTTAGCAGTTATCAGTTTGAAGGATATTGGACCGATATTGGGAATATCCACTCTTTTTTTGAGGCCAACCTGGCTTTGACTATGGATATACCGCCATTCAATATGTTTGATAATGACAATATGGTTTATAGTCGTGCACGCATGTTGCCGCCTTCAAAAATCAGCGGTACACAAATAGAGCAATCCATCATTTCGGATGGGTGTATTGTTCATGCAGCGTCTTTAGTACATTCTGTTGTTGGTGTAAGAAGCAGAATTGGAAATGGTTCTCACATCAGCGGTTGTTATGTCATGGGGAATGACTACTACGAAACGCTCTCCCAATTGGAGGATTGTGTCAGACAGGGAATACCAAGGATGGGTATTGGAGATGATTGCAACTTGAAGAATGTGATTGTTGATAAAGATGCACGCATTGGAAATCAGGTAACTATAGTCGGTGGATCTCATTTAAAAAATACAGACCAACCTAACTATTCAATTAAAGACGGGATAGTTGTGATTAAAAAAAGAGCCATCATTGCTGATGGCTTTGAGTTGAAATAGGTTTTTTTAGTCTTTTTCTTCATCTTTATTGTCAAGTTTATCTCGTCCTATATCTTTAAATTTTTTTCGCTGTTCCGGGGTAAGCAGCTGCATGACTTTTTTTGATTGTTCTTTGTGCAATTCCTTGATTTTCTGTTTTTTCTGTTCGGGGGTTAAAGAATTGTCATTTTTTACATCTGCCCTTGCTTTTTTTCCTGCAGATTGAATCTCCTTTATCTCATCCAATTGCTGCTGCGATAAATCCAGTTTTGTGAATTTATTGATTTCTTTTCGTTTGTCCTCAGGTGTCATTCTGTTGATGCTGTCTCTTTTGGCCTTTGCTTTACCACGTGGTTCCTGGCTGAATCCTGCTTTTGTTGAGATGAATAAAAAAGTTAGTAATAGAAATTTAATTGCTTTCATAATTTTTTAGTTTATTATTTGGATTGTATTAATGTTTAAAAGTTTAATTGGCATCAAGATAAAAAAAAGCCGGTAAAATTTTACCGGCTTTTGAAAATATTCAAAATCAACGTAGGAATAACAGTTCTCTATATTTTGGCAGAGGCCATTTTTCATCGTCTACCAGCAACTCCAGTTTATCTACATGGTATCTGATCGTGTCAAAATGTTTGCCTTTTACTTCGTCGCAGTATGCAATCGCTTTGGAGCGAGTATCAGAAATTTCGTTTGCTTTTTTACGAGCTTCAATCATATCTGTTACATTGCTGCTGATGACTTGTATGTGCTCAGATAATTTTTCGAGTATGTTCATCTGAGTATCATAAGATTTGCCTTTGATTCCCAGGTTTTTTAATCCGCTTACATTTGAAATCAGTTCATTTTGGTATTTAATGGCAGCAGGAATTATCATAGTAGATGCCAGGTCACCCATCACACGCGCTTCAATCTGTACTTTTTTGATGTATTCCTCCAGCATGATTTCATGTCGGGCTTCCAGCTCCAGATGGTTGTAAATATTGTTGTTTTCGAATAGTTTTTTTGCTTTATCAGAGTGATACGCATCCAAAGCAGGGGGAGTGGTTTTTACATTAGGCAAACCTCTTTTAGTGGCTTCTTTTTCCCATTCTTCGCTATATCCGTCTCCTTCAAATAAAACTTTCTTGCTGTCAACGATATATTTTTGGATGACCTGCATGATAGCTAGTTCTTTCTTCTCACCCTTTTCAATCAATGCATCTACGTCATTCTTGAAACCTTTTAGAGTTTCGGCCATGATAGTATTTAGCACAGTCATTGGGCCTGCGCAGTTTGCAGAAGAACCCACTGCACGAAATTCGAATTTGTTTCCGGTAAATGCAAAAGGAGAGGTGCGGTTACGATCGGTGTTGTCCAGCATCAACTCAGGAATACCTTTATGTATGTCGAGTTTTAATAGCGCTTCGTCTGTTTCATCAAATTTTTCACCAACACGTTTTTCAATTTGATTCAATACATCGGTTAAATATTTTCCAATGAAGATGGATATGATGGCAGGAGGCGCTTCATTGGCACCCAAACGATGATCATTTCCTGCAGAAGCGATAGATGCTCTCAGTAATTCAGAATAATCATGCACAGCTTTGATGGTATTCACAAAGAAAGTGAGGAACATCAAATTGGTTTTTGGTGTTTTGCCGGGAGCCAATAAATTAACACCTGTATCGGTACTCATGCTCCAATTGTTATGTTTACCGCTTCCATTCACGCCTGCAAATGGTTTTTCGTGTAGAAGTACCACCAAGTTGTGACGTTTGGCAACGCGGGTCATTACATCCATCAACAGGGTGTTGTGATCCACAGCCAAATTGAGTTCCTCAAAAATGGGAGCGCACTCAAATTGAGCTGGAGCCACTTCATTATGACGTGTACGCAAAGGAATGCCTAGTCGATAAGATTCATATTCAAAATCGCGCATGAATGCATACACACGCTCTGGAATAGCACCAAAATAATGGTCTTCCAATTGTTGTCCTTTTGCAGGAGCATGACCAAAAACGGTACGTCCCGTTAGAACGATATCCGGGCGAGCTTTAGCGAGCCCCGCATCAATTACGAAATATTCCTGTTCCCATCCAAGTGTTGAATTTACTTTTGAAACATTCTTATCAAAAAGCTGACAGACATCTACAGCGGCTTTATCGAGTGCTGCGATAGCTTTTAATAAAGGCGTTTTTGCATCGAGAGATTCGCCGGTGTATGAAACAAATATGGTAGGGATACAAAGTGTTTTTCCTTCGCCGGTTTCCATGATGAATGCAGGAGAGGAGGGGTCCCATGCTGTGTAGCCACGAGCTTCAAAAGTAGCACGCAAACCACCACTTGGAAATGAGGAGGCATCAGGCTCTTGCTGAATTAATGCACCACCCTCAAATTCTTGTATGGGCGTTCCGTCTCCTTTTAAAGTAAAGAATGAATCATGCTTTTCGGCAGATAAACCGGTAAGCGGTTGAAACCAGTGTGTAAAATGGGTAACACCTTTTTCTTCAGCCCATGCTTTCATGCCATTGGCAATCACTGCGCCCAATGCGCGGTCAATTTTTTTACCACCTGCAATGGAGGCTTTCAGACTCTTGAAAGCTTCATCGGTCAGATAATGTCTGGCAGTAGCCAAAGTAAAGACATGTTCATTGAAAATTGCAGAAACCTTTTCTGTGCTTCTAACCTCATAATGGATGGATTCCTTAGAGATATTTTTAATTGCAGTAAAACGTAATGTGTCCATTTGTATTAATTTGGCAGCAAAATTAAGGTAATGGACTTTATAAAAATAAATTTATTCGGTAAAATAGGATAAAATATATCCACATAAGCCAAAAATATACACATATAAATAATATTAATAAATAAAAATAAAAAGAAAAAATAAGATATAATGTAAATTTTTCTTATGTCATGGATTTAAGAGGGAGTTCCGCTTCAGTATTCTACATGACTACTATGCCGTAAATCTGTTACTGAAATTTCTCCATTTTATGACACATAGCATGGGGGTAACAAGCATAGGTAAATAAAGACATCTGTATCTTACCAAGGTGCCTACGTTGGGTGAGATGTATCCGGCAAATAGAATCATGATCATCGCCATTGTGATAAGGAACCATATACTGCCGGGGTAATTTGTTTGTGGTGACCTGTGATGTAAAAAAATTATTAGTACAAATATCAACTGATAAAGAAACAATTCAATTGAAGAAACGGCCATCAAAAATCTGCCGTCCTCCCACAGGAAGGGTTTTAAAAAAGCATGGTTCAATGCCATGGGTAGGCATTGTACTGCACTTTTTAAACCTGGCTCTAATTTTTGTAATTCTAAAGCTGATTCTGTTTTTGGTAATGCCAGGTAATCGGACTGTTTATCAGAGAGGATCTTTATCGGACTATACTGAGGGAAATAAAAATCGGAGATGAGTAAAAATATAAAGAGTGTTGCCAAAGCTGCGGTGAGTACGATTGGTGCTTTTAATGATTTCTTTTCTGTTAAGATCCATAACATTGCAAGTGGCAAAAAAATCACAAATACAAAATTTCTGAAAATAAACAAACCGATTAAGCAAGCCAGCATCAATGATAACCTTCCAACATTCAATTTCTTTTCAATGATTGAAAAGCATATAAATAAATAAAGACCCATCAAGGTAAAAACAATGGTGTCTTTATGCAATGCAGAAGAGAAGAAAAGGGTAGATGGCAATAAAAAAGATCCAATGATTACTGGGATTTTTTTAGCAGGGAATAAACGAATGAATAAGCGATAAAATGCCAGGTGGCCAATAAAACCTATCCAGCAAAAAATCAGTGTATTCAAATAAATATTTCCCCGATTAATTACATTGGTGATTCCAATGAATTTCGACAACAGAGTATTACGCAGGTCATTCCAATAAGAACCCACAGACTGAAATACACCTGAGTATTTATTGTTATATGGCGAATGTAGCCAATCTGTAAAAAATTGAGCCGGGTGGTTCAATAGGTTCTGATATTCAATAAATCCAAAATGATTTAATTCTGTATAATCATTTTGAGGATAGTATTGTTGGTGAATAAGTATCAAAACAATGCCTGTGATGATCTTTAACAACCAAAGTCCCCATATCCATAGATTGGATAAATCAACAAGCCATGTATGTATCAATCTTTTCAGAAGATACCCTCCTCCCAAAAAGTAAAGCCCAAAAATAAGCAGTTGTACCAGGTTCATGATTGACAATTTAGGCAGATTATCTGTTTCTTTCCTTTATTTTTATTCTATTTTTTTTATTTCTCTTAATCGCCCTATCTTTACACGACCTTCAGGATTTTTTATTCCCCTTTGGTCATATCTTTTATCGTTTTCTAAGTAAAATAATTTACTTAGGAATGTTCTTTTTGAAAACACGTTTCCATTTATGGCCAAATATATTTTTGTTACCGGTGGTGTTACATCCTCTCTTGGAAAAGGAATCATCGCCGCATCTCTTGCTAAATTATTACAAAGTCGCGGACTAAAGGTTACCATTCAAAAATTTGATCCTTATATCAATGTGGATCCTGGAACTTTAAATCCATATGAACACGGCGAATGTTTTGTCACAGATGATGGTGCCGAAACAGATTTGGATCTAGGGCATTACGAGCGTTTCCTGAATATCCCAACATCTCAGGCAAATAACGTTACTACAGGAAGAATCTATCAGACAGTCATTAACAAAGAAAGAGAGGGCGCTTATCTCGGCAAAACAGTACAGGTGGTGCCGCATATAACGGATGAGATCAAGAGAAGGATGATGTTGCTGGGAAATTCCGGTGAGTATGATATTATCATCACAGAACTTGGAGGAACGGTGGGTGATATTGAAAGTTTGCCATTTGTAGAAGCAGTTCGTCAAATTCAGTGGGAGCTTCCCGAGGAAGATTGTGTCATTGTGCATTTGACTTTGATTCCATATCTAAGTGCGGCCAAAGAGCTAAAAACCAAGCCCACCCAGCATAGTGTTCGTTTATTAAGTCAGGAAGGTGTTCATCCCAACGTCATCGTTTGTCGTACCGAGCATCCGCTCAATGCAGAGCTAAAAAGAAAAATTGCCTTATTCTGTAATGTTAAGCCCGATGCGGTCATTGAGGCATTGGATGCTAGTACCATTTATGAAGTTCCAGTTAAAATGCTGAAAGAGGGGTTGGATATTATCGTACTCAAAAGATTGCACATAAATGGGTATTCCGCACCAGACCTTGCAAAATGGAATGTGTTTTTGGATAAATTGAAAAAATCCAAACAGAAAGTGATGATTGGTTTGGTAGGTAAATATGTGGAATTGCAGGATGCCTACAAATCAATTCTCGAAGCTTTTATACATGCTGGTGCAATGAATAATTGCAAGGTTCAAATTGTGAACATTCATAGTGAGCAGCTAACCGGCGAAAATATTCATGAACAACTCAAAGGATTACATGGTTTATTGGTTGCTCCCGGTTTTGGTTCACGTGGGGTTGAAGGAAAAATAGAAGCTGTTCGTTATGCCCGCGAAACTGGATTACCGTTCTTTGGCATTTGTTTGGGTATGCAAATGGCAGTGATTGAATACGCTCGTAATGTATTGGGATGGCAGGATGCACATTCAACAGAAATGGATGCAAATACAGCGCACCCCGTCATTGCATTGATGGAAGAACAAAAGAAAGTACGCAATAAAGGAGGTACCATGCGATTGGGAGCTTATGATTGCGATATTGAAAAAGATACCCTCGCATATACCATTTATGAATCCGAAAAAATCAGCGAGAGGCACAGACATCGCTGGGAATTCAACAATCAATTTTTACAGAATTTTACCGACTCAGGTTTGTTGCCTAGTGGAAAAAATAAAGAAAAAGGGTTGGTTGAAATTGTTGAATTAAAAAATCATCCATTTTTCATTGGTGTGCAGTTTCACCCCGAATTAAAGAGCACAGTAGAGAATCCGCATCCATTATTTGTTCATTTTGTGAAAGCAGCAGTGGCTCAAAGTTTGGCGGTAGTCAATTAACTTTATACATCAGGTTTTTCTACCTTTGCGCCATGCAAAAATTAAGCATGGAAGAATTGAACCGAAAATCACTCGATGAGTTTCGGTCTTCATCAAAGATTCAGGTAATTCCCGTCTTAGAGAATATTCGCAGCGCTTACAATGTAGGTAGTGTATTTCGAACCGCTGATGCTTTTTTGCTTGAGGCCATTTATCTTACAGGGTACACCGCTTTCCCACCTCATAAAGAAATCAAAAAAACGGCTCTGGGCGCTGAGGATACAGTTATTTGGAGAAAATTTGATAATGCCAAAGAAGCGATTGAGTCTTTGCGTGCCATGAGCTATAAAGTGTATGCTGTAGAGCAGGCAACCAATAGTTTTTCACTTGAAAAAACAACTTTTGCGCCTAATGATAAGGTTGCCCTCATATTTGGAAATGAAGTGAGTGGGGTAGATCAGGAAACGATTCATCTTTGTGATGGTTGTATCGAGATTCCTCAATTGGGTATGAAACACTCTTTGAACATTGCAACTGCTGCAGGTGTTGTTATTTGGGAATTGGTACGTCCGCGTATCGAACAACATTTATCCAATCACCCTTCATAATATGTCCAGCGTAAAATCATATCTCTCATTAATCAAATTTTCGCATACCATTTTCGCGATGCCATTTGCGATGATTGGTTTTTTTGAAGGATTGGATTATATGAAAAAACAACAGACAGCAGCCGGAAGCAATCATCATTATATGATTACATTGTTACTTGTTGTTGTCTGCATGGTTACCGCGCGCAGCGCGGCCATGGCTTTTAATCGATATCTCGATTATAGGATAGATGCTTTGAATCCGCGCACCGCCATTCGCGAAATTCCGGCAGGCATAATCAAGCCCTCGCATGCATTGATATTTACCATATTCAGTTCACTGATTTTTGTTGCGGCTTGTTATTTCATAAATACGCTTTGTTTTTATTTGAGTTTTGTGGCTTTGTTTGTTGTGTTATTTTACAGTTATACCAAACGTTTCACAGCCCTTTGTCATTTGGTCTTAGGATTAGGACTGAGTCTTGCGCCTATTGGTTCGTTTTTAGCTTTAACCGCTCAATTTGATTGGGTACCTCTAATGTTCTCGTTTGTCGTGATTACCTGGGTTAGTGGATTTGATATCATTTATTCCTTGCAGGATGAGCAATTCGATGCAGCTCAAAAATTACATTCTCTTCCTGTGATGCTGGGAGCTAAACGAGCATTAGGATTGTCAAGAATATTACATATTTGTTCAGCAATTTTTGTACTGTTGGCTGGTTATTATTCAAACGCAGGATCTATTTATTTTTGCGGAGCTTTGTTTTTTATTGGAATGTTGATATGGCAGCATCGTTTGGTTAAGCCAAATGATCTAAAAAAAGTGAATATCGCATTTATGACTGCCAATGGTATTGCTTCAGTGGTTTTTGCTGCTTTTGTCATTACCGATAAATACATACACTTTTAGTCAGATCATGATCTGCTCCCAAAAAGAGAACTTCCTATTCTTATCATATTACTGCCTTCTGCAACAGCAATTTGAGCATCGGCACTCATACCCATACTGAGTATTTGCATTTGTAAATTTGGGTGTTTGATTGCGGCGTATTTATCAAATAAAATTTTCAGTTTGGTGAATTCTGATTTTACTAAATCTTGATCATCAGAGAAACTGGCCATGCCCATCAGTCCCATAATACGAATATGTTGCAATGAGATTTGCTGATTGGAATAATATTTTCCAATTAAATTATCCAGCTCATTTTCATCAAAACCAAATTTAGATTCTTCGGTAGCAATATGAACTTGGAGTAAACATAGAATCATTCTGTTGTTTTTCGCAGCCTGCTTATTGATTTCCAATAATAATTTTTCACTGTCTACACCCTGAATAAGATGTACAAAAGAAGCGATGTACTTTACTTTATTTGTTTGCAAGTGGCCAATGAAATGCCATCTGATGTCGGCGGGCAGTATTGGTTGTTTTTCAATCAATTCCTGTACATAATTCTCGCCAAAATCACGCACCCCCGTTTCATATGCATCCATGATATCCGAAACTGGTTTTGTTTTGGATACAGCAACTATACTGATCTGGTGTGAGGAAAAAGTAGATTGTAGTTTTTTGTATGCTTCACTATTGAAAGGCATGAATTATATAGAGTAGGTTTTGAAGAGAGAGTAGTGAGGAATAAGATGTTTTTTGAAACACAAAGAAAGAATAATGTTGCTCGTTCAAGTTCAAAATTTTATTTCAAAATTTCGAGATTTTTATTAAGCCCTGTTAATCCGGAAGAATTCAAACTATTAGCCTTGAACCTACTTCAAAATACTCCTGCTAATCACAATCCGCTGCACTTCACTCGTTCCCTCATAAATTTGAGTAATCTTTGCATCGCGCATTAAGCGTTCTACATGGTACTCCTTTACAAAGCCATATCCACCATGTATTTGAACTGCTTCGGTTGTTGTCCACATGGCAGTTTCACTGCAAAATACTTTTGCCATGGAACTACTAAGCGTGTAATCTAAATGATTGTCTTTTTCCCAGGCAGATTTTAAACATAATAAACGTGCACATTCAATCTTTGTAGCCATATCTGCTAATTTGAATTGAATGATCTGATGATTCATGATCTCTGTGCCAAACGCTTTTCTTTGTTTGCTGTAAGCTAAGGCAAGTTCATAAGCACCACTTGCGATGCCCAGTGCCTGCGAAGCGATTCCAATACGCCCACCTGCAAGTGTTTTCATGGCAAACTTAAAACCAAACCCATCTTCGCCAATTCTGTTTTCTTTGGGAACTTTAACGTCATTGAATAGAATGGTGTGGGTATCACTTCCACGAATACCCAGTTTATTTTCTTTGGCACCAACAACAACACCCGGCCAATTTTTTTCAACGATAAATGCATTGATACCTTTACTGCCTTTTGATGGATCGGTTTGAGCAATCACCAAATATACACTTGCACTGCCTCCATTCGTAATCCAGTTTTTGGTGCCATTCAATAAATAATGGTCGCCTTTATCTTCTGCAGTTGTTTTTTGAGAGGTCGCATCACTACCTGCTTCAGGTTCACTGAGAAGAAATGCACCTATATAGAGAGAGCCATCTTTTTTCCCTTTAGCAAGAGGGGTTAGGTAGTTTTGTTTTTGCTCCTCAGTTCCAAATTCTTGTAATCCATAACAAACCAAACTATTATTCACACTCATACATACACTTACGCTGGCATCTACTTTGCTTATTTCCTCCATTGCCAATACATAGCTGATGGTATCCATTCCACTGCCACCATACTCGGGCTTAACCATCATTCCCATGAAACCTAAGTCTGACAGTTTTTCAATTTGCTCTTTTGGAAATGTTTGATGTTCATCTCGCTCAATTACACCGGGCAAACATTCGTTCTTTGCAAAGTCACGTGCTGCCTGTTGAATCATGAGATGCTCCTCAGAAAGTTGAAATTTCATGGTTTAAAATTTGTTGCAAAAATAAA
The DNA here is from genome assembly GCA_964643315.1 of uncultured Ferruginibacter sp. GTDB lineage: Bacteria > Bacteroidota > Bacteroidia > Chitinophagales > Chitinophagaceae > Ferruginibacter. Next base: position 88,543 of record CAZXSR010000009.1, read on the forward strand.
TGATGTTGGCCTTATAGATTAATGATTTTTAATTCTAAAAACTTTTTACATATTGAGCTTATATGTATCTTTACTTTTCGGACAGTTTTCCGTATGATCTATATCATAATATGACACTCAATTAATAATATTGAACAAGTCTCAAGAAAATTTAAAAATCCAGAAATTCACGGCTATTTTCTCCCTGTTTCTGTTTGCCGTTAAATGCTACGCCTGGTATATTACCCAATCTGTCGCTATTCTGACTGATACACTTGAAAGCATTGTCAATGTAATAGCTGCATTTGTAGGTTTATATACAATCTATATTGCTTCCAAACCCAAGGATTTAGACCACCCTTATGGGCACGGTAAAGCAGAGTTGATTTCTGCCGCTGTGGAGGGTGTGATGATTGGCGTGGCGGGAATTCTTATTATTATTGAGTCTATCAGCAATCTTTATCACAGACATGAAATTCATCAAATAGATATAGGTTTATATCTAATTGTTTCAACTGCAATTGTAAATTATGTATTGGGGTCAATTTGTGTGCGGATTGGTAAAAAAAATTCTTCTGCTGCACTGATTTCAGGAGGTAAACATCTGATATCTGATACATACACTACTGCAGGAATAGTGGTTGGTCTCCTGCTCATCTATTTTACCGGTATCTTATGGATTGACAGTATTGTCGCAATTGTTTTTGCCCTTATTATTCTCTATACCGGATATGGCATCATACGCAGCTCGGTGGCCGGTATGATGGACGAAGCCGATATGGATTTGCTCAATCAAATGGTTAAGATGCTTAATGAGCATCGTAGAGAAAACTGGATTGATCTTCATAACCTTCGAATAATCAAATACGGTTCTATGGTTCATATCGATTGCCATTTGACTGTACCTTGGTATCTGAATGTGCATGAAGCCCACCTTGAAATTGATGCTTTAACTGAATTGGTAAAAAATAAATTTGGAGACAGCGTCGAATTATTTGTTCACTCAGATGGTTGCCTGGACTTCTCATGTGACATATGCTCTAAAAATGATTGCAAAGAGAGAAAATCAGCACAGAAAGAAAAGATTGCCTGGACGCTCGAAAATATTTCTTCCAATAAAAAACACAAGCTTTCAAACTAATCTCTAAATTTTATTTTTTATGATGCAATTTTGGGATGAACGCTGGATCAATAGGGATACGGGGTGGGACTTAGGCACTATTTCTCCACCTTTGAAAGCATATATTGACCAACTAAGAAATCCCTCATTGACTGTTTTAATACCAGGATGTGGAAACGCCTATGAGGCAGAGTATCTTTTGCATAAAGGTTATTTAAACATATCATTGGTTGATATTTCGCCAACACTTACTAAATCATTAGAGGAGAAATTCTCTACCTATATCGGGAAATGGGTTCATATTCATTGTGCAGATTTTTTTGAGTTGACCGGCTCTTTTGATATTATCTTAGAGCAAACTTTTTTCTGTGCATTGGATCCTTCATTACGTGAAGCGTATGTCAAAAAAATGCACGCACTTTTAAACCCGGGTGGAAAATTGGTTGGATTACTCTTCAATAAAAATTTCGAATCTTCACCTCCTTACGGTGGCAGTATGGAAGAATATAAAAAACTCTTTTCTCCTTATTTCGAAATTAAAAAAATGGTGCCTTGCGGAAATTCCGTTGCACCACGTCAAAATGCAGAGTTGTTTTTTGTGCTGGAGAAAAAATAGTTTATCCTTCAAATAAACGGGCAATGCCAAAAGCAGCGCCTGCGGCCAAAGCACCAATCAGCATCACTCTTACCGCACCCAACCAAACATTCACGCCGGTCATTTTACTCTTGAAATATCCAAATACAAACAAGCATGCCAATGTAGCGAGCACTGAAAATTTGAGTGCGGTTTGTGTATCATCTACAAAGAAATAGGGCGACAGTGGTATGATTCCTCCTACAATATAGGAGAGACCAATGTTTAGAGCACTTTTGGTAGCTCGTTTCGGATCAGGTTTATCCAAACCCAATTCATATTTCATCATAAACTCAACCCATCGGTCTTTATCACGGGCAATTTCTTGTGTTGCTTTTTCCTGTAATTCTTCGCTTAACCCAATATTGGCAAAGAATTCTTTCGTTTCTGCAATTTCACGCTGACGTAAATTTTCTACTTCGTAATATTCTCGTTTTACTTCGCTTGCATAATGGTCCTGTTCTGTTTTGCCTGCTAAATAACCGCCTAAGCCCATGGCAATACTGCCTGCAGCTATCTCGGCAATGCCTGCAATAACGATAATATGACTTTCGTGTACAGCACCGCTTAAACCGGCTGCCAATGCAAAAGGAACGGTAAGTCCATCACTCATTCCTATAACAATGTCTCTCAATAAATCAGAACTGGTTAAATGCAGTTCCTCGCTGTCATGATGCAAATGCGTATCCATTTTATTAGTTTAAAATTGCCAATGATTTTGAAATGATTTCAATGCATGCTTTCATTTGTTCTTCCGTAATGCAAAGGGGAGGAGCAAAGCGAATTTTATCTCCGTGAGTCGGCTTTGCAAGTAGTCCGTTTCGCATCAATTCCATGCAAAGATCCCAAGCTGCATCCGGATTTTCATGTTTGATCACAATGGCATTCAATAAACCACGTCCACGCACACACGAAACAAAGGGTGATTGCGAATTTTGAATGGCTTCTCTGAACAGATTTCCTAATCTCTCCGCATTTTCGCACATATTTTCATCTTTTAAAACCTGTAGAGATTCCATCGCTACTTTGCAGGCCAAAGGATTTCCTCCATAGGTGCTGCCATGTTCTCCGGGTTGTATCGTTAGCATGATTTCATTGGATGCCAGTACAGCACTAATAGGCATCGTTCCACCGCTTAATGCTTTTCCAAGTATTAAAATATCGGGCTTTACATTTTCATGGTCGCAGGCAAGCATTTTACCCGTTCGTGCAAGCCCCGTCTGAATTTCATCGGCAATCATCAAAACATTGTATTGTGTACATAATTTTCTGACACCAGTAAGATATCCTTGATCCGGTACAACTACACCGGCTTCTCCTTGTATGGGTTCAAACATAAAACCTGCAACATCATTGTCCTGCAAAGCTTTTTCCAATGCCTGTAAATTATTGTAGGGTATGATTTCAAAGCCGGTCATGAATGGACCAAAATCTGTAAAACTGCTGGGGTCAGTGGAAGAGGAGATGGCAGATAAAGTTCGGCCCCAAAAATTTCCTTCAACAAAAACAATCTTGGCTTTGTTGGGAGCAATGCTTTTTACACGATACCCCCAACGTCTTGCCAGTTTTATGGCAGTTTCGCCTCCTTCTACACCAGTGTTCATCGGTAACACTTTATCATAGCCAAAATAGGAAGTAATGTATTGTTCATAAGTTCCGAGCAGGTTGTTGTAAAATGCACGAGAAGTGAGGGTAAGCTCTTGTGCTTGTTCAGTCAGAGCACGAATGATACGCGGATGGCAATGCCCCTGATTAACGGCCGAGTAGCCACTCAAAAAATCATAGTATTTTTTGTCTTCCACGTCCCATAAAAAAACACCCAAACCTTTCTTTAAAACAACCGGCAGCGGGTGATAATTATGGGCACCAAAATCAGATTCTAACTGGATATATTGTTGTGGGGTCATGGTAAATAATTAAATAGTAGAAAGTCAAAAGTCAAAGCAAAGCGTTTGAATTCAATGTTCTGTAGGAGCAATGAATTATTAGCCCCAATGGGGACGAATGAAAAATCAATCATTAATGATTGAGCAAGTCCAGATTGGCTTGTAAGAAGGGCTGTATAGTTGCAGCGTTTGAGATAATCAAAAGTAAGAAGTTAAACCCATTTGCAAAAATAAGTTTCGGGGAAGGAAATCATTGGATTTAATGATTTAGGAAAGATGCCATAAAATGTACTGCCACTCCCGCTCATGGATGCATAAACAGCACCGGCTTCGATCAGTTTTTCCTTGATATTCATTAAAGTTGGGTGCGCCATGAGCACCACCTCTTCAAAATCATTATAGATCAGATCTTTCCATTCTTCAACTGGCTTCATTATGCTTTTTTGCAAATCAACGTGTGTTAACTTTATATTTATTTGACCAAATGCCCAGCCCGTATTGATATGTATGCCTGGATTTATAATCAGAATTTTATAATTAGCTGAGAGGTTGATGTCAATTGGTTTTAATTGCTCACCTCTGCCAGTAGCATGACAGGGTTTGTTCAAGATAAAAAACGGACAATCACTTCCAAGTTCCAGACTCCAATTCATCAGTTGTTGATCTGTTGCAGGCAGATTAAATAAATCTCTCAATAGTTTTAGTGTGTATGACCCGTCAGCCGACCCTCCACCCATACCTGCACCCATAGGAATTGTCTTGTGCAAATGGATGTCAACTCCTGGTAATTCAGGAAAATGTTTTTTTAGTAGATGATAAGCGCGAAAACAAAGATTGTTGGAAATGTTTCCATCAACGTTCAAGCCGGTTTGATGCAATTTCACTTCTTGATGCTTAGCAGGTAAAATTTCAAGCGCATCTTTCAAATTGATGGGATAAAAGATGGTTTCCAGATCATGGAATCCGTCGGTGCGCCTTCCAAATACCTGAAGTCCTAGATTGATTTTCGCGTTGGGGAAACGAATCATGACGGCAAATTATTTTCCGTCTCTTTTATTCAATTCATCACGTATGGCTATGGCCTTTACGTAATCCTCCTGCTCAAGCACTTCATTCAGAAATTGCTGTAGTTCCGATGTTGACATTGAATGGATATCTCCTTCCTCTGTAAGTTCTTTTTTGGGTTCTGAAACAGTTTCGGAAGGGGGGGGAGTAGATGTTTGACTTTGACCTTCGTTCTCTAAACTGGCTTGAGAGAGTATATTTTCATAAGTAAATATGGGGCATCCAAATCTTACTGCAAGGGCTAGAGCATCGGATGTACGGGAATCTATTTCAACTGTATCATGTTCTGTACTGCAGATGAGTTTGGAGAAAAAGATGCCTTCTTGCAAGTCATTGATGACCACCTCATGTAAATCTACATTAAATGCGAGCATAAAGTTTTTCATCAAGTCATGAGTAAGTGGCCTCGAGGGATTTATTCTCTCAAGTGCTACTGCAATTGCCTGAGCTTCAAAACCACCAATGACAATTGGAATTCTACGCAATCCATTGATCTCACCCAGCACTACTGCATAAGAATGCGTTTGTGTGACACTGTGAGACAATGCAACAATCTCCAATTCGATTTTTTTCATGAAGCAGGTAGAAAAGTACGAATACAAATATAAAAAACTTTCCCCTTAAAAAGATGATTGTTATAATTGTTTTTTATCAATTATGCCCTTTTTTATCAGGATTTCATTTTTTTTATGGCTTCTGTCAGTTTGGGCACTACTTCAAAAGCATCGCCCACGATACCATAGTCGGCGGCTTTGAAAAAGGGCGCCTCTGCATCTTTATTGATAACTACAATTGTTTTGCTTCTATTTACACCCGCCAAATGCTGTATTGCACCTGAGATTCCAATGGCTATGTAAAGATTGGGTGCTATGGCGATGCCGGTTTGGCCAACATGTTCATGATGCGGTCGCCAGTGCACATCGGCTACCGGACGACTGCAAGCTGTTGCAGCGCCTAACGCCTGTGCCAAATCAGTTACAAGCCCCCAATTCTCCGGACCTTTGAGTCCACGACCTCCACTTACTACAATGTCTGCTTCGGTTAAAGGCACTTCGCCACTCACTTTGTTTACCTCATTTACCTTGATTGAAGGAGTCGGTATCGTAACATCGATGGATTCAATTTTTGCAACACCTTCGTTTGTTTTTATACCAAATGCATTTGGATTTACTGAAATGATTTTTTTCTCAGATTTAATTTGAATGTGTGCAAATGCCTTGCCACTGAAGACAGATTTTTTTACGGTAAAACCATTTGAGACATCAGGTAGAGCAACTGCTCCACTGACCAAACCTGCTTTGATACGCATACTCAATCTGGATGAAACAGCTTTTCCATTTGGGTTGGCACTACAAACAAGTACAGAGGCATTTATTTGTTCCATTGCCTGAGCTACCACATTGGCTTGAACCTGCGCATCAAAAGAATCAAGCGCAGCATCAGCAATGTGATAAACAGCATTTATACCATATTTGCCAAGGGTTGATAAATCATCCTTGCAGCTACCCAGCACAATCGCATCAACATTGCCGTTTAATAATTTGGCTGTTTCGGCTGCGTAGCAAGCAGCTTCAAGGGATGCTTTCTTGATCATTCCTTCAGATAAATCGATGTAGGTAAGTATTTTCATTTTATATAAATTCAAAAGTCAAAATGCAAAAGTCAAAATTCAAAATGCAAAGTTCGAAATAACCAATATGTATTTAAAATCCCTTTCTCTATGTACAATTTATGTTTCCCAGTTTTTGAATTTTGATTTTTTAATTATCTTCTAAATCGCTTTTGCTTCTTCTCTCAAAAGTCTGGCCAATTCTTCGGGCTGGTCAGGTGAAATCAGTTTTACTCCGGCTTTCGCAGGAGGCATTTCAAATGATACGACCGAAGTAAGTTCTTCAACATCAACAGGCTCTAACACTTTTAGCGGTTTTGTTCTTGCTCCCATGATACCTTTCATATTAGGAATACGTTGTTCTGCCATGCCTTTCTGACAACTAACCACAACAGGCATACTGGATTCGCAAACTTCCTCGCCACCTTCGATTTCTCTTGTAACCAATGCTTTATGGTTGTTTAATTCAAATTTGACTGCTTGTGAAATATGTGGGATCGAAAGTTTTTCAGATAGCATTCCTGCTAAAGAGGAGCCATTGTAATCGATGGTTTCTTTTCCGGTAAAAATCAAATCATAATTGCCTTCTGCTGCAATAGCGGCAATTTGTGAAGCAACGAAATATCCGTCGCTGCTTTCCGAATTGATCCGTATTGCTTCATCACCGCCAAGTGCCAATGCCTTGCGTATGATGGGTTCAGCATCTGCGCCTCCAACATTGATCAGATGAATTGTTGCGGATGGATCTGTTTCTTTCAATTCAATCGCACGAACAAGCGCATACCATTCATCATATGGATTGATGATCCATTGTACTCCGTCTGAAGCATATTTCGTGTTGTTGTCGGTGAATGCTATTTTTGCTGTCGTATCAGGAGTTTTGCTAATGCAGACAAGTATTTTCATACAGAAAATTTAATTAAATCAGTATATTATTTGAGTGCAAAGATAGGTACAGGCATTCTTTCAAAAAAAACAAATGAATCGTATAGAAAAAATAAAGGAAATGCTTCAACAAAATGGCAGTGACTCATTTTTAGAGCATGCCCTTGCTTTGGAATATATCAAAATAGGGGAACAGATGCACGCCCGGCAAACCTTTGAATCACTGCTGCATAGAAACCCTGATTATTTGGGTTCATATTATCATTTGGGTAAGCTATATGAAACATTGGGAAATATGCAATCTGCCATTGATACCTATGAAAAAGGAATGCAACTTGCAAAGTCAGTGAAAGATCAGCACAGCTATAATGAGCTTCGCGGTGCTTATGATGCAATAATCGAGTAGAAAAGAGTACAATGTTGTAAAATCCCGGATTTTTGAATTTGACTGTATCATATTTACTTAATACTTTTGACATTAATTAAAATCAATAAAGATGAAATTTTTCATTGATACTGCCAATCTGGCCCAGATAAATGAAGCTCATGAACTTGGAATTTTAGATGGTGTAACAACAAATCCTTCATTGATGGCAAAAGAAGGTATAAAAGGAGAAGACGCCATCATGCAGCATTACAAAACCATTTGCGAAATGGTAGATGGAGATATCAGTGCTGAAGTCATCTCAACAGATTTTGATGGCATGATTGCTGAAGGCAAGAAGCTCGTTGCCATACATAAGAACATTGTTGTAAAAGTGCCTATGATCAAGGAAGGAATTAAAGCAATTAAGTGGTTTTCAGATAACAACATCAAAACAAATTGCACATTGGTTTTTTCGGCAGGGCAGGCCATTCTTGCCGCTAAAGCTGGAGCAACGTATGTTTCTCCTTTTCTGGGTCGCATAGATGATAGTGGTTGGGATGGGGTGCAGCTGATTGAAGAAATCAGCAGAATTTATTCCATACAGGGATTTAGAACAGAAATTCTTGCCGCATCTATTCGCAACCCCAATCACATCATACGCTGTGCAGAGGCCGGAGCCGATGTATGTACCTGTCCTTTAGATTCAATCCTTGGATTATTGAAACACCCTCTTACCGACATTGGACTGGCAAAGTTTTTGGAAGATGCAAAGAAGTTTGTCTAGTACGCTTATTATAGATAACTACGATTCTTTTACTTACAATCTTGTTCATCAGGTTGAGTCTATCTTGCATGAAAAGCCCACTGTTTGGCTCAATAATCAAATTAGATGGGATGAAATAGATGCCTATGACAAGATCATACTATCACCCGGGCCGGGCTTGCCCAACGAAGCCGGTGATCTGATATCATTCATTCATAAGTTTGCCTCATCAAAATCAATGCTTGGCGTGTGTCTGGGACACCAAGCAATCGCTGAAACTTTTGGTGCATCACTTAAAAATCTGAAACATGTTTTTCACGGAGTTTCTACGCCCATTCAAATAATAGAACAAGATATTGTTTTTAATGATTTGGAACCTGAACAATTTGTAGGGCGTTATCATAGCTGGGTGATTGATGGGCCGAGTTTGCCATCAGATTTTATTGTTACTTCAAAAGATGAAAACGGAGATATAATGAGTATGCGTCATGCCCAATTTGATGTCTACAGTGTTCAGTTTCATCCGGAAAGTGTCCTCACACCAAATGGAAATCAAATGATGGCAAACTGGCTTAAGAGATAACATTTTTCAGAAAAAAACTTATCTTTAAACCGATGAACATTAAAGTTTGCGGTGTTACAAAAACCGAACAACTGGTATATTTGGATAAGATGGCTGTTGAATACGCAGGCCTTGTTTTTGACAGCCGGTCAGCACATGATATTCGACATCATATAAAACCATCAGACTTGCAGTCTCTTGGATTAAACATGCAAATAGTTGGTAGGTTTAAAAACGGCTCTATCGATTTTATTCTTGAATATATCGAAAAATACAGGTTCAATGTTATTCAAATAGACCACTCGCTTTCTGCTTCTGAGTGTGGCTTGTTGTCCGAACAGGTTGAAGTTATTAAAACAGTTTATTTGAAAGATGGCGGAGCCGAGGAAGTCTTGCAATCTTATGAATTGTATGATGACGTAAGCGACTACTATTGTTTTGATCTGCTCAAAGGGAATGGTTTCCCATGGAATCTGCCTGAGATGTTACCAATTGAAAAACCTTTTTTCATAGGCGGTTCATGGTTGCAACCTTCAGATGCATCTATTTTACACAGATATTTTCACCCCGATTTTTACGGAGCTGATCTTGGCAGCGCTTTTGAAAAATCACCGGGAGATAAAGACACAGCGTTAATCATGTCTTTTATCAAATCGGTCAATCAGGTGGATAATTAACAATTTATTTGATTATAAAATGTATTTTTGAGGCATAAAAAAATAATTATGAAAGCTATCGCCTGTACTTTAATGGTATTACCTTTTTTTGCAACTGCTCAAAAATCCTCCATTGCTATAGGCGATGAAAAGATCAGAAATGCAAAAGACAGTTTCAGTTATTCAGTAGGCCTTGTGATTGCAGGTCAAATGAAAGAACAGGGTATCAACGAACTGAATTATGGCGCATTAAATAAAGCATTCAAAGATGTCTTTTCCGGAAACAAGCCAGCAATCACTCCTGATATGGCAAACGGAATTATTCAAAAGAACATTCAGGAACTCAATAAAAAAAATGCACCAGAAGAATCAGGCGGCTTGATGGGAAAAGTCATTCCTGATTTTGAGCAATCTGATGTTAATGGAAAATCTGTGAATATAAAATCACTTCGGGGTAAATATGTCCTCATTGACTTTTGGGCTAGCTGGTGTGGACCTTGCCGTGCGGAAAATCCCAATGTGGTTGCCGCATTTAATAAATTCAAAAACAAAAACTTTACAGTTCTTGGAGTTTCACTCGATAAAAGCAAGGACCCCTGGATTCAGGCAATTCAGGATGATGGATTGGCTTGGACTCAGGTAAGTGATTTAAAAGGTTGGAGCAATGCGGTGGCTCAAAAATTCAGGATTCAGAGCATTCCTCAAAACTTCCTGATTGATCCGGATGGGATTGTGATTGGCACAAATCTTCGGGGATCTGCATTGGAGGATAAATTGGCAGAAGTCATTAAATAACATCAGAAGGCGTAACCAATTCCAATTGAAAAATTGAAATTCTCGTAGCGCCATTTTCTATATTCATCATCTTTCCCTCTTGTGAATGTTTTCTTTAGGAAATCATCAAATCCCATGCTTGGTAGTTTCCAGCCATTTTTTTCTTTATAAAGCTCCGGTCTTTTAACTCGGAATGCAAGATCAAGTCTCAAAACAAAATAGCTGAAATCCAACCTGATACCTGTTCCTGCTGCAACACCAATCTGACTGTAAAAGTTTTTGAAATTAAATTGTGTACTGTCTTGTCCTCCGGATAAATTGGTATTGCGCATGTTCCAGATGTTGCCAATATCTGTGAAAACAGCTCCTTTCAATGAAAGCGTATTGGGGATGATTTCAATGATGTTATATCTATACTCTGCATTCAATTCCAATTGTATATCTCCGGTACGGTCATTAAATGCAGTTTGGTTGGAAGTGTAGGGTATTAAAGGTCTTCCACCAGGGCCGATGCCTCTAACAGGCCAGGCTCTCATACTGTTACTACCACCACCAAAATATTGTTTAAAGAAAGGAAGTGTCCTGTTTGAATCAACACCCATCAGTGGAAAGCCAATGCCGGTAAATGCACGTAATACTAAACTGCTTTTATTGTAAAGCATGGTTTGTTTTATTTCTCCATCCAGTTTGATAAATCTTCTTTTGTACTTCTTTAATACAGGTAAGGCCCCCCATGTTAATCCCGACTCCTCGGCATTGAAGCGAAAAGATTCCTCTTTCTGCATACTGTTTGGATGGCGTGTTCTATTGACATTTTTAAAAAAGCTGACTGACATCCCATTTACAAGGGCTGTGTTATATGAGAACCGTAAAAAAGGGTTATTATCCAGAATATTATTGAAGCTGTCTGTTCGGTTGAATACATTGCTGTAACCAAAATTAAAAATACTCCAGCTCCATTGCCAGTCAGAAGGGTTGACCCCTGTCCAACCCATACTTAGTTTTGTCGTTTGTAGGTTGAATAAATTAAACCGTGTTACAAAATTCGTTCCTGCATTAATAAATGTTTCCCCTCTCAGATTTCTGTTTTTCCTGTTCAGTAATTGTGGTATCGATGGGAAAATGAGTTTTTGAAAGTTGACCGAATTCAGATAAGATAATTCATTGGAATTGATGAATTGACTTCTACTTCCTGCATTATTGTTCAGTTCAATACCTGCTCTGAAATTATGACTCATTCTAATAGCCCTGTGAAATAGATTACGATTGGTTACTCCCAGGTTACCACTTAATCCAAACAGGTTACCACCCAGTACATTTCCTGTTGTGGAAGATGCAGCATAACTAAGTTCAAGTGTTGTTTCTATATTATACTTATTGGCAGGGTTCAACAATAAATAGAGATTCACTTGAGTTGGGTCTACAGAATCATGATCGAACTTCATATTGATGGATCGCCAAACGCCGCTTTTATTCAAACTAAAAAGTATTTCATTGATTTTTTGCTGCTTGTAAAGCCCTTTTGTTTCAGTAGTTATCCAGTTGTTGAAAATGGAAGGATGGAATAGATTCATACTCTGATTTACGATTAAATCCCCGACAAGCTTTTCTTTCTTACTTTTCAAGTACTGTGCATTTTCCTGATAATCCGGTATGATATACATTCTTTTAATAAAAAAAGATTTTAGGGCACTGCTATCACCTGAGGGTACGATACTTATTTTCAGATCAATTGATGGGTTAAATCCTTGAAGGTTTGTTGTGTCACCAAAGGTTCGGATATTTGAAGCATTGAATCGATAATATCCGTTGTTACGGAAACTGTCTACCAATCGATTGGTTTCCTTTAATACATCTAGTTTTGATATTGAATTGTTAGCTTGTAAAAAAGAAGCTTTTGTAAATAGAGATTTATAAGCTGATATTGAATCAAATGTGAAATCATACACTACATTTCTGATTTTTGTTTTTTTACCTGGGTTAATCAGATAAGTAGTTTTTATTTTATAACCCATTGTATCCGTTTGTATTTGAAGGTTTGGAGCGTAGAAGCCAATATGAAACAATGAGGAAATCATATTTACCGCAGATTGCTTTACATATGTGGAATCATATGGCAAAGGGTGTTTGATGATTGATAATGATAGAAGGTTTTTCTTAATGGTTACTTTAGCACTCTCATCAATTTGAGCAAATAATTTTTGCTTGAGTTCCCTCAACTCCTGCTTGCTGCAGGATGTATCTGTAATCTTGACAATATTTTTATAAAAATAATACGCTCCGGGAGGTGCTTTTCTGACAAAGGGTTTTCCACACGAAATCAATAAGAGGGTCGAAATGACGTAAAGTAGGACATGTAGTCGTACATTTGACTTGTTATAAGAAGATAATCTTCCTCCAAGAATTGACATGTTACTAAAATCCACGGTCAAATATATTCAAAGTTTACAGTACAAAAAAGTACGGGATTTATCAGGTTGCTTTATAGCTGAAGGCCCAAAGGTGGTGAATGAACTGCTGGATGCAAATATTTTCGAATGCAATCAGCTGTTTGGAACTGAAAAATGGGTCGGTCAATTTGCTGAAAAATATTCCGTTTTATTGAAAGATAATTTTCAACTTGTTGATGAAAAAGATTTGGAGAGACTGTCACTGCAGCCCACTCCCAATATGGTACTGGCTGTTTTTAAGAAAAGAATTCTACCTCAAAAACCTGTTGTGAATGGATTAACGATCATGTTGGATGATATTCAGGATCCGGGTAATTTGGGAACCATCATCAGATCAGCCGATTGGTTTGGTGTAAAATCAATAATTTGTTCACCTCAAACTGCAGATTGTTACAATCCAAAAGTGGTACAAAGCACTATGGCAAGTTTGGCGAGGGTAGAGGTATATTATCTAGATTTGGTAGAAACAATTGCTCAATTGAGAAAAATACCTGTAATTGCAACTTCATTTGATGGTAATCATCCTTCAGCTTTAAGCAAGTTACAAGATGTTATTCTTATTATTGGCAATGAGTCAAAAGGAATATCACCGGAAGTTTTAAATTGCTGTAATGAAAAAATTACGATTCCCCGATTTGGTGAGGCGGAGTCATTAAACGCTGCAATTGCTGCATCTATTTTGATGTACGCCCATAAACTTCAATAATATTGATCATATACGTATTGCCTGTATGATATTCAATTTTCTTATGATGAAGGTGGGTAGCCATAGGCATAGTGTGCAAATGATGATGGTTGTAAGGTCAATTGCCAATACCTGGGCGATATCTATATCTGCTCGGGCTACCGATATGTAATAGGCCTCTTCGTTTAACTTTATCAAATGTGTATAATTCTGTAAAAGACAAATTCCGATTCCCGAGATGGTACCCAAAAGAACACCCATCCCGGCTATGTAAGAACTGTTTATTAAAAATATTCTCTGAATCACAAAAGAATTTGCACCCATAGTGCTTAACAATGCGATCATTGGTGTCCTGTCCAGCAGTAATATAATTAATGAGGTGACCAGATTCATTACTGCAATGACCAACATAATCCAGAAAAGTATATTCTTGATTTGATCCTGAAGTTGAAGCCAGTCGAAAATATTTGGATAAACCTCCTGAATGGTCTTACTGTACCAGCCCTGAGGCAGTTCTTCATATATTTTTTTATTGATCTGATTCGCATTTCTGTAATCAGAAATATGTATTTCATATCCGCCAATTTGATTTTCAGGCCATTGATTTAATCTCCGAATTAATCGGATATCACATATCCCGAAATTTTTATCGTATTCTTCGATACCTGTTTTGTATAACCCACTGATTCTTAGTTTTCGGGCTGTCTTACTTCCATCTGATCGGAAGAAGTAAACGATGATGCTGTCATTTGCCTTCACTTGAAGCTGGTTGGCAACCTGTTTACTCAGTAGTATATCTTTACTATAAGTACTATCCTTGAATGTGATATTTTTTCCCGTTTGTAAGAAAACATCAAATGCATCGGTGGATTTTTTTGAAGTTATCCCTTTTAATAAAATGCTCTCCAGTGTACCATGGCCCCTTAACAATGCAGATTTTGTAGCATATTGAGAGACTTTGTTTATGCCTGGTACCGATTCCAGGTATTTTTCTACGGATTCATCTCGTTCCATCGGAATTTCTTCCATAAGTCCGGCTTCTTGGTCTATGTTTTTCAAAACGCGTAAATGACCCCAAAAGGAAAATATTTTTTTCTCTATGGAATGCTGAAAACCGTTTACAAAAGCAGATGCACATATCATAACGGCAACACTCAGGGCAGTTGCTCCTATGGACAACCTGATGATGAAGCGTGCAAGGGATCGCTTGCTGCTATGTTGCATCAGTCGCTTTGCTATGAAAAGAGATGCTCCCAAATAAAATAAATAATTGTAACTTTCAAAATTAATGAATAAAACGATGTCATTATTTGTAACCACAGAAAACAGAATTAATCTAACTTTTTTGTTTTGTGCCCGAAAAAGATTCTTTTCTGTGGTTCATGCTTTCATTTTACTGTTTTATTTTTCCAACGCCACGTTTTCTCAAATAGTTGAAAAAGTATATCATGGCAATATCAAAACGGCACAGCTGTTTGTAAAAGGGGACCAAACTACACTTCCTGTTTATCAGCTCAATACGAATGACCAGCTCGAGCTGGAGTTTGATGATATGGATGCTAACTACAAGAATTATTATTTTTCTTGGCAGCTTTGCGATTATGAATGGAGGCCCTGCAATCTTACCTACTTTGACTATATAAAGGGTTTTACTCAAACACGAATCAATACCTATAGATATTCGTCAATCGCTTTTACAAGATATACACATTATCAGGCATTTCTTCCCGACCAAAATTCAATGCCTACCAGGTCCGGAAATTATCTATTGAAAGTTTTTCTTGATGGGGATACGACAAAACT
Source organism: uncultured Ferruginibacter sp. (assembly GCA_964643315.1). Taxonomy (GTDB): domain Bacteria; phylum Bacteroidota; class Bacteroidia; order Chitinophagales; family Chitinophagaceae; genus Ferruginibacter. The sequence goes on from CAZXSR010000009.1 coordinate 103,781, forward strand.
TGCCTTTACCAAACAAGTTTTGGTTATTGAGTCAGCTTCAGCAATCAGTGCTCAAGTAGTGCAGTCTTTTACTCCACAGCTTTTCAAAACGCATCAAAGAATCCGTTTTAGTGCTGGCGTCAAAAATATTAATTCATTCAGCGCTGCTCAACAGGTTAGGGCGGTGATACTCCAGAATAACAGATGGGACATGTCTCAAAGAAATATTGCGCCTACTTTTGTTAGGGGAAATGTGCTTGAATATAACATGGAAAGTATCGGTATGTTTCCGGGAGGGAAGGAATGGAGATGGCTGGACTTAAGAAGTTTCAGATTATTTAGTGATCGAATGGACAGTGGGAAATTCAATGAAAATGAACGGTCAATTTATCTTAGGGCTGATAAGGATCGAACAGGTCAGCGATATGTTTATTATCCTGATTACAATGGTATGTATAACATTGCTACTTATGAAAGCATCAATCCGTTTTGGCAGTCGGATTACGCAACCATACATTTTTCTTTTTTCCCGGAAGACGGGGCCCCTTATTCAGGCAAGGATCTATATCTGATTGGAAAGTTAACCAACTATGAGCGGACTAACGAGTGGAAAATGAACTTTGACCCAAATAAGGGTATGTATACATGCAGTGCTTATTTGAAGCAAGGATACTACAATTATGGTTATATGCTAGTCGATAAGAAAAACCCATTGGAAAAGACTGAACTGGAGGGCGATTACTGGGAAACCGAAAATTCATATACCATACTACTTTACTACAAGTCTTTTTCTGATAGAAATGACAGACTGATTGGGTTTTCAAGTATAAACTCAAGGAGTGACAAACCGGGTTTTAGTTTTTAACCTATGTCCGTTTTTACCATTGAAGTTCCAATGAATAATGTTAACTTTGCACCGGCAAGTCTTATACGGCCAGCTCCTGTTGAACTCCCCCAGGACCGGAAGGTAGCAAGGGTAGATGGTTGAGCGGTGCGAT
>CAZXSR010000010.1:0-93977 GCA_964643315.1 uncultured Ferruginibacter sp.
TTGCGCGTCAATTCATCTTCCGCATGCGCGAATTTGAACAAATGGAAATGCAATTCTTTGTTCGTCCGGGTTCTCAAATGGAATGGTATCAATATTGGAAAGACACCCGTAAAAAATGGCATGAAAGCATTGGTATTCCTGCAGAAAAGCTGCGCTACCATGACCATGTGAAGTTGGCTCATTATGCAGATGCGGCCGTAGATATTGAATTTGAATTCCCATTTGGCTGGAAAGAATTGGAAGGAATCCACAGCCGTACCGATTATGATTTGAGTCAGCATGCCAAATACAGCAAAAAGAAAATCCAGTACTTCGATAATGATTTGAATGCAGAAGGAAAACCTATTGGAAACTATACACCTTATGTGGTGGAGACTTCAGTTGGTTTGGATCGTTTGTTTTTAACCATCATTTCTCTTTCTTACTGTGAAGAAAAATGGAACAAGGAAGATGGAACTGAAGACAGCAGGGTAGTGATGAAAATCCCGGCGAAAGTAGCTCCCGTAAAACTTGCTATTTTGCCATTGCTCAAAAAAGATGGACTGCCCGAAATAGCTTCAGCATTAATGAACGAATGCAGATCTCATTTTCAATGTTTCTATGAAGAGAAAGATGCTATCGGAAAACGATATAGAAGAATGGACGCCATTGGAACACCTTTCTGTGTTACCATTGATCATCAAACCAAAGAAGATCAAACAGTGACCATTCGTTATCGAGATACGATGGTTCAGGAGAGAATGCCTATTTCGGAGGTGAAGAATAAGGTGCTCAGTTTGTTGTAATATGCCTTTATCCATACAACTCCAAATGAATATCCTTCTTATCGAAGCCCATATTCAATATTCGCTGTTTTGCCTCATCAATCATTTCGCGCCAGCCACACAAATAAAACATGGCAGGTTTTGAATGGTCGCATAACTCTTCGTACACATGATGAACATATCCTGAGCGACCTTCCCATTCTTCGCGGGATAAGGTAGGGATGTAAACAAAATCTTGAATCTCATTTTCCAACTTTTTCAATTCACTATAGTACAACAAATTCTCTTTCTTTCGGCAACCATAAATCAAAGTGATTTTTTGATGGGGTATTTGTTGCTGATGAATATGTTTGATCATACTCCTAAATGGAGCAACTCCGGTGCCGGTGCAAATCAGATACACATCCTTATCCAATGGTTCTTTTAATGTAAAAACTCCTTGCGGCCCTCGCAATATCAACTCACTGCTCACCTGTACTTCATTGAATAAATAGGGGGTGCCCATTCCCTGCGGATTCAAAACAATCAGCAACTCAAACTCGTTGTTATTATTAGGATTGGAAGCGATAGAATAACTTCTTAATCGCTTGCTTGCCTTTTCATGAATAGGAAGATCCAATGTTACAAACTGCCCCGGCTCAAATGAAAAATTTTCAATTTCAGGCACTTGTATGCGGAACACACGCGTATCCGCTGTTTCGTTTTTAATGCTGGTTACAATCGCCTTTCGCCAAGGTTGCAGGGGCATGATATATTTTTTGGAAAGGTACGGAACAAGGTGGAAATATTTATTGTGCAGTAAATTGCTATCAGATGATCTGCTTATCTTTGCCCTGTTTTAAAAGTAATATTGCAATATTACGAAATGATTGATTTTCAATGGGTTGATGGCTGCATTTCTCTGAAACAAGCCCTTCTCCCAACTTTTGAGGCATGAACCTGGATGTGTTGCTGAATATTTTCCGAAACGACCCCCGCTGTTTTCAAATAGCGGACGGGATTGCTTTGTCCCAACCGAATCACTTTCTTTTAGATGGTCTTTCAGGAAGCGCTTTTGAGTTTCTTTTCACAGCTGTTTTTACACATCCTTCTTCCACACAAAACAACCATCTCATCATTATGCGCGATGCAGAAGAAGCGGCCTATGTGCATAATTCAATTGAGAACATTAGCAACGCACTGGATGTTTTTTATTTTCCTTCTTCTTTCAAGAATAAAAAAAACTATCAACTGCTCAACAGCAGTCACGTAATGCTTCGTGCCGAAGCACTTACCCGTATCGGTGCCGGTGGCAATAAAAAGATTGTTATAACATATCCCGAAGCCATCGCAGAAAAAGTGGTGCTTTCCAAAACTTTATCTGAGAATACGATTCGCATCAAACAAGCCGACGTACTCATGCAGGATGATGTGATTCGCAAGCTTGTGGACCAAGGGTTTATTCGCACCGACTTTGTGTATGAACCCGGACAGTTTGCTATTCGAGGCGGCATCATGGATATCTATTCGTATGGTAATGAAAAGCCCTACCGCATTGAACTTTTCGGAAATGAAGTAGACAGCATTCGAATTTTTGATCCCGAATCTCAACTCAGTGAACGTAAACTCCTCAGTGTAAATATCATCCCCAATGTAGAAACCCGTTTTGACACAGGGGAAAAAGTTCCTCTTCCCGAATTCATGCCTGAAAATACAGTAGTGTGGGTTCGCGATTGGAATTTTATTCGCGAAAAAATACTACTGGAAGAAGAACATGTGGATCTTTTTTTGCAACATCATATGATCAAATCAGATGATCAAGCAGACGATTCGGAATCAGATCAGAAAAAATTGGATGTTCGCAAAACCGATTTTGTTTTGGCTGATGAACTGGAAAATTTGATTTGCAGAAACCATATCATCGAATTGTCCGGAAAATCTGCATTCAACTTATCGAAGCCAGCAGAGGCTATTTCTTTTAAAACAAAACCTCAACAGGCATTCAATCGTCAGTTTGAATTGCTGATCAAAAATTTACAGGATTTTGAAAAAGAGAAATATAATATTTTCCTGTTTGCCGAAAACCCCAAGCAGCTCGAACGATTGCACAGCATCTTCCGCGATCTGAAAGCAGAAATTCAGGTTACACCTGTGCCTGTTGCGATTCACGAAGGGTTTACTGACGATGACAATAAAGTAGTTTGCTATACCGATCACCAGATTTTTCAGCGCTATCACAAGTATAGGGTTAAACAGGCCTTTAGTAAAAACAAAGCACTTACGCTAAAAACCCTGCGCGAACTCCAACCCGGTGATTACATTACCCATATCGATCATGGTGTTGGTATCTACAGCGGACTGCAAAAAATGGATGTAAATGGTCGTACACAAGAGGCAGTTCGTATTCGTTATAAAGACGGCGATTTGTTGTATGTAAATATATCGTCACTGCACAAAATCAGCAAATACAGTGGTAAAGAGGGCAGTATTCCCAAAATGAATAAACTGGGAAGTGATGTGTGGAGCAAGCTTAAAGAGAAGACAAAGAAACAGGTTAAAGATATTGCCATAGACCTGATCAGATTATATGCACAACGTAAAAGTCAGAAGGGTTTTGCGCATAGTCCAGATAATTATATGCAAACAGAGCTGGAAGCAAGTTTCATTTATGAAGACACGCCCGATCAGGCTAAAGCAACGGAAGATGTGAAACGCGATATGGAAAAGGACGGGCCTATGGATCGCTTGGTTTGTGGCGATGTAGGTTTTGGTAAAACAGAAGTGGCTATTCGTGCTGCATTTAAATCTTGCTGTGATGGCAAACAGGCTGCGGTGCTTGTACCTACTACTATTCTGGCTTATCAGCACTACAAAACATTTCGTGAACGATTACGCGATTTTCCTGTTACCGTGGATTATGTCAACCGATTTAAAACTACGAAAGAGAAAAAAGAAACACTCAAGAAACTGGCCGAAGGAAAAATTGATATCATTATTGGAACCCATGCTATACTGAGTAAAGATGTGGCGTTTAAGGATTTAGGCATAATGATTATTGATGAAGAACAAAAATTTGGTGTGAGTGCAAAAGAAAAACTCAAACAAATAAGAGCTACGGTCGATTCTTTGACACTAACGGCAACGCCTATCCCAAGAACTCTGCAGTTTAGTTTGATGGGCGCAAGAGATTTGAGTGTCATTAATACACCTCCGCCCAATCGCCAACCAATTCAAACAGAGGTAGCTGTTTTTAACGAAGATGCGATTCGTGATATTATTTATTATGAATCCGAAAGAGGTGGTCAGGTTTTTTTTATTCATAACAGGGTTAATGGTCTTGCAGAGATGAAAGGATTTATTCAAGGACTCTGCCCAGATCTTAGCATCGCTTCTGCGCATGGACAAATGGAAGGTGATCAGCTCGAAGACACTATTCTTGATTTTATGGATAAAAAGTACGATGTGCTTATTTGTACCAATATTGTGGAGAGTGGAGTGGATATCCCCAATGTAAACACCATCATCGTAAACAATGCACATCAATTTGGATTGAGCGACTTGCATCAGCTACGCGGAAGGGTAGGGCGAAGCAATAAAAAAGCCTTCTGTTATTTACTGGCACCACCCATGAGCACCTTGCCGGTTGATAGTCGTAAACGTCTGCAAACACTGGAGCAATACAGTGATCTGGGTAGTGGATTTCAAATAGCCATGCGTGATTTGGATATTCGTGGTGCAGGAAATTTATTGGGAGGTGAGCAAAGCGGTTTTATTGCCGAGATTGGTTTTGAAATGTATCAGAAAATTCTGGATGAAGCGGTACGTGAATTGAAACGAAGCGAATTCCGTGAGTTATTCAAAGAGGAAATAAGCAAGCAGGATGATTATGTCAGTGATTGCAGTATTGATACAGATCTGGAAATTTTAATTCCGGATGATTATGTAGAAAGTATTGCCGAAAGACTGGTACTTTATGCAAGATTGGATCAATGTGAATCGGAAGAGGAGCTGCAGTCATTTCATGATGAACTCACGGATCGCTTTGGACCCATCCCTGCCAAGGCCGAAGATTTATTTACGACCGTTCGTGTCAGAAGAATGGCAGTAGATTTAGGTTTTGAAAAAATGGTATTAAAAAACGATATCCTTCGCTGTTACTTTGTGGCAAACCCTGATTCACCGTACTTCCAAAGTGAAACTTTTCAGGGAATTTTACTATATCTGCAAACAGGAACCAACAAAGCAGTATTGAAGCAAGTTGGGAAAAATGGCATCATGGTAGTGGATCAAATGAAAGATATGACCAGCATTCATTGGTTCTTTAAGCACATGCATGAAGAGGTATGTAAGAAAAAATAACAGCCATATCATTAAACAAAAAGTGAAGCAGCAATTCCATCGGCATATAACATTCCTTCACGTGTCAGACACACATGATTTTCCTTCGAGATCAATTTATTTGAGTCAATGTATTGAGTGATTTCAATTTCAAAATGATTAACCTTCTCTTCGCCAAATAACATCTTCATTTCAGTTAAATGAATTCCTTCCATCGTGCGCAATCGGGTCATGATGTACTCGTTGAAAAGTTGCGAAGTTTTGAGTGTTTCTGTTTCAAAAAACCGATCACCATCTATCATTGATTTCATGTACTGCGGATTATTGGCGATATTCCATCGCCGAATATTTTTTCCGTTATAGGAATGTGCTGATGGGCCATATCCATGATAAGCCTTTCCTTGCCAGTAACTGCTGTTGTGTTTGCTTCTCATTCCGGGCAATGCATAATTGCTGATTTCATAATGTTCATACCCGGCTTCGACCAGCAAATCATGGACCAATAAAAATTGTCTCGCCTGTTGGTCATTATCCACATCCTGCATTTTCAATGTTTTTATTTGATGGTCCAGTTTGGTTTTGGGTTCAACCGTCAGTGCATAACAAGAAACGTGTGGAATATAATGCTCAATTAACCATTGCAGATGATTTTCGATGGATTGATCCGTTTGATTGGGTATACCAAAAATCAAGTCAGTGGAGATATTGTCAAAGCCACTATTCTGTAATAATTCAATACTTTTTTTAACCTGATCACTGTTATGGGCTCGATTCATTAAAACCAATTCATGATCCAGCAAACTCTGTATGCCCAAACTCAATCTGTTGATGCCGGCTTTTTTCCAAATATGGACTTGCTCTTCACTCACATCATCCGGATTCGCTTCAAGCGTGATTTCTGCTGATGAATCTATTCCATGTTTTTTATAAATGACACACATCAGTGCGCTTAACTCCTCAGCAGTCAGTAAACTGGGCGTACCCCCACCGAAATAAATGGATTCAATAGGTTCATTTGCCGGAATAAAATCATCCTCCCGTTCAATCTCTTTGCACATTGCAGTGATCAACTCATTTTTATGCTTGAGTTGTGTAGAAAAATGGAAATTACAATAGGAACATGCCTGCTTGCAAAAAGGAATATGAAGATAAATGCCTGCCAATGCAGTAGTTTTACAGTGAAATGATAAATGGGTTGAAACTGCAAGTTATGAGTAAATGGACAAAGCACATTTGTCTCATATTATTTCTATTGATAAATTTCAATGCGCGGTCTCAAAATGTCGGTAATATTTTCTTGTACATTCATTTTGTAGATGACAGTTCAGCGTTTCAGAAAAACAATCTATTATTAATAACCAATTTTGAGGATACCACAAATGTGATTCATTATGTAAAAGGTATGCTCAATCAACTTCGAAACATCGGATATGTTTCTGCTTCAGCCGACAGTCTCATATTTCAAAATAACAGTGCGCATCTCTGGCTTTTTATCGGGAAAAAATATCCCCTGAAATTCATAAATGAAATCGACTTGAATATCTGGAATCAGATTCGTAATTATGAATTAGAAAAAAATAACGACTGGTTTTCCTGGCAAATCATTCGTGAAAAAGTAGTTCTTCATTATGAGCAAATAGGTTATCCATTTGCTGAGGCAAGTTTGGATAGTATGTGGCTGAAAGATGATACGCTGTATGCAGTTGCAAGAATAAATCCTGGCGTAAAGTATCATATAGACAGTGTTCGACTATACGGAAAAATTAAACTCCGAAATCGAATATTGCAACAACAAATTGGTATTTTCTCAGGGTCGTTTTACAATCGAAAAAAACTGGATGCAGTTGACGACAGATTGAGTGCATTTCCGTTTGCAAAAAAATCACAGCCATCCGACGTAAGTTTTTTAGGAAGTGGCGGTGTGCTAAATGTTTATCTGAATCCACAAAAATGCAGCCAACTTGATTTGATGCTTGGCCTACAGCCGGCCTCATCTAACTCAGGTAAAGCTCAATTGATCGGAAATGCACAACTTGATCTAAAAAATGCCTTTGGCAATGCCGAGCGTATTTTCTTTCAGTGGCAGCAATTGCAAGTAAAATCTCCAAGACTCTCCCTTGCTTTTGCACAGCCATTTGTTTTTGGAACAGCTTTTGGAACCGACATTCAATTCGGCCTATTTAAAAAAGACAGTAGTTTTTTACAATTGAGAGGTTCAATGGCAATAACCAGACAGGGTATAAAAAATCATTCAACTTCATTTGGGTTCAGCTTTTTTCAAAATATACTTTTGGAAGGATCTGCCGATACCAATAGACTGATTCAATTACAAAAAATGCCTGATGATATTGATTCTAAAAGTATGAATCTGATGTTAGGATTTAGCGGACGCACAACCAATCATCCTGAAAATCCAAGCAAGGGGTGGGAGTATCAGCAAACAATATGGGCTGGAAATAGAGAAGTAATCAGAAATCAAACATTATTGAATGTAAAAAGTAAAGAAAGTTTTGTGAGACACTATTATGATTCTGTTAGTACGAATACCTATCAAATCAGATATTTGGGCAGTCTGCAAAAATATATTTCACTGGGAAAATATTCCGTAATGATGCTCGCATCACAGTATGGGTATTTTCAAAGTAGAAACATTTTTCGAACAGATCTATTTCAGATAGGAGGCAATAAATTACTGCGTGGTTTTGATGAAGAAAGTATTTTTGCAAATAAATATGCTGTCTTTACCTCTGAATATCGATTTCAACTTTCAGAATCAGGTTATGCACAGTTGTTTACAGATGTAGGTTTTGTGAATAATCAAAAAATATCAAAAAATAAAAACACCCGACACCTTGGTGTCGGAATTGGATTGGTATATCCAACAGACAATGGCCGACTCAAATTATCGCTGGCCGTTGGTAGAAGAAGCGATGTGCCTTTTGTACTTCGTCAGTCAATTAGAATACATTTGGGCTATGTAAATTATTTTTAGTAATCTTTATCCTTTCACAATGATTCGTGTTATTATACTATTTTCAATATCATCCTTCCTTTGTTTTGGTATTATTCAAATCAAAGGGCAGTCAGTGCCTGACTCTATTGTTCATGTTGATTCTAACATTACCCAATCAAAAAAATTGAATCAAGAGAGAAAAATTGAGTCAAAAAAACTCTTTGAAAACAAAAAGAGGACCACTGATTATAAAGGCGAAATCATATTTTACTGGATACTACTACTTTTGTTTTTTTATGGATTAATTAAAACACTTTACAGTAAATACATTGAAAACATCATTAAAGTCTTGTTTAATTCTACTTTAAGACAGAGTCAGCTTATTGAACAACTCTCAATTGCCGACAGGCCCTCTTTATACTTGAATGTTCTTTTTATTCTCTCATTTTCCACTTACCTGACATTATTGGATTCCTATTTTACCGCTAGCGATGTCAATTTCATTACCTTTTCGCACATACTGCTTTTCGTATTTCTTGTATATTCTGTCAAATCTCTGGCGATTTGGATTTTGGGCAGAATCAGTAATTTTGAAAAAGCCGCAAAAGATTATTTGTTTATTTTATGGATTGTTAATAAGACCATTGGATTCATTTGTATTCCATTCATTTGTATGCTAGCATACTTTGATAGAAGCCAATTATCAACCATTTCATGGGTTTCAATTTTTTTAATAATGCCTCTTTTTTTATTTAGGTATTTTCAAATCTATTCAAGGGTTAAATATCAATTAGACATATCAAAAACACACTTTATCCTTTATATAATTTCAATGGAAATCATTCCCATGTTGATACTTTGCAAATGCTTTGCTGAATTTATTATAAAAAAGCAGTAATTTTGCACTTTTAATTTTTACAACGGTATGTCTCAGAAAAAAGCTACTGCGGAAATCAAAAAAGAAACACCCAAGCCCGTTAAGGTACTTATTACTCAGGTAAGACCCGAAGGGACGAAGTCTCCTTACTTTGACCTAGCCATTAAACATGGTCTAACAATTGATTTTCAGCCTTTTATATCAGTTGAACCCATACTTACAAAAGACTTTAGGAAACAAAAAATCGAAATTTCTCATTACAACGGCATTATTTTTACTAGCAAACACGCCATTGACCATTTCTTCAGAATTGCCGAAGAATTGAAAATACAAATATCTCAAGACAATAAATATTTCTGCACCACGGAAGCGGTTGCCCTCTATCTTCAAAAATTTATTCTTTACAGAAAAAGAAAAGTGTTTTTTGGTTCAAATGGTACCAATAAATGTCTCTTTGACGTAATCAATAGACACAAGGAAAACCTTCGTTTTTTATACCCATGTTCAGAGTCTTTTGACAGTGAAATTACTAATTGGCTCTTGAAAAATAATTGTGAATATGCAACGCCTGTTATGTACAAAATAGCGAGCAATGACATCAAAAAAGTTGTAGAAAAAAAGTATGACATCATTTGTTTCTTCACTCCTGGGGGTGTTAAAAGTCTAAAAGAGAACTTCCCCAAATACAAACAGGGATCAACTTTAATTGCAATATTCGGAGAAAATACACTCAAGGCAGCTACAGACGCAGGTTTAAAGCCTGATATCAAAGCACCTGCCCCATCACAGCCAAGTATGGTTTCCGCTTTAGAAAATTACTTATCCGGGGTAAAAAAGAAAAAGAAATAGCCGGCTACATAGTTGATAATATTAAAATATATGGGGATTTTTTTCTCTGACATATAATATTAACATTTCAATTGCAATCGGATAATTAATATTGTAGCCGAAAGATTTTATAATGAGAAATTTTTAAAAATAACAACCCGCAATATTCGTTATTAGTTTTTCTAAAAAAATAGCATATTAAACATTTATTCCTATATTTGCCCCTACTTATAATTTTACAATGATGAATCGTATTTGTCTGTTTTCAGGAGTTGCAATAATTGCTCTGTTAGCAAGCTGTCAAAAATCAGGCAGCAGCACTTCCGCACCCAATGATGGTCAGTTGCATGGAGTTTCACCCGCAAAAAATGGTGCCTATACCCGTCCAATCGGTATGGTTTACATTCCAGGTGGTTCCTTTCATATTGGCCCTAGCGATGAAGATGTGAACTATACTTTTACTGCGAGGAACAAAGCGGTAACAATCAGTGGTTTTTGGATGGATAAGACTGAAATCACAAACAATCAATATCGTCAGTTCACGAATTGGGTTCGTGATTCTATCGCAAGTATCATGTTGGGATACAAAAAAACAGATAAAAGTGGCAAGGATGCAGTTGATTGGACAAAAGCAAAAACAATTAAATGGAGTGATCCTGCAATAATGGACAAAATTGACGCAATCATTCTTACACCTGACAATCGACTGAATAATCTAAGAGAGTTGGATGCGCAAAAAATTGTTTACGATTATAAAACATTTGATTATTTGGCATCTGTCAAAAACAAGGATCAAACCAAGCCTCGTTCAGAGTTTATCATCCCCCACAAAGTCCCTGTTTACCCTGATTCATTGTGTTGGGTTAGAGATCTTGCATACTCATACAATGAGCCAATGGCCAAGAATTATTTCTCAAACGCTGCATTTGGTAACTACCCTGTGGTAGGGGTTAACTGGAAACAAGCAAATGCATTTTGTGATTGGAGAACCCAATATTTAAATGCCTTCCTGGCTTCCAAAAAAAGGGCTTCTCAGCCAGAATTCCATTTGCCATCAGAGGCACAATGGGAATATGCCGCAAGAGGCGGAAGATCACAGTCTCCATATCCCTGGGGAGGTCCTTACCTCAGAAACAAAAAAGGATGTTTGTTGGCAAACTTTAAACCCGGTAGAGGAAATTACGCCGAAGACGGCGGATTGTACACTGTGCGTGTAGATGCCTATTGGCCTAATGCTTTTGGTTTATATAATATGTCCGGTAATGTGGCTGAATGGACATCATCACTCTATTATGAGGGTTCTTATAATTTCCAACATGATATGAATCCAGAAATTCGTTGGAATGCAAAAGAAAACGATCCACCAAGAATGAAGAGAAAAGTGGTTCGTGGCGGCAGTTGGAAAGATGTTGGATATTTCTTGCAAGTTGGAACCAGATCATACGAATATCAGGATGTAGCGAAATCTTACATCGGATTTAGATGTGTACAAGATATGCCTCCTGTAACACGTAGAAAATAATTACTAGAACGACGCTTTCTTATTACTCACAATTAAATAAAATCTCAAAAAAATCACGAACTATGTCAGTTAAAATCCCTTCTAACATCAGTAAATGGATGGATGTTGCAGTTTCTGTTGCCGCAGCCGCAGTAATCTTTGGTGCTCTTCAAAAAATCCTGCATACTAAAATTGCAGATTTATGGCTACAAATTGGTCTCTACACGGAGGCTGGCATCTTCTTGATGTATGGAATAATGTACATGATTTACCCATCTGTAAAGGAGTCCTTTGAAGTCGAAAAAGCAAAGCCTGTTTCAGCAGTTGACTCTATCGATAAAATGATGAAAGACGGAAACTTGACACCGGAAGTATTCAAAAAGCTTGGAGATAATTTCCAAAAACTTGGAACAACCGTAGCTGGTATCTCCGACGTTAGTGAAGTAATTAAATCAACCAACGATTTTGGCGCAAAAACAAAAGAAGCTTCTACAGCAATGGCTGGTGTTGCAACCGCCGCAACAGCAAGTGCAGCTTCGATGAACAATTTCAGTGCCGCATCTCAAAGTGCCAAAGGTTTTCATGATCAAGTTCAAACTTTGACTAAAAATCTGGGTCAATTGAACACTATCTATGAATTGGAACTTAAAGAAAGTAACAACCATTTGAAAGCACTCAACCAGTTTTATGGTAAAATGGCTGAAGCAAGCCAATCTATGATGAGTACTGTTGATGATGCTAAAAAAGCAAAAGAACAAATAGCTGCTTTAGCAGGAAATCTCAGCAAACTCAATACCGTTTACGGTGGTATGATTGCTGCTATGCAAGGAAGATAATTCAATTTGAAATATTTCCTGGCTATTCTAAGAAAACAATATTTTTAAATACAAATAATATTTACCAGTTATGGCTTTACCTAAGGAGCCGCGGCAGAAGATGATCAACCTCATGTATTTGGTGTTGACAGCCCTGCTTGCATTGAACGTATCATCCGAAATTTTGAATGCTTTTAAAGTGGTTGATAAAAGTTTGACTAATTCAAACGATAATCTTACTACTGCAAACGGAACATTATATACTTCCCTAGAAGCAAAACTAAAAGATCCTACCACAAGCGAAAAGGCAAAGCCTTGGAATGAAAGAGCAAAGAAGGCACAGAAACTTTCTGAGGAAATGGACCAATTCATTAACAAGTTGAAAGACGATCTCAAAAAAGAAGCCGGTTTGACTCAAGTAAAAAATGAAGAAACCGGAATGATGGAAGAGTCTTACAAAGAAGATGATTTGGAAGCAGCCACCCGTTTATTTGGAAATGGAGAGGGTGGGAAAAATCAGGGAGAAACTTTTAAGGCTAAATTAATTGAATACAGACAAAAAATGCTTGAAATCGATCCCTCAATAGCTAAAGAATTTTCAAGCACATTCCCTGTTGAAGATTTTGCAACTGTAAAAATCAAAGGACAAGATGGCAAAGAAAAAGATTTTACAAACGCTTATTTTCACATGACACCAACCGTAGCGGCTCTTACTCTTTTGAGTAAATTCCAAAACAACGTAAAAAATGCAGAGAATGCAGTTGTTACTTATTGTCATAATCAGGTTGGTGCTGTTAAAATTGTTTACGATCAGTTTACTCCTTTAGTTGGGCAGTCTTCAAATTATCTTATGCCTGGCGAAGAAATTGAAATCTCTGCCGGTGTAGGAGCATTTAGTAAAGCTGCTCAGCCTCAGATTTCAATAGGCGGATCGAGTCTTCCAGTTGGGCCTGATGGGAAAGCCGTTAAAAAATTCAACGTATCTGGTGCAGGACAACAGACTCAAAATGTCTCAGTAACTTACGTTAAACCTGATGGAACCAGAGAAACAAAAAATATCGAAGTAAAATACACAGTGGGAACACCTGGTGTTGCAGCAGTTTCTCCTGATAAGATGAACGTTCTTTACTACGGTATTGAAAACCCAATTACAATCGGTTCTCCGTCAGGATGGGATAAAACATCTGTTAGTATGACTGGTGGAAGTATCTCAGGTTCCGGACCCAGCAGAATGGTTAAACCAGGAGCTGCTACAGGAAAAGCTGTTATCAAAGTAACTACTGACAAGGGAAGCAAAGACTTTGAATTCAGATGTTTTCCTATTCCTCCACCCAAGTTTAAAATTGCAGATGGTAAGGTGAGAATGCCTGCAGTTACTTTTAAAAGTCAGAATGTATGCCGTGCAGATTTGGAAAACTTCTATTTTGACCTCAGATACAGCGTTACAAGCGCAACAGTTTATTTCTCTGGAGCAAACTTTCCTTCTGTAAAAATTGGAAGCATATCAGGAAGTAGTTTGTCGCCTGTTGATACTTACATAAAGCAATGTGGCCCTGGGTCTGTTATCACTTTCGATAATATTAAAGTTACAGGTCCCGATGGACAAAGAACCATCGATGCGGTGTCTATAGCATTATACTAAGAAAATACAATTTATGAATATTTCAAGAATGGGTTATCTACGTTCCTTTTACATCTGTGTATTGCTTATGGCAATGGTAATAAGCGTATCTGCTCAAAAAAGATCTACCAAACGTACCAACAAAGGTAAATCTAAAACTGCTGTAAAGGCAAACAACCAGGCAACAGATGCAGATACTACACCGATTGTTAAAAAAGATGATACACCAGTCAAAACCGGCAATGATTCCTTGCCAATAAAATTGGTTAAAAGATCATTTAAGTCAGACGATGCTGTAGATGGAATTACTTTATCTGATAGAACACCTTTAGAGTATGAAAATCTTCGTGCCGATGATGCTGCATTTCGGCAAAAAATCATGCGTGAATTGGATTGTCGCGAAAAAATGAATGCACCATTCTTATACGCCGCAGATGAAAACAACGGAAATCAACGCTTCATATCAATTCTTATGAGCGCTATTCAAGATTCCGTAAATCCGGTGACTGCATTTTCTGATCCAAGATTTACTTCACCAATGACAATTGCAGAAGTTGCAAAGATGATTGCAGGAGAAGAAATCGAGGTGCCAAAATATGACTCACTCGGTCAGGTAATTGGAACAGAGAAAAAGCGTAACGAAGTTTCACTGGATTCATTTTATCGTTACCATATCAAGGAAGAGGTAATATTTGATAAAGAGAGCTCAAGACTATTTTGGAGAATTATTGCAATCGCACCTGTAAAAGATGTTATTACTGCAAGTGGAATTAACCTCGGACCTAGCCCATTATTTTGGCTGTATTACCCGGATTTAAGACCAACTTTATCTAAATACGAGGTATATAATCCTAAGAATATGTCTGGTAGAATGAGCTGGGATGATCTTTTCCAAAGTCGTATGTTCTCTGCAAGAATTATAAAAACTTCTCAGGATAATCCAAAAGACCTGGAAATCAGTAAATATTCTGGACTCTCCGACAAACCTCTTCTACAATTATTTGAAGGTGAAAATATCAAGGAAAAAATTTTCAACTACGAACAAGACCAATGGAGCTATTAATGTAAAATATTCAAAAATGAAAGAACCCGGTAATCAACCGGGTTCTTTCATTTTAAAAAAATCATAGATCAAAATTGCCTTACTCTTACCTACTTGTTGACTCAAGGCGTCTATGCTTTGTGTCTTAATTTTAGCCACACTCCTGAATTTAGACAATAACTTGTCCGCGGTAGATTTCCCAATTCCAGGTATGTTTTCAAGCTCATTGGAAAGTGCTTTTTTACTTCTGGTATCACGATGAAAACTTAGACCAAATCGATGCACCTCATCTCTGATACGCCTGATTAATTGCAATGCCGGATGTGACCAATCCAGCATCACAGAAGTTTTATCGCCAACAAAAAATATCTCTTCCTTGTTTTTTGCGAGTCCAACTAATGTTAATGAACCAGATAATTCTAATTCAGCTATAGCTTCCGCAGCAGCATTCAATTGCCCCTTACCTCCATCTATTATTACGAGTTGAGGTAGTGGAGCGTTTTCTTCCATTAATCTCTTGTATCTTCTTCCAACTACTTCTTTCATGGATGCAAAATCATCAATACCCTCAACAGACTTTATATGAAATTTTCGATAATCCTGCTTTGAAGGTATTCCATCTTTAAAACAAACCATGCCTGCAACGGGGTGAGCGCCTTGAATGTTTGAGTTATCAAAACATTCAATGTGTAATGGAATGGCTTGCAGTTGAAGTTCCTCTTGTAATGATATCAATAAATCTTTTCTGTCTTTGTCTTTATCAGATATACCTGATAATTCTTTTCTAAGTCTTTGCTCATACGTCCATTTGTAATGCTTGAGATTTTTGATTGCGAGCTCTAATAGTTTTAATTTCTCACCGGCTTTGGGGATGGTAATTTGAATTCCACTCTCAGGATACTCTATTTGATAAGGTAGAATAATTTCTTTTGAAATGCTCTGATGCTCATTGCGTAGCTGGCCTACTGCAAATAGCAACACTTCTTCCTCTTCAGATTCCAATACTTCATTTAAAATGATGGTCTGTGTTCGAATAATATTTCCCTCCTCTGTTGCGAGATAATGCACATAATATCGCTCCTTACTTTTCTCGATTGCAAATACATCAAGTGTGCCGGAACGCATGTTTGCCACTGACGATTTTGACCGATATCCTTCCAATGCAAAAATTTTTTCCTGAATTTTTGCTGCATCCTCAAATTGTAAATTTGAAGCATACTCATTTACTTGATTTTTCCATTCTGTCAGTAATGGCTGTATATGTCCTTTTAATAAGGATGTAAGTTTATTTACACCTTCTTCATATGCCTCTTTGCTCTGAAAACCCTGACAAGGACCCTTGCAATTTCCCAAATGGTATTCGAGACAAACACGAAATTTTTTCCTTCGAATATTATCTTCACTTAAGTTCAGGTGACAGCTTCTGAAAGGAAATTGCTTTTTTACAAACTCCAAAATCGTTTGTGCCTGCCTGATCGATACATAAGGCCCAAAGTACTGTGCGCCATCAGGTCTTTTTTTTCTGGTAAAAAAAACCCTGGGGAAGGGTTCATTCTTAATGACTACATAAGGATATGATTTGTCATCTTTTAAACTGATGTTGTATGGAGGCTGATGTTCTTTTATTAAATTGTTTTCAAGCAGAAACGCATCATTTTCAGAATCTACTACAGTGTATTCTATCCGTTCGATTCGCTTTACCAGTTCGATGGTTTTTGTAGTTTTTAAACCCGATGTAAAATAGCTGGATATCCTTTTTTTTAAATGTTTCGCTTTTCCAACATATAGAATCTGGTTTTGAGCATCATAATACCTGTAAACGCCGGGTAGTCCGGGAATCGTATCTGCTATTTTTTTATATGCATCTGAGGCCATAACTGCAATTATACTTACCAGGTAACACGCTGCTCTTCCAATAGTTCTGGGGCGCCGCTGGAATTGATTTTAAAAGTCCGAATTTGACAACCTTTATCATGTGCCCAAATGAATTGCTGAGTATGACTGGAATCTACTTGTTTATGCAAGTATATTTTTTCAACAATCCCAGTTTCGGGCTTTATATAAACGTTCCAACCCAACCAGTCTGGAAAATGATTAATAATATTTTTTCTTTCAAACATCAGTGTTACCATCCCGATCGTTTCATCCATGAATTCTGTAGCCTTGAAAAATTTGGTGGAATAAACCGAATCGATAATCGGCTCTAAAAATGCCATAAAATTATTTTTTAGCAAAAGGGTATCATTTTTAATAATCGAAGAATCTGTTTTATCTCCTTTCTTGACATACTGTGTAATCTTTGCGTTTTTTTCCCAGATATCACGAATTTCGCCGGCGATATAATTACTTATTGGGAAAAAAACAGTATCCTCATTTGCATTAGATGAGGCCTTTTTACTTGCCTGATCTTCTTTATTTGATGACTTGCAGCCGGTTAATCCAATGAAGATCACGAATAAAATGATTGAATAAAACTTAACTTTATTTAACTGATACATATTAGAAAAAAGAATTCAGGTAAAATTAATGAAGAATAAAAAATGATAAAAACCTGAGATTAGGCACTTAAAAATTTCCCGTTAAACCAAGTTTCAAGCCAACATTATAAAGTCTTTCTGTGACATTATAAGTGGGCAAAAGCGAAGGCATCAACTGATACCTGAGTTGAGGCCCTAACTTAATTGAAGTGTTTTTTGTCAAATGATAATTTACAAAGGTTTCAAATGAAGAATGCACATTCCATTTTCTAAAAACTGCATTCTCATCAATATTCACCAATTCATTATCTTTCTGAAAAAAAGAAGGGTCTGATAACATGAGCGAGGGTTGTACGGTAGCACCTGCAAACCAGTCGATCCAGCCATTACCAACCAATTTCCATTCTGTTCCAAGTGGAATTGATAATTGATAAACTGCATTGGTCAACGCATTTGCACTATTCTTGTTGCCATTCGTAGTAATGTAAGATGGGTTGCTGAATAAATGATCGTTTTTTTCCAGTGCATAATTTGCAACATTAAATTGCATCCCTGCCTTTAAGCGAAATGAACTTGAAATATCAAATAATAATGCTCCACCTGCTTCAATTTCACGTGTTTTGTATAAATGAAAGGGCCTCTGATCTTGATTAGTTTGTATTTCACCCAAACCCTCACCAATATCATTTTGACCAAAGGCAAATGTTGTACCATTCATCAAAGAAGGAGTGGCGTAAATTTCAAAGTGCATATTCCTCTCCGATTGTTTTTCTTTCTGCCTTCTGGTATTAGCATTTGCCTCTTGATTAATATTAATAGAATAGGGGAACAAAACATTTGATAAATCTCCCTTTAAATTTTGGTGCTCGACAGCTCTTTCTTGATTTTCATTAATACCTGGATTGCTTTTTTCAATACTAGCCAATGGCTTTATTGTCCCGGTTTTCTGTGTATTTAATTTAGCAAAGTTTGGGTTGTTTTTTAGTATTTTACTACGACTTTCCGAATTGGTATTATTCTTTGATTTGCTATCAATCGGCTTGAGGGAGAAGTTATTTTTAGCGATAGTCTGACGGGTTGAATTCACATCATTTTGGGAATGTTGATTACCTGATATCAATATCCCCCAAAACATTAAAAATACGGTGGAGATAGATGGTAGACGTCTTGATGGATGGATATTATTGTACAGGCTTGACCATTTCGAAAATCGTTTGGCTGAATAATTTTGATGTACTTTTTCTATTATCATACGCATCAATGTCCTATCAATAATTTATGTTATAAAATAAATCATAAAACATCATGACAAAGATAATCAGATATAGGCTTTTAAATATGAAATGAGCCCATACTAGCAATTGATAATTTATCACATTGGTGGATAAATAAGGCATTTTTAGCCTTAAATGGATTTACTCTTGATCTGCATCGGTTTTAGTTGGCAAAATCTGCCTATTCGTCCAATCAATCAGAGTCTTTTTTTCAGCTCCTGTCAATTGAGCAGATTGGTGTATCAATGTATATGAGCTCATGGGCATTTCGCCTTCCTCTATCTGCTCAATCAATTCTTTAAGTTTGTGTTGCTGTTTTTTTTGAGAATATGAGTGAAATTCCGAGAAATTTAATTCCTCTTTTCCTTCTTCGATATGATGATTGATCCACATTGACAGTGGTTGGATTGAGGCATACCATGGATAATTTGTATTGTTACTATGGCAATCTAAACAACTTTTTTTCAGGATCGCAAGCACGGTGTCGTTTGATTGAAACACAGGGGAAATAATTGTTTCTGCGGATGTATTCTTTTTAGGGCGGGGTATGAGTTGAATCCCAATGAATACAATCGCAATGATCCAAAATATCTTTTTCATGCTTTTAGCTTATTTAATTAAAATATTTCCTGTCATTTCTTTAGGTATAGGTAAACCCATGCACTCCAAAATAGTGGGTGCAATATCTCCCAATTTACCGGCATGCAGTTGAAAAGAGTGGTTATTGGAAATTAAAAATAATGGAACAGGATTGAGTGAGTGGGCTGTATTTGGGCTTCCATCTTCATTAATAGCATAATCTGCATTTCCGTGATCTGCAGTTAAAAAAATTAGATACGCTGCATCGAGTGCAGCATCTACTGTTCTCTCAACACAGGTGTCCACCGTCTCTACAGCTTTGATGATTGCATCCCAAACCCCTGTATGCCCAACCATATCGGGATTGGCAAAATTCAGACAAATGAAATCTGGTTTATTTGTTTTTATTTCGTTTACTACTGCATCAGTTAATGGTATAGCGCTCATTTCAGGTTGCAGGTCGTATGTTGCTACTTTTGGTGACGGGATCATAACACGACGCTCTCCTTCAAATGGTTGCTCCCTGCCTCCACTAAAAAAGAAACTGACATGCGGATATTTTTCTGTTTCTGCCATGCGCAGTTGTGTCTTGTGATGCGCTGACAGTTCCTCTCCCAATGTATGTGTGAGGCCTTCATTTTTAAATATCGTGTTTACGTTTTTAAAATGATGATCATACACGGTCATGGTTGTGTAATGCAAGTTTAATTTCTTCATGCCAAACTCCCCAAAGTCCTGCTGCGTCAATACTTCCGTAATTTCCCGACAACGATCGGTACGGAAGTTGAAACATATCACAGCATCTCCTTCCTGTATACTACCATGTGTAGCATTTTTTTGAATGATGGGTTTGATGAATTCGTCGGTAATCCCTTCTTTGTAAGAATTTTCAACTGCATTCAAAATGTCATCTGTTGTATTGCCAACACCATGAACCATCGCATCATAGGCCAGTTTTACCCGTTCCCAGCGCTTGTCTCTGTCCATTGCATAATAACGACCAATTACCGTTGCCAATGTTCCAACTGTATGCCCCATATGCTCACTGATGTCTTTCAAGTATGCCAAACCCGATTGCGGATCTGTATCCCTTCCGTCGGTAAAAGCATGCAAACTTACCTGATTGCAATTTTCTTTTTTACACACATCCAGCATCGCCTTTAAATGACTGGTATGAGAATGCACCCCGCCATCACTGACTAATCCAATGAGGTGTAATGTTTTACCATTATTTTTTGAATAATGAATTGCATCAAGTAATGCCTTGTTGCATTGAAATTCACCGGAACGAATAGACACATTAATTCTCTGTAATTCCTGGTAAACAATTCTTCCTGCTCCCAAATTAAGATGGCCCACTTCACTATTTCCCATTTGGCCTTCTGGCAGTCCCACTTCCTCACCACAGGTAATTAGAGTGGTATTGGGATACTTTTTATACAATGAATCCACAAAAGGCGTGTTTGCCTGTTGAATTGCATCGCTTTTTTTCACTTTTCCAAGACCCCATCCATCCATGATGATGAGCATTACTTTTTGATCCTTCATTTTTCTGAAATTACAGGTGTAAAACTAATCATTATCGTACAAATTATTTCAAATACAAAAAACGTATTTTTGGAAACTAATGGACATGTATAAACTTGACATACTGATTGAAAACGCATTGAAAGAGGATGTAGGTGACGGTGATCACTCTACACTTTGTTGTATTGACGCAAATGCAAATGGGAAAGCCTTGTTGCATATAAAACAAGATTGTTTGCTTGCCGGCGTAGAAGTGGCACAACATATTTTTCAATCGATTTTTCCGCAAGTCAGCATGCAAATATTCTATCCTGATGGAGCGCTTGTTGAAAAAGGAATGGTTGCGTTTGAGGTGGAAGCGCCTGTACATGTCATCTTAAAAGCGGAAAGACTTCTACTGAACTGTATGCAAAGGATGAGTGGTATCGCCACACTTACTCAACAATATGTTCAGGCATTGGATGGCTTTCATACACGTTTGCTGGATACCCGCAAAACAACACCCAATTTTCGTTTGCTTGAAAAAGAAGCAGTGCGAATTGGGGGAGGGCTAAATCATCGCTTTGGATTATACGATATGATTATGCTTAAGGATAATCATATTGATTATTGCGGTTCTATTGAAAAAGCCATTGAGCTTGCGTATCAATATGTAAAACAACAAAAACCCGGATTGAAAATCGAAGTGGAAACACGAAATCTTGAGGATGTAGAACGGGTCCTCGCCGTTGGTTGTATAGACAGAATCATGCTTGATAATTTTACACCTGATTTGTTGAAGGCAGCTGTTGATTTAATAGCAAGAAAATATGAAACAGAAGCCAGTGGAGGAATTACAATAGATAATATCAAGACCTATGCAGCTACTGGAGTGGACTTCATTTCTTCGGGAGCCATCATACATCAAGCTACCAGTGTTGATTTAAGTCTGAAGGCCCTGTACTTATAACAAAAACATCAGTATAATGAAGAAAAAATCATTTCAAGGGGATATCGTTTTTTCAACCAATCCGGATGCTGTTAAGGAGGTTACGAAAAATGAACCTGATACAGTGGATCCAGACAAACAAAAATTAATCATTCGTACAGATTCAAAACACCGGGCAGGTAAATTGGTTACGCTAATTGAGGGGTTTATTGGTAAACAGGAAGATCAGGAAAAGTTGATTAAGAGCATTAAGAATTTTTGTGGCACAGGTGGATCTGCCAAAGACGGTGAGATGCTCGTGCAGGGAGATCAGCGCGAAAAGATTATGCAGTGGCTGTTGAAAAACGGGTATAAATTGTCTGTTAAACGTTAATTTTTATTTGGTTTTTATTTTTGAAAATGTAATTTTAATAAAAATTCGAAACCTATGATATCTCTTATTTCATCCGGTATTCGCATCAGTGTTGAAACTGCATATCAGTCGGATATCAGTGAACCCTCTGAGAATCAATTTATCTTTGCATATAGAATTACCATTGAAAATAAAAACGAATTTCCTGTGCAATTGCTCAGGAGACACTGGGATATTGTTGACAGCAATGGCTTGCATCGAGAAGTAGATGGAGAAGGGGTTATAGGAGATCAGCCATTTATTGAACCCGGTGGAAGATATGAATATACCAGTGCATGCCATTTACAAACAGATCTGGGCTTGATGAAAGGGTTTTATATGATGCAGAATACATTTACGCAACAGCAGTTCAATTGCACAATACCTGCCTTTGTGATGGCACCTTTTTACAGACTCAACTAAGGCTTATATTTTGCCTGTTGCATTATTTTTTCAGGGTCTAATTTCATCAATTCCTGCAAAGACATATCTTCATGATTATTCATAAATTTCTTCACAATTTGCCATCCGCAAAAAACTCCAATTTTTCCGGGTGCGGCCTCTCCTAATTCCTGCGTGTGTGGACCTTCGCCCAAATAATTTTGAATGGCCGTCTTATCATTGGATTGGAGTAAATTGTTTTTTATAAAAAAACTCCAAATCACTTTTTCATGATTATAACAATCCTCCAACTGTTTTTCTGTATAACCGATCAATAAATATTCTTTACAGTCAGGAAGAAAACGTTGAAGTAAATACAATCTTTTTCCGGCTTCAATCATTTGAGTGCTCATAGAGGCATCAGAGGGCTCAACAGGAAATAAATCCTCTACAATAGATTGCATACAATTTACCTGTATATACTCTGGACAAAATCTGTATGAAATATAGGGTGGGTAAATGTCTTGAAGCCAGGGTTCTTTATATAATAAGGCATCGCGGCCCAAATGTTGTTGCAGACCTATCATCAAGGCATCATTCATTAGTAGGTATGCAATTCCATCCGGTGGTCCGATGAAAGTAATTATTTTTTTGGGAAGTGAATAATCCGGAAAATAATATCGTACATATTTCATTGCATTTTTTATTTCAGTTTCATAATTCGAAAATGCCTGGATTATTACTTCCGTAGAATCATAGATTGAACGAAAAGATGTAGTAAAACTGTTCAGATATCGAATGACTGTATCTTGTGGTGTGGCAACAGGTATATTTAATATTCTTTGCAGATAAATATCTGAAAGTGAAGGATAAAATCTGTTTGCTTTCATAAATGCATCCAAAATATGTGCAGAGTCAGATTTGAATAAATCTCTCTCAAATCGGTAAGTTTCAAGTGGAATATCAATATTACCCACATCCGGCTTATTAATATTGTCCTTACAGGAAATTATTGCCGAAAACAAAAACAAACAAATGAATAAACGCATAATAGATTTAACTTTACAAATCTTATTTTTGATCATCTGCAAAGGTACTGCATCCATTATTCTTTGTGGTTGATAAGCTTGGAATTTATGCAAACTTCTAACTTCAAGATATTGCTGGCACAACAGAATTATCATATTGGTAATTTTGGATACAATACACAAAAAATAAAAACTGCCATTGAAGCAGGAAAAGCGCTTGGAGCTGACCTTATTGTATTCTCTGAACTCGCCGTTTGTGGTTATCCACCACGAGATTTTTTATTTGCCGAAGATTTTATCAAACAATGTGAAAACTCTATTCAGGATATTGAAAAAAGTACGGGAGATATAGCTGTCTTGGTTGGTGCACCTCGCAGAAACAATCAGTCTGCAGGAAAGCGATTATTCAACTCGGTATATTTTATAGCTGATGGAAAAACCAGGCAAATAATAGATAAAACCTGTTTGCCTACCTATGATGTTTTTGATGAAGACCGACATTTTGAATCGGCAAATGAATGGAATATTGTTGAATATAAAGCGACTCGGTTAGCCATTACCATATGCGAAGATATCTGGAACATGGGTGTTCATCCTCTTTACACTGTATGCCCCATGGATCAATTGATGAAGCACCGGCCCGACATGATGATTAATTTATCGGCTTCACCATTTGACTATACACATCATGACGATCGCCTTGCCATTTTAAGCGCCAATCATAGAAAATACAATCTTCCGATCATGTATTGCAATACAGTAGGAAGTCAGACTGAGATTGTATTTGATGGCAACTCGCTTGTGATGGATGGATCCGGGAATTTAGTGTGCAGGATGAAAAGATTTGCAGAAGATATGCAGTTGTTTGTGTGGGAAGATTCACAAGTGAAGAATCATTCCATTGAAGTGCTTTCATCTGAAATACCCATGATTGAATCTGATCCACTAAAACTTGAAGCAGATTTACATACCCCCGAAATTTATGCTGCTTTAGTTTTAGGGATTCGAGATTATTTTGAAAAAATGGGTTTTAAAAAAGCCATTTTAGGAAGCAGTGGTGGAATTGACAGTGCAGTTACCTTGGCCATTGCCTGTGAGGCATTGGGTTCAGAAAATGTAGAGGCAGTATTACTTCCCTCTCCTTATTCAAGTGCTCATTCCGTAGAGGATGCATTGGTATTGAGTAAAAATCTAGGCAATCCGCATGAAGTGATTAAAATAGAATCCGTCTATCAAAATATGCTGGATGCCTTAAGGCCTCGCTTTGGTGATTTGCCATTCAGTCTTGCTGAAGAAAATATGCAGAGTCGCATTCGTGGTAACATTTTAATGTCTATTGCAAATAAGTTTGGTTACATTCTGCTTAATACATCCAATAAAAGTGAACTCGCAACCGGATATGGAACTTTATATGGCGATATGGCAGGAGGATTGTCTGTACTGGGAGATTGTTATAAGCAACAAGTATATGCGCTCGCTCGATATATTAATCGTGAAAAGGAAATCATTCCACAGTCTATTTTGGTTAAAGCCCCGAGTGCAGAACTAAGACCCAATCAAAAAGACTCAGACTCATTGCCCGACTATGAATTACTTGATGGCATCTTGTATCAGTACATTGAAAAAACAAAAGGACCTACAGAGATAAAGGCAATGGGCTTTGATGACTTAATGGTAGATCGTGTATTACGTTTGGTAAATAGTAATGAATACAAGCGCAATCAGTTTTGCCCCATCATACGGGTTTCACCAAAAGCATTTGGAGTGGGACGAAGAATGCCTATTGTTGCCCGATATCTTAGTTAAAATAATGGAAGCACTCGTATATAAATCAACGGGAAGCAGGTATTCTGTAAAAACAATTGCAGGCGATTGGTTGCAGGCCCGATTGAAAGGGCGATTAAAAATAGAAGGCAGTACTTCTACCAATCCGGTAGCGGTAGGGGACAGGGTCGTACTGGAGAATACTGAAGAGGAAGAGAATGTAGTTATTTCCGAAGTTTTACCTAGGAATAATTATATCAATCGTGTTTCTCCCCATAGCCGTCATCAGCATCATATTGTGGCAGCTAATCTGGATCAAACAGTTTTATTTGCAACAATTAAAGATCCCAAAACTTCGGATGGCTTTATTGATCGTTTCCTGGTAACATCAGAGGCTTATCATGTACCGGCAGTATTGGTTATCAATAAAACAGATTTATTGAAAGAAAAGGATAAGGCAAAACTTCAAGATTTAATCTCGCGATACGAAAAAATAGGATATCCGGTTCATCCTATCAGCTTAGTAGAAGAAAAGGGGTTACAAGTTTTGACTGCATTACTGAAAGATAAAATCAGTTTGCTGAGCGGACACTCCGGTGTTGGAAAATCTACATTCATCAATCATTTGTTTCCGGATTTAAATTTGCGTACAAACGAAGTAAGTGGATGGAGTGGAAAAGGATTGCATACAACCACCTTTGCTGAAATGTTTGATCTGCCTTTTGGTGGAAAGATTATAGATACGCCAGGTATTCGTGAAATGGGACTCGTAGACATGAAGCCCGAAGAATTGTCTCACTATTTTCCAGAGATGAGAAAACTAATAAACCATTGCCGTTTCAACAACTGTATGCACATCAATGAGCCTGATTGTGCTATAAAAAATGCCGTTGTAAATAACGGCATTGATGTAAATCGGTACGAAAACTATCTGAACATACTCGATTCTATTCCAAAAGAAGATTATAGCTGATTAAAAGGCCATTCGTTCTAAAAAGTGTGCCACTTCCATTACTGTTTTACCATTTTGTTTTTCACGATTGATTCGTTGAGGAAAAATGGTAACACCTTCAAAATTATTGTAGTGTAGTGTAAGTAACTGATTTTTATATTTGAAATCCCACTCCAATGTGTCTGAAGAATCTACTTGGTTCATAAAAATCACCTCAAGTTGTTCGGAGAGTGCGTGGGCTATAGCGTAAAATTTGGAAACGTTGCAGTTGTCATCGATGACGGCAAGTGTGCCGCCGAATTTTGTTTTCGGTTGGTACGACATGGTTTTGGTTTTTATAGGGTTGATTAATAAATATCACCCTTAAAACGAACCTATCGCTTATTTATTGTGTTCTTTACCCTGAATTTTGTTTTCTGACTTTTCTTTAGGGCACCTTTTTCAGTGAGGATTCTTTCGGCCCCTATAGCAGCACCGCCTCTTGGGCATCCATAACCTGAGTTTTTTCTGAAAATGCTGCAAGAACTCATTAAAACTACAAGAAAGCACAGCAAAATCCATATATAATTACTAATAAGGCGCATACGCATAATTTAATTATTTAAACCATTTACTATACATGATATAGTTTTCTGAAATGCGATTGATTTCCCCTTCCAGCAGCTTTTGATCCACAGATTTCACTTTTTTAGCCGGTACACCTGCATAAACAGATCCTGGTTCCACAATAGTGTTTTCCAGAAGAACAGCTCCTGCTGCAATTATACTGTTTGATCCTATGACACAGTTATCCATCACAATCGCACCCATACCGATGAGTACGTTTTCTTCAATGGTGCAACCATGAACAATGGCATTGTGTCCGATGCTGACGCGATCGGCAATGACTGTTTTGGTTTTTTGATATGTGCAATGTATTACGGCTCCATCCTGAATGTTCACTTTATTGCCAATGCGAATGGAGTTTACATCACCTCTTACCACAGCGTTAAACCATATACTACATTCATCGCCCATTACTACATCTCCAACGATGGTTGAATTAATTGCCAAAAAACAGTCCACTCCAAATTGCGGCGATTTGTCAAGAACAGGAAAAATATGTGCCATTTGTAATTTCTTTAATGCCGTTTGGCTTGTTCTGAATAATAACTCACTTTCGTATAACTTGCATAAAAATACTACATTCAATCATAACGAAGTCCACTCTCATGAATCAGCGTCAATTATTTTTTAAACATCTCGGACAAACTTCACCTACACCTTTGGCATTACACATTACGAATGCAAAGGGTTGTACCATGTGGGATGCAACGGGCAAAGAATATATCGATCTGATTGCAGGAATAAGTGTTTGTCATGTTGGTCACCGTCATCCTGATGTGATTGCCGCTATCAAAGATCAATTGGATAAATACCTGCACATCATGGTCTATGGCGAGTTGGTTGAAACACCTCAGGTGGAATATGCTGCTGCTTTGGCTGAATCATTGCCAGCATCTCTCAACAGTATTTTTTTTACAGCGAGTGGAAGTGAAGCAACTGAGGGTGCCATGAAGTTGGCTAAAAGATATACAGGTCGGCATCAAATCATTTCCTTCAAAAATTCTTATCATGGAAGTACACAGGGCGCATTAAGTGTGATGGGCAGTGAATACTGGCAACAGGCATTCAGGCCTTTGTTGCCTGGCATTACACAGCTTAATTACAATTCAATGCAAGATCTTGATTTCATTGACAAGCAGACAGCTTGTGTGATTGCTGAAACAATTCAGGCAGAAGCAGGCGTAAATGCTCCTGATAAAGCTTGGATGCAGGCACTCAGAAAAAAATGCAGTGAAATGGGAGCATTACTGGTATTGGATGAAATTCAATGTGGTTTTGGCAGGAACGGCACCCTGTGGGCTTTTGAGCAAATGGATGTGGTGCCTGATGTACTTTTGTTGGGTAAAGCGCTTGGAGGCGGTATGCCATTGGGGGCTTTTGTTTCCGATTTACCTGTTATGCAAACATTAACCGAAAATCCGGTACTTGGACATATTAATACATTTGGTGGGCATCCGGTATGTTGTGCTGCCGGGCTTGCAGCTTTTAAAGTATTGAAAAAAGAATCACTGGTGCAACAAGTTTTTGAAAAAGAAAAATTATTTCGTTCTTTATTGATCCATCCGGCAATCAGAAAAGTGAATAGCAGAGGGTTGATGATGGCTGTTGAATTTGACAGCTATGATCAGAATAAAAAACTGATTGATAAGTTGATTGAAAAAGGAATTTTTACGGACTGGTTTTTGTTTGCATCTCATGCACTTCGCATAGCTCCTCCACTAACTATCACAGAAAGTGAAATCAGAAAGGCGTGTGCTGAAATTATCAGCGCACTCAATGAAATGTTAGATTAAAAATCAAGTCCGGTAGAGATGTACATCACAGGTTTTCCGCGAAAGAAACCATCCAGTGGCCAGCCTGCATCAAATTTGATATATTGACCCAACAAGGTACTACGCAAACCAAATCCATATCCAACTAAAAAAGGACCAACTCCGCCGGGTGCTTTTGATGTAATTGTTACATTTTCGGATGAATAACTCATTTCAGGCCTTTTCAAACCTTTATAGGCACCATTCCATGCGGTACCCAAGTCAACAAATTGTGTAATCATTAGATCACGCAAGAAAGGATTATTAACGGTAGCATCAAAAAAAGTAGAAACCACCGGAACTCTAAATTCGCTGTTTATAACAATTGCATTGTTGCCACTGGCTGCATTTTGTATGAATCCTCTCATATTCACTGCAAGTGTTTGAAATGCGTAATCCTGATCGGGTGCAGGTTTATTGGAAGTATTGAAATATCTGTCTGTATTTGTGCCTGGCTTTACATTGTCGCCAAGCATAAACCAACCCTCCACACCGCCAAGGAAATAGCAAAATTTTTGACTTCCCCAGCTGAAATCGCCGGCTGCTCTTCCTGCCCAAATCATATTTTTATAAATGGGATGATAATATCTTGTTTCTAAACCAAAATTGAATGTGTTAGGGCCAACAGTACGTTTACTTGCAAATTGCCTGTTCCAATCCATATAGGCCTTATACTTTAAACCCTGCTGTATGTTGGTTGTTTTTACCAGTGCATTGTCGTAAACAAATTCAAGGCGGTTAGTAGCATAAAAAGAACGCTGATTTTCTATATCTAGCGTAAGGAATTCAACATTGCTTACCGCTAAATTATCAGATCTCACTCCTGCATAGAATCTTAAACTACGGGCTCTGTCGAAAGGATAAGAAATGTTTGCCTGAAATAAATGGGTAACCAGCTTGGCAGGGTAAACAGGAACATTGGGTATTGGCGAACCAGAAGTGTCAGTAAGTTGTGCGCCTGCCCTGGTGACATTTCTATAAAAGGTGATTCCCCAGTCAAAGCGTCGACGAAGATTTTGGAAATTTACCAGCCATTCATTTTCTTTAAAATTGCTTCCTAATCGAAAGGCGCCGTAGATTTTATAATCTTCCATTACATCAGATGTACTCAGGCTAATCATACCGTTAAGAGGAGAGTTGTTGTTCAATTTAATGGGGCCACTGCCTCCTCCATATAACTGATACCTATTGTATAATATGGTATTATTGAATCCAAGATTTCCTGCATCTGTATTGAATTTTACAGGTGAGTATCTGAATGTGCGGGCAAGTTGCAGAATATTTGTTTTTTTGATTTCAGACTTTTTGGTGTTGATTTCTTTTTTTTCTTCTTCCTCAAATTCTGTTTGAAATTCATTTTCAATGACCGTAGAATCTTTTATGAATGGAATGAGTTTTTGTGCCTCCATTTTTTGTAAATCGGCCTGTCTTTTGAGGAACGCAGTTGGACGGGCGACCACATTTCTTTTGTAGAGTGTCTGCTCATCAATCTTCATTTTATAAAGCGTTTTCTCGTTGTTGTCCAGCGTCACTTCGCTGAGCATTCTGCTATCGCCTGCAGAGCGAGTTTCATTGATGCCGCTCGCATAGTTTGTTACGGGAAAATAATATGCAGAATCTGAGGAGGCAGTTACATAAGCCACAGAATCTACCTGAGTTTTTTTCAAAACTTTGAGCGTACTGTCTATTTCGGAATTTGTAGGATTTCTGAATACCTCATCACCTATCAAAATAATGGTATCCAATCCTAATTTTTTTGTTGTAAAAAATCCGGCATATCTATTATTGATACCATTTTCATTGCTTACAAAGCTGAAATGATTGTCATTATACTGTGCAGGGAAGCGGGCATTGCCCAGTTTTAATTTAGTGAGTTGTGTGATTTGATTTAATTCGGGCTTGTCGCCATAATTGGTAACCATGAAAATATTGTAAGGATAATTCCCAGGAAGAGCAGTGTCTGAATTTGAAGCATTTGCATTGGGACGATTACTGGCAAACACAACACCTGTTTTACCGGGAAAAGACACGAAATTTGGGTCTAAATCATCATACACATCATTGGTGATTTGTGTGAGCTTTTGTTTATCCAGATCGTAGGCGAAAATATCGGTGTGACCATTTTTTACAGCGGAAAACAAGATGGTTTTGCTGTTTAACATGTAGTTGATATCCTGTACCTGATCAAAAATATCAGTTAAATCTATCTTGTATGGTTTAAAGTTGGATATCACATCATAAACAAACATTTGCAATCGACCATCAAGCGCATACACTACTGCAATTCTTGAGCCTTTTGGATCCCATGCCATCAACGGATAATTGGGATTAATTTCCGATTGGTTGTTAAGCATGCCGTATTTCAGCAATGTTGTTGTTTCAAAGTCCTGATTGAGTATTACTTTGACAATACCATTTTTGAATTGAGTAACTACATAAGAATTGTTACGTTTTAATGGATTTACATTGAAACGATAATAATTCAGACGGGGGCTGATTTCGTAACCATCTATATAACTTCCTTTTGGGTAAGGTTTTCTGCGGGATAGGTCTTCATAAAATTTTTCTTCTTCAAATTCCATGAATTCGGCACCCAGTTCTTTAAATGATTTTTTTGTTATCTGCAAACTTGCCTTGTTCATGCTCTTCAGGTTTTTTGAAAGCTGCAGAAACAAGGTGATGTTTTCTTTGCCGTATTTTTCTTCGATGAAGTACCAGAATGCATGACCTGCAA
Organism: uncultured Ferruginibacter sp.; assembly: GCA_964643315.1. Lineage (GTDB taxonomy): Bacteria > Bacteroidota > Bacteroidia > Chitinophagales > Chitinophagaceae > Ferruginibacter. The sequence continues at coordinate 31,171 of CAZXSR010000010.1, forward strand.
GGGCTGGATTTCTTGAACAAAAGGTTGAGAATTTACTGAAAGAGCCACTGAGTATTTCACAACGCAACTGATCATCCAGATCTGTGTTCCAGTTTTCTCCCAGGTAAGACACATAACCCTCGGTGAACCATTTGGGCAAATCCAGTAAGGTCTGATTATTTACTGTTTCAGTAAGGTCATTTCCAAACAGGATATTTTTTGTTATGATGTCTGCAATACCCTCTCTGATATCCTTGTTAAGGTTTTGATGATTGCCATCGAAAAAAATCAGCATTTTGTTATTCACCAATTTTGTGGACCCGGCGCTGTTTACAAGCTCAGATTCCAGTCCGATATTGGTTTGCTGATAATCGCTGAAATGGTTGAATAAAATGATATTTGCTCTGCGTTGCAAGCTGTACTCAGCTGTATTTTCAATGGAGGCCAGTTCCTGTTCAGCAATTTGAAGCGCATATTTCGCGAGCTCTCTTCCATTTTCGTAGTAATAAACGTTGAAATTAGCTGACTCGATATATTCCCATTTTCGTTTTTTATACTGAATCCTGTTTTTGCCAAAGGTTACATTGGTGACCTGAGCGATTGTGTTTTCAATAAAAAAACAGGAGAGGACTATGAAAAGGAATTTTATTTGCAACTTTGCCATGAGGCCATTTGATATTAGGTGGCTAAATTACTTGAAATCAGGCGAACAATTGCCAACCACATTACAAAATCATGCCAAAACTACACTCTTTTGTCTTCGGACCATTTCAGGAGAACACTTACATTATCTCAGATGCGCAGAAAAACTGTTGGATCATAGACCCGGGTTGTTATACAGACGCGGAAAAAAATTTGCTAAAAAAATACCTTGATGAGCAACAGCTAAAACCCGTGATGCTTATAAATACACATGGCCATTTGGATCATGTGTTTGGAAACAAATTTGTGTCAGATACTTATGGGATGATACCCATCATCCATCCGCTGGAAAAAGAGGTATTTGATTATGCTCCTGTAGCCGGGCTAATGTATAATGTTCCATTTGATCACTATGCAGGGGGGGTAAGGTATGTTGAGGACGGAGACAAGCTGAACATAGATCAACAGGAATTTCAGGTAATTCATACGCCCGGACATAGCCCGGGGAGTATTTCCTTGTATTGTGCTAAAGCAGGGATGTTGATTTCTGGAGATGTACTGTTTAAGGGCAGCATCGGAAGAACGGATTTGCCTGGAGGAAATTTTGAAACGCTTATTAACACCATCAAAAACAAGCTGCTGACATTACCGGATGATACGGTGGTTTACAGTGGGCATGGGCCTGAGACGAGAATTGGGGTTGAGAGAACTTTAAATGGTTACCTAATTTAATTAATCAGTTTCGCAGACAAGAACTTATTTGAATATTCAATTTTTTTAATTCTTTATTAATATATTTGTGAATTATATTATTAGTTTATACTCTAAGATATATTTATTAAATCATATTAAGCAATTGCGTCATTATGCCTAAAATTATCAAAGCATCTATTATTTTGCTTCTGTCGTTAATATCACAGGGAATTCTACTTTCATCATTTGCACAACTTTCATCAAAATTCAATGATGATGACTCATACAATACTGAAGTGAAGAAATTGGTGGGTAACAAATATAAAAAAGCTCGGGCATTTAAAAACGAAATGGCAGCTGTTGAGCAAGATGGGAAATGGGGTTTTATCAATAAAAAAGGGAAAGAGGTTGTTCAGATGCGTTATGATTTGGTAACGGATTTTTGGGATAAACAAGTTACTGCAGTCAAGGAAGGATCACAATGGATGATCATTAACAAAAAAGGGGAAGAAATAAAGTTGCTTGATATTGATTTTTTTGGAGGCTTTATCGATGGGAGAGCGAGAGTGGTGAAAGGAAACAATCAAAATTTTATTGACGTGAGAGGGGAGTATGTGGGCTCATGGACTCCAATACCACAAAGAAAAGAATGGCCCGGGAGTACACGTCTTTATCCTGATGGGTTTAGGCGAAACCATGTGCCTTGTCCTGAGAATATAGATTTTGAGATGAATAGTTTTACTAATTGGGTATGTCAAACCGGACATGCAGAGTATAATTCAACAACTAGCGCTAATCTGCTATTCTTAACAAACAACACATCTCCAGATCAAGGGTTAATCAATCATCAAACCATATTAACTAGTAATCTGTCTAATATTGACAGGTATGGTGGTTTCCCAATAAGTTCGCAAGACAACTCTAATTTTCTAGTTAAACTCGGAAATGATAATTTGCTGAGTGTAGGCGCAATAACAGGTTGTACAAATTGTCCTGATGCCAGGGCAGAAGCAATTGAATATACAGTTGTAGTTCCTGATGATGCTTATGATTTTAATGTAATGTACGATTTTGCGGCAGTGCTAGTTGAGCCAACAAACGGTCCGCACGAATTTAATGAAAAACCAAGGTTTAAGCTTATTGTCTACAATCCAGATACCCATGATACAATCTCGTGTGCGTCTGCAGACTATGTAGCAGATAATTCCGTAACAAGTGCAAATGGTTTTCTTCCTTCTACGACTTCGCCCACGGGAGCGGGTGGGATTGCCTGGTACAGACCCTGGTCTACTGTATTTATCAACCTTACAAGGTATAGAAACCAAACCTTAAAACTAAAATTTGTAACTGAGGATTGTACCCGCGGAGGTCACTGGGGCTATGCTTACCTCGATGTTCGCCAATGTCAATTGGCTATATCAGCCGTTAATACCTGTGACGTGCCATCAAGAACTATACTTACAGGGCCTCCAGGTTTTCAGAATTATCAGTGGTTTGATCAGAATTATAATCCATTAGGTACTGGCATTACTGTTAACTTACCCACAGCACTGGTTGTTGGCGACACTGTACACCTGGAAATAACACCAAGTGCGGGCATCGTATCAGGAGGACTATGTAAAGACACGATAAATACCATCGTAGTTAATGATACCATTTTGTTGGATGCAGGTCCAGATAAAACCATATGTGCACGTCAACAAACAACAATAGGTACCTCTAGTACCAATTCAAACTATACTTTTTCTTGGTCACCTCAAGCTACCGTAATTTCTCCAAACACAGCTACAACAACTGTAAATCCAATCAATACAACTCAATATTATCTGACTGTAACAAACCAAATTACCCGTTGTCAGCGTATTGATAGTGTAATTGTTTACGTAAGGCCGATTCCTAATATTCAGTTTCCGGATACCTTTATATGTTCAGGCCAGTCCTATCAGTTTTCGGTCAGTGGAGCCGATCAATTTACATGGTCTCCAATATCTAGTCTGGTTGTTAATAATTCCACAGGCTCCAATGTCACTGTTACGCCTACTCTAACAACGACCTATGCAGTGTCCGGATCATTCAACGCTACTGGTTGTACAATAGATACCACATACAGATTACTTGTCGACCCTTTACCTCAAGCAAGTTTTACTTCACCATCAGCAATGTGTTTAAGGCAAAATCTGTTCAATTTTCAGAGTACATCAACAATTTCCACAGGAAATATCACCAATTATGCCTGGGATTTTGGAGATGCTTCAGGAGTCATAAATGGAAATGCAGTTCAACACAGCTATGCAGTTGCGCAGAGTTATACCGTAACGCATACGGTTACTTCAAATAAAGGTTGTAAAAAGGACATTAGTAGAGTGGTTACCGTAAATCAGGAGCCCGATGCTTCAGCAAATGCCAATGGCCCAACTACTTTTTGTCAAGGAGATAACGTAGAACTTACCGGATCATTTACCAATGGATCAAGTATTGTAAACCAAACGCAGTGGTTGTATAATCAAAATCCAATAGGTGTAATAAATGCCAATCCTATTCAAGCCCACTTAAGCGGTCAATACCAGTTTGAAGTAAGTGACGGCAATAATTGTAAAGACACAAGTACTCCAATCACAGTAACCGTTCACCCTTTACCAACCAGTGTTCCTGATCTAACTCCTGCCAATGCAACTTTTTTGTGTCATGGCAGCTTTATACAATTAACAGCTCAGGCAAGTAACGCTTCATCTTTTCAGTGGTATTTTGAGAGCTTGAGTAATCTAGGCGTTTTAATTCCAATAGTAGGAGCTACTCAATCAACTTATCAAACAGACTCTCAAGGTATTTATCATGTTGAGCTTTCCACCAACACCTCCCCAGTTTGTAAACTCAGGCAATCTGATACGGTTCGTTTTACCCGTTATTACAAGCCATCCCCAAGTTTCAATAATCCGTTTGTGTGTGCAGGACAGCCGGTTCAGTTTCACAATTTGAGTAACATATCGCAGTCAGGACCTGTGATTTGGCAATGGAATTTTGGTGACAATACGCCATTGGTTTCCATTAAAAACCCTATTCACACATATACATCCGGCGATTTTTATAATGTAACATTGAAGATTATTCCACAAAACTGTCCTCAATTAGACAGTTTGGTTGTTCGTCAAATTGAAATATTCCCGACAGAACCGGGAATACGTTACCCTGATGTTCATGCTTTGCTAAATACATCAACTATATTACAGGCGCGGGAATTATACAATACATCCTCACTCAATTGGACTCCTACTCATCAACTATTGAATAATCCCAGCAGCGCTCAGCAAATTTTCAGAGGGAATCAACAAATGGACTACACGATTCAGTTGATTTCTGATAAAGGATGTATTACCTATGATAAACAAAAAGTTTTAATTTTCAAGGAATCTGATATCGTGGTGCCCGATATTTTCACTCCCAATAATGACAGCCATAATGACAAGTTGGATATTTTCCTTGTAGGAATGAACAAGTTGACTTTTTTCCGGGTATTCAATCGTTGGGGGCAATTATTATTTGAGACAACGGATCCATCTAAGCAATGGGATGGAAGATTTCAAGGGAAACTTCAGCCTACAGAGACGTATGTTTGGACAGCTGAGGGTATCAGTATTACAGGGAAGAAAATTTATAAAAGAGGGCAAACGATACTAGCACAATGATTCGTTATTATTCAATTTTTTTGTTCGCTTTATTTTCTTTCCATAAATCCAATGGACAGGACCCTCATTTCTCTCAGTTTTTCATGGCACCTCAGTTTATCAATCCAGCTACAGTAGGAGCTAATTTCGCAAAGTGGAATGTGCAAGGTAATTTTCGTCAACAATGGGGTAATGCAAAAACTCCTTTCAATACACAGGTTGTTTCTTTTGATATGAACCTAAGTTCACTAGAAAAAAAGGATGATCTTTTTTCAGTGGGAGCATCTTTGATGTCGGATCAATCTATGTATGGTGCCTTTAAGAGTACCTATGCTATTGGAACACTTTCTTACCAGAAAAATCTTTCCAAGGATGACTATGAAAATCAATACCTGTGTTTTGGAGCAAGTTGTTTGTATGGATCAAGAAATATCAATTTCAGTCAATTGCATTTTGGTGAACAATTTGGAAGTGGTGGTTTTGATATAACTCGACCAACAGGAGAAACATTTCTTAATACAGGGAAATCATTCATATCCTTGAATTCAGGTTTATTATTGAGAGACACAAAGGACAATGTAGATTACCGCATTGGTATTGCAGCTTACAATATCAATTTGCCGAGACAATCTTTTTTAAGCCAGCGTGGGGAAGTACTTCCTATGCGTACAGTGGTATATGCAGATATTTCATCAAACACCCCAAATGAAAGGGTAACACTTCATGGAAATTTTCTTTTTAACAAGCAAGCCATACAGCAATATTTTTCTGCGGGTGCTGCAATAGGCTATAATATTAATATTGACAAAAGTGATAGGGTAGTGTACACAGGGCTATTTCTAAGAGAGGAAGATTGCATATACCCTTACCTTTCTGTTTTGTATCAAAATGTTCAGGTAGGTATCACATATGATATCACTGCCTCCAAGCAAAATCAAGGCCCATATACTCCTCAAAGTTTCGAATTATCTTTTATCTATAGAAGTGATTATGAAACAGAATTTACTACCATAGACCAAAATCGGTGTCCGGGAACTAAAAGAGTAATAAAACCCTGGGCTTTTTAAAAATCTTGTTTAGACAGCGCCGTCTGACAAATTTCAATCAGCACACCATTGGTTCCTTTGGGATGTAAAAAACAAACCCATTTGTTGTCGGCACCTTTTTTGGGTTCTTCATTTAACAAATGAAAACCATCAGCCTTTAGTCGGTTCATTTCCGCCCGGATATCCTCTACTTCAAAGGCAATATGGTGAATGCCTTCGCCTTTTTTTTCTATGAATTTTTCAATGACGCCCCCAGCAACAGTACTTTCTAATAGTTCAATTTTTGTTTCTCCGGTAGCGAAAAAGGCAGTTCGTACATTTTCGGAGGCAATTTCCTCCGTTTTGTAGCAAGCGCTATTTAATAATTTACTGAATAAGGGAATGGAAGACTCCAGGTTTTTTACAGCGATGCCAATGTGGTCGATATGTTTCATGTATTAAAATAAATTTATTTGCGAAATCGGTTAAAACAACATAGCATACCGATAAGTTAATAGGCAAAATAAACCTTTTACGGTAAATTTGCGTTTAATAAAGAGAAAAACCGAATCGAAGATGTTACAACTACCAATTTATTTAGACAACAATGCAACAACACCCATGGATCCGCGAGTACTGGAGGCCATGACGCCATATTATTTAAAGCATTTTGGAAATGCAGCCAGCCGTAATCATCCATTTGGCTGGGAGGCAGAAGAGGGGGTGGATTATGCACGTGAGCAGGTGGCTAAGCTGATTGGCGCCGATCCCAAAGAAATTATTTTCACGTCTGGCGCAACCGAAGCCGATAATCTGGCAATTAAGGGTGTATATGAAATGTATGCATCAAAAGGCAATCATATCATTACTGCTACCACCGAGCATAAAGCGGTGTTGGATACTTGCAAGCATATTGAAAAGTTGGGGGGTGAGGTAACTTATCTAGAAGTAAAACCTGATGGCCTCATCGATTTACAGGAACTGGAAGCAGCCATTAAGCCAACAACCATTTTGATATCCCTGATGTATGCCAATAATGAAATTGGCACCATATTGCCAATTCGTGAAATCAGTGCCATTGCAAGAAAGCATGGTGTATTGGTATTTACCGATGCTACTCAGGCGGTTGGAAAAATTCCGGTTGATGTACAAAAAGACGGAATTGATTTAATGGCATTTACAGCACACAAAATGTACGGACCCAAAGGGGTTGGTGCCTTATATGTTCGCAGAAAAAATCCGCGCGTAAAAGTAACCGCTCAAATGGATGGCGGCGGACATGAAAGAGGTATGCGCAGTGGTACCTTAAATGTACCAGGTATTGTTGGTTTCGGAAAAGCCTGCGAATTGTGCATGGTGGAAATGGAAGCTGATACAAAACGCATCAGTAAACTGCGAGATAAACTTGAGTCCTCATTGATGCAAATTGAAGAATCTTATGTCAATGGCAGTCGTGAGCATCGTCTGCCTCATGTTTGCAATATTTCATTCAAACACGTAGAGGGAGAAGGATTGTTGATGGGGTTCAATAAAAACATTGCCCTAAGTTCAGGTTCGGCTTGTACCTCTGCATCTTTGGAACCGTCTTATGTTTTAAAAGCATTGGGACTTGGAGATGATTTGGCGCATAGTTCACTTCGGTTTGGATTGAGCAGATTTACTACTGAGGAAGAAATTGATTACACTATCAAAGCAATTACCGATACTGTTTTGAAGTTGAGAGAAATGAGTCCCCTTTGGGAAATGTATAAAGACGGAATAGATTTGAACACGATAGAATGGCAGGGGCATTGATCAAGTAAAAATTGAAAATTAAAAAATATAAAATATGGCATACTCAGAAAAAGTAATTGATCATTATCAGAATCCTAAAAATGTGGGTACCCTTGACAAAGGAAGTAAGCAGGTGGGTACAGGATTGGTAGGAGCTCCGGAGTGTGGAGACGTGATGCGTTTGCAAATTCAGGTAGATGATTCTACAGGCGTTATTACTGACGCAAAATTCAAAACATTTGGCTGTGGTTCTGCTATTGCTTCTTCATCATTGGCAACAGAATGGATCAAAGGGAAAACCATCGATGAAGCTTTGAAGATAGACAACATGAGCATTGTAGAAGAGTTAAATCTTCCGCCTGTAAAAATCCACTGCTCCGTATTGGCAGAAGACGCTATTAAAGCAGCAATCAATGATTACAGAGAAAAGAATGGCCTGGAAAAAATTAAATTTGACGACAGCATTGTTCATTAAAATGTTTTAATTCCAACGGACATGGTAGCTACGGAAAACGGTATTTACGTAAGTGATAAGGCAAAGGCAAAAATCCAGACACTTCGTCAAGAAGCAGGTGTGATGGACGATGCTGATTATTTTTTGCGCGTAGGTGTTGTGGGTGGAGGTTGCAGCGGGTTGAGCTATAAGCTAGATTTTGATAATGAAATCAAACCAATGGATCAGGTTTTTGAAGATAAGGGGGTTAAAATAGTCACAGATTTAAAAAGTTTCCTCTATCTCGTAAATACCGAACTGGATTTTAGTGACGGGTTAAACGGAAAAGGCTTTTATTTCAACAATCCCAACGCAAGCAGAAGCTGTGGTTGCGGCGATAGTTTTGCAGTATAGAAAAATATAGAATTATAAAAAGCCATTTCGAATCTCGGGATGGCTTTTTTATTTTGATAAATAATCCCCAAAACTCCTTTGTTGTATTGCCTTGCCGGTTTCGATAAATGGCATACTTACACTTCCAGACTGTTCGATTGTATTTTTTGTGTTGTTATCAAAAATAAAGTAATCATTACCCTGCGTATAGCCAAAGCCGTTATTGAAAGAGAAATAAGCTGAGGGTTTGTAAGATTTACTTAATAGATTTCTGCTCCATACAAATGATTCGCTGTTTAATCCTAATTGATGAAGTAAAGTAGCCGCCAAATCTGTTTGACTTCCTATTGTAGTGATCTCCAGTCCTTTTTTATTCAATGCTCCACCGAGCCATAGCATGGGAATTTTAAACCGATCTATTTGATGATTGGTTTCAGGTTTTGGATGCCCATGGTCGGCAATGATGACAACAATGGTATTTTTCCAGAAACTTTCCTTCTTGCATGCCTCTATAAAATGATATAAAACAGAATCTGTATAATGCAATGAATTCATAAAAAGTGATGTTTCATCGCTTCCAGAAAATACTGATTTGACCGGGGTTTCAAAGGGCTCGTGACTGCTCAGGGTTAGCCATGTGCTAAAAAATGGTTCCTTCGTTTTTCGTAGATTATTCAGTAAAGTGTCTGCCACCACTCCATCATGCGCCCCCCATTTTGAATTTTGATCCTTATCAGAAAAATCATTTTTTGATATAAATTGATTAAAACCGCAGCCCAGTAAATAAGCTTTCATGTTTGCGAATTCCAGCTCTCCTCCGTAGGTGAAAGCTGTCTGATACGATTGCTTTTCCAATGCTGCAGGTAGTGTAGGCAATTTCGCTGACTTGGTGGGGTTTTTAATAATAGAGGTGACTGGCTGTGCAGGATATCCGCTTAATACGCCCACAATACCTTTATCGGTTCTGTCACCCGTTGCATATATATTTGAGAAATATACCCCTTCCTGAATTAGCTTTGAAAAACCTGGTGATACAGGAATGTGTTCATAATTTTGGTTGATTATTTTTTGCGTTCCACTCTCCCAAATAATTACAATGATATTAGGTTTTAAACCTGCAGAGATGATGGATGTAGTATCATTTAATGAATGAAATATGCTGTCCCGTATAACTTTTGCACGAACCTCGTTTATATATACAAACGGGTTGGGGCCACGATCATAATCTTGAGTTAGAGAATTAAAAAAATTCCAGGTAACATTCACTGCCGAATGATTGGCAAATGCTTGTTGTGAAAAATACACACTGCTCTGATTTATTGGAGCAAGTTGAATGCCTCCTCGAATGGGTAAGATATGTATACCTAATAAAAAAACGAGTATGGCATAAATAGGAAGCAATTTTTGAGGTCTTCCTAAAATTTCAGGTGAACGTTTTATGAATTTGTTCAGCAAACGTAAAACAAATACGATTAAAATCACCCAACCAAGACCAATCCAAAAAACAGGCAAATGGCTGACAGAGGCGATAGCTTCCGAAGGGGTAGTTAAATATCGAAGCGGCGTAGCATCAAGCCGATATCCCCAGGATGCGTAAGCGGGTAAATCACATACAACGATAGTGATTGACAAGAAAACCAGTATCATATTGAGTATGCTGATTGCCAATGAAGTTGTTTTTTCTTTAGTAGGAAGTAAAACAATCAAGATGAGCGTAAGTGCAGCACTGAAATATGCCGCCATGGATATATCCATACGCAAACCATGCCAAAGTGTAAGCAGCGCATTGGTTAATCCGATTTCAATAGTTAAACTGTAGTGGTAGAGCAAAAAAACACAACGTGCGGTCTGAAATATCATCACCCACATGAGCCAGTAACCAAGTATGTATTTGAGGCGTTGAAGCATCAAGCAATTCAAAAGTTGAAAAGCAAATGTAAAAAAGCTTGCCCACCTTTGGTGTAAAATAAAAAGCAAACTTTTCTAAACAGCAGTTAAAAATTTTGACTTTTGCATTTTCAATTATTTACACTCATTGCCACAAAGATTTTAAATAGCAATGCATGTGCCAATAACTTGACCGAAATAAAAAAGCCGCCCATCCGGGCGGCTTGAAAAATCTTTTCTAACAATCTTATGGTTGTGCAAAACTGTTGCGTGGAGCGCCTGCTGCAAAAACTGCTTGCATTCGTGCATTTTGCCCTGCTGTAAACATATACATACATGCATCATCAGTATAGTCCATGTAATTCATGGTCATTTCTACCGGAGTGCCGGTACAGGTAGATTTATGTCCGGCTGCAGGGCAACCATAGTTGGCTGTATTGTGTAACGGAGTATCTCCTACCAGATCATTTCCACAGGTAGCATCTCCCCAAATATGACGAAGATTTAACCAGTGACCCACTTCATGGGTGGCGGTTCTTCCTTTGTTATATGGCGCGGTAACGGTACCGGTGCTTCCAAATGCGTTGTCATCAATTACAACACCATCCGTAGCCGAACTTCCACCTGGGAACTGGGCATATCCTAAGATACCACCTCCCATATTACATACCCACAAGTTGAGTTTCAGTGTTGGGCTGGTTGGAGCAATCCCTTTTGGTGCTTTTTTCATGGCATCATTGGTGCTCCAGCTGACAGTAGTGGTAGATTTTCTGACTACGGCATCCAGTACAAACTGAATTTTGGTATTCCCGGCCAATACTGGTTGGAAAATCGATGGTGTAAGGGATACATCTGTATTAGTTCCTGCAAAATCTGCATTCAAAACATTGATTTGTGACTGAATTTGTGTCAACGAAATATTTTCTGCGGCAGTCCTGTACAGTACATTAACCACAACAGGCAATACGATTACACCATTGACGAGCTTGTACTGACCGGGATTTTGCAAAATACGCTCGGTGAGCGTTTCAATTTGGTTCATACGCGGACCAAGTGTGGGATCTTCTTGTAATTGGCGTTGAAGAACTTCATAAGAGGCACAATGACGCCCGGCATTAACTTCATTGCTGGTGTTGTCTGATGTTATAGCTTCTTCGGGGGTTTGCTTAGAACAACTGATGGCTAAGATTATTGTACTGGCCATCAAAAACAACATTTTTTTCATGATGATTAGTTTGATTTTAAAGATTTAATCAACAAAATAGTGATTTATTTTTCAAATCCCAATTTTTTAAACATGATTATACCAAACGAAGCGAAAATCTATTCGATGAATCTAAGTAACTTGCAGGCAGATCAATTATGTGGCAAATATTTAAAAAGGATTTCTCCCAGTTTCTAAGCAGTATCGCCGGCTATCTGGTATTGATATTATTTGCTTTAGTTATGGGTATCTTGTTATTTCTACTACCCGAATACAATATTCCTGATTCAGGTTTTGCAGACCTTAACCCTTTTTTTGACCTGGCTCCCTGGGTGATGATGTTTTTAACCTCTGCTATTGCTATGCGTTCATTCTCAGAGGAAAGCAGAAATGGAACATTGGATTTATTAAAATCGCTCCCCTTATCTGCTCGACAATTGGTTATGGGCAAATTTCTCTTCGTATTCATCACCGTAGTTATCGCGCTGATTCCTTCTATCTGCTATATCATAACTATAAGATATTTTAGTACCAATGGAATGATTGACTGGGGTGGTTTGGCTGGTAGCTACATGGGCTTATTTTTGATGTGCGGGGCTTTTTCAGCTATTGGCGTTTATTGCAGTATCATGACTCAGAATATCATTGCATCTTTCTTTTTCAGTTTAACTGTCTGTCTTTTGCTTTATTATGGTTTTCATGCATTGAGTCTGCTTACTTTATTTAGGGGCGGAGCTGATTACTACTTGGAAATGGCAGGTATCGATTATCACTATAGAAGCATGAGTAGAGGAGTGATTGACACCAGGGATGTAATCTATTGTGTCACGTTGATCTTTCTGTTTCTCATATATACCCAAAACAAGTTGAAAGCCAACCTTAAATGATGCGTCGTTCAAAAAAGATTTGGAGGAATTGGATTCCGATTCTTGCGCTATGCGCAATCAACGTTGTTTTTTATTTTTTACATACTGGGATTGATCTGACAGCAGAGAAGAGATACACATTGAGTAAAGGAACAAAAGAATTATTATTCAAAGTCAAGAAACCCCTGAAGATTAAAGTCTTTCTAAAAGGCCCTTATCCCAGTGGATTCAAAAAATTAAGAAATAACTCAGAGGATTTATTACGCAAATTCAGGGATTTGGCGGGAGCTACATTTGAATATGAAATTTGTTCGCCCGAAGATGTTTTTCCGCAGACAGAAATAACTTATGCCGATACACTCGATGCCATTGGCGCGTTGCCTCTGAATTTAACTTCTCAAATCAAACAAGGCCAACAGCAACAATTTATTTATCCTGTTGCGTTGATTGAGTATGAAGGTCAGATTCAGTTGGTTCAACTCTACAATGGAAAAAGTCCGCTCATTTCCAATGCTGAACTTTATGAAGCGTCTGCTATGCTCGAATATCAATTTGCGCATGGAATCAGTCAGATCATTCAAACACAAAAGCCGGTTATTGGGTACCTGGTTGGAAATGGAGAACCGATAGACCAAAGGGTGTATGATTTATCTGAAAGAACTTTAAGACAGGATTACGATGTAAGGTTAATTAATTTACAAACGCAGCCTTTTATTAATCCTTCTTTTGATGCCGTGTTGATGGTTAAGCCTTCTGCTCCCTTCAATGAGTTTCAAAAACTTAGCATAGATCAATATATCATGCGTGGAGGAAAAATTATTTTTGCAGTTGACCGTCTGGATGCCGAAATGGATAGTTTGCAAATATTGAATCAGGTTATTGCATATGATCGTAACCTTGGCATTACAGATATGTTGTTTAGATACGGAGTGAGGTTGAATCCGAACCTGTTGATGGATCTGCAGTGTGATTATTTACCTTTTGATGTGAACGGTAACGGACAGTTTCAGTTATTGCCCTGGAATTATTTTCCGGTGATGGAATCGGCAAATAATCATCCTATTAATAAAAACCTGGGATTTGTTTCGGGCAGATTTGTAAATACAATCGATACTGTTGGAGATAATGCTGATGTCAAAAAAACGGTTTTGCTGACTTCGTCTATCAATAGCAGGAGCATTGGTTCACCTGCAAGAATAAGTGGATCAGAAAATGTCGTAGCCCCTGAAAGTGAGCAATATCAGTCATCCAATATTCCAACCGCTGTTTTGCTCGAAGGAAAATTTCAATCATTTTTTGCGAACAGAATCAGCAACTCTTTTTCTGATAGTTTGAAAAAGCTGAGTATTCCATTTGTTGCAAACTCCAATAAACCAGGTTCTGTTTTAGTGATTTCTGATGGAGATGTATTTCTGAATGAATTTACCAAACAGGGTCCGCTGGAAATGGGAATGAATCGATTTACCGCCGGAACAGAGTATACGTTTCCTTTTGCCAATAAATCATTTCTACTCAATACCCTGGATTATTTTGTGAGTCGAGATAATCTCATGGAATCTAAATTGAGGGAATTTACAGTTCGTTTGCTGGATTCGAAGAGAATAGAGAAAAATCAATTATCTATTATCGCATTTAATATTATGGCACCCGTATTATTGATTGCCGTTTTTGCTTTCATTTTCCTGACCCTTAGAAAAAATAAATACAAAACGAAAAGACATGCATGATTATTCAATGATTTATACTGTTTTTGGTATTGTGGCTATTGTCTCGCTTATTCTTGATTTTTTTGTCTTGAATAAAAAGAACAAAATCATCTCTACCAAACAAGCTTTAGTACAAACAATTTTTTGGACTGCTGTTGCGATGGGTTTCTTCGTTTTCTTATTGATACAAAAAAATATTCCACCCAATACTGCGCTGGCTTATTTAAGTGGATATCTGATGGAATGGAGTTTGAGCGTAGATAATATTTTTGTATTCATTCTCATCTTTGCATCATTTAAGGTTCGGGAAGAATTTTCGGGCCGTGTATTGTTGGTTGGAGTCTTGATGGCTATTCTGTTCAGAATCATGTTTATCACTGTTGGTGTAGCATTGGTAGATAAATTCCACTGGATTTTGTACATCTTCGGTTTATTCTTATTGTATACCGGATATAAAATGTTCGTAGCCACCGAACATGAAGAATTTGACCCTCATGATTCAGCAGTGTATAAATTTTTAAAAAAAATCCTGCCACTTACCACCGGTGACGGAAACGGAAAATACATCATTCGTGGGCACAATGGCAGGCCACTATATACCTCTTTGTTTGTGGTGGTTGTTTTACTGGCCGCTATTGATCTTGTTTTTGCCCTAGATTCAATACCGGCAGTCATGGGTATTTCGCAGGATAAGATGGTGATTTACACATCCAACATCTTCGCGATCTTGGGATTGCGGAGTTTATTCTTTTTATTACGTGGAGCTGTCTCCAAATTTGATTATTTGCAACAAGGAATTGCCATTGTACTGGTATTCATTGGTGTTAAAATGCTGGCAGAACACTGGATTAGTCAGTGGATTTCGCAGGGTATGCAGGTAGTTTTATCTTTGCTTATTATTGTCTTTTGCATCACCGGATCAATCATTTACTCCATATATCACGACAAAAAAGGTGTGCCTAAAGACCGCGTTGAATAATTGATTTACAAAGTTTCAGATATCGCCCATATCATATCAGCCAATCCGCTTCAATTGTCAGCGGATAAAACGGTTGAGCATTTGCTTTATGATAGCCGTAGAGTTTGGTTTTCCGAATCATCCATTTTTTTTGCATTACCCGGAAAGAAAAGACAAGGCATTGATTTTATACCCGAACTTTATGAAAGAGGTGTGAGGGCTTTTGTTGTGAATGCATCAGATGCTCCGAAAATACAAGAGCATTTTGCTGATGCCGTTTTTTTGCAAGTTAGTGATGTGTTATTTGCGCTGCAACAACTCGCTATTTTTCATCGCAATCAATTTCAGATCCCAATAATTGCAATTACCGGAAGCAATGGCAAAACCATCGTCAAAGAATGGCTTTACCAGTCCCTACAAAACAAATTTCAGATTATTAAAAGTCCGGGCAGCTTTAACTCTCAGTTGGGTGTCCCGATCAGTATATGGCAATTAGATCAAAAACACAATCTGGGAATTTTTGAAGCCGGTATTTCAAAACGCGGTGAAATGCAGCGGCTAGAGCAAATCATCCGACCAAGCATTGGTGTTCTTACATTCATGGGAGAAGCGCATTCGGAGGGGTTTGAAAACTACAGACAAAAAATTTCAGAGAAACTTTTATTGTTTAATAATGCTTCTCTGCTTGTTTATTGTTGCGATGATGAAACAGTTCAGCAAGAAGTTGAAACATGGAGTGCAAATCACGCTCAGACTGAAATATATAGCTGGGGAAGAAATGAAAATGCAACATGTAAACTGGTACATGAAGAAAAAAAACGCACACATACAAATCTCACGATCCTCCATAAAAACAAAGAAATTTCCATCAATATACCTTTTTCCGACAACGCATCCTTACACAATTCCATGAGTTGCATCGTATGCATGCTTGCAATGGGTGTAGATGTGTCAGACATACAAAAAGCTTCAAATTCCTGGAAGCCGGTTTCAATGCGCTTAGAGCAAAGGCAAGCCATACACCAGTGTTCGCTCATAAATGACAGTTATAGTTCAGATTTAAGTTCATTGCGCAGTGCGCTGGATTATTTACATCAACAAACAGCGTATAACAAGCGAAGTCTTATCCTTACTGATATGGAAGAAACGGGTATGAAACCTGAAGTTTGGATTGACCGTATCAGACAATTGCTGTCTCTTTATTCGATTCACAGATTTGTTGGTATTGGACCTATGCTGGCTTCACATAAATCTGCATTCGGACATATATCGGAAACACATTTTTATCTGAACACAGAAACGCTGTTACAGGAGTTGCCATCGATTTCTTTTTTTAACGAGGCGATCTTATTGAAAGGATCGCGTTCATTCATGCTTGAGAGAGCAGTTAGAGTCCTGGAACAAAAAAAACATGATACAATACTTGAAATTAACCTGAATGCACTTAGACATAATTTATCTATTTATAGAAAAATGCTACCTGCCAATGTAAAGCTGATGGTAATGGTAAAAGCATTTGGTTATGGTACAGGTGGTCATGAAATTGCCACCCTGCTAAAACAAGAGGGGGTAGATTATCTGGCCGTAGCATTTGCCGATGAAGGAGTTGATTTGAGATTGGCAGGTGTTCAATTGCCCATTATGGTATTAAATCCTCATCCAGATACCTTTGAACAGCTGGTAGAATATCATCTGGAACCCGAATTGTATTCATTCAATATCCTGCAAGCTTTTGGCACATACCTTGATAAAAATAAAATTCAAAATTTTCCGGTACACTTAAAGTTGGATACAGGCATGCACAGATTGGGTTTTATGGAGTCAGACATGGATCTTTTATGCAACGCATTAAATCAAAACAAAGGTTTGGAAGTTGCTTCTGTTTTTTCGCATCTAGCTGCTAGCGAGGATCCGAATTCAGATTCATTTACTAAAACACAGCGAGACACATTTGAACGTATGTTTTCGAAATTGGAAAAAACAGTTGGGGCTCCCTTTTTAAAACATTTGTCAAATACTTCAGCCATTAGGAGGCATCCAGATTGTAAATTTGATATGGTGCGTTTGGGAATTGGTTTGTATGGAATTGACGTTGATTTGCCATTGCAAAATGTGGCTACCTTGAAAACAACGATTGCACAGATAAAAAAAATATCCAAAGGTGAAACAGTTGGATATGGTAGGGAAGGAGTTTTGGAGAGAGATTCTATGATCGCTACAGTACGCGTTGGTTATGCGGATGGATACCCACGCATTTTAAGCAAAGGAGTTGGAAGCATGTTAGTAAATGGGAAAAAAGTGCCAGTTATTGGAAACGTGTGTATGGATATGACTATGCTGGATATTACAGAAATTCAGGCACAGGAAGGGGATGAGGTAATCGTTTTTGGCTCAACTCTTCCAATCATGGATGTTGCTGATGCAGCCCAAACAATCCCTTATGAAATCTTAACCGGTATCGCACAAAGGGTAAACAGGATATACATACAGGAATAACAGGTCATCAAAGATTAACAATATCCCCGTCTAGGTTTGAATTCGTACCTTATCTTTGCAATCCAATGCACAAAAAACTCAATGTAATCTTATTGATTTTGATGATTCTGATCTTGGATCAGGCCCTAAAGATATATATCAAAACACATTTTGAGTTGAATACATCCAGACATGTATTTGGCGATTGGTTTCAGTTGTTTTTTGTAGAGAATCCGGGTATGGCTTATGGTATGAAATTCGGTGGAACAATAGGTAAGGTGATACTTACTTTGTTTCGAATGGTTGCAGTAATTGTTGGTGTATTTTATATTCGTCGCATTATACAAAAAAAAGCAAATCAGGCATTTATTTTATGTGTCTCCCTGATTTTTGCAGGTGCGTTGGGCAATCTCATAGACAGTTGTTTTTATGGACTAATTTTTGATAAGGGGATGTCTTTTAATCCACTGACACTTGATTATAATTATTACTACAGTGGTTTGGCGAACTTTACATCAGGAAAGGGCTATGCATCCTTTTTACATGGCAATGTGGTAGATATGTTGTATTTTCCCATTCTAAAAGGGCATTTTCCAGCCTGGTTTCCTGTATGGGGTGGGGAAGATTTTGAGTTTTTCAGGCCGGTATTTAACATAGCAGACGCTTCAATAAGTGCCGGCGTAATTGCAATTATACTCTTCAGTAAAAAAATGAGTGTTACAGAGGATAAAACAGAAGATGCTTCAGAGAAAAATATTTAAAGTATAAAAAATAAATTATGATTCGGAATTTTTCTACTTTGGTTTGCTTTCTTTTTGCCACATTGATTTTTGTTTCCTGTCAGAAAGAAATTACTTACGACCTTAGTTTGCCCTCCATAGGTAGATTGCAATGTTCCCGTTATCAATTGAACGGAATCTACATGAAAGGACAAGCAATGGATGAGTTCAATAGTATTATCATGCGCGTAAAAGTAACCCGTCGCGGAACCTATCACCTCGAATCTATCGGTGTTGAAAACGGTATCAAATTTGCCGGAGATGGTGTGTTTGAAGAGGATGGTATTCAGGAGGTGAAATTATATGCTACAGGAACTCCCATTTACTCCGATACGTTTACCTATAAAATGACATATAACCAGGATACTTGCCTGGTGCCAGTATTTTTTGAACGCCCAAGCAATGTGGTCAATGCAGTTATGATGTTTGATGGTCAGCCCAACACTTGCAATATAAGCCCCCAAGACATTAATGGTTTATATATGGTTGGTTTGCCCATGCAGTCCTCAAACACTGTAACTGTTCATGCAACGGTATCTGTTCCCGGCACTTACCTGATTGAGACACCTATTATCAATGGTATTAAATTTAGGGCTCAGGGAGATATCCTCACTACCGGACCATTGGATATCGTTCTTGAAGCTTCAGGAACACCAATTAACCAAAACAATAGTGGCGCTCCTTACTATTATCCCATAACAGTCGGCGGTAACTCTTGTTCAGTGTCATTGACATTTCAACCCAATGTTCCCCCATTAACAGATATTGACATACAGTGTGGAAGTGCAACAATTAGCGGTTCTTACATACAAGGTGAGCCAACCAATCCTTCAACTCATTTTGTTGAGATACCCGTAAATTTTGCATCAGGCAGTACAGCCGGTACATATAATATCACTACACAGGAAATAAACGGAGTTACTTTTTCAGGCACCGGAGTACTAGATCCTGCTACAAGCACAAGTATAATTTTGTATGCTTCAGGAACGCCAACCAATGGTAATCCAACTCCTTATACATACTCATTCAATTATACCATGAATGGTACACAACAAACCTGCTCTTTTTTAGTACCCGTAACAGGTGATTACATTACAGCGGTGGTAAATGGTGTATTTACGTCTTTCAATGTTGAAGCCGGTGCTTATCTAACCGGCAATCTGGGAGCACCTACACTTGAACTGAATGGAAGGGCAACCAGCGGACCATATCCTGATTTGAAAATTGTTCTTAGTCTTGGTCCGGGAGCATCTGTAAATTCAGGCACGTTTAATGTAAATATTATTTCAACTCAAGGAGGCAATTTGACGTGCACCAATAATATCTCGAATATTAACTTTTATCAGGCAAAAAATATTCCGGGTACAACTCAGCTCGATCCATTTACACTCACTACAGCTGTTGGCGGCAGTCCTCTGAGGATTGATGGCAGTTTTTACGGCACGCTGTATTATAATGGAGTTTTTGGTCAACAACCCATTACTCTTACAGATGGTGTATACAGTTTACCTCTACAATAACCCCGGTAACATTATTAAAAAAGGTCTGCTTGTTTTAAGCAGACCTTTTACATTTATATAGATTTCAATTTAGGATAGCTTTCCCACCATTTCCTTCGGCACTACCCAAGCATCAAATTCTTCGGGTGTGGTATAGCCCAGCTTGATAGCCATTTCTTTTAAAGTCGTCCCTTCTTTATGTGCTTTTTGTGCAATTTCGGCGGCTTTGTAATAACCGATTTTTGTGTTAAGTGCAGTCACTAGCATCAACGAATTGTTTACATGCTTTTGAATATTCTCTTCAATCGGTTCAATTCCCACTGCGCATTTTTCATTGAATGACATACAGCCATCCGCAATTAAGCGCGCGCTGTGTAAAAAGTTATAAATCATTACCGGCTTAAAAACATTCAACTCAAAATGTCCGTTTGATCCACCAACACTAATGGCTACATCATTTCCCATTACTTGTGCAGCAATCATGGTCAATGCTTCACATTGGGTTGGATTTACTTTGCCTGGCATAATAGAAGAGCCCGGTTCATTGTCGGGGATAAACAATTCTCCGATTCCACTGCGTGGGCCGGAGGATAACATGCGAATATCATTGGCAATTTTCATCAAACTTACCGCAACCATTTTGAGTGCGCCATGTGCCTCTACGATCGCGTCGTGCGCGGCGAGGGATTCAAATTTATTTTCTGCAGTGATGAATGGAAGTCCGGTCAGTGAAGCAATATGCTTTGCCACATTTTCTGAATAATTAGGAGGCGTATTGATTCCCGTACCTACCGCTGTTCCACCCAATGCCAACTCGCTTAAATGGGCCAGGGTGTTGCGAATCGCTTTCATGCCATGATCCAATTGCGATACATATCCGCTGAATTCCTGTCCTACCGTCAATGGTGTAGCATCCATGAAATGCGTACGTCCGATTTTTACAACATGCATGAATTGCTTGCTCTTTTCTGCCAATGTATCTCTTAATGTTTGTATACCCGGCAATGTTTTTTCAATCAGAATTTTATAAGCAGCAATATGCATCGCAGTCGGAAACGTATCATTGCTTGATTGCGATTTATTTACATCATCATTCGGATGAAGAAATTTTTCTTTGTCTGCCAAACTGCCGCCTTGCAACACATGCCCACGATAAGCAATCACCTCATTTACATTCATATTGCTTTGGGTGCCGCTTCCGGTTTGCCAAACGACCAATGGAAAATAATTGTCTAATTTTCCTTCCAGAATTTCATCGCATACTTTGCCAATTAAAGTGCACTTCTCATCACTCAATACACCCGCATCACGATTGGTAAGTGCAGCCGCTTTTTTGAGGTAAGCAAATGCGCGAATGATTTCCATCGGCATTCGATTGATATCCTGTGCAATTTTAAAATTGTCAATACTGCGCTGTGTTTGCGCTCCATAATATGCTTCAACGGGCACCTTCACTTCGCCCATGGTGTCTTTTTCTATACGATATTCCATAATAGTGGTTAAATTATTTTCCGGTGAATGTGGCTTTTCTTTTTTCGAGGAAGGCAGTGGTTCCTTCTTTCATATCTGCAGTTTCAAAACATGTTCCAAATAACTCCGCTTCTTTTTCATAACCCGATTTTCCGTTTGTATATGCACTATCGCTTAATACAGCAGTATTTACAAGGTCAATGATTTTTGCAATGGCAAGTGGCGCTTTGGTTAATATCAACTGTAATATTTCTTTGGATTTAATAAGCAACTGATCGGCTTCGACTACATGATTTACCAATCCAAACTGATGCGCTTCGGCAGCATCCACTATTTGTCCTGTCATTTGCCACTCCATACTTTTTCCTTTACCAACCAATTGTGTAAGTCGCTGCGTACCACCATAGCCTGGTATCAATCCAAGGTTTACTTCCGGTTGACCAAATTTTGCAAATGTGCTTGCTACACGAAAATGACATGCCATTGCCAGCTCACAACCTCCGCCCAATGCAAATCCATTTACGGCAGCAATGATGGGCTTTGGCGCACTCTCCATTTTTTGAAAAACAGCTTGTCCTCTTTTTGAGAGCTCTATGGCCTGGTCTTTGTTGAAAGAAGAAAATTCAGCAATGTCTGCACCAGCTACAAAGGCCTTTCCGGATCCGGTGATGATCGCAGCATGAATATCATTACGATGATACACTTCATCTACGGCTTTATCCAAATCATCAAATACCTGTTTGTTCAGGGCATTTAATTTATCTGGCCGATTAATCGTGATGATAAAAACGCCTTCCTGCAGTTCAGTTAATAAAGTTTGATACATGTAAACTGATTTAAAAATTTCTGTGTTGGGCAACCCAATTTTTGATATAGTCAGCGATATCTCCGGTGTTGGTGCCCGGAGCAAAAAGCTGTCCTACACCCATGTTTTTCAATTCAATGGCATCTTCTTCCGGAATGATACCACCGCCGGTTAGCAATACATCATCCATGTTTTTTTCTTTCATCAATCCAATGATTTTTGGAAAGACGGTCATGTGCGCACCGCTCAATATGCTTACGCCTATGGCATCCACATCTTCCTGCAAGGCAGCATTGACAACCATTTCGGGGGTTTGACGAAGACCGGTGTAAATCACTTCCATACCTGCGTCGCGCAAAGAGGTGGCAATGACTTTCGCGCCACGGTCGTGTCCGTCGAGTCCAACTTTAGCTACAAGAATTCGAATAGGCCTGCTCATGCGGATTTATTTTAAAAGGTTTAAGACATGTTGAATACGATGCTTAGTTTCTTCCATTCCAATCATGAATGCAATATCAAAAACCGGCGGCCCAAATTTACCACCTACCAGCATGATGCGAAAAGGAAGTTGCACATCTCCGGGTTTTATATTTGAGGATGTTGCCAGCGATTTAAAACAAGTTTCTATGTCAGCAGTTGTCCAGGCGCTTACACCATGCAAGGCATCGCTAAATTGTTGAAAGAACGCTGTTTTTTCTGCGGACCATTTGGCCTTGATCGCATCGAGGTCAAACTTTTCCGGCGCTCTGAAAAAATAGGCACCTTGTTCAATAAAATCGGTCAACAAAATGCAACGATCTTTTACCAGTTCAATCACTTTTAATTGGTAAGCATCTTCTTTCAAACTCAACTCCGCATTTTCCCAAATGGGTTTAATCAAAGGATGTAATGTTTGTGCATCTTTTCGCTTAATCCATTCCTGATTGAACCAGCGGGCTTTTTCATAATCAAATTTTGCGCCGCTTTTGTGTACACGATCAATCGAGAATTGTGCTATCAATTCATCCTTTGAAAACAATTCCTGTTCACTGCCACTGTTCCATCCCAGCATGGCAAGCATATTGATAAAAGCTTCAGGTAAAAATCCTTTCTCTTTAAATCCTTCTGTAAATTCATTGCTGCGTGGATCGGTCCAGTTCATTGCAAAAACCGGAAAGCCATATTTGGCTCCATCGCGTTTGCTGAGTTTTCCATTGGGACCCAATATCAATGGTAAATGCGCCCATTTAGGCATTTGATCCAAGCCAAATAAATGCTTCCATAATAAAATGTGTACGGGTGCGCTGCTCAACCATTCTTCCCCTCTGAAAGCGTGTGATATTTTCATGAGATAATCATCTACCACAACAGCCAAATGGTAAGTAGGCATGCCATCAGCTTTGAGCAAAACTTTATCATCAACCGTATTCGAATCAAATTGAACTTCACCATGAATCAAATCTGTAAATGAAATGGTCTCATTGGCCGGCATCTTGATACGAATAACATAAGGCGTTCCGCTCTTGATAAGCGTTTGAACTTCCTCATTAGATAAGGTCAATCCGTTTTTCATGTGCATGCGAATATTCGCATCGTATTGTGGAGAGGGGTTTTGTTCGGAACGAAATTTCTCCCGCATTGTATTCAGTTCCTCCGGAGTATCAAATGCATAATAAGCATGGCCCTGCTCAATCAGTTGGAGCGCATATTGCAGGTAACTGCTTTTCCGTTCGCTCTGTCGGTATGGGCCGAAGCTGCCGCTATGTAGGGTGCTCTCATCGGGCTCCAACCCGCACCACTGCAAACAGTCGAAGATATATTTCTCGGCACCTTCTACAAAACGGGTTTGGTCGGTGTCTTCAATACGAAGTACAAAAGTGCCTTGATGCTTTTTGGCAAATAGATAATTGTATAAAACAGTACGCACACCGCCGAGGTGAAGCCCACCTGTTGGACTGGGTGCAAAACGTACACGAATATTAGAAGGAGCGCTCATAAAAATACCCTAATGGTTTAATGGAACCAATGGGGTGCAAAGATAAGCCATTCAATATATTCAGAGACTTTGATGAATGCGGATGGCTGACTCCAGAGCCAGTTCGATCATAGGGTTTAATGATTTTTCGCGGGCATCGGCTGATATCTGATCGCCGGTTGGAATGACATCCGAAATGGTCAGTAAAGTAGCAGCCTGTTTTCCAAGTTCCTGGGCATTGGCAAACAACGCAAATGCTTCCATTTCAACCGCTTTACAATCATGATTTACCGCTACATCGGGTACACCCTTCTTTTTTCGGTAAAAAATATCGCTCGAATGAATGTTTCCGTTTATAAGCGGCAAATCCAATGCAACAGCTGTTTCTTTGATGATATCAAAGGCTGCGCCTTGGTGTGGGATGCTTTCGCCTTCAATATCAAAAGCGAATTTGGCATAAGTAGATTCGCTGCATGCATTGTCAACATTAATCAGATCGTACACCTTTACTTCGGGATAATAAGAGCCGGCAGTTCCGATGCGCATGATACAAGCTACATCAAACTCGTTATATAATTCGTATGAATAAATACCGATTGATGGGCATCCCATTCCGCTGGCTGCAATAGTGATAGGAGTGTTTTTATAAGTACCCGTAAACATGAACATGTTTCGGGTGGTATTGACCAGCTTGGTATCTGCCAGCCATTGCTCAGCTATGTATTTTGCACGTAAAGGATCGCCTGGCATTAAAACTATTTTGGCAATATCTTCCTTATTGGCATTGATGTGTACACTCATAAACAATCGTTTTAAAAAGATGAACTCGCAAAATACATATTTATAGGCATTTGAAATAAAGAAGTACACATAAATAAAAAGGCTGCCCCTTTTGTGAGCAGCCTTTTTGTAAAAAGCAATCGGTTATTATTGCAGCGTAATTGTGCGAACAATAGATCCATCGATGGTTAAAGTTGCCTGATTGTCGCAAACTCCTGTGCCAAAATCCAATACAGCAGTATGTTGCGGACCGACATATTGAACTGTACCGGCATCGCAATGGTCGCAGTTTCTGCGTTTGTGTACCGGAGTCAATATGTTCGAACTTCTGCTTATGCCGGCTGAATTCACAATTGTTGCATTTCCTGAGATGGTAAAAGCATCATCCATGGGGTCGAGTGTTCCTTGTCCTTCTACTTGTGTGATTGTTTTTATTGCATTGTTGGTCCAGGATGCACCGGTTGGGGATGTAATGGTAACATTGATGGCTTCACGTTTCCATTTACGAACACCAGCAGTGCTTTGGTTTGTCCAGCGAATTAAACCTTCTTTCTTATAACCACTTACATAATAATTATTGAAAGTAACTTCAGCAGTAGTACCGGGATGACGCAACGAATCAGATAATTGAATGTACATGATTCCTCTTCTTACTCTGGTGCTTCCAGGAGCGGTACAACCTGTAGTTCCAAAGTCAAGCGTGATTGTTTTTGGAAAAGCGCCCGGTGTAACCGTAATTTGAGGGCAATTGAGGGGGGCGGGGTTTACGGGAGATACTCTACCACTTCCTGCCAAGTCTACACTTTCAAGTGCACCGGTCATTACATCATTCACATCTTCTGCCAGGTCATCACTAACAGCTTGTTTCCCTGAAAGGTCAACGGTATTTTCAATTTCAGAGGCAGTGGATTCCACCATTTTTTTACAAGAAATAAATACTGAATTTAAAAGTAGGAAAGTCAGTAGAATAAATGCTGTCTTTTTCATAAAGCAAATTTTTAATTAATTTATAAAATTATCTCAAGACTAAATAGACTGCGTGAAGGTAAGAAAGTTTAAATAACTTTACACAATCGTGTATTATACTATTCATCCGCCATATATCCTCCGCCTGCTTTATCGTAAAGTTACCTGGAAGTCTCACGGGGAAAAAGTGATTTATCTCACCTTTGATGACGGGCCTCATCCAACACTTACTCATCACATTATCAATCTATTAGATCAGTATAATGCGAAAGGAACTTTCTTTTGCATCGGAGAAAATGTGATGAAATACCCCGAGGTGTACGCTTCGATCATCAGCAACGGACATAAAGTAGGTAATCACACTCACAGGCATTTGAATGGTTGGAAGACTTTGAAAAAAAGATATTTGGAGGATATACGAAAAGCTTCGGAATTAATCGACAGTAAACTGTTTCGTCCGCCTTATGGTCGCATAACTCCTGCTCAATTAAGAGCTGTAAAGCGAAAGGGGATGCAACCTGTGATGTGGTCCGTATTGAGTGGTGATTTTGATAAAAAACTGTCTCCCCAAAAGTGCGCACAGAATGTAATCCTGAACGCCGGACCGGGATCGGTGATCGTATTTCATGACAGTGATAAAGCGGCAGATCGAATGTTATATGCATTGCCGAGAGTGTTGGAACATTTTTCGGTATTGGGGTACAGATTTGAGGCGCTGTAGGTTCAATAGGTTCAAAAAATGCATTTAAATTACGATGCATTTTTGAGAAATAAAGTCAGACTTAAGCCTTTAGCTTTTACCTTTTTACTTTTGCATTTTGGATTATGACTTTGATAGAAACCCACGCACATATTTATTTGCCTGAGTTTGCAGCCGACAGGCAAGCCATGATTGAGTCTTCAAAATCAGCAGGCATATCAAGCATTTACATGCCGGCCATCGACAGCCATAGTTTTGATGATTTGTTACAGGTTGAAAAACAATTTCCAGATACTTGTATGGCTATGGCTGGGTTACATCCTTGCTATGTAAAAGAAAATTATCAGGATGAATTGGCTAAAGTACATTGCCATTTGCAACAAAGAACATTTGCTGCCATTGGCGAATGCGGACTGGATTTTTACTGGGATAAAACTTATGTAAAGGAACAGTACATCGCATTGGAACAGCAAATAAAATGGGCGATTGAATACAACCGTCCGATTGTGTTGCATACCCGAAATGCTACACGCGAAACAATAGAAGCGATAACTAAATATAGAGACACTGGTTTGCGTGGAATCTTTCATTGTTTTGGCGGAACTTTGCAGGAAGCGAATGAGATTATTGAACTTGGATTTCTGCTGGGTATTGGAGGTGTATTGACATACAAAAATGCCGGACTTGATAAAGTAATTCATGAAATTGACTTGAAGCATATTGTACTGGAAACCGATGCGCCTTATCTGACACCTGTACCACACAGAGGTAAAAGAAATGAACCTTTTTATCTTCAGTTGGTTGCTAAAAAGCTGGCTGAGATAAAAGAGATGGATGTGGAGGAAGTGGCGAGGGTGACGAGTGAGAATGCTGTCAAAGTTTTCAGACAATGAAATAGTTTTTTGTTCAAATTTCAACGTTCATAGTTTTTTATTATCTATCAAAAATTCGAAACCTTGAACCTTGAACCTTGAACCTTTTGAACCTTTTGAACAATATAAAAATGACCATTGAATCACTTTACAATCTTTACCTCCAACACCCCTCCGTAGTCACCGATACCCGCAAAATAAAACCGGGCGATATCTTTTTTGCCTTGAAAGGAGAAAATTTCAATGGAAATAAATTTGCTGTGAAAGCATTGGAGTTGGGGGCTGCGTATTGTGTGATTGATGAAGATTTGGGTATCAATGATGACCGCCTTCTTAAAGTGGATGATGTATTAACTTGCTTGCAACAACTCGCCAAGCATCATCGCCAGCAATTCAATATTCCTTTTATTGCCATTACGGGCAGCAATGGGAAAACGACCACTAAAGAGCTTATTCACGCAGTATTGTCAACCACACTTAAAACGTATACCACGGAAGGAAATTTGAATAATCACATTGGCATTCCACTTACACTTTTAAAAATTAAAGCTGATGCAGAGATAGCTGTCGTGGAAATGGGCGCCAATCATCAGCGTGAAATTGCCGGCTATTGCGAATATGCTTTACCAACACATGCACTGATCAACAATTGCGGAAAGGCACATTTGGAGGGATTTGGAGGTGAAGAGGGTGTTCGCAAAGGCAAAGGAGAGTTATATGATTTTATTCGTAAGACATCTCAAACCGTTTTCAGAAATAATGATTACGATTATTTACATCAAATGAGTGAGGGTATTGAAAGGGTTATCACTTATGGCTGTGTAGTAGATGCCGACTACATGGGAAGTATAGATGATGATTCGCAAATGTTACGTGTGCAAATGAGCAAAGGCACTGATTTGCAGACTATTCAAACACAATTGGTAGGTGGATATAATTTGCCCAATGTGTTGGCTGCGGTATGTGTGGGAAAAACATTTGGTGTATCAGATGAACACATAAAAAGGTCATTGGAATCTTATGTGCCCACAAACAGTCGCTCTCAATTATTGCAAAGGGGCTCCTGCTCAATTGTGTTGGATGCATACAATGCCAATCCGAGTAGTATGAAATTGGCGATAGAAAATTTTGCATCTATGCAGGGCAATGATAAGGTGATGATGCTGGGTGCAATGGCAGAACTAGGAGAAGATTCGGAAAAAGAGCATCAACAATTGGTAGAGTTAATGCAACAATACCAATGGAAGGCCGTGGTATTGGTAGGGTCTGGTTTTAGAAACAGTTATGGCAACTATGTTTACTTTGAAACATCTGATGAAGCGGGCATTTGGTTTAAAGAACAGGCATTTGAGCATACGCACATACTTATCAAGGGCTCCAGAAGCATGAAAATGGAGCGGGTTTTAGATTGATTTTTTCATAAAGAAATAACCCTGTATTTTTGCCGTCCTTTATAAAGGTACGGAGACGTGTCCGAGTGGTTGAAGGAGCACGCCTGGAAAGTGTGTATACGGGAAACTGTATCGCGAGTTCGAATCTCGCCGTCTCCGCAAAAAAAAGCGTGTAACGAAAGTTATGCGCTTTTTTTATCCTCTGCCTTGACTCGAACCACGTTCGAACCAAAACACGTATTTCTCTGAAAAAAATCAAGTTTGACTAAATAGATTTTATTAAACTACGAATTTAGGTACGTAACATGTCTGGGGACATACCTCATTTGATTTTCGCCCCGTAGGGGTGAAATCGCCCTAACTGATCAATCATAAAGACAAATGGCCCTGTAGGGGCCGAATAAAAAATTTTTCTCTCATCCTTTTTGCTTGATCAAAAAGGATGCAAAAAATCAAGTTCGCTTAAGGCATTGCCTATCGGCACCTCTCCAAAAAGCAGGCCTGCGCGCTTTGCTTATCGCTTCGCTTTTTGTCGTTATGCTACCAGCGAACGGGAGAGTAGACATAACGTGAAGTAAAAACCTTATTGGTAAGTACCCTTGAATTAGTTTTTAACCCCGTAGGGGTGAAATCGTCCTAACTGATCAATCATAAAGATAAATGGCCCTGTAAGGGCCGAATAAAAAATTTTTCTCTCATCCTTTTTGCTTGATCAAAAAGGATGCAAAAAATCAAGTACCGATTGGATATCTGTAATGGCTCAATTTCATTGGAGCCAAACAGCTATCACATACCGTATTACGGCACATGTCGGCATTACATTTGAAAATATCAGTCTAAAAAGCACTATCTTTCTTTCAATTCGCTGAAGGCATTGTCTATCGGCACCTCTCCAAAAAGCAGGCCTGCGCGCTTTGCTTATCGCTTCGCTTTTTGTCGTTATGCTGCCAGCGAACGGGAGGCCGGACAAGATTTTTAATGATGGACTTTCCAAAGATTTGACACAATGTTTTTTTTGAATCTTGTATTTGGAATTCTGGGGGACTCCATCCCCACCCCAAATAAAGTTACGAAATATGCCAACGTACCCCAATTTCATAACCGGTATAATGCGACTATAAACGGGTAAATCGGATGTAGCGTTTGCATGGTATTGTTGCAAACGCTTGTAAGGTTTAAGATGTTTACATTCTTAGAAAGGTTTGAAAAGTTTGATATCACAGCTTATCAAACCCCTCAAACCCTTCAAACGTGACAATCAATCTTTCCCATGTGTACATAGACTTGAGAGAAAAAATTACTGCTAATCCTATAATCCTAAAATCCTGATCCAGGCATTTTTCCCTACCTTCGTAATCTTCATTTATTTAATATTTATTGTTCTTAATAACCGCTTATGAAAAAGCATTTTCCTTTTGACTTTTGCATTTTCACCCCGAAATATCGGGGCAAGCTTTTTGCATTGGTCACTTTTGCCTTTTTGCTTTTTACTTTTGAATTTGCCAGCGCTCAGATTCCTTCTTATGTTCCCACCAACGGCCTGGTTGGTTATTGGCCATTTAACGGTAATGCGAATGATGAAAGTGGGAATGGGAATAACGGAATGGTGTATGGAGCAACCCTAACAATGGATCGATTTGGGAATACTGGGAAGGCATGTTATTTTGATGGGGTTAATGATTTTATAACAATATCACACTCTAATTCTCTAGCAATAGTGGGAGATATTACAATGTCTGTTTGGAAAAAAAGCTTTGGTAATACGGGAAACTATGAAACATTTTTAACTAAACGAGATGCTAATGGTAATTGGAATTATAGTTTTGGAGCATCGCATTACTTTGGGCCTGGTGGTTGTTCTGGAGAGGTTGATAAATATGTAACTGCAAGGAGAAATGGTGGTGGGGCACAATATGAACTTAGATATTCTGATAGTATAGTATCTACGTCTGTTAATTTGTGGACACACATGGTAGTGGTAATCAAAAATAATGAAGTGAGATTTTATATTAATGGACAAATAACTGCTTATTCTTGTTTTGGAAATCAATTTACAATTTCTCCAATAGATATTGGTGCTCCGCTATCAATTGGATCCTGTAATTGTGGACTTGCAGAATATTTTAATGGTATTCTCGACGACATCGCCATCTATAACCGTGCCCTCACGCAAGAGGAAATAACTGCGCTTTACACCGGTATCCCGCCATGTGCAGCCACCAGCTCTACTACCAATCTTACGGTTCCATCTACCTCATTACCCTACACTTGGAATGGTCTTACATTCAATACAGCCGGCTCACAAACCGCTCATCTTACCAATGCTTGCGGTGCAGACAGTGCTGCTACACTTAATCTAACGGTGACGAATACACTGCCATCGTATTTGCCTGCGAATGGTTTGGTTGCTTGGTATCCCTTTAATGGCAATGCCAATGATGAGAGTGGAAATGGGAATAATGGAACGGTTAATGGGGCGACTTTGACAACTGATCGATTTGGGAATGCGGGGAGAGCGTATAATTTTAGTAATGCACCAAATTATATTGATTTGCCAGAAATAAGCCCTACGTTAGGGGCAATTGGATATAGCGCTACTTATTCAATGTGGTTTAATGGTTCTTCTGATTTAACTACAACAAGTACTGGACAGATATTAACTTCTTGGACTTATCCATGTTGTGATTATCAGATAAGATTTGAAGTTGCAAATCTATATAACGATATAGACAAAGCTAGGACAAAGGTATATTACAGAGCGCCAGGTGAAAACAATGAGCCGTATAGCAATCAGCCCTATACCTTAGGTTTTTGGCATAACATTATTGTAGTAGTTGATGCAGCTAGTGGCAAGTATAATTACTATTTTGATGGTCAAATAATGCAGGATATGTCATTTAATTTCAACACTAGTATTAATTATTTTCCTCCAAATAGGAAATGGCAGATTGGTGCGTTATACCCAAGTCCTCCAACTTCGCCAAGACCACATCAATTCATTGGAAAAATCGACGACATCGCCATCTACAACCGCGCCCTCACGCAAGAGGAAATTACTGCCCTCTACAGAAATTGTACAACTGCTGATAGCTCCTCATTTTCAGCTTCTGGTTGCAATCAATATAACTTACCCTGGGGCGATACGGTAACAACTTCCGGCAGTTACACACACACCTACACCAATGCAAGTGGTTGCGATAGTATTGTTACTTCCAATATCACCATTCATCATCCCGAGGTAGGGGCTTCGCAAAATGTATCTGGTGCAAATTTCTATGTGTTGCCTTGGAGCGATACGGTGCGCACTTCTGGCTATTACACGCATACCTATCAAAATCAGTATGGCTGCGATAGTTTAGTGACGTATTATGTGGTGATTAATCAGCCTTCATCATCCAACAATCCCAACGTGGGTATCAATATCAATAATCCGCAACGCTCTTTGCATGTAAAAGACATTATTCGTCTCGAGCCGCGCAACACACCGCCGGAGAATCCCACCAAAGGAGATATGTATTTTGATGGAACCCTCAATAAAATGAGGTACTATGATGGGGTGAGGTGGGTGGATTTATAGGCTAAGTCAAAAATCAAAAAGTCACAAGCCAAAAGTATTTATTCGATAATCATTATCTCAATTGCAACAGATTTCCAAAGAAAATTAAAAAGAATGCATAGAGGTTTATCAAAATGACTTAAACCGCGTTGCGGTTTCTTAGTAAAGTGTCTTTTTTTCTTTGCATAGCAGTGATGCCATGCTAATCTCAGTTTCGATTCGCTATAACAAGACACTTGTGTCGTAAATAGTAAACTATTTTTTTTATCTCTCGCTGACATCTGTCATATTTATTATTATTTATCGCTTTTAAACTGATAGCTAAACATGCTTATTTTTAGACTCATTCGCATTAATATTTTATGTGAATCTGTTTACTGACATGAGTTCGATACAAGCTACAGAAAACAAGGATAAATCGTCAAATAAAATTCCACCTTCCGGCATTCAAAAATCACCTACCGGATTAAAGGGTTTTGATGAAATCACTTATGGAGGCATTCCTAAATTTCGCCCCACTATTCTGGTTGGAAGCAGTGGAACGGGAAAGACATTCATGTCATTG
Source organism: uncultured Ferruginibacter sp. (assembly GCA_964643315.1). Taxonomy (GTDB): domain Bacteria; phylum Bacteroidota; class Bacteroidia; order Chitinophagales; family Chitinophagaceae; genus Ferruginibacter. Next base: position 64,204 of record CAZXSR010000010.1, read on the forward strand.
GAGTATATCATTAATGGCGTAATGATGTATAATGAGCCAGGTGTGTTTATGACGTTTGAAGAAAAGACGGAAGAGCTTCAGGAGAATGTGCGTACGCTGGGTTATGATCTCAAAAAAATGGTGGATGAAAAGAAAGTATTCCTTGAACACTTAACCATAAATACCAATGAGGTTTATGAAGTGGGTAAATATAATATAGAAGGGCTTTTTGTTCGGATGGAAAGAGCCATTGAAAAAGTGAAAGCCAGACGGATTGTCCTCGATTCATTCGATACTTTATTTGCCAATTTCGACAGCCGTATGTTGCGTTCAGAATTTAAACGCCTCTTCAATTGGCTGAAAGATAAAAAGGTTACGGCTATTATTACGGCAGAAAGTGGAGATACATATATTACACGATTAGGACTTGAGGAAAATGTTGCCGATTGCGTGATTGAATTAACCAACAGAGTAACCAATCAGATTGGAATACGAAGGATTCGTATTATCAAATACCGCGGTTCTTTCCATGCAAATAACGAGTATCCATTTGTCATCGATCAAAACGGCATGACCATTTTTCCACTCATTCATCAGGGAATGGAACAGCCCTCGAGTAAAAAGAGGATTTTGTCAGGTATTTCTTCGCTTGATAACATGATGGATTCAAAAGGATTTTATCAGGGAAGCAGTATCCTCGTATCTGGCACGGCAGGTACAGGAAAAACGAGCGTGATGGCCTCTTTTGCATCAAGCATTTGCGAGAATAAACAAACCTGCATGTTTTGTGCATTTGAGGAAACGCCAAATCAGTTGCTGCGTAATATGGAGTCAATAGGAATAAATTTACAACCATATATAACCGCAGGAAAACTCCATTTTTATTATGCACGTCCAACACTTCAAAATCTGGAGTTGCATTTTTTAGCCATCAAAGAGCGTATAGATCAACTAAAGCCTTCTGCCATAATACTGGACCCGATTACCAACTTAATGACAGAAGGTCCATATAGCGATGTTAGAAGCATGCTCACCCGCTTCATCGATTATTTAAAGACCGAGCAAATTACAGTAATGTTTACAGCTGCCATTACCGTGGGATCCATTACACGAAGCACCAGCGATGAAGGAATCTCTTCTATGGTGGATACGTGGATTATGTTACAGGATTTCGAGCGATCTCAAAAAAGAGGGATTTATATGTACATCATGAAATCAAGAGGGATGAACCACTCCAAGGAGCAGAGAGAAATGAAAATCACAACATCCGGAATAGAATTCATTCCAGCCTCTTTATGGAAACAAGACCACGTGGCTGTTAAATAAACCCGCATGCCTCCATCAAATCACTTACAGAATAAGCCGGATATTCCTACACATGAATTTCAATTATTTGTAGCAGGAGATTCTCTTATATCACAAAAAGCCATTAAAAACAGTCAGGCCTTGTTTGAAAAATACCTAAAAAACATGTATCAACTCGATTTGATTGATATCTATTTGCATCCCGAAAAAACGGTGGATTCCAATATCATTTCCACGCCTGCATTGATTCGAAAAAAACCATTACCCGAATTGACCATCATTGGGGATTTGTCGGATATGGACAAAGTGGCCAAAGAATTATTATTGAGCTAATTTCTTCTTTATGGATAAAAACTATAACGAACAACTGGATTTTATTTTAGAAGCTTTGATAAAAGAGTATGAGCAATTTCATAGAGGAGTGAGTTTTTATTCCGAAGAAGAACCAGAGTCAGTTTACGATAAGATCAAAAAAATGACAAAAGAGAAATATCAACTGCAAGATTGGGAAATGGAAGTACTCCTTTCAAATTTACTGATTGATAAATACCTGAAGAGCATCGACCCTTTGGCCATATCACTCGAAGGATTGGTTTTCAGGAATAATGGGGGATATCTACAAAAAGCCATACGGGCTAATCAGGAAGCACAGAAGCTTGAAAACATTCAAAATGATTTTAAAAAATATTCATTTGGTCTTATGATATTTACGGCTATAGTTGCTCTGGGCACCTTGATTACTGCCTGGTATTTTGCCATTGAGATTTATCGCTATTATATTAGTGCAAAACCTTAAGCTAAGAAAACGTTTGGATTTATATTTTTACTGCGAGCCGGCGGAGCGTAGCCTTGTGCCAAGGAAACACAAAGCATGATACTGGTATCAAGTTGTCAACCAACATCATGGTACGTACCAAAACACCTATTTTAGAGAACAAAGTTTGGTTTGCCTATACAAAATTAAATTTACTAGGTATTTTGGTACATGCCATGTTAGGGTAGTTTTCTTTTGGGAAAAAAGTAAAAATGACAATCATCTATATGGATCATTTTTTGTCTGCATGATCGGGCATATGGATGAAATAAAATTCTATTGAACAATTGTATTGAATTCCACATCGATGTCTGAAGCCGACTTGCTGCTGTTTACAGGGTCATCTGAAGCTTTATTTGGGGGTATGCCGGCATAATGACGCAGTGTGATTTTTATTTTTCCGGTGGCAGCACTTGTGGTTGTCCAGGTACTTGTGATGCCCAGTGGTATGCCATTGACATCATTATTCAGGTTGGAAACACTGATATTGCTTCCTGTTGTTGGTTCATAATAAAAACGGTGAGCGTCTGATTCTGCAGCTACTTCATCCGTGATATTCTTTACCGGATTGGTGGTTTTGTTCAACAACTCAATGGATACATTATAGGTTTGAGCAGGCGCAAGGACTATATCCTGAAAGATAGGATTTGCACCTCCCGGACCATCTGCATCTTCAAACTGATAACTGAGGGTATTGCCTCCACCTACCGGAGTGAAATTTAATTTCATTGTAGTGATGATCTCCTCATCATTGGACTCTGTTGGCTTTGTATCTTTCTTGCAAGCTATCATGAATAATCCGGCAAGCAATGTTGCTGCAATTGTTTTAATCATTCTTTTTTTCATTTTTTGTTTTTTATGGTTAATAATAAGGGTTTACAAACTGTATTTCCAACGGATGCTGATGTTTCTTCCCATCTCATCCATAAAATACCTCATGGTGTTGAGATAATCGCGGTATACTGTATCCAGCAGGTTTCGTATTCCTAATGAAACAACCAGTGGTTTTGAACAAACAGATATGGTTAGTGAAGCTTGCATATCTACACGCGTGTAGGCAGGAGGCGGTGCTTTATAATCCTGCTTGCCTTTGCTTTCATCGGGTGTGTTGTACTGTCGCATCACGTGGCTAACTTCGGTGCTTATATAGGCATGTTTAATTTTTTTTCTATCTCTAAATCGATAGATGACTTCCTGAGAGAAACGGTTGGCCGGCATCCAAACCAACCAGTCGTTTGTTGCAAGGTTTCTTGCTTGTAAAAATGAACATTTAACGCTGGTCTCCCATCGCGTAAAAGGTGAGATCCGAAAACTGATATCCGATCCTTGGAGTAAAGCATCCGTTTGCATGTATTGCATCAACGGAAAAGCGCCGGCAATGGTCAGCACCGGCTGTTCAGGCCTGGGTTGCAGGTAAATGAAGTTATGGATGCGATTGCTGTATATCAATACTTCCAGCGCCATTTTCTGCAGATGATCCTGCCAGTCCAATCCAATTGAAAAGTGAACTGAGCGTTCGGGTTTGAGTTGGATATCTCCTTTCTCATAGGTAGCTGTGCCATGGTGTATGCCATCACTGAGTAGTTCATTTACGTGAGGAGCACGGCTCGACAGACTGACTCCTGTATTCCATTTAAAATGTTCATTAGACTGGTAAAGCAGATGCAAGGAGGCTGCCGCTGTATTGAAACGGAAGTTATGATTAATTTCATTGCTGTTCCAGCGAAGCCGTTGTGTTTGCAATTGCTTGTCATCGTAACGCAGTCCCGCCTGACATTCCCAATTTTTGTTGTTCCATTTCTCCAGATAAAAAATGCCATAAGCTGTAGAGGTATAGTTGGGGATGAAATATCGCCCTACGTATCGGTTCTGTTGTTGCTGCATTACCAAGCCACCCATGCCCGTGAATCCGTTTTTTTTGGGATGTTCCCAGGTGAACTCTTCACTGATGGTTTGTATGGATAAGTCCATTTGAGGCTTTGTATTTTCTCTATTACGGAGTATGTCAAATTCCTTACGTCGGTTAATTTGTCCGGCCAGTTGTACAGTAAAGCGGTGTTCTTGAAAAAGAAACTGACTTTTTGATTTGATGAGATCATGGGCTATTTCTTGCGATGGTCTTTGAATGCTGTATGTTTTTTCTCCAAGGAAAACGGAAGAAGGGGAGGAGATCTCAATGGCATTGGTCAGGTCGGTTAAATTGCCAATATGTGATCCCGTAAAAATGCCTATCTTACCTGAGAAATGGCTGTAAAAAATCTCGCTGCTGAACTGCTCTTTTTTCCATGCGGCTGTGATGGAATAATTTAATTCTCTGTTGCCCGTATTGTTTAGCCGGTAATGAGGAGTGCGAATATTACCGCCTATTTTAGCCGAACCTTGAATGCGATAACGAAAAGCCGGTTTTTTTTGTAACGCCTCTTCCCACAATAGCGAGGCCACATGTTGTCCGTTATTGTGTGAAAATATATAATTCACTTCGCCATGATAACCGGGCGAATTTCGAAGCGCTTTTGGTTCTACCAGAATAACACCGCCAATGGCATCTGTTCCATATCTCAACTCATCTACCCCTTTAATGACTGTTAAACGATCGGCAATAAAAGGATCAATTTCAGGGGCATGTTCGTTGCCCCATTGCTGACCTTCCTGACGAACACCGTTATTGATGGTCAATAACCTGTTGCCGTGCAATCCATGTATGACCGGTTTAGAGATGTTGTTACCAGTTTGTAACATGCTTACCCCATTGAGTCGGCTGAGCGATTCCCCTAAGGACAGACCTCTGGTTTGTTCCAACCGAAATCCTTGTAATTCTTTTCTGAAACCGGTATTGGAAACGCCTTTGTGTACATCAATGATCACATCGCCCATTAATTTTCTTATGTGTGGCAAATGCAAATCCAGATGCTCAGTTTTTGAGAGATTTATTTCAGTTAGAAGTGAGTCGCAATCAGAATGCGTAAGCAGTATGTGGTAAATACCCGGACAAACAGTATCAAAAATAAAATCACCTTTGGCATCGGTGGTAACAAGACGATTTGTCTCTACTAATTGAACCGTGGCGCCTTGAAGCTTTTCATGTGTATCAGCGTCCTCTACATGACCACTGAGACTTAGCTGACAATCCTGCGCGATGATATAGCTTGAATTCACCAGTAAAAAAAATATGACGAAAAACGACCGCATGGGTATTGAATTCTTATTGATCTAACCGTAATGTGATTGAATGAATAGTTTCATGATATCAAATGAGCGGAATACATGCTTCAGTGATCAGACTAGTATCATTCAAGTCAAATGCTGTTTATTCAAATTCAAACAGGGAGTTACTGGAGCTAGATTGCTGTTTAAAGATGAATGCAAAAATGAATTGAATAAAGGGGCATTAAATTGCCAAACTCGAGGGTGGGCCTTTGTTAGAGAGGGAGTAAGCAGGGGCTTTAATTAGAGAGACAGAACAGATATTGTAAATAATATCGTTTGTTGAGTGCACAAAAGCAACTAAGTTAGTCTCTGTTTGCAGACAATCGGCATAGTGGTGAGTGCAAATTTTGCAAGGACCATTGTTACTGTCCTCCTCATTACTAAAACAAGCATTAGATGTGGAGGCTGTTGATTTTAGGGTAGACGAAACGGATTTGTGATGATGCCAAAGAGAAACAGGCGTAGCAATAAAAAAGTATAAAGCCAGTAAAAAAAGGCCTGCCGTATTTTTATATTTGTAAATATTGCTCAACATATTGTGTCGGTTGCAAAGATAGAATTATTTTTACAAGAAAATTTGTTAAAGCCACAAGCACGTTTGCTGATCAGCCTATTGAAATTTTAATTTGTTATGTCAACAAGTCAACTAAACCTGAAAGTCAGGCTCGATAAATACCTGTGGTCTATTCGTATTTTCAAAACACGTGCGTTGGGATCGGAAGCTTGTGAAAAAGGGAAGGTCAAACTGAATGAAGAATCCATCAAATCGTCCAGGAATGTAAAAGTGGGGGATGTGTATGACATTAAAACACCTGCAAGAAGATGGGTCATTGAAGTCACAAAACCGCTCGATCGCCGAGTGGCATACAGTGAAGCAATTTTATATTATAAAGATATCACTCCTGCCGAAGAAATTGAACGAATGAAATTTGAAGCATCCGCATTTCATACGGGCAAACGACTGAGTAAAATTGGAAGGCCGACGAAGAAGAATAAGCGTGATTTGGATGAGTTTTTGGAGAATAATTGATAATTAAAAAGTAAAAAGCTTGTCCACCAACATGCAGATAAAAAGTAATATTTCCTAAACAGCCATTTTAAATTTTTGCATTTTGATTTCTTCATTTTGAATTTATAATATGCACATCGACATCCTCACCGTAGTCCCCGACTTACTCTCCGGTCCTTTTTCGCACTCTATCATGAAAAGAGCGCAGGATAAGGGTTTGCTGAAAGTGAATGTCATCAACCTAAGGGATTATACCAACTATGTCCGTGCGCAGGTGGATGATTATCCTTTTGGCGGCGGTGCGGGTATGGTGATGATGATCGAGCCTTTGGTGAATGCTGTGGAGTCACTGCAAAAAGAAAGAACCTATGACGAGGTGATTTTTCTCACACCCGACGGAGAGACTTTCAATCAACAAACAGCCAATCAGCTTTCGCTTAAAAAAAATCTCCTGTTGATTTGCGGACATTACAAAGGCGTGGACCAACGCTTCCGTGATCATTTTGTCACTAAAGAAATTTCTATCGGTGATTATGTATTAAGTGGCGGTGAGTTGGCTGCGGCAGTATTGACTGATGCAATTGGAAGATTAATTCCCGGAGTACTTAATGATGAAACTTCGGCATTGAGCGATTCGTTTCAGGATAATTTATTGGCACCACCTGTTTATACAAGGCCTGAGGTTTATCGTGATTGGAAAGTGCCGGATGTGCTGTTAAGCGGCAATCATAAAAAAATAGATGAGTGGCGATATGAGCAATCGATAAAACGAACAGAGGAGAGAAGGCCGGACTTGTTGCCTTAGTTTTTCTTAGCCCAAACATATTCTGCGAATCCCAGCAAGTCCCAGAAAATATTGCCCTGTAGCTTTTTTCCACGTACCCAGCTAAAGAGAATACGGAAGGGCATAGCCAGCATAAACCATATGTTTCTGCGAATGCCACTTTTTAAAGTGGTGCAGTTTTCTCTTGCAAGCAATTGAGAAATTTCATTGACAGAATATACACGCACATGAGTCGCATCATCTTTAAAATTCAATGTGCCATGCATCGAGGGAAGTGTCGTGCTTTTTTGTCCGGGATATTCAATGTACAGAAATCCGCCTTTTTTTAATTTGGGTAGCAGATGCTGTATGACGGCATCTCCGTTATGTAAATGCTCGATCACATGCACCATCCATATTCCGTCAAAATAATCATCGGGTATAGATGACATGTTTAATTGTGTCAAATCCATTTCATAAAAACCAGACATTAATTGAAAATCTTCTTTGCTGTTATTATAATCACGTTCCAGATCTACACCATGATATTCACAGTTCGGAAAAACATTCTTGATTTTAGAGGCAGAATGATTACCGGCGCCAATATCCAACAATTTGAATGACTGGTCGCCAAAAGATTTTTTTAAAAAACGAATCTTGGTTACAAATCCGGATGCAAATGCTTTTAAGTTCATGCGCAAATATAAATATTCACACGAAGATGCTTTATTTATCTGAAATTCGCTTTACATTGTAATCCAAATTTTTAATTCTATGATTGATTTTATTGTGCAGGCAAATATTGTTGACATTGAAAAAGGGGAAATTTATTTTGGGCAATTAGAAGTGATTAATGGGAAAATTATTTCAATTAATAAATTGGGTGAAGAGCGTATAGGTGAAAATTACTTGCTTCCCGGTTTTATTGACAGTCATGTTCATATTGAAAGTTCTATGTTAGTGCCCTCCGAATTTGCCCGTCTCGCTGTTGTTCATGGTACGGTAGGCACCATCAGTGATCCGCATGAAATAGCCAATGTATGCGGTATGGAGGGCGTTAAATACATGATTGAAAACAGCAAGTCAGTCCCATTCAAATGCACATTTGGCGCTCCCAGTTGTGTGCCTGCTACCAGTTTTGAAACAGCAGGAGCTGTATTGAATGTGGCGGATGTAACTCAGCTATTGGACATGCCTGAAATTAAGTATTTGAGCGAGATGATGAATTTTCCCGGAGTATTGTTTAAAGATGAGGATATTATGAAAAAAATTCAGGCCGCACATCAACGCAACAAACCCGTTGACGGACATGCACCCGGATTGAGAGGGCAGGATGCCAAAAATTACATTGCCGCAGGCATCACTACAGATCACGAATGCTTCTCTGCAGAAGAGGCGTTGGACAAACTTCAAAATGGCATGAAGATTTTGATACGCGAGGGAAGTGCAGCCAAAAATTTTGAAGCCCTGATTAATCTGATGCATGAACATCATGATAACATGATGTTTTGCAGTGATGATAAGCATCCCGACAGTTTGGTCGAAGGACACATCAATCAGCTTTGCGCAAGAGCAGTGGCAAAAGGCATTGATGTTTATAAAGTACTGAAAGCAGCCTGCATCAATCCGGTAAAACATTACAAAATGGATGTTGGATTGCTCCAAATCAATGACCCCGCCGATTTTATTTTGATAAAAGACCTCAAAAATTTTGAAGTCGTTGCTACCTATATCAATGGCATTAAAGTTGCCGAACATGGAAAAACACTGATTGATGCGCCTCAAGCCGGAGTAATCAATCAGTTTAATTGTAAACCTATAGAAACCAATGATCTCAAAATCATTTACAATAATGAAAAAGAAATTCCAGTGATAGTGGCCCTTGATGGTCAATTGATCACACCCAAAAGAATGGTTATTCCAAAAGTAGAAAATAATGAAGTAGTCGGTGATGTAACCGAAGATATACTGAAGATGATTGTAGTAAACAGATATCACCCAGCTCCGGTAGCCAAAGCCTTTATCAAAAATATCGGACTAAAGAAAGGGGCCCTTGCTTCTACGGTGGCTCATGACAGTCATAACATTGTCGCTGTAGGTACTTCGGATGAAGAAATTGTATCGGCAGTGAACGCCCTGGTGAAAAGTGGAGGAGGAGTAAGCGCGGTACTTCATAATGAAGTGCATCTGATTGAACTGCCTGTTGGCGGGTTAATGAGTAACAAAAATGGATATGAGGTGGCAGAGGCATATACCCGAATCGACCGCTATGCAAAAAATATACTTGGAAGCACGTTGGCATCACCATTTATGACATTATCATTTATGGCATTGCTGGTTATTCCTCATTTGAAGCTCAGTGATAAGGGATTGTTCGATGGAGATCAATTTGCGCTCATTCCTGACCTGAACGGCTAAAAAACAGGAGAAAAACAGTAGATTTGTCTGATTTTTCAAAATTGAAATATGGTAACAAACTTAAGCACTGCTCATTCATTGGTTAGTAATTGGGTGAGTGAATTGAGAGACATTCAAGTACAACTCGACAGGCAACGATTCCGAAGAAATTTGGAGCGCATTGCAGAAGTGATTGGCTATGAAATCAGCAAACAGCTGGAATCAGTGGAAACGCCCATTACCACACCAATGGGTATAAAGAAAACAAAAACACTTAAAGAGCAGCCGGTGTTGGCCACGATTCTTCGTGCCGGATTGGGTATGCACAATGGACTGTTGAATTATTTTGATAAAGCAGATAATGCATTTCTAAGTGCTTATCGCAAGCACCATGAAGATGGCAGTTTTGATATTTGTCTGGAATACCTTAGTTGCCCTGAATTAACCAACCGAACAATCATCATCAGCGACCCCATGTTGGCTACAGGAGCATCGTTGGTTAAATCCATTGAACACCTCAAAGCAGAGGGCAATTACAAACAAGTGCATATCGTATGTGCCATTGCCTGTAAAGTAGGAATCGATTATGTTCAAAAACACTTACCAGATGTGCACATATGGTGTGGTGATATCGATGATGAACTTACCAGTAAAGGATATATTGTTCCGGGATTAGGAGATGCCGGCGATTTGGCATACGGGGTCAAAAAGCAACACTGATTTAGGGCTTGATATCTTTTTTCAGAACAATTTCATTATCTTTACCTACTTTGAATTCAATGTAGTATGAAAAATATTATCATAATCTTCTTATTGGCTTTTTCATTATTTACGAATGCGCAGGATGCCTATTTTTCACAGGTTTTTTCAAGTCCTTTGAATTTGAATCCGGCATTGACCGGAAAATTTGACGGCAACTTCAGATTGTGTGCCAATTACAGAGATCAGTGGCCATCTATTCCAAAAGCATATGTAACATCAGGTGCCTCCATTGACTTCCCGTTGCTAAAAAAAATAATTGGAGAACGAGATAGGCTGGGTATTGGACTCTCTGGTATTTCAGATGTTACTTCAAATGGGGCATTCAAATATAATTTCGCTTCATTATCCTCTTCATATCACAAAAGTTTGGATGAAAATAATTACTATCACCTTGGAGTAGGATTTCAAGGAACTTATGCAAACACCTTACTCAATACAACAAACATCCAATTTGAAGATGAATTAACGTCCGGAGGATTTGTAAGCAATAGTTCAGGCGAATATCTGGGTTCCAGCCCTATTTCAGGCCAGGCCAGCTATTTAGATATGAGTGCGGGCTTATTACTGAGCGGAACCACCAATGGAATGAATCAATTTCAGTTAGGGTACGCCGTTTATCATTTAAACGAACCTGAAATGAACTTGAGAAATAACGAAAGTATTTTCAGTGCTTGGAAGATTCAAAAAAGAAATGTGATACATGCCTCAGCAAATCTGCCGTTGGGAGAAAGAGTAGGTATGAATATGGGATTTGTAAGAACCAGCCAGTATAAATCATACAACACCATGTTTGGAGGCGGCTTGGCTTTTCGCGCCGGTGAAAATATTGATAATCCTACCAATATCCATTTAGGTGGTTGGGTACGTATGGATGACGCCTATGTTCCTATGGTTGGATTGGAATTCAACGGATTGAAAATAATGGCATCAGTTGATATTAATGTCAGTGACGTTAAAACTGCCACCGCCGGTAATGGTGGATATGAATTCTCCATACAGTATACCAAAAAGTCTGCTTCAGAAACAGATTACTCACGCATGAACATCATGTATTAATGTTGCATGCATAAAACCTAGTGCATGTTAAAAGAAATCATGTATGCATTTCGCAGTTTTAAAAATGCACATAAGTTCATTCAAACGAACAAGCTTTTTCTCTGGCTCATCATTCCCGGAACTATTTATGCTTTGTTGCTTAGTATCTTTCTGTTTTATTTTGTCAATTTCTACAATAAAATTACCCTATGGATTTTCGATTTGGTTCATTTGTCATCCATGTTTGAACATAGCGACGATTCCTCATGGAAGTTTCTTTTTATCATTGGCAAAGTTTTTTTTGATATCTTCTTGCTTGTAGCATGCCTTTCAATTTATAAGTCTATTTTTCTTTTATTTACTTCCCCACTATATTCATATCTCATAAAAAAAACAGCATGTATTGGTAATGATGCATTGCAACAAAACACAACATCTCTATTTCAGATAAGTTTATTGGGCGCTCGGTTGGTACTAAAATCAACTTTTTGGCTGTTGATTTATATCATCTGTTGTCTGCCTATTGCATTGATACCGGTGTTGGGTTGGGTAATGCCTCTTGTTGTATTCGTTATTGATGCAACCGCTGTTGGAAGAATGATGGTTGAGTTAACTCTATTGATTAATGCAATTCCTGATAGCAAATTGAAAAATGATGAGCAAAAAGGATTGGCAGTCGGCAATGGATTGATGTTTTATGCGTTGCATGGAATTCCATTTATAGGATGGATTTTTGCGCCCGGGTATACAGCAGTTGCGGCATCCTTGAGTGTAGTTAATCTGAGGAACTTAAAATAATTTGTTTATCAATGAGCCACGTTTATTTGATACCATCTTTCATATCGGATAATGCAATGAACAGCATACCGGAATATGTGATAAGAAATATTCGTCTATGTCAAGTGATTTTTGCCGAAAATATACGCACGGTCCGTCGGTATCTCAAAGCTTTGGATTCAGGAATTCAAATTGATGATTTTGAGTGGCACGAAATGCATAAGACAGAAGAATCTTTACAAGAAACTTTTTCTTCAGCGATAAAGTCAAAAAAAAATATAGCCATTATCAGCGAGGCCGGTTGTCCTGGAGTAGCTGATCCGGGTCAATTATTAATTTTGCTGGCACATAAATCAGGTTGTGTTGTACATCCGCTTGTTGGACCCAGTTCTATTTTGCTGGCACTTATGGCCAGCGGAATGAATGGTCAGCAATTTGAGTTTGTCGGTTATTTGCCAATTGATCAGCAAGAGCGACAAAAAAAAATTAAAGAGCTGGAAAGTCAATCTGCTAAATATCATTCTACCAAAATCTTTATTGAAACACCATACAGGAATGAAGCACTTTGGAATGCATTGGTCAACAATTGTCGCTCCGAAACATTATTATGTATTGCATCCGACTTAACAGGACCGAATGAGCGCATACATACAAAAACAGTAAGTTTGTGGCAAAAGGAAAAGCCGGTGTTTGAAAAAACACCGGTAGTGTTTTTGTTATATGCCGGGTAAAAAGTAATCATTTCTAAAGAGCAGTTTAAAAAATTTTGAATTTTCACTTTTACATTTTGATTGTATTATGAATATCGCAATAGTCTGTTATCCTACATTTGGCGGAAGCGGGGTGCTGGCAACCGAATTAGGAAAAGCCCTTGCAGAAAAAGGACATCAAATTCATTTCATCACCTACCAGCAACCAGTAAGATTAAGTGGTTTTAACCCAAATATTTTTTACCATGAGGTATTGGTACCTACGTATCCTTTATTTGATTATCCTCCCTACGAAACAGCATTAGCGGGTACATTGGTTGATGTTATTGGCAATTATCAGATTGATGTTTTACATGTTCATTATGCAATCCCACATGCAGCAGCAGCATTTATGGCTAAGCAGATTCTGCAAACTATGGGCAAGCATATACCTGTCATCACAACTTTACACGGTACAGACATTACCCTGGTTGGTAAGGATAAAATTTACAGACCTGTTGTCACATTTTCTATGAATGAAAGCGATGCGTTGACCGCAGTGTCTGCAAATTTGAGGGATGAGACATATAGACATTTTGAAATAGAAAAAGAGATTAGCGTCATACATAATTTTGTTGATGTGGATCGGTTTTCAATGCATTCGGTTCAGGCATTAAAAAAACAAATTGCCCCCAATGACGAACGTATTATCATGCATGCCTCCAATTTCAGACCTGTAAAAAGAGTCAGTGATGTGGTGGATGTTTTTATTCGTATTCGTGAGAAAATTCCTGCTAAATTGGTATTAATTGGAGATGGCCCCGAAAGGCCAGATATGGAAGCTTATATCAGAAGTAGTAAATATTGTGGAGATGTTCGTTTTTTGGGCAAACAAGAGCAAATGGAAATCATCCTGCCAATAGGAGACTTGTTTTTACTACCCAGTGAATATGAAAGTTTTGGATTGGCTGCTTTGGAGGCAATGGCAGGTGGTGTTCCTGTTGTCTCCAGTAATGCGGGCGGGTTAGCCGAGATAAATAAAGAGGGATTTTCCGGTTACTTGTGTGATGTGGGCGATGTGGATGTTATGGCTGAAAAATCTTTGGCAATTTTGAGCAATGATGAAAACTTAAATCAATTCAAAAAAAATGCAAGAGAACAGGCGCTTCAATTTAGCATTCATCGTGTAGTACCTCAATACGAAAAGCTATATCAGGATCTGCTCTAAATTTGAAACACAATAATTATCTTCTTCTCAGCCATTTTTCAGGATCGTAGTACGAATTGTTTTCATTGCTGATAAAAAAATCAATACTACCGCCACCATCAAAATTATTGGAAACTTTACCCAGTATTTGTCCGGTTGACACTTGCTGGCCTTTTTGCAGATTCACATTGGATAAATTACTGTAGCTAGAAAAATATCTGCCGTGTTGTATGATTACCACTGTCATACCATCTACCTGGGCTATGGCGCTTACGGTTCCATCAAAAACCGCCCTAACACTGTTTCCAACATCACTTGAAATTGTGATGGAAGTATTTTCAATGATACTACCGCTTGGAAGTGTATTGGTTCCATATTTCATCATGACCCATCCCTTATCAACCGGCCATGGCAATGATCCTTTGTTGTGTTCGAATCCTGCATTTAATGCAATGTTCTCTGCATTCAGGAGGACGCTCTCTTTCTTCGGAGTTGTTTTTACTTTTTTTTCAGTTTTTATTTCAACAACCTCCTTTTTTTTCCCCGCATCAAGTTTCGCTTTTTCTTTTCTTAGGGCCTCCAGTTTGGCTTTTTCTTCTGCAGCCGCTTTTGCAAGCGCTTCACGCCTTGCATCTTCCTGAGCTTTTTTTATGGCTGCAGCAATGGCGATATTCACCTTTTGCATTTGCTTTTGCTTGGCGGTTATTTGTTTGTTTAATTGGTTACCTTTCTTTTTGAGTTCGGCAATGATGCGGTCTTTTTCAATTTTTTCAGACTCCAGTGTCACCATCTCTTTACTCTGAATCTGTAGTACAGATTTTTTTTCATTCTTTACAACAGAGAGCTCATCAACTTTTTTCTTTCTCAAATTTTGCATACGAACAATATTTTGTCCTTGCATTTCCCTGTAATTTCTATAGCTCCTCAGATAGTTTATTCTTCTTATCGCATCATTGAAACTTCCGGCTGAAAATATGAAATTGATAAAATCAAAGTTGCCCCGATTTTTATAAGCGTATACCATACTTTTGGCATACTCCTGTTTAAGCGTATCCAAAACTTTATTGTATTTGTAAATGTCCTTTGAAATGGTGAGTACGTTTCCATTGATGATATCAATCTCACCACTCAGACTTTCAACCACCCTGTTTTGTAATTCAACTTTTCTGTTGATTAAATTGAATTGGGCAAGATTCTCCTGAGTTTTGGCTTTATTTTCATTTAACAATGCCTGCGTTTCCTCAATTTCTTTTTTAAGCGATTGTCTCTGTTTTTCCAACTCATCACGACTTTGGCCGATTGCAGTCACACAAACAGCCATCAACAAAAGTACGGACAAGCCGATTTTTTTCAGTGTCATTTGTAAATATTGAATAAAGAAATCTCAGCGAATATAAGAATCATTTTTGCTTATAATTCTTCGGAATCTGAAAATTTACTGACAATTCTTTGTTAAAGTCAAATTGCCGGAATGAAAGTTTAATATCGATCTTGTTTTTTTCTGCCAATGAAATTTCTCTTTCAGTTGAGAATATAATATTGTCTCTCATCTCATATCCTGAATAGCTGATATTTGCCGTTCTATTTCTAAACAAATCTACATCATCCAATTTACTGTGTTCAAGAGTGCCATCAGGCATGTGAATAGTAAGCAGATTTTTAAATAAATTCCCTACGGTCGATAACATCATTTTATTGCCTGTACTTCTGAATGACTGTACGCTATCACCTAAAAAAATCGGATTTCCCAATAGAATATCTTGCATATTGCCAAAGTCTATGGGAATTTGAGCTACTTCCTGTAAATAGTCAAGAGATCGCATCATGTACCGCTTTTTTTGTTTGTCAAGAATGATGATACTGTCAGGAGTAATCAGCGTTCTGTATATTTCTACGCCTAATATGGTTGCAGATAATGAGATCCAAATTGCACTGTCTTTAATCATCCTTACATTGGCAGTAATATCCGGATTTTTGCCATTGTCATCATTGGTTTCCACTTTTATTTTTGCAGAAAATGTTTGAGGCTTTATAATATTCGATTTGATTCTTAAAAGTTGTTGATGATAAATTACCGAAGAATCTATTTTCTCAGGCAGCACTGTGCTGACAGTTGTAGCCGGCGTATTTATTGCCTTATTTATTTTTTTTGAAATCCTACAGGATGTCATACCTATGATTACTGCAAAGAGAAACAGACAAGTATTTTTCATTATGATGTTTATTTTCCGGTATGCCCAAAACCACCTTCTCCACGTGCTGTTTCAGGCAATTCATTATTTTCTTCCCAACGAGCAGTCGTGTATTGATGAATAACCATTTGCGCAATACGGTCTCCGGGTTGTATGACCTGTATTTCCTGACTGAGATTAATGAGGATCACACCTATTTCTCCACGATAATCGCTGTCGATGGTGCCAGGGGTATTTAAGCAGGTGATTCCCTGTTTTAATGCCAATCCGCTGCGTGGACGAATCTGCGCTTCATAACCGGCAGGCAATGCAATGCGTAAGCCGGTTGGGAATAACATTCTTTGCTGTGGTTGAAGAGAAACAGGTTCTTTGATGGCAGCACGTAAATCCATGCCGGCCGAACCTTGTGTTGCGTAGGCAGGGAGTGGGTATCCTGAATTATTTACAATGGAAATGGAAATAGATGACATGCTTCGTTATGCTTCTTTTCTTTTTAATAGTACAACCGCCTGAGCCATTACACCTTCTTCTCTGCCAATATATCCCAGCTTTTCTGTAGTAGTTGCTTTAATGGACACATCGTTCATATTGATATGCAGAATGCCTGCAATGATCTCTTGCATTTGAGTAATGTAGGGTGCAATACGGGGAGCTTGTAATGACAAAGTACTGTCTACATTTACAATTTCATATCCTTGTTCCTCAATTAAATGTATTGTCTTTTTCAAAAGAATTTTACTATCAATTCCTTTGTAGGCATTGTCTGTGTCCGGAAAATGTTTTCCTATATCACCTAAACAAAGAGCACCCAATAATGCGTCGCAAATAGCATGCAGTAAAACGTCTGCGTCACTGTGCCCAACAGCACCTTTGTGATGTGGAACATGCACACCACCTAACCAAAAAGGGATGCCTTCTTCCAGCCGATGATAATCTATTCCGTTTCCGATGCGATATGACATAATTGAATGTTGAGGGTGCAAAAATAAAAAAGCGTTTCTGCATGGAGAAACGCTTTATGATAAGATTGTGAAAATTGATTAGTCCATATCATACATTACGCTAAAGCGCAGTGTATTGGAAAGCGGGTTACGCGTAACACCAGTTCCTGTTGGCAATAAATAAGCAAAATTGATACCCATGTTATTGTATTTTAACCCTGTACCTACCGTGAAATAACGACGGTCTCCTTTTTGCTTATTTTCTCCATAGTAACCTGCTCTGAAAGCAAATTGGTTTTTATACCAGTATTCAGCACCTGCAGAAATAGAGATTTCTTTGATATCGTCTCCATCTCCTAAAGAACTAAACCAGCTTGATACAACTCCTTTAGATCGATAAGATTCGATTTGTTGAGTTGTTACGGCATTACCATTTTCACCAACAGGCGGAGTCGGAACAAGCAATTTATTCAAATCCATACCAAAAGTAATTTTGTTATCAGCATCTAACACCTTGTTGTAAACAGCACCTACACCCAAATTAGCAGGAATATAATCTTTCTGCTTTGCATCGTTAGTATAAGATATTTTAGATCCTAAATTGCTGAGCGTTGCACCAAAGTCGAACCCGTTACCATCTGCTTTAGTCCCTTTGTAATAATAATGTACATCTCCTGCAATTGATGTTCCTTTTTTGTATGAAACTCCACCTACAGTACCACCTGCAAGGTCTGAGCTGATGTAACGAAGGGCAACACCCAAACTCATTTTGCTGGAAAGCTTGCGAGAGTATCCGCCTTCTATGGCAAATTCACGAGGGCGGAAAGACTGAAGTTGGTTTCCGTTAGCATCAGTAAACTGGATATTTCCAAGACTAAAGTAACGAACACCGGCACTAACAGCTTGAAGATCATCCAATTTGTAATAACCGGATGCGTTCATTAAATATACATCATTCAATTTAAGGTCTGCTAACCAAGGAGTGTAAGTGGCACCTACTTGCATTTTGTTTGTAGCGAAAGTGGTTTTAGCAATGTTCCAGAATCCTGAATTGGCATCGGGTGAAATCGCAATACCAACCTCGCCCATACCTGCACTGCGGGCATCAGGGGTTATTCTTAAAAATGGAACAGCGGTTGTAACAACATTAATTTGTTGAGCGAAAGTGGTAATAGAACCACACACAAACATAGCCAATGCGGCCAGTTTCATACTTGTTTTTTTCATGCTTTAAAGGTGACTTGGTGATGTAGAGGTAGACTCGATAATCAAATAAAATTTTATAATCAGAACGTAAAAATAAGCCAATATTTGAATCTGCCAAATAAATCATTAAATTATTGTTATTGCGTTGAACCAAAAGCCACTCACATATTTTTTAAAAATAATGTTAAATAGATGTAACATTAAATGATAAGAAAATGCAAAAATTGTCGCTGTTTGGTTAATTATTCATATATTCGCACCTAAATTCATTACATTTGTGTCGGCAAACTATTTTCCAGATTGTCATTTTTGTTTGTAATTGAAACTAAACCAGTAAAGTATTATAAATCATAAAAGTATGTTTAAAACCCGTTTCTTTTTAGCAACTGCAGGTGTGTTAGCGGCATCATTATTATTCTCTTGCGGTCAAGGCTCCAAAAAAAGAATGAAATCATCTGTAACAGGATGGAACTATGACGATAAAAACATGGGGAATTTTCATGTAACAAAAGTGAAGTATCCCAAAGCAGGGCCCGGACTTGTGTTCATACAGGGCGGTTCGTTCGTAATGGGCGCAAAGGATGAAGATATCATGGGCGACTGGAATAACATCCCACGTCGTATCACCGTTCCTTCATTCTTCATAGATGAAACAGAGGTAGCAAACATTCACTATCGTGAATACATGTATTGGCTGGAAAATACATTCGCAGGAGATTCCAACGTGATGAAAAAATCTCTTCCCGATACCTTGGTTTGGAGAGAAGAGTTGGCTTACAATGACCCTTATGTTGAGTATTATTTCCGATATCCTTCTTACAACTTCTATCCTGTAGTTGGTGTTTCCTGGGAACAAGCCAGAGATTTCTGCGTTTGGAGAACTGATCGCGTAAATGAATTGCGTTTGATGGAGAAAGGATACATGAACAAAACTGCCATCACCAAAGAAATGAAGGGCTCAGGCGCTTCCGGCTCTTTCAATACAGAAACTTACTTGATGAGTCCTGAATTAATCCAGGGTCGTGCTAAACCTAAAACAGGTGGACTAAAAGATGCCAACAACAAACCAAGAATGAATGTAAGATTGGATGATGGAATTCTTACAATGGCTTATCGTTTACCAACAGAAGCAGAGTGGGAATATGCTGCATATGGTCTTTTGAGTCAAAATCCTTACCCAAGAAGAGCTGAAAGCAGATCAGGGGAGGAAATCAGGGCAAATCAGCAAATTTACTCATGGGGTAAAAATTCATACAGCTACATAGGATTGAGAGATAACAGAAGAGGTGCATGGCAAGGTAAATTCCTGGCCAACTTCAAGCGCTCAAGTGGAGATAACATGGGTGTTGCCGGTGGATTAAACGATCGGGCTGCAATCCCAAGCAATATTAGATCATTCTATCCGAATTCATTTGGTTTATATAACATGTGCGGTAATGTGAGTGAGTGGGTTGCTGACGTGTATCGTCCACTCACGCCAACAGATGCGCAGGATTTCAACTACTATCGTGGTAATCGTTTCCAGAAATATGCCAAGAATAGCAATGGAGAATATGAAAGAGATAGTATGGGGCACTTGAAAAAAGTTGATATCTCAGACGAAGAAGTGAAAAACAGAACAAACTATCAACGCAACAATGTAATTAACTTCTTAGATGGAGATTCCGTGAGTGGATCTTCATATAATTATGGTGTTACTACTTTGATCAGCGATAAGTCTCGTGTTATCAAAGGTGGTAGCTGGAACGACAGAGCTTATTGGTTGTCTCCAGGAGCACGTCGATTCATGCAGGAAGATCAGGCTTCCAACACAGTTGGTTTCAGATGCGCTCAAACTTATCTTGGTGCTCCTGAGGGACCAGGCTTCCAGGAAGGAAATATCTTTGGAAAACAAAAACAACAGAGAAAAAAGAAAAGATAATCTCAACTATTTTAAACTCA
Source organism: uncultured Ferruginibacter sp. (assembly GCA_964643315.1). Classification (GTDB taxonomy): domain Bacteria; phylum Bacteroidota; class Bacteroidia; order Chitinophagales; family Chitinophagaceae; genus Ferruginibacter. The sequence continues at coordinate 84,428 of CAZXSR010000010.1, forward strand.
CAAAAGCTCTCTATTATAGAGGGCTTTTGTATTTAAAACCAGTCGTATGATTTATTTGTTTTCATATTTTTACCAAAAAATAATTATGCTTCGATTCAGATTTTTAGGATTGATTGTCTTTGTCTTAATCAACGTTGTTGTATGCTCACAAACCATTCAATGGACAAAGGATGGTCTTGGTTATTTGTCAGTTGAGCAAGGAAATTTAGTGAGGATAGATCCTAAAACAGAAAATCGAACTGTGTTGATTAAAAAAGAACAATTGATTCCTGCGGGGAAAAAAGACCCGATTCTTCCGGAATCTTTTTTTGTAAGCGGAGATAATCAAAAGGCATTAATATACACAAATACGGCACGTGTTTGGCGCTATAATACCCGAGGGGATTATTGGATTTATGATTTTTCAAAAAATAAATTATCTCAAGTAGGCAAAACACGTCCGGCCCAATCTTTGATGTTTGCAAAATTTTCACCTGACAATAAATGGGTTGCTTATGTAAGTGAACACAATATTTTTTGCGAAGATGTGCAAACGGGCATCGCCAAAAAACTCACAAACGACGGAACCCGTAAAGTGATCAACGGTACATTTGATTGGGTATATGAGGAAGAATTTGGTTGTCGTGATGGATTTCGCTGGTCGCCTGATAGCCGCAATATTGCCTTCTGGCAAATAGATGCTACCAAAGTCCGCGATTTTTATATGATGAATGCAACGGATTCTGTGTACTCAAGAATTATTCCGGTAGAGTATCCAAAGGTTGGGGAAGCGCCATCACCTGCACGCATTGGAGTGGTAGCAGTGAGTAATGGCTTGCTCAATTGGATGAATATAGATGGTGATGAAAGTCAGCACTACCTCACCAGAATGGAATGGGCCGATAATAAGGAAATTGTCGTACAACAACTCGATCGCAAACAACAGGAAAGTAAACTCATATACTGTAATGTGCAGGATGGAAATACGCGCATGTTCTTTATAGAGGGAGATAATGCCTGGGTGGATTTAAATACTGACAATCCAAAAGGATGGAACTGGATCAATGGTGGGCAGGATTTTTTATGGGTCAGCGAAAAAGATGGTTGGAGACACATTTATAAAATCAGTCGGGATGGGAAAAATATCGGTTTACTTACCAAAGGAAATTATGATATCGATAAATTACTTGCAGTAGATGAAGCCAATGACTGGGTATATTTTAATGCATCGCCTGAGAATGCTTCACAGCGTTATTTGTATCGGGTTCCGATGAATAATTTAGCAAAACTCAAAAATAATCAGCCCGAAATGGTCAGTAATGTCGGACTCAAAGGCACACATACCTACACCATTTCTCCCAATGGAAAAATAGCACTTCATCAATATAGTAATTATCAAACTCCTGAAGTATCGGAATGGATTAGCTTACCCGACCATAAAGCATTTTTTACAGATAAATCCATTTCAAAAAATTTGGTGAAAGATACATCTGTACATGTTGATTATTTTCAGATTCAAACCATAGACAACATTACACTGGATGCATGGATGCGTAAACCTGCAAATTTTGATCCGAGCAAAAAATATCCGCTGATTGTTTATGTATATGGAGAGCCTGCTGCTACTACGATTGATGATACTTATGGAAACCACGATAACTTTTTATACAATGGAGATATGAGTGCAGAGGGATACATTCAGGTGGCACTTGATAACAGGGGGACGCCATCATTGAAAGGTGCTGCCTGGAGAAAAGCGATATACAGAAGAAATGGCCAGATAAATATTCGTGATATGGCGATGGGGGTAAAAAAGATTGAAGAGCTGCCTTTCATAGATACAGACAGAACGCTTGTATGGGGCTGGAGCGGAGGAGGGTCTTCCACCCTACATTTGTTGTTTAGATTCCCCGATTTGTTTAAAACAGGAATTTCCATTGCACCGGTAACTAATTTGCTGTACTATGACAATATCTACACCGAAAGATATATGGGGCTTCCAAAAGAAAACAAGGAAGATTTTGAAAAAGGATCTGCAGTTACCTATGCAAAAGATTTAAAAGGAAATTTATTACTGATACATGGGAGTGGAGATGACAACGTGCATTACAGCAATTCGGAAGCACTCATAAATGAACTCATCAAATACAATAAGCCATTTCAATTCATGGAGTATCCCAATCGTACGCACAGCATATCTGAAGGAGAGGGAACACGCAGACATTTATCTACGATATATACTAATTATGTACGTGAGCATTGTAAGGGGGGAGGGAAGTAGGAGAGAGGTTCAAAAGGTTGCATGGGTTAAAATGGTTCAATAGGTTGAGAAGGCAGCGGGTTAATAAGTTCATTAGGTTGAGAATTATCTGATTGAGTTTAAATTCCTTTTGCCCCTTCGCATTGCTCGGCGTCTTAGCGCGGGGAAAATTCTTGTTTGAACGGTTTCATAATTAGGAGTATTATTTCTATGTCTTAATCTTTGACTTTGAACCTTAAACATTGAACATCAAACAACCCTTCCTGGGTACACTTTCAACGCCTCTTCCAAACAATCCATGGCCTTGTGAATGGATTCCTTGTTCAGCACATACGCCAGTCTAACCTCATTTTTACCTTTACCAGGTGTAGAATAAAATCCGGTGGCAGGAGCTATCATAACGGTAGCATTATTGTGTGAGAAAGACTCCAGCAACCATTGGCAAAATTTATCAGAGTCATCTATTGGTAAGCGGGCCATCGCATAAAATGCTCCTCCAGGATTGGGGCAAAATACGCCCTCCATTTTATTTAAACGTTTAACCAGGATGTCTCTTCTAGAAAGGTATTCTGCTTTGGTGGTATCAAAATAATTATCCGGCAAATCAACAGCTGCCTCACCCAGTAGCTGTGCATAAAATGGCGGGCTTAATCTGGCCTGTGCCAGTTTCATGGCCGCATCCAATACATCTTTGTTTTTTGTTACAAACGCACCAATTCTTCCACCACAGGCGCTGTATCTTTTACTGATAGTGTCCATTAAAATCACATGCTGTTCGGCACCTTTTAAGTGCATGGCGCTTGTGTGAACACCTTGATAACAGAATTCACGATAAGCCTCATCCGTAAACAAAAACAAATTGTGTTTCAGGATGATTTCTTTGAGCACCTCCATTTCTTGAGCACTGTATAAATAGCCGGTTGGGTTATTGGGGTTGCATACTACAATCGCCTTGGTACGGGGGGTAATGGCTTTTTCAAATTCAGCTATGGGCGGAAGTGCAAATCCAGTTTCAATGTTACTGGCAATGGGAACGACTTTGACACCGGCCTGAACGGCAAAGCCATTATAATTTGCATAAAAAGGTTCGGGTATAATAACTTCGTCACCAGGATCCAAACAAGCCATGAAGCCAAAAAGAATGGCTTCGCTGCCACCGGTTGTAACAATGATTTCGTCATGTGTAACGTTGATATTGTTACTGGAGTAATACTCTACTAATTTTCTACGATACCTCTCCAATCCGGCACTGTGTGAGTATTCCAATACCTTAAAGTCGGCCTTACGCACTGCATCCAATACTGAGGGAGGCGTTTCAATGTCGGGCTGACCAATATTTAGATGATAAACGGTAATTCCTTTTTTCTTTGCGGATTCAGCAAAAGGAACGAGTTTACGGATGGGGGAGGGGGGCATGGCCTTACCTCTGTTAGAAATTTGAATCATGTGGCAAAGGTAATGAAGCGGTTTGAAAGGTTTGACGTGCTGGATAAAGTTTGGAGTCGCAGGGGATGCATATAATCGCTTCGCTTCTTCCAGTTGCTTTGCTGGTTTCAGACGTTTCGCTGGTTTTGCTCTCAACTTTGTAATTCTTTAGTTCCTCTAGCTTGTAACTCTGCAACCCTTCAACCCTCTTTTTTTTGGCATTTAATCCATTTCTCCCTATCTTTGCATCCCCTTTTTAAAGGGTTAACCCTATTGTTCACTCACCAAAAAAATGTCTATTTTTTATGGCTGTTAAAATCAGATTGCAAAGGCACGGTTCCAAGAAGCGTCCTTTCTACTTCATTGTTGTGGCGGATGGCCGTAGTCCACGCGACGGAAAATTCATTCAAAAACTAGGTACGTACAATCCATTGACGGTTCCTGCTACGGTTCAGGTAGATCGTCAAAAGGCATTGGATTGGCTTCAAAAAGGAGCTCAGCCTACTGACACGGTTCGCCGAATCTTGTCTTACAAAGGCGTATTGTACCTGAAACATCTCCTTCGTGGTGTAAGTCTTGGTCTGTTTGACGAAGCAACTGCCATGGAAAAATTCACCAAGTGGACTGCTGAGCACGATGCACAAATTGCTAAGCGTCAGCAGGATCACAGAAAGGCACGTCAGGACAAAAGAAACATGCCTGTTGTGAAAAAAGTAGCCCCTGTTGCTGAAGAAGCTGCACCTGCAGCTCCTGAAGCAGAACCCGAAGCCCCATCGGCCGAAGGTGAAGCAAACACAGAAGCTTAATATCATTTTATATGATGATCAAACCGTTGCTTTTTGCAACGGTTTTTTTATTTTCAAAACAATACCACAGTACAGTTGTTTATTCATATAGCTATCGTAAATTTGCGCAACCAAAAATCACTTAGTTACAATGCCTTATTATTTGCTTCAGGCATCCGCTTCTTCTGCCATCAACTATTTTCCCATAGTTATTCAATTGATTTTTGCCATAGGACTTGTAACCCTCATCATTATTGGCTCCGACTGGCTGGGACCTAAACGCAAGACAACTGATAAACTCCAAAACTTTGAGAGTGGTATAGAAATCAAAGGGAATGCACGTCAGCCTATGGCCATTAAATATTTTTTGGTTGCCATTCTTTTTGTGTTGTTTGATGTTGAAGTTATCTTTTTCTATCCATATGCGGTTAATTTTAAAGACCTTGGCTGGAGCGGGTTTGCAGAGGTGGTGCTTTTCGTAGCCCTCTTCCTTGCCGGCTTCATTTACATCTTTAAAAAAGGCGCATTGAAATGGGAAGATTAAGAACTAAAACAGTCTTCGTCTGTTTTTAATAGAAAGCAATTAACCCAACAATTATGTCCCGTCCGGTACAGTTTAATAATACAGTAAAATTTCAGGGTATCCCAGAAGGATACATGGGCGAAGGTTTTATGGCTACTAATTTTGAAAAAGTAGTTGGCCTCGCACGCAAAAATTCTATCTGGCCTTTGCCATTTGCTACCAGCTGTTGCGGTATCGAGTTTATGGCTACCATGGCAAGCCATTACGACCTTGCTCGCTTTGGCTCCGAAAGAGTAGGATTCTCTCCCCGTCAGTGTGACTTATTAATGGTGATGGGAACTATCGCAAAGAAGATGGGGCCCGTTCTGAAACAAGTATATATTCAAATGGCCGAACCTCGCTGGGTTATTGCAGTGGGCGCTTGTGCGAGCAGTGGCGGCATATTTGATACCTATTCCGTTTTACAAGGCATTGATCAGGTGATTCCGGTGGATGTATATGTACCGGGATGCCCTCCTCGCCCTGAAGCAATCCTGGATGGCTTCATGAAAATTCAGGAACTGGTACACAATGAGAGTTTGAGAAGAAGACACAGCGATAGATATAAGGATATGCTGGCTGGGTATGGGATACAATAATCAAGACATGCTAACTAACGAAATCATACAACAAAAACTGACCGAAAAATTCGGGGATCAGCTAACTGATTGGCAGGAGCCATACGGTATGCTTACATTTACTGCTCCCAAAGAACAGAATCTGAAAGTGTTGCAGTTTTTGTTTGATGATCCAACTTTACAATTTACTTTTCTGACCGATTTGCAAGCGGTGAACTATCCCGATAACAAAGGCGCAGAGCTTGCAGTCGTATATCATTTGCATAACTGGAAAGACAATGTGCGCATCCGATTTAAAGTGTTTACCGACATTGAAAAACCTGATGTATTCAGCGCAACCGCCTTATACCAATCGGCAAATTTTATGGAAAGAGAAACCTACGACTTCTTTGGAGTCAATTTCGTAGGTCATCCCAATCTCAAGCGTATATTGAATGTAGATGAGATGGACTACTTTCCATTAAGAAAAGAATATCCCCTCGAAGACCAAACGCGGGTGGATAAAGATGATGATATGTTTGGAAGATAATCAATTTGTTCATTAGGTACAATAAACGTTGAACCTTGAACTTTGAACTTTTATAAAATGAACGACCACATCCTTTTACCGGAAGGTAGTTTGGAAAAACAAACAACCACGCTGAATCTGGGACCTACGCACCCGGCAACCCATGGTGTGTTTCAAAATATTTTGGAACTCGATGGTGAGCGTATTATGCAAGCCACTTCAACCGTTGGATATATTCACCGTGCATTCGAAAAAATTGCGGAGCGGAGAAATCTTTATCAGATTACCCCACTCACCGATCGTTTGAATTACTGCTCTTCTCCACTGAATAATATGGGCTGGCACCTTACCTGCGAGAAATTGCTGGGAGTAAGCACACCTAAGCGAGTTGATTATTTGCGCATCATCATCATGGAACTCGCGCGCATTGCCGATCATTTGATTTGTAATTCCATTGTAGGTGTGGATACCGGAGCTTACTCAGGTTTCCTGTATGTGATGCAGTTCCGTGAATTGATTTACGAAATTTATGAAGAAGTTTGTGGTTCCAGATTGACCACCAACATCGGACGTATCGGTGGTTTTGAAAGAAACTTCACGAATGCCGCTTTTGAAAAATTAGAAAAGTTCTTGGATGAAAAAACAGGTTACCCGGCTCAATTAAAAGAGTTCGAAAATCTGTTTACCCGTAACCGCATCTTCATGGAAAGAACCATCGGTTGCGGACCTATTTCTGCCGAAAGGGCCATGAATTATGGATTTACCGGACCTAACCTCCGTGCAGCAGGGGTAGATTACGATGTGCGTGTGCATACACCTTACAGCAGTTACCAGGATTTTGATTTCACTGTTCCTGTTGGTACAACAGGAGATTGTTATGACAGATATTTAGTGCGTAATGAAGAAATGTGGCAGAGCCTGAGCATTATCAAACAGGCTTATCAAAAGGTACAGGAGTTTAAAGGCGCTGATGCAGAAGTGTATCATGCCGATGCGCCTGCCTACTATTTGCCGGAGAAGAAAGATGTGTACACTAAAATGGAAGCACTCATCTATCACTTCAAGATCATCATGGGCGAAACAGAAATGCCGGTGGGTGAAGTGTATAATTCAGTTGAAGGTGCCAATGGTGAGTTAGGATATTACCTGATCAGCGATGGCGGAAGAACACCGTACCGACTGCATTTCAGAAGGCCTTGTTTTATATATTATCAGGCCTATCCCGAATTGATCAAAGGTGGTATGCTGAGTGATGCGGTAATAACCATGAGTAGTTTGAATTTGATTGCGGGAGAGTTGGATGCTTAGATAAGTTAAATAGGTTCAAAAAGTTGAAAAGGTTCAATAGGTTTTTGTACAAAATATTTATTTAACCTCTTTAACCTCTTTAACCTCTTGAACCTCTTGAACCTCTTGAACCCTTTGAACCTTAGTAAAATGAAACAATTTAACGATACCAGTTTAGCCAAGGTGCAGGCAATCATTGCCCGCTATCCCGAAGGCAAACAAAAAAGTGCTTTGTTGCCGGTATTGCATTTGGCCCAAACCGAATTTGACGGATGGCTTGATGTGCCGGTGATGGATTATGTGGCTTCATTGCTGAAGATAGAACCCATTGAAGTGTATGAGGTTGCGAGCTTTTATAGCATGTATAACCTCAAGCCCGTGGGTAAACATGTGTTTGAAGTATGCCAAACCGGCCCTTGCATGCTCAACGGAAGCGATGACATCATCGACTATATTAAACAAAAACTCAACATCGGAGTGGGTGAAACCACTGCTGACGGAATGTTTACATTAAAGACCGTTGAATGCTTGGGAGCATGCGGTTATGCGCCTATGATGCAGTTGGGAAAACATTACCGCGAACATTTAACGAAGGAAAAAGTAGATCAGATCATTGAAGAGTGCAAAGCAAAAGTTCAATAAAATTATATCATCCTTAAAGGGATCGAATAAATGAGTAAAAAGATATTATTAGAAAAAGCGCATGTAGAAGGTATCCGAACTTACGATGTGTATCGTCGTGAAGGCGGTTATCGCAGTGTGGAGAAAGCCCTGAAAATGCAGCCGGCCGATATCGTGGAAGAAGTGAAGAAAAGCGGTCTTCGTGGTCGCGGTGGCGCAGGTTTCCCTACCGGCATGAAATGGAGCTTTCTGGCAAAGCCCGAAGGCGTTCCCCGTTATTTGGTTTGTAATGCAGATGAAAGCGAACCGGGAACTTTTAAGGATCGATATTTGATGGAGTTTATTCCGCATTTATTGATTGAAGGAATGATCGTGTCATCATTCGCGTTAGGAAGCAACACCAGCTATATTTATATACGTGGAGAATATGATTGGGTTACGGATATTTTAGATGAAGCTATTGTTGAAGCTCGTAAGAATGGCTGGTTGGGAAAAAATATTCAGGGCAGCGGATTTGATTGCGATATTCATGTACAGCGCGGCGCTGGTGCATACATCTGTGGTGAAGAGACAGCATTGCTTGAATCATTGGAAGGTAAAAGAGGAAACCCTCGCATTAAACCTCCATTTCCTGCGGTAAAAGGCTTGTGGGGTTGTCCAACTGTGGTGAATAACGTAGAGACCATTGCTGCTGTTGTGCCCATCATCAACATGACCGGTGAGGAATATGCAAAAATAGGTGTGGGCAGATCTACGGGAACAAAATTGATTTCCGCTTGCGGTAACATCAATAAGCCCGGTGTTTATGAAATTGATATGACCATTTCGGTAGAAGAATTTATATACAGCGATGAATATTGCGGCGGTATTCCGAATGGTAAAAAATTAAAAGCCTGCATTCCGGGAGGTTCTTCTGTTCCTATTCTTCCTGCCAATTTATTGTTGACGACTGCTAAAGGCGAGAAGCGTATGATGAACTACGAGAGTCTGAGCGATGGCGGTTTTGCAACAGGTACCATGATGGGATCCGGTGGATTTATTGTACTTGATGAAGATCAGTGTATTGTAAAGCATACTTACACATTGGCACGCTTTTATCGTCATGAAAGTTGCGGTCAGTGCAGTCCTTGCAGAGAAGGAACCGGATGGATGGAAAAATTATTATTGAAAATAGAACAAGGCAAAGGAGAGATGAGTGATATTGATTTGCTTTGGGATATTCAAAGAAAAATAGAAGGAAATACGATTTGTCCGTTGGGTGATGCGGCTGCATGGCCCGTTGCTGCAGCCATCCGCCATTTCCGCGATGAGTTTGAATGGCATGTAAATAATCCGGAGAAATGTTTGAATGAGAATTATGGATTGGCGCATTATGCGGATGCAATTTATGTGCCGGTTGGATAGAGTTAATTAGTTTAACGTTCAACGTTCAATGTTTTTTTTGAAAATTTTGAAAAGATCGTTAAACCCAATTAATTGGAAAAATTTCTAACTATTCACCTTGAACCTTGAACCTTGAACCTTGAACCTTGAACCTTGAACCTT
>CAZXSR010000011.1:0-70268 GCA_964643315.1 uncultured Ferruginibacter sp.
TTCAAGGTTCAAGGTTCAAGGTTCAAGGTTCAAGGTTCAAGGTTCAAGGTTCAAGTGTATAGTTAGAATTTTTCACGATTACGAGGGTTTAATAAAAGTCTAAAAATTTTGAAAAAAACTTTCATTTTTCAACAACTTTGAACTTTGAACGTACAACATGCTATCTCTGCACCCTTCCGCTTCCATCTCCCTTCATCAAATCTTTCACTTCGCTTAAGGTTGCGTGGTTCAAATCACCTGGTATCGTATGTTTCAACGCACTGGCCGCAACACCAAACTCTGCCGACTCTTGCATGCTCATGCCGGTTACAAGACCGTAAATCAATCCACTTGCAAAGCTATCGCCGCTTCCTACACGATCCACAATGCGTACATTGTATTGCTTCGTGTGATAGAACTCGTTACCATCATATACCAATGCACTCCACCCATTATCGCTGGCACTGTGACTTTCTCTTAATGAAGAAGCAATAAACTTAAATCCGAATTTATCTTTCATTTGCTTAAATACATCTTTGAAACCATCGAGGTTCAATTCGCCTTTGGTTACATCGGTGTCTTTGGCTTTAAATCCTAAAGTGGTATCTGCATCCTCTTCGTTACCGATACATACATCTACATACTGACAAAGCTTTGTCATTACCTCACGCGCTTTTTCTTTACTCCATAATTTCTTACGATAGTTCAAGTCAATACTGGTAGTGATTCCTTTGGCACGGGCTGCTTTCAACGCTGCTTCAGTTAATGCGGCTGCTTTGTCACTCAATGCAGGTGTGATACCTGTTGTGTGAAACCAGGAAGCTCCTTCAAATATTTTATCAAAATCAAATTCACTCGCATCTACATCAGCAATAGAAGCTCCTGCACGATCGTATACTACCTGCGATGCACGCATAGATGCGCCTGTTTCTAAAAAATAAATTCCGAGACGGTCACCACCACGTGCAATAAATTGTGTATCTACTCCATAACGACGAAGGTGATTGATAGCCGACTGACCTATTGGATTGTTTGGTACTTTAGTTACAAAGGTGCCGTTAAGACCATAATTGCAAAGGGCTGCAGACACATTGGCCTCGCCACCTCCATACGTAACATCAAACGTATCGGCTTGTACAAATCTTTTGAAGTCGGGAGTGGATAAACGCAACATAATTTCTCCCATGGTAACAACTTTCTTGCTCATTTTTTTTGTTTTATAGTTATGTATTTCTTTAAAAGTGCATCAAAATAATCATTTTTTAAACGCGTCAAACATCAATATCTAAGCGCAATCGTTTTCGTAGAAATTTATCTAATAATTTCTCATTTATTCATTCATACTCCTTATGATTCCAAGCTCCAATCCACGCAATTCGGCCAGTCCGCGTAATCTTCCGATAGCAGAATATCCCGGATTGGTCTTCTTCTTCAAATCATCCAGCATCTGATGTCCGTGATCGGGACGCATAGGAATAGAAACCTTTCTTTCTTTCATGATTTTCACAGCTTCTTTCACAACCGCATACATATCTACATCGCCTTCGAGGTGATTGTCTTCATAAAAATCACCCAACTCATTGCGTTTAGTGCTGCGCAAATGGAAGAAATTGATGCGCGCTCCAAATTGTTTTACCATCGCAGGCAAATCATTGTCGGCCCGCACACCAAATGATCCTGTACAAAAGCAAAGGCCATTGTTTAGTGAAGGAACCGCATCTGCCAATGCCTGAATATCTGAAGCCGTGCTTACTACACGAGGCAATCCCAATAGAGGATACGGCGGGTCGTCGGGATGAATAACCATCTTAACATCACACTCATCGGCTACCGGTACTATTTGCTGTAAAAAATAAATCAAATGGCTTCTTAACTTATTGGCATCAATACCTGCATAGGCATCCAGCGCCTGCTGGAATTGTTCAATGGTAAAACTTTCCTCACTGCCCGGCAAACCTTTGATCATGTTGGTTTTTACGCGCTCTTTGCCGGCATCATCCAATTGCTGAAAACATGCTGTTGCACGCTGTATTTCTTCCGGCGAATAATCTTTCTCCGCATTTTTTCTCTTTAAAATAAAAAGATCGAAAGCAACTACTTCTGCTCTGCGATATAGTAATGCCAATGAACGATCGGGCATTGGATATTCCAAATCCGTTCTGGTCCAATCCATTACCGGCATAAAATTATAAGTAACAATGTGAATGCCACATGCACTTAGGTTGCGAATCGACTGCTTGTAATTTTCGATGTGTTTTAAATACTCTCCCGATTGGGTTTTGATGGATTCGTGCACGGGCACACTTTCTACCACCGACCATACCAATCCGGCATCAGCAATGATTTGTTTACGTTTGTTGATTTCATCAATCGTCCAAACTTCGCCATTGGGCACATGATGCAGTGCGCTTACAATGCCGGCACATCCGGCTTGTCGAATATCCCATAGACTCACCGGGTCATTGGGTCCGTACCATCGCATGGTATGTTGAAAACTATACATAGTAAAATAATTATTTGATTTCAATCGGTTTAATAAGTTCAATTGGTTTAATACGCTTTGCTGTTTAATTGGGTTATTTGAAATAACTCATTAAACCAAAATTTAACCCTCATTAAACTTATTAAACTCAAAGAGCTAAGAATTTTCAAATTCAACACTATAATCACCATTCATCCGTCCTAAACGATGATGCCGGCAATCCATCGGTATTGTACAGGTCTCCTTTTACATAATCCTTGTATGCATACCGTACAGCTACCGGTTCATTCACCGATTCGCTCCAAACCGTGATGGTTTTATTGTCTTCTATTTTTGCCATAGCGGGCACAAATACTTTATCAGCTCCAGCAATTTCAAATTGCTTCAAGTCGGCACCAAAAGAACTTAGTCCTCCCTCAGCATAATCGAAACTGATATTGACTTTTTTGTTGTTAATCTGATGCGATTTGTAAATCGGTCCGCAATAAGCAATGCCTTTATACCCATAAGTTTTTGCCAATGCCCAATACAATAATCTTTCGCTCACTGTTTTTTTATCTGCCGGATGAATTTGATCTTCATTGCCTATATCCATCGTAACAGCCATGCCGCAATTGGCAATGCGATTCATACTTTTCATTTGGGCTTCTCTTATTCCTCTTACACTCCTTGTGGTGTCTTTGTTTCCGTAAGGTGCAATTTGTACATAATAAAAAGGCAATGAATCGCCGGCATTCCAATTTTTGCGCCATCCGGCCACCATGGTTTGCAAAAGACTTGCATAACGTTCCGGCTCATGGCGATTGCTCTCTCCCTGATACCATAAAAAACCGCGCAATCCATATCCGGCAAATGGTGCAATCATTCCATTATAAAGCGTTGTTACGAATTTGTGCTTTTCTTTTGCGGTATCTATTTTAGAAATTTGATTGATATCGGGATATGATTGCAACATGCTTGAATCCATCCAGCTTTGTATGCGTGTACCTCCCCAACAACTAACGATGATGCCCACAGGCACATGCAGTTTTTTTTGCAACATCATTCCATACATAAAAGCAACCGCGCTAAATTCTCTTGCTGTTGAAGCATCCGATATATTCCATTGACCCTCCACATTTTTTTGGGGCTGATTGGATGCGTTTCTTTTTGTTTCAAATAATCGAAGCTGGTCATTGTCTGCATCCAGCAAAATTTCATTGGAGTGAAGCACCGGCTGATTCTTAAAACCGCGCATCGGCATTTCCATATTCGACTGTCCGGAACAAAACCAAACCTCGCCAAGCATAACATTGTTGAGCTGTAAAGTTTCTTTCTCCTGAATTTGTATCGTATAAGGACCGCCGGCCTTTTCTGTTACGATACTCAATTTCCATTTACCATTCGCATCGGCTTGCGTTGTATACTTTTTTTTGTTCCAAGATGTGATGATGGTGATGTTTGCCTTTTTATCTGCTTCTCCCCATATCGCCACTTTTGTTTTTTGCTGCAACACCATATTGTCTGAGAAAAATGCAGGCAATATAATTTTTGCATTTGCATCAAAACAAATGAGCAATAATAATCCCAGGTAGTAAATATGTCGTTTGTTTTTCTTCAATGTTAGTTGATGCGTTTTACGTGAATGCCATTTAGTAAGGGCTTCCCTTTGATGGCATTAAAATGCAGTTGGATTCCCTGATTATCTTTCACTGTAACTTTTCGATTCTTTTTTACAGCTACACAGTATCCTTCTTCTTTGTGCAAATCCATTTTTGAAACAAACAATTCTCCGTTAAGCATCACATCAAAAATCCTTTTACCATTGCTATGCAACTCGGGCTCGGCAAAATAACAATCCACTTCATAGCTCCCGTTGGGCACATCTAATCGATAATCAATGACCGAATCTAAGTAGGTATACAAGAGTTGTGTTTTATCTGTCTTGGTTATTTTTCCTTTTAGACTGATAAATGAAGGCTTGCCACTTATATATCCAAAGCTTCCTGTTTGATAAGGCCTGTCCTCTATCCATATTTTTTTATTCTCATCAATGTATTGTGCATCAGAACCTACGTTGATCCTCCACTCCGTTTTTTCTTGCTTATTCAATGCTTGTTTTTGCAAATTGAGATCATACACTTCGTTTTCAATGATAGAGGTGTCTGATATGTTGCCCTTTCCATTTTTTGTTTTTGCAATCAATATGTTGCGACCATTTGCCAATACAACTTTCCAGCTGGCCTTGCAAACATCGTTTGTTTTTTTTGCACTCAGCTTTTTACCATTCAGCCACAAACTCACTTCTTTACTATTGGTGTAAACATCTATCACAGAGCTGTCGCCGATAGCAGTGGCTCTTTGAGGCCAGTCTTTGGTGGCTATATAAACCATTGGTTCCGGATTCCAGTTGGCTTTGTACATATAGTAAATGTCTTTGGGTTTACGATCCCAGCTGTACATGCCTTTATGGTTGATGTTGGAAATCGTTCCGCCAATTCCAGGATTTCCAAAATCAAACTGATTCCAGATGCAAGTTGCATTAAAGTAATTTCGTTGTTTAATTTGACTTAAATAGGACTCGTGAAAATATCGTTGGTATTGTCCGGTATTGTCGAGTCGTGTTGGTTTTTCAGTATTTACTTGTTTATCCGACTCAGCTCCATATTCACTAATGAATAAACGCTGATTGGGTTTGGCTTCATGTTTTTTGTCAAATGTTTTTCCAAACTCCTCCACTTTGCCACTATACCATCCATTGTAAATATTATATGATGCAACCTGCGGAATTACATCAATTTTAAACTTGTCATAATCGCTGCTCATGTGCATCGCCATCGTGCTTGAACGATATGGATCTTCTGCACGAACCACACTATCTAAGTAAACAGCATAATCATGAACATTTGCGCCATACAATGAATCTGTTTGTTTTTGCGCACGTTCGTTGTAATAGTCTTGCAGAAATATTTCATTCATCGATCCCCACATGATAATAGAAGGATGATTATAATGCTGACGAATCATTTCACGTATCTGATTGGCGCAGTTGTCTCGAAATGCAGTATTGATGTTCATGTAATCCACCAATGGAATTTCTTCCCACAACAACAACCCTATTTCATCGGCGCGTTTTAATACATAAGGATCTTGCGGATAATGAGCCAGGCGTAAAAAATTACAGCCCATGTTTTTGATACTCTGCAAATCAAGTTCATGGTCTTCATAAGAAAGTGCGCTGCCTTTTCCCATCTTATCTTGATGACGATTCGTTCCTTTCAAAACATATTTTTTACCGTTGAGGAAAAAGCCGCTGTCGGCAGTGAATCGAAACGTGCGAACACCGATGGCATTCGTTTGTTCATCAAGAATTTTTTGTCCATCGGTAATTTGTGTAACTATTTTATAGAGATAAGGATCTTCGGGCGACCAGTAATGCGGATTAGTTATTGCGGTGTTGAAGTAAATATTTTTTTGAATGTTACTTCCCGGAGTTAGGATGATATCATCGGACAAATTGGAAAAAACTTTTGCACCGGCTTTATCGTATATGGCATGAATCGCCTTAACAACCTTCTTCGAATTCGTTTCATTGGTAATATTCATATTTACCAATACTGAAGCATTTTCTTTTTTTATTTCAGGTGTAGAAACAAAAACCGAGGAAGAGCCATAATTGTTCATGTTGAAATGCACTTCATTCGTTGCTATCAAACGAACATGCCGATAGATGCCTCCATAAATCGTATATCCCACATGTAATGGCGCTACGAATGGATTTTCGGAATTATCCACTTTAACCGCAATTACATTTTTTTTATCATCGTTCTTAAGAAATGAAGTGATGTCCATTTGAAAAGCGGTATATCCTCCTTCATGTCTTCCGGCAAAAGCCCCATTTACATAGACATCTGAAACTAAATTGGATCCATCAAAACAGAGATAATATTTTTTTTCTTTTTCTATACCCTTATCCAGTGAAAAGCTTTTGCGATACCAAACGGTTCCTCTGTAATAATCATCGTCGTCGTCATAAGGATCATTCACATTAAAGCAATGCGGAAGATTTACCTTTTCCCAGTGACCATCATCATATTTACGGATAAATGGATCGGCCACGGGCTTCTGCGTAAACATCCACCCCGAATCCATGGAGATGATGGTGCGGGAGGTTGTTTGAGAATAAGAACAAATGAATGTGTTAAGAAAGAGGAAAAATAATATGGATCTCATGTATTGCTTTGAATTAGATAATTTATGTGCAAACAAATTATTTGTAGGACGAGTAATAATCTATTAAACTATGAACCTTAAACCTTGAACTTTTTCCTACACCCCACTATACGCCGAAAATCCGCCATCAACCCCCAGCTGTGTTCCCGTAACAAATTTGGATGCATCGCTCAATAAATACACCAGCGCGCCAATCAATTCATCCGGATCTCCAAAACGCTTAAAAGGTGTTTTACTAATGATGGAGTTTCCTCGTTGCGTTAAACTTCCATCTTCATTGGTTAACAATGTTCTGTTTTGTTCTGTCAAAAAGAAACCGGGCATCAACGCATTGATGCGAATTTTATCGGCATAACGATTTGCTGTTTCTACCGCAAACCATTGATTGTAACAATCTATCGCTGCCTTGCCCATGCTGTATCCCAATACTTTGGTTAATGCACGTTTGGGACTAACCGATGAAATGTTGACGATACTTCCCCCTTCTCCTTTTGCCATCACCGCACCAAATATTTGAGTAGGAATGACCGTGCCCCATACATTGAGTATGAGTGCTTTTTTCATTCCTTCTATGTTCAAAGAAAACACATCGGCTTCGTTTGCCAATACCCCTTCAGGCACATTGCCACCGGCGCCGTTTACCAGCCCGTCTATTCTTCCAAAGGTGGCAAGTATCAAATCGCGTGCATCCATCAATTGCTTTTCATCCAATACATCTGCACTGATGGGCAATGCCTTACCGCCGTTTTTATTGATCTCATCAGAAATAGTCTGCGCTTTTTCCATACTGCGACCCAATACAACTACCGAACCACCCGCATCGGCGATGCCCTTTACAAATGATTTTCCCAACACACCCGTGCCTCCCGTTACAATGATGACTTTCCCTTTTAATGAAAACAATAAACTCATAATTATTTAGTGTTTTGGCTGTCAAAAAAATCGATCAATGAATACACATTGTTATTCAAGTCCTTCATGTATTGCATCAATGGTTGATAAAATTCGTATTGCAAATTCACAATGCCCTTATTGGAATCTTTATTGGAGTCATCGGCCTTGGCATCATTAGGATCATTGTCCTGATATCGGAACCAATGCCAGCCCACACAATTTTTTGCTTTTAATAAATTCAAACAAAAGTTCTGATAATGGATACCGCGATCTTTTTGTGTTTTCACAATCCATCCCGCACCACTTTGATTATTCATGCCTGTTTCTTCTGCCTTTGTATAAAACTCGGTAATGAAAAATGGTTTGTCGCACCAGGTTGCCCATTCGCTAATAAAATCTGCTCTGGGTTGCCAGTCGCCATAATAATTGATAGAAATTATATCGGTGTATTGCTGCAGATACTTGAAAATGTATGGATTGTTTTTGGCATTAGAATGAATGCGACTTCCTAAATATAAATGATTGGGGTCTGCATCTTTTATAGCTTTGTAAACAATAGCATAATAGGTGCCTGCCATTTCACCTAATATAACCTTCTGTTGCTCTTTGGATAAACTGTCCAATTTCCATCCTTTTGCATTTACATAATTTCTGCAGAACAAATAGGCCTTATCTATTTCATTTTTCTTTTGCAAAACATCCTTTAGCTCATTCGCAGTAAAACCAATTTCGTTATCTGAAAAATGCCCCAATAGGTTTCGGTCATTAAGTGTTGATTTCAATAGCTTGCATTTTTCACGACAATAAGCCGGAAAATCATCATCCATTATGAAAGACAAATTAGACTGATCCTTTCTATGCTTGTATTGCTTTTTAGTTTCGGATGCATAGCCCGACAATAAACTTAATTGAGTCGTGTAAGCGATGGGGTTGGTAGTTGTTCTGTTAAAAGAAATAATCGATGCCGTATCGCTCCAGCAACCGGCTGTATTAAATCCATTATTATCTAATTCAATGATTGTTTGTTTTGCCCAGTCATCTATGCCTGAAAAATTTGGAGGCAATGCGGTTGTCTTTAATGTTCTGATTCCATTTACCGCCGTAACATAGGTATAATAACCATTGGGATCTACAACCCACCAGCGACCATTCTTTTTTTCGGTATGAAAAAAACCTGTTTTAATTCCTTTCTTATCAGTGCGGCTAAGATGTGTTTTATCTGTTGGGATTTTTTTGGAAGGATCATACCCTTTCAACCCATCTATGGTAACAGCCGAAAATGTTTTCCAGTCACTGTAATGCACCTGTTTGTTTTCGTCCTTACTCCATATTTTCGCCATGACTTCAATGGCAGAATCAGCTTTCTGTGATTGCGAAAAAGCGGTTATTGAAAATAACTTTAGGGCAGAAAATAATAGAATTGTTTTTTTCATTGATTGGGTTGTGCACATTAATCCACGGTAACCGTAAACTCACGCACGATGGTTTTTTGAAAATTTAATCTTGCATAACGTGCCACGAATGTAGCCTTATAGGTTCCGGGCTTGGTATAAACATAGCGATAAGCCGTCATCGGATTTTGAGTAATATTTTTTATGACTACCGGCGCATCAGGTGCAATCGCGCTTGGGTTCAGTGGACGGGTAATATACCAATATTGGGCATCTGTTGGTGCCAAACTCGAATTAGTACATTTCAAATAAGTAGTTGATGTAGTCCAACGTGTTGTTCCGGGATCATTCATTTGAACCGATGCAAAATTTCCTGAGGTGATTTGATTGGAATCAATAATAGTGGCATTTGGAATATTTGCTGTTGGATCAAACACATTATACATGCTCATTTTATTGATGCTCCAAATGATTGAAGAAGGGGTTTTGTTGGTGTATTTAAATGCATAGTAAAAAGGCTGACCCGGAATAATGCTGTCTGTAAAATCTGCAAAATCGCCTTGTGTTGGACCAGATGGATAAAATACACTCAACGGATCGATAGGCAATGGATACGTAAAAAAGCTATTCATATTTTTCCAATGCGCATTCGCTACATTTGTTGAATCATACACGCCGGAGAAATCATTGGAGATCATTACCTCCAAGGAGCTATCCATACCCACATTTTGCAAACGGGTTTCAAATTTTACTTTCAAATTCCCGCCTTCGAGAATCGTACGGTCGCGATATTGATACTCATGCCCAATTTCACCTGAGTAAAAGCTGATGATGTCCGGATTTTCGGTTAATGCAAAAAGAGCTGTATCACCGGCATTGATTCTTGCTGTTACCAACGACGCGTTAAAAGTGGCTTCTTCATCTATTGTACCGGGTATATCTTTTTTGCAGGAAAGCAAGACAACCGGCAACGCCGCGTACCAAAATGTTTTTAGTTTGAATAACTTCATCATGAAAATATCTTTTGTCTGTTGTAATATATTTTATTTTACCAACCCGCGTTTTGTGTCATCATTGCGTTTACCGTCAACTCCGAACTGGGTATGGGCAATAAGGTGTCTCTTTGTTTTACATTAAAATAAGCATCCAGAAAACGATTCTTATTTGTGGATGTAGCAGTGCTGTTGGCGATCGCATTTTTTGTAAAATCCATTCTTTGAATAAAGATGCCCCATCGTATCAAATCAAATTTGCGTAAGCCCTCAAAACACAACTCACGGGCACGCTCATCCTGCACAAATTTTCGGAACGCATCGGCCGTTGGTACGCGCGCTGCAAATAATTGCAACGTACGGGCCCTGTTACGAACTTGATTGATGTAACCTATCGCTGTTGCATTGGGCCCGTTTACTTCATTCTCAGCTTCAGCTGCCATCAACAACACATCGGCATATCGCAGTACCGGAAAATTCGTTGGACCCCAATCTCTTTGTCTGGGTAAAAAAACTTCATAATCTCTTTTCCACTTTCCACAATCTCTTTCAAAAGTGAATGTGCCGCTGGTATAAGGCGTTGGCACACGTGGAACTGTGTTACTCGTACTGTACGTAAACTCAGGCATGTTCCAATTTCTTCGTAAGGTATCAGTGGCAGATGAATAGGTGGTGTAGGTATTATAAAGCACGCCACTTGGCACATAAGATCCATACCCATACACAAAGTTTGGATCGGAGCCGGTATAACGCATCGCTAACTGAGATGCAAAACGACATCCGGGAGGAACAGCACCAGTTGGTGTATTGTTTCCATAAAACTCTATCTCCCACATGCTCTCACGAAATACATTATCGTATTTATCCTCTGAGTGATTGAGAAAAATTTGCTTGTAATCTGTATTCAATGAATGTAACCCCGAATTGATCACCTTCAAACAATAAGTACGCGCGGAGTCATATGCAGGAACACCCAGCATCAATGGCCTACCAGCCATTTTCATATAAACCCGTGCAATAATTCCATCAACTGCCGTTTGTGTAACACGGCTTCCGCTATTGGCAATGGCTGTAACCGGGCGAACCATGGTATCCGCGGCTTTCATATCAGCAAGGATTTGATTATATACATCTATCGAAGGTGTACGCGGATAATTTAAACTTTCGGAAGATAAGGTAGGTTGCAATAAAAGAGGCACATCGCCATATCTTGTTACTAACTGAAAATAATTGAAGCCGCGTAAAAACAATGCTTCCCCTTTGATATATTTTTTGATGGAGTCTGCTACCGTTGACGATTCAATTTTAGATAACAATAAATTTGCACGACCTATTCCCTGGTATAATGCCACCCAGCAATCCGAATAAATTTTTGTAGATGCCTGACAATCGTACATAGAAGGAACACTATTGTAGTTGTTACGATTGTTATAATGCGCTTCATCGTTTCCCATTTCCAATTCAATCGGAATGTTTCTGCCATAGGTACCATCTTGTGCCAATGAACTGTATACGCCTGCAAGGGCTGCTTCCAATTCAGACTGTGTATTAAAATAGCTGTCTGTATTCAAAAAATCATCCGGTTCTGTATTCAGGATTTTTTTACAGGAAATTGTTCCTGTGCCAATAACGGCAAGCATACTCAATCCTAAAAAATATTTTTTCATAAAATTCATTTAATCAAATTAAAAATTAAGATTCATGCCAAAAATGATGGTCTTTGCACGAGGATACACCGAATAATCAAAGCCCGGTGTGAGTGCAGAATTGTACACCGATACCTCAGGATCTACCCCCGTATATTTTGTCCAGGTAATCATATTTTGCGCCGATGCATAAACACGCAATGATTTGCAATGAATTTTCTTCATGAGATTTTTCGGAATTTCATATCCAAGCTGAATGGTCTTCAATCTCAAATAAGAGCCATCTTCAACTATACGAGATGAATATATACGGTCACCGTCTCCTTTTGCCACAAACATGATATTGTTTTGATTATAGGGAGTCCATCTGTCCAATACTGAAGCAAATTGGTTTTGTAAAGAACGACCTGAGTTGCCTTCAAAAACCAGTCGATTGGCATTGAGCAAATCATTTCCATAACTGAACTGAAAAAATAAATTCAAATCAAATCCTTTGTATTTAAAGTTGTTGGTGAAGCCTCCAATGAAATCAGGATTGGCATCGCCAATGATGGTTTTATCATCATCATTAATGACCCTGTCGCCATTCAAATCGCGGTACTTGATATGACCGGGCTGAATTTTAGGATTATATACCGAAGTGTTGGAAGTGACTGTAGGATTCAATGTATACGTTGATGCGCCGCTTTGTTGAAAATCGCTATACTGATAATTACCATCCCAAATAACGCCATATATCAACCCAACCGGCTGTCCAACTTTTGCGATGTAAGCCGCAAGTCCGCGCCATTGATTATCCCAGTTGATGGATGTAAGCAATGCATCCTGGCCATCATTTAGTGCAAGTACTTTGTTGCGGTTAAATGAGATATTGAAAGAAGTATTCCACTCAAAATCACCGCGATCCATATTTTTGGTGCTTACAGAAAACTCAAGTCCTTTATTTTCTACTTTTCCAATATTCTTATACGCTTGAGTAAAACCTGATGATGGTGGCAACTGCGCATTCAATAATAAATTGGAAGTGACTTTACGATAGGCATCGAATGTAAATGTAATGCGGTCATCAAACAAATTCAAATCCAATCCCAAATTGGATTGAGCTGTTGTTTCCCATTTCAAATTTTGATTACCCAATGTATTTGGAACTACTGTATTGGAAAGCTGTCCGTTGAATGGATAAGACAATGAAACATTGGTAGCCATTGTACTTAAATAAGCAAAATCAGACACGCGGTTGTTTCCGGTAATTCCATAACTGAAACGAAGTTTGGCGTCCTTTACAAACTCGAATGATTTCATGAACTTCTCTTTGCTCAAACGCCATGCAATACTTCCCGATGGGAAATAGCTCCATTTGTTGTCTGCAGAAAATTTGGAAGATCCATCCGCACGCATCGAAACGGTCAATAAATATTTTGAATCATAGCTGTAGTTTGTTCTGGCAAGAAATGAAACCAGGTTGTTGCTGCTTCTTAATGAATTGATTTTGGTAGGCACTCCTTCATCTAATCCTGATAATCCAAGCTTTTCATTTGGCAATTGTGATGCGGCTACGCCCCAGATGGATTGCTGATTTCCTTGAACCGTAGCACCGGCAACCACATCGATATTGTTTTTGGAATTCAATTTCTTATTGTAAGAAAGCGTATTCTCATTTACATAATTATTCTTGGTGTTATAAAGAATAGATCCATTAACTCCATTCACACGACCCGATGTTGTATTGGGACTACCGCTTCGTGTACGCGTTCCATTGAATTCCTCTGTTCTGTCGGCATCATTGCGATAGCCAATGGTGCTGCGTAAAGTAAGATGTTTGTTAAGCTGTATATCCAAATTAAAGTTACCGGCAATCTGATTGGAGAATCGGTTGCGCAATTCGTATTGCACTGTTTCCAATGGATTGAATCTGGAATCGTTGGGATCCAATGCAAAAGCCGGGTCTATACCGTCAAGTAAATCTTCTGCGGGATTTCCCGAAACCGGACGATAGCCCCATACGCTGAACATCAAATTGCTGGTTGAAGAACTGGAGTTGGATAAATTAGATGGAACAGTTCCATAAGATTTCAATGCACTGTAATTCACATTCATGCCAATCTTTACCTTGTCAGTCAATCCCTGATCAATACGGAATCTTCCCTGATAACGATCGTATCCCGAAAACTTCACAATACCATCCTGCTTCATGGCAGAGCCGGATAATGAATAGGTTGTTTTGCCATTACCGCCACGTACCGCCAATTCGTGATTCGTCATCATGGAAGTACGGAACAATTGATCTTGCCAGTCAATACCCTGAACATTTCGGTAATCTTCAAACGTTCTTCCATTACTCAGGTATGTAGATTTAGTATTAATGGAATCATACTCAAACTGAAAGCGCACAAAATCGTATGGACTGAGTACATCCATTTTTTTAATGATTTTATTAAACCCGACATAAGCGTTGTAAGACATATCCAGCGTTCCGGCTTTTCCTTTTTTGGTCGTGATCATGATTACCCCATTCGCACCACGTGCGCCATAAATAGCCGTAGCTGATGCATCTTTCAACACTTCTATTGACTCTATATCTGATACGTTGATAGCATTGTTATTTGCTCCTTCAACCGGGAAACCGTCAATGACATACAGCGGTGAGTTGTCCTGCGTGATAGAGTTGCTTCCGCGGATGACAATGTTTACCTGCGCTCCGGGCTGACCATCACTTGATACTACCTGCACACCTGCTGCACGTCCCGCCAGCGCTTCTTCAAAATTTCTAACAGGCGCTTTTGAAATATCTTTCACACTCAACTTATCTACCGAGCCGGTAAGATCTTTTCTTTTAGATGTTCCATAACCTACAACTACTACCGCATCGAGGTTACTTTGCTTCAGTTTCATGAAGACATCCGGAACGCTATTGCCTTTAGCAACTACTTCCTGCATTTCAAAACCAACGGATGTAATTTTCAGTATCGTTGTTTTTTGATTTTCTGGCACGTTGATGGAAAATTCTCCATTGGCATCCGTAGAGGTAGTGATTTTAGAATTTCTTAATTGTACCGTGGCGCCATTCAATGGTTTCAACTCTTCCGAAAATACTTTACCGGTAACTTTTCGTGTTTGGGCAATCAGCGTAGATCCCATGAAAAGAGATAAAACAAATAAAAGTTGTTTATACATAAGATATGATAATGCGTTTATTGTTTGATAAATTGAATATCACGGTAACGTTTACCAGAAATCAGTTGGTTTAATCTCAGTGTATACATTCCTGCAGGTAAATGTTGAATATCAATCGTTGTTTTAGCTGTGCGTATGATGCCTGCATTCATGATGTATTTGCCATTGATATTCAATACGCTTCCGCTTAATGACATTTCAGGCATTTGACCCAAATCTATTTGTAACAACGAGTGCGCTGGATTAGGATAAACAGAGGCAACAGATTGTTTTCCAAAACGCACTAATCTGATTGTTGAATATTCTGTTTTTCCGGAAGGTTCCATCATTTTAAGGCGATAATAATTATCCGCCAAAACAGGCGTATAATCTGTAAAAGAATAATCGTTTCGGAATACACTGTTTTGAACAGCCACTTTGCCTATCGATTGAAAATGAATTGCATCAGTTGAGCGCTCTACATCAAATTCAGTACATGACACCACTCCATCTGTTGTCCAATTCAGTTGTGCAGTTTGATCAATGCGCTTCGCATCAAAACGAATTAATTTAACCGGCAAAGGTGTGGTTACCTGATGAATGCCTCTGTCGGGTGCGGTAGGAGGAAGCGGATTTCCGAAGAAATCAAAACCGCCATTATTCGCAATGACACGGCCGTTGGCTTTTGCCGGTGAGGTTGCCTGTAATTTATATCCGTTCAACGTATTGATACCATTCACACCGGCACTCGCACCTGTTCCCGGATTCACCAGCAAAGGATTACTGATGAGCTTGTTGGGATCTGATGGCTCTGATGATGGATGAAAACCATAAAACACATTGTTGAGAATGGTTCGATTTTGCACACCGGTTCCAGTGCCATATGAATATGAGGTAGACCCACTATTATTGTAAATAATATTATTGAAGAAATTATAGGTATGGCTGTTTCCATCGTTTTCAACAATAACGGTAGGACTTAAACCGGACTTAATAAAAAATACATTATTGTAAATTTCATTTCCTGCTGATGAGTAATTGAAGAAAACCAGTCTTCCTTTATCATTCTGACTCACACAATAGCGTAATGTACAACCGGTATCTTGCACATCGGGTATTCCCGTTGTATTATTATTGGCGCCTCTGGTATTACAACCCCAATAAATACCTTCGGAGTTATCGTGACTATAACTGTACTGGAAGATAATGCCAATACTTCCAAAGTCGGGATCATACATACTGCCATCAATATTTCCGGGATCTACATTTTGTAGGGTAGACATGTTATTGTACCCTTCATTGTATTGAAAGACGGTTCCTTTCGCTCTGGCAGTAAACATCGTATTGCCTGTTGTACCCATGGCAGTGTTGTAACAAACATTCTTTTCAATCAGACAAGTCTCGTCTGTACAGCGAATAATCATGGCATTTTTTCCAATATGGCTGATGATGTTGTTGCTTACTTTGATATTGGTAAAACGACGTGCAAACCAATCATTATATTCTGTACCGCCGGGATAATAAACATTCCATTCGTTGTCAAATGCCAATCCCGTATTCTCACAATACGCTATTCTGCAACTATCGATTCTCACATCGTTAAATCTGGATCGGGAAGTAGTGGTCTCAATATTTCCTAAAACGGTAAAATAGACTCCTCCCGTTCTTTTTGGAATGGCTCCATTAATGGATGTTGTACCTAAACCCAGCTGACCTTTTATGTGATGAATGTTTAAATTCACTAAATAGATATGATTAGCCGTTCCAAATTTATCAATGGCAACCATAACGCCTCTGCGATCGGCTCCTAAAGGATTAGGATTTGTTCCTGTGGTGCTATATATACCTACAAAGAAATCACTATTGACAGGTCCATTTGGCGAGTTGGTAATTTCAAGATTCCGAACTTCAATATACTGTTGATTATATAAATACACAACCGCTTCGCCGGTCAATCCATTGCCTGCCAGCAAAGGTGTGCTGCCTGTTCCATATTTATCAATCTTGATGAAATTACCATCTGTTCCGGAACCATTGAATTTAAGTTTTTGTCCTGTCCAGGTAGAACCACAGGCCAGATATATTTCAGTTCCCGGCTGAATTGTCAAGGCATTCAGCTTGGAAATATTCTGCCATGGAGAAGCCTCCGTTCCCGGATTACTGTCGTTACCTGTGTTTGCGTCTATGAAGTAGCGTATAACCGACACCGTTGTATTCGTAGTTCCAGATGTTGTTACCGGAGCTGAGTAGTTAAATGCTTTATCCGCTGTATACACCCTGTAGTAATAAGTAGTGTTGTTTGAAAGTCCGCCATCAATAAACGTTGCGGATGCACCAACATAAGCTACAGTTCCGTTTCCAATGGTATTTCCTACCTGGTATATGCCATTCACATTTGGATGAGGTTCAGATACCGGATTTGAAGTGTATCGTACAACAACATATCCTCCCCCATCTACATCGGATGATGCACCCCAGGTAACATGCAATGAAGTGCCGGAAGGTTCAGAAGTAGTTGCTGCTCCGGGAACAGCAGGCGCAGTAATATCTGGAGCTATTCCAGGATATACTACCCAGTCATCTATGTCCATCGCATAAGCGAGATTCGCCGTATTGCTTGAAATTTTGACCGCGCCAAAACCGCCACTTGGTGCAACGTTTGTAGATGTATCTATGATCGTATACTTGGTATAAGTTGCCGGTGTTCCGGAAGGAACAAATGTTTTATATGCAGCAGTTGTTCCGGTAGCAGAAGACAATCCAACCTGAATGGTTGTATTGGGAAAATTAACTCCGTCTGTTGCTTTGCAATAAAACTGAATAACATACGATGTGTTGGAAGCAACAGGTGTTGAGGGTGAAAGACAAGTGCGTGGGCTGGTATTTATGTTATTCTTTGTATTGAGAACTGTAATGTATTTTGTTCCGGAGCGTGGGCTGGTTTCATTGATGGAGGGACTGCCTGAGCCCGAGGTACCTCCTCTCGCCCAGAAACTTCCATCGGGTGTGCTGCTCGAAGCCGTGCTTGGTATATTGCCAACATTCTGTGCTTCAAAGCCACCATCCATTTGCGGCAACGAGCCAATTACCTGTTGAGCATAAATATTGTTAGTAACAACACTTAACAATACAACCAAACATACTAATGCAATTCGCTTCATAAAAACGTTTAATTTTATTTTTAAAAATTTTATCAAAATACTTCAGGACGAAGAAAAACGGCAAAACAAATGTTCTGCCGTTTCAATCAATTATTCGATTGTTATCTTAATCGGTTGCATTTTTTCATTGCTTACCAAACGAAGCACATAATTTCCTTTAGGTAATAAACGACCAAATGAAATATCCGATGTGAAAAATCCTCCATTGTAAGTAATGGATTTTGTTGCAATCGTTTGACCATTCATGTTCACAAGTTGCAGTAATTTATTTCCCTCCGTAATCCCATTTAACTGAATACGTACGACTTGACCTTTTACAGGATTTTGAATCACATTGAATGTTGGGAAATCCGCAGAACGAAGAGCAACCACGTTACTAAACTGCGACTTTCCTTCGGTTGATTCTATGCGCAAACGATAATATTTCAACCCTCTAATTGGATTTGGAGAGATGAACGAATAACTATTCATAGAGATTTGATTGCGTGCAGCAACCGTTCCGATAGTTTGATAAATTCTTCCATCATTGCTTTCTTCAATCACATATTGATTGATGCGTTGCTCATTCGTGGTTGTCCAACTAAATGATGGTTTTGATCCCGCCAGTTGACCTTTAAATGAAATTAAAGTAACAGGTACAACAGATGTGGGTTTTACTCCAAATGTAAATGGAGTGAAACTTGTTGTAAGTACAGTTGAGAGCGCAGTACCCGCAACGGCAGTACCCGGATTGATAGGCGTAGCGCTCACATTTACCCAGCTGGTACCGTTGAAATTTGCCACAACCAATTCATGTGCTGCAGTCGCGTTTGGAACAGAGTTTACGCTGTCAAGACTTAGGCCAACAGATGCATTGGCTCCGCTCAGTTTTGATACATTCCAATAGGTGGTATCAATGGAAATTAATGGTGCATTAACTGTTGTTGTTGCAAACACTGTATTAAAAAATTCGGCCTGATAAACAGATGCTGTTGCTGCACTTGGGCTGATGCTTACCGGGCGATACCATCCTCCTTTTCCAACAGGTAAAATAACTGTGTTGGTAGAAGCAGTGTTTCTTTTAACCGGGCCGGAAATATAGCTGGAATTCCTCCCACCAACTAATGTAGAAGAAGCACCCAGCGTAAGAATATTGGTCGCATCAGTATTAATTTTTCCACCCTGCAAATTTAATGTTCCATTAAGGGTAAGCGGTGACGTTAGTATAAGACCTGTGGCTCCGGTAGTATTCATTGTCAATGATCCAGAAATTGAGGTTCCTGAACTCATAGTCTTGGAAACACCCACGCCGCTGATGATCATATTGACATAGTCTGTACGAGGAGTAATGTTTTGAGTTGTGGTAATACTGATACCCGAATATTCAACTGTTGAGTTTGGACCCAATACAATATCTCCTGCTCCGATAAATTGAATCGCTCCAAAAGTATTTGCAGGCGTGCCAACATTACTGGACACAAGTCCAATCAATTTTGGGGTGACTATTTTACCATTTATAGTTACAGTACCTCCATCGGCCACAGATAACCATCTGGTTGATAATGTACCCACAGTTGCGCTGGAACCCAATGCAACTGTGAATGATGTAGTTACGGAAGGGGTTCCTGTAAAAGTGACCTCTGCTCCGTTCTCTACAACAATTTTATCATAAGCTTTTGATGTACTTACAGTTGTTGTTCCACCTGTTCCACGATAATGCACTTCGGTAAAAATATCCTGTAAAATATTGATAGCCGGAACAGTTGTTTTATTGAAATTTAAAACAGTTGGATTTCCATCGCCTGACTGATAAATGGTATCAATACCGGGCAATACACTGCTATTGAAATCAATGGTTGGGGCATTTGCGCCAACGGGATCTCCAATAATCAATGAAGACCCTAATCCATTTACAATAAACAAAGAGTCAAGGGTGATGTTTCTGGTCAAACGAAATACCAAACCTGCTCCAGACAGAGA
This sequence comes from uncultured Ferruginibacter sp., assembly GCA_964643315.1. Taxonomy (GTDB): domain Bacteria; phylum Bacteroidota; class Bacteroidia; order Chitinophagales; family Chitinophagaceae; genus Ferruginibacter. Next base: position 19,870 of record CAZXSR010000011.1, read on the forward strand.
GGATGGACTGCTGCCGGTACCATCCGGATTAATTCCCCAGCTACTCAAAGTACTGGCCAATCCTATGCCTTTGTAGTAATAGTTGATTTTTGCCAAAGGCGAAACAGAAGAGGTTGTAGCAGTTGCATTTGAATAATTGAATGCCTTATCTGCAGCATATACTCTGTAAAAATAATTAGTTCCCGGCACACCGGTTGCATCGCTGTAATGAGTCGAGTCTCCCACATATACCACAACTCCTGTACCAATGGTATTGGTAGCAGTTGCTTTATAAACTGCATTTTGTACAGGAGCAGGTTCACCTGTTGGGCTGGATTCATAACGCACAACCATATAACCACCACCATCAACTCCCCCCGCAGGTGCGGTCCAGGATAAATTTACAACTGCCGGTCCGGCTGTAGCATTAAGACCAGTAACTGCATTAGGTGCAGTAATATCAACTGCCGGAGTTGTTTGATTATCTGCTTTATACACTACAAAATTGTCAACATCTAGCACTGCAGAAGAAGCGCCATTGGCTGTACCAATGATACGAATGTTCATTCCCGCAACGCCCGAAGCGCTTGGAGTAGTTACGCCATTTGTAGTTACTACTGTTGAAAATTTTGTCCAAGTTGCCGGCGGTGTTCCAAGTGTGGTTAAACGGGTAGTATCTCGGGCTCCGGATGTTCCATCCATGCTTATGAAAACATACGACAACGGATCAGGTACCCCTGTATTTGATTTATAATGAAACTGAATAATGTATTTAGTACTTTGCTCAAATGCTCCTGCTGAAATAATGTTGCTGTTTGCAGTCGTTGAGGTATTTGTTGTGGGTGCATTTTTACCTAAACTAAAATACTTCGGACCACCATTGCCTCCCGTTGCATTGATCGTTCTTACCTGACCATTTCCACTGGTAACATAAGACCATTGTGTAGCGCTTGTATTAGGATTTCCCGATGGAATGCTGCCAACTGTCTGATTTTCAAAGCCTGCGTCAATATTGGGATAGGCCCCAATAGACTGTTGCGCACTGGCCGAAAAAAAACCAACGAATAACAGAACTGTAACAGTTAAAATCAACCTTGTTCTGTTCAGGTAAAAAAGATGCATAGTATGTAATTTTGAATGATTGGTTTTTACTGGCTATGGGTAATAACCCAATTAGCCCATTACCTTGTAAAATTCACAATAATTGGCAGTATTTGTGAAATCAGTTGAATAAATTTTTACGAAATCGTTTTCGTATTTTTTCGTAATTATTTTCGAAAATTTTATATCTTCCCTTCAGATTAAGTCATTCTTTCGACTTTATACTTTTGAATTAACAGCATGAACCTCAAACAACTGGCAAAAGAGCTCAATCTTTCCATTTCTGCCGTATCCAAGGCGCTAAGGGATAGCCATGAAATCAGTGCCAAAACAAAACTGGCAGTATTAGCAAAGGCTAAAGAGTTGAATTATCAGGTAAATCCATTTGCGAGTGGCTTACGAAAACAAAAAAGCAAAACGATTGCTGTTGTACTTCCCGAAATCAGCAACGTATTCTTTTCTATGGTTATCAATGGTATTGAATCTATTGCCCAGGATAAAGGTTATCACGTTTTAATTTATTTAACCCACGAGGACCCGCAGAAAGAAATTTCGATCATGAAACTTTTGCAGAATGGGCGAGTAGACGGTATTCTTATGTCATTATCTTGTGAAACAAAAGAAACTGCTCATTTACAGGAAATGAAGAGCAAGGAGATTCCTATGGTGTTCTTTGACAGAGTCGCAGAATCTGTACAAGCTCCTCAAGTAAATACAAATGACCACGAGTGCGGTTTTATCGGAACCGAACATCTGATAAAAAAGGGATGTAAAAGAATTGCTTTTTTATCTCTCCCAAATCACATTTCTATTTCAAATAAACGCACAAATGGTTTTTTGCAGGCAATGCACAGCCATCAATTGAAAAAATCTGATACAATCATCATTAGCTGCAGCTTAAATGACGATCAGGATAATAGAAAAAAAATAATTAAGCTATTAAAAGGAAAAAGAAAGCCTGATGGAATTTTTGCATCTGTTGAAAAGCTTGCATTAATGGTGTACGATGTTTGCAGGGAGCTGAATCTTCGCATTTCTGAAGACATTAAACTCATTGGCTTCTCAAATCTTCATGCTTCCAATTATCTCAATCCTTCATTAACTACCATTACACAACCAGCTTTTGAGATTGGGCAATCTGCAGCTTCTACATTATTTCGTATCATAGATAAAAGGGGGTTGGATTATCCACCCGAAAAATTGATTTTATCATCAACATTGATTGAGAGAGACTCAACCAAATAACGAAATCAATCAGACTCATACATTAGGTACCTCTCAATTGCGTTCAGGTATATCTGAACTACCATATTTTTATCATATTCTTTGATCACCTTACTACGGGCAGCAGCGCCCATCTGTATTCGTTTTTCTTCAGAAAGCAAGATCATCTTCTCTATTTTTTCTGCTAGATCTTCCGCATCCGCTACTTTGCATAAATACCCGGTAATTTCATGAGAAACAATTTCTCTGCAACCCGGTGTATCACAGGTAATACATGGCCTCTCCATACTGCTGGCTTCAAGCAAAACATTGCTGGTCCCCTCCCTGTAAGAGGGCAACACCAAACTATGACAACCGGCAATCGCATCACGAACGTCAGATAATTCTCCTTCATACTCAATTGTGCCCTCATTAACCCAAGCTTCTACCTGATCTGATGTAATTGTATTTTCTTTTAAATTTTGCTGCCATAATGGGCCTACCACTTTAAAAACAGTATGAGGATATTTTTTTCGAATGATTCTTGCGGCGTCCACATATTCACAGATGCCCTTGTCTTTTAATAATCTGCCAATGTATAAAAAGACTATTTTTCCTTCTGGTGCAGTGCAAGATCGCGGACTAAATAATTCATGGTCAACGCCCGAGCCGGGTATCAGGGATGATCCGCGCACTGTTGTAAATTTATGTTTCACAAACAGTGACTGGTCGTCCCGATTTTGAAAAAATATTTTTCGGGTTCTTTTTAATGATAAACGATAAAGCATTCTTGCCAAACGATAAGCAATGCTTTTACTTGCAAACAATGGGCCGACTCCGGTGATATTTGTTATGGTAGGAATTCCAAGCAGTCTTGTTACAAAATTTCCCCAAATAGCCGGACGAATCGTAAAAGTCAGACAAATATCGGCCTTACACTCTTTCAATGCTTTTCTCAGCTTAAACATGTATCTCAATACCTCAACAGGATGCTGATTACTACTTGTAATGTCTATCACATCCATTCCCAGCTCCTTAGCTTTTTCTAATTGCTGAGCGGTTCCTGTAGTTAATACCGTTACCTTATAACCCTGTTCTTTTAAAACAGTAGTCAATTTTTTCCTTACGGTAAGCGAGGAAATTATGTTGTTTTCTATAATTGCGATACTTTTTTCCATACATCAATTCGTCTGCAATATATTACGACGATACCAAACTTCCATAGAAAACAAAGTCCATAAAATTTTTACCCTTTTCTCCGATGGCATTTTAAGTCGGTCATCCAACAGCTGTTGTACAAATGTTTGATCTATCAAATCTTTATGAAAAGCCCTCGAATATCCTACATAATCATAGATCATATCGCGCAACTCTTCATTTACCCATTTCTTCAAAGGCACTTCAAAACCGCGTTTCGGTTGTTTTATATACGCTTCCGGCAAATGTTTTTCTGCGATTTTACGAAGTATGTATTTAGTTGTTTTTCCTTTGATCTTAAAGGCATCCGAAATACCAGGTGCAAACTCAAGTATCTCTTTGCTTAAAAATGGGCTACGCGCCTCCAAGGAATGTTGCATAGTAGCAATGTCCATTTTTACCAACACGTCATTATACAAAAAGATATCAAAGTCAAGATTCATGATTTTTTTCAAGCCCGAAACCGGCGCATCAACTATTTGATGAAAATCTTCCAGCACTTCATTTTCCAAAACTGAATGCTTATGCAATATCTTATCGGTATAGTCTTCCATAATGTCCAGACCTGCCGAAAGAAAAACATCTAATCCGCTTTTAGAGGCAAAAGAAACAGTTCTGTATAGATGATTATAAATGGATTTTTTCTCGTGTGAAACAGGTAAAGCGTTTTTGATTTGACGGGACATCCATCGTAAAGCCCCTGACGAACGAAAGAAGTCATGCTTTAAGAACGGTATATGCCTGCGGTAGCCGGCAAACAATTCATCGGCACCATCTCCGGTTAATACCACTGTTACAAATTGCTTGGCTGCCTTGCTTACATAGTAGGAAGGAATAGCAGAGCTGTCAAATAATGGTTCGCCATAAGCTGCTAAAATTTTTTCAACATCATTCGTCAAAGAATCATAACTGATATTAACCTCCGTATGAACCGTGTTATATTTTTCCGACATCAGCCTTGCCAATGGCCCCTCATCATATTGCCCTTCAAATGATACAGTGAGTGTTTTTAATTTAGGTGTATGTCTCGATGCAAATGCCGTAACCAGTGCACTGTCTATGCCACCGCTCAAAAAACAACCCACTTCAAGATCACTGGATTCTATTCGGCGTTTTACAGACATATCGATCAAAGATTCCGTCTTTTGTATAGTTTGATTAATATCGAATGAATGCGTTTCCTGGAAAAAAGGTTGTATACTCCACCACTTTGAAATTTGTGTGGACAAATTTTCGCAATTGAGTTTGAGCCAACTGCCGGCCACCAGCTCTTTTACTTTTTTATAGGGTGTATGTTCTTTATAAAAAGCACCAAAGCGCAAATAATGTGCAAAATTATCATTGCTTATTTCCAATGGCAACAATGACTTCAGTGCATTTAATTCGCTGGCAAAAATAAACTTCTCATTATCGGTATAATAATACAATGGCTTTTCTCCTGCACGATCTCTACACAAAAACAATTGTTTTTCCTTACTGTCATAAATAGCCATCACAAACATGCCATCCAATTCCTGCAACATCCGTTCTCCCATTTTTTCAAATAGATGCAACAAAACTTCTGTATCTGAATTGGTTTGTGTTTGTATATTAAATTGCTGTTTGAGTTCCTGATAATTGTAAATCTCTCCATTAAAAATAATCGTGTAACGATCATGCAATTGCATGGGCTGTTTACCGCCTGAAATATCCAGTATGGAAAGACGCAGGTGGTAGAAGTCTATATTGTCTATTTGCAGACCATTTTGTTCATCGGGACCACGATGCCCCATAATGGTTTTAATGGTAGGATAATGTAAACGATAATTAACTGCTCCTGCTATGCCGCACATGAATGGTGTGGATGCTTAAATGATAAAATAAAAAACGGCCATCACCATGGCCGGTATCTATTGCAAATATACATGTTTGATAATAAAATTAAAGCGAAGCAGATTAAATATCCAATGAAGAGTTATGAATGAACTTCAACAAAGAAGCTGTGTTCTTCAGGTTTAATTTTTTAAGAATATTCGAACGATGTACCTCTACAGTTCTGGCAGATAGAAATAATTTTTCTGCTATTTCTTTAGAAGACAATCCATCCTTAATGAATTTTAATACCTCTACTTCGCGTTCTGACAGTTTACTAATATCTGGTGTTTCATCATCAACCAAAACCTGCTTTGCCAAATTTTCCTGTATCTCTTTGCATACATACACTTTATTGGCTGTTACACTAACCAGTGCTTCAAACATTTCATTTTTGTTGCTGCTCTTGGTTACATAACCCAACGCACCATTCTTCAACATTCTTTTGGCAAAGGAGGGTTGATTGTGCATAGACACGCCAATCACCTTTGTGCCTGGAGAAATTTTCTTCACCAATTTGGTTGCGTCAATACCGGATAATGGGGGAATATTAATATCCATGATTACCACATCCGGTCTTTTCTCTTTTATTTTTTCCATCGACTGATCTCCGGTGTCATTACAAATACCAACCACCTGAAAGCGCGGATCTGAATTGATCAGCTCTGACCACATCTCAGCAACTAGATTATGGTCATCAAAAATAATAATGCTGATTTTTTTGTTACTGTCCATAGTTTCGCAATTTAAGTTAATTATTCTATACTACTTTACGCCTTTGGGGTTTATTATGTTTTGCAAGGGCCATTCTATCAGAGTCAAACAACCTTTTCCTGGAGTAGATTGGATTTGAGAGCTTCCGCCGTAAAAATATACCCGATTGGAAATGCTTTGCAAACCAACACCGGGCTTGGATCTCTTCATATCAAAACCAACGCCGTTGTCTTTGTATTTGAATGTTAGCTTGGTGGCCGATCTCTTAATCTGCAATGTTACCTGTTTTGCATCTGCATATTTTACCGTGTTACTAATCAGTTCTTGTGTTATTCTGTAAATCGTTCGCAACAACTCCATGGATATGCCTTTAAAATCAGAAGCGACGCACTCCAGTTTGAATTTTGTTTTATGAATCGTATGATATTGATTGAATAACTCTATGATGGCTTCCTTTAATCCCAAATCGGTTAAAGCATTTGGCATGAGACTGCGTGAAATACGACGCACCTCGGTAAGCGCTTCTTCTACTTTTTCCTGCGCTTTTCCCAGCATAGCCGGGTCTGTTTGTGCACCATTGGATGCCATTTGTAAAAACAAACTGGTGTAAGTTAAGATATGGCCTACTCCGTCATGCAATTCATTTCCCAATACCAAACGCTGCTGTTCCTCGGCATGAATGGTTGCCTGCATGATTTCCTTTTGACGAATCACCTTCTCCTCGTCTATCTGTTTTTCCATTTTTCGTATATCCGTAACATCCCAATGTATACCCACAGAACCCCTAACTTGCCCATTTACATCAATAATAGGAGATCCACTGATGACAACATCCAAAAGAGCCCCATCATGTTTCCGCATTTTAACTTCATAAATTGAGTCCTGTTTTTCTTTTCTCGTTTTTACAACTTGCTGCATGATCTTCTCCGCTTGTGCTGTTCCCAATAATAGTTTGCGGGCATTTTTCCCTTGCAAATATTCCAATGAATAGCCGGTAAGTTGCTCAAAAGATTTATTGACCCACTGAATTTTTTCTGCGTTATCCACTTCCATCACCCCCAAATTTAGATTTTCGAACAAACTGCGATACTTGCGCTCATTCTCTTGCATAGCCATTTGTGCAACCTTCACCTCATTGATGTTTCTGTTATGCATCAAGATGCGGGCTTCTTTATCTTTACCGCTCTTCACAACAGAAACTACCGACTCTACCCACAGATATTTATTGTCGGCAGTAACCATTCTAAATTCAAATTTCCGCACTGCATTGGAATTGGCATTGAGCCAATCTTTGCTCTGTAAATACTCCTTACATTCCTTGCAAATAAATTGTTCTACTTTTTTTCCAATCATATTCTCCGGCACTCTTCCCAACAGTCGCTTTACGGTTGGCGACACATATTCAATCTGCGATTTTTCATTCATCAGGATGATGATGTCCGGAGAATTTTGTGTAACCAGTTCCAGTTTTTCTTTTTCAATGACCAACGTTTCCTGGAACATTTTTTCTTTGGTTAAATCAAAGAACGCACCAATATAGCCGGCAAATTTTCCGTCGCTGTAAAAACGGGGAACCGCTTTTTCCATGATATGATGCATCTCACCAGTCTTGTCTTTCATTCGATATTCCGACTGAATGGCTTTTTTCTTTTTCATTTGTCGCTGCCAATCATCAATGGCGATTTTGCGATCATCGGGGTGTATGAATGTGGAGAAATAGCGATAATTTTTTAGTTTTTCCAAATCAAAGCCCAAAAAGTCTTTGAGTGCTTTATTGCTGTAGGTAACAAATCCATCTTCATCCGATACCCAAACCATTACGGGAACGCCATCCATCAATTTACGGAATCGTTGTTCGCTTTCGCGAATTTGCATAGTAAGCAACAGTTCGCGTGTAACATCTGTAATTCGTCCGCTAATGACGATATCATTCAATGCCTCGTCTCTGTATTTGCTGATGTTTTCAGAAACCCAAAATAAATTTCCCGAAACCCGATGCTTTACCTGATAACGAATGGTTTTTCGAGAGCCAACCGGAATTTCTTGCAATCTCGCAAAATGGGCAGCCGGCTTTTCGCTCACGACCTGCTTGCTTCTTTCTTTTAATAGTTGCTTGATACCTGATGGGCTAAATCCAAAAATATCTTTCCAGTTATTGGTAATCAGATTTTTCTCTGAATTTTTTTCATACAATATATAGTAGGTATCTTCCGTGTTTTCCAAAAAGTTTCGCAGACGATTGTAATTTTCCTGCGCCATCAGCCGAAGGGCGTTCTTTTCTGTTACATCTGCCGCATAAACATTGTAATAATCCCTTCCTTCAATTTTTTTATAAAAAAGCAGAAGCTCTTTTTTATTATGAAATACATCCAATGTTCCCTCTTCATCTAATGTCGCTAACACGTGCATGAAAAAATTTGCCGTATCGTATTCCTTTCCTCTCCATTTTATTTTTTGAATTGTACGGGCTGTCGGATTGGTAAACATAATTTCTCCTGTTTGTGAGGAGATTCTAAATATGGCATTAGGATTAACCAATGGAAACTCTGCAATTTGTTCCAACTCATGCGTACGGTCAATGATGCGTTGCTCAAGCTCGGAAGTTAATTTTTGTAAACGATCATTAATATCCTGATACTCGGCTTCGTTTAAATTAAACGCATGTTCGGCCAACTCCCTGTCACGATCACTACTGGTATAGGTAGCATTTATAGCATCAAGAAAATGCTTCATTTTTTCATCGGCTACAAATCCTTCCCCTAAATGCTTGCGGACTTGCCGCTCCAGCTGTGAGTGATACATCAGAACTAAAGAGTTTCGGAAAAATAGGTTATTGTAATGGTTTGATTATGCAGTTGACTTCTGTCTTTATGCTCCAAGGGCGCTATTTCGCCGTAAGAGAATAAGCCGGAAATAATTGTTTCAGTGGAAAGTTGCTCTGCGATGGCTTCTACTTCCTCTTCTATACGATCTGCCAGTACCAATTTTCGTCCCACGCAACTGACCAAGAATGCAAAAGAGCAATCTTCTTTCTTCATATTTTCAAGCGCTTCGGCACCCGCCTCCTGTGCAGCATTTACCAATCTGTCGGGATTTGATTTCATAAATCGAACCTTTGCACCTTCGGGCATAGTTCCGGCAAACTTCATCGTTGCTTTTTCTTCATCAATAGATAGTATTGTACGAACAATGTACGATTCATCAGCGCCATTTTTAACAGACATCGGAAATAACAATGCCGATGCAGGCAATTCATCTGAGTATTTACCCAGATATTTTTTATATAATTCTAACGCATTAATTCCATCTATTTCATGAAGCGTACTTCCTTTAGATTTAGTGATTGTTCTCTCAGGACCAAACGGATCCCATCCGCCTTTTGCAGATGTGCTTATACGAATATGACTGCCATATAAACCCATGAGCACTACGTTCCCCTCCTGTACATCATCATCCAATCCCACCAGTGTTTTTTGAAAACGAGTAGCGTCGCCTGCCAAGCCTCCCGATACAATAATCCCCTTTGGCAACACAGCATGAATGCCATCTACAATCGCATCGCCATTAATTAGATTACCATCGGAAATAACCATTACATATTTTAGCCCATTGGTGTCCAGTTGCGAAGCCAGATGTTTTCCCAGTTCAACACTATTCTTATAGTCGCGACAGTTTGCAGTTGCAAATTCAAATGGCGTTTTTTCAAAAGAGAGAATAACTGCAACAGCTGATGATTCGGATACATTTTTTCCAAGAATTTCGCCGGCAGAAGAGCAAGTGATCAATCGGGTATCTGGAAATTTTTGTTGGAAAGATTTACGCATTTCAGGTCTCTCGAGCAACATTCTGTCTGCTATCAATAAGGCCACTGATTGTTCAGGAACAGATGATGTTGGTTCGGACCATGAACCTTCTTTATACACTATCGATAAACTTTTCATGAGGATCTAAAAAATATTTTGGATTTTTGAGTTTGTAAAAGTAGAATGCCATACATTAATTAACCTTTATTGTATATTATTATTCACTTTTATAGTGAGCTCTACCTATGAAACATACGTGTTTATACGTAGTCTTGATTTTTTGAATTATAAATTTTTACTTTTTGAATAATAATTAAATATGTATAATCTGTTTATTAATATATGAAAACATCTTTAAACATCATAGCTGTTATTCCTGCACGTTATGCCTCAACTCGTTTTCCCTATAAATTAATGAAGCAACTGGGTGATAAAACTGTTATTCGGCATACGCATGATAACACCATTGCAACCGGTCTATTCAAAGAAGTATGGGTAGTAACAGATAGTCCACTCATTTATGATGAAATAGCATCAATTGGAGGAAAAATAATGATGAGCAAAGCCGAGCATGAATCGGGGAGCGATCGTATTGCAGAAGCGGTAACAGATATGGATGTGGATATTGTTGTAAATGTACAGGGAGATGAGCCGTTTATTGATGAAAAAAGTCTGGCACTGGTTATTAAAGCATTCGAAGATCCAACTGTACAGGTGGCTTCCATCATGAAAAAGTTTACAGATCTTTCGTTGGTTCAAAATCCAAATTATGTAAAAGTGGTGGTTGATAAAAACAACAACTCAATGTTGTTTAGCCGCAGTCCTATTCCTTTTTTGCGCGATGAAAATGCACCTGTGTGTTTTTACGAACATGTGGGCGTCTATGCCTTTCGTAAGCAGGCCTTGTTACAATTTACACAATGGCATCCCACCCCTTTAGAGCTTGCCGAAAAAATTGAATGTTTGCGTTATCTAGAAAATGGAATTCCCTTGCGTATGGTCATTACAGCACATGAGGGCGTGAAGATAGATGTGCCGGAAGATTTGGAGAAAGCGGAGCAGTATCTAAAATATCAATCGAGCGGTTCATAGCTCTTATTTGAAAATTGGATTAACCGATGCCTTCTGCTATGCCATGGCTCGAACTGTGTTCGTGCAATGTTCGTGACATGTTCGTGCAATGTTCGTGACGTGTTCGTGCGATGTTCGTAATGTGTTCGTGATCTGTTCGAGAGCCGTTCGTGAGTCGTTCGTGACGTGTTCGTGAGTCGTTCGAACCGTGTTCGTGAGCCGTTCGTGACGTGTTCGTGAGTCGTTCGAACCGTGTTCGTGAGCCGTTCGTGACGTGTTCGTGAGTCGTTCGAACCGTGTTCGAACATGGCTCGAACCACGGCATAAGTAGTGACATGACAAAAACAAACTAGCCCTTCGCTCCAAAATATCCTACCAATCTCTCCGCTGCCGCATCCAACGTCTCTTCTTTTTTCGCAAAACAAAAACGAAGCACCCGATTATTTACAGGTGTAGCATAAAATGCAGAAACGGGTATTGTTGTAACCCCGGCCTCTTTGGTCAAGGCCACTGCATAATCGTATTCACTCATCTCACTCAAACCATCATAACTATATATCTGAAAATAACTTCCGTAACTCGGCAATGGTTTCAATGGGGTATCTTTTAATCGATCCGTGAAATAATCTCTTTTTTGTTGCATCATCTTTCCAAGCACAAGATAATGTGACGGCTCTTTTAAGATCTCCGCCAATGCAAATTGCACTGGTGCATTACACGAAAAACAATTAAACTGATGTATTTTCCGAAACTCCTTCATCAAATCAGGCGGTGCCACACAATATCCTATCTTCCAACCCGTACAGTGATATACTTTGCCAAATGAATAACACACAAAACTGCGGGCATATAATGAAGGATATTTTATTGCCGAATGATGCACTTTGCCGTCAAAAATCAAATGCTCATAAACCTCATCACTGATCACATACAAACCAAATTCATTTACAATTTTATCCAGCGTTTGTATGTCGCTTTCCTCAAGCAAGGTTCCTGTTGGATTGTGCGGACTGTTAATGATAATTGCCTTGGTTCGTGATGTGATGGCGCTTCTAACTTCATCCCAGTTAATGCGATAATCAGGAAACTGTAAACTTAATATCACGGGCTTTGCACCATTTACTATAATGTTTGGAATATAAGAATCATAGGCCGGCTCAAAAACAATCACCTCATCATTGGGCTCCAATATGGCTGTAAGGGCCGTGTAAATTGCATAAGTGCCGCCGGGGGTAATGGTGATTTCCGTATCGGGTGATACCTGTACTTTATATGTTGAAAATATTTTTTCGGATAAGCGTTGACGTAAGTTGGGTACTCCGCACATGTGAGCATACTGGTTGTGACCTTGCATCATAGCCCGATGCACTTGTTCTATCAAAGATGCCGGCATCGGAAAATCAGGAAATCCTTGTCCCAGATTGATGGCCCCATGTTCCTGTGCCAGCGAACTCATAACGGTAAAAATAGTAGTCCCCGTTTGTGGTAATTTGCTTTGAATGGTACGATTCAAGTGTAACGTTTAAATAAATTTATCGCCCTTGTTTTTCTTAACCTCTGCAACATATTCCTTGATGTCCTGCTCTTTGTCTTTTCTGCAAATCAACAACACATCTTTTGTATCCACAACAATAAAATCTTCCAGTCCTTGTATAACCACGAGCTTTTGATTGTCGGCATGCACCATATTTTGCGTGGCATCGATGATCATTACCTGATCCCCCGCAACAGCATTATCCAGATAATCTTTTTCAAGTGTCTCATACGCACTGGCCCAGGTACCTAAATCACTCCAGCCAAAGGAAGACGGTATCACATATACATTATCCGCTTTCTCCATGATGCCATAATCAATCGAAATGTTTACACACTGTGGATAGATTCGGTCAATTGCTTCCGATTCTTTTGCTGAATTGAAATGTGCTTTCTCTACATCAAATACTTCATGTATCTCCGATAAATGTGTTTCAAAAGCCTGTATGATGCTGGAGGTGCGCCACACAAAGATGCCCGCATTCCATAAAAAATCTCCACTCGCAACAAATGTTTTTGCCAGTTCCTTATCGGGTTTTTCAGTAAAGGTTTTTACTTTAAAAATATTGGGGGCTACAGGCCTTTGGTCGTATTGTATATATCCATATCCAGTGTTCGGATTGGTCGGCTCTATGCCCAGTGTTACCAGTGCTTTGATCTCTTTGGTAAACTGCAAAGCCTGCAAACAGGTTTCTTCAAAAGCCTTTTCATTCAAAATCAAATGATCCGCCGGAGCACATATTAAATTCGCCTCAGGATCACGCTGCTGCAATTTGTATGAAATGTATGCGACACATGGGGCGGTGTTTTTTCTCGATGGCTCACACAAAACTTGGTCAGAGGTTAATTCAGGCAATTGCTTTAACACAATATCTCTGTATTGTGCAGAGGTAACCACATAAATATTATCAGCAGGTATAAACTTGGCAAAGCGATCATAAGTAGCTTGTATCAATGTTCGTCCTGTATTTAAAATATCCAGAAACTGCTTGGGAAAATGAGTACGGCTCATGGGCCAAAACCTACTACCAATTCCTCCTGCCATGATGGCTACATAATGATGTGAATTCATGTAATTCAATTAGGTTAAAAAATCCCTTCGCGCATTAAATCTTGTATATGCACTATGCCCAAATATTTTTTGTTTTCACTAACTACCAGTTGATTGATATGATGTGTGCGCATTTGTTCCAAAGCCTCGGCTGCCAAGGCAGATGATGAAATATATTTAGGATTTACAGACATGAGTTTTTCTGCAGTACTATGTGTAATGTCGCCTCCTTTTTCCAGCATACGACGCAAATCCCCGTCTGTTACAATTCCGCATACCAATTCTTGTTCATCTGTGATGACTACTGCACCTAATCGGTTGCGTGTGATGGCCACAATGACTTCTTTGATATCGGCATTTGTTGATAAGGTAGTTGTTTGTTGCCCCTGTAATAAATCGGCAACTTTTAAATACAGCTTTTTGCCAAGTTGTCCGCCCGGATGATAGCGTGCAAAGTCCTGCGAACCAAACCCTCTTTGCTCCATCAAACAAACAGCCAATGCATCGCCCATGACCATTTGTGCTGTTGTACTTGTTGTTGGTGCCAGATTATTTGGACAAGCTTCCTGACTGACAAATGTGTTAAGTAAAAAATCGCATTGTTTGGCCAGGTAGGAATCTGTATTTCCGGTCATACCAATGATCTTGTTTCCAAAACCCTGGATAAAAGGAATGAGCACTTTTATTTCCGGACTCTCTCCACTTTTACTGATTAGTAAAATCGTATCTTTTTCCTGAATCATTCCCAAGTCTCCATGAATCGCATCCGCCGCATGCATAAAAATCGATGGCGTTCCTGTACTGTTGAAAGTGGCAGTTAATTTTTGAGCAATGATGGCACTTTTACCAATACCACTCACAACCAACCTTCCCGATGATTGCAAAACATGCTCTATTACCATGACAAAGTCTTCACCAATAAAACCCTCCAATGCGGCAATAGAATCCGATTGAAGTTTGATCGTACGCTTGGCTGCTTCTATGACCTGTGCGGTATTCATATTCAAGGCGCAAACCTATAATAAATAAAGCAATTGGGCAAACAAATCAAGAGACTTAGTCCATATAATTAAAAATGAATGATTTATCTATGATGGTAGTCAGTAAACAGGAAAATTTCAGTTCGTAATAAAACTGATTCTGGTGAATTATGTTGCGCCCTGTTTAAGTGTTAATTTAAAATATTAGACAAGGGTTTTATGCAGAAAAACGAGATGAAAAACAAGTTGGTTGAGTGGCTTGAAAAGCTAGTTTTTTTCAAAGAAGAACTGATTGATATCAAATCTTCTTTTTTTCATTGGATGCATTCATTGGAATATAAATTGAATATTGATCAAGTAGAGGGTCATTTTGAAAAAATTACCGTAAGTGAAAATATCATTTCCCTCATGAGAAATGAAATGGCTGAAGTTTGGCAAAGCATAGAAAATGAGGTATCTGATAGATTTGATGATTTTCAAAAATTGATGGAAGTTTATGAAAACGAAATGAAGCTGCTATATGAATGGCAAGTGAAGTTGTCCGCTGATATTGAAATAATGATTGACAAGGAATTGCGAATGGCCACTTAGAAGAGTTACGGGGCGCTTCGCGCCCCGTAACAAACATCAATTTATCATCCCCTCCAGTTTTTTATCATTGAGGATGGTTATATGTCCATCCCGAATGTCTATCAACTTCTCACTTTTAAAATCACTCAATGTTCTAATCAACGACTCCGTTGCTGTTCCGGCTATGGTTGCCAGGTTCTCCCGACTGATATCAATACGAAACAACTCCTCCGCATTGTGATGATATTTTTGTTTTAGTACCACCAACGCATCTGCTACTTTTTTACGAAGTGAATTATATGCCAAACACAATAAATGCTGTTCTTTTTCCAAAATATTTTTTGCCAGCATATTGATAAATCTTTGTGCCACATCGCGATTGCTTTGAACAAGTTCTTCAAATTCTTTACGCGGTATCAAAGCCAACTCGCACTCATCAATCGCTTCAGCAGTTTCGCGATACAGTCCTCCCTGTAATAAAGCAATATGACCCAAAAAATCCCCCTCCGAATATAAATTGGTTACAAGTTCTTTACCATCATCATTCGACTTAAATGTTTTCACCTTCCCTTTCAATACATAATACAATTGAATAGGATGATTTCCTTCTGTGTAAATCAGCTGTTTCTTTTTATACCTGTTGATACTCCTGTATTCTGTCAAAGACTGTATGGGATCTACATATACATAATCCGGCTTGTTACCAATTTGTTCTGAAGATATAGGAGTTGCCTCGCGATGCTGAACTTCTGCTTTCTTCAATCTGCTGTCTATAGCATTCAACAATTCTGTTCCATCAAAAGGTTTGGAGATATAATCATCTGCACCCATTTCCATACTCCTGCGCCAATCGGTACGATCTGTTTTAGCAGTTAAAAATATAAATGGTGTATTGCTCAGCGCTTCATTCTTTTGTAGCGCATGCAAAACACCATAACCATCCAATGCGGGCATCATGATGTCGCAAATGATTAAATCGGGTTTCTTTTCAATAGCCATTTCCAGTCCGGTTTTTCCATCAGGTGCAGTAAGTACCTGATACATGGCAAGCTCAAGCAATTCTGCCGTGTTTTCCCTGATTTCGTTGTTGTCTTCAATGAGTAGTAGTGTTTTCATTTTTTATGTTTGTGATTAAGTTTTGATAATAATTGTAGCCCATACTTTAGCGTAATATATCTTCAACAGGGAGATAAATGCTGAATGTAGTTCCTGCTCCTGCCTCACTTTCGCACTCCATTTTTCCCTTTAATCGTTCTACATATTTTGCCACTATATGAAGGCCCAATCCCGTTCCCTGTATATTCGTGGCATTAGATCCGCGAAAAAATCTTTTTGCCAAATGTGCCATATCTCTTGCCTCAATCCCTATACCCTCATCCTCCACCCTAAAACGAAGTGAATGATGATCGGCAGAACTGAATATTCGTATCGTAGAACTTTCAGGTGAAAACTTAATGGCATTGGAAATGAGATTAATTAATATATTGCGCACCAGCGATTGATCTGTAATAAATTGATGTGCACCGGAATGTTCATAAATAAAAAACTGCCCCTTCTTGGCATTGGCCCGAATATCATGCAACACACTTCTGAATAATTCTTCAATATCTGTTTTACTTAGTTTAATGGAGATCTTGCCTTCTTCTATTTTGCCTACATTTAAAAAATCATTAAGAATATCAGTTAGTGTATTCACCGCAGATATAATTCGATTAATATGGCGTTCTCGCTTGTATTGATCTTCTTCGGTTTTATATTTAGCTGCCAAATGTGCTGAAGACAAAATGGTGCTGAGCGGTGTGCGAAATTCATGTGAGGCAATCGTTACAAACCGGCTTTTTATACTTCCCAGTTTTTTCTCCTTCTCGAGTGAATCAAGTATTTGTTTCTCTTGTTTTTTTCTCTCAGTAATATCACAGGCTATTAATACAAATCCATTGATTTGACCTTCCCCATTTCTCAACGAAGAAACCGATGACAATACAGGGATATGTTCATTATTTTGATTGACGAAATGCCACTCTGATTTGAAGATTTTCTCTTTGAGTAAGCGCATTTGTATTGCATCAGCAAATGAACCTTTTCTGTTATTTCCGAATTGTTGATAGGTAAAAGACTGCTGGTCGTTTTTTGAAATAATTTGTTGCAGCTGAAATGGATTTTTGTCTTTAAAAAAATGATCCCCTAACTTTTCATTTAAAACCGGATTTGACATAAGGATGTTTCCCTGACAATCACTGATCAACATCATTACTCCCGATTGTTCCCAAAGCGATGAATGTATTTTATATACATCCTCTTTTACGAGAGATATTGTTTTTTCTGGCATACACGCTGTTCTCTTTTCAGTAACATTTATAAGAAAGCATGAATGTAGTTTGTTATCAAAGATTGATTACACTTAAATTAATAGTCGTGTCAAATTGCTGTATTAATGTGAAATCGATTTAAAGTTTGCAATAAAGTTGCAATGATGTATGTGTCTATTGCTTTAAAACAGACATCTTATTAGAGTTGTTTATTAATTATGATTTTAATCAGGATTTATTTCTCATCAAAATCAATCACCACGTTTTCGGTAATCGGATGCGACTGACAGGTTAAAATAAAACCGCGCTCTACTTCTTCTGTTTCAAGCGCATAATTCACATCCATGCTCACTTGCCCTTCCAATAGTTTAGCTCTGCAAGTACAACATACCCCCCCCTTGCAGGCAAAGGGCAAATCAGCTCCTTGTTGTAATGCAGCATCCAAAATGTTTTTTCCCTGCATGGATAAATCAAATGAAAATGTTCTTCCGTCTAATCGTATGGTAACCTGGCTTTTTGGAGCATCATCGCTTTCAACAATTTCTACTTTTTTTGCTTTTTGCATCGCTCCGGTGGTAAACAATTCAAAGTGAATGTTAGACGATGAAATGCCTTTTGTTTCCAATGCAGCTTTTGCATCAAAAATCATTTGTTCAGGACCGCATAAATAAACAGATTGAATGCTTGAAAAGTCAATCAGTGCACTCAATTGATCCAATTTACCAGCATCAATGCGGCCATGAAAGATTTCTGCATCCGTTTTTTCGCGACTCAATACATGCATCAATGTCAAGCGATTCATGTATTTATTCTTCAGGTCTTCCAGCGCTTCAAAGAAAATAATTGAACCCCGATGTTGATTGCCATACACCAAGGTAAAATGGCTGTCGGGTTGAGTATGTAAAACATGTTTTATGATGGCCATGACGGGAGTTATGCCGCTGCCCGCAGCTATGGCGAGATAATGGGGATTTGCAGTCGATGCGACTCTTGCACAAAAATTGCCGGCAGGGGCCATGAGCTCGAGAGTATCTGATGTTGTCAATTCATCAACCGCAAAGGAAGAGAATTTTCCACCGGGCACTTTTTTGATAGCTACTGTTACATTGCCTTCATGTGGCGCACTGCAAATGGAATAAGACCTGCGAATTTCTTCACCGGCTATTTCTTTTTTTATAGTTACATATTGTCCCTCGCGAAATGCAAATGTTTCCTTCAAATCGGCAGGCACTTGAAAAGTAACTGCCACTGCATCGGGTGTTTCACGAACGATTTTTTCAATACCTAAACGATAAAACGATTGTGCCATGTAAATGTTATTTTAAAATGCCGTGCAAAAGCTGTTGCACCATGTTTTGTTCCAGCGTTTTAACATCAATATTTTTAGAATGCCAGTATTCCAATCCGCGCAATGCACTCAATATGGTAAGTACAGCTACCTGTGGCTTAATCGATGAAAAAACTTTTTCTTTAACTCCCTGTTCAACCAATGAAACCAATTGAGACTCATACGTTTTTCGTTGATGCAGGAAGTTGCTCAGATAGGGCTCCTGCAATTGTTTCCATTCATGATTGGCCACATATACTTCATCATAACGCTCCAGCATGATGCGAATATGAAATCTAATAATCAGTTCCAAACGATGTTGCAATGGCTTGGACAAAAGAAGTACTTCTTGTAAGTGTGCGGTAAAGTCATTAGCCACCGAAAAGCAAATGTTTTGGAGCAATTCATTTTTAGATCCAATATGATTGTATAAACTGGAGGCTTCCACTCCAATCAGATCAGCTAATTCACGCATGGAAGTTCCCGCAAAACCTTTTTTACGAAACAATAAAGATGCCTTGGCCGTGATGACTTCTTTTTTTGTTTTGTTTTTGGTGGTAACGATGCGTGCCATAGCTTGATGGAAAAAGTCTGTTTGTAATATTGCAATATTACGAAATGATTGATTTACAGCAGTTTAACCCCTGTATATATCTTCCAAATAAAGCAAAAAGCCCTTTATAAAAAAAACAATTTGTTTTTTGCAATAATAATGTTGGTCCCCGCATAAAAAAATTTAAAAAATAATTCCTCAAAAATTATGAGAATTCCCGTAGGAAGCTATTTTTGTCTCATTCACTCGTACCCAAACAATCCATTATTATTTATCGGAAAACAACCATTCCGAACGAATAAACCAAGGGGTACTTCGTTCGGGTGAGATATTATTATACTGACACAGTAAAGATTTTCTTGTGGTTTCAGAGGTAAAACAGGCCGGAGATTTCTATCCCTGGCCCTTTTTATTTTATAATGTGCCGATTTCTTTAACTTTATGTAATAAACCATTTTTTATGAAATCAATTCTGCTGTTTTTTCTCGTATTCATTTGCTTTTCTGTAAAAGCTCAAAAAGTATATTCTGTAGATTATGCCAGCCAGGCAGATGTAAAAGTATATGTAGTGAAATATGAAAGTCAGGCAGACTTACTGGTCTTTAAAGAAAAATACCAAAGCCAGGCAAGAGGAAATGAAGGCAAATGGTTTTTTACGGATTATGCAAGTCAGGCAGATAAGAAAATATACTTCGTAGATTACGAAAGTCAGGCAGACTTGAAAATATTCTTCGTGAATTATGAGAGCCGCGCCGGTTGGAATAAATCTTCAAAGAAGGCGATGATGTATTGATCCCCCCTACTTCACCTTCCCCCAATTCTCCCCGCTCTTTATTCGAAAGAGTGTCATTTCGCTGACTCCGTATTTCTCGGCCATTTGCTTATAAGTAAGTTTGCGCTTGGGATTCGCAATCATTTGTTTGATGGTCTTTACCTGTGCCGCTGTGAGTTTGGTGCCTTTTGTTCTGGCTGCCTGCTCCTTTTTATAGGCAATCTTCAGCGGACTTTTTTGCTGATGTTCCGCAGCTTCCTCCGCACTCATCCATTTCAGATTTTTTGCAACATTATCTGTACGCTTATGATTTAAATGAACGACCACTGTTGCCTTTTTAGAACTTTTAGAACAGAAAATGCGAGCCACTTCACGATGAATGTACAAAGTGCCATTTTTACCTTCTACATGCAAATTGAGTGTGCGATATCCCGATGTAACAGAGCCCTTCAGTAAAACACCGTCTTTTTCAGGGGCATCAAGATAACTGGCAATTCTGCCTAGATTGGAAATCGCATACTTCTTTTGAAGTGTCTTGTAGCCGGTAAATTGCAATGGTTTCCAAACTTCATTACTGAGTTTTTTAATCATGCTGTTAGTTTTTTGGTAATGGTATGCAGCGTATTCTGTTGCTCAGGTATAAATATAGAAATATTTTCTCTTAATCCTGCATCATTCGTAAAAATTCTTCTTCCGATAAAATTTGTATCGTAGGCATTTTTTTTGCCTTCTCCAGTTTGCTTCCCGCATCTGCTCCGGTGATGAGATAATTCAATTTGGAACTAACACCACTCAAAATTGTTCCGCCATTTTGCTCTACCATTTCTTCCGCCTCACTGCGTTTAAGCTGACTGAGTGTTCCGGTAAATAAAAATGTTTTCCCACTCAATGATCCGGTATTTTTATCGCGTTTCACTCCTTTCATTTGAACCCCGGCTTTCTCGAGTTCGCGTAACATGTGTCGGTTGCTTTCGTCATGGAAATAATCAAATATACTCTGCGCTACTTTTACGCCTACATCTTCCCATTGCATAAGCTCCTCTACTGTTTTATTTTCCAAATCAAAAATATCATCTACTTGCTGAGCGAGTGTTTTTGCGGTCGTTTCTCCCACATAACGTATGCCCAACGCATAAATGATTCTATGAAGCGGTTGTGTTTTGCTGTTTTCAATCGCCTTATGTAAATTCTCCACAGACTTTGCACCAAATCCCTCTGTATCCTTAAGTTTGTTTACATCCATGGTGTATATGGATGGAATATCTTTCAGCAAACCCATTTCGATAAACTTACGAACGTTGGCTTCACCCAAACTGCGAATATCCATGGCATCCTTGCTTACATAATGTATGATGCGCTCCACAGATTGTGCAGGACACTGCATATTTATACAACGCCACACCGCTTCTTTTTCGGATTTATGCAATGTATCATTGCATATAGGGCAAGTATTTGGAAAATCAATTGCGATCTCTTTTCCTGTGCGTACATCGGGCAACGGTTTTACAATTTGTGGAATCACATCGCCGCTTCGTTCTATCAAAATCTGATCACCAATACGCAAATCTTTTTCTTTGATGTATTCTTCGTTATGTATAGAAATACTACTTACGGTTACACCCCCCACCTGAACTGGCTCTATCTTAGCCACAGGTGTTACCGCACCTGTACGCCCTACCTGATATTCAACATGTAATAATTTACTGGTGGCTTGCCTTGCTTTAAATTTATAAGCAATAGCCCAACGAGGGTGATGCGAGGTCATACCCAATTTTTCCTGTAGTGAAATATCATTGACCTTGATGACAAGTCCGTCAATTTCATACGCAAGGTCATCTCTCTTTTTCTCCCACTCATGAACGAGCTGAATGACTTTATCAATCCCTTTTACTGTTTTCAATTCCTGCTGCGGACTCCGAAAGCCCAATTCCCAAAGTAATTGTATGATAGCGGACTGACTGTGAAAAGCAGAAGACTGATGATCTTTTTTGTACTGGATATAACTTACATGATATAAAAACCCTTCAAGATTTCTTTGTCTTACAATGCTGGTGTCTTTGATGCGTAAGGACCCTGCAGCGGCATTTCGGGGATTGGCAAGCGGAGGAAGACCCTCTTCCATCAAACCTTCATTGTACTTTTTGAAATGCGATTTATTCATCAGCACTTCACCGCGAATTTCAATTTGCTCGATATGGTATTTGCTGAAATTGGCCGATAAAGGAATAGAAGCAATCTGACGAATATTAGGGGTGATGTCATCCCCCGTTTCTCCGTCTCCTCGTGTAACCCCTCTCGTTAGTATGTCGTTTTCATAAACCAAAGAAATACTCGCTCCGTCAAACTTTGGCTCAACCGTATATTCGGGATGCTCGAGTCCGGAGAGTTCTTTTACTTTCCTGTCCCAATCCAGCAGATCGGCTTCATCATAAGAGTTCTCCAAAGACAGCATGGGAACCAGGTGTCTTGTTTTTGGAAAATCTTTGATTAATCCGATACCCACACGCTGCGTAGGGGAATCTGGTGTGACTGTGTCAGGATGTGCTTTCTCAAAAGCTTCCAGTGCCTTGTAAAGAGAGTCGTATTCTGCGTCACTGATGAGCGGATCATTGAGCACATAATAGCGATATTCATGGAATCTCAATATTTTTCGAAGTGATTCAATTTCTTTTTTAGACAAAGCATGCCCAGACAGTTTTTTAAGCCAGTCTGTTGTTTCCTGTTGCAGTTCGTGAGTAGAAGATTGATTGTACATATTGTTCTTCAGCGAAACTACAGATAAATCTTTTACTCAAAAAATGATAAGATTCTGTGGTATTTGATTTTAAAAAGATTTTTTGGGATCTCAACTTAAAAATAACCGCATAAAAAAACCCGGACAAGCCGGGTTTAATTATTTATGAACACGTGTTATCCAAGTGCTACTCTTTTGAATTCAGTTACTTTCAAATCAGCATTGATTCCTTTAAGGTAATCAGCGACTGATTTATTTCCGTCTTTAACGAAAGCCTGAGCCATCAGGGTGTTGTCTTTGAAGAATTTATTGAGTTTACCCATAGCAATTTTCTCAGCCATTTCAGCGGGTTTACCTTCTTGCTTTACAAGTTCGATAGCGATTTCTTTTTCACGGGCAACCACATCAGCAGGAATAGAGGTTTCATCTACACCCAGTGGATTCATGGCAGCAATCTGCATGGCCACATCCTTACCTGCTTCGTCAGCAGCTACAGTTAATCCAACCAACACTCCCATTCTATGGGCACCATGTATATATGAAGACACATGAGGAGCCTCAACGCGCTCAAACTTGCTGATTGCGATTTTCTCGCCAATCGCCGCCAACTTATCGTTGATGAGGTCGGCAACTTTTGCTCCGTTGATTTCTACATTGTTTAATTCTTCGGCAGACTTTACATTGTGAGCGATAGCTGCATCAGCGATACCTGTAGCAAAAGCAACGAAATCTGCATTCTTGCTTACAAAGTCAGTTTCGCAACTGATGCAGATAACGATTCCGGCTTTGTGATCGGCAGTTGTTTTTGCAATCACTACGCCTTCTTTGGCTTCGCGATCACTTCTTTTTGCAGCCACTTTTTGACCTTGCTTACGCAACCAGTCGATCGCTGCTTCAAAATCACCATTGCTTTCAGTCAAAGCTTTGCGGCAATCCATCATTCCGGCGCCGGTAGCCTGACGTAACTTATTAATATCCTGTGCTGTAATTGTTGTACTCATTTCGTTTTCACATTTATTCCTTTTAAAAAAGGAGGTTAATTAAAATTATTTACGAGCAGGTCCGCCTGTTGTTCTACGGCGACCGCCACCTGCAGGAGCTGTTCCTCTTCCACGCTTACGACCATCTTCGCCTGTTTCGCCTTGTTTTTCAAAACGAGCTGCTTTTGCTTCTGCGCTTTCTTCAACTTCTGCACCTTGTTCTTCTTCGTCTTTATTGATTTGACGCTCCTGAAGACCTTCTGCAATTGCTGCAGTTAAGTAATTAACGATGATAGCAATTGATTTCGTTGCGTCATCATTGGCCGGGATTGAGAAATCAACTTTATTCGGATCACAATTCGTATCAACCATACCAAATGTGGTGATGCCTAATCTTTTTGATTCAGCCAACGCAATATGCTCATGACCAATGTCAACCATGAACAAAGCAGATGGGATGCGGCTGATTTGAGCAATACCACCCAATACTTTTTCCATCTTTTCTTTATCGCGAGATAAAGTAAGACGTTCCTTTTTAGTCAAATTTTCTGCGCTTCCGTCTGCAAGCATTTTTTCAATGCTCTGCATCTTTTTCACGCTCTTGCGAACCGTGTTGAAGTTGGTAAGCATTCCACCCAACCAACGTTCTGTAACGAATGGCATGTTTACGCGCTTAGCACATTCCTGTACGATTTCTTTGGCTTGCTTTTTAGTAGCCACAAACATGATTTTCTTTCCGCTGCGGGCAATTGCTTTCATAGCGGCGGCAGACTCTTGCAAACCTTCTACAGTTTTGTTGAGGTCGATGATGTGAATACCTTTCTTCTCAGCGAAAATGTAAGGAAGCATTTTCGGATTCCATTTCTTTTTAAGGTGACCGAAGTGAACGCCGGCTTCCAGTAGTTGCTGTTGTAAGGAAGTATTTTCCATTGGTATAATTTATTTTTTAAAAAATTAATGTTGATAGAATCAAAGAAACAATCCGGCCAGATTAACGCTTGCTGAACTGGTAGCTTCTTCTTGCTTTTTTACGTCCTGGTTTTTTACGCTCTACAGAACGTGGATCACGCTTCAACAATCCGGCTGCTTTCAAAGCTGGACGATATTCAGCGTTTGATTCGATGAGGGCGCGAGAAATAGCAAGCTTTGCTGCTTCGGCCTGACCCTTAACACCGCCACCGGCAGCATTTACGAGGATGTCATATTTTCCAACCCCTTCAACAACTTTCAAAGGAGTCTCAACCTGATTTTGCAAATA
Source organism: uncultured Ferruginibacter sp. (assembly GCA_964643315.1). Lineage (GTDB taxonomy): Bacteria > Bacteroidota > Bacteroidia > Chitinophagales > Chitinophagaceae > Ferruginibacter. The sequence goes on from CAZXSR010000011.1 coordinate 44,856, forward strand.
AACCAGTGGGAAATAGGTTTTGTAGTCTTTACCGTTTATGGTGATTTTTCCGTCGCCTTTTGAAAGGAACACACGGGTAACCGCTTCTTTTCTACGGCCGACTGCGTTTTTTTGTTTTTCCATAATAATGTGATGTTATGAAGTTGCGCTAAAGCGCAAATGAGTTATTTAATTTTGTTGAAAACAAGTGTTGATGGCTTTTGTGCAACATGAGGATGTTCGTTTCCTGCATATACAAAAAGCTTTTTGAACATTTTACGACCGAGGCGATTTTTAGGAAGCATGCCCTTTACTGCTCTTTCGATAACTACCTCTGGACGGCGCTTCAATAAATCCTTGGCCAATTCGCCTTTCAAACCACCGGGGTAGCCACTGTAGGTTAAATATTCTTTTTCATCCATCTTGTTTCCGCTGAACTGAACTTTCTCGCAGTTGATAACTACAACGAAATCGCCGCAGTCTACGTGCGGAGTGTAAGATGCTTTGTTTTTGCCACGCAATACCGAAGCAATTTTTGCGCACATGCGACCCACGGTTTGATTAGTACCGTCTACAACATACCAGTTGCGTTTTACGGTAGCCTCGTTCGCATGTTTGGTGCTGAAATGAAGTTTACTCATGATGTTGATTTTAAATGATACCGCAGCTATCCCTGCGATGTTAAAAATTTTGGAGTGCAAAGGTAGGAGTGTACATTTGAATTTCGCACAAAAAAACAAAGTATTTTTTATCGGACCTTTGTAAAATATTGATTATCAATAAAAAAATGTGTCGATAATTTTTGAACTGAGTTTTGGATTGGCAGAAGCAGGCTTTCTTCGACCTTTGTATTAAATGAAAAAGTAGCTTTAATTCGTAATATTGCAATATTGCTAAATAATTGACTTTCAGCTTCTTGTACAATAATATGATCTATCCCTCCATGCAAATCCAAAGACTGTTGCAAAATGACGTGAGTGCGTTACAACATATCAGCATACAAACCTTTGTTGAAACCTTTGCTTCCTCCAACAGCGAAGAAAACATGAAGAAATACCTCGAAGAAGGTTTTGCAATTGAAAAGCTCATGACTGAAATCGGTAACCCGAACTCCGAATTTTATTTTGCGAAAATAGAAGATCAGGTTGTCGGCTACCTGAAAATAAACTTCAACAAATCACAAACCGAAAAACAACATGAAAATGCCATGGAAATTGAACGTATCTACGTTTTGTCTGAGTTTCATGGGAAAAAGGTGGGGCAGCTTTTATATGATTATGCAATCCAGATAGCTCGTAATAAAAAGCTTGATTATGTGTGGTTAGGTGTTTGGGAAGAAAATCCAAGAGCTATTCAGTTTTATAAAAAGAATGGCTTTGTTGCGTTTGATAAACACATTTTCAAATTGGGCGATGATGAACAAACAGACATCATGATGAAACTGCAATTATGAATTACACTCGTCAATAATTTTAAAGCAAACCTATTACAGTATCAGACAGTCATTACCTTTGCATAACAAGTATCCATAAACCCATGGTTGAAACACTCATTCCGCTGATTTCCCTGATTCTGCTGGAAGTTATTCTTGGAATCGATAATATTATTTTCATTTCCATACTCACAGACCGTCTGCCGGAGAGAGACCGTAAAAAGATGCGTTTTTGGGGTATTGGACTGGCTATGATTATGCGAATGGGCCTTCTTGCCATCATATCGTGGATACTCAAATTGGATCATACCCTATTTAGTGTTGCAGACAAAGACATTTCAGGAAAAGGTTTGATTCTTATTGCAGGCGGACTGTTTTTGCTATATAAAACGACCCGAGAAATTTATCATAAAACCGAACACGTTAATGAAGGCGAAACCCCAAAACCCGTGGCGGTAAACGCCCGAAGAATCTTATCCGAAATCGTGTTGCTGGATCTTGTTTTTTCTGTCGACTCTATCATAACAGCTGTGGGTATGGTAAAACAACTTTGGGTCATGTATGTTGCAGTGGTGGTGACTGTTGTCATTATGCTGATCGCCTCAAAAGCAATCAGTGATTTTATTCGCAGGCACCCTTCTTTTAAAATACTAGCACTCTGTTTTTTGATGATGATTGGCATATCCCTTATTGCCGAAGGGTTGCATTTCGAAATACCCAAAGGATATATTTATTTTGCCATGGCCTTCTCTTTCTTTGTGGATTTGATTCAAATGCGTACAGAAAAAAGTAAAAATGTCTCGGCTAAAAAAATCAATAACTAAAGACTGTTAGAGATAAATATCAATTTATTATCTGCCAATTTGTGTCTTTAATTTTTTATATATAAATTTGGTTTGTTGTTTATATTTGATCTTTTTTTATTAATTCCAAAATCAACAACTCATGAAACTTTATCTCATTTTATTTTCTACATTAATCTTGTCTTTTTCAGGTCTGGCTCAGATAAACAAACTCACCAAATCTGATATTTGGGAGCTGCTGTATAATGATTACAAGTCCAATGATTTTGACAATGAAGACAGACTGATTATTTCAAGGGGTGGAGATCAAAATTTCAGAACCGAAATAGGAAAAATTTTTTATTACCAATCCGGAAATGCTCAAAAAGCAGCAGTCATTTTATTCTCGTATGATTATACAAAAGGAGAAAAGGAAGATTGCTTTGGATGTGCCCCTAATTTTGACGTTGCTATCTTTTCCTACATCAATGATCAATGGGTAAAGAAAAGATTTACCAAAGATTGGGAAGGAGGAGTCGGAGCTTGGGGAGAACCTTCAGAAATTGAGATGAAAACATACAAGAACAAAAAATGCCTGAAAGTAACACTTGAAATTAGCCGAGGTGGAAAAAATTCTATAAACATTTCTTACTACAATGTTGAGACGCTTGAATTAGTACGCCAAATCACAAAAGACGAATAAGCAGTATATCAAATACAGCCCTAAATGTGCATCTTATGAAAAAACAATTTTTACTCGCCAGCTGTTTAATCATTGGCTCAATGGTATTTGCTCAGTCTGCTGATATTGAAAGAGCTTTACAAAAATGGAATAAAAAATGGGCATTTGATGATTATATAAATGGTAGTGTTACTGTGGCGGAGTCATACAGAATAAGGGCAAAAGATTGCTTTTTACATTCTACTCCCATTTTATCTAACAATAGCATACATGAAGGAACTTTTGCCCGAGGCAGTTTTTATGTAAAAAGATTTGGGTCTCTTGTTAAAGCCTACTTTGAATCTTTTGCTTACTACGAAGATGACGAACTCATTGTAAGAATCTGCTACAAAGACAATATGGAAAAGCGTTGTAACTACTAGAATACTTTTTTGTTTGAATTAGGTTATTTTCATCAATCACTTTTTTATTTTCATAATGTCGAAATGAAAAAATAATCAATCTGATCACTTCAGGTTTTAAAGTGGGTATTTTCAGAAATAATGCTTAAGAAATTTAATTTAGGCATATTTTTATTGATTGGTATTGAGCGTAGAATAGTTTAAACACAAACTTTTTTCTGAAATATTTATATAATTAAGGTTGGTTCCCGGCATATTACTTCAAAATATCCCCGACTCCTTGCTATTCGCAAACCTATTTTTGCGAACTTTGTTCCAATTAAATGAAAAAACATTCAGTCCTTGCGTTATTAATTGCCCTACTGTTGCCATTGATTGGTTACTGGATGGTAAAAGTGTACAGTGTTGATGCGGTGCACATGCCCCCTCACTACTTCTATGATAGTGTGTGTATGAAAACTGTGCGAGGAAAATCAGTGCCCGACACCCTCTGGCACAGAGTAAAGAACGTATCATTTACCAATCAGCTAGGAAAAAAAGTTTCGCTCGATGATTTAAAAGGCAAGATCCTGGTAGTAGATTTCTTTTTTACCAAATGCCCAACCATTTGCCCATCAATGGCTCGCTCCATGCGAAAGTTGCAGAAATCTTACGAGAAAAATCCTGAAATTGTTCACTTTCTGAGTGTAAGCGTAGATCCCGAACATGACAATGTGGAGGCAATGCGAAATTTTGCCAACTTATTTGATGTCAATCACGATAACTGGTGGTTCGTAACCGGCGATAAAAAAGAGATCTACGATTTTGCCTTATCCGAACTTAAGGCAAGTATAGCAGACACACAAGTAGATACCGCTTTCATACATACCGAAAATTTTTTCCTGCTCGATACTCAAAGAATTGTAAGAGGTTGGTATAATGGATTTGACACTGTAAAACAGGCTCAACTCGCAGCAGCCATTCCTACCCTCATGCTGGAAAAAGATAAAAGCAGTCCGTCCATTTTTCGTGAATTCATTCCTATTTTACCTGTGATTTTTATCGCCATTGGAATTACCATCTTAACAATCGTTTATTTACAAAGAAAAAAACAGCAACATGCTTAATCCATCTTGGAAAAAAAATGACCCTCTTGCCAAAAAACTGATTTACACCGTATCGCTTGTAGTGTTTGCGGCAGTAGTTATTCTCAACAGAATTAAACTGGATCTTGAATTGCCCTTCAGCCCTCATGTGTTTGCATCAATCAGCGCCACACTCAATTCAATTGTAGCTCTTTTACTTGTGGCCGGATTGATAACAGTAAAACAAAAAAAGTTTCTGTTGCACAAAAAAGTGATGATGACAGCCATCATCCTTTCTGTCTTATTTTTAGTGAGTTATATCGCCCATCATCTGCTGGCATCCGAAACTCATTACGGAGGAGAAGGAATCATGAAAACAATCTATTACATCATCCTCTTTACGCACATTCCATTGGCTGGCATCATCTTGCCATTCATATTATTCACGGCTTACCGCGCACTCATTGGAGAGTATGATGCACACAAAAAACTGACGCGAATCACCTGGCCCATTTGGTTTTATGTGGCAGTTACAGGCGTTATCGTGTACTTTATGATAAGCCCCTATTATGTTTAATGGTGTAAATCTCTATGGTATCAGAATCTCCCTCAAGAAATTAATTCCAAAGCGACCATAACTCCAAGCTGAACAATACTGGAATTTATTTATAAATTATTTTTATGTAATTAATAAAATCATTAAAATGGTTTATAAAAACAATTGTGTGCAATTTTGTGTTTCTAAATAAACGATTGTATGCAAAAGATTACCATTGCCAAAGGAGACGGTATCGGTCCGGAAATCATGAATGCTACACTTCGCATTCTGCAAGCCGCCGGTGCACAAATTGAAACAGAGGAAATTGAAGTGGGCGAAAAAGTATATCTGTCCGGAAACAGTTCCGGTATTGCCAAAGAATCCTGGGATATCATCCGCCGGAATAAAATTTTTCTGAAAGCCCCTATCACTACTCCGCAAGGCGGCGGTTATAAAAGCTTAAATGTAAGTACACGAAAATTTTTAGGCCTCTATGCCAACATTCGCCCTTGTACAAGCTTTCATCCTTTCATTAAAACAAAACATCCTGTTATGGATGTAGTGATTGTTCGCGAAAACGAAGAAGACTTGTATGCAGGTATCGAACATCAACAAACCGATGAAGTCGTTCAATGTCTCAAACTAATTAGCCGTCCCGGCTGCGAAAAAATTGTTCGCTACGCTTTTGAGTATGCCAAAGTGTATGGCAGAAAAAAAGTAACCTGCTTTACCAAAGACAACATCATGAAGCAATCCGATGGTTTGTTTCATAAAGTATTCGATGAAATTGCAAAAGAATATCCCGACATTGAAAACGAACACTGGATCATTGATATTGGTGCGGCAAAATTGGCCGATACGCCAGAGGTGTTTGATGTCATTGTGATGCCTAACTTATACGGTGATGTGTTGTCTGATATCGCTGCACAAATCACCGGGTCTGTTGGATTGGCCGGCTCAGCGAATATTGGAGAAGAATGCTCCATGTTTGAAGCCATTCATGGCTCTGCGCCAATGATTGCCGGACAAAACATTGCCAATCCGTCGGGTCTCCTGCAAGGTGCCATCATGATGCTCAATCATATCGGACAAATTGCAGTTGCAGAAAAAATCCAGAATGCCTGGTTGTGCACTTTGGAAAAAGGTATTCATACAAAAGATATTTTCAAAGAAGGGACCAGTAAAAAATGTGTCACTACATCCGAATTTGCAGATGCGGTCATTGAAAATCTGGGTAATATACCATCGGCTCTTAAGCCCGTAATATATCAGCAAAACGCAGTGATGAATCTTCCAAAATATACCCGTAAAGCACCGGCAAAAAAAGAACTGTTGGGAGTAGATTTATTTATCAACTGGAATGGCACCAATCCTGATGAACTCGCTAATCACGTCAAGAAAATAGGAATGGGTAATGCAGAATTAACCATGATCACCAATCGTGGTATCAAAGTTTGGCCCGAAGGATTTCCCGAAACATTCTGCACCGATCACTGGCGCTGTCGTTTCAAAGCAAAACAAGATGGCTTATTGCCCAAACAAGCCATTCTTCAATTGCTAAGCGATGCAGAAACAAATAATCTTGATGTGGTGAAAACTGAAAACCTATACGCATTTGATGGCGTGCCTGCCTTTTCTTTAGGACAAGGACAATAATATTGGTTATTGAAATGAACCTCTTTGAAAAAAGGAACTGGTATTAGCTAGAAATCATCGATTACCCATACTGCAGACATTGCAATTCATAATGGTTAATATAGAGCATAACTTTTGGAATCTATTACCCTGATACCATCAGGCCCCTCTACATGTATATTGTCAAACGTAACGACACTTCCCGGCTTACATTGATTCATCAGATCTGCAATAGTCGTTAAGTCATTCCCCATTAATTTGGCTGTTCTGGCGTTCTCAAATCCAATTCCCCAAAAATATACATCGGCACTTAACACTTTAAAGTGTACATCAAAATCAAATTTTTTCAGTACCGCATCACAGAACCTAAATGTACGAAACTCGATGAAAGGCAATCTTGCCTTACCTGAACCAATAGAAAAAACAGGGTCAGGAATAAAATCTGCGCGAAAAGGAAAAGAGATCTTTTGGTGATTGGTCTCAATAGTAATTATCGTTTCTCCTTCCTCATCAACGCGAACAATCCATTTTCCCTCAGAAGAGTAAATGGTTCCGTTTTGTACTGTAATTTTTGATCGTCCGGTATCAATGGCGGGTGTTATTGTGATAGGATTATCAATTCCAACATATAATTTATTGGACTTGTCCGGTTTAACAAGGGGATTAAAGTTGATCTGACCAAGACCACTCTTTGTAAAAAAGAATAGCAGCAGAAAAAAACCAAGTGTGCGGAAATGATGAGCTGTATTATCTAAAATATTCAATCCCAATGACAGGGTTTGCAATCCACGATATCTGGAAATAATATGACTCATGCAATCTATTTTTTATTAAGGAAACAAGCCTTCAATGATAAACAGGGTTATCCATGATTTGTTTATAAATGATTTCGATATATCCCTTTAGTAAAAGCTGTTTCAGTCTCAAAAATCAATATGCAATCTTACGTATTTGCAATCAAATGATACAGATGAACTGTTTTTTTAACACTTCTAATGGCCTTAATAGATTCTTCTTACAAGCTTGTAATAATTTAAACGAGCATTATCGGCAGGTACTTTTGTATTGGAAAGGAAAGCACAAAAGCCGAGGTTCGAGCATTGTTCGAACCTCGGCAATTCAATAAAACTAAATTTTCTTTATTTAATCACCAATAAATTTTAAAGCCATGCAAAAACAAAAAACCATCTACCATCTCATCGTCGACAAAAGCGGTTCTATGGGCGATTGTATCGATCAAACCATCTCTGGGTTCAATGAGCAGATTAGCAGAATACTAGAGCTCGAACAGTCTTTTCCTGATCAGGAAATTTCAATTGGCCTAACTACATTCAACGATGAAGTGTACCATCATTTCTTCCAATCCCCCTCCGCAGCAGTCAAAAAACTTACCACCGAAACTTATATTCCGAGTGGCTGCACCGCTTTGCTGGATGCCATCGGCAAAACGGCTTCAACAATCGAAAAGGAATTCAATACAGCAAAAAGCGAAACCAACACAACAGTAGTCATCGTTATTTTAACAGATGGACACGAAAATTCATCCCAAATGTATAAATTGAGCCAAATTAAATCCATGATTTCCCGCCTCGAAGAAACAGGAAAGTGGACTTTTACTTTCATGGGGGCAACCCTGGATGCCGTGGATGTAGCCACAGCCATGTCTATCAAAAGTCAAAATAGTATGGCCTTTTCGAAAGCAAACATGCAGGCAGAAACATACGAAACATTATCGCGTTCCATGCACTCGTATTTGACAAAGAAAAGTAAGGGCGAAAATCTGGATGATTTTTTATCTAAATAAACCCCATTTAAAAAAGAAAAAAACCATGAATGTACATCTGATAAAATCAGCCGAAGTAGATGAAGAGTTGTTTGTAAAAGTCGTACATTTTCTGCAATCCATTCCCGGCCCAATTGCTTTTCTTTACGAGGAAAGCATTGTGGCCGAGTTTGAAGCAGACGAAGTTTTTGGATACTTCATTAGAGACCGGGATCATTTTGATAAAAAAATGATGGCGTTCAATATGGAAAGTGCCTCTCTACGTTTTCCATTCGAAAGAGAAACCGCCACATGGAATGTGTTATTTGAAAAAGCAGCGAGATATAGAAAGAAAAAAAACATCCCCAATGATGATTTTGTCATTTTACTGACAGAGATCGCAAACAAGGAAAACTGGTTTGCAGCACTCGATGAAAACATGCCCTACAATGGGTTTATTCATACTGCAGATTGGGAATATTATATCAAAGGGCCTGATGCATTTCCCGTTGCCTATGAAGTGATTGCGCTGATTCTTCAAAAGCACATGTTTGAAGGTATGCGCGAAGTAAGAGAACATGTACATCAGGTGCCTATTGGTTGTGTAAGCGACTTTTGTGCAAACAAACGCGATATCATCCTTAAATTAAGGACCGGAGATATCTGTGAAGAATGTATAGAAAGATTAACCGGCAAATTAAGCGTCCCGGTTTTACATCATGCCCTGCAAATCATGGGATCCCTTCGCGAAAAAATGCTGTTTGCACAAAACCTAAAACGTTTTTCTCCTGTAAGCAAACTGCTGATAGATCATAAATACAGGTTTATCCTGACCGACTTCGAAAATATGGAAATCAAACTGAGGCCACTGGAAAAAGCCATGTACCTGCTATTTCTGCGATACCCCGATGGTATTTTTCACAGCAGTCTTAGCGAGCACCGTGAGGAATTATATCAGATCTATACCGCACTTTCCAACAAAGGAGATTTGCGAGAAATGAAAATCCGAATTGATGATATGGTGAATGCGCTAAGCGATTCTGCCAGTCAAAAAATATCAAGAATTAAAAGAGTGTTTGAAGATGCAATCGGACCGGACCTGGCTTCACATTATTACATCAAAGGAGAAGTAGGACAAAAAAAGAAAATTGATTTAAACCGCGAACTGGTGATACATGTGTAACTGTTTTATTTTGATCTTCTAATTAAATAGATAAAAGTTAAGCGATTTCATAAAAAACTTGTCAAAATAAATCTTCCGCTTTTACAGAAACATCTGCTCCATATTTCTTTGCTTTTGCAAAATCTTGATTTGCTTCTTGCAAAAGACCCATTTTCCTGCGAATCATTCCACGGAATTGATAGGCATTCGCAAATGTATGGTCGCAAATGATTGCCAGATCCAAACAACTTGCTGCGGCTTTATATTCTTTAAGATAATAATAGGCAATGCCTTTTCCATAATAAGGTCTCGGATCGCGTTCCAAACCAGACATCAAATCGGTTGATTTTTTAAAGTCAAAATAGGCTTCATTGTATTGTTTAAGCTTCATGTAAACAAACCCCCTGTTGCAATAATTTCTGTAACTCGAATCAAGAAAAAGCATGTAAGAAAAATAGTACCAGGCACTGTCCATATTTTTGTCATCATAGTAAAGCTGCCCAAGCCACAGGCAAGCTTCCTCATTTTTATTATCGGACAAAAACAATTGTTTCATTATTTTAAAACCTTCTTGTTTTCTATTCAACTTTATAAGGCAAGCCCCTTTGCTTAGTTTCGCCGACTTGCACAGCAAATCTTTTTGTAAACAGGATTCATAACTTTTTAATGCGGATGAGTAGTAACCAAGATTATATTTTATATCGGCATCTTTTTCCAAATCATCATGATTGGTGCATGAAATCAAAATATAGGTCATGCATAAATAAATAAAAAGTCGCAGCATTGATTTTACATTAAAAAACATATTGGATACATTGGTGAGAATGAGAAGGTATAATATTGTGAGAGTGAGTATCTATGAGCATTATGAAGGTCCAAAAAAAATATTTTTTTCTGTGCCAAAGGCATAAAAGATAGATATAAAAAAAGCAACAGTATCTAAAAAATAACCCAACCCTGCCAAACTGGAAAAATTCTGGATTTCTGCATACAAAACCAATATTTTATAAGGGCTGATCAGGCTGGTCCAAAAACTGATTTCTGCAAAATCAGACAATATGCTAGCCCAAAGGCCATACCATGAAAGAAGTGAAATGACTATAACAATGGCGAATTGCACAATCCGTTTTTTGGGTTGGAAATACCAGATGATCTGCCCGCTGATAAGCAGACAAATGAAAGAAAGAGCAATTTTTGAATAAAACGAAGCTCCATGAATGGCACCACCAAAAAAGAACATCAATTTATAAAACAACCAACCAATGCCGATGCATGCAAAAGGCACAATGCTCAGTAAGTATTCTTTTTTAAACATCTTATTTAAAAATTGATTAAGGAGACACTGTTGAGGTTGATTGTAGTGATTTGATTTTTTTAGCAAAAGGAATCAGTAACAATATTCCGAAAAAAAATCCACCCAAATGTGCAAAATAGGCAATACCCGTATTCAGATTGTTTTTTGAAAGCACAGAAAGTGATCCAATGATTTGCATGACAAGCCACATGAAACCCCAGAAAAGAGAACGAATGGGTAATAAAACTCCCAGAAACAAAAGGTATACTTTATTTCGGGGAAATAAATACAAATAACCTCCTACCACACCGGAAATCGCACCGGAGGCACCCAAACAAAGAATGTATGGATTTTGATCAGACAAATAAATCATGCCTACATGAATGATTGCAGCTGCTACTCCACAAATGAGATAATAACATAAAAATCTCAGTCTTCCAATGGCATCCTCAAGGTTGTTTCCAAATACAAACAGAAAGAGCATGTTTCCAAGCAAATGTAAAAATCCATTGTGCAAAAACATGGAAGAGAAAATCGTAAGAAATACCGGCTGTGGCGATTTGCCAAAAAATCCGTCAATAACAATATCCTTACCTGAAACAATTTCTGCTGGTAAAATAGCATAAGAGGCCCCTACTTCTATGCTATTGTTCATACAGAGTAAATAAATAACGGTATTGATAATTATCAATGCATAAGTAACGAAGGGCGTTGACTTGACGTTAAAATTATCGTCCTTTAAAACAATCATAAAGAGATTAATAAATACAAAATACAAAAACAAATTGACTTGTGCCCAAAATCATTAAGATAAAAAAGTATTTTTTTTGATAAGTTGTAATTAAATGAAAGATGAATTAACAATGACCTTTTCTACCCTTTCCTTTAATGTTTCATAATCGGTATAACCCTTTGCAATGAGGTAAAATTTGCTGTCGGATGTTTGAATAAAAACAGCAGGATATCCATCCACTTGTAATTGCTTCATGAGTGCAAATTCGTAATGCGCTTTTTCTTTGTATGTTTCGCTGTGCAGCTTCAAATAAAAGTCATCATGATTGATGTGATACTTATCCAGTAAATGACGATAGGCCTCATCATCGGTAAGGTCGCGTCCTTCATAATTCAAAGACTTTTGAAGATCTGCTGCAAAAGCAACAGATAATTCCGGATTTATTTCTTTAAAGATACATAGCGCAATAGCCGGCTTTTCTGAATTGGGGTACCAATCTGTTTCATCAGGATTAAACACATGCCATAAAAAGTCCTCACCAAAAGAAACACCGGTAAGCTCTTCAACACGCTTGTAAGCATTGGCTATAAAACCGGCCATCGTTTTAAAATGAACAGGTTGATCAGGCAAAATCATGCCGCCGCTCAGTACTTCAAAATCCAGCTTATGTGCATATTCCTTGGCTATGCGCTCAATAACCGGACTAAATCCATAACACCAGCCACAATATGCATCGTAACAATAAATGATTAAAGGTTTGTTCATAATTATTATCTGACAACATCATTAATAAAATCTTGAGATGTTGAAGCGAGCAAAGATATTCAGCTTTTTACGCTCTGCGTTCATTCTTAGTGGGCTTTGTGTTTGAATTTACATTTAGCAGTTGAATTTCGAGGTGGATTGCAATAGAACCATTTTGACGGTAATAGTAAAATGACCACATTCAACCACTAAAACTTAGTGTTATAGCTAACCGCCTTGTGAAGGTTCCAAGCCTTCCTCTATAGCAAACAACTTCGTGAGGGTCCCACGGTACTCCAACTAATTTGAACACATTGCCTTATTTTTACAATGACATTCATCTAAACAATCCATATGCATCCTGAAAATATTCTTTTACAGCTTAGGTATTCTCTTAACTTTATCAATGGCTGCAAGAATTTTTAAGAAATAATGATGCACTAAATTGCATATTGCCATTCAGAAAAGCGATTTACTAAATCAAGAATCAAATTCACTCTTAACATTTCAAAATCTGTTACTTTATATTTTCAATAACCTCTTTTTAACCATTTAAAAAACCTAATCATGAACGCATTAAAACACTCGTTATTCTTTGTTTTTCTTTTCTTTACCAACACCCTTTTAGCTCAATCCTTCACGTACAATAGGTCGAGTGGTAATTTTTTTGGAGGTGAGGTGCAAGAAAATGGAAATATCCTACTCACTATGAGTATTGAATCATCTGCAAGAAATATGTGCGAAGATTTTAAAGGCATTATGAAAAAAGATGCAAAAGGAAATTTTAAGTGTTATATCTACGATGATGGAGATGAAAAAAACGTTATTGTAGCATTTATTAAATCAAAAAATGACTTGATAAATGGTGCACCAAAAAAAATTGAAGTAAAAACAACAAATAACAACCCTTGTGATGTACCAAAGGGTAAGTATGAATACAACGAATTGGGAGATTAACTAATGGGCAAAGAGCATTAAAAGTTAGGCAACTATTTATTCTAAAAACAAATCAACTTGAATAAAAAATTGTTTTTCTAACCTTTATATTTTTCACCTTCGTTAGTTATAGTCAGGCAACCTATACAGAAAGGGATATCTGGCAGGTTAAACTAAATGGACAAATGGCAACGGGAAAAGATATGGGTATCAAATCTGCTCCCTATAACAAACAGTCTATACGCTATATGTTTGATGAGGAGGATAAAACAGCCTAATTCTTCATTGCCGCCAATAAGCGTTTTTTAATATAAGACAAATTGCAATCATTCGACGAAAAGTAAGTTGCAGCAGAGGGAACATACAGAATCTATGAAAATCAGGATGATGTTCCGAAAGAATTCGTCGAGAAAAAGAATGGTCGAGGTGGTTTAACTCGCAATAAAGTACTGCTTGTTGCGGATATTCAAAATTCGACCCTACCTCTTATTTTTGATTCGGAAAAAAGAAAAATGATTGGAATTAATAATGAAATAAATTGGTATTGATATATTACGGCTTATGATAATTTTTACCTATTTATGTGATTTTAGAGTTCTTTACAATTACAATACATCTACAGATGTACCTTCAAATAAAGCAATTTGAATTTGTTTTTGTACTAAACAGAACCTGCCTTATATTTGCACTCCCAACCATTATTTAGTTCAATGAGTTCAAAAGGTTGAATGGGTTAAATAGATTGTTGGTAGTAATTTTAGTTTCTTTACAAGGTGCGGTAGCTCAGTCGGTAGAGCAAAGGACTGAAAATCCTTGTGTCGGCGGTTCGATCCCGCCCCACACCACTGTTAAGGGCTGATAATCAAGAAATTAACTGATTATCAGCCCTTTTTGTTTGCAAAATAATGTAAATAAGTGCAGAAAAAGGCTCCATTCAGGAGCACTTTTGGAGCACTTTTTTAAGCGCTTTTGGGGCCCTTTTGGGAAACTTTTGGAAAACCGAAAACGCGTATTCAAATGCATCATTTTGCTTCATATTGCATACTATAATGTTTTATAAAGTGCTGATATTTACACTCTTAAAACAATATAATATGAGCAGTTTCAAACGAGGACCAGTTGAAGTGTATTTCACTTTCATGGTCAAAAGCAGCAGACAATTGAGTGATGGCCTTTCTCCCATCATATTTAGAGCACTATTTAGAAGTGAACGCAAAGATGTGCACACCGGAATGAGTTGTCCACCCGAATTTTGGATGAAAGCGGAGAAAATGGTTAGCCACATGTACCCTCCCGCCAGAGAAATCAATCAGCGATTACACAAGATTTTGGTACACGCCGAACAAACCTATCAACGGCTGAAATTCCAGGGGGAAGAGTTTACGATTGATGATTTGATTAATGAAATCAAAGGGAAAACACCACCGCCCGAAAACATCTCCGATTACATCGAAATCAAATTGAAGGAGGTTCAAAAAAGAATAGGTATCGATTTGTCACAACCAACCTTCTATAAGTATAAGCGCATCGCAAACTACCTGAATGATTTTTTAATCGATAAGAAGAAGGTTAGAAATATTCCGGTGTCTAAAATTGATGTGGATTTCATTCGCGATTTTTTTCATTACCTGAGAAGCGAAAAAGGGAACAGCCACAACTCCTGCTCTGCACTGATGGGCTGTCTGAAAAGCATATTACTCCCGGCGGTGAAAAATAAGGTTATCAAATCCAATCCCTTTGATGAATTTGTGCTGAATCGTAAAGTGGTGGAGCGTGATTTTCTGGAGCTGGAAGAAATCAAGAAAATTCAGGACCTCGACTGTAAATCGCCGGAGCTTGCGTTGAAAAGAGATTTGTTTGTTTTCGCCTGCTTCACCGGCCTGGCCTATGCCGATCTCAAAGATTTATCGAAAAAAGATATAGTCATGGATAATGACGGCACGCTGTGCATTCGCCACCCCCGAGCCAAAACAGGAGTCGTTTCAATCATCCCGTTATTACCCGTAGCAGAAAATATCCTCAAAAAATATTCACCTACTGATGATTGCAGGGATTTTGAGTGGAAGGTCTGCAGCAACCAAAAACTAAATAAGGGACTTAAACAAATTGCGGAAGCAACCGGAATAAAAAAGCCTTTGTTTTGCCATTTGGCCCGTCACACATTTGCTACCACCGTTACATTGAGCAACGGAATTTCAATGGAATCTGTCAGCAAGATGCTCGGCCATACCACGCTCAAGCATACGCAGATATATGCCAAGATTGTTGCTTCAAAGGTGAAACATGAAATGAAAGGATTGAGGGGTTTGTTTCAGTAAGGTGAGGAAACCAGTATTATTTATATGCAAATGCATATAGTTAATGTGATTTTGTATATTTTATATCTATTTGCATATAATTAAACAGATTTACTTACATCATTCATGTTTACTCGCCCACCTGTGGTTTAATTGGGTAGTCTCAATCCTAATCCCCAAATACATGGTATTTTTGGGGATTATAATCACCAATTATAGTATGTTTTTGGAGAAAACAAATACTTTTAGACAATAAGGGTACTCACACAAAACAACTTACAAACTTACATGAGAGTAATTATAACAGGCGCTTCAGGAATGATCGGAAAGCTCGTGCTCACTAACTGCCTTAACTCAGACAAAGTAACCGAAATCATAAGCTTAGTTCGCAACCCGACAGGACAAAAACATCATAAGCTAACAGAGATTGTTCATACAAACTTTGAAGACTATTCTAAACAAGAAAAATTATTCAAGGACGTAAGTGTAGCATTTTTTTGCCTGGGTGTTTATACAGGACAAGTGCCAGATGATGTGTTTAAAAAAATCACAGTAACCTACGCCGTTGAATTCGCTAATACCTTAGAGAAAAACAGTCCAAATGCAACACTTTGCCTACTCAGTGGTGCAGGCGCTGACAGAACAGAGAAAAGTAAAATCTCATTCGCACGTTACAAAGGCATGGCTGAAAACCAAATCTCAAAATTGAATTTAAAATTCTATTGTTTCAGACCCGGATACATTTATCCTGTTGACAAAAGAAAAGAACCGAATCTGGGATATAAAATCTTTAAAGCATTGTATCCACTTATAAAATTGCTGGGAAATAAATACAGCATCAAATCAACAGAGTTGGCAAACGCCATGTTTCATGTTGGACTAAATGGCGCAGAAAGAGAAGTTTTGGAAAATCAGGAGATATTGAGGTATGTTGATATTGGTGAATGAATCAAATGAGCCTATTTATAGTGATGTTTCGGTAAGGGTATAATTTCTTATTATTTTCTTTTCTGCGTTTTTAGCATATGATGAGTTTGTCTTTTTATTATATTTGAACAAGGGTAAATTAATTTCGCTTAGGCGCCTAATTATGAAGGGATTAGCGAAATTGATTTCGTAGATACGATAGTTGGCAGCAAGTGTATTAGGACAGTGACACGACAATCAAACGAGTTACAGAAACAGAAAAAAGTAAACCATTTTGACAGGTAACCAAAAACATAGAAACGATATTACAAGCGGACAACGAGTAATCCGACACTCATTGCCAACCCTATGTTTTTTATTTTTTTCCCACCCGCATTTTTTAAAAACAATTTTAAGCCAGCACGCAAGTGGCACATTTAGCTTTGCCCCTGCCCGCAAAGCCGACCCTTCGCAAAGCCAAAAGAGCCACTTATTATCAACGCTGCTTTGTAAACAAAATTTACTTTATTGAATATATGATGAAGTATTTAGAATGGAATAATATCATATCGGCTTATTTTTTCAATCCTGACAATGCAGGAAAGGATATTCATTTGTATCTAACCAAGAATGATATTATTGGTTTAGCGAGGCAAAATTACAACGAAGAAACAGAAGACGAAATTTGGACTGATTTTATCAATTCTATTAAACGAGGCATTCCGGGCTCAAACGGAAATGTGATTGCGAAGGCAAAACACGCTCATTCCAAAAACAATCTTATCGGCTTAAAAAAATCGGACGGAACTATTGCCACAATAGACGATGTTCCTGTTTTATATCCACCTTACATTTCTTATTTGACTTTCTTTGTGCTACCGTTAATTGAAAGTATTGACAACACTAACCTAAGAGCAAACAACTATTACGGAAGGCTTAATACTTTTTTACAAAGTAATCAAATAAGTGATAACATAGGAACAACCGATTTTAGCAACAATCAAATAAATAGTTTGTGGGAAGATTTGGCGAATTGGGCTAATATCAAAAAAAATGGTGATTTAGGTTTGTTTAATGTAGTTCCCTTTTCAAATGCAAATTGGGTTTATGTTGGTAAAGTTTTTTCGCAATGTGTTTTACCGCCAAAATTTTTGAATCGTTTACCGGAACTATTTGAGTCTATTGGTTTAGTTCCGGACACGTTTTACGATGACAAGTTTTTACAAGAAAAAATCAAAAACAGTAGAACAGATTTAATTCCGAAAAGCACGTTAGATTTTTTGAAAAAAGATGATGAGTTATCCAACTCAATAATTCAAACAATCCAACGTCAATACAAAAAATGGTCAGGCGAAACACACGAAGAAATTGAAGAAGGAACAACAACAAGAAAGCAAAGGAATTACACGGTTGCCCCATTGTTTCTTCAATTCAAAGTAAACACAAATGATGAAGTTATTTCGTTTTCTTACAGAATGTATTCCTCAAATGATTATCCGGAAGATTTAAAATTTAGCGAACACGAAAACTTGTATGAAATCAACGGTTGGTCAAAAACACTACCGCTTGAATTTAAAGAAGGTCTTGAACTAAAAGACAATTTCAATAAATGGCTTGCTAAATTTCCAATTCGTGATGTGAGATTATTTGCAAGTGCGGGAACGTTTCAATTAAGCAACGATTTTTGGATTGAAACGGACTTTCTATCCAAAACAGAACGAATGTATTTGCTATGCAAAAACGACAAACAGGGACTTGTAAAAGAATGGGGCAAAACATTTGGTAACGGAAATTTCAAACAAGAAGATTTTGAAGGTTTGCCTGACAACTATTCTTTGTTTTGGTTTCGTAACCCAACACAAGGACTTTCAGAAATTCCACTTCTTACACTCTATACCGAAAAACGAATTGAATTAGTTGGTGGTTTAAAAATTAATTTCAGAACATATTCAAATGAATTTTTACCGGAAGTTGAAATTATTAATTCTGACGGTAACGAAAAAGTGTATTTGCAATACAAAGATACGGACGAAAAAATATTTCTTTCTAAAATAACATCGCTCAACAATCGTTGGTTGTTACCAGCAAAAACGGCAATAAATACAGATTTTTATATTAAAGTTGAAGATGAAACTTTTTCAGGAAATACACTTGCATACAATCTTGTTTCATCAGATAATACAGCAATAAAAGTTGACGGCTCAAACTTACCGAAACGAGATTCATTTGGACGAAACGTTGCAACAGATGTAGAGCGGTTTTGTTTGGGTAGCAATATTATAAATCCAATGAGGTCAAGCCAAAGATATATATCTACTTATGGCTCACTTTTTACTTCTACATTCCAAGAAACACAACCAAACATTTCAACTGCTATTTTCAACAATCACAATGGAAATAATCTTTGCAATTTTCTATCATTGAAAAGCGAGCTTACAACGGAGGATTTTTTCAAGGCGTTTGAATTTTTCTATTCAAAAGAATTTCCTGAATATCAGGCAAACACAAACTACAATCTTACAAAACTCAAAAGAGCGTCATTGAATTTTTACGATTTCACCGGAATACTTGACTTCGATTATGAAACGAAAAAGATTGTTTTAAATCCACCGCAATTTATTTTCATACCGGCAGAAAAAGGGAGAAAGGTTTTACTGATTGGAGCAAGAGATACAGCATTAATTGAAAAAATCATAACCACAGGACCAAAGTACAATTTGCAAGTAGAAATTAAAAAGCAATTTTCTTCAAACGAAAGATTGCTTTTGCCTGATGTAATTACCATAAGGGCTTTTCAACAAGCAAATGATTCCTATGGAGAAAACAGTATTAAAACATTTGCAAACGAATTGAATATAAAATTTACAACGGATTATTATCCGCAAGTTGCATTGCAAGATTTTTCTGCAACCATTACAGATTACGAAGAAACATTACAAGAAACTAATGAAAATGATTACGATTGGGCGAGATACATTTTCAATCCTGATACATTAGATTTTGACAAAAATGAAACGCCCACATTTGACAAATCATTCTCATTAGCTAGATACAAACTAAATGAATATACTTATGAGTTCAAACTTTGGAAAAACAATAAATGCTATAAAGTTGATATGAATTGGGGAAGATTTATTGCGTTGAAACACTTCCAAAAGGAAGTTATTTTGTTTGACAACTCAAGCAATAAAGTTGCAATTCCTATTGCAACCCCTTTGCCAAGATTATTGTCGGAAGCAATTATGTTGTTAAGCGGGAAAGCACCCGACTTCAAAGAAATTAACGGAAAGAAATACAGGGTTTTTGAAAATGTAGTTGGCATTTTCACTCAAAACTTATTTAGATTAAAATTAGGTCAAACAGCAATAAATACATCATTATGAAAGACCCAATTGGTTCGTTTGAAACCATAAAAGAAAATTTTATACGCTATGTGAAAACAGCGTTCGGAACGAAGTTTGAAGGCGTTGAAAAAGAGCGTTACGATTTGCTGAATTACGACAGAGTTCTTTATCGTAAACCTTGGATTGAACCATTGCCCGACTATGTTTCAAGTGGAAAAAAAATAAATGACTTAACAGCAGAAGATTTAGGAAATGCTTTGAACGAAGGAGAAGTCGAAACATTCAAAGGACTTGTAAATACCGGACTTGTAGGGAATTTTCCTTTGCATTCGCACCAAGCGGAAATGTTGAAACAAGCATTGCTCGGAAATAATTGTATTATCACCTCCGGTACAGGTTCAGGAAAAACAGAATCTTTTTTGCTTCCGTTATTTGCTCAACTTTCAAAAGAACTTGCAAATTGGACAGCACCCAATCAACAATCTATAAGCATAAATACTTGGTGGCGTGAAAATGGTGGACTTTCTGCAAGACAAATTGTCAATACTTCAAATTTCACGTTAAGCAACGATGTAAGACAACGCAATCACGAAAGACGAAAAGCCGGTGTAAGAGCATTAATTCTTTATCCAATGAACGCTTTGGTAGAAGACCAAATGAGCCGTTTGCGTAAAGCATTAGATTCTGACGACACAAGAAATTGGTTGAGCGAAAACACAAACGGAAATAAAATTTATTTTGGACGATACAACGGAAGTTCACCTGTTGCCGGTGAGTTGAAGAAAATTAAAGATGACGGAACTTTTGCAATCAATACAAACAAAGTAAATCAACTCAAAGAACAGTTACAGCAAATTGAAACGGACTCAAACCGTGTTGCACAATACATTCAACAAACAGGAAAAACAGGAAACGAAGCAAAAGATTTAAAATCATTTTTCCAACGCTTAGACGGTGCAGAAATGAGAAGTCGTTTTGATATGCAAGTTGCACCACCGGACATTATGATTACAAACTACTCAATGTTGAGCATAATGTTAATGCGTGATATTGACAAAGGAATTTTTAATGAAACAAGACAATGGTTAGAAGAAAGCGAAAACAACATTTTTCACTTAATCATTGATGAGTTGCACTTATACAGAGGAACGCAAGGAACAGAAGTTGCATATTTGCTCAAACTTGTTCTTAATCGTTTAGGGTTAAATCCTAATCACCCACAATTGCGAATTCTTGCTTCAAGTGCTTCGTTGGAAGCAAAAGAAGAAACGAAAGAAGGACAGGAAAGCAAGCAGTTTTTGAAGGACTTTTTTGGAACAGAAAAACCGTTCAAAATTATTGAAGGAAAAAATAATCCTATTAATGCGTTCCCTGAAAACGGGATAAAACTTCCAATAAATCCTTTCAAAGAAATTGCGAATAAATTTTCGGAAGTAAAAGGAAATACTACTGACATAAATTTCATATCAACTTGTGAAGCAAGTGCAACACAACTTGCAACAGCGTTTAATTTAACACAAGATGGAAACGGAATTTCAAAATTAATTTCAGTAATAATCAATCCAAGCTTTCAATTAAAAGAACGTTTGTTTTCGCCTTGTCAAGATTACAAAGCAGTTTGTTCAACACAAGCAAAAGGTGATGATGATAATGGAAAATATTTTGCTGAAACAATTTTTGAAAAAACATCCAATAAAAAAGATTTAGAAAATGCTTTGCGTGGTTTGTTGATTGTAAGAGCGATGTTAGACGAAAAAGAATTTGAAGACATTGCAAAAAAAATTCCTGACGATAGGAAATTACCACGTTTTAGATTTCATTATTTTTTTAGAAACATTGAAGGAATTTGGGCTTCTGTTAAGCCTGATGAAATTGACGAAGCATATTCAGACGAAGAAAGAACAGTTGGGAAATTATATTCTACCACACGTATAAATTCGGAAAATGGAAACCGTGTTTTAGAATTGCTCTATTGTGATAATTGCGGAACAACCTTATTTGGTGGTAGCCGATTGGTAACAAGAAATGAATCGGGAAACAACTCTTTTGAAATGCTTCCAATTAGCCCTAACATTGAAGGTATTCCTGAAAAAACGCCTGCAAAATTGGTTGAAAGGCGAAGTTACCAAGAATACGCTGTATTTTGGGCTTGCGGAAATCAACAATACACGCCACACGATGCGGAAGCAGGTATTCCGCAAATTGGTTGGCGACAGCCAACTATGAACGGTTTTAATCAAACTGATTTTCTTGCAGATTGGATTCCCGCTTCACTGAATTGTATTTCGGGCGACATTGATAATTCACATAACAAGGCGGACGAAAAACCTGAACAATGGATAAAAGGATATTATTTCATCATTACAAACAATTCAAATCGTGACATTGCTTTGCCTGATGCAAATGGAAACATTTCTACGATTGAAACACACAAAGCATTACCAAGCGTTTGTCCAAGCTGTGGCGTAAATCATCAAAAAAGACGACAAGATTGGAATAAAAATAAAACTTCTTCTATTCGTGGTTTTAGAACCGGTTTCGCTAAAACAACACAAATGTTTGCAAAGGAATTGATGTATCAACTTCCGAGTAACGAAGAAGAAAGAAAATTAGTAGTGTTTTCCGATAGCAGAGAAGATGCAGCACAAATTGCAAACGGAATTGAACGCAATCACTTTTCTGATTTAATGCGCGAAGTTTTAGTCAAAGAATTGCATTCAAACTTGATGTTCCGTTTTCAAATTGTAGATGCTTTTGACAAAGGAAATACAGCAAGACAACAAGAACTAAAAGAGCAATCGCAAACAATTTTTGATGAAATTGAATTCTTAGTTGAAAATTCCGCTTACACAGGAACAAACGCAAGCCGCATACGAGAAAAACAAGAAGCAGAAATAAAGTTGAACGAAATCCGTTCGCTGACTTTAAATGTAAGAAGTTT
Source organism: uncultured Ferruginibacter sp. (assembly GCA_964643315.1). Taxonomy (GTDB): domain Bacteria; phylum Bacteroidota; class Bacteroidia; order Chitinophagales; family Chitinophagaceae; genus Ferruginibacter. The sequence goes on from CAZXSR010000011.1 coordinate 67,488, forward strand.
AGTTCAGATTACAAATTCATTAAATCTTGCACCACTCATTAAACAATTTGTTGGTTTAGGAATAAATCCAGGCGGCAATGACATTTCGTTGCAAACAAGGTTATTGAACAACAATTTTGTTCCTTGGTATGACCTGATTGATTTTACAAATTTTCAATGGGCTGCCGGTGCAAACCAAGATTACATTGACGCATTGAAAGAAGGTTCATTTGACGGACTTGCTACAATTTTTTTCGGTTCGCTGTTTTATTCTTTTGAATCTTCCGCATTAGGTTTTGTTTGTATAAACCCTGAATTACAGGTTATCACAGACCAAGCAAGAACTGTTGCTATAGCAAAAGATGATTTTTTACAAATCGTAAATTCCACAATCCGGATTTTAGGTGATAAATACAAACACAACAAAGTTGAAGATGCAATTCCATTCAACTTCACGCAATACAACGACTTTCCCGGACAAGTCAAAAAATACATTCGTGCAGTTGAAACAAGGTATTCAAAAAATCAAAACGAAATTGGCGATGCCGTTTTTAATACGCTTTCAACAAGTAGTTTATTGAGAGGTGACACAGGCATTCAAATTGAAAACCTTTTTATCAAAGTGGCACGTTCAATGGATTCAATTTGGACAAGTCAAAGAGGAAGCCGACCACACTTGCATTTTAGCGGTGGAATTTGCACTCATTCTGTTACGGCACTGCAACAGCAAGCTGACAGAATTTGTGATGATGTTTGGAAAGAAAATTATCTTTCTTACAATGCCATTAAGCAACAACGTGAACCAATCCGTTTGCATTGCGAAGAACTCACCGGACAAACAGATGACCAATTTGAAAGACAAAGACATTTCAGAAATATCATTTTACCAAATGAAGGCAACAAACAAGTCAAAAGAATAGACTTATTAAGCGTAACAACAACACTTGAAGTTGGTATTGATATTGGTGCATTGCAAGCCGTGATGTTGGGAAATATGCCACCGCAACGTTTCAACTATCAACAAAGAGTTGGTCGTGCAGGACGTAGAGGACAAGCTTATTCCGTTATTTTGACATTTTGTAGAGGTAGAAGCCATGATGAGTTTTACTTTGCTAACCCTCAAAAAATTACAGGCGATGCACCACCAACACCTTTCTTGACAATGGGGCAAGAAAGGATTTTTAAACGTTTGCTTGCAAAAGAAATTTTTCGCAGAGCATACGTTGAAAAAGAAATTGACATTACTTCCGATGAAAAATCAAGTGTTCACGGAGAATTAGGTTCAGTTGATAGTTGGACGATTTACAAACCTGAAATTTCTAATTGGATAAATGAAAACAGAACTGTCATTGAACAAACAGTTGATGCATTACTAACACCACAACTAAAAGACAAAAAAGAGGAATTTGTAAATTGGGTTGCAGATACAACAACACCAAATGGTTTAATTGAAAAAGCAGAAAGCATTATCAAGAATGAAGAAATTGCAAGTAATGACATTTCTGAAAAATTTGCCGAAGGCGGAATTTTGCCAATGTTTGGAATGCCGACCACAGTTAAAAACTTGTATCACGGTATAAACAGGAAACCCGAACCACTTTCAATTGACAGAGCACAAGCAATGGCAATTTATGAATTTGCACCGGGAGCACAGAAAACAAAAGATAAAGCAATTCATCAAGTAATTGGTTTTACAAGCGATTTTATCAATGTTCACAATGGAATTAAAAATACTGACACAGCCAATCAACTTCCCTTTTCACTTAACCGTTGGTTTGTGCGTTGTAGGGCTTGCGGATTCTTTGAAACGTATTCGGAAGAACGAAAATCAGAATTGGAAAGTCAAAGTCAATTTGATGTTTGCCCAAATTGTGGTGAAGACAATCCGAATAAATATCAACCGCCATTTAAACTGAAATCGCCAAGAGCATACAGAACAAATCTCTCAGCCGGAAGCGACACAAAAGATGATTCTGAATTTTTGCTTTCACGTCCGCCAATTTTTGCAGAGAAAACCGGTTCAGCAAACGTAGAAACTATAAGTAACGCTTCAGTTTCTATTTCTGATAATGATGTTACTTGGCGTGTGAATACAAATTCAGATAAATTTTTTACAGGACGACTTTACAATACAAATAACCGTTTTCCTTTTAATTCTAATGGATATTGGTTCAATAACCAATGGTTATTAAATGACTTTGCAACAAATGTCCCTGATGAAAATGGTTATTCTATGCTTGTTCAGCAAATCGCAACAAGTGCAGACGAGCAAATTGCGTTAGCAAGCAATAAAAACACAGAGATATTCAGAATTACACCAACAAACGTTCCTTATGAACTTGACTTGAATATGTTTTTTAGCGAAACAGATTTGCCACACGTCAAAGCACAAAGTAACGGAGTGCGTTCCGGTTATTACTCCGCAGCTTTTTTACTTCAAAGAATTTTAGCAGACAAACTTGACATTGACCAAACAGAAATTGAAATTGCTGATATTTCAATGAAAGAACTTGAAGACGGAAGAAGAATTGCTGAAATTATCTTGACTGATGAATTACCAAACGGTTCTGGCTTCGTAAGATATTTATACAACAATCTTGTAAACATACTTTCAGAATCCATAAATCCAAGCAATTCAAATAGTTATTTAGGAAAAATTCATTCGGAAACTCATCAAGGAAAATGTGATGATGCTTGTTATGATTGTTTGAAAGTGTTCCGAAATATGAATTATCATAGTTTGCTTGATTGGCGTTTAGGTTTATCAATGCTTCGTGTAATGAATGATTCAACTTTTGTTTG
>CAZXSR010000012.1:0-44665 GCA_964643315.1 uncultured Ferruginibacter sp.
TTTCCTTAAAGATTTGTTTTTTGATAAACTTGCAGGAAATGCAGTTTTACGCGAGCAAATAAAAAAAGGAATGAGCGAAGAAAAAATACGAGCCACCTGGCAACCTGCTTTAAATAGATTTAAGTTGATTCGAAAAAAATATTTGTTGTATAAAGACTGTGTAAAAGAATGAGTAACAATTTTCAAAAACTGCGAATTGTATTCATGGGCACTCCTGAATTTGCAGTAGCAGGATTGCAAAAACTGGTAGACTCGGGCTGTTCTATCGTGGGGGTTGTAACCGCCCCCGATAAGCCTGCGGGCAGAGGAATGCAATTGCAGCAAAGTGCCGTAAAGCAATATGCAGCATCGCAGGGTCTGCTTATCCTGCAGCCCGAAAAATTAAAAAATCCCGAATTTATTGAACAGTTAAAATCATTACAGGCTGACTTATTTATTGTAGTGGCTTTCAGAATGTTGCCGGAAGTGGTATGGAACATGCCACCTATGGGAACGGTGAATGTACATGGGTCATTACTGCCACAATACAGAGGAGCGGCGCCTATCAATTGGGCGGTCATTAACGGAGAAAAATACACTGGTGTTACTACTTTTAAATTGAAGCATGAAATTGATACCGGTAATATTTTGCTCTCCAAAAAAATCGAAATCGGGGAAGAAGACAATGCAGGAAAATTGCATGATACTATGAAGATGGTGGGAGCTGATCTGCTTTTTGAAACTATCAAAGGCCTTACTTCAGGCACTTTAACAGAACAACCACAGGCAAATTTGGTTGGGCAGGGTGTCAATTTAAAACATGCCCCTAAAATATTTACCGAAACTTGCAATATAGACTGGAAAAGCAAGTGCGCAGAAATACACAACCTGATACGTGGACTTTCGCCCTTTCCCGGTGCTTTTACTTTTTTAGAAGGGAAGAAAATAAAAATATTCGCTTCTTCGTATGAAGAGCAAAACATGCAAGTAGCATCAGGCACATTCGATACAGACCACAAGACCTATTTCCGATTTGCAGCTTCTAACGGGTATGTATATGCGAAAGATGTGCAGATAGAAGGAAAAAAAAGAATGCCAGTTGAGGATTTCCTGAGAGGATATCGTTTTGCGTGATTACTGTATATTTAGTTTGCTCTTGATGCCCTGTGGTATGCCGGCTTTTGGAATCACAAGACTGATCGTATTTATGGCGAAATAAGATTCTGATACATGTACATATCCATTGAACGGTCCTGTATTTCCCCATGAGTTTTTTACAATAAAAAATGTTTTCCCTCCCGGTGATTTTTCCAGCCCTGTAATATGCATCAGGTGGTCGTCCTGCGTAATCAAATCCTCAAACAATCCCTGACGATTGTCGGCGTCCCATTTTTTTTCATCCACATCCGGATTAATTTTGTCCTTACCTGATACCCCGATGGGATCTTCGGTATATAAAGCCAATCCGGCTTGTTGATTGAATCCTTTGTTACTTACATCTGCATCCCATAAGACTGTATAACCACTCTTCAATGCAGACTCAACTGTTTCAATCATCTCTCGCATTGGTAAATTATAGTATGCTCCGTTACTAAAATTATCAGGCACTTCCAATATGAAAGGTTTGTAAAAAGGATGATGGGAAAACGATGTGATATTGATGTAGTCGTCTTCTTTGAATCCTAATAAATCTGTAGCAAAGGTCTCCGGTGTGTAAGTCTGACCATTGTATTTAAATTGTTTTGGCGGTACACCCAAATGATTGTCCAGGATTTTTGTAAATCCTGTCAACCACCCGTTCGTATTGCCTTTGCTATACTTTTCATCTCTTTTAGTTTTTACTGCAATGACACTATCCAAATAATTTTTCAAAGCCCTGAAAAGAGATGTATGATTATGATTGGTTGATTTGCCCGTCATGCCTGAATACATCCCCTCGGGCACAGCTCCATATGTTGAAATGGCATGAACAAGATCATGCCCTAATCCCCCTTCACTGAAACGAGCATCGCCTTGACGTAGCACATAATTTTTTGCCTTTTCAATGTATATATGTCTTACCGTGAACATTTCACTCACGTCGGGGATGATTTGTTTTTCCTTGATGACTTTACTTTCAATCATTGATGTGGTTGAAAAGGCCCAGCAAGTGTTTGAATTTCCTTGATTTTTTACAGGGGATGCTTCATTGTTTTTAATAACGGTAAAAATCCCGCCAGCAGGAGCATTTAGTGTTTTTCGTATTGCTTTGGCTGATTGTGCTGCATTAGGATCAACATCAGAAATGATTTGCCCGTTTGCAATAATAGGAAACGTTGCGCCTAAAAGGCATATTGTTAAGATACGACTTTTCATGTATTATAGTCAATTTAGAGTAGGGTCAGTAGGATACAATTACTTCACTTTTTTCATCAACAATCCCTATAGTTTCTGCCATGGCTTTGCTGATGCGGATGATGAGGTCTTTGTTGGTTTCGAGATCAGGCATTGCATCCAGTACTTTGGCATAAGCTGATTTTTGATTTGCTTTGTTAGTCACTTTGATGATAGATCCCGGGGTTATAGTGTTATGTAAACAATAATATCTTTTATCTTCCCAACCACTTGTACTTTTGAAAACTGCAGCCAATCCTAATTCTGTTTTTTCAGTTGAAACAGGGTGGTATGCTTCCTTAAAAAAACCTTCAGAGTCATCTTTTTTTGCAATACTGTCTGATTTATAGGTCAAGGATGATATTAAGGAGGAATCCGAAGAAATAGAATTCTTTGAATTAGTATCCGCATTTACAATCAGAGAGCTATCAACTTTAATACTATCCATCACAACGATATTCGGCGAGTTGATTATCGTGATGGCGGAATCGGGTTTTATCTGATTTGAGACTGAATCATCCGCTTTTTTTACAACTTCATTTTTTTTATCGTCAACAGGAATTTTCATGCCTTCAAATCCGACAATAAGCTTCATGCCCTCTTTCACATTGTCTGAAGTCAGTTTATTCCACTTTTTTAAACTATCCATTGGTACTTTGTTATACTGAATTCTGATCTTAAATAAGTTTTCCTGCTTTTTTACTATGTGGTATATGGGCTTTGGCGCATTGCTTACGGGTTTTTTCTTGTTGTCTACTACAACGCTGTTTTTGCCTGTTGGTATTTTTATGACCTGTCCTATCGTCAGACCTTTATTGATATCCAATTTATTGAAGTCTGCCAATTCCTTTGCATTGACTTGATATTGCCTGCTTATGGAATAGAGTGTTTCCTTGGCGCTAACCTTATGTGTTTTCTGAGAGAATGAAATGGTGCAGATAAAAAAAGAAAGGACAATTCCGCAGTAAGCTTTAGTCTTCATGTGTGAATGTTATTTTTATTTTTAGATCACATGTAATAGTCTAAGTTTTTTCCAAACAACCAATGGAAATGATTGATCTGCTATTTCAGCGCCTATCTTCAATTACATAATTCACAGTAGAAATAAATCCAACAAATAATCAATAGATGTAAAGATAACTTTTTATTGACTTAATCAGTGTAAAATTTTCCAGTCAGTAGGGTAATAATTGTTAATTCTGTTGGGAAGTGCTTTTATAAACCCGAGCGGGAGTTGATTGTATTTCAACAATTGCCAGCCTTTGTATGATTCAGACAAAGTTAAAGATGCTCTTTTCAAATAATTGATAGCTTCGTGGTAATCAACGTTTATTGAGCTTGTGTCTTTGTTCAAAACAGAATAACACATGGCAAGTTCATGGTCGGGTATATGTTCACCACGGATGCTGTTACCGATGCGAACACCTGCTTTTTTGATATAGAGATTGGCTTGTAGAATGGGGAGTTCTTCTATCAATAATGGATTGGCAAATCGTATATCCTCTTGCATTGTCCAAAACTGATTCGGTGTTCCGGGTTTTATCCAGGGTGACTCAAACGAATGTGTTTTGATTGGGGTCAAACGTTCTTTACGAGAACGATAAGAAACAATATCACCCGGCTTTTTAAATACCTGCAAATAAAATCCCTCTCCTGCTGTTTTGTCCGGAAAAAATCGATATCCGTTATGATTATCCGTTTCTATAATACCCCACGAATCATCTATTTTGATTGGATGTGCGGTCAACTTCATTTCATCCTTCAACCATTGGCTAATCGCTTCATTCTCTTCAACAGAATAAGAACAAGTGGAGTATATCAAAATGCCATTCGTCTTGAGTGCCGGAATTACATCATGTAAAATTCTTTGCTGTCGCTGACTGCATAGAGCCACATTATTGGTGCTCCATTCGCCAATCGCTTCCGGTTCTTTTCGAAATAAACCGCTGCCGCTGCAAGGCGCATCTGCAATAATTACATCAAAATATTGAGGAACCCTTTGAAAATGGGCAGGGTCGTTGTTGCTGACTATGACATTTTCTGCACCCCATTTCGAGATATTTTCAATCAGGATATTTACGCGAGGCTTGATGACTTCATTGCTAACCAACAAACTATCCGGGGTGATCAAACTTTGTATTAAAGTTGATTTTCCTCCCGGTGCAGCACATAGGTCGAGAACTTTCAGGGGCTTTGATAAATCAACTGTTTGTAGAATGGCCTGTTCCAAAAACATACTGCTGGCTTCCTGAACATAATAGCCACCTGCATGAAAAATAGGATCGAGGGTAAAAGAAGGGCGGGATTTTAAATAATGTCCTTGAGATGACCAAGAAACTGGTGCGTCTAAAGAAAGGGCAGACGCATCGTTATCAAATTTTTTATTTGGATTAAAACGAACCGATGTGCAAACCGGTTGATGATGCGCTTCAATGAAGTTATTTTTATCAAATCCTTTTACCTGTTCAAGCGAATCGAGTAGGGCAGTAGGAATAGAATTAGTCATTTATGAATGAAGGCATTAATTGAATGCAACCATTATGCATTCTTGATTTCTGTGCACAAATCCTGCAGTACTTTTTTAGCATCACCAAATAACATAGACGTTTTTGGTTTGAAGAACAATTCGTTTTCAATACCTGCATAACCTGGTTTCATACTGCGCTTGTTTACAATCACGGTTTTCGCCAACTCCACATCCAAAATAGGCATGCCATAAATAGGAGAAGCAGGATCTGTTTTGGCAGCCGGATTCACAACATCATTGGCACCTAAAATTAATACAACATCGGTTGTAGAGAACTCATCATTAGCTTGTTCCATTTCAAGTAAATGATCATAGCTCACATCGGCTTCGGCAAGCAGCACATTCATGTGTCCGGGCATTCTTCCCGCCACAGGATGTATCGCATATTTTACCTCCACGCCTTTATCTGCCAGTATTTTTTCAAGCTCATGACAAGTATGTTGTGCTTGTGCTACTGCCAAGCCATAACCCGGCACGATCATTACTTTATTGGCATAACTCATCACCATGGCTGCATCGCTTAATGAGATTTCTTTGGTATGCCCCTGTGATCCCGCTGTTGCACCACCACCAGTCGTAGCTGCGCCACCACCAAATGAACCAATCAATACATTTTTGAGTGAACGGTTCATGGCATTGCACATCAAAATGGTAAGTAAAGTTCCCGCAGCACCTACAAGGATTCCTCCGGTGAGCATGACTTTATTGTCGTATAAAAATCCGCCGCAAGCAGCAGCCACACCAGTAAATGAATTCAGCAATGAAATAACCACTGGCATATCAGCTCCGCCAATGGGCAACACAAATAAAATGCCATACAATAATGAAAGGCCAAGAATGACATACAGCATAATGGTGTTTTCAGGCATATAAACCAAATACGCAGCCAATGCAATGGTGATGGCCAGTAAAAGCAGATTCAAAATATTTTGACCTGTGAAACTAAAGTCTTTTACTTTCCCATTTAATTTACCCCAGGCAATCATACTCCCAGCAAATGATACAGCGCCAATGATGAGACCAACAACCATAATGAGCACACGAGGTTGTGCAAAATCAATAAAGCCGGGATTAGGATTCTCGATGATTTGCTTACTAATGTGACTAAACTCAACTACGCCAATGAGTGCCGCACACGCACCGCCCATACCATTAAAGAGGCTCACCATTTCGGGCATGGCGGTCATTTTTACTTTCTTGGCAGCAAGGGTTCCTACAATTGTTCCAATAATCAAACCGCCAAAGATCCAGCCATAGTTATGGAGGTATTCACCGCTTTCTGCATCTTTATACAAAAAAATCGTACCAAAAATAGCAATGCTCATTCCGGCTGCTGCGAGCCAGTTTCCTTTCCGTGCCGAAGCCGGGTTGGAAAGCATCTTAAGACCAATAATAAAAGTTACCGAACCAAGAAGGTAACAGAGGGTGAGTATGTGTTGTTGCATAAATTCTAATTCAAAATTCACGAAAGTTAAAGTCGCTTTACTTGTTTAATGAGTTTAATACGCTGCGCTCGTTTAATGGTAGGTTTTCGTTCATAAGCAAGAATTAAACTTGTTAAACCAACATTAAACCTATTAAACCATTGTGTTTATTTCTTCTTCTTAAACATCTCCAGCATTCTATCCGTCACCACAAATCCGCCTACCACATTGAGTGTTCCGAGTATCACAGCCAGAAATCCAAGAATCAGTGCGAGATAGTTGGTTTCTTCGGCCTTACCCATTACAATGATCGCACCAATGATTACCACACCATGTATGGCATTGGCACCACTCATCAGCGGGGTGTGCAATACACTGGGAACGCGACCAATTACTTCAATGCCTACAAAGATCATCAGCACCACTACATAAATCATTTCCTGATGATTCGAAATCCAATTGAGTATATTATACATGATTTTGTCTTTTTAATTTTACAATTTGACTTTTTCATTTGTAATCTCTCCACCATGCGCAACACAGGTCCCTTTCACTAAATCGTCTTCGAAATTGAGGTTTAGTTGACCTTCTTTTGTAATGATGAGCTGCAAAAAGTTGAGGATGTTTTTTCCATAAAGCTTACTTGCATCACTTGGCATGCTTCCAGGTAATTTGGAATTGCCAACAATCGAAACGCCATTCACGACAACAGTTGTATCGTTTTGGGTGCATTCAGTATTTCCGCCCGTTGAGGCAGCAAGATCAATGATAACTGAACCATTTTTCATAGATGCAATCATTTCTTTGGTAATCAACACCGGTGCTTTTCTTCCTGGAATTTGTGCCGTAGTGATCACGATATCGGCTTTGGCAACACTCTCCGCAATTTTTGCTTTTTGTCTTTGTAAAAATTCTTCAGTTTGTTCAACTGCATAACCACCAGCTTTGGATGCATCGGCAGCACCTTCCACTTCTACAAATTTTGCACCCAAACTCATCACTTCTTCTTTTACAGCCGGACGTGTATCAAACACTTCAATCACTGCGCCCAAACGTTTAGCAGTAGCAATGGCTTGTAAACCTGCAACGCCCGCTCCGAGTATCAGCATCTTTGCCGGAGCAATACTTCCCGCTGCGGTCATGAACATAGGGAAATATCTGGGGTATGTATTGGCAGCTAACAATACGGCTTTGTATCCTGCAATGTTGGCCTGACTGCTCAATACATCCATGCTTTGTGCACGCGTGGTTCTAGGTAGCATGTCCATGCTGAACACCGTACAATTCTTTGAGGCAAATGATTGAATCAATGCACCATTGGAGAGTGCCTGAAATTGTCCAATGATGGCTTTCTGATTTAATGCTTGCACATCGGTATCGCTCAATGGGTTTATGGCGACGATTAAATCGGATTGCTGTAAAACTTCGTTTCTGTTTTTGATGGAAGCGCCGGCTTCGGAATATTTTTCATCCGTAGCAAAAGAATGAACGCCGGCACCGGTCTCTACCCAAACGTCTACATTCATTTTTTTTAGCGCAACAATATGTTCGGGTAAAAATGCAGTGCGCGTTTCGAAGGAAGGCTCTTTGAGTAAACCAATGATCATGGTAATAATTTATGGTGCCAAAGGTACAAAAAATCAGAAACGAATGCTGAAATGCTGTTTCTCCTTGAATTCACTCTTTACGAAAACGATACCAATGAAGAAAAGGTCGATACTGAGGGTGATTTTTTCAGATGCACAAATCGCTTTCCATGCTTCTTCCATTTCTGCACTCCAGTGGATATCGTCAAAAATTAGGATAGAGTCATTTTGAAGAGAAGGAAGTAATTGGTTGAAATATTGAATGGTAGGTTCTTTGCGGTGGTTGCCGTCAATAAATGCGAGATCGATATGGCCAGTAAAAGATTCTAAAAAAGGATTAAAACTTTGTTCAAATTCGCCGATATGATGAATAATGTTATTTGCGCCCAGCGATTGCGCATTTTTTTGAGCGATGTCACCAATTGAAGGATCACCTTCAAAAGTATGAACAATGCATTTGGGGGTTCCTTCTGCTAAATAAAGTGAAGTGATTCCCAAAGAAGTGCCAAGTTCTATGATGTTTGCGGGCTGATAATATTGAACGATTCGATGCAATACTTGTGCGTACTTACGGGGTTTGAGAGAGGAGGAGGCGATATCTTTTATCCGTCGTTTTTTTGTTTTTAATACTCCGGATCCCGCACCAAAATCGACTACATCAACTTCTTCTGTTTGTTTTAATAACTCACTTCTTAATGATTCAATTTTTGAATAGCAGGTTTTGCTTTTTTTATCATTGAGCACATTTGTAATAAAATCAAAAACAAAAGGAGAATGCACACCATGGCCTTTACCGTTCCGGGCAGTGAGTAGGTAGTGCAGGTATTTTAAAGCAATGGTAAAATTGGAATAACGGCTCAAAGTATCTTTTTCATTTGAAAGCTAAAGTGGTTAAAATCTATAATGATAAATTTAATAGAGTTTATTGCTGCAACAAGATAGTTATCATCAATGTAAGTTCATGAGATAGTTGATATCCGGTTCGTATTTTAAAATGGCATTAATATTCTTGAAATTTGTATAACCGTTCTCATTATTAATCATTGCAATTACTGCCCATCTGCCCTGTTGTGTTGAGTTTAGAGACACGCTTATATTTTCATTGAAAGCACTGATGTGAATCTTTCCATCGTATTTGCTGAACTGTTCGTTGGAGGAGAACAGATTTCCAAAAAATCTGAAAATATTTGCAACGAAGATAATTTTTCTGACTTTAGATATATTGTTTACTATCAAATTTTCTTCATTTCTTCCGGGAGTGTTTCCAACTCCTGCGTCGAAATCCAAACGGATATTTTTGCAGTAAGATGTTTTGTCCAAATAATAAACATGAACAAATTCATCTTCAGAGTCTATTGCAAATGCATGCAAATCAAGATCCACTCCAGTTTCCCAAGTCATCTTCACGTGTGCCAGCTGCTTCATGGATGATACTATATTTTTTACTCTGTGGGTTTCGCCGGTTCTTCTTAATTCAATCATGGGAATGTATTTTAGGTTAACAATATTTATTCAAGTTGTTAAGCACATTTATTATTCTAATCTTGATTGGGGTAATGTGCATTTACTGTAATGTAATATTCTCACATACTTTTAAAGATTCTCCTTATCCCAAACCTCGATGCTATGGCCATACTCATTTTTTTCATCAGCCGAAAATTCCTCCTTACTTGACAGCCTCCAGCGCATTGTATCGAGTTCTGGAAAAAACGTATCGCCTTCGATGTTTGTGTGCACGCGTGTCAGATAAATTCGTTCGGCATGCTCAATTGTTTGTTTGTAAATTTCTCCGCCACCGATGATGAAAATTTCTTTGGAAAGTGTTTTTGCTTTGTTCAGCGCCTCATCAATGCTATCTGCAGATATCACATCCTCCGGGAGTAAGTTTTTTTGTCTGGTAATCACAATGTTTACTCTTCCGGGCAAAGCTTTTCCAATCGACTCAAATGTTTTTCTACCCATGATGAGCACGCCACCCATAGTTAGATTTTTGAAGAACTTCATATCATTTGATAGTCGCCATAACAAACGATTGTCTTTTCCAATGACCTGGTTCTCGGAAACTGCCACAACAATAGATATCATAGCACGAAGTTAAGTCAATTCATCTTTCGGAATAAATGTACTATTTCATTTCTGCAGAAAGCATGCCCGTGGTTTTAATTCTCACGATCATTTTTTCGGGAAGTGCGTATATATATTTTGTCTGCAGTAGGTTGATGTTTCCTTTGAGTGTAATGCCATTTTCTAATTTTCTATTCATCGCAGTTTCGGCCTCTTTTTTTGTAGATGCCATTAATGTACTTAATGGGAAAATCATTTTTTTTCTGAGTTTTTTCTCAATTTTCCCGTCCAGAATCCATGAAGCTGATTTCACAAGTATGTTTTTACTATCAATGTCAAAATCCAAATCAGGCATACTGACTTCATTTTTTAAAGTATCCAAAACTGGTGTGCCGGTCAGATAAATTGTACCTTTTTTATTTCCAGAAAAACGAATTTTTGTAGTCAGTTTGTTTTCCGCTGCTTGCATAAAACTTATTTCATCAATATGAAAAGATCTGCCATTGATAACAAATGTGGTGTCGGGAAGCATTCGCTTTGCCATTCTATTTAATTCGGGGTAAGGAAGTGAAGCGTCTACAAATAAAGCAAATCCGTTTTCGGTGCCAATTTTCTCCATGTCCGGCAGTGGTTTTTTTTGTTGTTGTTCCGATTTCAGTGAAAAAGCCGGCTGACAACGAATGCCTGTCTGCACATTCAAATATTTCCCATCAAATTGAATTGAGCTCAGGGAAAATGATTGTGGGTTAATATAAAAATATCCAAGTTCGCCGGCAGGAAATTCTCCAGATAGTTTATTCCAGACTTCCTCTATCTGTTTTCGAAAAGGGTAAGTGGATGTCTGTATATCCACTTCTGCAGCCAATTGCTGAAGAGATGTTCTGATTTGTGATACCAGCTTTTCGGTGATATCGATATTGGCAAAACTTATCTTGCAGGGATCAATGGGCTGTATGAAATCTACAGAAGTCTTTGTTTGTAAACGATATGTTGAGCTGAGTCCTACCTCCGAGATAAATCCAATAGAAATATTCCGCATCGGTTCATGCACTCCACAGGAAAAAGTGGGTGTTTTCAAAAGACATTTTTCATAAGCGCATTTCGCACAATAGCTTCCCGAAACCTGATATGCGCCGTTCAGTGATAGTTTCAAAAATTTGTCTTTGCCTGAAAAGTTTAATGGGCCTCTTTTAAACAAATATGCATATCGAAGGCCCTCGCAGGGATTTTCTTCCCCTTTATTTTCAGTAGGAACGGATTTTTCAGCCATAAGAAAATAATTGCTCAGATCCGCTTTAATGGGAATGATGATTTGAGATGTAAACTCAGGAATGGATGGAATTTTTCCGCTGCCCCTCAATGGAGCGTTTGGTTGAATTGTCTTGCATGAACTGATTGATATGAACAACAGTACTGCAAGAAAATAATCTGTATGCTTTATGGGCAATTGCATTAAACGGCAACAGGTGCTTTTATTCCGGGATGACATTGATAGTTGATCAGTTCAAAGTCGTCGTACTGAAAATTGAAAATATCTGGAACATTTGGATTGATTTTCATTTGCGGTAAAGGGAATGGACTTCTGGATAATTGAAGTTTTGCCTGCTCAAAATGATTGTTATACAAATGCACATCGCCAAAAGAGTGAACAAAATCACCATATTGTAATCCGCATACCTGAGCAATCATCATGGTCAACAGCGCATATGATGCGATATTAAATGGCACTCCAAGAAACACATCTGCGCTTCGCTGATACAATTGACAACTCAGTTTGCCGTTGGCAACATAAAACTGAAAAAGACAGTGGCATGGCATGAGCTTCATTTTTGGAAGATCAGCTACATTCCATGCGGAAATGATCATGCGACGACTGTCGGGATTGGTTTTGATGGTGTGAATGAGTTCTTTTACTTGGTCAACCACCATGCCATTGGCCCCTTCCCAGCTGCGCCATTGTTTTCCGTATACCGGCCCTAAATTTCCATTTTCATCGGCCCACTCATCCCAGATCGACACATTATTTTCTTTTAGGTATGCAATATTGGTATCTCCCTTTAAAAACCAAAGTAGTTCGTAGATGATACTTTTTAAATGAACTTTTTTTGTGGTAACCAAGGGAAAACCCTCCGATAAATCGAAGCGCATCTGGTATCCGAAACAGCTTCGTGTACCCGTTCCCGTACGGTCACTTTTGTCGGAGCCATTTTCTAATATATGCTGTAGTAGCTGTTGGTATTGTTGCATGGGGTAAAGGTAAAGAAAAGTTGGAGACGCTGTGCTTGTCTCAGTAGCTTCGCTGGTTCAACCTTCAACCCTGTAATCATCCAACCCTGCAACCCTTTAAGTTGTATATGGTTTCAGTAGTCTCGCATGATCCCTCCCCTCAAACGTCTCACACCTCTGAAACCCCATCACACCTCTCCACCCCCTCACATCCTTCGATCCTTGTTTTGCTTTACCTTTGTACCACATGAGCAAAAATGGAAAAGTACTGGTCGCTATGAGTGGTGGTATAGACAGCACCGTTGCATCTTTGATGTTGCATGAGCAAGGGTATGAGGTAATTGGTATAACCATGAAGACATGGGATTATGCAGGATCTGTGGCAACAACCTCTAAAAAAGAAACAGGTTGCTGTAATTTGGATAGCTTCAATGATGCACGTCAGGCTGCGGTGGAGCACGGTTTTCCTCATTATATTCTTGATATACGGGATGAATTTGGTGATGCGGTCATTGAAAATTTTGTTGAAGAATATCTGGCAGGTCGCACTCCAAACCCTTGTGTTATGTGCAACACGCATATAAAGTGGCGGGCATTATTGAAACGTGCCGATGCTATGGATTGCGCATTTATAGCCACCGGACATTATGCGCAGGTTCATCAGCATAGTAATGGTCGATATTTAATTCGGAAGGGAATCGATGAAAACAAAGACCAGAGTTATGTTTTATGGGGATTACAACAGGATTTATTGAGCAGGACTATTTTACCTTTAGGTACTTTTCACAAACCGGAAATCAGGCAAATGGCGCATGATTTTGGTTATCCTGAACTGGCAAAGAAAAATGAGAGTTATGAAATTTGTTTTGTGCCGGATAACGACTACCGAGGTTTTTTGAAGAGAAGAGTTGATGGACTCGAACAAAAAGTTGACGGAGGAATGTTTGTTGATAAAAATGGAAATTTTTTAGGTAAGCATAAGGGATATCCATTTTATACGATTGGACAACGCAAAGGATTGGATATCGCATTGGGTAAACCTGCCTTTGTGACACAAATCATCCCTGAAACCAATACGGTTGTTTTGGGTGAGGAAGAAGATTTGAACAGAAGTACGATGCGGGTCGATAAAATTAACTGGATAAAATATGAAAGATTGCAGGAGGGGATGGAAGCCCATACTAAAATTAGGTATAAGGACAAAGGAATGTTCAGTAACTTGTATGCTCATGAACAAGGTGTTGAGGTGAAATTTTTTGAAGATGTAAAAGGCATCGCCCCCGGACAAAGTGCTGTTTTTTATGAGGGAGATGATGTGATAGGAGGGGGGATTATTCAGCGCTTATAATACGGAATCAAAAGCTTTGAGTTGTGAGTTAAAAATATAAAAAGTGAAAATGCTAAATTCGAAATTAAAAATTAAAAAGTCAACAGTCAAAAAGCAACTTCCATTGTTTTTCTTGTTTTTACTTTTTGCTTTTCACTTTTTAATTTTTACTTCTTGCAAATCCGATAAAGAAAATCTCTCTCTCAAAAACATCTCCGATTATTATCCGCTACAAACCGGCAAATACATAACATATCAACTCGATTCGCTGGTTTGGATTTCATTTGGAACCAGAGACACAACAATTAGTTATCAGGTAAAGTATGAAGTAGATTCATTGATCAAAGATAATATTGGAAGAAATGCCTATCGTATTTTCAGATACATTCGAAAAAATGACCAACAATCCTGGACACCTCAAGGTTCATGTTTGGTTTTAAATACAGGGAATACATTGGAATATGCTGAGAACAATTTTCGATATATCAAGCTGGCTGCTCCCATTGAAAATGGATTTTCCTGGAAGGGAAATGCATATATAGATACTTACTCTGCCAATTCAGATCTCCACTATATGGATAACTGGGATTATATGTATGCAAATGCAGGCAGCTCGGAGACAATTGGTAATAATACATTCGACAATGTCATTACGGTAAATCAGCGTGATGAAGTCGTTGGATTGCCCGACAATCCGGATGCCTACAGCGAGGTTAATTTTTCGCAAGAGAAATATGCCAAAGGAATCGGATTGGTATATCGCAAGTTTAATCATAAAGAATATCAACCAAATAATGGTGGTTATGTGGCAGATGGGTCTTATGGCATAACCCTTAGCATAATTGATCATAATTAGTTTCATGAAGATTCAAATCAGGAATGCGGTAAAAGAGGACTGCGCGCGCATGATGGAGCTCATTCGTGAATTGGCACTGTATGAGCGCGCGCCGGAGGAGGTTACAGTAGATTTTAATCATTTTGTTGAAAGCGGCTTTGGAGATAAGCCGGTTTGGTGGGCTTTTGTGGCCGAAATAACCAATGAATATGGCGAAGTTGTTATAGCCGGCTTCGCACTTTACTATATTCGTTACAGCACATGGAAAGGACAGCGCATGTATCTCGAAGATATCATTGTTACAGAATCTATGCGAGGTAAAGGTATTGGAAGTATGCTGTTTGATACACTCATTTTAGAATGTAAGAGAAAACAATTTGCCGGTATGGTATGGCAGGTGCTGGATTGGAACGAACCAGCTATTAATTTTTACAAAAAATACCAGGGAGTTGGTTTCGATGGAGAATGGCTTAATGGCAGCTTAGCTGTTTCCAAATAGATAATTTTTCATAAAATCAATATCATTAACTTTGCTTGTTTATTCTTAATTATAAATTTTTATTTATGAAATTAAACAAAAGTTCAATCGCGTTTCTATGCGCGATGTTTATGCTAACATCTGTGTTCATTTCTTGTAAAAAAGATAGCAACACAGAAAATGGAGGAAACCAGCCAGCTGATTTATCCGACTTATCAACGAAAGTAACTGCCTCGGCAAAGGGTTATGTGTTCGATCAAACCGGTGAGCCGGTGCTTAATGCACAAGTTACCTATGGTAATAAGATTACCCAAACTGATGGCGAAGGTTTCTTTGAAGTAAAAAATGCATTGGTAGTAAAAAATGCAGCTGTATTATCAGTGACTACTTCAAGTAATTATTTTAAAGCCATAAAAACGACAATCACTTCAGAAGGTCGTACAAGTTTTTTTAAAGTAACTCTTTTGGCAAAGCAGCAAATTGGTACACTCAATGCAACCTCAGGCGGTTCGGTTAGTCAATCCGGAATGCAAATTCAAATTCCATCCAACTCGGTAAAAAATAGCTCAAACAATAATGCATACTCGGGAACTGTAAATGTTTCTGCTACTTACATTGACCCAACGGCGGATAATCTGTCGGAAATCATGCCGGGCGATTTACGCGGGGTAAATTCCACAGGCGAAGTAAAAGGATTAACAACATTTGGAATGATTGGAGTTGAACTAACTGGCTCAGGTGGTGAATCACTTCAGATAGCAGATGGAAAAACAGCAACAATAACAATACCCTTGCCAGCTTCATTGGCAGGAACTGCACCTGCAACCATTCCGCTTTGGCATTTTAATGAATCAACCGGATTGTGGGTAGAGCAGGGGGTTGCTACTAAAACCGGAAATAGTTATGTTGGCCAGGTGAGCCATTTCTCTTACTGGAATTGTGATTTACCTAACGCCATCGTGCCACTTCAATTCACCATTGTGGATCCTCAGGGTAATCCAATCAATGCCGCACATGTGGAGATTACTCCAATCACATCGGGCTCATGGTCTCATATAGGTGGGTACACAGATTCTACAGGGTATGTTTCGGTTTACGTTACGCCCAATACCCAATATCAGCTGAGTGTATATGCCAACTGCTGGAATTATGGTAATCCTGCATTTACTCAAACATTTAGTGTAGGAACATCGGCTGTTTCTTTGGGTAATGTAGTTGTAAGCAACAATCAGAACATGGTAACTGTAAGCGGAAGAGTGGTGGATTGTAATAACAACGCAGTAACTAACGGATATGTTTTTGTTCGCAATAATTATATCGTTTCAAGGTATCCTTTAAGTGCCATGGGTACTTATACTTTTACTACTTTGATGTGTTCTGATTCATCTACGCTTCAAATTACGGGGCAGGATCTAGCCACCGGCAATTTAAGCAACGCCTATGTTGCAAGTGTACAATCAGGGTCTGTAACAATTCCAGACCTACAGGCATGCGGAGTAGTTTCCGAGAAATTCATCAATTACACCGTCAATGGAGCAACTTATAGTTTTATCTCTCCAATCGACTCTATTTACACTTCAATGAATATGCAAACCAACCCCGCTACGATTTGGGTGGCGGCTTACGGTCAGGCAGGATATTGCAATTTCTCTTTCACTCAATCTGGCATAGCGGCAGGAAGTACTCAAACATTGATTGATTTTTATTCAAGCCAGATAAATGACTCTTCGGTAGTGGTAGGAACCATACCAGTGAACATCACCACATTTGGGAATACCTGGGAGTTTTTCTCCGGTAATTTTACCGGAACTGTATCTGGAGCAACGGGTAACAGGCAAATTCAGGCCAGTTTTAGGGCAACCCGGGAGTGGTAGAAAAAAAGAACAATTTTAAAAAAAAGAGGCAACTGCCTCTTTTTTTTATTTGTCATGACACGATATTTATATTATTCTTAACTTCGCCCAAAACCAAATAAAAACATTATGAAAAAACTTTACTTTTTCATTCTTTCTTCACTTTTCACATGCTCTGTATTTTCTCAAACTGTAGAAATTACGGCCGGTGCTTCCGGTTCGGGAACCAGTCAAAATGTGATAGTCGGCGGGTCCGCCTATCATGTCATAGAAGCTATCTATACTGCTACTGAGATTGGTACAAACTTCTTAACAGCAGGAAGTGAAATCAATAAAGTTGGATTTTATGTGTCCGCTACCGGAACTCCAACGCTGGTAAATAACTACAAAATATATCTCAAAAATATTCCCTCCACTACATCAACACTAACTGCAGGTACGTATACAACTACAGGATACACATTGGTGTATACCGGTTCAATTGATTTTGCTACTACCGGTTTCGTGGGGGTAATGCTTACTACTCCATTTTTAAGAACAGCTGGCAGCAATTTGCAAATACTTGTGGAGCGTTTAGGTAACGAGACAAGTGCATCTGTTTTCACATTTGCGACAGCAAATGGTAACCAAACCAGCGGAACAATCACTACCAGCAGAAGATACAATGGTACCACTGCACCTTCAGCATCTACAAGCTTAACAGCGTCAGCATTTCGCCCTGCTATTCAATTGATGCGTGTTTCACCTATCGATGCTGCGGTTAGCGATATCATCAAACCTACAGCTTCATGCTACAATACTCCACAAACAATTGGCGTGGAAGTATACAACAATGGAATAAATCCAATTGCCCCAGGATCTGTAAGCGTATCTTACAAAATAAGTGGAGCAAATTCATTTTCCGGGGTTCTAACAAATACAACCACAATCGCTGCAGGCGGTACAGAAACAGTCAATTTTGCAGGGATAAATCTTAATAACTCAGGCATTAATAATGATACTGCACTTGTTACTATCTCAGGTGACGGAGACATCACAAACGATACGCTATATTCAACCATCAATACATCTGTACTTGCCCTTCCTCAAACAGAGGGAGCAGAAACTACCTTACCCGTGTTTTCGAACATTCGTATCGTAGAGGGTACTCGTCAGTTGTGGAGATTGCAAACAGGCAAGTATGGCAATGCAGATATGTCTGTTGCGCCCGTTAATGATTCAATTGTTCCACGCGCACCGGGAAATAAGTTTTATCTTTTCGATGCATACAGCGGATCCAGTTCTGTTGGAACAGTGAACCAACTATTTAGTCAGTGCTTGCAAATGCCTACGAATACTTCCTCAGTAACAAACAATACCAGAATCAAATTCTGGATGACACATGATACAGTATTTTCATCCGGAACAAATCTTAGTCCTGACTCCATGTATGTCTCTGTATCAACCGATAAAGGAGTAACATGGACAAGATTATCAGGATTTGCCCGTATTGATCCAACTGCTGTCATCAATACATGGAAACAACATGAGGTAAGTTTGAATGCTTACAACAACGGGCAATCCATTCAGATCGCTTTTGAAGGAGTAAGTTATTACGGAAATGTTATTGGTATTGATGATATTGAAATCAAATCTTGCCAAAGTGCTACTACCACTATTTCTTACAACGGAAGCCCACTTTGTTCCAATGCTGGCGTAGTACCTGTAACATTTTCCGGAGTTACCGGCGGTACTTACAGTGCAACGCCTGCAGGATTGAGTTTAAGTGCATCAACCGGAGCAATCAATACAGGCAGCAGCAATGCAGGAACCTATACAGTTACTTACACGATTGCAGCAACGGCAGACTGCCCTGCAATTACTGCAACTGCCACTGTGGTGATTACTGCATTGCCAACGGCAACTATTTCATACAATCAGCCTTTCTGTAACAACGTGTCAACAACACAAAACGTAACAATTACAGGAAATACAGGTGGTGTATTCTCTGCAGGAACGGGACTTGCGATAAACACGTTTAATGGAACCATCAATCCGGCATCAAGCACTGTGGGTACATATACAGTTACATATACTATTGCCGCAAATGGCGGTTGCCCTGCGGTTAATGCTACTGCTAGTGTAACAATTAACGCAGCACCAACAGCAACTATTTCATACAGTGGCCCTTATTGCACAAGCTTATCAGTGCCTCAAGCTGTTAATCAAACAGGTGCTTCAGGCGGTACTTATTCTGCTTCACCAAATGGTTTGAGTATCAATGCCTCAACCGGTGCAATCACACCTTCCACCAGCACAGCAGGTAACTACACCGTTACCTATACCATTGCTGCATCTGGGGGATGTTCTGTTGTAACTGCTACCGCAACTATTTCCATTGCATCCAATCCTTCAGCAACTATTAGTTACCCTACCGGTATCTGTGCTGAATCCGCAACTCCTGTAAATGTCACCTTCTCAGGTACATCCGGAGGTGTTTACAGTTCATCAACAGGTTTGAGTATCAACCCTACTACAGGGGCTATCAATCCATCTGCAAGTACTGCAGGAACGTACACTGTAACTTATGCAATAGCGTCTGGTGGTGGATGTAACGCATTCAACACAACTGCAAATGTTACCATCAATCAGGGTACATTCAATACCACTTCAGTAACCGAATGCGATTCATACACTTGGTCTGCCAATGGTCAAACTTACACAACCAGCGGAACCTATACACACAGCTATACCAACGGAAGTGGTTGTCCTTCGGCTGATTATTTGAACCTTACCATCAATAATGGTACATTTAACACGGAATCTCAAACAGCTTGTAGTTCATATACCTGGGCTATGAGTGGTCAAACTTACACAACAAGTGGTGTTTATACTCATACTTACACCAACGGAAATGGTTGCCCATCTGCTCATTATTTGAATCTTACCATTGACAACGGTACATTCAATACTACTACTTTAACGGCATGCAATACATACACATGGCCGGCTAATGGTCAAACCTATACAACTGCAGGGTCATACACGCATACGTACACAAATGCCAATGGATGCGCTTCCGCCGATTACTTGAACTTGACCATCGCAAGCACGATCTTCAACAACATCAATGAATCAGCTTGTAACAGTTACACATGGTCAACCGGAACAGGTCAAACTTATACAAGCAGCGGCACCTACACATACAATGGTACAGCAGTTGGGGGTTGTGACAGTATTGTATACCTCACGCTTACAATCAGACAATCATCATCTTCTTCTGAAACAGCAAGCGCATGTAACACTTACACTTGGAATGGCAATACATACACAAACTCAGGTTCTTACACATTTACAACAACCAATGCTGCAGGATGTGATAGTGTTGTAACACTTGCACTTACCATCAATACCGGTACATTTAATACAACTACAATTGCAAGATGTCAGTCTTATACATGGCCAGCCAACGGTATCACTTATACCACAGGAGGCACTTATACTTATAGTTATACCAATGGAAATGGCTGCGCATCAGCAGATTATTTAATCCTGACCATTGGAAATACCCCTGTTACTGTAAATATCTCACAAACTTCCTGCAATAGTTATTCATGGAATGGTACAACCTACACCACAGGTGGTACATACACATGGACAGGCACTTCTACTACAGGATGCGACAGTATTGTTTATCTGAATTTAACCATCAACAACAGTACTTCAAGTTCATTTGCAACATCGGGCTGCGAAACTGTTACACTTCCATGGGGACAAACAGTTACTGCTACTGGAGCGTACAACCACACATATCAAACTACATTAGGTTGCGACAGTGTTGTTACTGCGAATGTTACGATTCTTGAAGGGACAAACACAGTACAAGCGCTTACGGTTACTGCACCTTATAACTTCCATGGACAAACTTACCTGGAGTCTGGATCTTATACTTATTCCTATACCAATGCCAATGGTTGTGCATCTACAGATGTTTTGAATTTGACGGTGAATGCACCTAAGGGTGGCGTTACGTTATATCCAAATCCAAACAGAGGTCTATTCCAGATCATTGTAACAGGTGATTTTGGATCAAGGGTCAATGTTGCTCTTGTAAATGTATTTGATACCAGAGGCAGAAAAATCATGACTCAGAAAATGAATACAAGCAGCTCAGGCATGATACAGGTAAATCTGACTATGTTGCCGAAAGGTATTTATCAGATAGAAGTTGTGGATGATTCCGGCAAACGACTCACAACAGACAAGATGATCATTCAATAATGAATCAATTCAAAACCCGGCCTTTAGGCCGGGTTTTTTTTAAATTTTCTTTAATAACCATTCACCTATATTTGTAATCTAAAACTATCATTATGCAACTAATTTTTAGCAATTGGTGGGTAATCTTATTACTCCTGTTCGTATTTAGCGGCTTGTTTACGGTTAACCAGGGTACCATAGCCGTTATTACCCGTTTCGGTAAATATGTTGGCGTTCGTTATCCCGGTTTGCGATTCAAAATTCCTTTTATTGATCAGGTGTACAAAAGAGTAAGTATCCAAAATCGTTCGGTAGAACTCGAATTTCAGGCTGTAACAATCGATCAGGCAAATGTATATTTCAAGTCAATGCTTTTATACTCGGTTCAAAATGAGCACGAGGATACCATTCAAAAAGTGGCGTTTAAGTTTATCAGTGACAAGGATTTAATGCAGGCGTTGGTGCGCACCATAGAAGGAAATATCCGAGCATTTGTTGCAACGAAAAAACAATCAGAAATTTTAGGATTAAGAAGAGATATTGTAGAGTTTGTTAAGGAACATGTAGATGCTTCATTGGAAGAGTGGGGGTATCATTTGCAGGATCTTCAAATCAATGATATTACATTTGATCAGGCAGTTATGGATAGCATGAGCAAAGTGGTTGCAAGTAATAATTTAAAGGCAGCTGCAGAGAATGAAGGTCAGGCCCTTTTGATAACAAAAACAAAAACGGCAGAAGCAGAAGGTAATTCAATAAAAATTGCTGCGGAGGCGGAGCGTGAGGCAGCTAAACTTCGCGGGCAGGGTGTGGCATTGTTCCGTGAAGAAGTTGCGCGCGGTATGTCTCAGGCCGCAGAGCAAATGAAACAAGCCAATTTAGATACGAATGTAATATTATTCAGTATGTGGACCGAAGCCATCAAGAATTTTGCAGAATATGGAAAAGGGAATGTGATATTTTTGGATGGCAGTGCGGATGGCATGCAAAAAACCATGCAGCAACTTATGGCAATGCAGAAAGTTGAAAATACGAAGTAACGATCTTTAACAAATCTTTGCACGGTAATTTCTTATTAATCGTATTATTGTAAAACATACATTAGCCTATGCCTTATTTCTTACAGGTAGAAAACTTGCCGGTTGTACAATCAGAATCATTTTGGTCTTTACTCGTAAAGGGCGGGCCACTTATGATCCCACTCTTACTTTTGTTTGGGGCGGTGATTTATTTTTTTACGGAAAGATTTTTGACTATCCGAAAGGTCAGAAATTGGGATGAGGATTTCATGAGTAAAATTCGCCGATATATTTCAGCAGGCGATATAGCAGGAGCCAAACAATTATCATCAAGCGAAAATCATCCTATTGCCCGAATTGTAGAGAAGGGTCTTCAACGCATCGGCAAGCCTATTGACGCCATCGATAAAACCATGCACAATGTAGGTAAACATGAAATGTACATTCTTGAAAAAAATCTGAATATTCTTGCAATCATCTCTCGTATTGCCCCACTATTCGGTTTTGTTGGAACAATCATTGGGTTGGTCATGTTGCTGAAAGAATTTGCCACAATTACAAATCCTTCAGTTAGTCAGATTGCAGATGCTATGTATGTTAAATTGATTACATCGGCAACCGGATTATTGATTGGAATGTTATCTTATCTATCATACAGTTACCTCGATGCTCAGGTAAATGATATCGCGAACGAAATGGATACAGCAAAAAACGAAGTGATAGATATTTTGCAGGAACCTACCAAGTAATAAATCAAGCAATGTCAATCAGAAAAAATACATTAAGGGATTCTCACTCGGAGGTAGATACAGGCCCTCTGAATGATATTCTTTTTATTCTGTTGATGTTTTTTCTGATGATATCCACTCTCGCAAATCCCAATGTAATCAAATTGAGTACACCACGGTCAAAAAGCGATACGAAGCAAAAACAAAGTATTGTTGTCAGTATAGATAAGCAAAAGATATTTTATGTAGGATCAAAAAAAATCCATCCTGATTCACTTCAATCTGTTTTGAAAAAATATATCAGTGAACAGGATAGTATCAAGCCCGCGGTTGTAATAAATGCCGATTCTTTAACCGACTGGGGCGAAATTGTACGAGTGATGCGTGCCGCAAAAAAACTTGGTGCCTCCACCTCGGCAACTGTTAGCGGGAATGATTAATGGCTCTCACAAATCTGTCTCTCCCATTTCCATCCTGTATTAATGTTGCTTCATAGTCAAAGGACTCAAATATTTGTTGAGTGGCAATGCCAAAGTCGGCATGTATTTCAACCCAAATAATTCCTTGCTCAGATAAATTAGTTTTTCCAAAACGTGCGATTGCCTCGTAAAAAATAAGTGGCGAATCGTCAGGTACAAACAATGCGATTTCGGGCTCAAATGCTCTGACATTTATCTCAATTGAATCTTTTTCATTAGTCGGAATATAGGGGGGGTTGCTTACGATAATGTCAAACATAGGGAATTCATCTGCATTTCGCATGCCTAAAAAATCAAACTGATGCCAATCAATTCTTGCACCAAGTTTTTCGGCATTATTTTTTGCAATCATCAGCGCGTCTGTACTTTTCTCAATAGCATGTACTTCGTTTTCAGGAATTGCCTTTTGAATGGATATGGCAATACAACCACTTCCTGTTCCAATGTCGAGAATTTTGATTCCGGATTTTCCTTTTACCTCTTTTAAAACATGACAAACCAACTCTTCAGTTTCGGGTCGGGGAATTAAAACGCCGGGTGCAACAAAAATTGAATGACCGCAAAATAGCGCAGCACCAAGTACATATTGAACGGGTTTACCGGTTTTCAATTCATTCATTGCCTCAGTTAGTTTATTAATCAACGCGCTATCCAATTCTTTTTTTTCATTTGTTATGATGTCCGATTTCTTGATACCGGCCATTGATTCAAAAACCAGATCTGTAATTGCCAGGGCTTCCCCTTTGTCATAAATCATTTCCAGGGATCGGAGAAATGAACGGTATAATTGTCTTTGTTGCATGTTGCAAAATAGTTTATTTTCATCGGCTTACATTTGCATAAGTTTTCTTGAAAAAGAAAAAAATCAGCATGAAAGAAGCCGGTCACAAATTTTACATGCAACGATGTTTGGAACTTGCAGCACGGGGGCTGGGGCAAGTTGCGCCTAATCCAATGGTTGGGGCTTTGTTGGTGTATGAAAATCAAATAATCGGCGAAGGGTATCATGAACGTTTTGGTGGGCCACATGCCGAAGTGAATTGTATTAAATCTGTAAAACCTGAAAATCAGGATAAAATAAAAGATTCAGTTTTATATGTTTCGCTGGAACCTTGTTGTCATTTTGGAAAAACTCCGCCTTGCACTTCTTTTATCATCTCGTCCGGCATAAAAGAGGTTGTGATTGCATGCAGCGATCCATTTGAAAAAGTGAATGGTGGAGGTATTCAAATACTGAGAGATAATGGAGTAAAGATAACAATCGGTGTTTTGGAACCACAAGCCACAGATTTGAATAAAAGATTTTTTACAGCATGTTTGAAAAAGAGGCCATACATAATTTTAAAATGGGCACAGTCTGCAAATGGCAAAATTTCATCAACTGGCGAAAGTAGAAAAAAAATCAGCGGAGCAAATACAGACAAATTGGTGCATCGTTGGAGGACTGAAGAGGCAGGTATCATGGTTGGAACAAACACAGCCATTGAGGATAATCCGGCATTGACGTCTCGATTATGGCCGGGAAGAAATCCAGTAAGGATTTCCATAGACAAAACAGATCAATTTCCATCCTCACTGCAACTGTTGGACGGGAGTAATCCAACCATCCTATTTGGCAATCGAAATGAAGTACAACATAATCTACAATATATTAAAATTGATGAAACCGGAGACTTTTTTTTACAATTATTTAAAACAATGCTGGATTCGGGAATCGATTCTTTGATTGTTGAGGGAGGAGCAGAAACTTTACTCAAGTTTATTGAAAACGACAACTGGGATGAGGCTCGTGTCATAACCAATCAAAACCTTTTTATCTCAACCGGAAAAGATGCGCCGTTATTGAAAAATAAAAAGTACATCAGTAATTTGGAATTGGATAATGATATAATCGAAACGTTTATCCCGATGGACTGAAAAAAATAATGACACATTTTAATACGATAGACAGAACAGGACAGGCAGAATACAAGGACAGAGGAAGTCGTTTTCTGGCGATTGCTTTTCCAATGGATACTTTAGAGGATTTCAAAATCAAATTGGATGAAATAAAAAAAGAACATCCCAAGGCGGTTCATCATTGTTTTGCGTACAGGTTGGGAATAGATGGCAATATTTACAGGGCAAATGATGATGGTGAGCCGGCCGGATCGGCAGGGAAGTCCATTTTGGGGCAAATAGACAGCAAGGGATTGAAAAATGCCGGAGTAGTGGTTGTTCGTTATTTCGGAGGGACCTTGCTAGGCGTACCGGGGTTGATAAATGCTTATAAAACCAGTACAATCCTGGCATTGCAGATGGTACCTATCATTCAAAAGCCTATTTTGATCAAATATAAGCTTGAATTTGATTATTTATCCATGCATGAGGTTATGCGAATCATTAAAAGAAATGACGGGGAGGTATTAAACTCTGATAATCATTTGTTTTCGGTGATAAAATTGGGGATACCCGTAGAAAAGGAAATGATATTTTGTTCACAGATTTCAGAAATTAGGGACATATTGGTTCAAAAATTCTAGTTAAAATTCCAATATTTTCTCTAATTTTAACGCGTTAATATCAAAAACGCAATTGTTTGAAAGACAGTTGTTTCAGAAAAAATTACACAATGAAAAAACTTCTATTATTTGTCGGTGTTTTCTTTGCTTTGAGCATAGCAAAGTCTCAACAGATTTATTTCATGAGCCAGTACATGCAGCAACACTCTATGTACAATCCGGCAGCAGCAGGTCTATCGGGTAGGAATTTTATTGGTGCTTCTTATCGTAGTATGTGGGCTTCTTTTCCCGGCAATCCCAAAACAACAGTAGCGTATGGAGATTTTGAATTAAAAAATTTGAATGCAGGAATAGCGGCATATCTGTACAAGGATCAGACAGGTGCAACAAGCCGCAATGGGTTACAGTTTGCTTACTCTTACCATATCAATTCTAAAAACAACAAGCATCACTTTGGTTTGGGTTTGGAGCTGAGAGCGATACAATTTGCCCTGGATCAGTCAAAGATTACAGAGGCATTGGGTTCTACAGACCCAATTTTAGCCGGAGCTAAAAGCAAATTTGCTGTTGATGCAGGCGCAGGAGCATATTGGACAAATGGGAAAACCAACGCAGGCATTGCAGTAACTCAACTTATCTCATCCAAACTTAAGTTTGCTGCCGACGCGAGTGCTACCACTTCAACTGCAAAATTATACAGACAGTATAATATGATTTTTAGTCACAAGTTTCAAACCGGCGATGATATTTTCATTATTCCAAATGCTTTGTTGAGGGTTTCTCAAAATGCCCCTTCAGAGTTGGACCTTGGAGCAAAGTTTGATTATCAGGATAAAATGTGGTGGGCGATGACCATGCGTATGAATCAATTTTGGAGTATGCAGGCAGGGCTTAAGATAAAAAATAAAATCAGAATAACTTATTCTTACGATTTCTACACATCGCCAGCAAGCGTGTTTGAGAGAAATTCAGGCGCCAATGAAATAGGTTTGCAATATGATTTGAGCAAGAAATAATCAAACACACAGTTAATACACCATAAAAATCTCCTTTTCTAAAAAATACAATCATGAGAAATACCACGTTATTTACACTCATTTTGGTTCTGACTTTTCACAATGCATTTTCACAAAATCCTTTTGTTTTTCGTTGTACAAAGGATACCATGATGGCTTGTGGAACAACGACTTTTAATTTAAAAGCAGTTATTCCAAACATTCATGCCAGCACCAGCGATTATCAGATCAATCCACTTAGCTCAACCGGATGTTACAAACAATATGTTGAAACAAATACACCCGGGACATCTGCAAATCTTACGATTGATGATCGTTATTCTGATGTAATCACACTGCCTTTTCAATTCCCATTCTATGGAGATGCTGCTTCTCCTTATTCAAGTTTAATTGTAAGCACAAATGGTTATTTGTCATTTGATATTTCAAAGGCATCCGGTAATTCTCATTGGAGTATGACTGCAGGTAATTTGCCCAGCAATACCTATGACAGATCTATTATTATGGGAGTCTATCATGATTTGGATCCCTCTATCACAGGAGCACCTGCCGATATGCAAATAAAATATGAGGTTATTGGAGACGCCCCTTATAGAAGATTCATTTTTACCAACCATCACGTTCCCTTGTATAGCAATGCTTGTAATAGTCTTGTTGATAATTATCATCAAATCGTTTTGTATGAATCTTTGGGTATCATTGAAGTTTTTGTGCAAGGAGTGGACAGATGCCCTACCTGGAATCAGGGAAGAAAAATGATTGGATTACAGAATTTTGATAAAAACAAAGGAATCATGCCTCCCGGAAGGACCGCAACCGGCCCGGCCTGGGGCGCCCAAAATATGAATGAGTCATGGCGTTTTGTCCCAAGCTCAGGAGCAAGTATGTTCAGAGGCGTTGAGTTATATGACTTATCGGGTACGCTCATCGCAACTGGTGATACTACTTCACTAACCAATGGTGATTTGAGTGTAAATTTTACGAATGTTACATTCACTGCAGGTTCACCCGCTGCTTTTACACAAACTTTTGTTGTAAAGTCCAAATATGAATCATTGGTAACACCCGGTACATTTGTATACGGAACAGATACCATCAATGTGTCTCGCCCAGCTACTACCAATACCGGAGTATTAAGCGGTGATGATTTTATTTGTAATACATCCAGCACGACTTTGTCTTCTACAGTAGGCGGCGGAGTTTGGTCAAGTGAAAATACTTCAGTGGCAACGATCGATGCAAGTACCGGTCTGGTAACGCCTGTTGGAGCAGGAACAGCTACCTTGGTATACACTGTTGGAACTGTAGGAGGTGTTTGTCCTATTGATACTGCTCAATTTCATGTGACAGTATCTACAGCACCTGTACCTGCAGTACTATCCGGAGTGCAAAACCTTTGCGCTGGAAACTCTAATACAATCACTCCTTCGATTGCTGGTGGAGTATGGACATCCAGTTCAAATACCATTGCAACTGTTAGTCCCTCAGGACTTGTTACCGGAGTTGGTAATGGAACTGCTACAATCACATATACTATTGTGGCGGCAACCGGTTGTACAGATGCGGTTACTACAGCTACAGTTCAGGTTGCCACTGCTCCGGATGCCGGCACTTTAAGCGGTTTCCAAAATATTACAGTCGGTGACTTAACATCTATTTCAACAACTTCAACTTCTGCAGGTACATGGACAAGCAGTAACCCAGCAGTCGCTACAGTAAATACAGTGGGAACTGTAACTGCCTTATCGGTAGGTGTAACCACGATTACATTTACTGTGTCAGGTGGAGGTATTTGTCCAGATGCTACAGCAACAATACTGGTAACTGTAACAGTGCCTTCGCCTCAAAACGGAAGCTTTACATTTGGTTGCAACCAGGATACTGTTTTGCCAAATTGTACTAATCCTTGTCTGACACTGAAGGCTAAAATCCCTAATATTCACACCAGCACAAATGACTATGTCATTAACCCTATCAGTGCAGGAGGATGCTTTATACCTTATACTCAAACAAGTACACCGGGAATATCTGCCAACTTGACGATTGATGATAGATATTCCACAGTAGTAAATATGCCTTTCTTCTTCCCCTTCTATGGCGATGCGGCTTCTCCTTACAACAAAGTGATCTTGAGTACAAATGGATTCTTATCATTTGATGTGACTAAAGCAACTAATTTCTCACATTGGAGTATGGCGGCAGGTAATTTGCCCAGTACTTCCTATGATAGATCAGTTGTGATGGGTGTATATCATGACCTGGACCCAGGTGTAAATCCTCATCCGGCAGATATGCAGACAAAATATGAAGTTATCGGCGACGCGCCATACAGAAGATTCATATTCAGTTCTCATCATGTACCTCTGTTTAGCGGAGCATGCAATAGTTTAGTAGACAACTACCACCAGGTTGTACTTTATGAATCTTTAGGTATCATAGAAGTATTTGTAAATGGGGTAGATCAGTGTCCCGGATGGAATCAAGGACGTAAAATGATTGGAATGCAGAATTATAACAAAGATAAAGGTATCATGGCTCCCGGAAGAACTGCTACAGGTCCAAATTGGGGTACTCAAAATATGAATGAATCATGGAGATTTGTCCCTGCTGCAGGGCCAAGTGCATTCCTTGGGGTTCAGTTGTTTGATATGCAGGGAAACCTGGTCGCAACAGGAGATACAGCAACACTCAGTAATGGAGATTTAGGCGTTACATTCAATAATGTGTGCCTGACAAATACAACAACTGATATAACTAAGTTTGTGATAAAATCCAAATATCGTTCGCTGATCAATCCTTCGGTATTTGTTTATGGCAGCGATACATTACGTGTTATCACCAAAGTGGTTAAATTTTCAAGCAGTACATTTACCAATGTAAAATGTAAAGGTGAATCAACCGGAATCATTGATGTTACAGCAACAGGTGGTCCTGTTGGAACTACCTACCAATACTCACTCAATGGAGGAACTGCACAGACTACCGGTCTTTTCCCTGATCTTGCTGCCGGCACTTATAATTTACATATTACAGATCAATCCGGCGTGGCTTGTCCAAAAGATACGGTAATAAATATCACAGAGCCCGCATTGTCAGTTGATGTAAATATTAATCAGTCCAATATTTTCATACCTGCAAGCGAGCAAATACAACTTACCTCAACTAATGGGGCAGGTGTAACCACGCTTGAATGGACTTCTGTTCCTACAGATCCTACCTTGAGTGATCCTGCTTTGGCAAATGTTACCGCCACTCCTTCTGTTAATACAATGTACTATTTGGAAGGAACGGATGTCATCGGTTGCTCTGCCAAAGACAGTGTACTCGTAACTGTAATCAACACTTGTTTGAATGTACGAAATGCATTTACGCCTAATGGCGATGGTATCAATGACAAGTGGAGAGTGTATGATACTCGTAATTGTATTACCGATAAATTAAAGGTCACTGTATTCAATAGATACGGAACAAAAGTATATGAATCACAAGATTATTGGAATGGTTGGGATGGAACATACAAAGGAAGTCCTTTGCCTGATGGAACTTACTATGCAGTAGTCGAGTTCTCTTTACCAAATAAACAACTTGTAGTTCGAAAATCGGATGTAACGATAATCAGGTAAGTATAATTAAAATTTAAACTTAGGCCTCTTCTATCAGGAGAGGCCTTTTTATATCACATCAATCCATGAATTCGGAAACCATTAGAACACATGCATTATCAATGCAAGATGTAACTGAATCATTCCCATTTGATGAAGTAACGCTTGTATTTAAAGTAAATGGAAAAATGTTTTTGTTGCTTGCATTAGACGCTCATCCTTTGCAGTTTAATGTGAAGTGTGATCCTGATGAAGCAATATCATTGAGAGATCAGTATCCGGATTATGTCATGCCCGGATATCACATGAATAAAACACATTGGAATACAATCATACCTGGAGGATTGCCTTCTAAAATGGTACTGAAAATGATTGAGGACTCTTATCTGCTGGTAAAAGGAAAAACTAAGAGGAGAAGGAAGGACTGACTTTCAGGTCCTTGCTTCCAGGGGTATACATGTAAAATCCTTCGCCGGATTTAACGCCTTTTTTACCTGCGGTTACCATGTTAATCAATAAAGGACAGGGGGCATATTTGGGATTGCCGAATCCCTCATGCAACACTTTGAGTATACTTAAGCAAACATCTAATCCAATGAAATCAGCCAATTGCAATGGGCCCATTGGATGTGCCATACCCAATTTCATCACGGTATCAATTTCCTCTACACCGGCAATACCTTCAAACAAACTATAGATTGCCTCATTGATCATAGGCATTAAAATTCTATTGGCAATAAAGCCGGGATAATCGTTTACTATGCAGGGCACTTTTCCCAATTGTTTGCTGAGGTTGAAAATGGTGTCGGATACTTCCTTCGAAGTGGCATATCCGTTAATGATCTCTACCAGCTTCATTACAGGCACAGGATTCATGAAATGCATACCAATAACCAACTCAGGACGCTTGGTGACTGCCGCTATTTGTGTGATAGATATAGAGGAGGTATTCGTAGCCAAGATGCAACCTTGCGGAGCTGATGCATCTATCTGACGAAAAATATCCAACTTGAGTGAAACATTCTCTGTAGCAGCTTCAACTACCAGCTGAGCATTGGAAACACCTGCATCAATCTTTGAAGAAGTGGTGATTCGTCCTAACGTCTCCGTTTTTTGTGCATCGGTCAGCAAACCTTTTGCAACCTGACGATCCAAGTTTTTGCTGATGGTTTCGAGGGCTTTTGTTAGCTGCGCTTCCTGCACATCTATTAAAGTAACGTCAAAGCCATTTTGGGCAAATACATGCGCAATACCATTTCCCATAGTACCCGCTCCGATGACACTTACTTTTTGAATAGACATAATTAAAAAAATTAAAAGTAAAAAGTAAAAATAAAATAATAAAAGAGTAAAAAGCCTGTCCGCCGAAAGGTGGATAAAAAGTAAAAATTTCTTAAAAGCCTTTTTTGAATTTTTACTTTTGCTTTTTTATCTATTTAAAAGCATTCATTCCTGTCACATCCATTCCTGTAATCAGCAAATGAATATCGTGTGTACCCTCATAGGTAATGACGCTTTCCAGATTCATCATGTGACGCATTACGGAGTATTCGCCTGTAATGCCCATGCCACCGAGCATTTGTCGAGCATCGCGGCAAATATTGGTGGCGATTTCGCAGGCATTTCGTTTAGCCATGCTAACCTGTGCAGGTGTTACTTTTCCTTCATTCATCAATACCCCTAAGCGCCAGTTGAGTAATTGTGCTTTGGTGATTTCAGTAACCATCTCTGCCAGCTTTTTTTGCTGCAATTGAAATCCACCGATGGGTTTGCCAAATTGAATACGCTCCTTGCTGTATTGCAAAGCGGTATCGTAACAATCCATCGCAGCACCAACAGCACCCCAGGCAATGCCATAGCGCGCTTTGGTTAAGCAACCCAATGGACCTTTCAAACCTTTGATGTTGGGGAGTATATTTTCTTTTGGAACTTTTACATTGTCAAAAACCAGCTCTCCGGTAGCGCTGGCACGCAAACTCCATTTGCCATGTGTAGTGGGCGTTGTAAATCCTTCCATACCTCTCTCCACAATAACCCCACGTATGTCACCTTGTTCATCTTTAGCCCAAACAACTGCCACCTGCGAAAAAGGAGCATTGCTGATCCACATTTTAGCACCGTTCAGTATTACATGATCTCCGGCATCTTTGATATTGGTAATCATACTGGAAGGATCACTGCCATGATTGGGCTCTGTTAAACCAAAACATCCCAGCCACTCACCACTGGCCAGTTTGGGTAAATATTTTTTACGCTGTTCTTCACTTCCATATTGATAGATAGGGAACATCACCAAGCTCCCTTGCACCGATGCGGTTGAACGAACGCCACTGTCACCGCGCTCCAATTCCTGCATCATTAAGCCATAAGAAATATAATCCAGTCCACCGCCACCGTAAGCTTCCGGAACTGTAGGTCCAAAACAACCCAGCTCACCCAATTGCTTTACAATTTGCTCCGGAAATTCGGCACGTTGTGCGTAATCTTCGATAATAGGGGAGATTTCTTTCTTTACATAATTGCGAACGGTTTCGCGAATTAATTTATGCTCTTCAGTCAGCAATTCATCAACTCCAAAATAGTCGGGCGATTGAAAATTATCGGTTTTAGCTGCCATGGTTTTGTCGTTTTATTTCATACGAACGATTGTTCGTTTATGAGTGCAAAGATAAGGTTGAAAGAGGGGTGCAATTCAAAAATTAAAAGTAAAAATTCAAAAAATAAACGGATTTGTAAACAGAGGGTGAGTAATAGCAAAAGGTACTAATTCACCCCTGCATTTCTCCTCGCAATTTCCCTTACGGCATTGTCCGCAAAAGCCCGGAACGCCTCTTTCGTTGCCTTTTCATCATCCATCATGGCCGGAACGCCGCGGTCGCCACCCTCACGGATGGATTGTACAAGCGGTATCTGTCCCAGGAATGGAATTTCAAACTCATCTGCCAGATTTTTGCCCCCATCTTTTCCAAATATGTAATATTTGTTTTCAGGCAGTTCGGCCGGTGTGAAATAACTCATGTTTTCAACCAAACCTATCACCGGAACCCTCGTTTGAGCCTGTCCGAATAATGCCACCCCCTTTTTTGCATCGGCCAAAGCAACCAGCTGCGGAGTGGTAACTACAATCACTCCGGTTACCGGAACATTCTGTATCATCGTCAAATGAATATCACCAGTTCCAGGTGGCATATCAATTACTAAATAGTCCAACTCCCCCCAATATACATCGGTTACAAATTGACGTATCGCATTGCTTACCATTGGACCACGCCACACAACCGCCTGTTTTTCATCGATCAATAACCCGATGCTCATCACCTTAATGCCATAACGCTCCAAAGGCAATATCATTCCTTTTCCGTCTTTTTCCTGCATCAATGGACGTTCGCCTCTTACGCCAAACATGATGTGCTGACTTGGCCCATATATATCTGCATCCATGATACCTACTTTGGCACCACTTTCGGCCAATGCCAATGCCAGATTAGCGGAGATCGTACTTTTGCCAACACCACCTTTTCCACTTACTACAGCAATGATGTTTTTTACTTCAGATAAAACCTGCTTGGGATCCAGACGATTGCTGCTGGTATTGCTGGTAAAATTCACAGATACTTGTGCTTCTTTACTGACCATTAGATGTATGGCATGAATACAGGCGTTTTTCATCATTTCTTTCATCGGACATGCCGGTGTGGTAAGAACAATGGTGAATGAAACATTGTTGCCATCAATGGAAAGGTCCTGTATCATATTCAATGTTACCAGGTCTTTGCCCAAATCGGGCTCCTGCACATTACTCAGTGCCTGTAGGATGGATTCTTTTGTCATGCTGATTTTTAACGAATGAGTTTGCAAAATTAGTGATGATTGACTTTACTTTGCGTTCAATTGTATGTTTTGTGTTTTTAATTCTGATAATTTCACTATTAAATCCAAATA
Source organism: uncultured Ferruginibacter sp. (assembly GCA_964643315.1). Taxonomy (GTDB): domain Bacteria; phylum Bacteroidota; class Bacteroidia; order Chitinophagales; family Chitinophagaceae; genus Ferruginibacter. The sequence goes on from CAZXSR010000012.1 coordinate 34,199, forward strand.
AAGAAACAACTTACCTTTGAAGTTGTTGTGTAAAATATGGGAATTCGCTACACATATCTACTTGGTTTAATTTTAATCTTGCCTTTCTGCTCGTTTGCACAAAAAAAATCTATGCAGGATTCAGTAGTGCAATTATATGGGGTGGTTATGTCCGCTGATAGTTTAATGGGGTTACAGGGTGTAACTGTAATGGTTAAAGGACAAAACAGAGGAACAATCACCAACAATTCCGGTGTTTTCAGTATCGTCGTGTTAAAAGGGGATAATGTGGAGTTTTCCAGTATCGGATATAAGTCAAAGATGGTCTCCATACCTCATGATTTATCCGGAAATCAATACAGCATCATTCAACTGATGGTGAGTGATACGCAATATTTACCAGCGACCATCATTAAAAAAAGAATATCACGTGAGCAGTTTGAACGTGATTTTGTAAACACTGATGTACCGGATGATTATATTGCAATAGCCCGAAAAAATAACGATGCCAATACCAGACGTTTTCTGATGTCATCATTACCTGCCGATGGAAGAGAGGCATCCAAGATGTATTTGAATCAGCGTACGCAAAAATTATACTACTCCGGACAAATTGCCCCTATGAATATTTTAAGTCCCAAGGCCTGGTCCGAATTTATCAAAGCATGGAAAAGAGGGGATTACAGGAAGAAAAAGGGGTAGGGGGAAGTTGAAATGGTACAAAAATTTCAATAGGTTTACTTGTCTCATTCATCCTTTAATCCTTTAATCTTGTTCATATTACTTAAAACCTTGAATATTGAACGTCTAACCATGAACCTCTTTATATATATTTGCCTATATCAATGATTAGCCCATGCACCAACCACAACACTATAGTGATTATCTAAAATTAGATGCCATTTTAGAGGCACAACATCCGGTTAGTTTTCAACAAGGGCATTCACCTGCACATGACGAAATGCTTTTCGTTGTGATTCATCAGACATACGAACTATGGTTCAAGCAAATTTTGTTTGAGATAGATTCCATGGCCTCCATATTACAAAAGCCCAGACTGGATGACAACTCTGCCGATATGCAGACCGTGGTGCATCGCTTACAGCGTTGTGTAACAATTATGCGTACCCTGGTGCAGCAAGTGGATATCATGGAAACGATGACTCCTCTGGATTTTCTGGACTTCCGCGACTTGCTCCGCCCTGCATCCGGGTTTCAAAGCTGGCAATTCAAAATTATTGAAGCTCGTCTGGGTCTGAAATATGATGAGCGGCATGGCCAATCTTATTATCTCTCTCAATTGCGCGAAAATGAAATTGCCATCATCAAAGAAGCCGAACAAAAAATATCGGTGCTTTCTTTAATCAATGAATGGCTCGAACGAATGCCTTTTGTTTCGAATAGTTCGTTTTGGTCCGATTACGAAAAAGTATACGCCGAAAATTTGGACGCCTCCGAAAAACAAAACCTGGAATTCTTTCAGAATATTTTTTCTGGCAAAGAAAACATTGCAAGATCCTTGAGTGCAAAAGCTTGCAGATCGGCATTATTTATCATGCTGTATCGCGGCTATCCTTTACTTGAACTTCCTTTTAAACTACTGGATACGTTGATAGAGTTGGATCATCAACTGGGTAATTGGCGTTACCGACATATGAATATGGTAAGAAAAATGATCGGAAGTCGAATAGGTACAGGGGGTAGCACAGGTGCAGGTTATCTTGAAGGAGCCATGCAAAAACATTACATCTTTCGGGAACTCTCTCAACTAAATAGTTTTTTGATTGAGAGAAAAAAAATACCGGTATTGCCTAAGGAGATTCAGGAAAAACTGGGCTATTCTTTTTAATGAAGCAGCTCTTTTAGTTTACCCACCAATACATCAATTTCAGCTTTGGTATTTTGTTTGCTGAAGCTAAATCGAATGGTTGTGCGATTTGGGTTGTTGTTGATGGCATGAATCACATGACTGCCTACGCTTGCACCGGAAGAGCAGGCACTGCCACCGCTCGCGCAGATATGGTTGATGTCTAGATTAAATAATAGCAATTCAGATTTTTCTGTTTTGGGAAAGCTTACACTAAGAACAGTATATAAACTTTTTCCTTCAGAATCGCCATTGAAACTGATATCGGCAATCTCTTTTATCAATTGCTCGCGCAAATAATTTTTTAATCCAAGAATATATTGGCTGTCTTTTTCAAAATGTTCAGTAGCTAATTCAAGTGCACGTGCAAATCCAACGATGCCATATAGATTCTCTGTTCCTGCACGCATATTACGTTCTTGTCCACCACCAAAAATAAATGGCTTGATACTGATATTTTCATTGATGTAAAGTATGCCTACACCTTTTGGACCGTGAAACTTATGAGCAGCTCCTGTGATGAAATGTACCGGAGTATTACGCAAATCGAATGGAAAATGTCCAACCGTTTGCACCGTATCGCTGTGAAATATGGCATGGTATTTAATGCATAATTTTCCAACGGCTTCCATGTCAAGTATATTTCCGATTTCATTGTTGGCATGCATGAGCGTAACCAGCGTCTTGCCATTTCCCGAGTTTAATAATTCTTCCAGATGTATCAAATCAATATGACCATCTGGAAGCAGCCCTACATAGCTTACTATAGCCAAACCTGCATGTTGTAAATGTTCAACTGTGTGGCTAACGGCATGATGCTCAATTTTTGAGGTGATGATGTGTGTACATCCAAGATCACGAACAGCTGCATGAATGGCCGTGTTATTGCTTTCGGTGCCGCCACTGGTAAAAAATATTTCGGAGGGATGGGCATTCAGGGTCTTTGCAACTGATTTGCGTGCGGTTTCAACTGCCATTCGTGTTTCGCGTCCGTACGAGTATATCGAAGACGGATTGCCGAATTTATCCGTCAGATAAGGCATCATGGCTTCCAAAACAACCGGATCCAGTGATGTTGTTGCTGCATTGTCGAAATAGATACGCTGCATGTGTTAGGTTTTCCGAATGTGCAAGATAAGAAATACTATGTGGAAAGTATTGGCGAAGCAAATATAGCTTTGATGTCATTCAAGAAATATGCGAAATGATTGGAAAATATAATTCGATTGAATTTATTTTTCTATGATAAAAAGTAATTTGAAGTAAATTTCTTCAATCTGTCAAATCGCTTCCTGTATATCTCGAATGAGCTTATTTGCTATGTTGTCTGCAGTTGTTTCAAACTGGCTCTCTGCATAAATGCGTATGATCGGTTCTGTATTGCTGGTTCGCAGATGCACCCAGTCATTTTCAAACTCAATTTTGAGTCCGTCTTCTGTATTGATGGGATTTGATTTGTACTTCTTCTTTATTTTTTCAAAAACCTTTTTCACATCTATTTCCGGCTGCAATGTTACTTTGTTTTTGCTCATGAAGTAATCCGGATAAGTATTGCGCAATTGTTTGATGGTCTTTTTTGATTTGGCAAGATGCGTTAAAAATAATGCGATACCTGCCATGGCATCACGACCATAGTGCAGGTCGGGTACAATGATGCCCCCATTTCCTTCTCCGCCAATCACGGCTTCGTTTGCCTTCATCTTTTCTACTACATTCACCTCGCCAACGGCACTCGGATAATAGGTTCCGCCATGCTTGATTGTAATATCTTTTAAAGCACGGGTTGAAGACATGTTGCTCACGGTGTTCCCTTTTCTTTTAGTCAACACATAATCAGCAACAGCAACCAAGGTATATTCTTCGCCAAACATAGTGCCATCCTCACAAACAAAACATAGTCTGTCTACATCCGGATCTACGGCTATACCCAATGATGCTTTTTGTTGCACCACCTCGCGCGAAAGTTCCTTGAGGTGATCGGGCAACGGCTCGGGATTATGGGCAAAACGCCCGCTAACTTCTGCATTGATAACTACAATATCCTCTACACCAAGTGCTTTCAACATTGCAGGAACTGCAATAGCACCGGTGCTGTTGATTGCATCAACCACAATTTTAAAATTTGCTCCGGCTATAGATTTTGCATCTACCAATTTATGTTTGCAAATGGCATCTATATGAGCATCAAGCATATCTTCAGGTTGAGTGATTGATCCTAAACGATCCACATCAGAAAAAGTAATTTGAGTATTTTCGGATTGTTCCAATATCCATTTGCCGTCTGCTGCGCTGATAAATTCTCCTTTATGATTCAATAGTTTTAGCGCGTTCCATTCTTTAGGGTTATGGCTCGCTGTAAGTATGATGCCCCCATCTGCTTTCAAAAACACAACAGCCATTTCAACAGTAGGAGTAGTGCTCAAATCAAGATCCAGCACATCAATACCCATCGAACAAAGTGTGGCACTCACGATATTTTTTACCATAAGTCCACTGATGCGACCATCGCGGCCAATCACAACTTTCTTTTGTTTGTCGTCGTCTTTCTTCAGCCACAGTGCATAGGCAGCGGTGAATTTTACAATATCGGAAGGAGTGAGGTTTTCTCCGGCTGTATCGCCAATGGTACCACGAATTCCGGATATACTCTTGATCAGGGGCATATTGTTATAGTATTGGACGGCAAAGATACTTAAATGTGCTTAGATGGTTATTGCATTTAAATTCATTCAATTTAAATAACTTAACCCATGACAAGCGCGTATTTTTGCAGTATGCAAACCGAATGGTTCAAAGACTGGTTCAATACTTCATATTATCATCTGCTGTATGATCATAGAAATGATGATGAGGCAAACCAGTTTATTCATCATTTATTGCAAAGTTTGAATCCTGACACTTCATCCAGGATGCTTGATTTGGCTTGTGGTCGAGGCAGACATGCACGTTTCCTTGCTGAGAAAGGATATGAAGTAACCGGTGTTGATTTGAGTGATGCAAGTATTTCTTTTGCAAAAACACATAGTGGTGATAATCCTGAATTTTTTGTTCAGGATATGCGTTTGCCATGCCGTATTCTTTATTTCAATTATGTTTTTAGTTTCTTCACCTCTTTCGGATATTTCAAAAACATGCGCGACAATGAAAAAGTCTTGGAGGCAGTCAACAAATCCCTGGTTTTAGGCGGAATGTATGTGCTTGATTATTTGAATATAGCTCAGGCAATGAAGAAAATACATGAAATACAGACCATTGAAAAGTCAGGTATACTTTTTGAAACCAGCAAGTATGCAGATGATCGTTTCATACGTAAAGAAATAAAAGTTACCGATCCTGGTTTGAGCGAACCTGTTTATTTTGAAGAAGCAGTTGGAATTTTTTCAAAACAGCAATTGGTCGAAATGATGGAAAAAGCAGGCTTCGTCATAAAAAATATTTTTGGCGATTATGCGCTGAATGAATTTGAAGAAATAAAATCACCCAGACTTATTTTAGTTGCAGAAAAGATCCAAAATATCTGATTAATCTTTGTTGTTGTGCAGTAGCATCCATTTGGATGTTTGGTACATGGCATCTGTTAACAAGCCCATATGTTTTTTGATGGAATCAGATTGTATATTATTAGGCGCATCTATGCCAAATTTTGCAGGAACCAATTCTTCTTTATTGATGCGAATATTTTTTCGGTAGAAATATTGATCGTTTACTACACCAATCCATCCAGGAGCATGGTACATGATGAACGCTGCATTTTCTTTGTTGGTTGAAAATAAATCTCTGCCTAATGTGCTGTTGCGATAACCGGGTTGCAGCATGCCTGCAATAGTGGGCAATACATCTATTTGTGAAACGGTTTCTGTATGTTTGGCAGGGTTCAGTAATGATGGTGCGTAAAATAACAACGGAATATGTTCATCACTCAATCTTTGTTCTGTCCATGCACTGGGATACATGGCGCCGGCATTTCCTTCCACTCCATGATCACCAACAAAAACAAAAATCGTATTGTTGAAGTATGTCTCTTTTTTAGCCGCTTCCATGAAATGCTGTATGCAATAATCCATGTAGCAAAATGCATGAAATTCCTGCAACGATTCAAATCCGTATTTGTGTAAGCTGTCCTGGGATATTTCTTTTTTAATGAAAGCGGAATCCTGCGCCGGAATTTCAAAAGGCCTGTGATTGTCGGCTGTTTGTATGATGGCAAAAAAAGGTTTATTATTTTTTGCAAGCATTCGGTTCGACTCTAAAAGCAAATCCTTGTCGCTGATTCCCCAAACATTCACTTTCGGTTTTTTGAAATCTTTTTCTTCAAATATGTTTACTCCATGTATGTTTTCAATAAGTCCGCGAAAATTATTGAACCTGCTGTTTCCTCCGATAAAATAATATTTGTCGTAACCCTCCAATTCGTTGATGATGGTTCGCTGATGTATGGATGCCTCATTTCTGGTGGAGAACTTGCTTAATTGTACATCAGGTATACCCGTCACGATTGAAAATACGGCTCGTGCTGTTCCAAAGCTGGTAGAAAAGCATCTGTCAAAAAACACCCCTTCTTTACATAGCTTTTGAAAGTAAGGGGTAGTGTTAAGCGGGTTTCCGCTCATGCTGCTTTTGTACATGCTATAACTCTCGCAAATGACGAGCACAACATTGGGTTGACTTTCAAAGGAATGTTTTTCCGGTGCACACATTCTTGTATAAATATTTCGCGCACTTATATCGGCATCTAATTGTAAAAATTCAGCGATTCGTCCGTAATATTTTTTTGCCTGATTGGAATAATCCGGTTTTCTGAATTGCAGGGTAGTAAAAAAATTCTGTAAAGGGTTCAGCGCTAAATTGCTTTTGAATTCTTCATTCAATTTAAATGCCCTTTGAAAATTGAGCGGAGAGATGCTCATGAAACCATACATGAACCAGCAAAAAATGGTAAAGCATGCAAGGTGCCACCTCTTGCGATAATCAAATTTATGGATTTGGTTATTGCTGTCTTCAATTAAGTCATGTGTTTTTCTGAATAGTTTATTGATCAAAATAACAGCAATAATCAAGGCAAGCAGTATCCAGATGATCGGATAACTCTGCCATACCATTTGCAAGCTTTCTTTGGGATCCTCTGCAAAAATCAATGCATCTGCATTGAGTCGCGCATTTACATAAGCAAACTGCGCAAAATCTGCCCCATAAAAAAACAACACAAGTAATGTTAGGGTTCCTAAGTAATACGTCCAGATTTGTTTGTTCCTATTATTGAAAAAAGGAGAAAAATTTGGATAGAAAGAAAACAGTATGATGGGTGTCAATAAAATGGATATCCACCTCAAATCGTATTTCAGGCCTAAAAAGAAAGACGGAAATAGCTCAATCCATTCAATTCTATCGGGTTTAAAACAAATAGCTGTGGCAATCCTGAAAGCAGTGAACAGTCCCAGATAAATAATGAACAATCTGACGACCCATTGAATTGTTTTGGGTACCCGCCATTTAATCAGCATGAAAGTTGTATTGATTTATGAATTGGATTATTGATGTTTTTTATTATGAAAAAGTAGATAACGGGATGTTTCATAATATGCCCGGGTAAGTGTTTGCATTACCTTTTTGATGCTGTCGGTTTCTGCAGATTTTGTTACAGAAGCATCATTGGTTACCGATACCAATTCCTGATGCGATTGATCTATATGCTCACGATAATAAAAGGCATTGCTCACCAGGCCGATCGTATGTTGTTCGGGATCGTCAATAAAAGCAAAACGGTCATGCATATTGGCTGTATCCTGCAAATTGTAACCCAGTGCGGCGTATTTCATTTTTTTTCCTGCCATGCTTGCCAGTGTAGGAAGTACATCCAACTGTGAGCATACGGATTGAATTTGTCGGGGTTGCAATAGCGAAGGCGCATAAAAAAGTAAAGGTACATGCTGCGCTGTAATGCCTTGTTCGGAAAAAGATTTTGGAAAATGCTTGCCTGCAGGCCCCCTTAGTCCATGGTCACCAACAAATGCGAAAATTGTGTTGTTGAAATAAGCGGAGGATTTTGCTTTTTCAATGAATGTTTTGATCGTATAATCGGTATAGCGAAAAGCGTTGAGTTGATCATTGTTTTCAAATCCATATTTTCGAAGCGTGTCTTCGGAATAAGTCACTTTTTTGAATTCTTTCAAATCTTCCTCCGGTATGGTATAAGGGCGGTGATTATCTGCGGTTTGTATGATGGCAAAAAAAGGTTTTTGCTCTTTGCTCAGGATTTTGTCTGCTTCCAGAAATAAATTTTTGTCACTGATTCCCCAAACATCTACTTTTCTTGCATTGAACTGCTCCTGCTCAAAAATCTGTAAGCCATCGATATTGTTTTTCAACAACCCTCGGATATTGGCCCATGTAGTACTGCCTCCCAGAAAATAATACTTGTTGTATCCCTCAAAATCATTGATAAGTATATGCTGATCCACAATGGTCGGATTCCTGCTGGCTGTGGTGGGTTCGTGTACATCCGGAATTCCTGTAAGAGTTGCCCATACACCGCGTGCAGTTCCGAATGCCGGGGTAAAACATCGGTTGTAATATATGCCCTCTTTGCTTAGTTGATTGAAATATGGGGTAGTGTTAAGTTGATTTCCACCCATACTGCTTTTTGCCGCACTGAAACTTTCGCAAATCACCAAAACGATATTAGGCAGATTGTTTTTGTTTGCCGGTGTCAAATCCCTCTCATAACTAAAATTTGAAGAGTCGGGAAGTTTGAATATTTTTTTTATGACCGGGTAATACTCCTTTGCTTTATTGATGTCATAACCGGTGTTTTTAAAACGGAATGAACTGAAAAAGCTCTGAAATGGATTTAATGAAACCTGAGCGCTGTATTCATTTCCCAAACTGAACGCATCACTCCAACGCAAGGGATATTGTCCTATGTTTCCAAAACTTGAAATAGAAAATAAAACAAAAAAAGAAGCATAGATAATTGTTCGCTTTTTTCGACTGAATGAGGATGTGTTTCTTTCTGCCCAGTTTCTGATATAAAGGGCATGCCAGGTATAGAAAATGCAGGCAAATAAAATCAGAGAGGCAAACGCTGATTTTACCGGGTAAGTCTGTTGCACCATTTCTGAAGATATTTTCAGATCAGACAAATAATTTAGCACTGATGCATTGAGTCTTTGCTTTAGATAATCATAATGGTAATAATCTGCCATCAAAAACAAAAGGAAAGTGCAAAACAACAGGGTGATAAAAAAAGACCATACACGACGATGCCACTTGCTGTGCGATGGCTTGGTTTTGGGGATGCAGTTCAAAATCATGATGATTATCCCAAATACAGAGGCTACGCGTGCATCATAACGAAAACCCATCCACAAAATTGACCCAGTTATGCTCGCCCCCTCGGGCTTATATTGATAGAAGAGGAAAATTCGGTATGCTGTCAAACAAATAAGTATGCTGAGTGAAAGCCTCAGTATCCAACTCAGGGTGCCGGGTATTTTATTTGGTTTGGACATAGTGAATCTATCACAAAGTTAATAAATTCAACGGCTGGTAGTGTATGATTATTGAAAATGAACATTTGCAATAAGAATAATTATTTTTAACCTATCTTAGTGCTTCATCATGCTGTCCGATTTGATTGATATAGATAAATCATTGTTTTTTTTGATCAACGGAAAATGGAATCACCCTTTTTTAGATGCGGTGTTGCCCTTGATAAGAACCTCTCAGCTATGGTATCCGCTTTATGTATTCCTGATTTTGGTAGTCGTCATGAATTATAACAAGGGAAGATGGTGGTGGGTACTTTTTTTTGCAATGGTTCCTGTATTTACGGATTTAATGAGCAGCCATATAATAAAAGAAAATATTTTCAGGTTGAGACCCTGCAATGATCCTTCAATACAGCAACAAATTAGGTTTTTACTGAGCTACAAACCTCAGAGCTCCAGTTTTACATCATCACATGCTGCCAATCATTTTGCATTGGCTGTTTTCTTCTTTTTTACATTGAAGGATTTATTTGGGAAATGGACCTATTTGTTTTTCTTTTGGGCTTTTGTAATCTGCTGGGCTCAAGTCTATGTAGGAGTACATTACCCGGGCGATGTTTTTTTTGGGGCATTGATTGGTATTTTGATCGGCAGGGTAGCATCTTATTTTTTCAATAAAAAAATTGCATTGGCATACTGATATGGAAATAATTATTTTGTTGGTTTTGGTTTTTGTAAATGCATTGTTCGTAGTCAGTGAAATTGCACTCATCAGTGCCCGTAAAACACGTCTGGAGACACTTATGAACAAGGGAGATGAACGTGCAAAAAAAGCACTTAAGCTGATTGAGAATCCGGAACTTTTTTTAAGTACCGCTCAAATTGGTATGACGTTGATTGCAATTTTGACAGGGGTTTATTCCGGTGAAAAATTTGGAAAAAAACTGGCCCCCTATCTGGAGCAGATTGATTGGATATCAACTTATGCGGAAATATTATCTACCGGGGCAGTGGTGGTTGTCGTAACTTTTGTGTCTATCATTTTTGGAGAATTGATTCCCAAAAAAATGGGCATGTTGAAAGCCGAAAAAATATCTTTGATTAGTGCAGGCCCTATGCTCACATTTGCCCGCG
>CAZXSR010000012.1:44675-65124 GCA_964643315.1 uncultured Ferruginibacter sp.
GTCCTACCTATTGCTCGGGGCCATGAATACCGCACACGCCGCCGGTTATCTTGTCGGTGCGCTCAGCCTGTCTATGGTGATACGGCGCTTTTCCTCCTGGGGCTCGTTTGTGGCCGGTGGCATTTTCTCCAGCGTTTTTCTGGGTGGGTGTGCGCTGGTCACCGATGCTTACTTGATCGGTTTGCTGCGGTTTTTATCCGGCTTCACCAATATCGTCTTTAAGCTTTTCAACGTGCGTCAACGCAATGACCACTCCATTACTGAAGAGGAAATCAAAGCGATGATTACTGAAGGAAGCGAACAAGGATCCATCGAAGAAGATGAAAAGGAAATCATTGAGCGTGTTTTTCATTTGGGAGATAGAAATATTACCTCTCTCATGACTCATAGAACAGATATTGTTTGGGTAGATGTAAAAGATACAGTCCATGAGGTGAAATCCAAACTCAAAGAAGTTGTGTATAGCACTTATCCTGTTTGTGATGGCATGGTGGATGAGATAAAAGGTTTGGTGTATGTAAAAGACTTATTGAAGGCAGAAGCCGGTGCAACCATGCAGGATTTATTGAAACCTGCTTTGTTTGTGCCCGAAAACAATAAGGCATATCAATTGCTTGAGAAATTTAAGTCGTCCCGCATTCACGCTTGCTTTATTGTTAACGAATACGGAACGCTTGAAGGGATGATCACTCTTAATGACATTCTGGAAGCCATTGTGGGAGATGTGCCTCAGGTAGGACAGGAGGAGTATCAGATTGTAGAACGTGAAGACGGGTCTTTTTTGATTGACGCCCAAATTTCTTTTTATGATTTTATGGCACACTTTGATCGGGTTGACTGGTTGGCCGATCAGGAGCTCGAATACGATACACTTGCCGGATTTGTTTTACACAAACTCGAACATATTCCTAAAACTGGGGAGCATTTTTCCTGGAAAGAATTCAGGTTTGAAGTGATTGATATGGATGGTCAGCGTATTGACAAGATCTTGGTGCATCATAATACGAAAGATGATGAAGAGTCGGCCGATAAAACGAGCGAAGATTAAAATTCGAAAATAGCATTTTTGTCAGGGTTGTTGAGTCGAGTGCTTTTTCTTTCACCATTGACGGTCACATGAATCAGACTCATCTGTTTTTCCTGAAAATCATACAAAATATCGTCAGTCAGAGCTATTTTAGACACCTCATTTATTTTGCTGACTTCATAATATAGTTCAATGCACTCCTCAACTTGTTCATAGCCAACAAAATGTAAAGTCGTTTTTTTATAATCACAAGAAATAGATAAGTGTTTTTGAATGTATCCATCCATCAGCACTCCCATGCGTTCATGCAAAACGGGAGACAGCAAATCGATTTTTTCTCGATTGTATTTTCGGAGGGTAGATTCAAAATCATTGGTAAATATTCGGCAGCTGATTTCAAGCTGCTGCTCTTTTTTATTATGCTCAATTTCAAGCACACTAATATATAAGGGGTGTATATTGAAAGATGAGGTAACAATCCACCCAAAGAAAAATAATAATCCGTAAATGAATCTACGACTCAGTTGCATGTGAAGGATGTACATTTGCAGAACAAAGTTAACAGATACAGAGGGTAAACGTTTACAAAAAATTTAGACATCCCCATGAATGAAATCTATTTATATGGAAAAATCGGATTCGATCATATTGTCGACTGGGGCGCCATGGATCATATACTCTTTTTACTCGCACTTACCTCAGGGGTCAATCACAATGAATATAAAAAAATAGGCATATTGATAACCGCTTTTACTATTGGTCACTCATTGACCCTCTTTTTCGGTGTATATGATCAGATTCTTATTTCAGGCCAATGGGTTGAATTTTTTATACCCCTCACGATTGTTGTTACTTCTGCAATGAATCTGTTGAAATCAACAAAACCAAACGTTAGCCCTTATTACAGTTATATGTTGATATTGTTTTTTGGGTTTATCCATGGTATGGGATTTGCCAACGACTTAAGGATGATGCTTGCCAAAGCAGATTCCTTGTTTATTCCATTAATCTCTATGAATTTTGGTCTGGAAATCGGGCAGCTTTTGCTGGTATCCATGATGATGTTATTGAGTTTTATTTTTATGTTGAATATGGGAATTTCGGAGTCGGCTCGCAGAAAATACTTGTCTGTGGTGGCCCTTTGCGGAGGCGTATATTATTCAGTTTTGCATTTGCCCTATAATAACTAAATTTGACATCCATTTTAAAGAAAATAATCTAATAATGAAAAAATTGTTTTTTCTTTTTGTCGCATTGAATTTGATTGATGCAGCAATTGCACAGGATATCCGAAACAATCCGGGTAGCAATCATGGCAATCGTTTTGAGCAACTTGGTACCATTTTACCAACTCCCAATGAATATCGCACCGCAAGTGGAGCACCCGGTTCCAAATACTGGCAGCAGCGTTGCGATTATAATATCACTTGCTCTCTGGATGAGACAAAACGTAAACTAACGGGTAGGGAGACACTGACATACTACAATCAGTCGCCCGACGTACTAAATTATCTTTGGCTTCAATTGGATGAAAACCAGCACAGTCAAAAAAACAATTCAGGTTACCAAAATGGAAACGGACTAAGCACTCAAGTATCCGAACAAGATATCAAAAGAAATGAGCAGCCCTATGATCAGGAGTATGGGGATAATATCACTGCTGTCACTGATGCTGCCGGCAAACCTTTGAAGTATACCATCAATAAAACCATGTTGCGCATTGAGCTGAATGCTCCACTCAAGCCGGGAAACAAATTCGTTTTTAATGTTTCCTGGAATTACAATATTGTAGACAGAATGAAATACGGAGGTCGCGGCGGATACGAACATTTTGATGAAGATGGCAATGATATTTTTACCATGACACAATGGTATCCCCGCATGTGTGTATACAGCGATTTTCAGGGATGGCAGAACCATCAGTTTGCCGGCTCCGGTGAGTTTGCCCTGATCTTTGGAAATTACAATGTTTCTATGACAGTGCCCGCAGATCATATCGTCATGTCCACCGGTCAATGCCAAAACTATCAGCAGGTATTAACCCCTGCCGAACTTAAACGCTGGAACGCAGCACAAACAGCCAAAGACGTTACCGAAATTCTTACGCTCGAAGAAATCAAAGCGAAAGAACTTCAAAGAAGCAGCAAAACAAAAACATGGATTTTCAAAGCAGAAAATGTGCGCGACTTTGCCTGGGGCAGTAGCCGTAAATTCATGTGGGATGCGATGCCCGTTTTTATTGAAGGGAAAAAAGTGATGTGCATGAGTGCTTATGGAAAAGAAGCATATCCCATCTACAGAAAATTCAGTACAAAAGCCGTGGCACATACGATCAAAACATATTCTCATTTCACGATTCCTTACACTTATCCTGTAGCTCAAAGCATTGAGGCCGCTAACGGTATGGAGTACCCGATGATATGCTTCAACTATGGTCGTGCCGAAAAAGACGGAACCTACAGCGAAACCACCAAGAATGGTATGTTGGGCGTAGTGATTCACGAAGTTGGTCACAACTTTTTTCCAATGATCATCAACAGCGATGAGCGTCAGTGGACATGGATGGATGAAGGTTTGAATACATTTGTAGAATATCTTACAGAGGAATTGTGGGATAACAAATTCCCGGTGGGCAGAGGACCCGCATACAAAATTGTGGATTACATGAAGCTTCCAAAAGATCAATTGGAACCCATCATGACCAACAGTGAAAACATTATTCAATTTGGCCCTAATGCTTATTCAAAACCTGCAACCGGTTTAAATATTTTGCGAGAAACCATCATGGGGCGCGAACTGTTTGATTATGCATTCAAAGAATATTGCCGTCGATGGGCATTTCGCCACCCAACTCCGGCCGATTTTTTCCGTACCATGGAAGATGCCAGTGCCGAGGACCTGGATTGGTTTTGGAGAGGATGGTTTTACAATACCGATCCGGTGGATATCTCATTGGATAGTGTGAGGGTAGCAGCATTGGATACAGATACTGCAGAGAGAAACAATGCTTTCTCAAGACCATTGAACATCCCTGTGCAAAAACCTTTGTTGAACAAATACGAAGACATCTCCAAAATACGAAACAGAGAAGATAAGAACATCGTATTTGCAACGGATGCAGATACTTCGCTAAGAGATTTTTACTGGAAGTATGCAAGAGGATTGGTTGCCGTTGATACGACTCCATTTGTTTTAGAGCCACAATCAAACAGGGAGTCCATGACCAAAGAAGAGAAGATTGCATTGGCAGGTAACAAAAAATTTTATGAACTTACCTTCAGCAACAAAGGCGGTCTGGTAATGCCTTTGATCATTGAATGGACATATGCCGATAGTACCAAAGAAGTGGATCGTATTGGTGTAAATGTATGGCGTAAGAACGAACAGAAAGTAGTGAAGACCTTCATGAAAAATAAAGATGTCGTTGCCATACGATTGGATCCTTATCGCGAAACTGCCGATATCAATGAGCAGAATAACCTATGGCCATCAGTTACGGTCAACAGTAAATTTCAATTATTCAAAACAAAAGGTTCAGCAAATCCAAGAGGTGCAAGAGGAGGAAATAATCCGATGCAGAAGTTAATTCAGAAGTAAAAAGTTGTACTACCTTGCCCCGAATCCTCGGGGCGGCATCGCCATGTGCGTTGGCTCAACCCAACTTCCCCTTGATCTCCTGCAATTTCAGCAAAGCCTCAACCGGTGTCAGTCGATTGATGTCTGTGTTTTCAAGCATCGTTCTGATTTCATCAAACACCATGGAATGTGCATCAAAGATGTTCATTTGTATCTTGGGCTGTGTAATCTGCTTTACCTGATTTGCTAAGTCAGTATGGAGTTTGTCTGCCTGTGCTCTTCCCGCTTCGAGCTGCTGTAATATTTCATTGGCACGATTGATCAACGCCACAGGCATACCAGCCATGCGCGCAACATGTATACCAAAACTGTGGGTGCTTCCTCCTTTTGCAAGCTTACGCAAAAAGATCACCTTGTTTCCCACTTCTTTATTGGTGATGTGATAATTTTTAATTCCCTCAAAACGATTCTCCAATTCATTCAGTTCATGATAGTGCGTGGCAAAAAGTGTTTTGGGTTTGCAAGGGGATTGATGAATAAATTCGGCAATACTCCATGCAATGGAAACGCCATCGTAGGTAGAAGTACCTCTGCCAATCTCATCCAGGATAATCAAACTGCGTTCGCTGAGGTTATTGATAATACTGGCTGTTTCGTTCATTTCTACCATAAAGGTACTTTCGCCGCCACTCAAATTATCGGAAGCGCCTACACGCGTAAATATCTTATCTGTGATTGGAATTTTTGCAGATTTTGCCGGCACATAACTTCCCATGTGTGCCATCAGGGTAATGTGTGCAGTCTGTCGCAATACAGCACTCTTGCCGCTCATGTTGGGTCCGGTAAGAATGATGATTTGAGTATCCGATTGATTGATGACAATATCATTGGGTATGTAGGATTCGCCAACAGACAAATGTTGCTCAATAACAGGATGTCGACTATCTGTGATGATGAGCTCATCTGCTTCATGCATCTCGGGTTTACAATATTTGTTTCGGATAGCATTTAAGGAAAAGCAAGACAGGCAATCCAATATGGCTATGACCTGTCCGTTGGTTTGAAGGGGTAAGATAAAGTCGAGCAAATCATTCAGTAATTTCTGATAGATGGCTGTTTCAATTTGAATGATTTTATCTTCGGCACCTAATATTTTTTCTTCATACTCTTTCAGCTCCGGTGTGATATAACGTTCGGCATTGGTCAGCGTCTGTTTTCTGATCCAGTTGGAAGGAACTTTATCTTTATGCACATTGGTAACTTCCAGATAATACCCAAACACATTGTTGTAAGATATTTTCAAAGAGGATATCCCTGTTGATAAGGCTTCTTTTTGTTGCAGTTCAATTAGATAATTCTTTCCGCCACTTGATATCTTTCTCAGCTCATCAAGTGAAGTATCAATACCTGTTGCAATCAATCCGCCTTTGTTGGTCATGGCAGGCGGATTTTCCTGAAGGGTTTTTCGGATGGTTTCCATCATGCCGTCGCAGGCATGCAAGGAGTCTCCCAATCGTTTCAAATAATTGTTTTCACTTTCTTTGCAAAGCGTTTGAATCACTCTTGCTTCCTCCATACTGCGGGCTATCTGCAGTACCTCACGTGGATTCACTTTTTGAGAAGGAATCTTGGCACATAGTCTTTCAATGTCACCGCAGTTTTTGATATGTTGGATAAGTGTATCTCTCCATTCGGGATGTTCGTTTAAATATGCTACGGCATCCAATCTTTCCTGAATGGCAGCAATGTTGCACAAAGGCATCAGCATCCAGCGCTTCAGCAAACGGGCGCCCATTGGAGAAGCAGTATGGTTGATGGTTTTGAAAAGGGTATGCACCTCCTCATTTGGATGAATCAGTTCGAGGTTCCGTATGGTAAAACGATCCATCCATAAATGCGCATCGCGGTGAATGCGTTGAATGGATGTGATGTGCTGAAGATGCGGATGCTCCGTGTCTTTGAGATAATGAAGGACAGCACCTGCCGCCATGATGCTGCACGACATGCCCTCTATACCAAAACCTTTCAAACTATGCGTTCCGAAATGTTTAAGCAAAGATTCCGTGGCATAAGCTTCATCAAAAATCCATTCATCTAACAAGTATGTAAAAAAACCGGAACCAAATTGTTCTTTAAAAAGAGATTGATGCTGCCTTGCAAATATAATTTCGGCAGGTTGCATACTCTGCAGGAGCTTATCTGTGTAGTCACGATCTCCTTCAGCAACATAAAACTCGCCTGTTGAAATATCCAGCAATGCAATTCCCCATTGTTGATCTTTTTGATGAAGGGCGGCCAGAAAATTATTTCGGTTGTTGTCCAGTAATTTATCGTTGGTGGCAACACCAGGTGTTACGAGTTCGGTAACGCCTCGCTTTACAATTCCTTTGGTCGTTTTGGGGTCTTCAAGTTGATCGCAAATGGCAACCCTAAAACCGGCTTTTACAAGTTTGTGTAAATACGTATCCAGTGCATGATACGGAAAACCGGCCAGTTCCTGCGAAGAGGCATTTCCATTGTTTCGTTTTGTGAGGGTGATTCCCAAAACACGCGCAGCATCTATGGCATCTTTGCCAAACGTCTCATAAAAATCTCCCACCCGAAACAATAAAATGGCATCCGGATATTTTGCTTTGATTGCCTGATGCTGCTGCATCAGCGGAGTATCGCCGGTTGATTTTGCCATAGTATACAAAAGTATGTTTTATTTGAATAATTGATAGGTCGCATCTCATGAAGTTTTACACAAAAAACAATCCAAAGTCGATAAAATTTAACAAACAAATAGGTCAAATTAAACATTAATTTTAAAATGACTGATGTCAAAAAACTATCTTTGCTTCACAAAAAAATCATTATGCACAAAAGAGTATTGTTTTATGTTTTGTTCGTCTCCTTGATTTCTGCTCAATCATCTTTCTCTCAGGCAGATGCTAAAAAACTGCTGGATGCGGTAAGTACAAAGTTTAAAGGATTCTCCTCTGTATCCGCTTCTTTTACATTGAAGATCGAAAACAGTGCAGGTAAATCTGTAGGTTCAAAAAAAGGAACAGTAGTCATGAAAGGGTCAAAGTATAAAGTGAGTGTGAGCGGACAGGAAATCTATTGCGATGGGAACAATACCTGGAATTACGACAAGTCTGCCAATGAGGTTACGATCAACAAAGTGGATCCCACTGCAAACACGATTACACCTCAAAAATTATTCACCAATTTTTACGACAAGGATTTCAAATACAAATTGAATGGTACAAAATCCGAAGGAGGAAAAACATGTCAGGAAGTTGAGCTTCTTCCGGTTGATAAAACAAAGCCATTTACAAAAGTCTTGATTTACATCAACGAATCTGTCATCTACACAACCAAAGTTTTTGAAAAGACCGGGAACAAGTATACCTACAGTATCTCAAATTTGAATTCATCTACCTCCGTCAAGGACAATTCCTTTGTATTCAATGTTTCCGAACATCCCGGAGTTGAAGTAGTTGATCTTCGTTAATTATTTATATCACTCTATTTTTCAGCAGTCCAAACCCAGCTTAAATTTGATCTTCCGGATGGGGGAGGGTTTACATAATGAATGTAGATGTACTGGTTGTCTGCGGTTATGTAGTTGATGTTGGCAGCATCCTGCGAAGTGGCTTGTGCCATGAAATACGCGGGGGTTGTACCCAGTGTATGTACTATTTTGTATGTGGAGTAATTCCCGTTGGATGACTCAGTCGTGGAACCTTTTCTTTTTTCGGTTAGAGGAATCCATTTTCTGCCATTAAAATATTGCATGTTGCTGTCGGGCAAATTAAACAGTACCTGACCGGCTTCGGGTGTGCCAATGGAGTCGAGGCTTCTTACTACCGGAGGCACAATGCCGAATCGTTTGATTTTTGCAGATGTTGTATCACTTCCTCGCTTTCCGTAAACAAATTCAAATTGATCTTCTTTAGATGGAAGTCTAAATCTGAAGTCGCCATGCGAAGCACCGCTGAACTTTTCGACAGATAATTCGCCATAGTTGATATTGCCACCTCTATGTCTGTTGTCTCTGGCTGTTGCTCTAACACCTCCGAGGTCCTGATCATCGCCAACCCATAAAACGCCGCCCCAGCCATTTCCATTTCCTTCTACATCTACGTAATTCACACCTTTATGAATCGACCATTCACCTACCCAGCACTCTACAACACCAGTATACTCAATGGCCATTCCAAACTCATAAGGTAAAATGAGAAAATCTCTTTTAGTGCTTAGGTAACCACCTTCAAGGTTCGAAACATTTTTCGGATGTCGAACCCTGAAAGCTGGCAGGGGTTTTCCGTTGGTCCAGCTGGTATTGATGTTGGTAAAAGCAGAGTAGTTGTCATTGGGGTCTAATCTATATCTTTTCACCCTGTTTTCAATCGAAATAAATGAGGTTGAATCGGATCTGTTTTGTACGAGTAAAGAAGAGTCAAAACGAGCAGTTCCGTTTACGCGAAGAATATTTTTTTTATCGGTGATAGAGTCGTTCAATACCAATCCTTTACCAAGTTGAATGTTTCCGTTTCCGGCAATTTTAAGTCTGAGACTGTCATTGGTATAAAAGCTCCATGAGGAAGAGTCGCTCAAATAAAAACTGGTTGATACCCCGCTGGAATCATTGTTGCCAACAGGTTGAATCATGTAATTGTTGTTGAGATTGCTGTTGGGAAAGAAATTGATATGACGTTGGTCATTACCGAAGGATACTTTACTGCCGGGAGTAGCTGCGTTTCTAAGGGGCGACTGCCCAAATCCGGACAGAGCTATGAAAAGCAACGATAAAAAGTAAAGTATCTTTTGCATATGTACCGATGTGCAAATGTAATAATGATAGCTGCAATAAACAAAAAAGCGCATTACACCGGATTTTGAACGAGTTTGAAGTGCAAAAGCCTTAGATATTTTAATTCAACCTAATGTTTATTAGTTGAATTTAGGTATTTTTAGTTCAAATTTCGAGACAAAACAAACACTGCATTTTTTGTTGTAGTAACAACAATATGTATCCAATAAACATGAACCATACTGCCATGAAAAAAACAATCTTCTTATTGGTTTTGATAGTAATCGTTTTATCAAACTATGCACAGGTAAAACCGAGGTTGGTGTTGCCGGAAAGAAAGGAATATAATCCATTTTTTTCTGACATAAGTGCAGATTCAAAATTTGCATACGTATTGCACAAGCGAAGTAATGCTGTTGTTATATATGATTTGTCAACAAAACTACTTTTTAGAAAATTAAAGTTAAAGAGAACTGTTACTCACGCAGTATTTAGTCCAGATAGCAGACATATTCTAGTTAATACTTATTCTCAATACGTTGGCGCAACCGCAATTATGTTTGATTTATTGACTGGGAAAGAAATGTATTATATAAAATGTGACTTAAATTATTTTTCTGGTATTGAGTGGTTTAGTCGAAATGGGAAGTATTTAATATTAAATTCTAATATTTATGAAGCCCAAACAGGTAAAATCATAAAGAAATTTATAGATAAATCCTCAAATATATATTGTGAAAAATTTAGCTATAATAATCGCTTTTTATTATTGAGTAAAGGCAAAGTTAATTTAATTTATGACTTATTAAGCAAAAAGTATGTGTATCAAAATGAAAATCCCATTTGTTTTTCAAATAAAGAAGAGTCATTTTATAGCATTGATTCTAGTAAGATTGTAAAGTTCTTTTTACCAATATTAATTCAAAAAAAGATTTGTGATATATATGTCAATAAAGGCGATGTTGAAAAATTTATTCTTAGCCCAGATGATCAAAAAATCATAATAAATAGCAAGCTTTTTGACCTGAAATCTGGTGCTGAGCTATATAATTTCAAGCTTATAGATTCCTTTAACATTAAAAATGGAATTAATTATGACATCGCTACTCATCTTGAATTTAGTAATTCAAGTAAATACGTTTTAGCAACTTGGGGTGATTTAACTCCATTTAGTTCTTGCAAGAGTTATAATGGCAATAAAGCTACTTTGTTTAGAATTGATTCTATTGTCTCAATTATAAAAGAATTTAAATTACAAACCAAAGGAGAAGTAAAAAACTATCATGATGACACTACAATACATAGGCATTATAATTACTATACTTCAATATGGACTATTATAGATAATTGGATACAACATAAAGATGAAAATGGAATTTTACCTCCAAAATTTTCTTATTCAGGCGATTCTGTGGTATTAACAGGATTAAATAATTCTGTTATTCAGTTTTATAATATCAAAAAAGATTCAATGATGGGAAGTGTCAATAATGAAAAAACAGCAACATCTATTTCTGATATTTTTGTTAATAGAGTTGGAGACCAAATATTTACTTCATATTATGATGGTTCAGCGGATGTTTTTTTAGTAAATTCCCCATTAGATCGTCAACAGTTGTTCCCTAATGATATTGGATCGATTTTAGCTCCCATTTGGAAGGGAGCTAGATATTTATTTTTATCAGAATCAGATTCATTACTTTACTGTTATAAAGATTCCAGTAAATTATTTTCTATTCCTGTAAATTTTTACATCGACGATATAAACTCAATTCGCTTAGATTCACTGGGTAAAATTTTGATCATAAATACAATTGAAAGTCCGTTTTTATTTGATCTGTATGAAAAAAAAGAAATAAAAAATTTTGTATTGAAATTAGCGGATGTTAATAATGATTTAATTGCGACTTATAGCAATGGAGTAATTAAATTATTTGATATTCATTTCTCTGAGTTAATTAAAATTGAAATTGATACTTCGTTCAATTTAGAATTTATTGATTTGAAATTGAATTCAAAAGCTTCATGGGCCATGTTGAATACGGAAAGTGATGGTTTTATCTTATTAAACCTTAAGGATTCTACATGCAATAAATCCTTTTTGAGCGAAGTTTATGGTTTTTCAGACGTTTATTTTAGCCCTTCCGGTGATAAAATTCTAATTAACTTAGGAGATAGTCTTATTTTATATGATTTAATTTCATTGAAGCCAGTTGGAAAAATTTTTTGCAGTAATGTATTTTCTGTAGCATTTACTGAAAATGAAAAATATATAATATTATCTGATGGTGTTTCATTGAAATATTGGGATACGAAATCAAAACAAGTTATCTTAAATAGATTTTCTGTGACTTATAAAGGCATTAATCATTGGATGGTTTATGATGAGAATAAACATTTTGATGGTTGTGAGCATATGATTCAGGAGCAATATGTTTATTGTAACGATGAGATTGTTTTTCTTAATCAATTAAAAGATTCCTTATGGATTCCGGGTCTTGCCGGTAAAATCATGCGTGGCGAACAACTCCTCATCAACGACAAGCCCGCCCCCAAACTCAGCGACTTAAATATTTGCGATCTCACGCCCATCGTTGAAGAATTGCCCAAAGATGCCAAAGGCAATCTCATCTTTCAAATTACTCCACGCAATGGTGGCCTTGGAGAAACAGAGGTGTACATCAATGAAAATCTTACTTACAAATTTCAACCTGAGCAGCTCGTAAAATCAAAGAACAAAGAGGGTAAGATTGTCTATCAGCTTAATCTATCCAAAGATTCCATCACACCTTTTTTATCGGGCAATAAAGGTGCTGTAAATCCGGTTTTGGTAAAATGTAAAATAAAAGGGGCAAGTATTTACAGCCGTGGTGCCGAGGTAGAAATGGTTACCGAAAAAGATCCCGAGCTCCCTAAATTGTATGCCGTATTTGTAGGGGTGAATGATTACAACAACCCTCAAAAAGAAAGCAATGATTTTTTATACAAAAATCTGGATTACGCAGCCAAGGATGCGGGAGACCTGGCTAACATGGTGGAACATTCGGCAAATATTTTGTTTGATTCTTCTTTCATCTACCGTCTTACCGGCAAGCCCAATATGGAGCCTACCAAAGACAATCTGAAAAAAGTATTGACAGAGATTGGCACCAAAGCAAAGGCCAATGACATTCTGTACATCTTTTTTGCAGGCCATGGCGATATCTTAAAAACCAAAGAGGAGAAAAATGAAATACGCTTCATGTTGCAGGGTGCCGAAAAGCGTAATAAAAATACCGGTGGTTTTGGGGTGGAGGAACTGACCGATTGGTGTGCGCCTAAAAACATCAAAGCCCAAAAGCGGGTATTTGTGTTTGATGCCTGTCATAGTGGTCAGTTTGTAAACGAAACCATGGCTTATGCACAGGGAGGCAGAGGCAATGAGGAGGAAGTTCGTATTCGTCAGCTCACGAGCTTGAAAGATAAAAACGGTATGATGATACTGGCGGCATCTTCCGACAATGAAAGTGCGTATGAAGATCCGAGTTTAAATCAGGGCGTACTTACATACCATTTGCTGGAGGCGGTGAAAGACAGCAAGGACAGTACGTTGCAAATCAACAAATGGTTTGAGACAACGTTGGATTTGGTGAAAGAATATGCAAATGCCAATAACCGCAAGCAAACGCCGGAAACATTTGGCAATGGACGGTTTGAGATAGGCAATGTGAACGAGCAGGTGAGGGCTGCGATAAATATTGGAGCACCTAAGCCCAGGGTGGGTATAAGTACCTTTATTGATCCTACCGGAGATGCAGAGAAAAAATATCCCAACCTCGAAAAACTGGTTAACGAACATTTTAAACAAACAGGTGCCAGAGGCAATTTTATTAGTGCTTCGAGTAATGAAAAAGCATACTATGCCAAAGGCTCTGTGTTGTTTGATAATAACAAATTGAAAGTTCGTTACACTATTTATTACGGCGATACACCTGTTGCCGAACCATTCAGCATGCCCGAGATGAAAGACATGAGTGAGCAAGATGTGGTGGTAAAGATTGTTTCATCAATAGAGCAACGAATCAATGCATATTTGAAAAAAGTAAAAAAATAAAAGATGAAGAAGCTTGTATTTCTATTATGTACAGTTTTGATGGCTGTATCAACCAGTGCACAAGTACAACCGAGGTTGGTGTTGCCGGTGGGGCATAGTTCGTTAATTAATGCCGTTACTTTCTCACCGGATGAAAAATATTTAGCTACGGCTTCCTCTGACTATACTGCTAAAATATGGGAGCTTTCAACAGGAAGAGAATTACTTGATTTAAGGGGTCATACAGGAAGACTGAACGATATATCATTCAGTAATGATGGTAAATATATTGTCACAGCTAGTGGCGATATGGAAGCAGGAATTTCTCCCGGAGAATTTACAGCTAAAATTTGGGATATGAAGACCGGTAATTTAATTCATGATTTAATAGGACATAACAGCATAGTCTACACGGCTAAATTTTGTAATGATCAAAAAAATGTGATAACTGCTTCCATAGATGGGGATATAAAAATTTGGGATGTTGCAACCGGGAAGCAACTATATAATTTTTCAAAGTTTGAGTCAGCAATCATAAGACCTGATTGCAATTTATTTTTAACTTATGATGACTCCACAACAAAGATTTGGAGTGTATCAAATGGAAAGGAAATAAAAAAAATATCAAATGTGGAGTCAGCTATTATCAAACCTGATTGTGATTTCTTCATAACTTATCATGACAGTGTAATAAAAATAAGGGATTTAGAGAAAGGACTTGTTTCACTGAATATTAATCTCAAAAAAGCTATAAAATCAGCAACGTTTAGCATTGATAGGAAATTTGTTGTTGCAATTTCATACGATGATAGCGTGAAGATATATGATGCTAATACAGGAAAAGAAACTAAGATAAACTATGATAAACCAACTTGGATAAGCACAGATTTTATCAGTCAAAATAATGTGTACATTTTTTCTCAAAATTATATTTCAGATGGAAAGTGGTTTAATAAATGTATTGTTCAAGAAGTCTCAACGGGTATTAAATTAAATGAGTTGAATATTTTAGGTTCAATTAGCTCAGCAACAATAAGTCCAAATGGAAGATATGTTGTAATTACAGGGTATGAAGATTCTACAAATCTAATTTGGGATATAAGGACTAACCAAAAAACTTTTAGTTTTTTTGGTCCAACGCAATATATTTCATCTGACATATTTAGCTCTGATAAAAGGACCATTTTAACTTCATCTTACAAGGAATCTCAAATATGGGGTTTAACAAATGGAGTTATAAAGAATACAATAAAAGATAATGAAACTGTATGCAGAGCATTTAGCAACGATGGAAAATATTTAGTTGGAGGTTCGTATAATTCAACAGTGAAAATTTGGGATGTTAGAAGTGGACAATTAATACGGAGTATGAATGGCCACAAAGGGAAGGTCATAAATGTGACTTTCAGCAAAGATGATAAATATATATGTTCAGCCTCAATAGATTCGACAGTTCGTGTTTGGGATGCCTCGAACGGAAATCTAATACGTGAACTGAATTGGCACCCATCTTCAGAATTTGACGAAATTTCCTTTAGCTCAGACTGTAAATACATAGTAACTACTGATGATAAAGGTTATACAATCCGAATTTGGGATGTTTTTAAAGGTCAATTAATTCACTCATTCAAACAAAAAAAATATGTATATAAGGTAAAGTTTAGTTCAGATAACAAATATTTAATTACAGCTTGTGGGGATAGTACAGCAAACATCATTGAGATAAATACAGGTAAGAACATGCAAACATTTTATGGCCATAAAGGTGATGTTAATTATGCAAATTTTAGTGAAAATGATGAAAATGTTGTAACCGTTGCGTTTGATACCACATCCGTTATATTTTGGAATAAATCTACTGGCAAACAAATAAAAGCATTTAACGGGTTGAGAAATAATACTTTTGAAAGTATTCGCATTAGTCGTGATTTAAAATATATCATTTCTACAGATGACTTTAACCACAAAACCATCCTCTGGGATGCCACAACCGGCAAACAACTCTATACTCGACTCCAACTTGATGGTGGTAACTGGCTGGTATACGATGAAGACCACCATTTCGATGGTTCACCGGGTGCCCGCGACTTGCTCTATTTTGTTTGTGGTTTGGAAGTTGTCGAACTGAGCCAAATGAAAGATGCGCTTTATGTTCCAGGTCTTGCAGAAAAAATAATGAGTGGTCAGCCTATCCATTATAAAAAACTCAGTGAGCTGGATATTTGCGGCACGCTTCCTTTAATTGATACCATTAGTAAAAACGATAAAGGATATCACTACAAAATTACTCCACGCAAATATCCTTTGGAGAGACTTGAGCTGAAAATCAACAATAAAAATGTACTTACCATACAGCCTGAGAGACTAACCAAACATGGCAATACTTTTTATCTGGATTTATCGGAACAGGAAGTAAGCCGTCATTTTATTTCCGGCCAACCCAATGAGGTTAAATTGATTGGCGTGGTGAAAGATGGCAATACAGAAATTACCACCCGAGGAGTCATCGTTACATCAAACGAAGCATCCGGCAAATCTGCCAATCCGCCCAATTTATATGCGGTGATGGTGGGCATCAATGATTATAAAGATGATTTACTGCGTTTGAATTTTCCCTCAAAAGATGCAATTTCATTAGGAAAATCAGTAGAACAATCTGCCAAAAAATTATTGGGCGATGCGCATGTGTTTGTTTACAACATAAACAGCGATTTTAAAAACAATCAGGTAAACGTTATTTCCACGCCAGAAAAAGAGGGCGTTAGACAAGTACTGGAAGCGATCGGAAAAAAATCGAAGCCGGAGGATATTGTGATGATTTTCTTTGCAGGGCATGGAGTCATGCAAGGCGCCACGGATAAAAAATTTACTTTCTTAACGGCGGAGGCTTCCAAAGACAATTTGGTTGGCATCAGCACCAATGATTTGAAATCATGGTTGAGTCCGGAGGGTCCTAACAAGATGCTGGCCAATAAATGCATTTTAATTTTTGATGCCTGCAACAGCGGACAAGCCACACAAGAAATGGCGGCCCTTGCCCGCAGCGATGATGAGAGCAATCGGATACGCCAGGTGGAAGATCTAAAAGACAAATCGGGGTTGTTTATTTTGGCCGCATCGGCACCCAATCAGAGTGCGTATGAACTGCCCCAATACCAACAGGGGTTATTGACCTATTGTTTATTGAATACCTTAAAAAACAATCCCAATATATTAGATGACAACAAGTACCTGAATGTGCAAAAGTGGTTTTTACAAACAGAGGAGTTGTTAAAAAACACCATGGAAAACTTGGGATTGAAACAAAGCGCACAACCATTTGGCACTGCCAATATAAAAATAGGGTTGGTGGACGATGGGGTTAAAAACGCAATCCAGTTGGCTAAAGAAAAACCGACTGTATTATGCATCAGCGCAGAAAATACAAATACGGATGAAGATGGACTGCGATTAAAAGATAAATTAAATGCGAAACTGATGGAAGTTACAACTAGAGGCATCGATGCGCCCATTATGTATATCGATAAAGAAACCAACAATGCCAATGCCATCAAATTGAAATATGAAATGGAATCCGGCAAGATCAAATGCAATGTAAGCATCCTGAAAAATCAGAAACGATATTTTCAAGGTAGTGTAGAAGGGAAAGAGAGCAGCCTGGATGGGATGATTGATTTGATTATTGGGATGGTGGAGAAAAATATACAATGATGAAAATTTGCATGAAAATATTTTTATTCTTTATTATTTCATTAACGCTATTTCAGAATTGCAAATCGCAGAATAGCTTGAGGTTGGTGTTGCCTGTAGAACATACGGGTACGTTTGGTAGAGGGATAAATGATATATCTGCTGCAGGAGGGAAGCAAAGCGCATATGAGGCAGTTTTGATAAATGGAAAGCCAATCAGTAATGGGGCATTTACATACAGTATCATTGAATATCAGAAACAACATGAAAATGAAAAGGATAAACTTACCGTAAATCAATTGAAACAGTACACTTAACAACGGGTGACTGAAATCACCAACGGTAAGCAAAAGCCTACTTCAAGGTAGGAAACCATGGAAGTGGATTGGGGATTGTAAAGCTATTTTCTTGACAATAAAAATGATTATGAAAGCCTTATTTAATTTGATCTTCCTGTTATTTATTTCTGTTTCATTTTCTCAAAAAAATAAATTGGATAGTTTGCAATTGATTGTGCCTACTTCAGATAATGTAGGTGATTTGGATGCCAGGAAAATATCTTATAGTAATGATGGAAAATTAATTGCGCTCTATGGAGTAAAAAATAAAATAAAATTATTCGATTTGAATTCACTGAAACAAGTTGCTGATTTTACTGTTCCCGAAGTAGCCTGGGTTACTAATTGTTATTTTTCAGATGATTCTAGGCTTATCATTTCATCTCAATTTGAAGACATAGTTGTTTTCGATATTTACAATAAACAAATAATCTACAATAAGAAAAAAAATATACAGCCCAATAAGGATGGAAAATATTTGTTACAAAAAAATGTAAATGATTCAATTCAGATAATTGAAAAAATAAGTAAAAAAGCAGTATTGAAATTTCCTATGTATCCAAATCCTTTATTGCAAGAAAAAAACAATAATAATGATGATAGTCTCAAGATAAAAGAAGTTTTATTCGCTTTATTGAATAAGAAATTGATAAATGAAAATCAATTGGATAAAATTGAAATAGAAAAAATAAATTCTGATCATTATTTGGCTAACTATAATTCTTCAGCAGGAAAGAGGGGGCTCTTTATTTACAATTTTCAAAAAAAGAAATTATTCAACCATGAAAATTCTGTTTTTCTGTTTTCAATCGCATCAAAATGGATAGTATTTGAAGATTCCCTAAAGGATATAAATATTACTTCAATAGAAAACCCTCCCGTTGTTCATAACCTGAAAATAAAAGAGAGTGAATTGTCGGAATTGGTCAGTTATCATGGCTCATTATACTGTTACGATACTGATTCTATATTGGTTTTCTCTAAAAAAACCGACAACTCAAATGTATCTGTTTTGAATTTGTCTAATTTCAAAACAGACTATTTTGAAATTAATAATGAGGAAGGAATAGGATTTATTGGTAAAAATAATGAAAATATATACTATACAGTGGACAATCTTTATTATGATTATAAATTGTATGTATTTGATTTGAAGACAAAAAAAACAAGAAAATATTACAGTAAAAGTCTGCCGGGTAAATTTTTAAAAATTGACAACGAAAAAAAACAGATTGTCTTCATGTTACCCAAATTGATTGCTAAACTAAGCACTTTGAATTTAAGTATAAGCTATGAACCTAATAATTTAGATTATGCCAATACAATTGATAGGTTCAAAAATGAAAAATCTCCATTTTATTTTGAAAATGAAGATGGTATTAGTTATTGCAAGGATAGTCAAGGTTTGAGATTTAAATTGATTTTTTTGGAAAACAACAACTGGCTCATCAAACTCCCCAACTCTCCTTACTACATGTGCTCCAAAGATGCCAGCAAAATGTTGCATTATGTTACACCTAGTTTAAAAGTCATCGGCTTCGATCAGCTGGATCCAATTTATAACAGACCAGATATTGTGCTCGATAGTATCGGCAAGTATTTTGCCGGTGGTCCTGATTTCAAATTGATAAAGCAGTACCGAGAGGCATGGGTAAAAAGAATGAACCGTTTGGGTTTGGATACGGCATCAATCGCTGGCAATATTGAAGTGCCAGATGTCGAAATTGTAAATGCAGATCAAATTGAGTATAACAATACTTCCGGTTCTCTAAACTTCCATTTCAAAGCATCAGACGCCAAACATACTCTGCGTCGCTATAATGTTTATGTAAATGAAGTGCCACTCTTTGGTTCTGATGGTATCTCTATTACAGAGAAAGTGAATTTTTTGGAAAAAGACATCTCATTAAAGTTATCAGCAGGAGACAATAAAATTCAGGTGTCGGTAATGAATGATCTTGGTCTCGAAAGTTTCAGATATCCCGTATATGTTCAATATCAACCCACAAAGCCTGTGGTATCCAATACCTATTATATTGGAATAGGAGTAGATAGTTTTTCAAGTGCTGCATTCAATCTGAAGTATTGTGTAAAAGATATAAACGATCTGGGTACGCTGTTGGCAAAAGATCAGCATACCAAAACGGTCATTTTAAAAAACAAGGAGGTGACCAAAGAAAATGTAATGAAAATAAAATCGTTGCTGCAACAAACCACCGAGCAGGACAAAGTCATCATATCCTGCAGTTCGCATGGTTTGCTCGATAAGAACAATAATTTTTATCTGGCAATGCATGATGTGGCTTTTAATAAGCCGGAGGAGAAAGGTTTGGCATACGAAGATTTGCAAGGTTTGTTGGATGGTATTCCTGCTCGAAAAAAACTATTGTTGTTGGATGCTTGCAATAGCGGTGAAAATGAAAAATCTGATAACAACGGATTGGGCAATTCAAAAGATCTTGCCATTAAACAAGGTGCCAAAGGAATTGAAATTGAATCAGTTTCAGATTCATCGCAAAATAAAAAAAATAGTTTTGAAACAATGATGGAGTTGTTTGTAAATGTAAATAATCAAACCGGTGCAACAGTTATATCGGCTGCAGGAGGGAAGCAAAGCGCATATGAGGCAGTTTTGATAAATGGTAAGCCCATCAGCAATGGGGCATTTACATACAGTATCATTGAATATCTGAAGCAGCATGCAAACGAAAAGGATAAACTTACCGTAAATCAATTGAAACAGTATACCGAACAACGGGTAACGGAAATCACCAACGGTAAGCAAAAGCCTACCTCAAGGCAGGAAACCATGGAAGTGGATTGGGGGTTGTATTGAAAATTTTTTCAGGACGAGACAGGCCCAAAAAAAAGCCCCCAATGTGGGGGCTGGTTGTGACCGCGTTAGGATTCAAACCTAAAACCTTCTGATCCGTAGTCAGATGCTC
>CAZXSR010000013.1:0-44898 GCA_964643315.1 uncultured Ferruginibacter sp.
GTTTTTTATTAGACACTTTAAGACATTTCAAGAATATGGATGGACAGTTTAAGATTAGATCATACGGTTATGGCGAGCTTGCCTTGCTCTACTTTCCGAATAGCACAAAAAAAAGTGCAAGCACACAACTAGGGCGATGGGTTCGGCAGAATGAAGGATTGAAAAGGCTTCTTTTTGAATCAGGATTCAAACCAGGGCAAAAGATTCTTACACCTAAGCAGGTACAAATATTGGTTGAAGAAATTGGAATACCTTGATGAATTTAGTGTTTAGACCTTGATATTCCATAAAGACATAAAACATATAATATTGTTACTCCTCCAGTCACCAAAACATAAGTTGGCAACAAAAAATTATTTATTGCAGTGAAAATAATTTGGCTGGTTAATAATATAGCAAGAAAGACTCCTGAAGTTACCCTTGTAAGAGTTGTAGTTCTATCATAGTCAAATGATAATGAAACTGTTCCTGCCAATGATATTGCAAGTGTTAAAAAGCTACCTATACCTATAATCCACTTGTTTTCACCAGAAACATAAAAGGAAAGAAAAAAAGAGATGATGCATGATAGCGCAATCGATAAAAATACGGTGAATCCATTTACTTTCATATAGACTTATTTAAATAATTTATCCCATTGTTTTTGGTCGATCAATACTCGGCATGTATCATTTACAAGCGCACACTCAATTTTGAAATTTTTATTTGTACCCATTATAGTTCGCTGATATGTTAATGACCACTTATCTTTTTCTATTTCTTTTACCCCAACTCGTTTTAAGGTGTATCCGAAATCTACATCCCCAAGTTTGTTTACAAAACTATTATTAGAATTATTTGTAAAAGCCCCATAAAAGAAAGGTACCATCTTTTCGTACTGTTGATTCTTATGAAGTACTTGCAAATAATTTAGAATATCAGTATTGTAAAAACAAAGAGGATTTTTATACAAACAGTTCTCTTGAGCAACGCATTTAAAAAAGCTTTGAACAAAAATGATGCTTATAATAAAAGTCCTAATCATTTTCATTTCACGGGTGGAGGCATTAATGCAAATAGTTTAGCAACTTCAGGAACCTGTTGCGCCTGCATCCATCCCGGCATACCATTCAGCCAAACTAAAGTTTCTTTATTAACTCTGTTGGCTAAAATGTGCCCACTCAATTCTTGTTCGGTAAATGGCCCTTGTGGAATATCATTAACTAAAGCATAAAAATGTGTTACCTGCGGTAAAGGGACATTAACGTTTTTAAATTGAGGAGTAGTGATATTTTGCATAGCTTGATTCATCGTTTGCATCATTTGTTGCGCAACGGCCATACTCATACCGAATTCCATAAGGCGCTCTATTGAATTAAAACTATTATCATTATTCATATCTGTGAATTTTATGGATTTAAAGGGGGTGGCGGAGGGGGTGGCACAGCTCCAAATAAATTTTGTAAATCAAGAAGCTTACCTGCCTCTTCCCAATTCTGCATTCCTTGTTTCCAAACAAATGTATTCCGTTGTAATTGTCCATTAACAACAAGTTGCTGCAACTGTTGCATATTAAAAGGACCGTTTTGCTGTCCATTCACTGAAACAAAGTATTGTGTGATTGGTGGTGGTGGTGGCATTTGATTATTACCTGAATTTTGGGCGTTCTGTGGGTTCATCGTATTGCCCATATTATTCATCATATTAGCCATTTGGTTACCCATTGCACCTCCCATTATCATCCCAGTCATCATGCCGGCAGGATTCATATTACTATTACCACCACCTCCTAAATTAACATTTCCCATATCACCTAAACTTTCCGCTGCTGACTTCAAAACTTCCTTCTGAGCATCGGTTTGTATATTCAACTTATGCGTTTCAAAGAAATTTGATTCGGTTTGCAACTTCTGAGCTCGTTGCATTTCTTCTCTTTGTATTCGAAGTTGATCTTCCAAATTATCTGCATTTATGCGCTGGGTATCTTGTAAATTTTGAATGTTTACATCAGCCTGGGCCTGTAAAGTATCTATTTCAATATTAGCTTGAGTAGTGGTTTTCCTTTCAGTGATGTCGGCTGTTAACTTCCTTAGTTTATGATATTGTTCATCATCCTTGTCAATTTCAATTTTGTCTATACTTAAATTGTTGATTTGAATGCCGAATACTTTTTCAATTTCGGGTTTCAGTCTTTCTTCGGATAGAATATTGACCTCATCCAATTGAGTTTCTATTTGAACGGCAGCAACATTCTTTTCTTTAGGGATGTTGATCACTAAAGATTTGATGTGCCTGTCTATAACAGGCTTCATTTTTTTATTGAGCTCGTCTGGAATAAGATTTGCAAGACGATGAATTTTAATGAACTCTCTGTAATCCTTGATTTGGCTGAGCGTTTGGTATTGTACTGCGCACTTTATACCAAAATCGATGAAGCGTGGATCGAAAATATCAAAGTAAGGTACTCTTGCACTAAAAGGTATAACCTTGGCCAAGTTGATATAATATACTTCTGCCTGAAAAGGTGTCCCACCACCAAATGCTAATCCCACGATACTTGCTAGTATAGGAAAGTTGGCCGTTTTAATTGTGTCATCAAATGGACCTTCGATAAAATCTTGTTGTGTACCGTCTTTTTGTTTGTAAACAAAAACGGCTACCTCACCATCTTTTACTCGTAAACTACTACCCCAACGAATAGCATTTTCTTTGTTGGTAGAGTTTACTTCGTTACCGGCCGGTCTCCATTTCCAGATCAGGTAATCTTGTTCGTCACAACGGATCATGTCCATCATACTACCTCCTTTTTTACTATTGAATAGCCCCATATTTAATTGATAGTTTTAAAGCTTTATATTATTCTAAAATTATTTACCAAAATATTCAATTAAAGCAATCATGCCACCTAATAGTGCAAACACAAATAGAAACAAAACCCATATCATTTTAGATTTTCTAGCTGAGCTTTTTAATTTTTTTTCAAAATCATTCAAAAGCGTTGCTGTATTTGAGTCCCCAAGAAAAGCAATTTTGGCCTTTAGTAAAGCTTCATTACCTTTATTAGCCCAAGCTGATGGAATATCTCCATGACCACGAGACATGAAGTCAACATCTGCTTGTGAACAACATATTGACAAAAACTCCAATAAATCTTCTCGATTTACAGGTATTGGGGTGTGGTTTATTAATTCAGCTTTTCGTTTATCAAAATCCCAATCCCCCTCGTTATTTTTTTTCTTTAAATTATTTAATTCATTTAACAGTTTACTTATTGATTTATTAGAATCAGTATTTGTAAATTCATGTCCACATTCTGAGCATACTAACGCCATTGCCTTTACGGAAGCGCCACATGCTGGACAAGCTTTAATATTTCCAACTTTCTCTTTTTGTTTAGGCTTTCCTGTTTCAAGTTGATGAATTTTTCCATCTAAAACCATTTCTACTTCATCGGCATCAACGCCAAGTTCAGCTGCCTTTTTAAGAATAACATTTCTTTCTTTTTCTGTAATTTGACCATCAGCTAAAGCGAGATCTATAAGTTTTTCAATTTCTTGGTGCATATTATTTCTTTTTATTGGTTATTTGAAGTTGTTGTTTGTGCCATTTACTTACGAGTTTGGTAAGCTTAAAGCCTTCTTCTGCTGTGCTTATGGCATCTTTGTGAAATTCATTTATTTCTTTGGTTGGTGTGCCGGGTTTTGATTTTACAAATCCATGGCAAATATCATTTCGGCCTTTTAGCCATATTTTTATATCTGTAAACAGATTTTTTGATTCTAGCACCCCAAGAGTTTTAGAATTCAGATGTATGGTGTGTTCTGGGAAATATTTCAAGCCTTCCTCAGCCATTATGCTTGTGGATACAAACTTTTTTTCTTTACCCTTTTCAAGGAAAATCTCAGGCTTTTTATACTTTAGGTATGATTGTAAACGGTCGGCAATGATGCTTTCACAAACTGCAATTGCTGCAATACATCTAGGCAGTTCATTATTTTCAATTGCATCATTCAGCAAATTGTTTGCTGCTCTATAAGATTCGTATTTTAGATTTTTCATCGATTTAAAAATAGTTTATTATAAGGTTGCGTACAACTCCGATATATGCGCAATATAATTTCAGTTAAAAGTCCTCCTTCAAAATTAATCAAAAACATGAGAATAATAAAATAAGTCGACAACAACCTACATCGGTCAACAGCTGTCAACTCCCTCTCAACACTTCTCCCGAATCTTGTTTACCATAAAGGCAAGATTTATGAATCAACCACACGATACTGGCGCATTTACCACAGTCTCAGGAATGATTGGTGGCGTGGCAAAAGCAATTTCCGTAAATTCAGCAATGATTATGAGTGCTCTACCGAAATACGTTTACTCCATTCACATAAATATCTACCATATTCATGGCAATGGCAGTTTCGGCACCCTTGAAATCATTGATATCATTGTTGGTGAGCTGACTGAGATACTGCCTGTGAAATTGATTCGATAAAGGCAAATATGACCAATGCCATTTTTCCTCTTTGTATCCGGTTCTGCCTTCCGTTTCTTTATCATAAACTTGATAAAAGCCAAATTTTTGAGCGTTTTTTCTCAACCATACATACTCCTGCAACCCTTTCCCCTCCTCAAAATAACTGTTTTTCAGAGCATTAATATCCAAATCTGTACCCCAATGATGCCTGGATGTAGCAGGCATGGAACTGTATTGAAGAATTTCCAATGCTACTTCCTGATTTGATTGATGGGATTTTTCCAAACTCTCCCATTTTCGCTCCCAGATAAATTTTTGATCCTTAAAACTTCGTGTACCTGATATGATATGAAGATTGCACTTTTCTGCTTTTGCTGCCAGATACATTTGCTCGAATGCAAGTAGAACTTCCTTCCTGATATAAATGTATCTGTTACCAAGTTGCCTTGGCACTTTAATGAAGTCCGGATGTTTCCTGTAATCAAAATGTCCGGTTAAGTATGATTTATCAACTAAGACCTCAAGAGGCGAACATTCAACCACCTTACGAACCTTCTCTGAAAATTTCACGAATTTCTCCCGATTAGCAGTTGTTGCCGGTTTATCATTTTTATCTCGGACACCATTACATGCCGGCAATAATATGATAGCGCCATATAATAACAGCTTGTTCATACAGATAATAGAGGGAATTCAAAGTAAATACTTCTTTAAATAAAAACAAAAAAACTTATTGTATGAGAGATAAAATTAACATCAAAAAGCCCTGATCATATTTTATCATAAAAAAAAGGATCATCTCATTTTATGCTAATGGTGATTTTACCTGCATTGTTATCGATGATTATTTTGGCGTATTTGCTCAATGCGCTTTGGCCAAATAACAACGGCGCTTTCTTATTATTTACCACCGAAGCTGAAATATTTTTTAAAACCATACCGCCAAAATCTACTTTTCTCAACAAAATACGAGTACCCAATTCAATGTTTCCATTAGCATCCATATACCTCTGTGCACCCATGATATCCTTTTCTTCCAGATATCCGTTTTTCAACATGAAAGTTGCCTCTGTTTGTGAAATAGAAATGTCGCTGGCTCCTGTATCAAAAATAAAATTCAATTTCAGGTCATTAACCTTACAACTTATTTCATAAACACCGTTACCTTTCGGTTTCATGGGAATAGTAGCAGTATTTGTTACTGCCGAATCCGCATTTAATTCACTCTCAAATTTTGTATCCTTAAGTTGAACTGCATACTTCATGCTCTGCTTCATCACAAAATCATTAAAGGTTTCATCCTTTCTGGCAATGCTGAACAAAGGATCATGTTCCAGCGATTTTAAATCACGAAAACCTAAATCAATTGACTGCTTCATAGCATCAATTGATTTAGGAATGTTGCCATCCAAACTATTCAACCCTGCCAATTCATAATAATGACCATACGTTGGATATTGCGCAGTAAGTGAATCTGAAATTTGCTGCGCTTTGTTCTTTTCTCCTATCAACTGAAATGCATACGCAGTGTAGTTGGGCCCCTCACCAATTTCTTTGTCTATTGAGATAATAGCCCGAAAATCAACATTTGCTTTCAGCTCATTCTTCAACTCAAATTTGAACAACATTCCCCTCCTTAAAAGGGCAGGTAAGTATTGTGGGTTTATTGCAAGACATTTGTCATAGTCATTTCTGGCTTTTTCAAATTCAGATAACTTCGTTAAAATGGCGGCTCTGCTGAAATAAAACCAACCCTCCATCGGATTGAGTGTTATAGCCGTATCTAAATCCCTAAGTGCCAGACCATACTCTTTCTTCTCTCTGTATATTTCGGAACGAGTGAGATATGAATATGAATTGGTTGTGTCGGAACGAATCAACATATTAGCATCTCTTGTCGCATTTTCAAATGCACCTCCCTTCTTGTAGCATATTGCCCTGTAGCCATACAATTGAGCAGCATAAGCAGCATCTGCCCGATCAATCATTTGTGTATAATCAGCAATTGCAGCTTGTAAATTATGTTGCTTGTCATTCAATCTCGCTCTTACAAAATACATTCCCCCCACTCCTGCATTCGCAATGATTTTTTCACTTGCTTTAGCTAAAGCCAGGTTGAGATTTTTCTCTGAGTAAGAAAGTAATTGACTTAAGACATCCGAATCCTCTCCACTAAATTCATAGGCCATGAAAATATCTTCTATGGCCTCCTTATACAAATATTGTTTGTATTTTAAAGCAGCACGATATCTGTATCCTGTTTCACTGGAGGGATTCAGAATCAGCAGTTTGTTCAAAAGTCTTTCTGCTTCACTCATTCTATCAACATGCATCAACAGAATAGCGTATCCAGTTAATGCACTTTCATTGGCCTCATCCAGATCCAATGATTTCAAATAATCTTTCTCCGCCAGATTGAAATTATCTTTTTGGGCATAATATTCAGCCCTGCTTGCATAGTATTCTGAATTTTTAGGCTCTAGCTTGATCGACTTATCAAGATCCTGCAAACTCTTTTCATATTCTTCAGTGGCCATGTATATATCAGCCCTCAATTGATGAGCCCTTGCCTTCCATTGTTTTTCTTTTTTTGAAAGAAGCTCTACCGCCTTATTCACATCCTTCAATGCTTTGGCATTCTCCTCCAACTTGTTCCAATATAACCAGGCCCGATAATAGTAGGCTATTCCGTTATCTTCATTTTCAGCAATCTCTTTATTAAGGTATTCATGAGCTGTATTATAATCTTTATCCCTGAAGGCGGCAATTACTTGATCAAGATAATTAAATTGGCAAACAGACCATAATGGAAAGCCCATCAGAACAATCAGAAAAAAGTAAATACGGAATAGATGGATTTTCATTCTTTAATTTAGATTCAATGGAATTGTAAATGTAAACAACTCTTTTACAATTTTTGAAATTGCTTGTGTTATATTTGTAAAAATCAATTTGCATGACGACCGGAGATGCCGATCTCATACAATTTTATAAAGAAACCAGTGACACCAATTGGCTGGGAAAATTGTATGAAAGGTATATGGATTTGGTATATGGTGTTTGCATGAAATACCTGAAATCACATGAAGATGCACAGGACAGTGTGATAGCCATTTATGAAGAACTTACGCATAAACTATTAAAACACGAGGTTACTTACTTCAAAGGCTGGCTGTATCAATTAACCTGCAATCATTGCCTGATGTTGCTCCGGAAAAAGAAAAATAATTATCAATTTCCCGAAGGTGATTTTATGCAAATCATCCCTGAACCGCATCAGGAAGATGTTATGGAAAGAGAATTACGATTAAATAATCTGGAGGATTGTCTGGAGAAACTTCAGGAAAAGCAGAAAAAAGTCATCGATTTGTTTTACTTACAAGGGAAATGTTACGCAGAAGTTTCAAAAATAACCGGATTTGAAACTGAAACTGTTCGCAGTTATATTCAAAACGGCAGAAGAAATTTAAAAAATTGCATGGATCAAAAAGTTACCGATTGAGTATGAAGGATCAAAAAATATACAATGCCGAAGATTTCTTCAAATATCACAATGGCGAAATGTCCGCAGTGGAGATGCATCAATTGGAGAAAGCAGCATTAACCGATTCTTTT
This sequence comes from uncultured Ferruginibacter sp., assembly GCA_964643315.1. GTDB lineage: Bacteria > Bacteroidota > Bacteroidia > Chitinophagales > Chitinophagaceae > Ferruginibacter. Next base: position 8,072 of record CAZXSR010000013.1, read on the forward strand.
CTGTCCAATGCTTTGGATGGCTTCGCAAATGAAACTTCATACGATAGAAAGAAGTTGTTGGAAAGACTCAATCAAAATGCAATCGATTCCGAATCGAAAAAATCAAAAGTCGTTCCCTTGATCAGATACCTAAGTGTTGCTGCAGGCATATCCTGCATTATATTTGGTATTTTAAAATGGGAAACCAAAGAAAGTCCGGCTTCATTGGCTGCCTCAGAAAAAAAGGACAATAGAAAAAAAATCATTGTAAAAGATTCGAGTGTTCCTCTGTTGGCAGAAAATAAAAAAATAGAAACCGAAAGACCAGGGGAAGCAAACAATGCCAAAATAATTCAAAACGAAAACAAAAACAATCCGGCAAAGGCCCTGGTAAACAATAGCCAAAATACAATTGAGGCATCAGGTACCGAAAGTGTAACTGATATGTCAAAAGTATCGCCTGCTACCGCCTATGCTCCTGCCGATGTAACGAGTGATGAAACTGTTACCAGCTCAGCTCAGTTGACTACTGACTCTTCTAATTATAATGTTGTTGCCACAGGCAGAGCAAACTTACCTGCTGTACAAAAAGCTACCAATCGGGTTATGGCAATGCAAACAAATGATAATAATGTAACTATAGAAGATCCATTATCAATTTTAAAAAATAAGATTGTTACTGAATTAATCAACATGAAAACAGGACAACCGGACACGTTACATATTTCATATAAATTAACCCCGGATGGGAAGCCAACTGATATCCAAATAAGGGAGAAGTTGAAAAAGTCAATCAAACAAAAAGTCATCAAATTAATTGAAGCATCGGACATAGATCTGCTTAAAGGAAACAATCAACTGATCATTCCAATTCCATAAATCATTTGAGCACTTCTCCATTGAAGGATAAAGGCAACAACAAGTTAGCTTCTGGAATGATAAAAACCTTGCCATTCATTCCGCTCAAGATAAGTCTTATTGATGTTTTCGTTCTTTCTTCGTACTCACGCAACGCCTGACGACACATGCCACAGGGAGAAACCGGAACATTGCTTTCTCCCTGTACATTATGGTAAGCGATAGCCATTGTTTCAATTGCTACATTTTGATGTAACATGGCAGCCGAAGCCAACAAGGTACGTTCTGCACAGATTCCAACCGGAAATGAAGCATTTTCCTGATTGGTTCCCTCGACAATCGATCCGTTTTTCAATTTTGCTGCTGCTCCTACAAGAAAATGGCTGTAGGGCGCATATGCTTTTTCAGTTACTTTTCTTGCAGATGCCAACAAGGACATATCCTCATCATTCAACTGATCGATAGAATCATATACTTCATACTCAAACTGAATACTTGCTTTTGCCATAAAATTTGATTTAGATAAAAAATCCCTTTACTCCTTTAGGAGAAAAAGGGATGTAATTTAGCGTATTTTATGGTAAAATCTTTATTTTATCCAATTAAATAAGCGACTCCAGCGTGGACCTCCATCCCAGCTGAACCAAATCATGCTTGCCTTACCAACAATATGATCTTCGGGAACAAAACCCCAATAGCGACTGTCAAGTGAATTATGTCGATTGTCACCCATCATCCAGTAATAATTCAATTTAAATGTGTACTGAGAAGAATGCTTACCATTTATGAATGCTTTTCCGTCAACCACTTCAAGTTCATTTCCCTCGTAAGTTTTTATACATCTTCCATAACGTATAAGGTTATCCGAAGTAAGCTGTATGGTCATTCCTTTTGCAGGAATGATAATTGGTCCGTAATTATCAGCCGACCAATTTGATAAGGTATCGTAGTACGGGAATAAAGAAGCATCTTTTTCCATGATAAAATCGTTAAGAATATATCCTTTTGGCAGTTGTAGTTTTTTACGCTCGGCATTGGTAATATTGACTACATAAGTGTTGGGCAATCCGGTTTCATGCACATCACCAATATCTTCTCCTTCATGAATGTTGATACCTAAATCTTTCAGCATTTCAACATCGGGGGTCGTGCCAGAAGGCACCTCTAGTTTATAATATCTTTCAGAGGCAGGGAAAAAATCCTGCGGTTTGTTATTGATATACACCAGACCGTTTACCACCTTTAGTTCATCTCCTGCTATACCAACACAACGTTTGATAAAATTTTCTCGTTTATCAACAGGTCGGGTAATGATGATATCGCCATAATCCTGCCAAACACGTTCCCTACCCATTTGACGGCAAGCTTCGTAGTATGTGACACGGCTGCCAAAATTCACTTCATCGTTAATGAGTGTATCATTTACTGGAAAATTAAACACAACCACATCATTGCGTTTTACCGGTTGGGCAAACCATCTTTTGTAGGGGAGCTGAAGAATTTCACTGTAAGATTTTCCGCCTGTGATCGGCATGGTATGATGCACAAAAGGCATGGCAATGGGTGTATTGGGAACACGGGGTCCGTAACTGAATTTACTGACAAACAAGAAGTCATTGACGAGTAAGGTTTTCTCCATGGAAGGTGTTGGAATCGTATAAGCTTCAAACAAAAAAGTACGAATAATACTGGCAGCAACAACAGCAAATACGGCAGCATCGATCCATTCGCGGGCAGTTGATTTTTTGTAGTTATCAACCACCAATTTTCCTGCGAATCTTTCATTTTGAGAAAAGCCCATGTATGGGAAATAGACAAAGGGGACGAAAACAGCAGCTGCGTGATGAAGGACACCAAACCTTCCGAAATGCTCCATCCATTTGATGGTGATCCAGATAGTAATGAACTGACCTGCAATAGGTACAAACTGAAAATAGAACCACTTTTTCTTTAGGGACATTTTCTGAACCATACACCAGGTATTGTAAAAAGGCACAAGGGCTTTCCAAGGAGTCATGTCAGCTTTCTTGAACATACCATACATACCCAAATGCCACAGTGCGGTTGCCACTAAAAAAATAATCCATCCCATTGATTAAAAATTTTGTTGCCAAAGGTAAGTGAAGAGGTACGAAAAGAGGTAAATATATTTCTTAAAATTTAAAGAGAGAAGTTAACAAGAGTTCCATTCCCGATTATTTATTACCTGATTGTTTCAAATCAGTCTGCTTTATTGATTCATTGAATTCCCTTAATTTTGCGTTCCCAAAAACGGGACGTAGCGCAGCCCGGTAGCGCACACGTCTGGGGGGCGTGTGGTCGCTGGTTCGAATCCAGTCGTCCCGACGAAACAAAAAGTCCTGCACGAAAGTGCGGGGCTTTTTGCGTAAGAGCGGTGCAAGCTTGCTTGCAAAAGCGATAAAGCAAAAAAGACCAGGATGAGCGAAGCGAATCAGGACATTTTGTTTCAGCTCCCCCAAAAAAGGATCACTGAAAGTAATCCAGTCGTCCCGACGAAAAACATCAAGCCTCGGCAAATGCCGAGGTTTTGTGTTTTATGCGAACAAAGCTTGATTCAGTGAGCAATAAAACGCAAAAACTAAAGTGAGTGAAACGAGCTTGCTTGATGTTGTTTTGAAAGTTTCCAAAAAACAAAACAAAGTAACTGCGATTGGCGAGGTTTAACCTCACATTTAAATGAAGTTTACTTAAATGTGTGCGGAAAATAAAGGTCACCCTAAAGAGTATATAATCAAACTCTACTCAATTATGAACTATAGTTCAATATCTAAAACTCGTAGATATTTGGGGAAATGTAAAGCAAAGATAAAGATATTTATCAGATTTTAATTTAGTTGATGTAGGGAGTGAGAAAGACAAAAAAGTAAACTAAAATCCATATCCGAAGTACTCAATAAGTTCATCGGAACTAAAAATAGGTCCTTTATTATTAGTAATTTTCGATAACCTCTCTTTTGTCAAACCATCTCTTAGTGAGTTAATTCCGTTCTCACTTTTAAAATATTCTAATGTTATTGTCTTTGGATTTTTTGAAGATTTTTTTACAAAATCTCTGAAAGTAGCCCAATTTATGTCACACATAATTTCCTTAGCTGAATATTTGAATATTTCTTTTGAAGTCCCACCTGAAACAAAGAATTTTATTTCTGGTTGGAATGGGGTGTTTTCATTTATCCACTTTAACTCAGTGTCATCTTTTAGTTGTAAAAATCCAAAGACTTTTATTGTCTCTCCTTTGTGAAAAAGTATTATTTCATCAAAAGCAATTTTTTTCCCATTCGACTCACATACACTAACGTAACAGCTGAGATTCTTTGAACCCCCCATATTGTTGAAATTCAAAAAGTTTGCCACTGAAAGGATGTCAAAGTTTTTTAAATCTTCGTTATTATTTGTTAATTCAAATGAATAAAATACATAATTAAATTCATCAATTTTATTCCTGTCTTCAGAATTTGTTGTTTTGATTTTTAATATTTTTTCAAATTTGAAATTATTTGCAACTAAATCTTTTGTTGGACCAACGTAATTTATATACCATCTGTAAAATAACAAGGACATTACTAAGATAGATAAAACACTACATATAATTTTTAGTGTATTTGACGATATCTCGGTAATACCAAATTTACTTATAAGGTATTCAATTGAGTAAAATAATGCAAAATAGATGAGTAATAAACCCCCAATTAATACTATAAATACCATAAATTAATTTTTAAATTACTTGTGATAAAATTAGTGGGTTGGTAATAATTAAACAAAAGTAAATAGGATAAAATATCAATACAAATGAAAATTTATCCCTTTTAGTGATAAAAATGAAAAAACAAAGTATATTCGTCAAAATATTACCTCAATGGAATTAGGAATAAAAATTAAAAAAATCAGAGAAAGTAAAAACTATACTCAAGAGTATATGTCTAATAAATTGAATATTTCTCAAAACACTTATTCAAAAATTGAAACAGGTGGGATTAAACTAACTGTAGATAGATTGAAACAAATTTCTGATGTGTTAGATGTTTCAATAGAAGATATAATGAGTAATGAAACTCAAGCTTTTAATTTTCATAATAGTAACATTGATAAGTTTTATGGGTATATAGAAACTCTTCACGAAGACAATAAGGAATTACAACAAACTACAATTAAATTATTGAACGAACAGATTACTTATTTGAAATCAGAAAATGAGAAATTACTTAAAATCATTTCAAAACAATCATAAATTTATTGGGTATGATTTCATACCTAAAACGGGTATGAATCAATTTTTTGGAATTTATTAATATTGACAATCAATTAGTTTCATTAAGAGTATAAATCCAGTCGTCCCGACAATGTTGCTTTTTGAAATAATTATTATTTTAGAAAATATCACTAAAACTGAATGCCGACTATTATGGTCGGCATTTTTATTTTGTATAATTCATAATAAATACCTTTGAATAAGGTAATAAATATATTACTTTTGAAAAGTGAAATCAAACGAATTAATCAGATTGCTACAAAAAGATGGATGGTTTGTAATCAGGCAGAGCGGAGGTCACATGATTATGTAGCATCCTACTAAAAAAGGACAAATCGTTTGTCCTAATCATGGTAGTCATGAGGTTGGTAAGGGATTGGAGAAAAAAATTAAGAAAGACGCAGGAATAAAATAAATATTTTATGAAAATAGAAATGATTGTAGTAAGAACAAAAACCGGATATTCTGCTTACTCTGAAAAGTACCCTGTTTTTACTGTTGGCAAATCTTTGCAAGATCTTAAAGCAAATATGCTGGAAGCATTAAATCTTCACTTTGAAGCAAAAGGAAAAGTATTCACTGAAGCTGATTTGAAAATCACTTTGGATTTACCACAATTTTTTGAGTTCTATAAAGTCATCAATGCAAAAGCACTTTCTGAAAGAATTGGAATGAATCAAAGTTTATTGGCTCAATATATAAAAGGAATCAAAAATCCCTCATCAAATCAAACTTTAAAAATTCTTCATGGTGTGCAACAAATAGGAAATGAATTGGCAGCTATTCGTTTTTTGTTGTAATCAAATGATCACTTAGTTCTTAATGCACTCAAACTCCCACCCTTTGCAAACAATTGATCCACTCTATTTTCAATAGCAGGGTCCTTCATCATTTCAGGAGCATGATGAGGTTTCTTTCTGGCATCTATGATAATGGGTCCTTTACAGCCCCAATGTTTGTTTTCTATTCGCTCTTCCACTCCATGTATATCGTGCGATGGATTACTACGCGTGAATGCTATCCACAAAAAATTATTGATATGCTTCGAGAGAAAGTCGGCATCATCACACCATACCAACAATACCATACCACTCTCTTTATTGTCTGTTAATCCATTCAACCTAAATGCATCATTAATCATCATTAATTCTTTTTGAGTAGCTGATGCATCTACAAATGGATTTGTTTCTATGGCAAAGACGCCCGGTATAACGAGCTTTATTTTCTTTATGCAATGTATTTGTTTACATGCATCTGGAAGTTCGGTTGCCAATGCTCTTTTTCTATTTCCATAAGCAGCAATGACTACTTTACTTCCTGTGTTCAATCCTTCTCCCGAATAATCGAGTGTATCAATTGTTGTTTTGGTATGAAAATGTATATCCCGCTCGGTGTCTATACGCTCCAGCAGATGAGTGAAAAACGGAACGATATCGTGTGCATTGATTGTATTGTTTTCATCCGCCGTAATGAAAAGATATTTCGCCAAACTCAATTGTCCAGTACCTAGTATTCTATTGGCCTGAGTAAGGATTTCTGCCGGAAGTTTATCAGGCAAATACGGTGTGTAACGCTCACTGCCAATGGCCAATAACAACGGATGCACTCCGGCTGCATCCACCGCATGTATTTCCTGTACGCCCGGTATTTCATGCTTGATCGCATCGCCAGTCATAGCATGTATCAATGCTCCAAAACTGGTATCTTCCTGCGGAGGTCTTCCCACTACAGTAAAAGGCCAAATTGCATTTTTTCGCGCATATACTTTATGAACCCTCATCACTGGAAAAGGATGCTGCAAACTATAATATCCCAGGTGATCACCAAAAGGGCCTTCCGGCTTGTTTTCGTTGGGATACACTTCGCCGGTTATCACAAAATCCGCATCCGTACTTACACAAAATCCATCTTCATAAACATATCTGAATCTTCTTCCACCCAAAATTCCTGCAAAGGTCAATTCCGACATTCCCTCCGGCAATGGCATCACTGCAGCAACCGTGTGTGAAGGCGGACCACCCACAAACACACTTACTTTCATGGGTTGGTTTTTTGCATGCCATTTTGTTTGATGAATCCCTATGCCGCGATGAAGCTGATAGTGCAAACCAATTTCCCGGTTGGTTTGGTATTCATTGCCATTTAACTGAATACGGTACATACCTAAATTGGATTGCATGATGCCCGGATGATCGGGATCCTCTGTATAAACCTGTGGCAATGTAACAAAAGCGCCCCCATCCATACTCCAGTGATGAATCAATGGTAAATCAGTGATTTTTATTTCCTGAAACAGAACCGGTTTTGAAATCGGGTTTTTCAATGGCAAAGCTTTTATTGCATGAAACCCGTTGGCAACCATAGCTAATGGATTTTTCAAAGCTTGCATCGGATTGTTTCGCAATGCAATCAAGTTCTCCACTTTTTTCAACTGATCCCGAAAAATGAATTTACTTCTTTCAAGTGTACCAAAAATGTTGGATGCTGCGCGAAAGCGAGATCCTTTTACATTTTCAAATAATATAGCAGGTCCTCCCAGTTCGTGAATCCTCAAATGAATAGCGGCCATTTCAAGATGAGGATCAACCTCTTCTTTTACCCTGACGAGCTTTCCATGCTTTTCCAAGTCAATTAAACAACCTTCTAATGAAGAATAAGACATTTTTTTGTATTAAGTTTGGGTAAATCCCCTGCAAATATCAACAGTTTTTTCCTGCTATTGTTTGAATTCAATAAAAACCATTTTTTTCGGTATGGATGCGTAATTTTGCACAATTGCGAAATGGCGGACTTGTTTTATTCTAATGCAGAGCCAAATCCTTTCTTCGCTGAAATCCGGATAAAACTTGCTGCACATGTCTGTAAACAAAGAAATTAAAAAAATTACAACCAATACCCTTCAAAAAATGAAGGCCTCTGGAGAGAAAATCTCCATGATTACTGCATATGATTTTTCTTTTGCCCACATTTTTGATCACGCCGGAATTGATGTAATTCTAGTTGGAGATAGTGCTAGCAATGTAATGGCAGGTCATGAAACAACACTTCCCATTACTTTGGACCAGATGATCTATCATGCTCAAAGTGTTGTGCGTGGCATACAACGATGTTTGATAGTGGTGGATATGCCCTTTGGATCTTATCAGGGAAATTCGAAAGAAGCGCTGAACTCTGCCATTCGTATTATGAAAGAAACCGGTGGTCACTCCGTAAAATTGGAAGGTGGAGAGGAAGTAGTGGAATCTATCAAACGAATTGTGAGCACAGGTATTCCCGTGATGGGACATTTGGGACTAACACCTCAAAGCATCTACAAATTTGGCACATATACGGTGAGAGCGAAAGAAGAAATGGAAGCAGAAAAATTGCGTCGTGATGCTTTGTTATTGCAGGAGGCCGGATGTTATGCAATTGTCCTTGAAAAAATTCCTGCCAAACTTGCCAAAGAAGTTTCCGAATCATTGCATATCCCTACCATTGGCATCGGTGCCGGTGGATATTGCGATGGACAAGTTCTTGTTATGCACGACATGCTTGGCATCAATACAGAATTTAAACCCCGATTCTTACGTCAGTACCTAAATCTGCACGATCAGATTACCAAAGCAGTAGGCAATTATATTTCAGATGTGAAAAATAAAGATTTTCCAAACGAGCATGAGCAGTACTAAAAAGTATGATTAATATGCATAACTTCCAGTTTTATCATTTTGACTTTTGACTTTATAATTAAAAAAACATGCAATTCCTAAAATCTCTAAACATACCCTCGGTTAGTCAGGGTGTATCTACAGGCTCCAAATGGTATAAAACCAAAGGAACGAAACTTGATTCTTATTCTCCGGTTGACGGCAAGAAAATTGGATCGGTGATTTCTGCAGACAAAAAATCCTACGAAGAAGTAGTACAAACAGCCGAAAAAGCATTTGAAATATGGCGTACCTGGCCGGCCCCAAAACGCGGAGAGGTAATTCGTCAGATTGGTGAAGAGCTAAGAAAAAACAAAGAACCATTGGGTAAACTAGTAAGTTATGAGATGGGTAAATCATTGCAGGAAGGATTGGGCGAGGTTCAGGAAATGATTGATATATGCGATTTTGCTGTTGGACTTTCGCGGCAATTACATGGATTAACTATGCACAGTGAACGTCCGGGTCATAGAATGTACGAGCAATACCATCCGCTCGGTATTGTTGGAATCATTTCTGCATTCAATTTCCCAGTAGCAGTATGGAGTTGGAATACTATGCTTGCGTGGGTTTGTGGGGATGTTTGCATCTGGAAACCCAGTGAAAAAACTCCATTATGCAGTATTGCCTGTCAGAAAATTGTTCAGACGGTTTTTAAGAAAAATCAGGTACCCGAAGGTGTATGTTGCGTAGTTAATGGCGGACGAGAAGTGGGCGAATGGATGAGCAATGACCCCCGTGTTCCATTGGTTTCTGCTACGGGCAGCACCCGAATGGGTAAATCCGTTGCAGCAGCTGTGGGTCAGCGTTTGGGTCGTAGCTTACTTGAATTGGGAGGGAACAACGCAATCATCATTTCTGATGAAGCGGATTTAAATATTGCGATGACTGCGGCTGTTTTTGGTGCGGTGGGAACATCCGGACAGCGATGCACCACAACACGCCGACTGATCATACACGCCAAGATTTACAATAAGGTCAAAGAGAAACTGGTTAATGCCTATAAACAACTTCGTATTGGCAATCCACTTGATCAAAAAAATCATGTGGGACCATTGATTGATAAGGATGCAGTCAATAACTATATGCATGCCATTGAACAATGCAAAAAAGAAGGCGGTAAATTTATTGTAGAAGGCGGTGTATTGAAAGGCAAGGGATACGAAAGCGGTTGTTATGTAAAACCTTGTATTGCAGAAGCCTCCAACAGTTTTGAAATAGTACAACACGAAACATTTGCACCTATTTTATACATCATGAAATATAAAACCCTGGATGAAGCCATTCGTATGCAAAATGGAGTACCACAGGGACTCTCCTCCTCTATCATTACCCGCAACCTACTTGAAGCGGAACAGTTCCTCTCTCATGCAGGAAGCGACTGCGGAATAGCTAACGTTAACATAGGAACATCCGGTGCAGAAATTGGTGGTGCTTTTGGAGGTGAGAAAGAAACCGGTGGCGGTCGCGAGAGCGGCAGTGATGCATGGAAAGTATATATGCGCAGACAAACAAATACGATCAATTATACCAGTAAATTACCATTGGCGCAGGGCATCAAATTTGATTTGTAATAATTTCTTAAAATTTTGATTTAAAAAACACAATCATCCATTTCAATTTACTTTAGCAAAAAAAAACATGAAAAGATTATTAGCCCTGTTATTGATATGCTCATACAGCACATCTTTATTAGCACAAAATTCTAAGGAATCAGATAATAAAACACCCGATGGCTGGCACTTGGCCGACAAAACAGAAACCGGATTCAATGGGATTAGTTTGGACAAAGCTTATGATTTCCTAAAGAATAAAAAAAGAACAAGCAAACGCGTACTGGTTGCTGTAATTGACAGTGGTATTGACACACTTCATGAAGATCTGAAGCCTGTTCTTTGGGTAAATAAAAAAGAAATTCCAGGCAATGGGATGGATGATGATAAAAATGGTTATGTTGACGACATTTATGGTTGGAATTTTTTAGGCGGGAAAGATGGGAAGAATGTCAGCATTGATTCTTACGAAGGAGCAAGGGTATATCACAAACTGAAAGGAACATGGGATGGAAAAGAAGTTAATGAGTCAATTTTGACTAAAGAAGAGAAAAATTCATATTATACTTATGTCAGAGCTAAAAGCAAAGTTGTAGATGAAGTGAATGAGATGGAAACAAATTTCATAAGAAATATGATGCCGGATTTGAGAACCGGAGATTCTGTTATCCGAAAAGAAATGGAAAAACAAGAGTACACTTGCAACGACATCATGAAGTATAGTCCGATGGACAAGGATGCCATGAAAATGAAGAGGTTTTTAATAAGCATCTGTAAAGGAAATCAAAGCAATGAAATTTCAAACAAGCAAATTTTGGATGAAATGGAAGGACAACTTCGTAAAGCAGATGCAGCAAAGAATCCACCGGTAAACTATAGAAATAACATTGTAAAAGATGATGAGACCAACATCAATGATCGTTATTATGGGAATAATGACGTGATGGCTTCTACCCCATTTCATGGTACACATTGCTCAGGCATCATAGGTGCTGCCCGTAACAATGGAGTTGGAATTAAAGGTCTGGCCGATAATGTAAGTATCATGATGTTGCGTGCAGTTCCTGATGGAGATGAGCATGACAAAGATATTGCCAATGCAATTCGTTATGCAGTTGACAATGGAGCAAGAATCATCAGCATGAGTTTTGGTAAGGATTTTTCTCCGGAAAAACGCTGGGTGGATGGAGCATTTAAATACGCAGAGAGAAAAGGAGTTTTGCTTGTCCATGCAGCAGGGAATGACTCAAAGAATATCGACACGGCTTATAATTTTCCTAATCCTGTTTTTGAAGATGGAAGCGGACGTGCGAACAACGTAATTACAGTGGGTGCTTCAGGTGACTCACTCAATGGAGGAATTACTGCTAAATTCAGTAACTATGGAAAGAAAGAGGTGGATGTGTTTGCTCCAGGAGTTGCCATTTACTCTACTATTCCCGGCGGAAACACCTACGGCAACGCGAATGGAACAAGTATGGCTTGTCCTGTTGTGGCAGGCATTGCAGCACTGTTAATGGAATATTACCCTACATTAACAGCCCTACAAGTGAAAAATATTATTGAAAAATCTGCTGTTGTCATGAATAGCCCCGTAAACAAACCAGGCACTTCAGAAAAAGTCATGTTGTCAGATATTTCCAAAACGGGAGCTGTGGTTAATGCTTATGAAGCAGTAAAGATGGCGGAATCAATAACAGCAAATCAAAGGCAAGTAAAGCCTGTAAAGAACACTAAAAAAAGTGTCAGATAGTTGGATCAATTAAAATCTCAAATCAATCAAATAATAAAGGGCTATCCAAATAAGATAGCCCTTTGTATTTCAATATTAAAGGTGAAATTATTTCTTTAAAGCAAATTCAAGATTTACTACGAAGCTAACATCTTTGCCAACCATAGCTCCTCCTGCTTCCGTTAGGGTATTCCATTTTAAACCATAGTCGAAGCGGTTGATTGAACCTGTAGCTTTGAATCCCGCTTTTGTGTTTCCGTATGGATCCTTGGCTGTGCCACCATATTTCACATCGAAGGTTACTTTTTTAGTAACGTCTCTGATGGTCAGATTACCGGTAAGTACATATTTATTTCCCGACTTTTTTTTGAAGGAAGTACTTTGAAAAGTGATTTTAGGGAATTTATCTGCATTGAAAAAATCATCTCCTTTAAGATGCCCGTCGCGCATCGAGTTATCTGTGTTGATACTGTTCACATCCGCTGTGAAATTGATGACAGCATCAGTAAAATCGGCATTCGAATTTTGTATCGAACCATCAAATACTTTAAAGCTTCCTTCCACTTCAGAAATAACCATATGCTCTACGGAAAATTTCAGATTTGAATGAACGGCATCAATCTTCCAGGACGACGACTGAGCATACATTTGCTTAGATAACAAGAATAAAGAAGAGAGAATTAACAGTGTTTTTTTCATGTTTTATGATTTTTTGAATTGCAAAGTTAGTCGATTTTACTTTCTGAAGTATAGTAATTACCTTTGGGTAACTATAATTGCAGATGAAAACAAATAAATCAGTTTGTCAGGAAAAATTAAAGACCATTCGTGACGTGCTTGAATTGATTCAAGGCAAATGGAGAATTCCTATTATAATAGCACTGACTTATGGAGAAAAAAGGTTTGGTGAAATTCAGAAGGACATTCCGGACATATCTCCCAAAATGTTATCTCAGGAACTGAAAGCACTCGAGTCTTATTTGATGATTGAACGAAAAATCATTGACCATTACCCTGTTCGGGTTGAATATGGCCTTACTGATTTAGGCAAATCCATGCATAACATGATGGATGAGATGCTGAGTTGGGGTGTTTGTTTCAGAGAGAAAAACATCTCTTCCGTTAACAAAAGAGATGAAATCCAAAAAGGACAATTATCTAAAACTGTTTTTTGACATGGATATATAACTAATAGATTTAATGCTTTTCAATCACTTTGGTCAAGAGGCGAACTGTCTGTCCTATAAAAATATCCGCATTTCGGGCTTTAATCCATTGCTTGTTTTTTTCCTTTTTATCTTCGTTTTGGTTGATATTTTCAATATCTGCAGTGTTATTGATAAAACTGAGGGTATCTTTTAATTTGTATACCTCGTCCATTTGCTTATAAACCGATTTGAGTTTCTTTTGCTCACCCCGATACTTCTCCAATTGCAATGGAAATGGTTTTTTATTGAAAGAATCCAACCAGTTTACGTTGGATTGGATGGCATTGAATGAGTTGTTGTTTTTTAATTCTGATTTTGTTTGACTGATAATAGACGATATGGCAGTATCACGTGACCATAGATCATATCGAAGCGGCTTTATTTCATCCCATCTCAATGCTTCTGTATTGTCTTTCTCTCTGTATTTGAGGTAATCATATCGGTCAGGCAAAATGATATCGGGTGTTACTCCTTTTAATTGAGTGGCTCCACCATTGATGCGATAAAATTTTTGCAAAGTCAATTTTACCGAGCCCATTTCATCGGGGTTGTTTTGATTATTATTAAACATTGCAAACAGGTCTCCTGAAAGCGGAATGTTTCTCTGAACAGTTCCTTTACCGTAAGTGCTTGTGCTGCCAATGATCAACCCTCTTTTATAATCTTGAATCGCAGCAGCAAATATTTCGGAGGCAGAAGCACTTGAACCATCTACCATAACAGCCAAAGGGCCTTCATACTGTACACGTTCGTCGTTGTCGGACAAGGTAGATGCATTTCCGTCACGTCCCTGTACTTGACAAATCGGACCTTTTTTGATAAATAAACCTGCAATTTGAACCACATCGTAAAGTGACCCACCTCCATTACTGCGCAAGTCCATGATGATTCCTTCAACATGCTCACTCTTTAGTTTCTCTATCTCTTTGGCAACATCGACAGAACATCTATTGCCGTTGGCTCTTTCAAAATCTGCATAAAATTCTGGCAGATAGATGTATCCAATTTTATGATCCCCTTGTATGATTGCTGACTTTGCCCTTGTTTCCTCCGGATTGATTTCATCACGCAAAAGGATGATAATTTCTGTTTGACCGTCCATGTGTCGAACAGTGAGCCGAACTTCTGAACCTTTTTGCGCACCTCTGATGAGTTTAACAGCATCCGGGACCGAATAACCGGTAACATCAACGGGCTCATCTTTTCCTTGACCTACCTTTAATATTTCATCATTCTCTTTTAGTTTACCGCTTCTCCATGCAGGCCCTCCGCTAACCAAACTTGTAATTTTTATTTTACCATCATCCTCTTTCAGCTGAGCACCTATACCATAAAAACGGCCACTCATACTCTCATTGAATGAACGTAAATCTACCGGTGGAAAATAATTTGTATGTGGGTCCATCAGACCGGTGATGGTATTGATGAAAACACTGAAATTTTCATCTTGAGTTTCATGGTTTTTTTTGGTATTGAAGTAGCGCGACATTTGTTTACGCACCTGCTCACGGGCTTCTTCAATGATTGAATTTTCTGTTTTGGGTTTGTATCCTACGCTATCTTTTTTGAGTTTCTCCTCGGTTTCGAGCATATCATAATATTTGCTGAGAACCATATATTTCATTTTCTTTCTCCAATAGTCCCTACGCTCTGTTTCATCCTTGGGAAACTTGGAAGTTTCAGGATTCATGTTAATATTTTCGTCTTTTGAGAAATCAAAGGGCTTATTCAGAAATTCAGGGTATAATTGAATCACTTCATTCAGGCGCTGAATGTAAACGTCGTTGATTAGATAAAATGATTCGAGTTTTTTTCCATGAATTTCATCATCTATCACATTTGAAAATTTCTGAAAACCGGAAATATCGGACTGAAGAAAAATATTTTTTTCGTCGTCCAGTTGTTCAACAAATTTTTTGAGTACTGACTTACTAAAAGCATCATTTATTTTCTTTGGGCTGTAGTGTTGTTCTTCGAGTAATTCTCCAACAGATTTCAACACTTTAGCATGTCTTGATTTGGGGTCATCATCGGATCTTCCTTCAGACTTCAGAAATAAAAAGATACTGGCCAGGGTAAGAATGATGATTAGTGGTAGGAATCTTTTATTCATAATAAATGCAATGATTTTTTGCATGGTGTAAAATTAAGGGAATTAGTCAGGCGAAAAACTACTCTTTTTGTTGTAAGCTAAAAACTATTGTTAAAGATATTCAAATGAAACAAAAAACCCTCCCGAGAATAATCTGGGAGGGTTTGGGGTGGATGATGGGGCTCGAACCCACGACCCTCAGAATCACAATCTGATGCTCTAACCAACTGAGCTACAACCACCATTTGCTTTGCAAAGGTATGATTTTTTGTATTTACCTTGTTTAAAATTCAGTAATTCTATTGAAAAATTTGGACAAAATCATTTTTTCTTCTACTTGCCACTTCTATTTGTGTTCCATCTTCCATAATAACTGTACCACCCCTTCCCTTTAGATATCTTTGAATCTTATTTAAATTGATGAGATGAGATTGATGAATTCTGAAGAAAGGTAATTCAAGAAGATTTTGTTCATATTCACCGATATTTTTTGATGATGTGATTTTTCTGCCATTGTTTGTAAATATGTTGGTATAGGTGCCTTTGGCTTCAAAACGAATAATTTCCTCTGATTCAATAAACGTATATCCTTCCAAAGTTGGTACAGCAATCTTTTTTATTTTCGCGTGATTTACAGAAAAGTTATGGATGTTATGATTTTCGGGAATCAAACTTGTATGTTGAACAAATTGATCATGACTCAGTCTTCTATAGAAATTAATTTCATGCTTATTTTGATAAATAATGTCAAGCGAAATCAACCATATGTGAGTCTTTCTATTACTTGGATGATTGCAAAATTCTAATACGTGATGGCTTAGATTTTGAATGTCAAGAAGTATAATGTCTGGCTTTTCCAGTCTCAATCTATCTTTAATGAAATATTCATGGTCAATCTTGGAAATAAAAACCATATGCTGAAAAACTTGATTCAAATATGCATGCATCGTCTCCAATTTTTCAGGATTATCAGCGTACAACAATACTTTGAGCATAGTCAGTTCAATTAATTAACAAATAACTTCATCATAAAAGATGAAGGATTACAAAATTTTGGTTGAGTTCTGACGAAAGTTGAGGTATTACACCGGAGTGGATAGTTAATGATAGAATGAAAAAAATAAAATTCCATTGCTACCAGTTTGAGATCTGGAGGATAGACTGAAAAGTGGATTGTTTATCCTGAATGTAAAAGTAAGAAAATAAATGTAAATTGCCCCATAAATTATTTTACTTATAAAGATAGTTCCATAAACAATTTAAATTCATCTAAATGAAAATATCCAAAAACATATATCCCCATTTAATTGCAGTAATCGTTTTTTTAATTGTTTCGATTATTTTTTGTGGGACAGAAGGTTTTCAAAAAACCATGATGCTGAATCAGCAGGATATTACAGGTTGGCAAGGCATGAGTCATCAAGCAACTGTTTACAAAGAATTGCATGGCCATTACCCTCTTTGGATTACCAATATGTTCGGGGGGATGCCTGCCTATCAGGTTGCCATGGAGGGATACTGGTCACCGCTGTCATTTTTTGATCAATTCTTTCAGCTCTATCTGCCTCAGCCAATCAACTTCTTTTTTCTTGCATGCATTTCTTTCTACTTTATGTGTATCTGTTTTCGCATAAGACCAATGGCTGCTGTTTTAGGTGCTTTGGCATTTGCCTATTGCAGTTACTCTCCTATCATCATCACGGCTGGTCACGTTACCAAAATGCTGGCTCTTTGTTATGTACCGGCTGTTATGGGTTCTGTTTATTTAATTTTTCAGAGAAAACACCTGATTGGATTTTCGCTTGCTGCCCTCTTTATGACCTTGCAGATTGGGCAGGGACATCAGCAAGTAAGTTATTACATGCTTTTCATTTTGCTGGCGATGGGTATTTCTTTTACTGTGATGTCATTGGCTAAGAAAGAATGGGGTCATCTATTCAAAAGCTCCGGGTTGGTAATAGTTTCTGGAATTCTTGGAATCGCTGCCAATTTCTTGGTGTTATATACCGCTTTTGATTTCGCGAATGATTCAAAGCGTGGCGGACAACTCGTGATGGATTCCGATAAAAACAATGCTGAAAAAATCGTTAACGGAAAAACAACCGGACTTTCAAAAGATTATGCATTTATGTGGAGTTATGGAAAAGGAGAAAGCTGGAGTTTAATGATACCGGGCGTGATGGGTTATGGTTTGCATCAGGCCTCCCGCGATGGTGAGCCATTCATTTTTCCGGAGATAAAAAACAATGGTCCACTTATTTCTTATGTTGAAGAAAATTTGCCTGGAGTATCTGCTGATCAGGTTGCCGGGCAAATGTCAGGAGCCTTGTACTGGGGAGATCAGCCGTTTACAAATGGACCGGTTTATCTTGGTGCTATCATCTGCTTTTTGTTTGTGCTTGGTATTTTTTTGGTTGATAAAAAACATAAATGGTGGATTACCATATGCAGTGCATTTGCCATTATGTTGGCATGGGGAAATCATTTTCCTGCATTTAATTATTTCATGTTTGATCACTTCCCTTTCTACAATAAGTTTCGAGTACCTACAATGGCGCTTATCATTCCTCAGGTACTATTTGCATTGATGGCTTCACTAACACTGGACAAGATTCTTGATCCTGAAAAAAGTTATTCATTCAAAGACTTCAAATTCCCCTTCATAACTACTGCAATCATAATGGGATGTGCTGCGCTTTTTTATGTGGGAGCTGATTTCAGTAAAGAAAATAGAAAAAGGACTAATGCATTCAATAATATTCTCAAATCCGGCGCTCCCAATATGGAGGAAAAAATCAAAGCATTGGATGGTGAAGCTAAATATAAGCCGGAGATTGACAATCAGGTGTATGAAAATATTTTCAGTGCAGTTGCCAATCAGCCTGATGCACAAAAATCAGCCAGTGGTTTTATAACAGCGCTACGAAGAGAGAGAGCAACCATGTTCTCAGCAGATATGCTTCGTTCTTTTACGCTGATTCTTATTGCCGGATTGCTGATTTTTCTATTTGTGCAAAAGAAAATCAATGCAATGATGTTCATCATTTCATTAACTGTTTTGTCGGCAGGTGATGTATTTTTATTTGGAAAAAAATACCTGAACAGCTACAGCTATAGTGCAAAGGAAAATTTTGAAGATGAAGAGTTTCCAAAATCAACTGCTGATATGGTTATTTTACAGGATAAAGACCCGAATTTCAGGGTATGGAACTCATCCAGTATGGAAGAATCCAAAACATCTTACTATCATAAATCTATTGGAGGGTATCACCCTGCCAAACTGGGAATATATGATGACTTGATTGCTTATCAGTTTAGAGGCCGCCCAAATTTCCCTGTATTAAACATGTTAAATACCAAATATTTCATCATCTCGAGCGGATATAATAAAATGGCTCAAAAAAATCCGGATGCATTGGGAAATTGTTGGTTAGTTAACGAAGTTAAATTTGTAAAAGGACCTGCCGAAGAAATGAAAGCAATAAGTTTGCCTGAAGAAGGAAAAACGGTTGCAAGCGAGGTATTCAACCCAAAACAAACTGCCGTGATTGATCAAAAATTCAAATCTGCTATTACCGATTTTTCTTCTGCAGACAGTGCTGATTATATCAAAATGACTCAGTTTGATAATGATGCCATATCCTATGAATCTTATACAAACGGAAACAGGTTGGCTGTATTCAGTGAAATTTATTATAAAGACTGGAATGCATATGTTGATGGCAAGAAAATACCAATAGCGAAAGCCAATTATGTTTTGCGCGCTATGGTGATACCTGCCGGAAAACATAAGATTGAATGTAAGTTTGAACCACAATCCTATTTTATTGGCAAGAAGGTATCGGGCATTGCATCGTGGTTGGTACTTTTCCTTTTGATAGGTGGAGTCATTGCCCAATGGAGAAAATCAAAAGAAAAAAACACGGAAGTAAAGCTTGATGCATAAATTCTGATGAACATGGATGAAAGCAATACCGGCATAAAAGTCACAGCCCTGGCTTCCTATCCTATTTATCCTGCACGAATGGGCGGACAAAAAGGTATTGCATTGTTTTACAAGTCTTTTTCACGCAAATGTGATGTTACTTTGGTTAGCACAAGCAACAATGCAAAACCTGACGATTTTTCAGGAACGTTCCTGCCAATATTATCTTCATCTGTTTTAAGGTACATCAACCCATTTTTGTTTTTTACACTAAAAAAAATCATTAGAAAAAACAAAAGTTCTCATCTAATTCTGGAGCATCCCTATTGTGGCTGGCTTGGTTTTTTACTCAAAAAATATTTGGGAATTAAATTGGTCATTCATTCGCACAACATAGAATCCATGCGATTTAAGAGTACCGGAAAATGGTGGTGGAAAATCATGTTTGCTTATGAGAAATGGACGCATCAACAAGCCAACACCAGTTTCTTTATTTCGGACGAGGATAAGTCATTTGCCATCAATAAATATAAACTTTCAGCCGATAAATGTTTTACAATTACTTATGGTTTTGATTTGAGTAAACCTCCTTCTGCATCAGAGAAAGAACAAGCCAAAAATATCATTTGCACCCAGCATCAAATACCCATCAGCAGTCGGATATTACTTTTCAATGGCACTTTAGATTATGCGCCCAACCTACATGCGCTGATGCATATACTTAATGATATCAATCCCATTTTATTAAAATCAGGGATTGATTACACAATCATCATTTGCGGAAAGAATTTACCTCTGCATTTGAATTATTTAAGTAATTACAAACAGCAACATATCGTGTATGCCGGATTTGTAGATGATATTTCAGTTTACTTTAAAGGTGCAGATATATTCATCAATCCTGTAACCGATGGTGGCGGCATTAAAACCAAATTGGTGGAGGCCTTGGGATATAATTTGTCTTGTGTGAGCACAGTGTCAGGGGCTATTGGTGTTCCTTTATCTGTAACCAACAGTAAAATGAAGGTAGTAGCCG
This sequence comes from uncultured Ferruginibacter sp., assembly GCA_964643315.1. Classification (GTDB taxonomy): domain Bacteria; phylum Bacteroidota; class Bacteroidia; order Chitinophagales; family Chitinophagaceae; genus Ferruginibacter. The sequence goes on from CAZXSR010000013.1 coordinate 28,417, forward strand.
ATGATGATAAAGAATCATTCGCACAAGAGATTATTTCAGGATTTAAAGGCCATGAACAAATTGATCAATCTTTCTACGATTATTTTCAGTGGGATAATATTGCAGAAAGGGCTGTAAAAAAACTATTATCTTAGCACATGCGAATACTGATAACCGGGATCAATGGATTTGCCGGCGGACATTATTTAAAATTCCTTGAATCAATTCAGCCGCAGGCTGAAATTATGGGCATTAGCAGGCAACCGCAATGCGTGTATTCATCCCAATTATCATTTACATACAGACAACTGGATCTACAAAATGATCAGGCGCTTTCAGCATGTATCGCTTCATTTAAACCTGATTATATTGTTCATTTAGCTTCACAAAGCAGTGTTGGAAAAAGCTGGTCAGAGCCACGCCAAACTTATACAAACAATACACTGATTTTTTTAAACATCATTGAACAAGTTCGATTACAGAAACTCAAGTGCCGAATACTATCGGTTGGATCCGGCGAAGAATACGGAATGGTAATTGAAGCGGAATTACCCCTTCGTGAGCAGATGTTATTAAAGCCCAATAACCCTTATGCTGTAGCAAGAGTATCACAGGAAATGCTTGCTGATGTATATGTAAAGGGGTATTATATGGATATCGTACAGACTCGCTCATTTAATCATATTGGGCCTGGTCAGTCTGATCAATTTGTCATTTCATCTTTTGCCAAAAAAATTATGCAGGCAAAAATAGATGACACAAAAGAGCCGATTATTCATACAGGAGATATCAGCATCATCAGAGATTTTTTAGATGTGCGAGATGTAGTACATGCTTATCATAATATTCTGACAAGTGGCAAATCCGGTGAGATTTACAATGTTTGTTCTGGAAAAGGGATCGTTCTCAGGGACATGCTAGATAAGCTCTGTGCTTTGGCCGAAATAAAAGCAACCTATGTGGAGGACCCTTCGCTTGTTAGAAGCATTGACAATAAAATCATTATTGGAAGTAACGAGAAACTGAGTTCAGAAACGGGTTGGATACCTTCCTATTCGTTGGAGAATACGCTTCATGAAATGCTTATTTATTGGAAAAATAAATTAGTCCAATCAAATTGATTTTTCTACAGATTGCCAAAGTAAGTCTGCAGTATTTTTCCAGGAAAATAATAATTTTCTTTCACGCCCTTTTTGAATCCTATCTGTTCGTTCCTTTATAGATAAATTCAACATCTGAATCAGCCCTTTTGCAATTTCTTCTACAGAATACGGATTAACGGTGATTGCCGCATCTCCTGCAACTTCCGGAAGTGACGTTACATTTGAACAAACAACAGGCACATCGGCCTGAAATGCCTCTACTACGGGCAAACCAAAACCTTCAAAAATTGGAACAAATGCCAAGGCAAATGCGGCTCCCAAGTATTGATGCAGTTGATCATCAGAAACTCTTCCGGTTAGAATAATATCCTTTTTGTAAGGACTGTTTTCATATCGCGCTTTCATTTCATCAGTTTTCCAACGAATGGCTCCGGATATGACAAGTTTAAGATCACTGTTTGTTTTTTGTTTAAAAATTTCAAACGCCTCAATCAAACGATGTATATTTTTTCTTGGATGCATCGATCCAATAAAAAAGAAATAAGGCTTACCGCCGGAAATTTCGTTTCTGGTTTTTTCAATATCTGCCTGAGTAAGTGGATAAAAGCCCGGGTTTATGCCACAAGATACATTGTCAATTTTATCGGCATGAATCCGATACGTTTGAATGATGTCGGTTTTGCTGTATTCCGAAATAGTTGCGATGCGGGTCGCTTTGCGACAAAATTTTGGAAAGAAAAAACGAAAATAGATTCTGTTCTTCCAAGCTAGATTTTTGGGATCATGTTCAAAGTTCAGGTCGTAAATAATCGGTAATTGTTTGCATGAACTGGATAATGAACAAAATCCCTCGGCAGAAATCAGTAAATCGGGTCGTATTTTTTTAAGGACAAAAGGCAAATAACATTCCATAAAAAAGACATAGAGCAGCGGATGTCTGTATGCCGGAAATATCTTTTGAATGGATACATTTTTTCCGGAGAAATAAGGTTCATCAAATTTTTTATCGCAAAGCAAAACGAAGTCAACATCGGGATGACGGGCTATGATTTGTTGTAATACATTAACGGTAAAATAGCCAATTCCATCAAGCTGTTTATTCCGAAGAACCCAGCAATTAACCGCTATTTTTAGTCTGCCCATGGTGATAATGTGAACTGATTCGAATATTTTTGCGAAGTTAAATAAATCAGCTTACATGAAGACAGCGTTGATTACCGGAATTACCGGACAAGATGGAGCATATCTTACCGAATTGCTGCTTGAAAAAGGATATTTGGTGCATGGAATACGTAGAAGAAGTTCCATGATGAATACGGCTAGAATTGATCATTTAATATTCAATCAAAAATACAAAGGCAGGTTATTTTTACATTATGGTGATTTAACGGATGGTAGCAATATTACCCGTATCATTCAGCAAACACAGCCCGATGAAATTTATAATCTTGCTGCGCAGAGTCATGTGCAGGTTAGTTTTGAGACCCCACAGTATACAGCTACATCAGATGCAACGGGTGTAATGTTGATTTTGGAAGCCATTCGCATTTTAGGTTTAGAGAAGAAGACCAAATTTTATCAGGCATCAACCTCCGAGTTGTATGGTAAAGTACAGGAGATCCCACAAAAAGAAACAACGCCCTTCTACCCTCGCTCACCTTATGGTGTTGCTAAATTGTACGGATATTGGATTACCGTAAACTACCGGGAGGCCTATGATATTTTTGCGGTAAATGGAATTTTATTTAACCACGAAAGCCCCCTCCGTGGCGAAAGTTTCGTTACCCGAAAAATCACCATCAGTGCCAGCCGAGTTGGTTTGAAAAAAATTGAAAAATTTGGCTTGGGTAATCTCGATGCCAAACGCGACTGGGGGCATGCAAAAGATTATGTAGAGGGCATGTGGCGCATCTTACAACAAGATATACCCGAAGATTTTGTATTGGCAACCGGCATTACCACAACTGTTCGTGATTTTGTAAAAATGAGTTTTGCTGAAATGGGCATTGACATCGAATTCAAAGGAAGTGGTGTGGATGAAAAAGGATATGTGGCAAAATGTTCCAACGAAAAATATCAATTACCTGTTGGGCAGGAAGTGGTTTACATAGACCCTCGTTATTTCCGTCCAGCTGAAGTGGATTTGCTGGTAGGTGATGCATCCAAAGCGAAACAAAAATTAGGATGGACGCCTTCTTACGATTTGCAGATGCTGGTAAAAGAAATGATGGAGGAGGATTTGAAAAGAGAAAGCGCTTGATCAAATTATCAATTCCCTTTTATCTTGTAAAATAAGTTTCTAGTTATAGCATTTGAGTCGATGATAAGTGCTGCGCTGATTTTCCAATTCCTTAAGGGATGAAACGATTGTCCAGGTATCATTTTTTTTGCCATTTCTCTGCATGCTTGAATGAATGAAAGAACCGATCTTTCTCTGTCATGCTTTGGAGTTTTCAATAATCGATGACTTAAACTTTCACAGAAGTACATCAGTAAAGAATTACCATAATTTATACAAACCTGATTTATTTCTGTATTTTTCTTGCCCATCTTTTCTAAGAAAGAAACATATTTTTCGAATGCCTCGCAGTACAGATCTCCATTGGTTTTTTTGGATATGCTGTCATGTATGCGGTATTCAAAACAAACTTTTGGAGAGGTAGCTTTAAATGAAAGTGCAGACAATTGAATCCAAAGTGCGTAGTCGGCAAACATCAGGTTGGGAAAATCTGTTGGAATACCATTCAAACGATCATAATCAACACTACGGAACATATATCCGGTGCCCATACTGTCGAGGGTTTGCTGTATATGACATTGCAAAAATTCTCCTGCTCGTTGTATTTCATCCATTGGTTGACAAACCCGTACTAATTTTCCAACAGCATCTATGTAATTAAAATGAGTTTGATATAGGCTTGCCTGCGGATATTTTTCAATAAGCGCATTCATTTCCTCAAGATAATGAGGCAGAAATATATCATCATGCCCGATGATGGTCATGAATTCATTCTTAGGGATGTCTTTTATTCTTTCCCAGTTTTCAGTCATACTGAGAGATACTACTGAGTGATCGATGATGATTCGATGATCCTCAATCTTTTTGAGCCATTTGGTTGTACCGTCTGTACTGTTGTTGTCGAGAATGATAAGATTGAAATGGGAATATGTTTGACTTAAAATACTCTTGACACAAGTTTTCACATAAGAACCTCCATTTCGGACAGGTAATATGATCGAGAAATTACGCATACTTTCCCCAGCTTAATTTGGATAATTGAATTTTCGTCTCCGCGTTTGCTTGCTGATATTCACGTGTTTGATTATCTGAAATCAATAAGTTTTCCTGATTTCCTTTTCTGAATGTAAAAGACAGATGCCAGTCATTTTTAGGGAAAATATCCCCCTGTTTGTTTACAACCAAAACTTCTTTACCCAATTTTTCGAGCAGTTTGGTTAATCCTTTTTTCCCATTTTCAAAACGATAGGCGTCCATTTTATTTCGGATAATCAGTCTCTTGGTGATGTCAGTAAACACAGTTCTTTCCACAAAAAATGCATTTGTTCGTATATGTGGATTTGGGAACGCATTGAATAGAAAGCGCCAATAGATGCTTGCTTTGATAAGTAATTTTATTTTCCTGAAATACTTTGGTAAGGTTTCGTCTTTTTCTTTTCGAATGGAATGTAGAGAAAATACTGAAGAGAAATAACTTTGCCAGGAGCCTGAGGCAGCTATGGCTCCGGTATGGCTACCCCAGTTTTCAGCATAATTCTTAAGCCAGTTATTACCCAAAATGACACTATAGGTATTTAAGTAAAGGATATAATCATGCTCAAGTTGAGCGGCAATTTTTGCATAAATTTCAATATCTTGCCCCTTAGGGAAATAGAGGACGCGATAAGTCACGTTTTTTTTTGCCTGCAATTCGCTTAAAAAGATTTCAGGAGGATTGGGATGTGATAATTCAGTTCCGTTAAAAGCGATGATCAATTCGTGATTCCAGCCGGGTGAATGCAAAAGGTAGGATTCAAGAAAAGATCTGAAATGTTTGATACCATAAGGTAACCATGACAAATAAACAACCGCAATCTTTTTGCTTTCCCCTATCATATTACATGCTTTGTTTTAAAATCCTCATGTAAAAATAAGTTAACTAACCATATTATGCAGTCAACAAGAGCAATTTTTGAATCACACAAGGGTAATTTAATTCACAAATGGGAACACTACTTTGAAATATATGACAGGCATTTCGCTCATTATACGAATAAAGATGTGCATTTACTTGAAATTGGTGTTTCGCAAGGTGGTTCAATTCAGATGTGGAAACAGTTTTTTGGTCCTGGCTTACGATATTATGGCATAGATATCAATCCGGGATGTAAGCAATTTGAAGAGGAAAATGTGACTATTTTTATCGGATCACAGGAAGATCCTTCATTTTTAGAACAAGTTAAAAACCAAATACCTGCTTTGGATATTTTTATTGATGATGGCGGACATACCATGCGTCAACAAATTGTCAGTTTTGAACACTTGTTTGAGAAGGTAAAAGACAATGGTCTGTATTTGTGTGAAGACAACCACACTTCTTATTGGTTCAATTTTGGCGGAGGTATGAAACGCAGAGGAACTTACATGGAGTATATCAAAAATCTGATTGACGTTATACATCTTTGGTATGCCGGAGATAAAACCAAAATTTACAATCATGAATTAAAAAATCAAATATTTGCCATTCATGTTTACGACTCGATTGTTGTCATTGAAAAACGAAAAATCAAGGCGCCCAGAGACTTAAAAGCAGGAAATTATACAGTTGGATACCTGGACGATGATAAACCTGGTTTTATACAGCGATGCGCACACTTACTGTTTAAAATTAAAAACAGAATTCGTTCAATGCGTTATTCTTAAAATTAATTTTGTCGGAAGCAAAAAATATTCTCACCGCGAACATAGGTAAACCAATCATAATTAGCCATTTCTTTGAAAAAGATCTGCGACGTACCAGGTTGTAGCTGATCGTGCAATTCTATAATCAGGCATTTTGTTTTACTTAGCCATTTGTTCGGATCATTTTCAAACAACATTTTCTCAGCACCTTCCACATCCAATTTGATGATATCTACTTCATCCCAGTTATTCTCTGTCATTATTTGAGGAATTGTTACCGCAGACAGCATGCCTTCCGGACTTTCCTTTACTTCAATACTTGCACTCCATTCATCCAACTTACGTATATCCAGCTTTGTCGTCTTATGCCAAATGCCCGCCCTATGTAGTATTACGTTGGGGTAATTGGACGTATTCTTGGAAAGTATATCAAAGTTGCGGTTATCGGGTTCTATTCCTACAATTTTTGCATCTGGAAATTTATCAGCAAAGTATAGAATGGAATATCCAACATTTGAGCCACAGTCAATGATTCTTTTTGGCTGAAATTTTAGGTAATAAAGCATATCATATTGCAGTTCGGCAAAGACCTGCAAAAAAATATCGTAATCCGATTGTGATTTTCGGATGGTGACTGGGTTGCTGAAATGTGTTGATTTTATTTTTATAACCGCATTTTTATTGCTGGTGATTGTTTTGAACAATATGCCAACAGCATCTAACACGCCAAAATATCGTATGAGCTGTATTAAGTGAATGATTCGGTATCCAATTTTTCTCATATATATGAATTGAGTATACTTATTAATTTGGTATTATCACCCCAGAATTCCATAGGCTCGTAAGTAGTGTATGGATAGTATCCAAGGTTCAATTCAATTGTTTTCTGTTTGGAATTCAAATACTGTAATATAAATTCTTTTACGGAAACAGGTTGACCACTACAGCAGTTGATAATTCCGGTTATTTTATTTTGACATACAATACGAGTGATATAATTTGCTATTTCTGAAATGGGAAGAAAATCACGTATCTGTTCTCCACCACTCATATTAAATACTGATCGACCCTCATTAAGGGCCTCTTCCAATTGCGAAATTAGTGATTTCGGATTTTGTCCGTCTCCGTACATGTAGAATAAGCGAATCCATTTAAAAAGTGCACCTGAAGATGCACATTGTAACTCTATATTCTTTCGGAGGGTATCTTTTGCAATGGCATATGGATTACAGGGCTTTGTTTCCATATCTTCACGAAGGCAACCTTGTTGTATGCCATATTCAAAGCAGGTACCTGCAACGGTTAGGTCTTTTAATCCATGTTGAAGCAGATTTTCCAGAAACTGTTGATGTCTTGGAAGATTCTCGGTCAAATGAAAGCTCTCTGTATAATTGGGCAAGCCTTCCCAGCTCAAATGGATTATGGAATCTGGCTTGTCAAAATAGCTATAATAATCTGTAGTCGGCACAAATTCCTCCATTCGAAATTGTCGGTATCTTACCTTATCAAACCATGCAAAGGAAGCAGCTTTGTGTTCGTTGGCAGAGCTTGCAATCACTTCATGATTGCATTTCAGTAATTCGTTTACGACATGATTGCCAATAAAACCGGTTGCGCCTGTAACCAGGATTCGTGCCATGATTAGTCCAAGATGGTTAGAGTGGGAATTGGAATGACAAATTTTCCACCCCAATTACGAATGTTTGTTAACTGTTGCATAACTTCTTCCTTAAGGTTCCATGGAAGAATGATGATAAAATGCGGCTTCTCCTTTTCAATTTTCTCAGGTGCAAAAACAGGAATATGACTGGCAGGTAGATATTTATTTTGTTTATGTGGGTTTGCGTCTACCACAAAATCAATCAGATCGTTTTTGATACCACAGTAGTTAAGTAAAGTATTTCCTTTAGCTGCTGCACCATACCCTGCTACTTTCTTTCCATTGTGTTTTTGTTCAAGTAAAAAAGTCCACAAATCTGTTTTCACTTTCATTGCTTTTTCCTGAAAGTTTTCATAGTAACACATTTCGTTTAAACCTCTGGCATGTTCTTTTGCAAGCAATGAAGCCACATTGGGTGAAACGGAATGAGAATTATCTTCGGCATGTTTAGCAAAAATTCGAAGTGATCCTCCGTGTGTAGGAATTTCTTCTACATCAAACATTTCAAGACCATTGGCAGCAAATATTTTTTGAACTGTATGAAAAGACAAGTAAGAAAAATGTTCATGATAAATGGTATCAAACTGATTGTTGTCTACCAGCTGCATTAGATGAGGAAATTCCATCGTAATGACCCCATTCTCTTTTAAGATGATTTTCATACCTCCTACAAAATCCATGATATCGGGTACATGTGCCAATACATTATTTCCAAGCAATAGATCCGCTTTTCTTCCCTGTGATGCCAGTTGTGTGGCCAAACGTACACCAAAAAAATCTACCACATTTTCTATGCCTTTTTCCATAGAAACTTTGGCTGTATTGGCCGTTGGTTCAATACCCAGCACAGGAATATTTTTTTCTTTAAAATATTGCAACAAATACCCGTCATTGCTGGCAATTTCCATAACCTGTGATTTTTCGGAATACCCAAAACGCTCTGTCATCATTTCTACATAATGTTTGGCATGAGCCAGCCAACTTTTACTGTAAGAGGAAAAATATACATAATGACTGTCGAATATGGCATCTGATTTTTTGTATTCATCTACCTGAACCAAAAAACATCGGTGACAGGTGTATACTTTCAACGGATAAAATACTTCCGGATAATCCAGTTCTTCATGTGTAAGAAATGAATTGGATGCAGGTGAATTTACGAGATCTACAAAAACACTCTTTAATTCCGTCTTACAAAATCTGCATAGCATATTATGTGATTAAATTTGATTTTATTAATTATAAGCCACTAAAATGATCGGTCAGTAAGGCATGTCCTGCATCCCTATCAGAGATTTCTGTCAAAGGCAAGGGCCAGGTTATGTTTATTTTTGAATCGTTGTATAAAATTCCGGCTTCCGCATTAGGTTCATAAAAAGTACTGTGGTGATAAACAAGTTCCACGTCATCTGTAAGTGTCTGAAAGCCATGTGCAAATCCAATGGGAATGTAAAGCATCTGTTTATTCTCAGCCGATAACTCTGTACCAAACCACTGTAAAAACGTAGGTGAATTTTTTCGTAAATCAATGATTACATCAAATATTTTACCTGCTACACATCGAACCATTTTAATTTCACCATGTGGCGGCAGCTGAAAATGCATACCGCGGATACTCCCTTTTTTTTGTGTAAATGAATGATTCATTTGTACCCATGCTGCCTGATGACCAATGGCAGCAAATTCTTTGCTGCAATAAGTTCTGGCAAACCAACCCCTGCTGTCTCCCCTTGGTTGACACTGCACCACATAACTTCCTTTCAAGTATGTTTCTGTAAAGGTCATTGTTCGATGTAAGATAAAATCTGCTGACGGGTGAATGTAGGAATATCTTTTTCTTGTTTATACCATTCGATCGTTTGACGAATAGATTCTGCCGCGCGCCATTTGGGTTTCCATTGCAAGATTTCTTTGGCTTTCTGAATATCCAGCATCAATAGCCCGGCTTCGTGCGGCTGATTCGGATCTGATGTATCTTTCCAGTTGCCCATTTGCATATATTCAATTGCGTGTGTCACCAAATCTTTTACAGTCAAATGATCATTGGATTCCGGTCCAAAATTATAAGCCCCTGAATATTTCTCAGGATGTTCGTGCAACAAAGCTCCCAATAACAGATAGCCGCTCAATGGTTCCAGAACATGTTGCCAGGGACGTACAGCGTGTGGATTACGAACGTCTATCGTCTTACCTGCACGTAATGATCTGATGATATCCGGAATAATTCGGTCTTCGCTGAAATCTCCTCCTCCTATTACATTGCCTGCACGAACAGATGCGATGGCTTTTTGATGCTTTGTATAATGAGCCACATTAAAAAATGAACTCCGAAAAGAACTCACTACCAATTCTGTACAAGCTTTGCTGGCACTGTATGGATCATATCCACCCAGCATATCATTCTCTTTGTAAAGAATGTGTTGCTCTTTGTTTTCGTATACCTTATCAGTAGTGATGATGATGGTCGTACATCTCTTTTGCAGGTGAATCATTGATTCAAGCAAATGAGCAGTTCCAATAGCATTTACTTCAAAAGTTTCGGAAGGGATTCGATAACTTCTTCTCACCAAAGGTTGTGCAGCAAGGTGAAAAATCAAATCAGGTTGAAATGTAATGATTGCTTCCTGCAATTTTTGTTGATGACGAATATCTCCAATGACTGATTGTACAGAGGTTGAAGACAACATGCATTCAAATAAAGAGCCGGAATACTCAGGCTCCAGTGCATAACCTTTTACTTCAGCACCCATCATATCCAGCCAGGTCATGAGCCATGAACCTTTGAAGCCGGTATGTCCGGTAAGGAAAATTTTCTTTCCTTTATAAAAAGAATATAAGTCTTTTAATATCACCAGGTTTTCCATTTTGCCTGGCCAGATTGCCAGAGTTGTTCCAGTTCAATTTTATCTCTTAAAGCATCCATGCATTTCCAGAAACCATGATGTTTGAACGCTTGTAATTGCTTTGCTTCAGTAAGTTTTTCAAGTGGTTCATCTTCCCACATCATATCCGTCATATCGCCCTCCAGATAATTGAACACCTCAGGTTTTAGTACAAAGAACCCACCATTAATCCATTTACTTTCATCTTTTGCTTTTTCACGGAAAGATTCAACTTCGCCATTGTCAGTTAAATCCATGCCACCAAATCTTGCCTCCAGGGAGATTGCAGTGACGGTAGCAATTTTTCCGTGATTTTTATGGTAGGTCAATAATTCATTCAAATTCACATCGCAAACGCCGTCGCCATAAGTGAGCATAAAATCTTCATTGCCGATATATTGCTTCACTGCCTTTAATCTTCCGGCTGTTTTGGTATTCATACCAGTATCTACCAATGTTACTTTAAATTTTTCGCTGTTGCTGTTATGAAAGCTGATTGAGTTGGTTTTAAGATCTATCGTAAGGTCGGAGTTGTGCAGAAAATAATTGGAAAAATATTCCTTGATGACATACCCTTTGTATCCCAAACAAATGATAAATTCATCGAAGCCGAAACTTTCATAAATTTTCATGATATGCCAGATGATGGGCTTTCCTCCTATTTCAACCATAGGTTTGGGGCGAATATCCGTTTCCTCAGAAATGCGGGTTCCAAGTCCACCTGCAAAAATGACTACTTTCATAAATAAATGACTGTTTTCAAAACGCTGAAATTGATCCAAATAACCAACATTAAGGCAATATAGTTATTTTCGCAAAAATAACCCTTAATTCATCAATTCCGAAAACGAATATGTCAGAGATCCGAAAAAGGAGTTTAAAGGCCACCAGTTGGATTTATGTTGGCTTTTTCATAGGGTTATTGAACACCTATTTTCTAACCCATAAAAGTTGGTTCAGTACCGATCAAAATGGACTGACGCGGAGTATCATCGACATCAGTCAGCTGATATTCGCTTTTGCTTGTTTGGGAACACCTACATTCTTATTTAAGTTTTTTCCGTATTACAAGGAAAATTTAAGTCCTCGAGAAAATGATATCCTGGCAGTAACATTGAAAATTTCAATGGCAGGATTTATTTTGTCACTTTTGGCATTGACGCTAGCACAGCCATTGGTTGTCAGAAAATTCAGCGAACACTCAATCTTATTGGTTCAATATTTTTATTGGGTAATACCCATGTCTTTCTTCATTTTGTTGTACAATATATTTGAGTCTTACGCACTGGGATTTGATAAAGGAGTCATAACCAGTTTTCTCAAAGAAACCGTATTGCGGTTGTTTGTCTTTATCATCATACTCCTTAAGGTTTTTTCATTGATTGATTATAAAACATTCATTCTCCTGTTCTCCTTTCAATATTTTGTGATTGTTCTATTGCTGGTATTCTATTTAAAAAAAAACAACCTCTTTTGGTTGGTATTTAAGAGCAGCAGGGTTACCAAAAAATTCAGAAAAAAAATAATAACGATGATGGCTTTTACTTTTATCGTTATTGTTGTTACCGTGCTTCGTCAGAGCATAGACGGCTTAGTGTTGGCAGCTCGTCAAAATCTTGGTGCGGTGGGTATTTTTGGATTAGCATCTTATATGGTATCCGTAATGATGGCTCCTTTCAGAAGTATCGTTGCCATAACTACTCCAATTTTGTCTAGGGCCTGGAAGAAAAAAGATTTATCAGAAATAAATAGGGTTTACAGCCGTTCCTCCATCAACATGCTTGTTTTTTCCTTGTTTATTTTTTTATTGATTTGGATGAATTTCTCAGATGCCATACATTTTTTCAATATCAATCCGGATTACCTGGAAGGCAAATGGGTGTTTTTTATTCTTGGGCTTGTTTGCATCATTGAAATGGGTACAGGTGTAAATTCTCAAATTGTTGGAACATCCACCTATTGGAGGTTTGAGTTATGGACCAGCTTATTGCTTACATCTTTGATTATTCCTTTGAGCTATTATTTAACGGTAAACTATGGAATCATAGGTCCTGCCATAGCCAACCTGATATCTTTTATCATTTACAATGCAATTCGCTTTTTTTTTCTTTGGAGGAAATTCGATTTGCAACCATTCTCATTCAAAACAGCAGAAGTTATTTTGATTGCGATATTGGTTTATACACCCATTCATTATGTCTTTCATGAAATGCATTCATTGACCGGAATGATATTAAGGTCATTAACATTTGTTGCCGTATTTGGCATATTGGTTTACGTCAGGGATATCACCCCTGACTTAAAGCCCATCATAGAAAATGTAAGGAAAAGGATCAGGATCTAACTGCAGTTTGTATGTTTTCCATATCTCTCAATTTTTCCAGAAACAGACCCATCCCGTCTCTCATATCTTGATTTATCAAGTAAGCGATATTATTTGTGTAGTAACTAAAAATATCATATTCCGGGAAGTCAATTCGACTTGCAATGTCTTTTAGTAAATTCAAGCCGGAAGCAGTTGCTTGGTTGAAAGATTCAATAAACGACGTTGGTAAGTTTTTGTTGGAAACCCAAACAGCAAAAACGAAAGGAAGTCCGGTTAAAGCTTTCCAAGCCTCAGCCAAGTCATAGATGTATTTTGATTTGTTTCTTTGTTTTAGGGCGCGGTCACCAATGACCAATCCTGCTGTTTTATGTTGAATTTGCTGCTCGAAGCCGGGGGCTCCTACAATAATTTTGGGTGAAATTTTCCAGTATTCGCGTAACAAAATTTGCGCCAACATGACTGAAGTACGACTTTGATAATCCAACATCAAAGTATCCACTTCTTCTAATGAAACATCGCTAAAAATACACACACTGGCAACGTTTCCATTTGAAGCTATTCCGTAATCACCGATAATATGTGCATCATGTAATTGGTTCAGGATGGCAACGGGAACAAGCGCTATATCAAGTTCGCCGGTTTGGAGTTTAGATGCGAGTACAGCGGGTGTTTCAAGATATAAGTCTATTTGATTGGCAATAGACTTATTAGACAATCCTTCAATTAATGGCAGTGCATTTATGTAGCTTACTGCGCCTACTTGAATTTTACAGAAAAGATCACTAGATGACATTGCTGGCAAAGTTAAAGGAATTACCTTTTGTTGTAAGTCCACAATTGTTAAATCGGAGGGATCAATTACCTTTGTTATCCTATGCATCCACTACATTCCATATCTCCGATTGATGGTAGATACCAGACAAAAACTACCGATCTCAATGCTTTTTTTTCAGAATATGCATTAATGAAATACCGCCTTCAAGTAGAGGTGGATTATTTTTTGTTTTTGGCTGAGAAGAAATTTTTCAAATTAAATACGGATGAAAGGAAACTTGTGCAGAAATTAATCACTGCATTTGATATATCCGGAGCCGAGGAAATTAAAAAACTGGAGAAGAAAACCAACCATGATGTAAAGGCAGTTGAATATTACATCAAAAATTCATTACAAAACACTTCATTAAAAGACCGCTTGGAATGGATTCATTTTGGCTTGACTTCTCAAGATGTAAATAACACATCCATACCAATGATGTGGCGCGATGCACTTGAGCAGGTTTATTTACCGCAAATCCTTACCATCATTCGTCATTTGAATAAGATGGGCAAACAATGGGAGGCAGTTTCCATGCTTGCCCGTACACATGGTCAACCTGCTTCGCCTACCCGATTGGGGAAAGAACTGATGGTTTTTGTAGAGCGATTGCAGCATCAACTGGATTTACTGTTACTGATACCACATACCGGAAAATTTGGTGGAGCTACGGGAAATTTCAATGCACATCATGTGGCTTTTCCAAAATACAACTGGAAAAAATTTGCAGATGAATTGCTTGCCAAAAAATTCGGGCTTCTTCGACAGCAATACACCACTCAAATTGAGCATTATGATAATCTGGCTGCCCAATTTGATGCGATGAAAAGAATCAATACCATACTGATTGATTTGTGCAGAGATATCTGGACATACATTAGTATGGATTATTTTGGTCAAAAAGTAAATGCAAATGAAACAGGAAGCAGCGCTATGCCTCATAAAGTCAATCCCATAGACTTTGAGAATGCGGAGGGTAATCTTGGATTAGCAAATGCATCATTCGAATTTCTGTCACAAAAACTACCAGTATCTCGTTTACAGCGGGATCTTACAGATAGTACAGTCATCAGAAACATCGGAGTGCCTGTGGCACATACCATCATCGCATTTCAATCAATTGAAAAAGGATTTAGTAAACTGATTTTACAACCTCAACGCTTACACGAAGATCTCGAAGCCAATTGGAATGTGGTGACAGAAGCTATTCAAACAATCTTAAGAAGAGAAAATTATCCGAATGCCTATGAGGTATTAAAGGAATTCAGCCGCGGTAAAAAAATCAACCAGAAAAGCATCAAACAATTTGTTGAGAAATTAAAAGTTACTGCTTCCGTCAAAAAAGAATTACTGTCAATCACACCGCATAATTACACAGGACAATAAAAAGTTATGCTCAGGTGTGGAAAATTTAATTTCCACATATTATCTTTTCGGTAGAAATTGTTGCCATGCAAGAAAGTACCGAGATAAAAGCATTGCTGCACTTAATAGACGATCCGGATGATGAAGTATATGATACTGTCAGTACAAGAATTGTATCTTTTGGCAAAGCCATCATTCCTAATCTGGAACATCTGTGGGAAACCTCCGTTGATCAAAAATTACAGGAGCGCATTGAGCAATTAATTCATCGATTGTACTTCACCGATTTGTGCGATGATTTTCGTGACTGGAAAAAAAGAGGAGGTGATTTATTGAGTGGGTCACTTTTGGTTGCCAAATACCATTATCCGAATATACAATCCACAACAGTATTACAAGAAATAGAAAAACTCCGCAGGAATATATGGCTTGAGCTCAACAACTATCTGACTCCTATGGAGCGAGTGCATGTCTTAAACAGTATTTTCTACAATTACTACAAACAAATCGGCGTTGAGCTTAATTATGAACAACCCGATCCGTTTCTTATTAACAAAACACTGGAAAATAAATCAGGGAACGTTTTGAGCAACGGCATTATTTATCTCATTTTAAGTCATTTACTCGACATACCTGTACAAGCGGTTGCAATACCTCGTCAGTTTTTACTGGCTTATTTTGATGAACAATATGATATACAAAATCCCTCCGTTCATCCTGCCCAGAAAATTCTGTTTTTTATAGATCCGTTGGGTGGTCAAGTATACACACAAAAAGACATTGAACATTATTTCAAAAGAATTTCGGTACCTCCTACTCCATCTTATTACAGACCTATAAGCTCGATTCAGATATTACAGATTCTGCTCGAAGAAATTTCCAGATGTTTTGATAATGAACATAACTTGTACAAGAAAGAAGAACTAATCAGCATTTCTAAAATCCTTGACGAATGATTTACCATGTAACTACAAAACAAGATTGGGAAAATGCGTTAAAAGAAGGATTCTATGAAGCGACATCCCTTCATTCAGAGGGATTCATTCACATGAGCACCAAGGATCAGGTTCAGGGAGTTTTAGAGAGATATTATTCCGGAGTAAATGATTTGATATTATTGCACGTAGATGAAAGCAGATTAACAGCACCCCTCAAATATGAACAATCCCCTACTTTGCAACAGGACTTTCCGCATGTATATGGCAGGTTGAATTTAGACGCAGTAGTAGGTTCTGAGGATATCATATAGACTTTTTAGCATTCTTTTTTTACCCCACGCTCACAGCTTTGCTCCGCCGGCTTACGCCGGCGGTTAGGTTGATGTCGCCGCTACGCGGCGAGCAGTAATACCATTGTATAAAAGCTCAGTTATTTGCGTACTTTGCATTCCTCTCCTTACTCCTTACTCCTTACTCCTTACTCCTTACTCCTTACTCCTTACTCCTTACTCCTT
>CAZXSR010000013.1:44998-53613 GCA_964643315.1 uncultured Ferruginibacter sp.
ACGCTTTTTCCCCTCCAATCAAAACCAGCTTTTTTAATTCAGTGGTGATCAATACATTCCCGGCTTGCAACCAGGCTTTTTTCCCTTTGAGTTCTTTTACAATACCCGTTTGTCTGGTTTGACCCAATCTAACCAATGAACCAACAATAATGTCCCCTTTGATGGCTTCCGGTAAGGGCTGTTGTCTCTTTGCCTGTTTATTTGAAACAAACTTATCTCTGTTATTGAAGAAAAGTTGTTGCATCATTTTGATTACTTCCGTTTTATCTTCCGATTTTTTCCAGGCGTGCATCAGCATTTTAATCTTTCGCTCAGTATCTTGTATATACTGCAGTTTTTCTTCGTTGATTTTATTACTCAGTTTTAATTTCTCCACCTCCTGATAGTGCTGCTCTTTTTTGATCAGTTCCTGCATTCCTTTTTTCAGCTTCTCATTTTGCAGCAGCAAATTTGTTAGTTCATCTCTTTCTTTTTGGATATGCATGAGTTCTTGCTCAGACTTATTGAGCAGTTGCTCCAGTTGCACCTGATTCTTGTCGGCCAGTTTTCGGGCTCTTTGAATCAGCTCTTTCTTCATACCGATTCTTTCGGCTATACTGAATGTGTAAGAGCTACCGGGACTACCCAAACGAAGTTGATATAGGGGCATCAAATTATTTTCATCAAACAACATGGCTCCATTAAAAATACCTTTCGTATTTCCTGCCATGATTTTGAGATTCAGATAATGGGTTGTTACAATTCCGATAGAATGTTTGCGTGCCAATTCCTCCAGAATGGCTTCGGCAAATGCGCCACCAAGATTAGGATCGGAGCCACTCCCCAACTCATCTATGAAGAATAGCGTTTTCCCATTGGCATGTTCCATGAAATGTTTCATGTGCATCAAATGCGCTGAGTAGGTACTCAACTCAAACTCGATACTTTGGGTATCACCAATCTGAATCATGAGTTGTTTAAAGATTCCCATGCTACTGTCGGGACTCGCAGGTATCAGCAATCCGGCTTGTAACATAATTTGCAAAAGACCCATGGTTTTCATGGTTACCGTTTTACCGCCGGCATTGGGACCACTGATGACAAGGATTCTGTTTTGCTCATCAAAAGAAAGATTAACCGGAATGGTTTCTTTATTTACTTTTCTGTTATGCAACAAGAGCAAAGGATGATGCGCATTAATGAGCGTAACAATTGGTTTGTCCTGCACAAAAGGCAACACCGCATTTAATTCTCTGGCCAATTTTGCTTTGGCTGCAATGAAATCATACAACACAGAAACTGATGCATAATCATTCAACAAATAATGATGTACAGAAAGAGATTGAGTAAGCACTTTGAGAATACGATTGACTTCAATCGACTCCTCATTTTCAAGTGTGATAACTTCATTGTTAAGCACCATGGTTTCTTCGGGCTCAATGAAGCAGGTTTTACCACTGTCACTTTCTGCATGCAAAATACCTCTCACCATCCGTTTGTTCTCTGCATAAACAGCAACCACTCTCCTACCGTTCATGAAGCTCTCCTCTATATCAGACAAATACCCCAATTTTTGAAGTTTGGAAATCATGCGTTCAAAAGAACGACGTAGTTCAGAACGTTTGCGTTGAAGTGCAGTTCTGATTTGCCTGAGTTCATCGCTTGCATGATCCAATACAAGCCCGTTTTCATCCAATACCTCTCTGATAATTTTGCGAATATTTTTTTCGTATGGAATGTCTTTGATAGCGGAGTAAAGATTAGAATAAATATCTCTTCGGTCTGAAGTAAACCAGCGTATGATAGATTCTGTATTCTCTGCTAAACGTGCCAACAAAATACATTGCTGACCGGTTAACACAGCGCCGGGTAAAGAAAGCAGTTT
The DNA here is from genome assembly GCA_964643315.1 of uncultured Ferruginibacter sp. Classification (GTDB taxonomy): domain Bacteria; phylum Bacteroidota; class Bacteroidia; order Chitinophagales; family Chitinophagaceae; genus Ferruginibacter. The sequence goes on from CAZXSR010000013.1 coordinate 46,863, forward strand.
GAGTTCTCTCTTGATATTAAAAGTGAAATCATTGGGAAAAATTTCACCGGCATCAAAAATCGTTTTGTATTCATGCGTTTGATGGAGTGCAATATCTATAAAAGATTTTATGGTATGAATGCGCAAATGCAAAGCCATCTCTCGCGCCGATTCTGTTTTACAAAATCCGGCAAGCAGTTGTTGTATCTTATCAAACTCCAGCGAGGAAAGCGCTGATTCGGGAAAAAATTTCATAGGCGTTTTGTAGATTATTTTTTCTCCTCAATGTGCAATTCTTCCCAAGGAGTAGTGCCGTCTTTTTTTCTCATAAAACGAAGTGATGCGGAAGATTGAATTACAATTTCGGCAGTCGTATAAACAATACAACCATCCATCAAATGCCCCCCAATGGTTTTACCTGTGCTGTCGCTGATAGCTATGTGCATGTGAGATCCGTTATTAGAAAGAGTTCCTGTTAAACTTACAATTTCAAAATGACCTGAATCGGAAATGGCTTTGGATTGATTGGCCGTTCTGATTTGGTAATGCGTTAAACTCCCTGTACAAGTAACCATCCACCCGGCTTCTATATTGTGGTTGACAACAAATTCCTGAATAGATTTTTTGAGGTCCTGACCGGGTTTAAGCCGCATTGCGTGATGTGCTGTATCGTTCATTTTTTGTTGATGAAATATTGAACATGATGCACAGCAGATAATGATAAAGAATAACTTTGCTGCGCGAAAATGTTTGGTGAAAATCATTATTTAAATAAAAGCGCAAATTAACCATGAAAATTGAGACTGCCACATTGGGAACGGGATGCTTTTGGTGTACAGAAGCTATTTATAAGCTGGTAAACGGCGTGCAATCGGTCAAAAGTGGCTATTCCGGGGGGCACATAGCTAATCCCACTTACGAACAGGTTTGTTCGGGCACAACCGGACATGCAGAGTGTGTGCAATTAATATTTGATGCAGATATCATCACATATGAAGCATTGCTGGAAATATTTTGGAACATACATGATCCTACTTCATTAAACAGACAAGGCGAAGATGTTGGCACTCAATATCGCAGTGTGATTTTTTATCATAACGATATTCAAAAACAAATTGCAGAAAGATATATTGAACAACTCACACAAAATCATCAATTTGAAAAACCCATTGTAACTACCTTGGAAAAGATGGACATCTTCTATGTTGCCGAAAATTACCACCAAGACTATTTTGCATTGAAAGGCAACGAAAATCCATACTGTCAGGTGGTGGTTAGACCAAAAGTGGAGAAGTTTAGATTGAAAAACAACGAGCTTATTAAAAATATATAAAATATAATAACTGTGCTTAAACTCTTACATAGTTTATCTTATCTTCGCAAATTATTTTTTTTCTTAAACAGAAAGCAAAAATAAGAGATACCAAAACTGCCTCTATTAAATAACCAAATAACATCACTACACGTATGAAATCAGGCAATTATTTTCGACTAAGAGCTGTATTGCTCATGTTCACTTTTCTGCCATTTTTTGGGTATGCACAGGAAGTAAAAACATTTGCATCCGGTTCCTATATTATTAATATGGGTGTACACTCCGGTACACGTGCTACGGATATCGGTAAAGAACTAAAACCCTACGGTTTGGTTTATGATTTATTAAAAAACAACAGCGTGCCTGTGTATGTCGTGATTGGACAAACCAAAGCCAAGGATGGAGTTGACTTTACCTATAATGGTACTGCTTTTAAGGGAGGAACATTTATCATAGATAAAAAATACATCACTACGGCTGTGTCTACAAAAATTGCAAGTTGGGTAGCACAAGGGGTTTCGGGTGTTTACACAACGTCGTCATTGACTGTGACAACCACCATGAAATATACAACAGTGCCAATTTGGACGTTAGATGCACAGAATGGAGGAATCGCCACTGGTTTTTTCACTAACGCAGGTATCCCCGCAACAGCTTATAATTGGCTCGCTCCATCTCAGTTAGGTTTGTGCTCTGATATTTTTGTGATGCCTCATGCTGATCCCAAATGGGCTACACATGGTAACCTGTACAATTGGAACCAACAATACAAGGGAGCTATTTGGTTGGGTTGTCATGCCGGAAGTGCTCTGGAGAATATGTACAATCCGGCTAACACCAGTCAGCAAACGAATTTTTTAAGTACCAAAGCAACCACCGCCGGCACAGGTATCATTCTTCCTGCAAACGGTTCAACTGCTTATTCACAAAACTCACTAATTCTTTGGGGCAATCACACCACTCCTACCATTCCATACAATACATTAACTGGTTCGATTGCAAGTGGAACACTGGCTTCAGCCTCTGATCCTGTAGCTCAGTTTATGGGAGTTACGGACGCGGCTCACCAAAATGGTTCGGAAAGAGTTTACCTGCCTGTATTGGGTCAGGGTTGGAGACCTACTACCAAAGTAATTACATATGACCCTACCCAGGCAAATGTGCCTGCAAACTCTGCCGGCCCGGCAGTAATCATTGCTTACGGACGTGGATTGGGTGAGAGCAATCGCGGTTATGTGATGATGGAAGCCGGTCATAATATTAATTCCGGATCCGTTGGTGATGTGGCTGCTCAAAGAGCGTTTTTTAACTGGAGCTTTTTGTCCAGTATGGATAAAGGGGCTATTCGTCTGGATTCAATCGTTGGTATTCCAACATCAGGAAGAGTGAATTCAAATAGTTCAACCAATTTATCAGCAGCCTACACCACACTGGGTATTCCTGTTTCTAATCTCACCTTCACCTGGTCGTGCGTACGATCCGATAACGGAGCAAGTGTTGGTAGTTTCACCGCATCAGGTACATCAGCAGCCGCTAATACCGTTTTTCAATCACCCACGCTAACGAGTCCACTGGATGTAATCATCACGGTTAAAATTGCTGACAATTGCGGCAGACAAGTTTTTGAAAGCTATCCGGCAGTAATTTCCCCCGGTCCTGTTGCTCCTACAGCTAATGCGGATGTTGCCAGTATTGAAACTACTTGTTATGTAGAGGGTCAAAGTACTACTATTGCAGTATTGTCTAACGATACTGATGCCTTGGGTAGCGCTTTAACTGTTACCGGAGTCAGCGGTTCCAATGGTACATGGACAACCAACGGCACGACGGTAACATTTACACCATCAGCCAATTTCTTTGGCGCAGCGACTGCTACATATACCGTGTGCAATAGTTCTTCATTATGTACTACAGCATCAATAACAGTCACAGTAGGGACTGCCGATGCACAGGGTTGTTTCCCAGGTAGTGTTTATGGGTTATCTACAACAGATACCGTAAAAACTATTACCTCTTCAACCGGAGTTACTAACCCTGCGAACATCTTAGGGGCATTTGATTATGATGTAGCAGATGCAACCACTTATGCTGTACTTTCCAAGAGTTCGACTGCCAATAATGTGGTACTTGATTTTGGTTCGGTACTTACCAATGCACAAAGAGATTCCATCAGAATTTATTGGGCTTCCAATAATGAAGGGAATACAACTACTATGAAAGTGGAGTATAGCACTAACAATACCACTTATACATCTCTGGGTAATATAACAACTACATCCCGCAATATTGGTCAGGAAAATATTTTAGCATTCCCCACATCACTCAGATATATAAAACTGAGTTATGTTTCAGGCGAAACCATTCGTATTGACGCAGTTTCTCTGGAAGATTGGGGTTGCGTTTCGGCCACTCCATCTACTTTGGATGATGCTGCCACTACCTATGAAGATTTGGCGACCATTTTGGATGTATTGGCCAATGATGACAATCCAGGAAATTTTCCACTCAGTTTGAGTATTGTAACACCGCCTACTAATGGTAATGTTAGTATTAACATCAACAATACAATTACCTATTTAAACACAACCGATTATCCCTCAGGATCCTCAAATACAACAGATTCCTTCACCTATAAAGTATGTAATACCCAGGGATTCTGCAACACTGCAGTAGCGAGAATTAATATCATCAATGATGGATGCAGTGTAGGGCAATACAAGCCTTTTAGTTCGACAACAGGAACTGTAACCATACAAGGTACGAATACCAATATGGTTGATGCCTATTTGCGCAGTGATCGTACAACCACAAATTATGGAACAAACAATCCTCTTGAAATAGGCAAGAATAATGAGAGACGAGCTGTTTTTCTGTTCAATGCATCTAATTTTAGCACGATTCCTGCTGGTGCAGTTGTGACAGATGCCACTTTTTCCATTTACAAAAGTGGTGGTGATAATGTGAGTTTGAATTTTGCTGCCCATAGAATTACAGAAGCTTGGGATGAAGCAGGCACCACCTGGTCAAGGAAGAACGCAACTACAAACTGGACAACGGCAGGTGGTACTTTCAACAGTACTCCTGAAGCAACTATTACATCAACATCTACGAATGAATACAAAAACTTTACAGTAACCAATCTTGTGCAGAATTGGTTAAATGGCACTTATGCTAATTTTGGTATTTTAGTCAAGCAAAATGCCACTACCCTCGTCGATAAGAGACATCAGTTTCAATCATCTGAGAGTGGCACTGCCGCACAAACACCAAAACTGGTGATTAACTATTTGACTATTCAGCCCTGTTCAGCTTTGCCTAATAGAGCGCCTCTCTCTAATCCGGATGTTAATCTGACGACTAAAATCAATCAATCACTTTCAACTAGCCCATTAACCAATGATGTTGATCCCGATGGAAATACCATCAGTATTACTGCTGTAGCCGTTCAAGGTTCAGTAGGTGCTGCAAGTATAGTTGGTTCAACCATATCATACACCCCAAACGCCTCCAGGGCATTACCACGTAAGGACACCATTCTGTATACAATTTCAGATGGATCCCTTACTGATCAGGCTTATGTAATTATTGACATTACCGCTGCCGATCCTATCGTAGTTGGTGAAACAAGTTCAGCCAATAGCGGTACTGCACAGGCAATCAATGTGGCATTGAATGATTCCGATCCTCAATCCATTTCATTGGGTTCACCAAGCATCACGCTGGCTGCTGCTCATGGATCAACACAAATTGTGGGAACCACCATAACCTACACACCGAATGCCGGTTACTACGGAAAAGATACCATCATATATCAACGTTGTCAAACCAGTGCATCTGCATGTACAACCGATGGACTATGTGATACAGCGATGATTATTTATACTATTATCAATCAAGCACCAAGCAGTTCTGACTTTAATCTTCCGGATAATATTTGTCAGTCAAAGACATTTAGTTTGAATAACCTAATCAGTGATCCGGAAAATGAATCTCTTGCGATTTCAATCCTTACCGGACCAAACAATGGGGTTCTTGTAACTAATACAGACGGCTCATATACCTACACTCCTAACCCCGGATTTCCATCAACTCCCGGAATTTCCAATGACACCATAACATATCAGGTGACTGACCAGGGAGGATTGAGTAGCAATGTCTCAACAATAGTATTATCTATTTCCGGTACGCCAATCAATAATGCGCCGGTAGCTTTTGATGACTTGTATGATACAGTTAATTTTGTTAATACAGGTTATATAAATGAAGAGATTTATGTAGATGCATTACAGAATGATACAGATCCGGACACTGATATCATAAAAATTCAATTAACTACCTACGCTGGAGGGCCAGTCTTATTACAGCCACAACACGGGACCGTTCGTTTACAAAACGGACAAATTATTTATACACCTGCAACTGGATATGTGGGTACCGATCAGTTTGAATATGTATTGTATGATTCTGCAGTAAATACTGGATTGAGCTGTCCAACAGTAGAGCGTAAATATGATATCGCACTCGTATCTGTAAAAGTTAATCCTCCACTCCTTTTAACATTGAATGGTACCGTATGGAACGATGCCAACAGCAGCGCAGCAGGCTCATTTACAAATATAGCGTCTGCCGGAGAAGCAGGAACCAACCTCAATGGTACTTACTTTGTATATTTAGTAGATAATCTTGGTATTATTTTGGATTATGCAACTGTTAATCCAGATGGTACCTATCAGTTGACAGGTGTTCCTTCGAACACAAACAACATGTCATTGGTATTGACATCCAATGCAGGAACGGTTGGTTCAACAGTACCTGCAGCTGTAATTTCAGCTTCCAACTGGACGAACACAACCCCATTAACCAGAACAGGAATAAGTACAACAACTTCATTTGTTAGCAACCTGGATTTTGGTGTAAAATCTTTCCCTATTGCAGTAAATGATAACAATACCACTAATGAGGATACTCCCGTAAGCGGGGATTTGTCCTCTAATGACACACCAAGTGGTGATGGAGGAAATACATGGTCTCCAGCCGCATCGCCATCCAATGGTATAGTTATCATAAATTCCAATGGAACTTACACATACACACCTAATGCAAACTTTAATGGTACGGATACCTTCTACTATCAGGTTTGTGATGCCAGTGGAGATTGCGATACAGGTATGGTGGTTATCATAGTCAATCCAATTAATGATGTGCCTGTAGCTGTTAATGATACGAATACGACTAATGAAGACAATCCTGTGTCAGGCAATCTTTCTACCAACGATACACCAAGCGGCGATGGTGGTAACACCTGGTCGGCTGTGGGTACTCCATCTAATGGAAATGTTGTTGTTAATCCCAATGGAACGTATACCTACACCCCTAACGCGAATTTTAACGGAGCCGATACCTTCTACTACAAAGTATGTGATGTGGATGGCGATTGTGATACAGCTATGGTCGTAA
>CAZXSR010000013.1:53713-59765 GCA_964643315.1 uncultured Ferruginibacter sp.
ATTTTAACGGAGCCGATACGTTCTACTACAAAGTATGTGATGTGGATGGCGATTGTGATACAGCTATGGTCGTAATTACGGTGAATCCGGTGAATGATGTTCCGGTGGCAGTGGATGATACAAATACAACGAACGAAGACAGTCCTGTAAGCGGCAACTTAGCTTCCAACGATACGCCAAGTGGCGACGGAAGTAATACTTGGTCTGCGGTGGGTACTCCATCTAATGGAAATGTTGTTGTTAATCCCAATGGTACGTTCACGTACACCCCTAACGCGAATTTTAACGGAGCCGATACGTTCTACTACAAAGTATGTGATGTGGATGGCGATTGCGATACAGCTATGGTCGTAATTACGGTGAATCCGGTGAATGATGTTCCAGTGGCAGTGGATGATTCGAATACAACGAACGAAGATAGTCCTGTAAGCGGCAACTTAGCTTCCAACGATACGCCAAGTGGCGACGGAGGTAATACTTGGTCTGCGGTGGGTACTCCATCTAATGGAAATGTTGTTGTTAATCCCAATGGAACGTATACCTACACACCGAATGCGAATTTCAACGGAGCCGATACCTTCTACTACAAAGTATGTGATGTAGATGGAGACTGTGATACATCTAAGGTGGTGATTACGGTGAATCCGGTGAATGATGTGCCTGTGGCGGTAGATGATAATTTCACAACAACTCTTGATGTAGCTGTTTCCGGAAATTTATCAACCAATGATAATGGAAGCACGGACGGTGGCAATAACTGGTCATTAACGATCAATCCTACAAATGGCCTTGTGTCGGTACTTACTGATGGTACATTCACATACACCCCCTCTCCTGGCTTTGCAGGAAATGACACCTTCTACTATCGTGTGTGCGATGTAGATGGCGATTGCGATACAGCCATGGTGGTGATTACCGTTAATGACGCTCCTATTGCTGTAGATGACGTCAACAGTACCAATGAGGATACACCGGTAAGCGGTGATTTGTCCACCAATGATACTCCAAGTGCTAATGGTGGCAACACCTGGTCTGCTGTGGGTACACCAACAAACGGTAATGTGTTGATTAATCCAAATGGAACATACACTTACACGCCAAACGCTGATTTCAATGGCAACGATACCTTCTATTATCGTGTATGCGATGTAGATGGCGATTGCGATACTGCAATGGTCGTGATTACAGTAAATCCGGACAATGATGTGCCTTTGGCAGTAGCTGATATAAATACGACTATTGAAAATTCATCTGTAAGCGGTGATCTGTCACCAAATGATATACCAAGTGGCGATGGCGGCAACACTTGGTCTGCCGTGGTAGCTCCAACAAACGGAAACGTGGTAATTAATCCCAATGGAACATACACATACACTCCTAACACCAATTTCAATGGCAATGACACTTTCTATTATCGTGTATGTGATGTAGATGGCGATTGTGACACGTCGATGGTGGTGATTACCGTAAATCCGGTCGTGCCCGTTGCAGTCAATGATAGCAATACGACTTTACAAAATACACCGGTGAACGGAACAGTAATTACCAATGATATCTTAAGTGGAAACGGTGGCAATACATGGTCTTTGATCACGGCTGCAAACAACGGAATTATTCTGCTCAACACAGATGGTACCTATACGTATACTCCAAATACAGACTTCTATGGATTGGATACTTTCCATTACCGTTTGTGTGATGTAGATGGAGATTGTGATACAGCTATAGTTGTCATTTTGATACAACCCAATCATCCGGTAGCTACAGACGATGATAATGTGACTAATGAGAATACCCCGGTAAATGGCAATTTGTCCACCAATGATACGCCAAGTGGTGACGGTGGAAATACCTGGTCTTTAATTACCCCACCAACTAATGGTAACGTAATTTTAAATCCTGACGGCACATATACTTACACGCCAAATCTCAACTTTAACGGAGCCGATACATTTACATACAAAGTATGTGATATCAATGGGGATTGCGATACCGCCAGAGTCATCATACAAATTACCGGCACAACACCTGTTAAGGATTTGTATCTGACTGCAAATGCAGCGAATGGTCAATTGGTGAATCTGACCTGGAGAGTCAGCTGTGAAACAGAAGTCGATCGTTATGTTTTGGAGCGCAGTAATGATGGTGTTCGCTTTGAAACAGCCACACAGGTAAATTCAAGAGCAGGTTGTACCCCCACTACCTATAAGATTGCTGATCGTTTATCAAAGCCATTTACTTCGTTATATTATCGTGTAAAAGCCATAGAAATGAATGGTCAATTTACATACAGCAATATTGCTTTGGTAAAAGGAAATTCAGATGACTTTGTCATGGTATCACCTAATCCATTTACAGACAAATTGAATATAGAATTCTTTGCAGGATTGAATGAAAAGGCAAATGCTCAAATTTATTCCATGCAAGGGCAAATTCTTAAATCAATGTCTTGGACAACCCTACCAGGGTATAATAAAGTGATGATGCAAGGATTGGGACAATTACCTGCAGGCAGTTATATTCTTAAACTGCAGGTGAACGGAAAAATGATACAAAGCAGTACATTGATAAAATAGCTATTTTTAAAACCATTATGCAAAATCCCGACGTTTAACCGTCGGGATTTTTTTTTAAACAAATTTGTTTTTTTAGGAATGACTCATCTTATTATTAGAAAATTTGAGTACCAAAGATTAGTTTTGCAACGTTAAATTATTCAATTTCCCCCTATACAAAAAGAAAAAAATATGTTTTGTGCTAAATGGTCAAGAATATTTTGCAGTATTCTATTCATATTATTATCTGCAAAAGCTTCTAATGCATTGAATTCCAATCACTTCACAGTCAATAGAATTACGGCTCCCTATTTTGTAGATGATCATAATAGTAACAATGCCATCACAAACAGTTATGTTGGATTTGAAGTTATCAACAACTCTAATAGTGGAGTTACATATACGAATTTAAAATTTAGTATAACTTCCATTGTTTCCAGCATACCTGGCATTAACTATACGGTAATAGGCCCAAGCAACGGAACCATTTTAGTAGGGACTTTAGCACCGGGCCAATCTAAAGTATGCTATTTTTATATTACATATCCGGCGGGAGGAAACCCCAATGCTACTTTTAATACCTTACTTTTTGATAATACTGCTACATCGAAAAGCAGTTCTTTCGTTATTTCCAATAGAAATTCCATTAGTGCCAATGCGGGAGGACTTTCGCGTCAATCAGTCACTAATCAGGACGTTATAGGTGGTTTTTTCTTTGATGATATCACATATACTGTTGGTAATGCCCGTAATAATGATGAGCTGGATTTTCAAGCCACAATTGCACCTGGATTTAATCCCAGTTATCTACAACTTATTTCGACTCAAATTTTATACAGCTCGGTGCCAGGGGTTCTTGCAGGCACAACAGATAGTCTATACTTTAGGTCAGGTAATGGCGGACCAAAAGACAGCGTTGTGGTAAGATGGAAATTCAGGATAGTAAATCCCAGTTTTAAGGCATACATGCTGCCCTATTGCGGAGCCACCAGTGGAAGTACTAACTACAAGTATCAGATAGATAATAATTTGGGTTCTGTAGGAGATTCTTTTGTCGTTGCATCGCCACCCAATGCTTTAACGATTATCAAAAAATCAGATAAGCGTAATTATAGTGTATGTGATACTGCCAATTTCAGTATAATTGTTAAGAACAATACCCAATTTGGACTGACTATTGATAGTATCAATGATCAACTGCCGACAAATTTTACATACATCTCTTTGTCAACAGGAAGAAATTTTTCAGCATCTACATGCATTTCACTTCCTTCAACTGGAGCTGTAGGTAATATCAATTTCACAGGAGGTGTGGAAACGCTTTCAGGAACTTCATTTTTTATTCCGGCAAATGATTCACTTGTCATTAATTATAATGCAAAAGCTCCTTGTACAACTCAGGCCGCACAAACCACCACAGCAATCGGTTACGTTGGACCTTTTCCATTTTCCAATGATACGAATGTTGTTGCGGTTACTCCCCCACCGGTTTACAAACAAGATACCGTAACCGCCTGTAATTCTTACACTTGGAATGGTGTCACATATACAGCTTCAACTAACTCGGCTACCTGGACTGGCATTGCTGCCAGTGGAGGAGATTCGATTGTTACGCTGGTACTTACTATCCGTTATTCAAGCAACAATAATGCCAATGTACACACCTGTGATTCTTATACATGGAATGGTAGTACATATACATCGAGCGGTACCTACACTTATGCTTATACGAATGCCAGTGGCTGTCCATCCGTTGATACGCTTACACTTGTTATCAATAACAGTACACGAACTGTTACCAGTGCTACCGCATGCGATTCCTACACATGGAATGGGAATACTTACACGAGTTCAGGTAGCTACACTTATTACTTTACTAATGGAATTGGCTGTGCATCCAGGGCAATTTTGAATTTGACCATAAAAAATGGCACATATACTAAAACTACACAAACAGCTTGCGCATCATACACATGGAGAGGAACTTTGTATATAAGTTCAGGTATTTACACATATAGCTATACCAATGCAGAAGGTTGCACCTCAATAGATTCTTTGATTCTGACGATCAACCGCGGTACGTTCAATGCAACTACCCAGTCGGCTTGTAACTCATACAGCTGGAACGGAACGACATATACGACTTCCGGTACCTACACTTATGCGTATAACAATGCGAATGGTTGCGCGAGTGTGGATACTTTACACTTGACAATCAATCGTGGTACATTCAATGCGACGACCCAGTCGGCTTGTAACTCGTACGTGTGGAACGGAACTGCCTACTCTACTAGTGGAACTTATACTTATGCCTACAACAATGCCAACGGTTGCGCCAGTGTAGATACGCTTTATCTGACCATCAACAGCGGTACGTTCAATGCGACGACGCAGTCGGCTTGCAACTCCTATGTATGGAACGGAACGACTTACACGGCATCCGGAACTTATACTTATGCTTACAACAATGCGAATGGTTGCGCCAGTGTGGATACTTTGCATCTGACCATCAATAGCGGCACCTTTAATGCAACGACACAGTCGGCTTGTAATTCATACAGCTGGAATGGAACGACTTACACGGCTTCCGGAACTTATACTTATGCGTATAATAATGCCAATGGTTGCGCTTCGGTAGACACTTTGCATCTGACTATCAACAGCGGTACGTTCAATGCAACGACGCAGTCGGCTTGTAACTCCTACAGCTGGAATGGAACGACTTACACCGCTTCTGGAACTTATACTTATGCGTATAACAATGCCAATGGTTGTGCCAGTGTAGATACTTTACACCTGACCATCAACACAGGCACCTTCAATGCGACGACGCAGTCGGCTTGTAACTCCTACAGCTGGAATGGCACGACTTACACAACTTCAGGAACGTATACTTATGCGTATAACAATGCGAACGGTTGTGCCAGTGTAGATACTTTACACCTGACCATCAACACAGGCACCTTCAATGCGACGACGCAGTCGGCTTGTAACTCCTACAGCTGGAATGGCACGACTTACACAACTTCAGGAACGTATACTTATGCTTACAACAATGCGAACGGTTGTGCCAGTGTGGATACTTTACACCTGACCATCAACAGCGGTACGTTCAATGCGACGACGCAGTCGGCTTGTAACTCCTACAGCTGGAATGGAACGACCTACACGATTTCTGGTACCTACACCTATTCTTACAACAATGCGAACGGTTGTGCTTCGGTAGATACTTTATATTTGACCATCAATTACGGAACACATAACAGTTCTACTCAAACGGCTTGCGAGTCTTACGCTTGGAATGGAACGACTTACACTACTTCAGGAACGTACACGTATGCTTACAATAATGCGAGTGGTTGTGCAAGTGTGGATACTTTACATTTGACCATCAACTACGGAACGCATAATAGTTCTACCCAAACGGCATGTGAGTCTTACGCATGGAATGGTTCGACTTACACTACGAGCGGAACATACACTTATGCTTATAATAA
>CAZXSR010000014.1:0-50278 GCA_964643315.1 uncultured Ferruginibacter sp.
ATGCTTATAATAATGCGAGTGGTTGTGCTTCGGTAGATACGCTTCATTTGACCATTACATCAATTACAATCAATACTTCGAATGAATCAGCCTGTGACTCTTATACTTGGGCAGTAAATGGTCAGACTTACAGTAACTCTGGTTCTTACACTTCAGTGAGTGGTTGTGCGACAGAGATTTTGAATCTGACTGTAACAACTTCCTCTTCGAATACCACCACTGCATCAGCTTGTGATACTTATACTTGGGCGGTGAATGGTCAGACTTATATCAGTTCTGGTTCTTACACTTCGATATCAGGTTGTCATACAGAAATCTTGTACTTAACTGTAAACACTGTAACATCAAACATAATTTTTGACACTGCATGTGCCACATATTTATGGTCAGCTGACGGACAAACTTATACAAACAGTGGTTCATATACATCTGTTAATGGTTGTCATACAGAAATACTTAACCTGATGATTTATAATCAGTGTGGGCCGGTTCCCGTTGCTATTAATGACAGCAACTTTACATTCATAAACGGCATTGTATATGGGAATTTGAATAACAATGACACTACCAGTTATTTTGGGGGTAACACCTGGTCAGTAGTAACTAATCCATCAAATGGCATACTATTCCTTCAGCCAAATGGTCAATACACATATACACCTAACCTGAATTTTGTAGGAAGAGATACCTTCTTCTACAAATTGTGTGACATCAACGCCAATTGTGATACAGCCATGGTAATCATTCGAATCAATGACAGACCAATAGCTTTACCTGACACATTTGTAACAGGAGTCAATGTTAGTATGAATAACGCAAGTGTTACTGCTAATGATTATCAAAGCTTTGATGATGGAAATACATGGATGCTGGTAAGCCGAAGCAATCATGGTGATATTTCCTGGAGAACAGATGGCTCTTTTGATTATACTCCAAATACTGATTATGCCGGATTAGATACTTTCTATTACAGAATATTTGACAGCAATGGAGATGCAGACACAACGATGGTTATCATACGTATAAATGATATACCTAGAGCATTGCCAGACTCTTTTGTAATAGAGGTTAACACTACACTTGGAAATGCCAATGTTACTTCCAATGATCGAACAAGTTTGGATGGCAATAATCGCTGGATGATTGTTGAAAGAACTACTCATGGTTCAATTACCTGGAGAGTAGATGGAACTTTTGATTATACTCCTGATTTTGATTTTGTGGGTGAGGATACATTCTACTATCGAATCTTTGATGTAAACGATGATTCAGATACCGCTATTGCTATTATATCTGTTACACGTACAACTGCAGTTGAATTATTCACACTTCAAGCTAAGGCAGTATCTGCTTCTCAAGTGAATATCAGTTGGACCGCAAGAACAGAGAGAGATGTTATTTCTTATGAGATTGAAAGAAGCATGAATAGCATTCAATTCATCAGCATTGGAATTAAATCAGCCAGTCTGCCTCACGGCGTAAATCAGCAGTATCAATTCAATGATATTTTGAATGGTTATAAAGAAAGAATTTATTACCGTATTAAGATTTTGGAAAACAATGGAAGATACTCCTACTCAAATATCGTTAGTGTGAATATTCCTGTAGCTCAACATACTAATATATATCCTAACCCATTCATTGAGCAATTTACAGTAGAAATAGGTTCAACGAATGTAGAAACCGGAACTCTTAGATTACTCTCGAATGAAGGAAAAATAATCGAAAGAAAATCAATAACATTAACCACAGGTATCAACCGATTGATTTTTACCCCATCTACCAGCATTCCCAAAGGATCTTATTTACTGGAAATTTTGCACGGATCCAATAGAAATGTAATACCAATAATAAAGAGATAAAAGTAAAGGCCGGATCAGTTCCGGCCTTTTTTATTGAAAATCATAGAGTGTGGCGGTAAATACTCCTCGCTCCCTTCTTTTGAACATCACTTTCCAATTACCATGATAGCGTATTAATTGAGGCACTATCAATCCATTGAAATGAGCCATCTGTACTTCCATTTTTACATCAAAATCATATACGCCAGCGTCATATCGTAATCGATAATTTCTGGCAAGCACATCATAAGTGCTGTCGGCAAACCAGGTAGTCATCTCATCTATCACCACATCATCTTCCCTCCCTTTTTTTACCTGTTGTTTTAGAAGCAGGCAACTTTTTCCCTGGTATATGTCCCAATCCAATTGCATGTCATAACATTCAGACATATTCTCATCAAATATGGAAGTTTTGTTACTGATTAAGGGCAGCCCATTGATTCTTTTACCCGGATTAAAAAACAACATCTTGAGCTGTTCTTTATGTTTTTCCAGACCGGATTTCCCGGAGGTGCTGAATTGTTTTTTGCCTACCAGATTTGACTCACCACAAACTGAATCCTTGGTAAAGAACAAAGATGCATACATCTGGGCAGTATAATAATTGGGTTGATGCTGTGCATCAAAATAATCCCCTTTCATTTCTTCATCTATTGTATTCATAAACCTGCATCCGTGCTTTCTGTATTGCATTGTTTTGGCATGATACATCGCCTGCACCTGATCTTTTTTATCAAGCATTCGAATATCATGTATAGCATTGTATCCAATGATGCGCAAATTCCTGAAAGCTTTGTAAAAACTGGTATCTTCTTTGATTCGATCTATGAAAGCTGAAACATTGATACGTGAATCAACAACCACCGGACTAAGTGTAACGTATGTTTTTCCGAAAGGCACAATACTGTCAACCACTCTTTGTGCGAAAAGATTTGAATACACGGAAAAAATTAAAAATCCGAAGCAAGCAATGGGCTTCTTCATTTAGTATTATTTTGGAAATGACATTCGATAATCAACCTTTATCTTTCCCTTACTAATATCTTCTAATTTACGTTTTAATAAAGTTCGTTTGAGGGGACTTATGTGATCAATGAATAACTTTCCTTCAATATGATCATATTCGTGCAAGATAATTCGAGCGGTAAGACCTGTAAAAGTTTGAGTTTGTTTCTCAAAATCTTCATTGCAATATTCTAAAGTAACCGATTGAGGCCTTATGATATCCTCTCTTATTTTGGGGATACTCAAACAGCCCTCATTGTAAGACCAGGGATTACCCTCCAATTTGATGATTCTTGCATTGATAAAAACCCCTTTATAACCGGGCTCATCAGGATATTTGCCCACTTCGTCCGGCTCCTGATTTTCAAATATCTGTGCACTATCTATAATGAACAACCTGATGTCCTTGTTGATCTGAGGCGCTGCCAAACCAACACCAATACTCTTGTACATGGTATCCCACATATTTTCAAGCAGTTCTTTTAATCCGGGCTCATCAGCCGAAATTTCACGAGCCTGTTTACGAAGTATCGGTGAACCGTATGCGACAATGGGTAAAAACATGGTATTTAGTAAAAATTAATAAGTCAAAATTAAAAAATCAAAAGCTTGAACTGGCATGTTGAAATCAATTTAAAATTCATATTATGGTTAATCTCAGATTAGATTTGGCAAATCAACCCAGACACAAAGTTATGCAGTTATTTTTATTTGACGGAGGACAGGTAATCCTGTAAAAGAATGGTTGCAGCAATTTTATCAATGTTGGATTTATTTTGCCGATCTTTTTTCTTCATTCCCATATCAACCATTGTCCTACTTGCCATTTTAGAGGTAAAGCGCTCATCCATTTCCAAAATCTTTTTATCCGGAAAATTGGATATCAGTTTTTCGATAAATTGTTTAACAGGCTTGGTGCCATGAGTATCACGCATTGACAAATCTTTGGGCATTCCAATTACAATCAAATCAACTATTTCTTTTTGAAAATAATTCTTTAAAAAAGGTATTAAATCCGGAGATGAAATGGTGTCTAATCCATTGGCAATGATCTGTAACGGATCACTGACCGCCAATCCCGTACGCTTTAATCCGTAGTCAATCGCCAATATTCTTCCCATATATACAAAAGTACGAATAATAAGATGCTTTAAACATACACATCTTCTATATGGAAATAAGTCACCTTGGGTTCCAGTGTAATGGAAATAACATCAAAGCGTATCCATTGATATTCCGGGTAAATTTGTTGATAATGAGATGCTACTGCCATCATATTTAATATTTTGGTCCGACTTACATTCTCCTCTGGATAACCATATTTATTTGATTTGCGAGTTTTAATTTCAATAAAATGCAACATAGATTCTTTCAAAGCAACAATATCAATCTCTTTTTTACCATATCTCCAGTTTCTGTGCAATACCTTGAAACGATTTTTCATCAAATAATCAACAGCCAGGTCCTCCCCTAATTTCCCCAGTGAATTTCTTTTATCCATAGGGTAAATCTATACTAGTTCTTTATTCACACCATGAGGAAAAAACAGGAAAAATGGGAGGTTTTACAGACATTTAATTGCTTACATTTGCGTAAACTAACCTATCATGAAGTTAAGTCGCTATCAAATATTTGCAGGTATTGTTCTCATCGTCGTTTCTGCTGCTCTAAAAGCCATTACATTCCCTTACAGCATCACACCCATCATTGCTATATCATTTTTCAGTGGCGTGAGTTTCAAAAATCGTCAATGGGCTTTCTCAATGCCCCTTTTTGCTATGTTCCTTTCTGATTGTTTGATGGAAATCTTCCGCGATGGTCAGGGTTTTTATGGAATGGGGCAAATTGGAAACTATGTTTCACTTCTTGCAGTTACTTTCATTGCTACATTCTTCAATGGCAAAAAAACCTGGCAAATCCTGGCTGGTGCGCCACTGGCAAGTTTGATTTTCTTTTTTCTTAGTAATACCAATTGTTTCTTGTTTGATACCAGCGGATTTTATGGAACAGGAATTAACGGATGGATGAATTGCCTAATTGCTGGCATACCATTTTTAGAGAAAGGAATATTAACTGATCTATCTTACGTATTGATTCTTTTAACTGCCAATCATTATCTGGCTCCGTATTTTATTCGTAAACAAGCGATAGCGAAATAAGTTATTGCTCCGCGCTATCACCTTGCAAACCTAGCTCCCACTGCACTCTCAACGTAGCATAGTCTGCATGATTTGAGTTGGGCTGATTGTAATGACCGGCATTTCTTTTTTGCCTCATGGCTTCATAAATCGTTACCGCACAAGCCACTGAAATATTAAGTGATTGAATGATGCCCATTTGGGGAATAATGAAATTTCCATCGGTACATGCATTTAATTCTTCACTCACTCCCGCATGTTCATTACCAAAAATCAAAGCAACATCCTCCGTTAAATTCAACTCGTATAAATCAACCGCTTCTTTACCAAGGTGAGTGCTGTATAATTTTTTGTAACGCTGACGTAAAGCATTTACACATTGATCAAGATCTGTAAACTGATGTATCGTAAGCCATTTAGCAGCACTTGAGCTGCTTTTGGAACCCCATTTTTTATGTCGGGGTATTGCTGTATTTAGTACATAAATTTCCTGAATTCCAACAGCATCACAAGTTCTCATCACAGCCGAAATATTGTGAGGATCCATTACATTTTCCAAAACGACTGTTAGGTTGAATTGGCGCTTACTTAACACAGTATCCAATCGTTGATATCTTTCAGGTGTCACAGTGATAAATTTGACACAAAGATACCATGTAATTGGTTAATTTATTTTGCCCTTAGTGTATGTTTTCCTACATTTATCATGCTTAAATAATTACCAATGAAAAAACTTTTTTTCTTGTCTCTGACCATTGCTTCAATGGTGTCTTGTAAAAATGAAAATCATTCTGAAAAACTCGATGTAGTTGCTAAAAATCTGGATACAACGGTACGTCCCGAAGATGATTTTTTTCAGTATGCAAATGGTGGATGGATTAAAAAGAATCCAATTCCTGAGGAGCAATCGAGTTGGGGTATTGGAAATTTGGTGATTGAAGAAAACAATAAACGCCTACGTGAAATATGTGAAAAAGCAGCTCAGTCAAATGATAAATCGGGAAGCATTCAACAACAGATTGGTGATTTTTGGACAACAGGAATGGATAGCACTTCTATTGAAAAAAATGGCCTGAAACCTATCCAACCTTGGTTAGATAAAATTCAGAGAATTCAAGATGTAAAGTCTATGATTTCACTGGTAGCTGAATTAAAAAAAATTGGCTCCTCTACCCTTTTCAGCGATTATGTTTCACAGGATGCCAAGAACAGCGAAGTGATGTCTTATCAATTAAATCAGGGTGGTATTGGTTTACCCGAGCGTGAATATTATTTCAAAGAAGATTCTACTACCGTTAACATCAGAAATGAATACGTAAAATACATCACCAAAGTCCTGAGCATGTCGGGACAAAAAGAAGCGGATGCACAAAAAGCTGCCACGAACATTTTACAATTAGAAACCAAGCTTGCAAAAGCATCCCGTAAAATCGAAGACCTGCGAGATCCATACAAGAATTATAATAAAATGGCTGTGAAAGATTTGGGTAAAATGGCAGCTACAATCAACTGGACAGAATATCTCCCTGCAATTGGTGTTTCAAAAGCCGATTCGGTGATTGTGGGCCAGCCCGAATTTTTTAAAGCACTGAATGCAGAACTTAGTACTACTCCTCTTGCAGACTGGAAATCGTACTTGACTTTTAATTTGATCAGTGATATGGCCGGAGTATTACCCGATGCTTATGGTGTGGAGGCATTTAATTTTAATAAACTATTTAGTGGCGCCAAAGTACGCAAACCTCGCTGGAAGCGTATCATACAAATGGAAGAAAATGCCATGGGCGAAATGATGGGTAAACTCTATGTAAATGAGTTTTTTAATGAAACTGCCAAGAAGCGCTATGCAGTTATGGTTGATGCCATCAAAGATGCATTGAAAGACCGTATCGCCAAACTGGAATGGATGAGTGACAGTACCAAACAAAAAGCATACACCAAATTAGCTTCTATCAAAAGCAAAGTTGGATATCCTGATAAGTGGAAGGATTTATCCACCATGAAAATTGGCAGAGAAAGCTTTGCTGCTAATTATATGAGTGCAAATGCATGGTGGCATAACTATGAATTCAACAAATTGGGCAAGCCGGTTGATCGTGATGAATGGGATATGTTCCCTCAAACATATAATGCCTATTACAATCCAAGCAATAATGAAATTGTGCTTCCAGCCGGAATTTTTACGGTGCCGGGTTATAGAGATGAAGAGCTCGATGATGCCGTCGTATATGGATATGCAGGAGCCAGTACAATCGGACATGAAATTACACATGGCTTTGATGATGAAGGCAGACAATTTGATGAAAAAGGAAATTTAAAAAGCTGGTGGACAAAAACAGATGAAGAAAAATTTATGACGCGTGCCAATGTGATGGTAAAACAATTTGACGAGTATGAACCTGTTAAAGGGTACCATATAAACGGCAAAGCAACATTGGGAGAAAATATTGCAGATCTTGGGGGAATACTTTTGGGAATAGAAGCATTCAAAAAAACGGCTCAATACAAGGAGAATAAACCCATTGCCGGTTTGTCTCCAATGAAACGTTATTACCTGGGATATGCATTGGGCTGGCTTGGACATACCCGCGAAGAACAGGAAAAAAACAGACTGATTACCGATGTACACTCTCCTGCAAAATACAGAGTGAATGGACCATTTGTTGATGTAGATGATTTTTACACAACATTTGATATCAAACCCAACTCAAAAATGTACAGAGCAGACAGTGTGCGTGTGAAAATTTGGTAAATATAAATCAATGAAAAATAATTTCAGTTTATTCGTACTGATCACAATTGGCATCATCGCATTTTTTTCATGCAAGAATAAACATGATGACATGGTGATGTGCACGATGGAGTTCAGATATGTGAATATAAAAGTAAATGGAGGAACATTAGATACCTGTTACACAGTCAGACTTTCCAATAGCGATACGATTAAACCAAAAGTTGACATGAGTTCAATTACAGACCATAACTATACAGTTTTACATGATGGTTATCAGCCACAACTAATAAATCGTATCGATTCATTTCGATTTTGCGGATTCATTGGGCAATCACAGGTTGTAAACGAAGTGTTCGTTATAAAAGCAGATGAATGCCATATTGATTATGTAAGCGGAAGAACTGAAGTAACACTATAATCATAAGATCTCAAAGAGTGCCTAGTCTTTTATTTGAATACCAAGTCCGGGTTCTTGATTGTATAAAAACTTACCATTTTCAAATGCAACGCCGTTGGCAATATCTTCTGTTAATAAAAGTGTTCCATCATTGTCAACATAATCAACCAGAGGTGCAAGATGTGCAATTGCAGCCGATCCAATGCTACACTCATTCATGCAACCCAGCATGATTTTAAGTCCGAGTTGTCTAGCTTTTGAAATCATTCTCCTGGCAGGAGTAATACCGCTGCATTTGGTGAGCTTAATATTGATACCATGAAAATGGTCTGCACATTTTTCTACGTCTGATTCATGCACACAAGCTTCATCTGCAAAAATGGGAAGCGGAGATTGTTCATATAGCCATTTCATTCCTTCCCAATTATCTTTTGCCAAGGGCTGCTCAACCAGTTCTACACCTAATTGATCCAGAGAAATGATTTTCTGAAGTGCTGTTTCTGGATCCCATGCAGCATTTGCATCTACCCGAAAGGGCTTATCGGTATTAGCTCTTAAAGCTTTTATTGTTTCAATATCTCCATCAAAACCCATTTTGACTTTATAAAACGGCCAGGGCTTTTCCTTCATTTTATCAATCATCCGCTCTGTTGAATCAATACCTATGGTATAATCTGTCAGCGGAGCAACTGAAGTATCAAGTTTCCAAAGTTCATACAATGGCTTCCTTCTCAGTTTTGCAAACAAGTCCCAGCCTGCCATATCCAATGCGCAAACCAAAAAACTATTTGTCGGAAATAAATGATGACAAAAATGCCAGAAGCGTTCAGGATCAGTAATGGTAAACTTTTCGATAATTGCTTTTTTGGCCAGCAAATCAGCTTCCATTTTTTCAACCGGTATATCATAATAAGCAATGGCGGGTGCTTCACCATACCCTTTGATGCCCATGAATTCGAGTTCTACAATAAAAGTTGGTTGATGTGTTTTTGTTCCTTTTGATATGGTAAAGGGATATTTAAAAGGGAGCCGAAGAATACGGTAGGATAATGTCATTAGAAGTATGGTAATAATTCAAAAAATCAAAATGCAATAATCAAACAGTCAAAATCAAAACTTTGAAAAATAAAAAATACAAATACGCTAGGTTGATGAGCCCTCTATCCCCTTCCGCTCATTGTAACCAGGCCATGAATCACTCCGGTTAACGAGTGGCATTCATTGAGATCTTCAAGGGTAATATGCATACGGTAATTCCAATAATGATTTGGATTTGCAGGAATATTGATACGGTCTTCAGAGGGAAATAATCGTCGGGTTTTTTCATCCATAGACATAAGATCCTGCAGCAAGAATACAGCCCACATGGCAGGCGATTGTAGGTGTTGAACGATAATTTCTTTGCAAATACTAGGCTCAGCAAAAGCAGGTGCCGCACCGGCATTACCCAATTGCTGATTATAGAATAATTGAGTTATATCCGAATTCTCTTCCCACCACTCACGAATCGTACTCATGTCATGTGTGGATGGTGTTACAACCGACAAATATGGTGCTTCGGCAGGATGAGAAAACTGTTGATGCGAGCGCTTGGGCATTCTTTGAACTTGCAATGCAAGCATTTCTCTTTGCTGTAAAATTCCTTCAACCATATCCGGAACCATACCTAAATCCTCAGCGCATAGCATCATGTTTGTACCGTGTTGTATGGCGTCAAATTTAGTTTGAGCTGTTTCATACCACAATCCATCCTGTCGTTTGTAAAAATAATCTACATACAATTGATCCAAGTTATGTTTCTGATCATCACTTAAGTTCTGAAAAGAAGAAGTTTCATGAATACTGATTCTAAAATGATAATTATCTAACTTCTCAGAATCTTTAAACAGTATGACATTTGCAAGTAAGTCAAATAACCCCTGACGAGCCTTTAAATAGTTATCATCCGTACCAAAGTGCTCATCCAATGCCCGTTGGTTAGACAAATGTGATTTAAATTCAAGACCATTCAAAACATGTGCCTTAACCCAATCAATATTGCCGGAAAATAATTCATTGAGAATTGCATCAGTGATATATGGTTTACAAAGTCTGCCCTCATCAAATGCAATCCCCTTTTGTTGAAATTCAGAACGATGTATGGAGATAGTTGGAACGAAGACTCCAAAAATTCCCTCAACAGCGTGTAAGGGGATACTCCAAATTCTAAAAAATCCAAGTACATGATCTATGCGAGTAGAGTCAAAATATCGACTCATATGAAATAATCTTTGCCTCCACCAATGATAACCATCCTTTTGCATTGCTTCCCAATTATAGGTGGGGAAACTCCAGTTTTGCCCTTTACGGGTAAATGCATCCGGAGGTGCCCCCGCCTGCATATCCATGTGAAACAGATGTGGATGCATCCAGGTTTCAACACTGTACCTTCCAACACCTATAGGTAAATCTCCTTTTAAGATAATACCTGCTTTATGCGCTTTTTCTACAGCATTTTTTAATTGGTTGTGCAAATGATACTGTACAAAATAGTGAATGGCAATTTGAGGATAATGATTTTTTGTAGAGTCGGTAAGATTCTCCAATAAATGATTATTGAATACTGCTGAATTTTCCCATTTACTGAAATCAGCGGTTTCATACAAATCCCTTAGATAACAAAAAGCTGCATAGGGCTTAAGCCATGAGGCATTTTCAGTCAAAAAAGTAACATAATCCTCCTTGGACTCATATTTAGAGTAACATTTATTAAATAGCAACTCGATGGCTTTCTTCTTCAACTTCATCACTCCGTCATATTCAAGTGTATTTTTTTTGTTAAGCTCAAATGCTTCTTGAGTAAAAGAATCGGGCAAAGCAATCTTGTGCTTTTTTGCCATCACTGCAATATTCAAGAAAATTGGATGCAATGCAAAAGCAGAAATAGCCGAATATGGATATGAATCCCTGTGGTCGTGATGAGCGGTTGTGTCATTGATTGGCAACAGCTGAATCATATGAATTCCGGTTGCTTTAGACCATTCGATTAAATGTTCGATATCCTTGAAATCTCCAACGCCCCAGCTATCCTCACTCCTTAAGGATGAAACCTGTACGTTCACCCCAGCGCCTTTCCAGGCATACTTTTTTATTTGTGCGTAATGATGAAAGCAAACCATTTCATCTTTTTTTGGAAGGGATTCTAATATATGGTTGGGCCCCTCTTCAAAATGCTCCATTTTTTTGTCAGCCAGGTCATAAGTAGCAAACTTGAATTCAATGGGAAATACAGCTTTTGAAAGATCAAGCTTAACAGACCAGCAGTCATCCAAATTGCCGAGTAAAATAGGATTACTGGCATTCCAATCTCCTAAAATTTTACCGCTTCCAGTCATGCATAATAACTTACCCTCAGGTAAAGCAGGAATCCTTACTATAAATTGATGAGTCGCTTTCTTTACGGGAGATACTTTATAGCGGGTTTTATTTTTCAGTAAAACATCTTTAAATGCCTTGCTATGAAATACGGTATATTCTATGGGTTCATACAACCAGTGATCCAACAATACAAAAGTTTGTGCTGACTGAGGATCAAGCTGATGAGTTCTGAATTTCCACTGATCGAGAGCAACTATTTTGCCCCCTTCTAACAGAGCGTATTGATATTGTATAAAACCACTATTGTCTTTTGATGAAAAATCATACGAACCAACCCAGCATTTATCTGATTGGAAGTTCATAGCACAATCACGCTCAATAACTTTCCCACTTTCAGTAATATGTTTAACAGAAAGGGAAAGTTCCTGACCATAAGATGAAGCAAAATATAGCTGAAAACGAATTTGCATAAAATAATTATTCCGCCAATTGAAGCGCAAAATAATTCATTATGTCTAATTTTTGACACTTATAATAATTTGATAGATAATTTTATAGAAAATAAAATCTGCCTTATCTTTGCCCAAAATATTACTATGGAAAATGTAAAAAAATCTACCGGATTATATTGGATATTATTTTTAGCTTCCATTGCCGCATTTTTTGGCGTTTACAACATTGGAGGAGGTTATTGTTCGATGGTTTTACCATTCAATGTCACTTTCTTTGCCATGGCAATGCGTTTGATGTAATGAATGATATTTGATGTTAAAATAAGAAGGGAAGCTCAAAGCTTCCCTTTTATTCTTTATGAGAACAGAATTATTTCTTTTTTTTGATCGCCTGTTTACTTTTTAAGGACTTTTTTTTGGTAGAATCTGCATTTTTCTTTTTTGTGGCTACCACTTTCACAGATGGTTTTGAAGTTTTTTTGGGTGCTTTTACAGTTTTGTTTGCCACTGCTTTTTTTGCCACACTTGATTTTTTGGATGCAGCCTGCTTAACTGGAGTGGCTGATGCTTTTGAAGACTTTTGAATAACGACATTACTTGATTTCTGCTTTAATTTTTTTAGTGCAGAATCTATAGCTTTGCTAAGTTCCAAATAAGTTGGCTTGCCTGTTATTCTAATACCATTCACAAAAAATGTTGGTACATCCTTTACTCCTCTTTGAATTCCTTCTTTAAGATCACCTTGTACCTGCCAACCATAAACAGCATTTACAAGATCATCCAAAAAATGTTTGTTTTTCACTCCTGCCTCTTTTGAATGTAATTTGAGCGAAGTGGTGCCTAAATTCCTACGATTAGCAAAAAGGATATTATGCATTTCCCAAAATTTGCCCTCTTGTGCTGTAGCAACAGCAGCTTCTCCTGCCTTAAGTGCTCGTTGATGAATTCTGGTTAATGGAAAATGTCTAAAATTGAAACGAATTTTACCCTCATAATCTAAGAGTAATTGCTTGACAATATCGTTTGCCTTGGCACAATCCTCACTCTCATACTCACCAAATTCCTCTAATGTAACTTCTGCCTTTGGATTTCCCACAAATACGTCTTTTGGTTCTATAATTTCCAGTACTTCTTTTTTGAATGCCATGATTCTTGTTTTAACTTATCTAATAATAACCAAACAACCAATGAACAAAAAGGTTCAATTTAATAATTTTAAAAATTTGTACTAATCTAAGATAATGAAAATTTTGATAATTTTATTATATTTACTGTTAATTTTACAAATACTCGTAAATAATTAGCAATCAATTAAATATGATGGCTATATGATATTCTGCAAAAGCCTGGATTCGTTACGAAAAACCACTATCCCGTCAAAAACATCAACAACAATAGGAATTTCTTTTTTTACTTCACCAGCCAAAATTTTTTTACTTAGCGGATTGATTATCTCCTTTTGTATAAGTCTTTTTAGTGGTCTGGCTCCGAATTGTGGATCAAAGCCAAATTCGGTAAGATATTCTATCGCATAGTCGGTAAAACTAATTGTAAAATCATTATTTGACATCCTTGCCACTAAATCCTCAAGTTGAATTTTAATAATTTGTTTGATATCTTTTTTAAGCAAAGGATGAAAAAGAATTACCTCATCAATTCTATTTAAGAACTCTGGCCTTAGTTTGTTTCTAAGCAGGCCAAATACATCCTCTTTTGTTCGATCGATGACATCATCCAGATTTTTTTCGTTTACATTTTCAAAATGCTCTTGAATGACATGACTACCCATATTGCTGGTCATGATGATAATTGTATTTTTACAATTCACCACCCTACCCTTATTGTCCGTAATCCTTCCATCATCCAATACCTGCAGAAGTACATTGAAAACATCCGGATGTGCTTTTTCAATTTCATCCAGCAATACAACCGAGTATGGTTTTCTGCGAATAGCTTCTGTAAGTTGCCCCCCTTCATCATACCCCACATAACCTGGAGGCGCACCCAGCAATCTGCTTACAGAATGTTTTTCCTGATACTCACTCATGTCAATTCTGGTTATCATACCTTCATCATCAAACAGTAGTTCGGCCAGCGCTTTCGCAAGTTCTGTTTTACCCACTCCTGTTGTTCCTAAAAAAATGAAAGAGCCAATTGGCTTTCTCACATCCTGCAAACCAGCCCTACTCCTGCGAATTGCATCAGCCACTGCTGTAATCGCTTCCTCTTGTCCTACAACTCTCTTGTGCAAAAATACTTCCAGGTTAAGCAACTTTTCTTTTTCACTCTGCAACATCCTGGCAACAGGAATTCCTGTTGATTTAGAGATTGTTTGAGCAATATCCTCCGCATCTACCTCTTCTTTCAATAACCTTCTTTCAGAAAGTTCATCCAATTGCGTGGTCCAATTTATGATTTCTGTTTCCTTATTTTTTATTTTCCCATAACGTATCTCAGCCACTTTGCCATAATCACCATTCCTCTCTGCTTGTTCCGCTTCCTGCTTTAGTTGTTCAATCTGTGATTTAGCTTCTTGAATTTTATCTACAATTCCCTTTTCCTGCATCCATTTGGCACGATATGTATCTCGCTCAACGGTTTTATTGGCAATATCAATATTCATTTCCTTCAACTTCTCATCATCATTTTCACGCTTGATGGCCTCCCGCTCAATTTCCAATTGTCGAATTTGCCGTTCAAGCATATCCAGATCCTCCGGCATAGAATTCATTTCCAATCTAAGTTTGGCAGCACTCTCATCCATCAAATCTATCGCCTTGTCTGGCAAAAAACGATCACTAATATATCTATGAGACATTTCGACTGAAGCAATAATTGCTTCATCTTTGATACGAACATGATGATAAGTTTCATAACGGTCTTTCAATCCACGTAAAATAGAAATGGCATCTTCAACTGATGGTTCCTCTACCAGTACTTTTTGGAATCTGCGTTCCAATGCTTTATCTCTTTCAAAATACTTTTGATATTCATTTAATGTGGTAGCTCCGATGGAACGAAGTTCGCCGCGTGATAAAGCTGGTTTCAAAATATTCGCTGCATCCATTGCGCCCTCTCCTCCCCCTGCCCCCACCAGAGTATGGATTTCATCGATGAACAAAATAATATCGCCTTCACTTTCAGATACTTCTTTTACAACTGCTTTTAATCTTTCTTCAAACTCTCCTTTGTATTTGGCGCCGGCAATTAGTTGCCCCATATCAAGCGCATAAATATTTTTATTTTTGAGATTATCCGGAACATCTCCATTTACTATCCGCATTGCAATACCTTCCGCAATCGCAGTTTTACCTACTCCAGGTTCCCCAACAAGCATTGGATTGTTTTTTGTTCGCCTGCTCAGAATATGCAAGGTGCGACGAATCTCTTCATCTCTTCCAATGACCGGATCAAGCTTCCCTTTGCGAGCCAATTCAATGAGGTTTTTGGCATAACGATTCAAAGCCTGTATGGTTGTTTTTTGTGTTGCGGAACTTACAGGTGTTCCTTTTCGTAATTCATGTATACTTGTAACAAGACCTTTCTCTGTTAGTCCGGCATCTTTTAATATTCCTGCTACAGAATCTTTACCTTGGATCAGAGATAAAAGCAAATGCTCCGGAGTAACGAATTCATCTTCAAAAGATTTGATGACAGAACCAGATCGAAGAATTGTATTGTTTAATTCTCGACCTGCCATTTGAGCCGGTTCCGCAGTTGCTTTTGGTAATGACTGAAGCCCCAACTGAAGTTTAGATTCAATAATTGAGCGTGATGCGTTATTTTTTTTCAAAAGATAATCAATTGGGGTATCCTCTGATATAAGCAAAGATTTGAGTAAGTGTTCATTCTCAATATTTGGGTTTGATGCGTCAAATGCCAGTTGCTGGGCTTTTTGTAAAATCTCGGTAGCCTTGACAGTAAAGTTTTGTAAGCTCATAATAACAATTTCTAAAGAACCATCAAATCAACTTCCAATCTAAATTTTATGAAAATATGGCATACAAACTCAATTCAAACTGACTTACTATCATACATATTGAAGTCAATCTGCAATATTATCAGTAATTTTATTTTTTCAACCACACTTCTGATGCATTTTTTGAATTTTACACCCATGTATAGAGATAAGTTTTTGAATTTTGAATTAACATGTACGAACACAAAACACAACAATTAGCAACCAAAAAAAAATATCGTCAAAGAATCTGGAATAATTTTTTGATTTCAGTTGTAGTAATGACAATGAGTTTATTTTTGGGAGTGATTGGCTATAAATTAACAGTACCTGAATTTGACTGGTACGATGCATTACTGAATGCCTCAATGATATTAAGTGGTATGGGGCCTGTTATTGCTTCAAATGTCGTGCTAACACCTTCAGCAAAAATATTTGCTTCACTTTATGCATTGTTCAGTGGAGTAACATTTCTAACTTCATTCAGCTTATTGATGGCTCCCGTAGTTCATCGTTTTTTTCATAAAATGCATATTGAGGTGGATGAAGAACAGTAATCATTTCCCAGCTGACTATGTCTGCCATTGCAAACTATACATCATTTATTAAAAAAGAGACCGAGCGATTGGGTTTCGAGCACTGTGGCATTGCCAAAGCAGAGCGATTAGAGGATGATGCAAGAAGACTTGAATCTTGGTTAAACAAAGGAATGCATGGAAGTATGCAATATATGGATCGTCATTTTGATTTACGCGTAGATCCAACTTTGCTGGTGCCTGGTGCTAAATCAGTAATTACTTTATTGCTTAATTATTATCCGGCAGAAATACAAAAAGCAGAATTACCGAAAGTTGCAAAATATGCTTATGGGAAAGATTATCATTTAGTCATACGAAATAAATTGAATGAATTACTTGCATCTATTCGAAATCATATTGGAGAAATTAATGGGCGCGGATTTGTAGACAGTGCTCCTGTACTCGAAAGAGCATGGGCAGTCCGCTCCGGCTTGGGATGGGTCGGAAAAAACGGGAATCTTATACATAAAAAAGCAGGTTCCTTTTTCTTTATTGCAACACTGATTACTGATCTGGAATTGGATTATGATCTTCCATTTAAAACAGATCATTGCGGAAGCTGCACCCGTTGTATTGACAATTGTCCAACAGAGGCCATCTTGCCCAATAAAACAATTGACAGCAATAAATGTATTTCTTATTATACAATAGAATGGAAACAGGCTTTGATTCCAAAGGAGTATAAAGATAAATTCGACAATTGGTTTTTCGGATGCGATACTTGTCAGGATGTTTGTCCTTGGAACCGATTTAAATCACCAACCCGTGAGGCATCATTTAATCCTTTAAATGAAATCATGCAATTTTCATTTACAGATTGGGAAAGCATCAATGAAGAACATTTTAAGAGAATGGCAAAAGAATCTCCAATTAGCCGGACAGGATATGCAGGCATACAGCGAAATTTGAAGTTTATTAAAACCAATACATGAATCCACAACTAAAACGATTGGTTGATATTGCTCAAAAACCATCTAAAAAAATCCTGGGTATTATGAGCGGTACTTCTTTGGATGGATTGGATCTTGCAATCTGCACAATTGCCGGAAACGGATTAAAGACAAAAATAAAAATCGAATATTTCGTTACCCTCCCCTTTGAAGATACTATCCGGTGTCAACTTTTGGACATCTGTTCAACAAATATGGTAAGTTTGGAAGCACTTACAATAATGCACAAAGAATTCGGGAGCTATATAGCTGATAAAATCAATCAGCAATTGGCAGTTTGGGGTATATCAAACAATGAAATTGATTTGATTGCCAGTCATGGACAGACGATTTTTCATATTGCTGCAAATGACTTTAATAAGTCAGGGGCTACCCTACAAATTGGAGATGCCGATATGATTGCACAAGCCACCGGCATTGTTACTTTAGGTGATTTTAGGCAAAAGCATATTGCCGGTGGCGGAGCAGGCGCTCCTTTGGCCGTGTATGGCGACTACCTGCTTTTTCGGTCTGATAAAAAAAATCAAATTCTCTTGAATATCGGCGGTATTGCTAATTTTACTCTCATTCCAAAATCCAGTGATTTTTCCGGCATCATTAGTACAGATGTTGGTCCGGGTAATTCGCTTACGGATATATGGGTTCAGCATAAGATGCCCGATTACAGATATGATAAAGATGGTCATTGGGCAATGCAGGGAAAAGTAAACGAAGTGCTGCTGCAATCAATGCTTAATAAATCGTTTTTTAAAAAACCATTTCCGAAAACAACCGGAAAAGAATATTTCAATTTGGATTTTATACAATCCGCAATAAGCGAATCAAATACCAAGGATATTCATTTGGAAGATATGCTGGCAACTTTATGCGAACTGACTGTTCAATCGATTTCAAATGCAATTGATAAATTAACGATTACAAATAATGAATTTACTATTTTAATGAGTGGTGGCGGCATTCATCATCCTCTCATCGTAAGTCGATTAAAAACTATTTTCGGATCAAATACGATTCAAACCACGGAGGTGGAAGGAATTCATCCCGATGCCAAAGAGGCAATTTTATTTGCATTATTGGCAAATGAGTGCATTTGCGGAGATGCATCCATATTCAACAACAACTTATTTTACCCCGCATTAACTATGGGCAAAATTTCTTTACCCCAATAATTTGTATGCAGCAAAGAAAAGTGTTTCTCACAATTACCCGATACAATAATCTACTGGCTATAGCAGGCTTTTTCTCCATGGCATTTTTCAAAATTGCATTATGGATTAATAAAGACATTCGTTTTCATAAATTAATGGGTACTGGTAAAAACGGAACATTCAGCATCTGGCCCGACTGGAAACAATGGGCCATCTTTTCGGTACACAATGATCAGCATCCTGAAATAAATGATCCTTACCAGCTTACAAAAAAATTATATGGGGGATTTGTTTCTTCATACTTGCGATTATTCGCCAAAGAGATTGTGGTTATATGCCTGGTCCCTGTAAAAGGACATGGAACCTGGGATGGGGATTCGCTGTTCAACTATGAAGAGATAAGCAATGACTCAGAAATTCCAATTGCAGTAATAACACGTGCAAGCATAAGATTAAATCGTATTCGCGCATTTTGGAAACATGTTCCAATAGTTGCCCAAGCCATGAAAGATGCCGAAGGGCTATTATTCACGTTTTCAATAGGTGAAACCCCCTGGATAAAACAAGCAACATTCAGCATTTGGGAAAATACATCCTCAATGCAATCATTTGCATATAAACAGAAAGTACATAAAGAAATCATCAAAAAAACACATCAGGAAAGATGGTACTCTGAGGAAATGTTTGTACGATTTCATTTAGGATACATCTGCGGGAGATATACCCCACTTGAAGCTTTGATAAATAAACTGTAAATTTGTATGCGCCAAATAAATCAAACACGCAAATTCTAGCTTAAATCATATTTCTTTCTTGAAGAGAAAAAATATTCATTAAATTATGAAGAATATCAAATTAATAGAAGTTCCCTCCGAAATTGGAGCCGGAACAAGAGGCGCAAGTTTGGGTATTGATGCGATAAAAATTGCCGGGCTTGATTTTATGAGCAATTTATTTGTACACTTCCCTTCCGAAAAAGTGGAAACGGTGAATAATCTGTTATTTGAGCCCATTCACTCTCCATTTGCAAAAAGAATAAATGGCGTTCATACCATGTTTGAAAGGGTCAGTCAGGCCGTCAGCAGCAGTATCAAAAACAATTTTTTTCCTGTTGTACTAAGTGGTGATCATAGCATAGCCGGGGGAACAATTGCAGGCATCAAAATGGCCAAACCCAAAAGTAAGTTGGGTGTGATTTGGGTAGATGCTCATGCCGATTTACATACGCCTTATACAACGCCATCCGGAAACCTGCACGGGATGTCTCTGGCAACCGCTATCGCAGAGGATAATATGGATTGCAAAATTCATGATGTAGATGAAAAAACCGTCAAATTATGGAATCAATTGAAAGCTATTGGAAAAATAGAACCAAAAGTACTTCCTGAGGACATTGTATTCATATCTCTTCGTGATTATGAAAAAGAAGAGAAAAATTTAATTGAAAAACACGGCATAAAAGTTATTACCACCAGCGAAGTACGAAGAAATGGCCCCGAGAATGTTAGCAGAAAAATCAATCGTTACTTAAGCGATTGCACTGATATTTATGTAAGTATGGATGTAGATTGTTTGGATGCTACTATCTCTAAAGGAACTGGAACCCCCGTTACCAATGGATTGAAAGAAAGAGAAGCAGAGGACCTAATTAGCAAATTTATGCAAAACAGGAAAATCTGTTGCTTTGAAATTACCGAAGTGAACCCCACATTGGACAAAGAAAATCTCATGGCAGAAATCGCCTTTAACATCCTGCAACGCAGCGTAAATATCCTGATGATGAACTAAGAAATTATTCAGTAAGCATTGGGCGATCCCAAAGCGATGCCGGATATGTTTTTCCCTCAATGAGTCTGTCTATATTGGCTTTTACCACCGGAGCGTCTTCTTTGTATGTCACACCAAACCATTCAGCAGTCGTTGGAATAACTTTAATGGAATTCGGCTTGGTACTGATGAATTTTTCTGCAACAATTGGGATAAAAAATTCTGTTTTAGGGTCTGAGCCTTTTTCCATGATAAAGATGCTGAAAAGTTGCTGACTTAACTTGAACATGGAAGGATGAAAACACCAGAAATTCATGGATACACTTGATTTACCATTCACTTCATGTTGTGAATTATTTTCTTCATAAATAATTTTGCCTTCATTAGCAAATATTTTCGTGCGTTCATGAATGGAAATCAAATCACCGGCTTCGTTTACTGAGCATACTCCCCTGCTTACAGATCCATGCTCACTCAATGTTTTATCCAATTGATATCCTATGATAGCGTAAGTTTTTTCGTTGCATTGATTATTTAAGAAATCAGCTGCTTTTTTAAAAGCATCAGGGCCATAGTAATCATCTGCGTTTATAACTGCAAAAGGATCTGAAATGAATTCCATCGCACACAAAATGGCGTGACCGGTCCCCCAGGGTTTTTGTCTGTGTGAAATATCCATCGAATCGGTAAATTTGTTTGGCTCCTGAAATGCATATTTCACTTCAATCCTTTCTTCTAATTTTGAACCAAACCGATCTTTAAATGATTCTGCAAATTCACTTCGAATAATAAAAATCACTTTCCCAAACCCTGCTTGTATAGCATCATAAATCGAATAGTCCATGATCGTTTCTCCATTTGGACCAAATCCTTCTGTTTGCTTTAAACTACCATATCTGCTGGCCATACCCGCGGCAAGAATTACTAATGTCGGCTTCATTTTTAAACAATTGATTAAGCTAATTTTGCAAACTTTGTGTCATGCCAAATCAGTCTGCAAAATTAATGAAATAGCCCAAAATAAACAATCTTGAACTTTATCAAAGAAAATATCCGTTATTGTCCGATTAAAGATGAAATAACAGAGAAGCATGGTGTTTCATGTAACATTATAAGATTTGACGAAATACATTCACTGATATCAGGCAATAAATTATTCAAACTGTCTCGGTATATTGATGAATTTCATCAAAAACAAAAAAATGGAATACTCACAGCCGGGGGGGGCTACTCCAATCACCTGGCTGCAACAGCTCATTATTGTAAGATAAATAACATCCCTTGCATTGGAATTGTACGCGGAGAAAGACCTGATCAACTTTCCCACACCCTTTTACAGTGTGAAAAAGATTGTATGCAGCTGGTCTTTGTTTCAAGAGAGGCCTATCAATCAATCAGTAATTCTGAAGAAATTGCTTTAACCTATGCGAATGCGAATAACCATCTTTTTATTCCTGAAGGCGGTTATGGCAAATTGGGAGCAATGGGTGCTTGCAACATGACAAAATATTTTTCAAATCTCAATCCATCACACGTTATTCTACCTGTTGGAACAGGAACAACAATGGCCGGAATAATGTCATCAATTACACCTCAAACAGAAATAATTGGTGTTCCTGTATTGAAGGGGATGCATGATATTGGTACAAGATTTTCTTTTATGCTTGAATCTTCTGATTTTAATCGATTAAACATTTGGGATGAATTTCATTTTGGTGGTTATGCAAAATACAATCAGGAACTAATAGATTTCATGAATCTGTTTCATCAAATTCATTCAGTTCCTACCGATTTTGTGTATACTGGAAAAATGATGTTTGGTCTGTTTGACAAAATAAAAAAGGGATATTTTAACTCAGGGAGCAATATCATTGTAATCCATACAGGGGGTTTACAAGGTAATCTGTCTTTGCCTGCAGGATTGTTAAATTACTAGTATAATTAACCAGTTCCTTATCTTTGTAATTCAATCCATGAAGCCAGTTTATTTATTTCTTTTTGTTGTTTCATTTTCATTTTCTTTGAGCACACTGGCACAAGAAAACCTACCAAAGATATCGGTAAGCAGCTTTAATGGAAAGGTAGTGGTAAGCTGGTTGAATAACTACGAAAAACCAATCACAGATATCTTCATTCAGAGATCATTTGACAGCGTCCGAAACTTCTCAACCATTGGATCTGTTCTCATTCCTCAAAATAAAGAAAATGGATACCCTGACAATGCACCACCATACGACCACATGTACTATAGGGTTTCTATCGTTTTTCAGGGTGGCGGGTATGTGGTAGGGCCCTCATGCAAACCATCCAGAGTTATTGAAAATCTTGCACCCATTGACATCACGGACACTTTGCAAAAAAAGAGTTTTGGTAAAATCATTGGCTTGGAATGGGATGTTACTAAAAAAACAATTCAGAAGGAGAAATTAGACAGCGCAATTACGCTAAAGCCAGATAAGATTATAGTTAGTAAACCTATAATTGTAGAAAATCTACTGAACAACACTTCTTCACTTGTTTATTCAAACAGATTTAATCAATTATCTGTCTCAATACCTGATTCAGGTTCTCATACTTACCAAATGAAAATCCTTGACGATAGAGACCATCCGGTATTCGAATTAAAAAATATCAAACCTGAGGAATTTGTAATTGAAAAATATAACTTCAGAAAATCAGGTACTTATAGTTTTGAAATATACGAAGACGGGAAGCTTTGGAGAAAAAATAAATTTGTAATCAATAAAGATTCCAGGAAATAGAATTCTACTGAACTTTCACTTCAAATATCCCTTCCATTTTTTTAATCAGTATCGCTTTCACTTCATCGATATTTACTTTATTTCCGATTTCTTTTTCAATAGAAGTAACTTGCTTGTGCTGTATACCACAAGGGATTATATGATTAAAATAAGATAAATCTGTATTTACATTTAAAGCAAACCCGTGCATCGTAACCCACCTGCTGCATCGAACACCCATAGCACAAATCTTCCGTGCTTTTATGGGATTCTCGGCGTCTATCCATACACCTGTTTCTCCACTACTACGAACACCATAAATCCCAAATTCCGAAATTGTTTCAATGATTACTTCCTCCAGGCATCTCAAATACCAGCCAATATCCGTTTTTAATTTTTCAAGGTCGAAAATAGGGTATCCGACGATTTGCTCAGGACCGTGAAATGTAATATCTCCACCCCTGTTGGTTTGATAAAATCCGATACCTAGTTCCTCCATTTCTTTATCAGAAATAAGCACATTGTCCATTTTACCATTCTTACCTAAAGTATAAACCGGAGGATGTTCGCAGAATATAAGATGATGCTGTGTTGGGACATCCATTGTACTAAGCATAGTACTATCTAATCTGGAATTTGCCTTTTTTTCGAGATTCTCGGCCAACAAGGCCTCTTGTTTCTTCCAGGCCTCTTCATAACCTATCAATCCCCAATCGGATAAATTCACTATTTGCGACATGAATGCAAAATTAAAGAATTAAGCTTGTTATCTTTCAATGCTTTACAAGCTTAACTTTGTAAGATATGCAACCCATTCAAGAAGAGGATGTTCCGGAATCGGAGGATTTATATGAGCGGTTATCCATTGTTATCGACAAAGGCCAGGAACCTTTACGTATCGATAAATTTTTAATGGCAAGAATCGAGGGCTCCACCCGTACTAAAATACAACAAGCCATAGAGGAAGATCGTGTTTTAGTAAATGAGAAGCCCATCAAGAGCAACTATAAAATCAAAGCAGGAGATCGTATTGTTATCTTCGACGACCATCATCCTGACCACTCACAAATTATTCCACAGGAAATTCCGCTTTCATTTGTTTATGAAGATGATGATTTGTTTGTGCTCAACAAACCCGTTGGCATGGTTGCACACCCAGGAAGTGGTAATCCCGACCGAACCTTGTTAAATGCTGCTGCCTGGCATTTACGAAAACAGCAACCTGATTTAGACGAGCAGTCACTCCCAAGGTATGGTTTGGTACACAGAATCGATAAAAATACCAGTGGCTTGATGGTGATGGCTAAAACGCAAAAAGCCATGAGTCATCTTGCCAAGCAATTCTATAACCATACT
The DNA here is from genome assembly GCA_964643315.1 of uncultured Ferruginibacter sp. Lineage (GTDB taxonomy): Bacteria > Bacteroidota > Bacteroidia > Chitinophagales > Chitinophagaceae > Ferruginibacter. The sequence continues at coordinate 24,423 of CAZXSR010000014.1, forward strand.
GTTCATCGCCGTTATGTTGCATTGGTATGGGGAAATGTGGAACAAGACTCAGGCACCATTACCGGACATGTCGGCCGCCACCAGCGCTTCCGTAAATTATTCACCGTATATCCCGAAGGTGATCATGGAAAAGATGCTATCACCCATTTCAAAGTAATAGAACGATTCAATTATGTAACCTTGGTTGAGTGCAGATTGGAAACAGGACGCACCCATCAAATTCGAGTGCATATGCAATACATTGGACACCCCCTATTCAATGATGATTTTTATGGAGGCGATAAAATTGTAAAAGGCACTGTATATACCAAATACAAACAGTTTGTAGACAATTGCTTCAAGCTTTGCCCCCGTCATGCACTTCACGCAAAAGAAATCGGGTTCATACATCCAAATACAGGTGAAGAAATGAAATTTGACAGCGAACTTCCAGATGATATGTCAGCTATGATTGATAAATGGAGAAGATATTGGGAAACGAGGAATTAATTATTTCAATATGACTGCACTTAGAGCCGGAATATTTAATTTCAATGAACAAGTTTTGGTTTTCTTATCTTTTAGTTGAATATCAATTTGTTCATTTAGATTTTCACCCGTTCCCCAAAATGCAATATCATTGGTATTCAATAATTCTCTCCATTTAGATTTGCCTGAAACTTCAAAACTCCAATCAAAATACGGGTTATTTGAGTTGTTAATGATAACAATAATATCATCTTTGGATTTTTTCCCTTTTCTGCGATATATGAGAACACCTTCATTTCTTCTATCCACCTCAATCCATTCAAATCCTTCTGGCATAAATTGACATTCATGCAATGAAGGTTCTTTTCTGTATAGATGAGACAAAGCCCTGAGACAGTCTTTCATTTTGCTGTGAGATACATGTTGCAACAACGACCAGTCAAGCTCCGTTTTTTCATTCCATTCTGTTGTTTGCGCAAACTCATTGCCCATAAAGAGCAACTTGGCTCCCGGATGCGTGTACATGTAAGCGTACAAAATGCGCAAGCTTGCAAATTTTTCAAATTCTAATCCAGGCATTTTATATATCATCGGGCTTTTTCCATGAACAACTTCATCATGACTTAATGGTAGCATGAAATTTTCGTCATAGAAATACATCATACTGAAGGTAAAAGTATCCTGAAGTTTTTCACGGTGATGATGATGTGTTTTATAGTATTTAAACGTATCATGCATCCATCCCATCATCCATTTCATACCAAATCCCAAACCTCCGTCATGCACAGGCGTGGTGATATTTTTCCAGTCAGAAGCATCCTCTGCAATGGTTTGCACATCAGGAAAATATTTATAAACAGATCTATTCAACTCCTGTAAAAAAGAAATGGCTTCGAGATTTTCATTGGTTCCTTTTTCATTGGGCTCCCACTCTCCTTGCTTACGCGAAAAATCCAGACGCACTATTGAATTTACCGCGTCAACACGAATACCATCTGCATGATAATACTCCAACCAAAAATGTGCACTGCTCAATAAGAAAGATCGTACTTCACCTCGTTTATAATTGAAAATATAACTGTTCCAGTCGGGGTGAAATCCTTTACGTCTGTCAGCATATTCATAGGTATGCGCACCATCGAAGTGAAACAGCCCATGTGCATCTCCCGGGAAATGGGATGGCACCCAATCCAGTATCACACCAATATTGTTTTGATGCAACTGATCAATGAGATACATCAAATCTTCGGGAGTTCCAAATCTCGAAGTAGCCGAAAAATATCCGGTGCATTGATAACCCCAACTTGCATCGTAAGGGAATTCCATTACCGGCATGAATTCTACATGGGTAAAGCCCATATCTAAAATGTAAGGCACCAATAAATCAACTAATTGTCGATAAGAATTAAAGCTATGCTCATCATTCTTTACAGGTTTCATCCAGCTTCCCAAATGAAGCTCATACACATTCCATGGCGCATCCAATGCATTGTGCTTACAACGGTTTTTCATCCATGTTTTGTCTTTCCAGGCATACCCAAAACGATGACATTTGCTGGCACTCGCAGGTCTTAATTCTGTACAAAAAGCATAAGGATCTGCTTTAAGTAATTTTTCGCCTTGTTCAGACACTATGTAAAATTTATAGAGTGCCCCTTCCTTTAGTTCAGGAATAAACCCTTCCCAAATACCCGATCGATCATGCCTAACGAGCAATACGTGCGCTTCAGGTCTCCACTGATTAAAATCACCCACTACAGATACCCTTACCGCGTTGGGTGCCCAAACGGCAAAATAAAAGCCATTTTTATTGAGTACTTTAAGGGGATGAGCACCAAAATGCTTGAAAGCATGTATAGCAGTTCCTTTTTGAAATGAGGATATGAAATCATCCGTCATGAGTGAATAATTCCAAACAGAGCGTGAGGAATCTACAAAATGAAGCTGTTCATATTTCATCAAATAAAATTATGGTTTTAACATTTAACCTCCATGAACATGGCTATTTTTGCCCTCAAAATTAAAGATACTCTAAATAAATGAGACACCCCATATTAAGGTCAGCTTGGCTTTTTTCCCTGATCATGATCAGTTCCGTCATTCATGCACAGATAAATGGAAAACTGATTGATAAAGTAACCGAAGAGCCAATAAAAAATGCTGTGGTAATGCTGTTATCAGAAAAAGATTCTATTCTGGTAACTTTTACACGATCTGATGACAAAGGGATCTATTCACTAACAAAGCCTAAAGATGGCAATTACATCTTATCAACTTCTCATCCCCTATATGCTGACTTTGTAGATCAACTGCAGGTGCTCAATTCAAAGGATGATCAATTGAATAAGCAAAATAAAGCTTCGTCAAAAATTGACATTACCCGTCTGACGAGTAAAAGTAAAATGCTGGAAGCTATCATAATAAAAGCGGGAGGTTCCATGAAGATAAAAGGAGATACCACTGTTTATACAGCCGACAGTTTTAATGTAAGTGCCAATGCCAACGTGGAGGAATTACTAAAAAAATTACCAGGGATTCAGGTTGATAGAAATGGAGAGATCAAAGCGATGGGTGAAAAAGTTGATAAGGTATTGGTAGATGGCGAAGAATTTTTTGGCGACGATCCGGGTATGGCTGTCAAGAATCTGCGTGCAGATGCAGTAAAAGAGGTACAGGTATTTGATAAAAAATCGGACCAAGCAGAATTTACGGGTATCGATGACGGTAAAACCAAGAAAACCATCAATCTGAAATTAAAAGAGGACAAGAAAAAAGGATATTTCGGAAAGGTATCCCTATCGGGCGGCTATGCTCCTGATATTACCAACCGATTCAACAACAACCTTATGTACGGTACTTTTAAAGGCAAAAGAAAATTATCCGCTTTTGTCTTAAATGGCAACACAGGCCAGGATGGTTTGAGTTGGCAGGAAAATCAGCAATATGGCGGTGAGGAATCTAATTATGAAATGATGGATGAGGATGGAATTTTTAGTTTTTCTTTTAATCAGGGAACAGATGACGGAGAAATCAATATCGATACCCGTAATGGCTTCATTAGAAATGTAAATGCGGGATTACAATATAGCAACAAATGGAATGACAAGCATAAACTCAACTTTACCCCTCGATATAATCTTCAGGATTATACCAATGTGAGGGTAAAAACCAATCAGACACAATTGGGTGACTCTGCTTTCAACAGTACAGGTACCGACATCACCCGTTTAAACCGATACAATTATAAAAATAAAATAGTTTATGATGCCTCTATTGATTCGTTCAACAGCATCAAAATGACCGTGAATGCCAACTATTATTCTCAGGAAAGTCTGGAGACCGAGGAAACCAGCACTGAAGGTATCAAAGGGAATCTGAAAAACAAATCGGAAAGGGCTACTTCTTCCGAAAAAGAAAAAACTACTCTGGCTGGAACTGTTTTATTCAAACATAAATTCAGGAAAAACAGGCGAACACTATCTGTGAATACGGATTGGAGCCGTGCAGACAACCAACTGGATCGTTTGCTGAACTCAGAGAATTTTGGATTTAGTTCTAATCCACTTTTCACCATTGCTCAACGAGCAGATATTTCTACTTTGACTGGATCATTGGGCTCTAAAATCATCTATACCGAACCTTTGAACAAAAAATGGTCTATGGAACTATCCTATCAGTTCAATCTCAACAATTCAAAGAATGATCAGGTAACTGTAAATAACGATAAAAACAGTGCAGATTACAACAAAGTCATTGATACGCTGACCAACCATTTCGACCAGGTAATTCGCATTCACAATCCATCCGCTCGATTCAGTTATTCATATAAGAAATACAAATTCAACATTGGTTCCGGCTTTGGAATTACAGAATTCAATTTTATTGATAAAACCAATGGCAAAAGTTTTGACCGTAATTATGTGAATCTGTTTCCATCAGCCACATTTGTATACACCTATAAAAGTCAACATAGCTTCAGAATAAAATACAACGGCAGCAATCAGCAGCCCACCATCAATCAGCTTCAGCCATTAAGAAACAATACGGATCTTTTCAATCAAACGGAAGGAAACCCCGATTTAAAACCATCTTTCATTCATAATATCAATCTGACCAACAATGGCTATAACTTTATTCAGAACAAATGGTTTTTTCAGTCAGTCAATCTGAATATCACCCAAAATTCTATAACATATAACCGCAAGATTGATCCTGTATCAGGAGCTACTGTATCACGTCCAATCAATACCGACGGAAACATATCCCTCTCCAGCTGGATGGGCATGGGTTCGAAGTGGAAAAAATACGACATACAATATCAGGTTAATTCCAACATCAACTATACTCGTTTTGCTGATGTCATCAACAGTACAACGAGTTATTCAAAAACAACCAGTGCCGGAATTTCGGTAAATCTGAATAAATCCAAAACAGAGAAATACGATCTGAGCTTTTCAAATAATTTCAATTTCAATTACAACAAAAACGCCCAATCAACGACAGCGAATAAATTCAATACCAATAATATCAACTCCAGTTTCCTCATCTATTATAAAAAAGTATGGTCAATTGGAGCAGATTATGAGTATTTCATTTCAGGAAAAATCAATCAGTTTGTAGCACCTGTTGAGTATCATATCGTTGATTTGAAACTACAAAGAACCTTCAATAAAAATGAATACACGGTATTTATTCGTGTAAAAGATCTGTTGAATCAGAACAGGGGTATAGACCGCTCTTATTTTGGAAATACTTTTTCAGAAGAAAGAAATCAACGTTTGAGAAGATTTTACATGATTGGAGTTTCATGGGATTTCAAGAATAAGAAGAAATAATCCCAATGGTTATCGGAATCAAAATTAAAAAGTAAAAAATAAAAAGTGAAAAATATTGTTTGTTTTGTAATGGTTATGATTGCTTGCTCTGTAGGCATTCATTCGCAGGCTCAATTTGTTGATAAAGGAGAAATTATTTATGAAGTAAAAACCAATATCAAAAAGACATTAGGAAACAGTTCCTGGGCCGAGAGCATGAAAGATCAATTACCAACTTTTAAAAGCAGTTTTTTCAAATTGTCTTTTTCCGGAAATCACACCCAATTTGTTTTTGATCATTTTGATGATAAGGATAAATTACCTCCTTTTCTCCGTCAAAATGACGAAAAATCAGTTTGGGATCATGAATTTGAAAAATCCACTTACCAAAGCAACAAGGAAGTTTTCGGTACTTTGTTTACCATTAGGGATTCAATCTCTAACATCAAATGGAAGCTAAGTAATGAAAACCGAATCATCTGTGGTTACAACTGCAGAAAAGCAACTGGGATCATCATGGACAGTGTTTATGTATTCGCTTTTTATACAGATGAAATTACCACCCCGGGTGGGCCTGGTACAGTTAATGGTTTGCCGGGAATGATACTTGGATTGACAGTACCCCGCTTATATACTTCCTATATGGCGCAAGAGGTAAAAGTGCTTGACAAACAACCTGCTTTCATTGTACCGGAGAAAGGCGATAAAATTTACAACAAAAAAGAGGCTATCGAGGCAGTAAAAAAGAGTACCAAAGACTGGAGCGATCCAAATGATCCTGAATCCGGAAAATTTGTTATTCAGTTGATTTGGAATCTCCTTCTTTAATTTCATTTTTGGGTATATGCAAAGGTCGCTCCGCATTGCGATGTCTTGATTTGTTGAAGACCATTCTTCCTTTATCAATTCCTTTACGCAATTTGGATTGTTCCTCCTCCGGCAAGTTCACTGTATCTACACAGGATTGGCTGCAACAACCCTGATGTTTGGTTTTACAATCCTCGCATTGAATGAACAATAAATGACAGGCCTCATTTACGCAGTTTACATGGGTATCAGCCGGCTTACCGCATTGGTGGCAGGATGCAATGATATCATCCGATATGCGCTCCCCCATTCTATTGTCGAACACAAAGTTCTTACCGATAAACTTGTTTGACAATCCTTTTTCTTTTACCTGATTGGCATAATGAATGATTCCGCCTTCGAGGTGGTATACATTTTTAAATCCCTGATGCAACATAAATGCGCTGGCTTTTTCGCAGCGAATACCGCCTGTGCAATACATGATGATATTACGGTCCTTGTTTTCAGCCATCATATCGGCAGCCATAGGCAATTGTTCACGAAAAGTATCACTCGGAATTTCAATAGCTTTATTAAAGTGGCCAACCTCATATTCGTAATGATTACGCATATCAATAACAACCGTATCCGGATCTTCGGTCATCTGATTAAATTGTTCGGCATCCACGTATTTGCCCAATTTTTCCATGCTGAAGCTTGGGTCCGAGATTCCATCAGCTACAATTTTATCGCGTAGTTTCACTTTTAAAACCCAAAAAGATTTTCCGTCATCATCAACGGCTATATTGATACGAAGTTGATTTAATTCGGGAATGCTGTATAAATAAGCTTTGAATTTTTCGAAATTGCTTTCGGGAACGCTTGCTTGCGCATTGATACCCTCTGACGCCACATAGATTCTGCCAAATACCTGCAATTCATTCAATGCCTTGTATAAGGCATCTCTAAAAGCGGGAGGATCTTGAATAGGAAAATACTTGTAAAATGAAACCGTGACACGCGGTTCTTTTTCTTCATATAGGCGTTGCTTCAGCTCCTGCTGATTGACGCGATTGTGTAGGGCGGCCATAAAAATTCATTTTGATCCCGTGTGAAGGGAAACTCATAAAAGTTGGATGCTTGCAGGGCAAACCAAATGAACAAAGCAAAAGTATGAAATCAAAATGAAATCTGCGCAGAAGCATTATTGGACCCATTGGAATTGATTCCTGAACCTAAAACCCCACCGGTTCCAAGAACAATGGAAGAATTTTGATATTTACCATTATTGATCGCTGTTACGAAATCTACACGTAAAATTTTGAAAATATTCTCGAGTCCAACTGAATATTCGAGATAATAATCTTTTGAATCAATCATGAATTGATGAGCAGCAGCCACCAGATTCCAGTTTTTCTTTTTGAGTACAGGCAGTTTATTGGTGATAAAACCATTTAAATGATATTCAATGTGTTGCTCAGAGTAAAAAGAAGATGTATTTGAGCGGACGTAAGATCCCAATAACCTGAAATTATTTTGTCCAAGATTAGCCCCAATATTGTTACTATTGAGGTGATAATAATCCTGAATCATTACTTTATTATTGTTTGCAAATCCGCCAAACGTAAATCGATAATCAAGTTCACCTGCCAAGCGTAATTTGACATTATCATATACCTCGGCTTTCCATTTGTCAAAATCCACATCACTGCCAAGTAAATCAGAGAATCCTTTGGTGTATTGCAATGTGAAAGTTGGATATTTGGATCCTACCGGAATTTTTGAGTTAGGAAACTGTATGTAACGCTGACCTGGCTTGATGGATATTTTTACAGATGCCTGCAAGGATTGATGAGGATATATATCTGAGAGCGTTACCCTTTCCACAGGATAATTTTCTGTAAGATTGACTGTATCTTTTTTCTTGAATGTATAGTTGGTCGTATTATACAGAGGCAAACGATCCTCGTAGGTTGCGTTCATACTAAATGAGATTCCACTTTCATATACTTTTTTAAAGGATAGCGAAGCAAAACCGTTTTCATAAGTCTTCATGTAGTTTCTTCCACTTAACAAAGTAGAGAACGAGTTTATTAAAGGAGTTACCGGATTTTGGTTATTATACTGAGATACTCTCCTTCCTCCTGCAATTTTCCAATAGGTACGTTTTAAATTAAAATTTTCATCTGTTTCTCTTGTGTTCCAATTCAGGGCTAAAGAGGGATTCAAGCGGTGATTTTCAAATCCGTATCGAATATTTGAACTAATTGTAAGTCTTGATTTAAGTTTGGGAAATGATTTAGTGAAATTCGCATTGAATTGGGATACGATTCCTTCTGCAGTATTGAAAGAAAGATTGCTTAACAAAGCCTCTGCATTCCAGGGTATTCGTGCTTTCTTCCCATAGTATGTACGATGAACACCACCCCATAAAAAGCCCAACATCTTTAGTTTACCTTGGTGTTTTCGGAGTGAATCATTGTTGTTATTTCTATTTGCAGAATCGAGGCTTACTTGCAACAGACTGTCTTTTAGTCGGTAATCTTTCAATTCCTCTGTTTCCAATGGCACCGGACGTACACTGTCCCAATAGGTTAATGTTTTTTTGGAAACAGCTGTATCATACTTTATGACAACGCGATCAAATAATTTCTTGTCAAATACGGGATTAATGTGATAATCTGAATAAACAGATAAGAAATTGCCCGACATATCCACTTTGAAAATCTTGAAATTAAAGTGAATGAGTTGATTTTTAACCCGCCAAACATCCTCTATTGCGGGCACATGGAGCTGAGTGATACGAAGCGTGTCCAGCAACTCTATCTGGGATTCTTTGGTTAATTGTAAATCAAAACTATGAATACGCCAGTCATCTTCAGTGATGTTGATAACCCCACTAAACAAAGGTTCATATTTTCTGCGTGGGGTCACTTTTATCGTATTCACTGTTTTTCCATTTTCCTCAAAAGTTCCCATCATCCTGAATTTGTAATAATGTATCGCATTATCTGAAATAGGTGAAACAAATCCACGCTGACCGATGCTACCGTCAAAAATACTTACCAGATTGGTGTACATGTTGATAAATACAGGAAATGTGAATCCAAATCCTTTACTGCCACTTACCCTGCTGCTTTTCACCTCCATTTTAAATTTATCGGGAGGCGCACTGTAAATTTTGGAGATTGCTTCAGACAAATAAATGATTCCTTTACCGTTTGAATCCAGTTGCATGGATCTCTTATCTTCAGCAGGAATTTTTTTGCCGAAGATCTTATCAGGCATACTGTTCATTTTGATCAGATCTTTTGAATACAAATCACAATCGAATCCCCTTACCTGATTATTGTAAAAATTTCTTTTTTTGATGGCCTGTCGAATGATTTCATAAGCCGGATTTTCAGCGTTATTGTCGATGATCACCTCCTGTAATAAGAGATGCTGGCTATTCAGTATGAAATCAAGGTTCATGTTCTGCTTGACAGTGATTTCTTTTTCGGAGGATGTAAATCCGATATGCTGACAGACAAGTGTGTATTTTCCCGGTTCAAGATTCAATTCAAATCGAGCATCATTATTTGCTGTAACACCTTTTGTACTTCCTTTAACCAATACAGATGCGAATGGAAGCAATTCTCCTTTATCACTCATTACCGTCCCGGAAATTTTTTGGGCAAGAGCAGTTAATTGAAGACTCAGTGCAAAAATCAGGATTAGTAGTTTATTTGAGTGCATGAGGTAAAATTAAAAATGCAAAAATCAAAAGTAAAAAGTAAGAATAACAAATTGATAAAGTAAATTCATGCGCTATAAACACTTGAACTTCATCATGTTTTTTTGACTTTTCAATTTTGAATTTTTAATTAATTAAGCTTTTTGCTTTCCAAAAATATCTTGCTTAATATCCCTCCACTCAACGCACCCAACCCACCAACAATCGCACCAATCATGGCCGTTAAAAGCATCAATGATTGAGGGTTATCTCTTTTAAAGATAAGCAATGAAATTCGATGTGCAAGTATATCCTGATTGGCTGAGCTGATAAACCAGCTCATTCCAAACCATAATACGAATAGTGAAACAAATCCTGCCAAAAAAGACACCCCTACATTCAACCTCATGATTAAAGCAACGATAAAGCAGGCAGGAGCAATACTCCACCAAGGCAAATACAGGCATGCCGTGAAACTGACTATTGCCATGAGGATTACAGAGACTGCAAATCGTAATGCCTTATTTTTCATTTGTGATAATATAAAGCAATCATTAGTTTAAACTACGGAAATCTACAGGCACCAGTTTACTTACTCCTGCCTCTTGCATGGTTACACCATAAATCACATCTACTGCACTCATAGTCATCTTATTGTGTGTTACGATAATGAACTGTGAGTTTTCACTGAACTGACGAATCATGTTGGTGAATTTGCCTACGTTGGCATCATCCAATGGAGCATCTACCTCATCCAAAATACAGAAAGGTGCCGGCTTTATGAGATATATGGCGAACAACAACGCTGTAGCGGTAAGTGTTTTTTCTCCTCCGCTCAATTGACCAATACTGCTGGGGCGCTTGCCTTTTGGCTTAGCAATGATGTCGATTCCTGTTTCAGCTAAATTGGTAGGATCTTCCAAAATCATGTCTGCAGTGTCTTCTTCCGTAAACAATGCCTTAAATACTTTTTGGAAATTTTCACGAGTACGATTGAATGTATCCAGGAATTGTTGATTGGCCGTTGCCTCAACTTCCTGTATCGTTTGCAGTAAACTATCTTTTGCAGTTACCAGATCATTCTTTTGTTCAAGGATAAAATCATAGCGCTTTTTCATTTCGGTATAGGCCTCGATAGCAGTTGGATTTACCTCGCCCATATTTTCGAGGCGTTTACGCATACGCTCATTTTTCTCCTGCAGTTCCTCAAGTGGTGTATCTGTAACACGAGGTTCATCTATGATTGCATCGAGGTCGATTTTGAACTCAACACTCAAACGCTCTTTCATCCCTGCAAGTTGCAGTTTCAAATCTGTAAGGCGATCTTTGATTTCATTCAGCAATTGATCGATGCCTTCTTTGGATTTTTGTTTTAGACGCAAAGCGCTCTCTTTCTCAGATAATGCGTTACGTAAATTGTAATATTCCTGATCGGCTTCGTTTAGGGCTTTTTCATCGAGCTCCTTTTTGCGCATCATCTCCAGCAAAGAGTCGGAAACGTTTGTCAGCGTAGTTTCAGTTTCCAGAATTTGCTGATTTGATTCTTCAATTTGCGTACCACTTTCAGTTATCTGCCCGGTTAGTTCAACAAGCTGATTTTGCTTGAACTCGAGTTCCTGTTGCAAGGATTGCATTTTGTTTTGCTGACGTGTAATTTGCAGATTACCATCATTATACAAACGATTGGCTTCGTTGTACTCATCTTCAGCTACAGAAAAATCACTAGCCAACACTTGCAAAGCTTCCTGTAATTTACCCAGCTCATCATTAAAATTTGCCAAAGCTTCTCGTGTACCGGAAATGGCATTGTGATTTTCGGATAACTGATTTTTCAGATCAACCAAACGACCTCCGGAAACAGTTTGTTGATGAGATAAATTCTCCAGTTTATTATGAATGGAAAATACCTGATTGGTTAGTTGGTTTATTTGATTTTGTGTATCACGAATGGCATTTTCTTTCAACTGCTGATTGTAAGAGATTACTTCATTGTGCTTTTGTTGTATTTCCGATTTTTTTGCCTGAACGATTTTATCCTGTGCCTCTATTTCTTTGGCTAATTTTTCCAAATTCTTGGCACGCCCAATTTTCTTACCTTCAAATAATCCTATACTACCACCAGTGAGGGAATACTTGCCCTTTACAAATTTTCCGTGCTTTTCAAGTATGACTGAACCATTGCTTTCTTTGAGCGCATCTTCGGTTTCAGCAATGAAAACATTACCCAGCAAGTGACTGGCAAGTTTGGCATATTGTGCATCAACTTCAACAACATCAAGTGCTTTTATTGTTCCAGTTGGCTGGTGGCCGTTCTGCACATCAGAAAGTGCATCCAGCATGAAGAAATTCGCCTTCCCTTTTTTATGCTGATCCAGCAAATGAACAGCTTTCAACCCTTCTTCCAGATTTTGAACCACATAATAATTCAAATAAGGTTCCAAAACATTTTCAACTGCAGTTCGAAAATCTTCTTTAACATAAATAACATCAGACAATAAAGGAGACTCCTGCCAATCCTTATTTTTATGCAGAAACTTTACGCTTTCAGGATAACCTTCCAGCGAGTCAACCAAACTCTTCAACAAATCATGTTCATTCTTCTTCGAATCATATTTTCTGTTTTCATCGGCTAATTCATTTCTCAAACCGTCCAGCATACTTTGAGATTGAAGAATTTGTTCTTTGGTAAATTCATGCTCCTCTTGTAATTGCTTTAAACTTTCATTGGCGTTATTAAGTGACTGTTCTTTATCCGTCTTTTCTTTTTCTAGTACCTGAATTTGTTCAGCACGTTGCGTTTCTTCTCCCTCCAGTTGAGCAATTGTACGCTCGATATTTTGTATGGTTGTATCAGCAACTGCTACTTTCTTTTCGGCATCAAACTGATTTTTTTGTACGATCTGATTTTCCTGACGTTTCTGATCGATTGCAGCTCGACGGTCATCAAAAATAGAGCGCTTTGCATCCACTGTTTTTTGTAAATTTTCCAGCTGAGCTTCTAACTGGGTCAATTTAACTGCTTCCTCTCCGGTTTGCTTTTGAGTAAATTGAATACTATCGTTCAAGCCACTGACCTGAGCAGAAGCTTTATTGATAAATTCATCCAGGTTTTTCTTTCTATCTTTTAAGTGGTCCAGTTTCTGTGCTGTCAAACTTTTCTCGTTCTCTTTGGATCTTACCTGATCCAACATTTCATTAAAAGCCTGCTGCTTTTGCTGAAGCGCTTTTTCTTTTTCGATGAATCCCAATTTTTCCTGCTCAAGTCCTGCCTCTTCTTTTGCAATCTCAGTTTCAAGTTCTATCCTTCTGTCTACCTCTTCCTGTTGTTGTTGATTGAGATCGCGATAAGTAATATTGAATCCTTCCAATGCCGCTTTAGCTAATTCTATACTTACTTCTTTGTACTCTTTTTTTATTTCAAAATATTTCTCTGCCTTTTTTGCCTGACTTTCAAGACTTTTAAGCTGATTATTGATTTCAAATAGAAGATCTTCAATACGGGCAAGATCTTGTTCTGCCGCATCCAATTTTAGCTTGGCTTCTTTTTTTCTGGTTTTATAAATGGTAATTCCTGCTGCTTGTTCAAGCATTCTCCGACGGCTATTTTCCTTATCCTTGATGATATCATCAACCATCCCTAATTCGATGATAGCGTAACTGTCGGTACTTACACCAGTATCCAAAAACAGATTGTGTATGTCTTTCAAACGACAAACTACATCATTGAGCCTGTATTCACTCTCTCCGCTTTTGTAGTACTTTCGGGTTATTGTTACGGTATTGAATTCAGTTGGAAGTAGATTCTTTGTATTTTCAAAAGTCAAACTAACTTCAGCAAGTCCACTTGCATTACGGGATTTACTACCATTAAAAACCAGACTCTCAAGGTTTTCACTGCGAAGGTTACTGATTTTATGTTCGCCAATTACCCAGCGTATGCTGTCAATGATATTACTTTTACCGCAACCATTAGGTCCAATGACACCGGTAATTCCTTCGTCAAAATTAAGCACAGTTTTATCGGCAAAACTTTTAAATCCTTTGATTTCCAATGTCTTTAATCGCACGTTTCAATATTTTTTTTGGGTGGCAAACCTACAAAAAAACGGACAGAAAAGACCGTCGATCTCCGCTTTTTGCAAAAGTTTTTACAGATACAAGCAATTATGAATGTGAATTTACAAAAACAAGTGTTTTATAAACGTGTGAATTCATTTGAAATACCTATACTTATTCACAGTTTTTGCACAGATTGTGGGTGTTAAAATAATGTTTCAGATTTTTTCAATTATACAGTTTAACAGAAACACGACTACCTTTGCATACTAAAATCAATAAAATGAAAAGAATATTCACAACCCTGGTATCTTTTTCTATATTGAGTTCTTATGCTCAGCCAAAGAAAATAACACAGGTCTATATGGCCACCACCCTAAACATCATAGCGCCTGAATCGGAAGATGTACAAAATCTTCAGAGTTCACAAGAACCTCCAAGAGGGGGGATGAACTGGAGAAACATGATGGATGGAGAAACGAAAATCTCAACATACATCAAAGGTGACAATGTAAAGAACATCATGAAATCTGAGATGGGAAGAACAACCAGTTATCGTGACAACAAAGAAAAGCGCACTACCATGGTGATGGAAATCATGGGAAATAAAATGGGTTTTGTAACAACAGATGAAGAAATGGAATCCATGCAAAAAAGAAGAGACAGCATGATGGCTGAACGCAGAAAATCAGATTCAAGCAATGGTCAGCGCAGGGAAATAGTCGTTGAAAAAAACAGTATGCCTACTGATGTGGTCAAGACAAGTGAAACAAAAAAAATTGCCGGATACAATTGTATCAAGGCCTATTTAATTACACAACGTTTGCTGGGTGGTGCCGACACCTCTGTTGTATGGTACACTCCTGAATTTAAAATCGATAATTTCTCTTCCCTGGGTTCTATGGCTTCCAATATGCCAGGTCCTGCAAGAAGTATGATGCCTTCGTTAAACGGACTGGACAAAATAGAAGGTTTTGCTTTGCGTTATGAAATGAAAATGCGAGGCAATCGTCGTGCCGAAGTGGAAGTCACTAAAATTGAATTAGACAAAAACATAGATGACAAAGAATTCAAAATTCCATCAGATATAGAAATCAAGCCGATGCGCGAAATGCGCTCTATGTTTGGTGGTGGACGAGGCGGTGAAAGGTTTTAAATGTTAATTCAAAAGTAAAAATGAATAAGTGACAAGAGAGGATGATGTGGATTATGTTCAAAAATTTACATTTAACAAATCTGCATGCTCACTTTTGAATTTTGAATTGATTATTTCCCAACCAAAAACACCGCATTGGCAATCAACTGCTTCCCGTTTTGCCAGAAGCTTCTGAATACCGGATTATCTGTAAAATATATCACTGAACCATCCCCCATTCCCTGAACGCCCAACACAGTTCCGTCTTTAATTTTATCGGCAACATTGGACCCAACAAAACCGGATAACAAGTCTTTTTGTTTGATTGTACCCACATTCCAGCCACCTTTTAAAAACTCAAGCACATGCGTATTTTGTTTCAATATACTGTAATCATTTTCATAACCCATTGCCAGTGGATGTGAATCATCCAGTAATACGTGATAAATAGCTCCCGGAACACCATTTGTCACGCTATTTCGCTCACGATCTTCATAGCGTTTGATATCCTTGTACACAGATTCATTTTTGTCTGAAGGGTCATTCTCTTTCTTCAATTTTATACCCCATTCACCATCAGCCATTTGTGATACAACACTCTCGAGGGCTATGAGCCGACCTCCCTGCTTGACCCAATTTTTTAAAAAAGATTCTTTATCTCTTAGAAATGTATAATCTCCCTCAGGCATAATGAGTACGTCTATTTTGCGCAAATCTACAGAAGCTAGTTCATCGCTGTTTATGAGTGTTATCGGATAATTCAATTCCTGCTCAAAGAGATGCCAGATTTCTCCTGCTGCCCCGGCGTAAGTACTTGTACCGGTTACTAGTCCAACCGATACCGGCTTAATCACATGAACTTTATCTGAACCAAAATCCAGTCCGGCATCAACAAAACCCGATTCAATGCCAAACATCGCAATCGCTGTTTCTTTTTGTTTTTTAGTAACTGCCTCAAACAGCAAGTCAATTTTGCCTTTGTTTTCGTTTTGTAAAATGATGAAGGTTCCCTTCTTAAAAAATTGCCCTTTGATTTTCATATCCTTTTCTGAAAAGCGGACTTTGATTCCCTTATTCAATAGGTCAGCCAATAAAACAGATCCTGAAAAAGAATGGTAAGGAATGAGGTATCCGTATGCCTGTTTGGAAGGTAATGTAATCGAAGCCGATGGTTTAATTGAACTAATATCCGTTGTGATTTTTTCGTGAACGGCATGAGCATTCAATCCATACACATAAGGCAATGCCCATGCAGTAATGTCATAGGTTACTGAATCAGTTAATTTTGAATTCGGTTCAAAAAGTACCTTTACCAATGCACCTTTCGGTTGGCATGTACTGATGACTAAATCACCGGCGTTCAGATTGAATGATTCCGTTTTTTGACTACTGTAATTATATCCTTTAAGTGATTTATTTGATTTAGCCCATTGATAAACAATTCTATTTTTGTCGAGCAACTTTAAAAGTTGGTTCACTTTTTCTGTATTGTCAGTTGATGACACAATGAACGATGCATATTCTCCATTTCCGTTTTTAATATTAGATTGAAAGTAGTTTTGGTATTGCTCCTGAATTTCTTTTTGGTGTTTAAAAGCAATTTCAATTGTGCTGATACTTGTTGTGTAATGATGAGCGATTCTATCTGACAGTGTTAATGTATCATCCTGCACCTGAATAGCTACGCCTCCTCTTGAATGACCCGCCTGTTCGTAAGTCATACCAATGGAACCATTGTACATGGGATAAGTATCCCCATAAGAAGGATAAAACAAATCAAAAACTTCTTTGGTAAAATACAACCACCCATTTGCATCAAAATAATCTGCATGGTTTTTTCCAATGGTTGTTTGAAAAGATCTTTGCCATGGAGTGATTACCTCATGCATGGGCTCTGCTGCAGGTGCAAAGTAGTATGGGTTTTCAGGATACTGCTCATGAAAGTCACAATGGATTTGCGGCATCCACTCGTTGTATTTTTCCATGCGTTGTTGACTTTCAATTTGTGTTTGCCATGCCCAATCGCGATTCATGTCAAAATTGTAATGATTGGTTCTTCCACCTGGCCATGGTTCGCTGTGTTCGCGTGCAAGTGGATTTGGATTCGGTGATTTTCCCATAGTTTGATTTAACCAGTTTACATAACGGTCTCTACCATCAGGATTCAGACATGGATCAATTACAACAACAACATTCTTCAACCAGTCATTAAGCGATCGATTAGTGCCCGACAAAGATTCGAACAGTAATTTTATTGCAACTTCTGTGGAACTGGCTTCATTACCATGCACGTTATAACTGAGCCAGACAACTGCAGGCAAATTCAAATCAGGTTTTTTATCCTGTAAAACACCGGCCATACGTAAATTATTTAGTCTGATTTCTTCCAAACGAAGCATATTTTCCCTCGATGAAACGAACGCCAGCAACAGATCTCTTCCTTCATAGGTTTGTCCATAATATTCAAGCTTAACTCTATCTTTTGCAGCCAATGCCGTTTTTTCAAAATAACTGACCACTTTTGCATGAGTCGTAAATTTTTCACCTAATTGATATCCAAGGAACTCTTCAGGACTTTCTATTTTTTGGGAACTGGCATTTTCAATACAAAACAAAAATGAGACTAGAATAAGTAATCGCATATCCAAATTTTTTTGCTAAAGTAAAGACAAATATCAATTTAATGCAAAACTGAACAAAGAAGTATGATTAATAATAGTTGCTAAACAGTATTTTATATATTTAATTTCACATTTATTTTAATTGTTTTTTCCTTAATTAAAAGTAATTTTACATAAATTTTTTAGCTGAAAAAGTTTTTAAAAATATCAGGTATTGTTTTGGGCATTCTAATACTCTTAGTAGTTGCCCTATTTGGTATTCTGCAAGTGTCTGCAGTTCAAACTTACATTGCTCAAAAACTGGCAAAAAATCTTTCCAAAGAATTAGGTACAAGAGTTGGGATAGACCGAGTTGATATTTCTTTTTTTCACAGTGTAAAATTGAATAACCTCATCATTTACGAACAAAAAAGTTTTGGAGGTGACACGATTGCTTCAATAGGAAAAATAGAGGCGGATTTCAACAACTTGTTTTTTTTAAAAGACAGCTTAATACTTCGTAATGTTAATGCAGACAATATCATTGTCAAGACCAGAAGAACAAATGACAAGTGGAATTATGATTTTATTGTCGACTATTTTGGTTCTGGCAAAAAATCAAAGAGTGAAACAAAAAGCAATTTTATCATCCGACCAAGAAATGTAGAACTTAGCAGAATTCGTTTTCAACAAACAGATGGCTGGCTCGGAGAGAACTTGACTTTTACCTCCGGAAAAATAAAAGCTATATTTCAAACGTTTGATTTAAGCAAGCAAAGGGTTTCATTAACAGATTTATCAGTTCAAAAGCCCTCTCTCTCCTACTACGAATATGATGGTAATCCGCTAAGACAAAAAAAATCTCCACAAAAAGAAGTCATTGAATATCAGGGAACATCCCCATGGTATATAGCGTTATCAAAATTTGTTTGCTCAGACGGAGATTTTCAATACGACAAAAAAACAATAAGGAAAGCATACCAAGGTGAGTTTGACCCACTGCATTTTGGTTTTGATCAACTCAACACTACAATGAGCAATCTGCTATATTGCGGAGACAGTCTTCAATGTGAATTAAAACTATCCACGAGAGAGCGATGTGGGTTTGAAATAAAACAATTGAAATCCATTGCAATTGTCTCCTCCCGGAAAATGGAATTCAAAGATTTATTCATTGAAACAAATAAAAGTAAGATCGGCGATTATTATGCGATGCACTATGAATCATTCCAAAAAGACATGTCTGACTATGTCAACAAAGTCAGGATGTCCGGAAAACTAAATAATTGCAGGGTACATACCGATGATATCGCTTTTTTTGCTCCGGCCATTCGTCGTTTTAATAGAGAAGTCAATGTAAACGGAGATGTGGATGGCATCGTAGAGGACCTGCGTGGAGAAAACATTAGCTTACAATCCGGACAATCCGGATATAAAGGATCCTTTGCAATCACCTCTTCAACCAATATTGACAAAATAAAACTCCAATTTGCAAGTTCCGAGGCAAAAACGAATGCTTCGGAAATCGTCAATTTTTATCCTTACATATCAAAACAAACATTTTCTACTCTAAAAAAGTTCGGGAATCTTTCATACAAAGGTACTTTTGAAAGCAACTTAAAAACAAACCTTATCAATGGTTCACTTAATACTGATTTAGGAAATCTTAATGGAAAATTTACCATCAACCCTGATGCATTCAAAGGTGAATTACAAACAGATGGATTCTATGCAGGGATTATCATTGAAAATAAAAAGCTGGGGAGGATATCCGGAAAATCCACCCTATCAGGAAATTTTAATAAAGGAATTTCTCTAAACGTATCAGTCAATAAATTACCATGGGATGGATACGAATATCGAAACATTTCAGCATCGGGCATTTATAGCAATGAGAAGTTTGAGGGTCAAATGGAGTCAAGAGATCCCAATTTAAAATTTTCCAATTGGATTGGCAGCATTCAAGTAAATGGCCCAATGAAACTCAACTTTAATGCCATGGTTGAGCATGCAGATTTGAAAGCGCTTGGGATTACCCCGAATTCAGTTAACATCAAAGGAAATATAAACATAAACACAGAAGGATTGATCCCCGATGAATTTACAGGTGAAATAGAAATGAGAAACGCTTCGATTGAATCCAATAACAAGGATACAATTGAATTTAAAAAACTGACACTTAATTCTTTCATTAGCCAATCAGGAAATAAAAAATTAACGTTAACATCAGATCAATTGGATGCCGGGTTAGAGGGTCGGTATGTTTTGTCTAATTTCAAAGACCTGTTGCTATCTACATTGCATTTTTATTATCCGGGAAGCTTTGAAAAACCCTTAGAAAATAACAATACTGCTGATTTTACTTTTTATATAAATACCCATCAGGAAAGTCCCATACTTTCACTCATCAATCCTAAAATTACCGAAAGTGGGAACTTCCGAATCAGTGGTTTTTTAAATAATCAAAAAAAGACTTTACATGTTTCAGGCAAAGTTCCCTGGATTACTTATGATGAAAAAAAATTCAACAACATCCGAATAGAAGAAAAGGGAGACAGCGTTGCGCTCTCATCCAATATTCAAATAGATCAGATAAGTATTACTGACAGTATAGAAATACCCAGTGTTCAACTACATGTTTTATCTGCCAATGACTCCTCTATTATACAACTAAAAACAGGATTAGACAACACCATTCATCAGGCAGAATTAAATGCCAGTTTTCAGAAGTTTAACAATGGCTTCAAGTTACATTTTTACCCATCCAGCTTCTATCTGAATGACAAAAAATGGGCTCTGGAAACTGATGGCGAATTATCGGTACGTAATAATCAGGTTTTTGCAAATGACATCCGCTTTTATCAGGATAGTCAGTCATTAAAAATAACTACCGAATTGGATGATGAAAACGACAAGCAAAGGATTATTGCCCTTTTTGAAAATATAAAAATTAATGACTTCGCATCCATTGCTATCAAAAATCCTTTGCTGGATGGATTTATTTCAGGTAAAGCAATCATTACGGATCCATTTGGAGAGATGAAAGCAGAAACTAATATTAAAGCATCTGCATTCAAAATAAATGACCAAAAAATTGGCAATATAAACATCAAATCTGATTATGATCGATCAACAGGGCTATTAAGCTATCTAGCAATCAGTGATGATACGGCTTCACTTCTAAAAACAAATGGCATAGTCAATCTTTCTAATTCATCCAACAGAACAATACACTCCACTTTTGAAGCAAAATCAATTGACTTATCCATATTAACACCGATTCTCTCTGATATATTTGACGATATTAATGGTAAGGCTTCGACCAGTTTCGACATAGATGGCGACTTATCATCTCCTGATATTTCCGGGTCTGTTCTTGTAAAACAAGCCGCATTAAAAGTTGGTTTTACTAAATGCAGATATTTTCTTGAAAATCAACAGATACAGTTGGACAAGGATAAAATAAAATTCGGCTATATAAGCATACATGATTCATTATCCAATACGGGAACACTGAGCGGTGATGTACTACATAATAAATTCAATAATATTTCTTTCAACAACTTAAAAGTATCATCCTCAAAAATTGTTTTTTTAAACACAAACAATCGTGATAATGATCACTTTTATGGCAGGGCAAGCGGTAAAGCCTCTGTATCCATTAACGGACCATTAAGCAACTTACAGATTAACATAGAGGCAGAGCCAAGTCTTTTAGATACAAGTCACATTTACATTGCAGGAGGAGAATCAAAAGAGAGTAATAAAGTAGATTACATAGAATTTATGAATCTAAAGCAAATTCAGCCAGGTACAAAATCTCTCTCAAAAAACAACATCGTTGTTAACATTATCGCACGTGCCAATCCCTCATGTAAGGTAGATGTAATCCTGGATGAAGTGACCGGTGATGTCATAAAAGGTGAAGGGTCTGGGAATCTAAATATTAGCCTTGGAACTACACTGCCCCTTTCTATTCAGGGTAATTATGAATTAACCAAAGGAGAGTATACCTTTAATTTTCAGACATTTCTTAAAAAGCCATTTACCCTAAACAAAGGATCTATCAACTGGAATGGGGACCCCTATAATGCCAATATCGATGTTTTTGCCGAGTATCTTGCCAAAAATGTTGATGTATCAAGCATTACTTCAGCCGGTGGATTCCAAAATAAACAGGATATCAAAATTTTATCCCGCTTAACCGGCATACTTAAGAATCCAACCGTAAAATTTGATTTTGAATTGCCTGAAGGCAGCAGTTTGAGAAGAGATGAAGTAGTGGTAAAGAGACTCGCTGATTTTAAAAATGATGATAATGAAATGAACAAGCAGGTTGCGAGCTTACTGCTATTCAATACCTTTTTAACCGCCAATGCCAATTTCATATCACAAGGCAACGCCAACATCTTAATCAGCAATACCATTGGAGGAGCTGTCAGCTCTCTGCTTACCAATATGCTAAACAGGGAGCTTGAAAAAGCAACGCGCGGAATACTTACCACCTACATAGATATCAATCCTACGCTTGATTTACAAAGAAGTTTGACCCAATTACAAGCAAACATAAGAGCCGGTTTAAAAATATCATTGAGCAATCGATTGATAGTTCTTCTTGGAGGTAATTTGGATTACAATAACCCTCTGTATGCTCAACAGCTTGAAAAACGAGGATTACTTACACCTGATATAACCATTGAGTGGATCATTAACCGAGATGGAACAATGAGGGTAGTTGGATTCAACAGAACGAGTATGGACCTTGCTTTAAATCAAAGAAAACAATCAGGCTTACAACTTTCTTACAGAAAAGACGTGGATAATATACTTGATATTTTCAGGAGCAAACAATAACGAAACTTCTTTTGATCATAAGCCATTCAATATTTCATGGCCCAGTTTATCTCTTTTAGTAAAGAGGTATTTTTTATTATGAACGTTGGGGATGATTTCAATGGGTATCGTTTCTACCACTTCGAGTCCATAACCAAGTATCCCCGCTCTTTTTTTAGGATTATTAGTAAGTAGTTTCATTTTTGAAACCCCAAGTTGTCTTAAAATTTGTGCGCCAATTCCGTAATCTCTCTCATCCATTTTAAATCCAAGATGCAAATTAGCTTCTACGGTATCCATACCTTGCTCCTGTAATTGATATGCTTTTAGTTTATTGATAAGACCAATACCTCTCCCTTCCTGATTCATATATAACACGAGACCTTTACCGGCTTGTTCCACATATTGCATTGCTGCATGCAATTGCTCACCACAGTCGCATCTTAAAGAACCCAGTATATCGCCGGTTACACAACTGCTATGAACCCTTACAGGTACAGCTTCATCGGGAGACCAGTTCCCTTTTTTTAATGCAAGATGAGTTTCACCTGTGTTGATTTGCGTAAATGCGATGAGTTCAAAATCTCCGTATGCTGTTGGCATGAGTACACGTACCTCTTCTTTAATAAGTGTCTCTTTCGCTATTCTGTATTCAATAAGATCTTTGATAGAAATGATTTTTACATCAAATTGTTTGGCAATTTCTTTCAGTTCAGGTAAGCGAGCCATTGCACCATCTTCACGCATGATTTCAACCAATACTCCGCATGGTTGTTTGCCTGCTAGTTTGGCTAAATCAATCGTAGCCTCTGTATGACCTGCTCTGCGCAGTACTCCCCCATTTTTTGCCCTTAGTGGAAATATGTGACCTGGCCTTCCCAAATCGGCAGGTTTTGTTTCAGGATCTACAAGAGCTTGAATCGTTTTTGCCCTGTCTTGTGCAGAAATACCCGTGGTGCAACCATGCCCCAGCAAATCAATGCTAACCATGAATGCAGTTTCGTGGAGAGAGGTATTTTGATCAACCATAGGAGTCAATTCCAGCTCAGCACAACGTTGCTCGGTGAGTGATACACAAATCAGTCCCCTGCCATGCTTGCTCATGAAATTAATGACTTCCGGTGTCACATTCTCAGCTGCTGTAATAAAGTCTCCCTCATTCTCTCGGTCTTCATCATCCACAACAATGACCATTTTACCGTTGCGAATATCTTCAATGGCTGATTCTATACTATCCAACATAACCTATTTTTTTGCAAAGTTACGAATAGCAAGGTGATTGTGAATAATTATCAATATTAGGGGTTAAAATGCTTTGCATCTAAAATAATTACAGCAAAATGAACGCTCATAACAAAAGAAATACATCCATACCTTTGTAGAAAAATATCTATGCAACCCCCATTGTCCTTTACAATTATGCTGATACTGGCGAATGTACTTTTTTCATTTGCCGGATTCTCATCAAAAAAAACAATGGATGGGGCTATCTTGTGGCCATATCAGGTAAAACGAAAACAGCAATATTATCGTTTCATCACTTCCGGTTTTTTACATGCAGATTATGTACACTTGTTCTTCAACATGTTTACCCTCTATTTTTTCGGGTCCAATCTTGAAGCATTATTGACTTATTATGGTTTGGGAGGGACTGTTGCATACGCATCAATTTATTTAACTGCCATCATACTATCCGATATCCCCACATATCAAAAATACAAAGACAGTTATGGCTACAGGTCATTGGGGGCTTCCGGCGCCGTATCAGCGGTAGTCTTTGCGACTATATTATTCAGCCCCTGGCAAAGCATCTATTTATATGGCGCATTAAAAATTTCAGCAGCAGTTTATGCCATTTTGTTTCTTGTTTATTGCGTTTATATGGGAAAACGGGGCAAAGACAATATTAATCATGATGCGCATTTTTGGGGAGCAATCTATGGGCTGGCGGTAACTATTTTACTGGTATATGCAAATAGACCAGATTTATTCAAAGCTATTTTGACTGAACTAAAAAATCCCTCAATTTTTGGTAAAGGTTAACCTCGCTACTTTTTGAGTTGAATCGTTCACCCGGAATCTATTGTCAATACGCAATCCAATTACCCAAACAATTCTTCCGGCCGATTCAAGCACCCAGATCTTTTCCTTGTCGATTAATGATAATTTTTGGTTGATAAAAAAATCACTGAGCTTCTTTTTTTTATTCATCCCAAAAGGGTAAAAATAATCACCCTTTTTCCATTTGCGAACCAGCAATGGAAATTGTAATTCACTGGCATTGATTGTGGCTATTTGGGGCATTTTGGAAATAGGTATGTTTTTATCTACCCACTCAATCGAAATTTCAAATGAATCAGTTTTAACAATAGTGTCGGTGGATTCTATTACCAAAACCATAGTATCTGATTTTGTTACAGGCGATACAATCAGCCATGCTCTGTTTCTTATGATGCGATAAGTTGTATTTTGTATGAATTTACCTGTCTCAGCATGTAAAAGCGTAATCGCTTCCTGTATTTGATGTGCACTAAATGAATATTTGATTAAAATATGGTGCATTAAACTTGCGTAGCCAGGCGTTTTAATTATTTTTAAAACCGGTATATGCAACTCTTCTCCTTTTACCAATAGATATTTGGCGAGGAATTTATTTGTTAGGTAATGAAATAGGTTATTAATATCACCGAATCGCTCAATATTATGGGCCATGTTTATCGAAGCATCGGGAAAGGAATGATGAATAATGGGTAGCACCTCATTCCGAATAAGATTGCGGGTATAATCTGAATTTGCATTGGATGAGTCTTCACGCCATTTCAATTGATTTTGTTGAGCAAATGCAATGATTTCTTTTTTTGAGGTAAAAAGCAAAGGCCTGATGATATTTGAATAGACGCCACCTTGTTTTGTGCTCATGCCCGTAAGTCCCTGAAGACCTGTTCCTCTGATCAAATTCATCCAAACCGTTTCTATATTATCATCAATATGGTGAGCAGTGATAATAGCATGAAAATTATTATTTTTCGCAACTTCATTAAACCAATTGTAGCGGAGTTCGCGGGCCGTTTCCTGAATTCCTTTTTTTTGATCTGATGCCATTCTACTTGTTTCAAACCTGATCGTATGGAAAGGAACTTTATGACGTTTAGCTGTTTCCTCTGCAAATAACTGATCTTCATCACTTTCATTCCCTCGTAATGAAAAATTAACGTGCGCAATGCTGAATCGAAATCCTGATTGATGAAGTAACTCAGCCATCACCACCGAATCTACTCCTCCACTGAAAGCAAGCAGGTATTGCCTGTTTTGCAATAACAAATTTTCTTTGTTTGTGAATTCCAGAAATCTACTAAGTAAGGACATACTGCAATAAAAAAGGCAAGTTACTTATATCGCACCGCTCAACCATCTACCCTTGCTACCTTCCGGTCCTGGGGGAGTTCAAC
>CAZXSR010000015.1:0-48369 GCA_964643315.1 uncultured Ferruginibacter sp.
GTTCAAGGTTCAAGGTTCAAGGTTCAAGGTTCAAGGTTCAAGGTTCAAGGTTCAATTGATTAGTTGGAATTATTCCTGATTTATTGGGTTTAATGCAAAACAAAATAATTTGATTTTTTTTCAGCATCTTTGAACATTGAACTTTGAACAAGCAATTTTTCTTATGCACTGGACCTACAAACACTTCAATGAATTATCGGCATATGAAGTTTACAATATTATATCCTTACGCAATCGTGTTTTTGTTGTAGAACAAAACTGCGTGTATGATGATACCGATCAAAAAGATTTGGAGGCCTGGCATCTTTGTGGTTTTGAAAATGAAACCTTGGTCGCCTATGCCCGAATACTTGCTCCGGGTGTATCTTATGAAGAACCCAGTATCGGAAGGGTAATCACAGCTCCGGAATACAGACAAAAAGGATACGGTACTCAGTTGATGAAAATGGCTATCGAAGAAACATTGCATCAGTTCAACACCAAACATATCCGAATCAGCGCCCAGGAATATCTGCTTCGTTTCTATGAATCATTAGGATTTCAATCTACCGGAAAATCCTATCTGGAAGATGGCATACCACATGTGGAGATGGTGTATGGCCAGGATTAATTGGCAATATTAATTTTAGTGATTGATGTATTTTTGCCTATTTCATACAAAGACAAAAGGTACAAATCGACAAAGCCAATAAAATCAACTTGTTGAACCTGCGAAACATTTCCCCCATTTCGCGCAGAGAGAAAAAGAATGCAAAGAAAAATAACTTTCCAACCAAATAAATGAACTTGTATATCCTTCATTATACTAATCCACTTATCACCTTGCCATGTTAACTATTAATTGCTGAGTAAAAAAGCCAGCTACATAAGGCGGAGCAGGATTTCTTATTCCGACTCTCATATATAATGTTAAGGTCTGATTTTCAAATGAGAATGTACCTGGACCAAGTGTAGACGACGCATCAACCATGACTTTCCAAGTCTCATAATCAGGATATGATGTCACTGTCGTAGCAGGCGCTATATCAAACTGACGTTGTAAAGAAACTGTTTTATTTAATGAATCTGTCCAATCTAATGTAAATTTTATTGGTCCCCATGTACTATCGAATAATTTCTCAATGTCAATATCTGCAGTTGTTGGCGACGTTTGTATAAAGTTGGTTATGCGAGAAGTGTAAGGTCCATAAGGACTCCCAAAATCATGATTGGTATTAGTGTAATTACCTACTAAATTGCAGTAATCTGACGTTGTTGAAAAAATTATGTCTTGACCATAAGCAATGTTGTTACCTGTTTTGGCATATGCCCTAACATGATAAGTTGTTCCTGGATTTAGATTTGTCATAACATGGCTAAGATTATATAGATCTGAATTTCCGTAAGGAAGATAATATAATGATGATGCACTAGTTTGAAGATTATATGTTGGATTAATTGAAGTACCCCAGCAAATACCTGCTTCCTCAACAAAAAAATCTATCCCACTTGAAAATCTAAAATTAATAGATGCCCCTGATTTTGCCTGTGTACATGATATTTGACTAATTGACAATGTACGCACATCAATTGTGGTAAGGGTTATAGCATTTGAATATTGCGATGAACTTGATACCCCATTAAAAGCATAAATGCGATATTCGTAAGAATAATAGGAATTAATTGATGTATCATTGTATGACTCTATATTTTCTCCATAAACAGTAGCAATCAATGAATAATTACCTCCTATTCTTTTTCGCTCAATTTTGTAACCCAATTCATTAGTTGCTGCGTCTGTCCAAAATAATTTAACGCATGATGGCATAACTTGTGCCCCAAGATTAGTTGGCGTAGCAGGAGGATTACCAACTGATTGTAAACTGCCCCCATAAATTTTCCACTCCACCCCATTATACACCGACATTTCCCCGCCCGAACCACAATCATTGCACCAAACCACCAGCCCCGCTTTGGGATTTCGTATAGCGTTTCTTTGTGCCATCGTCATTCGGGGCAATAACAATCCGCTGTTGGTGGAACTGATCTCCAGCTTGGCCGATGAATCTGGCGTATTGGTTCCTATTCCCACACTCTGCGCAAATGTTATAGTTGAAAACAAAACGAATAAAGGAATAACTAAAACAATTCTGTAAAAGCGGTTCATGAAGCTTACATTTTAAGCAAGATAAGTTAATTTCATTTAATACATAAATAAGTGGGTTGGTTTTATGGTAACCTAGATGTGGCTATGTCAAAATCTTAAAACGTTTTTTACACCGTTTTAAAAGAGAAAAAAAACATACAAACCGATTTTTTTCTCTTCCATTTTTTATCCATATTATTTTACTTGCAGTCTAAATTTATAGAAATATGGGTTTCGCTCCTGAAAATTTACACGTATCTTTACATAATAATAACACGTGTATTATGACTACTAAATTAACCCTAACGCTGGATGACGCAGTGATTCATTCGGCTAAAAAATACGCCAAATCAAAAGGCAAAAGCTTATCTCACCTTATCGAAAATTACCTCAAAGCCCTTGTTGATGAATCAGAAGAAGATTTTCATATTCCAGCTTCCATTCTTAAATGGAAAGGTGTCATTCAATTACCCAATGACTTCAATTACAAAAAAGAAATTTCCAAAATACTCGCGGATAAACACAAGAAAAACAAATGACTAACTTTTTTCTGGACACCAACATACTGATCGATTTTCTTTGCGATAGAAAACCATTTGCCGATGATGCCGCACGTCTTTTTCATGCATCACTGAAAAAGAAAGTCAAACTATATGTCAGCGCTGTATCTTACAATAATATCTATTACATACTAAGACAGCAACACACCCATACTCAATGCCTGAAAATACTTATCAGTCTTCATGAATGGACTGAGATATTAGATACCACTAAAGAAATCATTGATAAATCACTCCACTCCGGATTTAACGACTTTGAAGATGCCATTCAAAATACAACTGCCATATCAAAAAATAACATGCGCTGCATCGTAACCAGAAATACTAAAGATTATAAAAAAAGTCGCCTACCCATCATGACTCCGGGTGAAGCATTGAAGCTAATCTAATAAGCTCTAGATAAAGTCAAAATGCAAAAGTCATAAAGATCCAAATCGAATCATTGGTTTCAGTTCCTATTACTTCTATGAATCAACCCTGAAACCTTGCGAACCATTATTTCAAATAGTTGAAATCGTTTCACTTACTTTTCCTTTCAGGCACTCAAACCTCATCACACCTTTCAAATGCCGACGATTCAACATTGAATGTCGGCATCCTGACATTAGCCAAAGGAAAATCGTCAGGACCTTCTCAATTCAAAACCTCCTCCTTCACAAACTTCGCCGTTATGCTCTCCTTGCAATGCACCATCTCCTCCGGGGTTCCTGCAAACAATAACTTGCCTCCTCCTTTTCCTCCCTCCGGACCAATATCAATGATGTGATCAGCCACTTTAATGATATCCAGATTATGCTCAATCACCAATACCGTATTCCCTCTGTCTACCAGTTTATTCAACACATCGAGCAGATGCTGTATGTCCTGAAAATGCAAGCCCGTACTCGGCTCATCAAGAATATAAATGGTATTGCCCGTATCTCTTTTTCCCAGCTCCGTAGCCAGCTTCACCCGCTGCGCCTCGCCCCCGCTCAGCGTCACCGCACTTTGTCCCAGTGTGATGTAACCTAAGCCCACCTCCTGCAACACTTTTATTTTTCGGTAAATAAATGGCACCGCCTGAAAAAAATCGACCGCCTCATCTACCGTCATGTTCAATACATCACTGATGGACTTTCCTTTATAGCGTATCTCCAGCGTTTCACGATTATACCTTCTTCCATTGCATTTTTCACAATGCACATACACATCCGGCAGAAAATTCATTTCAATCACCCGCATACCGCCCCCTTCACACACTTCACATCGCCCGCTTTTTACATTAAATGAAAAACGACCGGCATTATAACCCCGTATTTTCGCTTCGGGCACTGAAGCAAATAGAGTACGTATGTCGGTAAAAAAGCCGCAATACGTAGCCGGATTACTCCGGGGCGTTCGGCCTATCGGACTTTGATCGATTTCAATGACTTTGTCAATATGTTCCAGTCCCTTCACTGATTTATAGGGCAATGGATTTTGTTTGGATCCGTAACAATGCTGACTTAATATCGGATACAGCGTTTCGTTGATCAATGTTGATTTTCCGCTGCCGCTAACGCCCGTCACCAAGATGAGTTGACCTAATGGAAACTTCACGTCCAAGGACTGCAAATTATTTCCCGTACAGCCTTTTAATTCTATCCATTTTCCATTTCCTTTTCTGCGTTCCTTAGGCATGGAAATTTTTTTCTTACCATTCAAATACAAAGCCGTCTCGGACTGACTCTTTAAAACTTCTTTAGGTGTACCCTGCAAAACAATTCGTCCGCCATGCGTGCCTGCTTTGGGACCGATGTCAACCAAATAATCCGCTGCCATCATGATGTCTTTATCATGTTCCACTACGAGCACCGTATTTCCAATATCTCTTAAATGACAAAGCGCATCAATGAGTCGTTGATTATCGCGCTGATGTAAGCCGATACTTGGCTCATCCAGTATGTATGTAATACCCTGCAATTGAGAGCCAATTTGTGTGGCCAAACGAATGCGCTGATATTCACCGCCACTTAGGGTTTTAGATGCACGTTGTAAAGTGAGATAATTCAAACCTACATTCAGCATAAATTGCAAACGCTCCCGAATTTCTTTGAGAATATCTTTGGCAATAGCATTCTGTTTTTTATCCAACCGCTTTTCTATACCATTAAACCAAGCGGCTAAAACATCAAGGTCCATATCTGCGAGTTCAGCAATATTTTTATCATCAATCTTGAACCATCTGCTTTCAATCCTCAAACGAGAGCCCTCACAACCCAAACATGTTTTTAAGCTCATAAATTTCTCCGCCCACTCACGAATGGCTTCTGTTGTCATATTTGAGGTAAACCAGCGC
Source organism: uncultured Ferruginibacter sp. (assembly GCA_964643315.1). Classification (GTDB taxonomy): domain Bacteria; phylum Bacteroidota; class Bacteroidia; order Chitinophagales; family Chitinophagaceae; genus Ferruginibacter. Next base: position 5,003 of record CAZXSR010000015.1, read on the forward strand.
TTTACCATGGTGATGGCACCTTCGTATTCATTTCCATACACCCTCGCTCCGGCATGTGTTTCGTCCAAATCAACATCCTGCACCTCAATATCACTCACCTCCTCTTTTCCGTACAGCAATAAATTCATTGCTGTTGCTGATAATTTATTTATCGGCGTATCCAAATTGATTTTATACCTGCGCGCCATCTGCTGCACGAGCTTATAAGAATATGCCTCTCGCTGTTCGCCCAATGGTGCAATACCCCCTTCATTTACAGACAATGAATCATCGGGAATCACCGCCTCCATATTAATCTGATAAACTGAACCCAATCCTTTGCATACAGGACATGCCCCATAAGGCGAGTTAAATGAAAATGAATTGGGCGAAGGTTCTTCGTAACTCAATCCCGTATCCACACACATCAACTGTCTGCTGTATTGAACAACTTTATTGGTATCGTTGATCAACAAAAAAAGCAAATCCTTGCCCATCTGCAATCCCTTTTGTACACTCTGACTTAATCGCACTTTCATATCATCAGTTGCAGGCATTCTGTCTATCACTACTTCAATGTCATGAATTTTATAACGATCTACCTGCATGCGGGGAACCAGATCTTTTAATTCGCCATCAACTCTTACTTTGAGAAATCCTTTTTTACGGATATCTTCAAAGAGTTCACGATAATGTCCTTTTCTACCACGAATCAAAGGCGCCAATAAACTAATTTTTTGATCACGATATTTTTCAAAAATGGATGCAACGATTTCTTCTTCACTGAACTTTACCATCTTTTTTCCTGTATGAAAACTATATGCATCACCAACCCGCGCATACAGCAAACGTAAAAAATCATAGATCTCGGTTATCGTACCAACTGTACTTCTTGGGTTTTTATTGGTAGTCTTTTGTTCTATAGAAATCACTGGCGACAAGCCCGTAATCTTATCAACATCCGGCCTTTCCATATCACCCATAAACTGTCGGGCATAAGCCGAAAAGCTCTCCATATACCGACGCTGTCCTTCATTGAAAATGGTATCGAATGCCAGGGAAGATTTACCACTGCCACTAACGCCTGTAAAAACTACCAGTTTGTTTTTAGGTATTGAAATATCAATGTTTTTGAGATTATGTTCTCGGGCTCCTATAACCTCTAAATAGTCTGTCGGAATTGCACTGGGATTCTTTTTATTGACTGCTGGCATAAAATATTTCGTAAAGATACAAACAAATAAAGCCCATTTATGTTGTGTAATGTCTGAAAGAAAATCGTGTATTTTATATTAAATAAAACTCAATACTCGGATTTTTTAACTCTTAAAAAAAATACAATTCAATATCTTCGCAACCAAATAATAAACGATGCTGAAATCTTATTTAACCATACTAGTCCTAATCTCAACATTAGTTTCTTTTTCTCAAGAAAACAACTGCTTCGAAAAATGCAATCGCTCGCACATGAATAATCCTTATGCGAGGGCCAATTATTACCAGTATCCATCCATGGACAATTACGATGTCAAGTATATCAAACTTGATTTGAATTCCGAAAGTAACAGTCGCATTATTTCAGGTACCTGTCAAACGAATATTATTGCAACAGCCACTTTAGATTCTTTTATTACTGAGTTAAAATCGAACATGACCGTAGATTCAGTTTTTTTAAACGGCGTGAAAAAATCTTTTTCCGTAGGCAGTGACCACGTATTCATCCCTGTTATTCCTGCTCTATCAAACGGTCAATCGCTATCTGTCTTAATTTACTATAAAGGAACAGCCGGATCATCTGGAGTATTTGCAGGCACAACAGGAGGCGGACCGGGAGGAACTCCATTAACTTATACCGCTACCCTATCAGAAAGTTATCAGGCCCGCGAATGGTTTCCTTGCAAACAAATATTAACAGATAAACTTGACTCGGCAGACATTTGGGTAACAACCTCATCTGTGAATAAAGTTGGATCAAACGGATTATTGCAAGGCGTGGATGCTTTACCTTCCGGCAAAGTGCGGTACCGCTGGAAATCTATTCATCCGATGAACTATTATATGCTGAGTATTGCTGTAGGTAATTATTCAGAATATCTTAATTATGCACACCCTGAAGCAATTGCCCCCGATTCTATATTAATTCAACACTACATCGCAGGAGGCACATATATCAATTCGGTAAAAACCAATTTGGATAAAACCCCCGTATTTGTGGAAAAGATGAGTGAGCTATTTGGACTTTACCCTTTTTGGGATGAAAAATACGGACATGCTCAGGCGAATATTGGCGGAGGAATGGAACATCAAACGATGAGCACGATGGCATCATTTGGAACTTCAATTATTGCTCATGAGCTCGGACATCAATGGTTTGGTGACAATGTTACATGTGCCAAATGGAATGATATTTTTGTTAATGAAGGTTTCGCAACCTATTCCGAATATCTTATGATGGAAAAGCTTCCAGCGCTGTTCACCACCACGAATGCATCAACTTATATGAACAGTATTCATTCTAGTGTAATGTCGGTTGCCAATGGAAGTGTTTATATACCTGATGCATCAGTATACGATGAAAACAGAATATTCAGCAGCAGACTCAGTTACAACAAAGGTGCTGCGATCATCCACAATCTTCGTTTTGAAATGCAAAGCGACACTTTTTTCTTTAAAACATTAAAGCAATATCAACAGCAATTTAAGAATAGCACCGCTACAGGAGAAGACCTCAAAACCGTTGCAGAAAATATCTGTGGCAGAAGTTTTTCGGATTTTTTCAATCAATGGTACTATGGAGAAGGATATCCTACACATAATATTACATGGTATAAACCTACCTCAGACAGTATTGTATTTTTGGTAAACGAAAATGTTAGTGCTGCTTCTGTAACACCCTTCTTTGGAGGTTATCTCGAGATAAAAGCTACTTCCTCAACGGGAGATACCACTTTCCTCGTAAACCTTTTAGGCAATAATCAAATATTCAGATTTAGTTACAGCAATACACCAACATCTATTGTGATTGATCCAAATAACTGGATTATCAATAAAACTGGCACTATCACAAACGCAACCGTAGTTCCAGTAAAATTCATCTCCTTCAATGGTACTGCCGATAAAAATTGCTGGTATGATATCACCTGGAATACCCAAAACGAAATTAATGTAAGGGAATATATTATTGAAATGAGCTCCGATGGAAGTCAGTTTGTCAATATCGGAAGTCAAACTCCAACCTTTGGCATAAATAACGTTTATACTTTCAGATATGAAGACGCAACCAATGTAAAATGTTTTTTTCGTATAAAAGTTATGAAACCAGATGGAACATACACTTACAGCTCTACCCTTGAATTAGGTTCAATTTGCGAAAAACCATTCAATGTATCCTTGAATCAAAATCCAATAAATATTAACAGCGAAATAAAGATACAAATGCCGATATCTGAAAAAGGAAGCATCCGATTATTCAGCCCTTCAGGTCAATTATTATATATAGAAGAAAAAATCCTGAACAGAGGAATCAATACCATTCAACCAGGTTTCCTGCAAAAATTATCCGCAGGAACATTTTATTTGAGAGTAGAAACAACATCAGGATTTAAAGGACTGGTAAAACTTATTAAGAGATAGATTCAAAGTATAAAATCTGCTCTCTTAGCGTTCATTTGATTTTAAATCAGAATAAAAAACATGGCTGACCTCTCTCTATCTATTTAATAATTAAAATCATCTTTTACAACGCCAATTCTTTTTTCCTTTGAAATAAAAAATGAAAAAAGTACTCATTGTTGCAGTCTTGATAAGCTCATTTTTTTCAGGTTTTTCACAACATAAAACACTAGACATTTGTGGAAAAAATAAAAAAACTGGTTGGATATTACTCGGATCAGGCATAGCCGTAGCAACAACTGGTTTTCTCATTACTGAAATAGATGGCAATGGAGATCAGTCTATATTCAGCGAAAATTTTGATGTGGGTGCATGGACTTTCTTTGCAGGTATTGCCTCATGTGTAGGCAGTATACCATTTTTTATTTCTGCGCATAATGCCTGCAAAAAAAATCGTAGAACTTCAGCGCAAATAAATTACATCAATACGAATTCATTTATCACTGCTGTTCCAAAAAGAATTCCTTCTTTTTCTATTAAAATAAAATTGCAATAAAAAAAGTCTGCCTTTTCAGGCAGACTCTGTAAAAGATTTTTTTGTTTTTACTGTTTGATTATTTTCTTCGTAATGCGTTTTCCGTCTTGAATAATTTCCATTACATAAACGCCGGGTTTCCAGTTTGATCCTATTCGATGTGCATTTCTAGCGGCTAACATACCTCTTTCAACTACAGCACCTCTCGAGTCCAAAATGCGGTAAGACATTTGTGCTATTGAATTCGCCTTCACCCTAACTTCAAAATCAGATAGACTTGGGTTAGGAAACACATCAGCTGCGAGTGGTTGGTCTATTTGATTTTGAATTGAAGAATTTTGAATAGTACGTGCCAGGCAAGTCAACGCTGTATTCGTAAGTTTAGCCGTCTTCCTTGTTCCCAAACCGCAACCGGAGTTGTAAGCAACTCTGGCGCTGTCTGTTGTAGCTGCACCATTATTGGTAAACTTCATTCGCACAGTTTGAGAAGTAAGCGTACCTGAATCCACTGTAGCATTTAGTCCAAGGGTTCCAACAAATGACCATTGCCATCCTGTGGCTGCTCCGGCTGTTGTTGTAGCTGCCACCAAAGCAGAAGTGGTGTAGCGATATACGCGGGCGCTACAAACATTGGCAACCTGAGTAATTGTCAATGTTGCAGGAGCCGCAGGTGCATTTAACACTGCAATAGTAAGTTTCAAAGATTTGTTGGGACTATTGCCACAACTGGATGTGTAACAAACTCTGGCGCTGTCTGTTGTTGAAGCAGCGACATTTGTCAGGTATTTTATTCTAATGATTCTTGAATTAATTGTTCCTGAATCAATGACAAAATTAGCTGCGCCTGTAGCGGCATTATAATGTAAAGGTCCGGTAAAAGACCATACATATCCGGTTGCAGCAACAGCTGTTGTTGTTGCCGCGGGCAATGTAGGGGCAGTGTAGCGATAAACCCTTCCGCCACATACATTGGTAACAATGGCTGTTGAAGTTACAGATGCAGGTGCTAATGGGGGGCCAATCAATGTATGGGTTAGTTTGAGTGATTTATTAGCAGTATTTCCACATCCTGAAGTATATAATACTCTTACACTATCTGTTGTAGATGCTGCGGCATTACTGCTGTACTTGATACGAATGATGCGGGAATTAACAGTACCAGAGTCAATGACGTAATTTCCGGTCGCATGGAGCGGTCCTGTAAATGACCAAATATATCCTGATGCTGCAACAGCTGTTGCAGTAGCTGCAGGTAAAACCGGAGCTGTATATCTATACACCCTTCCACCACAAACATTGGTAACAATAGCTGTGGATGTTACAGATGCCGGAGCTGCCGGGGCAGTTAATGCCGTATTGGTAAGTTTAAGTTTTGTTATCGGACTATTACCACAGGATGAAGTGTACATGACCATTGCACTGTCGGTTGTTGCTGCGACATTGCTGGTAAATTTCATTCTAACAATTTGTGATGTAAGTGATCCCGAATCGAGTGTTGCATTTAAACCAAGATTACCGACAAATGACCATTGCCAGCCAGATGCTGTTCCTGTCAATGCCGGAGCTGTATATCTGTAAATTTTATTATCGCAAGCGGTTAGTGAAACTGCTGTAATTGTAATAGATGCCGGTGCAGTGGGAGCTGCCAGTGTAGTGTTACTAAGTTTAGTGGTTCTCCACAAACTATTTCCACAACCGGTAGTGGTGTAACATACTCTAACACTATCTCCTGCAGCCGCAGCAGCGCTTGATGTAAACTTCACGCGAATTACCTGGGAAGAATTAGTACCTGAATCAATTACTGCGTTTGCCCCAAGATTTCCTAAAAAGGCCCAGGCCCACCCTGTAGCGGGTCCTGTAGAACTGGTTCCGGCTATTAAAGCAGGCGCGGCATATCTATACAAGACATTACCGCAACTTGCAGATACTAGAGTTGTTGTGATGCTTGCAGGAGCTGCAGGAGCGCCTAAGAAAGTATTATTTAAGATTGAAGATCTGTAAGCGGATATACCACAAGAAGATGTAGTGTAAGCAACACGTACACTATCCCCTGCATAAGCAGAACTATTTGTAAGATACTTGATTCTAACCACCTGAGATGTTAATGTACCGGAGTCAATAACAGCTGTTGTACTGCTGTTTAGTGGCCCCACGAAAACCCACTGCCAACCGGTAGCAGCAACACTTGTTGATGTAGCGGCCAACAAAGCCGGTGCAGCATAACGGAAAACCCTGGAGTTGCAATCGTTTGTAATTTGTGTAATTGTAATTGACGCAGGAGCAGCAGGTGCGGTCAGCAATGTATTTGTCAACGCTGCAGAACGTAGTGCAGAATTTCCACAAGAGGATGTGTATGCAAGTCGAACACTATCACCTGATGCGGCAGCATTATTACTTGTAAATTTAACCCTGATGATTTGAGAAGAAAGCGTCCCAGAGTCTATGGTGGCATTAGACCCAAGTGTACCGGAAAATGACCACTGCCAACCGGTTGCAGCAACTGAAGAACCGGAAGCCGCCACCAATGATGGGCCGGAATAACGATATAATTTCCCACCACATACATTTGTTGTGACGGGAGTTATAGTTATGGAAGATGGTGCCGATGGAGCAGATATGAGGGTATTAATAAGACGGGCAGATCTTGTTGCACTATAACCACATCCTGAATATGCACGCACCTTAATACTGTCTGTAGTGCCTGCCGCAAGGTTGGATGTATATTTGACAAGAATAACACGAGAGCTGTTGAAATCTCCGGAATCAACAAAAACTCCGGTAGCGCCTCCAACGGATGTTGGAATGGTCCATCGGTATCCAATGGTATCAGTAATCGGGCCATTTGCAGTGTATCGATAAATGCGTCCGCCACAATTATTGCTTACCAGCTCTTGAGTGATGCTTGTTGGAGCAACAGGTATTGCTGCACTCATGTATAAACCCATGCCATTGTCTGTACTAACGTAGTAAGGATTACTGCTGATGATTCGCATACGATATCCATAACCCGCCTGTATATCAGAAGGGATATAAATAGGAATCAAACCGCTGGTCTGGGAACTTGAGTATGATCCGATGTAGTAAGGTATTGAAAAATCACCATTTGCATTTGATAATTCAACCGTAAAATAGTTATCTGGTTGGAATACGATGTTGCTGGAAGAATAATATAAACTGGACGACAAAGGAGAGCACAAAGCATTCACCGAATAAGCTGTGGAAAGAGATCCTGTAGTAATACCCGGCACACAAACAGTAATGGATGATTCCGGTCCATTACCACAGGCATTTTTACCGTATACTTTTATCTGGCCACATCCTCCGGCATTTGGGCCATTTAAACTGATTTCAGTTGAGGTGAGTGTATTGGATGATGTTGAAACAAAACCGGGTGGTATTGTCCATATGTAATTGGTTGCATTGGCAATTTGAGAAGTGTTGTACACAAGCCCATATTGACCCGGATAAAGTACAGTTGCCCCACTGATCGGACCCGCAGCACCAGGAGGATCTACCCTTACAGGCGTAACTGGAATATTTAAAGTAACTGTTCCGCAAACTCCGGAACCAGTGACTGTATAAGTTACAGGCGATGAAATATTCACAGAAACGGATTGTCCATTGGGTGAAGTTAAGCTCAATCCGTTGGTAGGCGTCCAAGTCCAGTTAGAATAACCTGATGGGCTATTTATACTAATGTCTGATGCAACCCCTGAACAAGTATTTACACTTGTGTTATTTGAATAAGCCAATCCATTAACAGTATAGTTAAGGTTTGTTTCTGATAAGGCAGCTGACAGCTGATCCCTGTTTAGAATGTATGCGTATGCAAATTTTACAGTCTGATTTGGTTCGATAGTACCCAACTTGAATGAAATAGCAATGGCAATGTCATCAGACAGTGATCCACTTGTATACAAGCCATAACCATTATAAACATCAAATGCACTTCTGTTTGCGAAACCACCATAAGTCACCCTCGCTCTGGAATCAATGGATCCCAAACCAAGATAGTAGTTGCCAATGAGAGAGGTGGATGAAACCAAAGCTCGGTTGCATTGTTCCGGATTTTGATAATCCACAGAATTTAGTGTTTCGTAACCATTTCCTCCCGGAGTCATAACTCCTTGATCTGGATCAACATTACGCATGTAATACACATCGTAAGCAGGAGAAACAGAAGTGTTGGTTATACTAACTTCTGTTATAAAATAAACTCCATTCACCGGCACAAAAGTTCTTGCTTTTACCGATAAACCTTCCAAGCTTCCTTGCCATGTGGCATAAGTTTGATTTGAGGTACTTCCGTATTCAATGATACTGCCTTGAATTCCTGTTTCATTGCAGATCATATTATTGTTGTAGTTGTAGCCGTTCACCGAAATACCAAATCCTTCCTCAGGAGAGCCTGGCAAAAAATAATCACCTACATAATTTGGACTGCCAACATTCCATCCGTCTCGTGCTGGATCAGCAACAAACCCTAAAAAATTACTGTCGGAGAAAAAATTTCCTACAGGACCTCTGGGATGATAGCCCGAAGGTGCAGGAATATTCGATGAAAAAGTTCCACATGGCCCCACAGCCATCTCAACAAAATTTCCTCGAAGAAATGCATTCCCATTTATCAACTGAGATTGAACACTGAAGTTTGAAAAACAAAGCAAAGTCAGAAATAAACCAAACAATCCGAATTGTTTGACTCCTCCCTTTGAGAATTTGAGAAAATAAAGCATTGGCGTCAATTTAAGATTGTTAAAGTTAATTGAAAAAATCATTTTTCTAATAAAAAAACAAATTTATCTTTATTACATAAGTGGTGTAATTACTATTGTCTGTCGGATGCAAGAAATGCGATTTCATATTGCTAAACGTTAATTTACCAAGTAAAATTGCCTGAGTGATTATAGATTTATTAACATAAAGTATGTTAAATTAATATAATATTGATTATTATTGATAATGTATCTATTATTTATTATTTTTTTAATTAATTTTTAATTAAATAATATATTTTTAAATATTTATTATTGAGTGTGTTTGCCCCGTCATTAGTCGAGGCCTTTGTGATGAAAATGGAAGAATAATCTACCAGGATAGTATTGGGATTTTTGTCCGATAAATAATATGAGTTAATAAGAGCGAGAAACAGAACGAAGAAAAAAGTCAGAACTTTAAGATCGCTCTCGCTTTCATTATCGATCTGACTTATAATGCCCAGGACTGGATTACCTCCGGCCTTTACTCCTACGAGGGGCTTACCCAAAGGCCTGTGTCGCTGTCGCGCCAAAATCTTTTTCGCTTGTCCGTTTAGCAAAGTAAACTTTGCACACATCCAAACGAAAAAGACCCCGACTTTTGTCGAGGCCTTTGTGCCCAGGACTGGATTCGAACCAGCACATCCTTGCGAACGCTGCGACCTGAACACAGTGCGTCTACCAATTTCGCCACCTGGGCATCTTAATGCGTTGCAAAGATACATAACCTGGATTTTGTGACACCGAAAAAGTTATCTTTGTTTGCATTTAAACTTTCTATCTCATGCAAAAGGTTTATGTGATTGATACTGTTCGTACACCCATTGGTAAATATGGCGGTTCGCTTGCATCTATTCGACCGGATGATCTGTTGGCTCATGTGATAAAAGCATTGCTGCAACGTAATCCGTTGGTCAATGTAAATTCGATTGAGGATGTAATTGCCGGTGCGGCCAATCAAACCGGTGAGGATAATCGTAACGTTGCCCGAATGGCAGCCCTGCTTGCAGGACTACCTACTACAATCGCGGGCAATACGGTTAATCGTTTGTGCGCAAGTGGTTTACAAGCCATTATGGACGCGTCTCGCGCCATTGCATGCGGTGATGGCCAAATCATGATTGCATGCGGCGTTGAAAGTATGAGCCGCGCACCTTTTGTTATTCCAAAGGCATCCGGCGCTTATGATCGTAATGCTCAGATTTTTGACACCACGATGGGATGGCGTTTTGTAAACAGAAAATTAGCTGAATTATACTTCCCCTACTCCATGGGCGAAACTGCCGAAAATGTGGCCAAGCAATGGAACATTAGCCGTAATGCCCAGGATGAATTTGCCTTGTACAGCCAACAGAAATATGCACGAGCGCATGAATCCGGAAAATTTATGAATGAACTAATCCCTGTTCCTGTCATGGTTGGTAAACAAATGGTAGAGGTTGCCATTGATGAACATCCACGCAGCACTTCGCTCGAAAAACTCGCCGAATTGAAACCCGCCTTCATCCGCGACGGTTCGGTTACCGCAGGTAACAGCAGTGGCATCAATGATGGCGCAGCTGCCATGTTGCTGGCCGGCGAATCGGCGGTAAAAGCATTCGGACTTAAACCTATCGCGTCGATAAAAAGTATGGCAGTTGCCGGAGTTGAGCCAGCAGTAATGGGCATCGGTCCTGTTCCTGCTACGCATAAAGCGTTGAAGCGTGCAGGCATCACCGTTAGTGACCTTGATCTCATAGAACTCAACGAGGCATTCGCTTCGCAAAGCATTGCCTGCATTCATGATCTTGGCCTCGATCTCGAAAAAGTAAATGTAAATGGTGGCGCGATTGCCTTAGGTCATCCACTGGGATGCAGCGGCGTTCGTATTTCCACTACCCTCTTACATGAAATGAAAAGAAGAAACGCAACCTATGGATTGGCAACCATGTGCGTTGGAGTAGGTCAGGGTGCAGCAATCGTTTTTGAGAAAGCTTGATTATTTTAAATCTGCATCCGCAACTCCGCGGTTTATGACATAGTCAGAAAATACAAAAGCAATCTTGCCAATTGCAGACGTTTGTGTTGTTGCTTTTCTTTTATTATTCAAATCTACCGCAATCATTTTAGGCAATTTGAACGTTCGCATATCCACCTGAAATTCGATCTTGTCAGGTAATGCATATTTTTTTTGTTTGCCATACTGATACAAAGAAACAACAGTACCAGATGACCGGGTTGTAATTTCTGACTTCATAAGCACCCCCGTTGCTACTTCAATCCAAAGCTTTGCCAGCACCACATCCGCATCATTTTGTGGTATTACTTGTAAAGAATAACAATTTACGCCTTGCATCTTTGAATTAGATCCCATGACTGACAGATATTTTGCGCTGTCTTTGAGCAATTGAAACAATGCAAATGGATTTTGTTTTGGCAAAAATGCGACGCCTGTCAACTTCACTTTATATTGGTCCGGTTTTCTGTAAAATACATTCCCTCCCATTTTTTGAATATTGATAGAGGGCAAGTCGAATCCAATCTCTACCTTACTCTTAAAATCATTGACCCCTCCAAAAACTTTAACCGATTGCATAAGCACTTGGTTGGCTGTTTGTGCATAAATCAGATTCCCAAAATAAAAAAAGCAAAGTATCGAACACAGATATTTTATCATTGCACAAAATCTTTTTTATTGAAATAATAATTCGCCACGCCCAGAAACACCACAATATGAGCCAACAGAAAAATAGATGAATTTTTTATCGTTTCCCAATCGGGCGGATTTTCAAATAAATTTCTCCAAACAATTGTATGTGTTGTAAATAAAAACGGCTTTATCGCTTCAAAAAAAGGAATGTCAAATGTGCCAATGATGGTAAAGAAAATAACTACGCTCATGGAGCTAACAATAGGTGTGATCGAGTTTTCAGAAAAAACCGAAAGCATGAATGTAAATGCATTAATGACAGATAAACTCAAAAAAGCAATGAAGAATGCGGCCACAAATCGCCATCCTGCTTCAGCACTTCTTACCACAATCAATGCATCGCTTTTCAATACAACCACATCTCCCGAACCAAACAGCAATCTGGACAATGGCCAAGCCAATATACCAAGCCAGATGATCATAGCAAGCGTGTATATCTCTGATGCAAGAAATTTACTCCACAATATCTTCGTTCGCGACACTGGTTTCGTAAGTAATGACCTAATTGTACCGGACTGAACTTCACCCGAAACCATATCTCCTCCCACCAATGCGACCAGTAAAGGCATTTGAACAATCAAAGTTTGCAGAATGATAAAAGCAACCATATTCCCATTAAACTCCATCCCATTGATCTCAAAGTTTTGCGAAAGTGTTTGAGTCAGGAAATCCCAATATGTTTTTCCGTCAACATACAATGCAAGTTGAATAAACATCACTATCACCGCAATAGCAACAAAACCGATATAAGTGCGCGGTTTCATCGCATATTTCACCATCTCCATTTTAATCATTGACAATAACATATACTATTCATGGGTAAGTGATAAAAACAAATCCTCCAGCTTTCTTTTACTTTGAACCTGATACACAGGTATTGATGTAGCTGTGATTGTATGATGCAGATAGGGCAATTCACTACGGGATGATTTTAATATCAACTGATGCTTTCCAACACACTGCATACTTTCAAACCATTTTGTGTCTCTCAAGGCACCCATCAATAAAACTGCATCCCCGGTTTCTATAGTCACCTTCAATTGATCATCGGTCAGTAACTCATTCGCATGCCCGGATATGATTGACTTTCCTTTATGCATGATCATCATACTGTCGGCTATCAATTCCATTTCATGCAAAAGATGTGATGAAACCAAGAAACTAATCCTCTTTTCGATTTTTAATCTTTGTATCAACTCTCGTAAGTCAATCATTCCCTGCGGATCAAGACCGTTGGTTGGTTCATCCAGTAAAATAAATTGTGGATCATGAGCCATGGTACAGGCAATTGCCAATCGCTGTTTCATACCCTGTGAGAATGTTTTTACTTTTGCATCCCCTTTACCTTTCAAACCTACCAATTCCAGCAACTCTTCCGTTTTTGATTTACTTAATTTCACACCGTACATGCCAGCCGAAAATTGAATATTCAATCTTGCACTGAGGTGCATGTAATGATCCGGACGCTCAACAATACATCCTATTTGACGAAGAATTTCTGATCGATTGTTGTTTAGATCTTTTCCAAACCAATTAATACTGCCACTGTCAGGCTCTATCAAACTAAGCAAACATCTGATCGTAGTTGATTTTCCCGCACCGTTCAAACCAAGCAGACCAAACACTTCTCCCTGCTTTACTTCAAAACTCAAATCATTGACTGCTTTATAGCCATTATATGATTTGGATAGATGTTGTATGGATAAAATTGACATGAGATTATTTAGACCAAGGATTCTTTCGATTTAGAAGATACTTCAACTGACTGCAATGCTGCATCCCATAAATTTTTTCTTTGTCTTAATGATTCAAGAACAAACTCTTCAGCATCATCCCAGTACTGCTTGTTGTCACCACATAAATTTTCTACCATTTTCATGGCTAAATGACTGTGATGATCACCATCCACTTCTATATGTCTTTCGAGATAATATCTGAATGTACTTATTTTTTCGGGCCATTGCTGATGAAGATCTCGCACCATCGACATAAACATATCCGGAATCAAATCTTCTCGTCCAAATGTGAATACTGAGGCGAGCACGTGAGATTTTCCAGATTTAATGACATCAAATGTAAAACGTATAAACGATTGAACACCCTCAGAGACATTGGTTCTTGCAAATGAAAGTTCAATATCTCCTGTTGCTATGAACTCTGTAATGAAATTTTTTATGGGATTACCATCTGCTCCACATTGATGCATGGCTTTCAAATACAATTCAAAATGACTCATACGGTTGCCGAATTGATCCACATCACTTTCTTCTCCCACAACAATTTCATTTATTAGAAACCGATTTTCCGCATCACCTACAGGAACCCAGGGCACACTAGTACAAGTAAGTTTATTTTGAAGCGCTTTCAGCAAAGACATAAAATCCCATACAGCAAATACATGATGTTGCATAAAAACAGCCAACTTGTTGGGATGATCCAACTTTGCATACAAATCGTGTGCTATGATGGATTTTCGGACTGGTTCAATTTTTTCTTGAAGTGCTATGATTCTGGGATGCATAAAGTATTGGATGAGATAATTAAACAACAATGCCAACGCTGTTTTGTTCTGAAATACAGCGTCTTATCTCAGATTCTAATCATCTTTTTTTCACGTAAACCATCGAGAGTTAATACTTCAGAGCTAATTGAAGCGTAATCAATTACTTCAAACAGGCACATCATGTGGTCTCCAGCTTGTTGTTGACTGATTTTTTGAATAAGTAGCAGGGCTGCCGCATCCTTCAATACATCAAAGCCATTCCAAGTTGTAAGGAAGTTTTTCTTTCTCAACCACGCATCTTTGTTGAATCTTAAACCCGATTTATTGCCCAAATTCCTGACAAGATTAATCTGATTTTTACACAATAACTGTAACACAACCCTGTCGGATTGTAGTATATTTTGCAATGTCTTGGTTCCATCATATACCCCAACTACGTATAGCTTTGGCTTCATACTAATGGCTGAAACGTAGGTACAGATATTCATATTTATCACTCCTTGATGTTCAGTAGCCAAACTGTAAACAGGTGCATTGATCATATTCCATGGTTTTTTCCGCATAGTCATTCAACATTTTTGACATTGAAATGTTTTACCGGTGATGAAAACTTTCAAGAAGCAACATTTGCCTGTAAAAAATTGCGCTTTTTGTATGCGTGATTTTACCTGGAGAAAAAAATGGGAACGCGATTGGGAGCAAGTAAAATATTGCAGTGAACGATGTAAAATTTCGGCCAAGTCCAAAACTAAATCAACATGCGAATGCAGGGTTATTGAGTAATGATATGTTGGAGTTCATTTAATGAAACCGTGTTTTGAAATCCTGTTTTCAAATTCTTGACCACACAGGTTTTTTCTTCCATTTCTTTACTGCCGATGATGACTGCAAATAAAATCCCCTTTTTATCGGCATACTTAAACTGCTTATCCAGCTTCGTTGATTCATGAAACATTTCGCAGGAAATACCCTGTTTGCGGAGGTCTTGCATGATTTGATATGCAAATTCACTTTCTTTTTCTCCCATGTTAAAAAACATGGCTTGCGTACCGGTATTTGAATCATCGGGAAATAAATGCAACTCTTCCATGACATCATATATGCGATCAACACCAAAGCTGATGCCCACTCCGGGTATTCCCGGAACACCAAACAAACCCGTAAGATCATCGTATCTTCCACCACCACCAATGCTGCCCATTTTAACCGATGCAGGTGGCTTAACCTCAAAAATAGTTCCGGTATAATAGTTCAGCCCTCTTGCCAATGTAAAGTCAATGTTGATATTCACTTGTGCTGTTCGTTGTAAGATGTATTTTAACTCAGCAATCCCATCAGATGCTGAAGAAAATTTACCCAAGAGCGCATCAATTTGGAGTAGCTTGTTTTGATTGTCTCCCTGAATGCTCAAATAACTTTCTATGAAATTGATTTGTGATTCGTTCAATCCTTTTGTTTTCAATTCTTCCCTCACTTTTTCCAACCCGATTTTATCCAGCTTATCAATAGCAATGGTAATATCCGTCAAATATTGCTCACCACCACAAGCTTCTGCCAAAGCGGTCAGTATTTTTCTGTTGTTGACGCACAAAGTATAATCTTTCAAACCCAACTGCATGAATACATCATGATAAATATGCGAAAAGTCAATTTCATTGATCAATGAACCACTTCCCACCACATCGGCATCGCATTGAGTAAATTCGCGGTATCTTCCCTTTTGCGGACGATCGGCGCGCCAAACCGGCTGTATCTGGTAGCGTTTATACGGAAACGTTAGTGAACCATGATTCATCGCTACATACCTTGCAAAGGGAATGGTCAGATCATATTTCAAAGCACGTTCGGTAAGAAGAGAGCTGTTTTTACCTTCGAGTATTTTTTCAAATCCCTCTTTGGCTTTTTCTGCGTTCTTTGGATCATTCAATCCATTGTTCAGTATTTTAAAAATAAGTCTGTCGCCTTCCTCTCCGTATTTCCCCATGAGCGTATCCAAATTTTCCATAGCCGGTGTTTCAAGTGGCTGAAACCCATAACGCTCAAAAACAGTACGAATGGTATTGAAAATATGATTACGCTTGCGTACGGTAGCAGATGCAAAATCGCGGGTTCCCTGTGGCAATGAAGGTTTAGACATGACTTAAGCAGTTGCGTTTTTTTGTAAATAATCAGCAATAATGGCATCGCAGGCTTTTTCAATCAGTTCATACGTTCTCACATAAGCATCTTCCCCACTATACCATGGGTCCGGAACATCTTTGTTTAATCCGGGGAAAGTAGTCTCTAGCAAAAGGGTTGATTTGCTGGAATCAAATTTTTTTCCGCCAATCACCATCATATCAGACAGGACATCATTTGCCATGGCATACAGATGATCAAACTGATCAAAATCATCCTGGGTTAGTTTGCGTGATTTTTGATTGCTGATATCAATACCGTTTTGCTTGGCTATTTTTTGACTCAACGGATGCGGAGCTTCACCATTGTGATACCCGTTTGTTCCTGCACTATCCACTTGCCAGTTCAAACCGGCCTCATTTGCTTTATGCTGCAAAATACCCTCGGCAAGAGGGCTCCGACAAATATTACCCAAGCATACCATCAAAATCTTCATAAGAATGTTATGATAAAAAAAATAAATTTAATTCAAAGGTAGACTGAACAAAGATAACACATGTATAGCAGTCAGTTTTTTAAAACTGCATAATCCGTAAATTGCACCTTTGAAAATGATGCATGATCCTAATGAAATAAGCAAAAGGGAAAGAGGAATGATATTGATGCGCAGTATCATGGACTATGGTATGGGCACCTTGTGGACCTGTATGGGTATTTTTTTGTCGTTCAACAATTATTTTGATACGATATACAAGCAACGGTTGGACGATCCCGCTTTTCGAATATTTGGAGGAGTTTGTATTGTGTACGGTTTGTTTAGAATTTATAGAGGTTACAAAAAAAATTATTTGAGGGAGAGATAAAGATGAAAAAGTTATTCGGTTGGAGCGGGTTAACAGTATTTGTATTGCTTATCACAAATAGTTGCTCATCAAACAAGGCAGTAGAAACGGATACCCCAAATCATGGCACCATTCATATTAGTGTAGAACAATCTTTCCGTCCTGTGATTGAGCTGCAAATAAAGATGTACGAATCTTCTTATCCCGGCACTCACATCATAGCAACTTACAAAACCGAGGCGGAATGCTTGAAAGATTTTTTCAATGACAGTTCCACGCGTATGGCTATTGTCAGCCGTGCATTAACTCCCGATGAGGACCGAGCTATGAAAAAGAAGCTGGGTTATCTGCCCGGTTGCCAACAAATAGCATCCGATGCTGTTGTTTTGATTTTACATCCCGAGAGCAAAGACAGTCTTTTTACTTTAGATGGGCTACGTGCATCGCTTTCAGGCAAAGCAAAAGGAACCATTTTTGTGTTTGATGGTCAACGTGCCACTGGTACCGTTCGATATATCCGAGACTCTATTCTCAAAGGGGCTATGTATGATACAAGCACAGTACGCGCAAAAAAGAATGCGATTGAGGTTATGGAGCATGTAGCGGCAAATAAAAATGCAGTTGGCTTTGTGGGAATAAGTGAAATTGGAAATCCCGAAGACAGTTTACAGATTGCTTTACGCAAGACCATTAAATTTGGCTATGTGCGTTGCGATATTTGTCAGGATACCCCTTACGTCATGCCATTACAACAGAGTATGAACACCCGTCGTTATCCCCTCACCCGTGGTATTTACTATGTCATAAAAGAAAATTACACTGGTTTGGGCAGCGGGTTTTCATCTTTTTTAAAATTTGAAAGAGGTCAATTAATATTTAGAAGGGCTTACTTGAGTCCCACTATGAACTTAAATGACAGAAATGTTCAAATAAATCAATAACAAGAAATTAACTAATTTATTATTCATCTCACATTATCTTAGCCTTCAACTACACTACTGTTATGAAAAAAACCACATTATTATCTCTTTCTATTCTTCTCATTGGAATGAACTCTTCATTTGCACAAACCCTCGAGGATGCAAAACGCTTCATCTATTACGAACGATTCAAATCTGCCAAAACCATTTTGCAAAAGTTGGTTGCTTCAGAACCACAGAATGAAGAAGCTATATACTGGCTTGGACAATCAATCATTCGTCCCGATGAAAGTGGTGCAAAAGAATGGACTGAAGCAAAAAATTTGTACCAATCAAAATTGAGTAACAAAGAGAACACCCTCATTATGACTGGCATTGGCCATATTGAGCTGCTGGAAGGCAAAACAGCCGATGCCCGCAATCATTTTGAAGCGGCCATTTCAATGAGCCAAGCAAAAAGCATATCTGTACTGAATGCCATAGGATTTGCAAATGGTAATCCGGATGCAAAAAACGGAGATCCGCAATATGCCGTTGACAAACTGAAACAAGCTACACAAATCAAAAAATTTAATGATCCAGATGTATGGGTTAATATGGGAGATGCCTACAGAAAGTTGGGCGATGGCGGAAATGCGCTTCTCTCGTATCAGTCTGCACTTACATTGAATGCAAAATATGCAAGGGCTAGTTATCGCATCGGTCGTATGTACCAATCGCAGGGAAGAGGCCAGGAAGCTATTTTTATGGAGCATTACAATAACGCTATGAATGCCGACCCCAACTATGCTCCGGTTTATGCTACTTTATTCAATTATAACTACCAAACCAATGTAAATCTGGCCGCCGAATATTTTGAAAAATGGCTCACTCATTCCGATGAAGACATCAAATCTTGCTATTATCGTGCATCATTGAAATATGCGCAGGGGCTTTTTCAAGATGCCATTGGCAAGGCCAACGAATGCATAGCAGGTAGTAAAGAAAATCCCTATTCAAAATTGTATGGTATACTTGCCTTGGCCTACAACAAAATCAATGATTCTGTTCATACTGTAGAGAGTTATGAAAAATACCTGGAAAAGGAAAGTCCGGAAAACATCACGGCTGAAGACTATGCAAACTACATGAAAAACCTGGCAAAATTTTCCGGAAATAAACCTAAAATCAGCATAATCCTTGCAAAACTGGTGCAGGCAAATGATTACGAACAGGAGCGGGTAAAAGCGATTAAAGAGACTGCCAAAATAATTGAAGAGCAAAAAGATTATTTATTTGCTGCAGAACTATATAAGAGTGTACTTTCGGTTAAGAAAAGCCCAAATAATTTAGACCTTTATAATATTGCCTACAACTATTATCGCTCAGAGTCACTTGATTCCAGCTTGAGATATTATGAACTATACGGACAAAAATATCCCAATGAAATCCTGCCATTTTTTATGAGTGGTAAAGTGGCGAGTATCATTGACAGTACATTGACATCAGGCTTAGCGGTACCTCATTACGAGAAAGCAATTCAAATTGGATTGACAGATACGGTGAAATACAAATCTCAGTTGATGGCTAGCTACAAATATCTGTTTCAATACTATGCCATTGGTAAAAAAGATATTCCAACAGCAACAACATATATTAACAAAGCAATTTCATTGGATCCGGCAGATGCTGATGCAATTAAATTTAAATCCATGCTGAGTGCACCACCGGCAAAACAAACAAATCAGCCAAAGCAAATCAAAAAGCCGTAAACAGCAGAAAGAATAAGTTTACGTATTTAGTATAAAAAAAGAGTAGCCCGAAATGGGCTACTCTTTTTTTATTGAGTTTCTTATTGATAACATTACGGAAAGATCCCCAATTCAGTATAGCTCGTTGCTACTTTATTGATAGCACAAACATAAGCCGCAGTACGCATGTCTGGAATGGATGGATTGTCTTTCCAAACCTGCATGATTTCGCGGGTAGCGCTGATCATGGTTTCTTCAAGTCCGCTGTGTACCAAATCTTGCTCATCAGGCCCATGCATGATTTGAACACGATCTGTTTCACTAACGCGCTTTCCGGATAATTCTTCCATTTGGGTAAGAATACGTGTATTCATATTTTCGGTGAAACGCTTTTCCATTCTACCGTAACGAACGTGGCTTAAGTTTTTCAACCACTCAAAATAACTCACCGTTACACCACCTGCATTTAAATACATATCAGGCACACACAAGATTCCTTTTTGCGCAAATACTTCATCAGCTTCGGGTGTGCAAGGTCCGTTTGCAGCCTCACCTATGATTTTTGCTTTTACTTGTGGTGCATTTTCACCATTGATGACATTTTCCAAAGCAGCAGGAATTAAAATATCACATTCAAGTTCCAAAGCATCTGTATTTTTAGCCAGGTTGGTTGCTCCCGGAAAATTTAATATTGATCCTGTTTTCTTTCTATGCTGGAACACTTCGTCTTCATTCAATCCGGATGCGTTATAAATCGCTCCCTCATACTCAGCAAGAGCAATTACTTTTGCACCACCTTCGCGGAAAAATTTAGCAGAATGATACCCCACATTACCTAATCCTTGAACAACAACTGTTTTATCTTTCACGCCAACAGTCAATCCGAGTTTTTGCATCGTATCGGGCATGTTGCATACTTCACGAATACCAAAATATACTCCTAGTCCGGTAGCTTCTGTTCTTCCTCGCACACCTCCTTGTGTAACTGGCTTACCGGTAACACAACCGGATGCATCAATTTCACCTGGACGAAGTGAGGCATAAGTGTCTACAATCCAGGCCATTTCACGGGCACCTGTACCATAATCCGGAGCAGGCACATCAATACCTGGGCCTATGAAATTCTTTTTTACCAGTTCGGCCGTATAGCGACGGGTAATTTTTTCAAGTTCATAAGCAGAGTATTTTTTTGGGTTGATTTTAATACCTCCTTTACCACCGCCAAAAGGCACATTCACGATTGCACATTTGTAAGTCATCAGCGAAGCCAATGCCATTACTTCATCCTGATTCACTTCATCGCTGAAACGAATTCCTCCTTTGCATGGAGATTTATGCTGACTATGTTGAACTCGATAAGCTTCGATCACTTCAATCTGACCATTGTCTAACTTTACCGGAAAGCGCATTTGATAAACGCTGTTGCAAGCTTTAATTTGTTCAAGAAGCCCTTTATCCCATTGCGTAAATGGAGCTGCTTTGTCGAAACTTCTTTCAACGCTCTGAAAGAAACTGTAGTGTTGATTGGATGACATATAGACGGTTTTTATTTTAAGGTTTAAGCATTGGAATCCTTCTGTTCCAATTTTGAAATTTTTCTGTCGATACTGATTAAATAAAGGAAAAGTCCGATTAAGATGGTTAATATCACCGCAACAACGGTGTAGATTTTACCATTACCTCTGAGCACATCCGCCATTTCAACTTGTTCGGTTGGCTGGGCCAATACTGAAAGGAAACAAAAAACGATTGATATGGTGAATATTATTTTACGCATGTAACATTCTTTTTTGCTTGATGAGGGAAACTCGAATTTTTAATGTAGCTATCCAGATGCCTAACATCGTCCATCCAATAACTGCCGGATAAAAAACCATACGCATGGCGCCATCTAAATCTTTACGGTCCAGCGCAGGATTACCACTTTCACTACCCGGAGCTCCGGGATGTAAACTTCCTACAATACGTGGAATGATCCAGATGCTTGGAAACAACATCATAAATGCAAAAATGTTATAAACTGCTGTAACCCTTGCTTTTTTATCTATATCATTAAATGAACTCCTCAATACAAAGTATGCACCATAAATCAACAATGCAATAGCTGCGCCAATCAGTTTGGGCTCCTTAAGCACACTACCTATTGTTTGTTGCTGATCGGTAAGCCAAGTTACATTTACCCAGAGAAACCCCGTGAGATAACCAAGTATTCCATAGTAAGAACCAACACCTGCAAAATGTTGTGCGCGAATGTCATCTTCCAGATTGTTTTTTCTTAGAAAACGAATACTGTAATAAAAACTGATGGTAAACAAAACCATCATACCCATCCACATACACACATGGAAATAGAGATTACGAATGGTTTCATTCAATATGGGTAAGCGTGGTACATCATTCAGCATGCCAGCAATGACCACATAAACCAATAAGGCAATCGTTAGTATTTTCCACCCGTTGCGGGAAATATTCATATTCCGCTATTTTGGAGATGGCAAAGGTAGGAGAAATTAATAAGGTAACACTTAAAAAAAGGGCAATTAATCTTTCCACAAATAAGGAAAAAGTATAAGTGCGAGGGCAATTAACAATAAGTCTATAGAAGCGCAAATCCCTGACAATTGAACCACTGCGCCTTCCCTAAAAACTTCACCAAATGCCACTTTACTCAGGCGAAGTAATAATAACAATTGAGGAAACAATACCGGAAATCCAAGAATTGCCATCAATGCAGCATTTTGCTGGGCTTTGGAAGCGATGGCACTCATTAATGTAAAAACCATACTGATTCCTATACCTCCAAGAAGTGAAATTCCTGCAAAAAGCGAAAATGAAGTTGTAGGATTACCTAAAAACACATAAAAAAACATTAAAGAAATAACAGTAAGTAAAAGCATCAAAAGTACATTGTAAATCAGTTTGGCTGCTATGAAAAATTTGGGATCAGTCAGCGTATAGAAATACAACAATCTTCCTCTCGGCTCCTGTAAAAAGCTCTTTGCAACCGCATTAACACAAACAAACAATTGAACCAGCCAAAACAAACTATTCCAAGTCGTTGCCTCGGGCTGCTCTCCATTTGACAGATATATCACAAAAATAGTTGAAGCCACATACAGAAGCATCCCATATAATGTATGTTTCTGTCTCCATTCCAGCAGGATTTCTTTTTGTATGAGATGACGAATGTGAGTGAGCATGATTAACACAAAAGTAAAAAGGAATAATTAAAAAGTAAAAGCTTGTCCGCCGACAGGTGGATAAAAAATCAAAAGTAAAAAGTTAGAAGTAAAAAATTCTGCCATATCAAGCTATAACGATCGCAATGAAATACATGATTAAAAAATTCATACTCCAATATGATAATTAAAAAAAATCCCGGCTGTATTAAAGCCGGGATTTTGAAAGTAGATGGTTAATTTATTGCTTCACAAATTTATTTCTAGAAACTACTTTTCCTTCACGAATTACATTTACCATATAAATACCTGCAGGCAAAGATGCTAAATTGATTTGTGTATTTGCCATGTTGGTTGAACGTTGGTATACAACTGCTCCACTGGCATTAGTAACCTGAATCTGAGAAGCTCCGGTATGCGCTTTGATTTGAACATTCAAAAGATTTTGCGCAGGATTGGGGAATACTTCTGTAGTTTCTGCTACAAAATTATTGCCTTTAGTTGCTGTACCTAATGCCACTTTAAGGGTATAGCATGAAGTGGTATTAAAAGTACTGGTATTTACCGGATAAACCCTGGCATAATAGGTTGTTGCTGCCGTTGCCGTGTAGTTTATTGTTTCGTTTGTTGTACCGGAATTGGAAGAGGTTGCCAAAACTGTTCCGGCACTACTCACCAAACGCAAATGATAATTCGCAGGCAATGTGGTCAAAGTCAGCGTTATCGTACCACCTGTGGTGATGGTAAACTTGTAATGATCCACATCACTTCCGGCATCGATTCTTCCCAGGATATTGGTATTGAATGGAACAACCGCAGCACCTGATGTGGCATTATTGGTTGTGTTATCATAAGTGCTCTGACACCCGGTTACAGCTGTTGCTGTAGCTTTGATGGTGTAACAAGTGATGCTATTGGCACCACTGAAACCAAATACTTTGATATAGTAAGTACCCGCAGCCTGATTTGTCAACGATACTGTTTCGATTGATGATGTAGTGGCACCGGAACCGATCTGAGTACCTGCACTGTTGTATATCGTCATATCAAAATCAACTCCCGATGGCCCAACAAGTGAATAGGTGATATTGGATGTGGCCGTAGTGGTAATTTTGAAATAATCGATATCTGTACTGCTGGTAATGGCTGCTGAATTGGTAGACCCATTTGTAATGGTTGCCGCTGTAGCCAGTGTTTCGTTAGGTTCAAAAGAATTGGCACATACCGAAACAGCAGTTGTCGTAAACTGCGCAGCAGTAAATCCACTGGCTCCATTCGTTCCACAATTCGTACTTACTCGATAATCGTACAATGAGCTTGCAGTTAATCCACTGATAGTAACAGAAGTTGCAGTTGTTGCTGTTGCAGCAGATGTCCATGTTGCAGCAGTATTCAATTTATAATCTACTGCATAGCTTGCGGCACCGGTAACAGCTCCCCAATTTAAAGTAGCAGCAGATGATGTAATTGCTGTAGCGTTTAATCCAGATGGTGCATTACAAACAAAAGGAGCAGCACTGGTGAATTGAGCTGTGCTAAATCCACTGGCGCCATTCGTTCCACAATTTGTACTTACTCGATAATCGTACAATGAACTTGCAGTTAATCCACTGATAGTAACAGAAGTTGCAGTTGTTGCTGTTGCAGCAGATGTCCATGTTGCAGCAGTATTCAATTTATAATCTACTGCATAGCTTGCGGCACCGGTAACAGCTCCCCAATTTAAAGTAGCAGCAGATGATGTAATTGCTGTAGCGTTTAATCCAGATGGTGCATTACAAACAAAAGGAGCAGTAGTCGTAAAGTTTGCCGAAACAAAATTTCCACTTCCTGCTGCGCAGGTAGCACGTACTCTCCAGTTGTAGAGTGTTCCCTGCGTGAGGCCGGTAAGAACAGCTGAAGTACCTGCCTGTGCTGTAGAGAAACTGGTCCAGGTGGTTGCACTGTTTGTTTTATAATCAACAGCATAACTGATTGCATTTGTAACAGCAGCCCAGCTTACTGTGGCCGTGTTATCCCCGATTGCTGATGAAGTCAACCCCGTTGGATTGCCACAAGCAGCTGCACCGGTAATTGCAAAGTTTGCATTACTGATATCAAAGAATATATTTCCAATTGCTTCGATTTTTATACGAGCAGTTGTGGTAGGGCTATTTGGAATAACCAATGCCTCAGTTCCATCATTTGGAGTACTTGCAGACAATTCAATTGGGAAGGTTTGTCCGCCATCCGTACTTAAAGTGATTCTAACATTGGCACAATTGATTGGTGCAACGTTTGTACTATTTACGCTCCATGTGATCGTTTGTGTTGACCCTCCTGCATAGCTTACTGCTGTGTTTGGAGCTGTTACTGCAAATGGGCCTGCTGTGCCATTTACTGTTACGACAACATCTGTAAATTGGGTTTGTCCAACTTTAACAGGAGCAGTAGAACTATATGGACAATTATCGCGGACAGTCAACCGGAAATTCAACGTGCGAGCCACCGAGCTCAATGCTTCTGTATTTGCTCCAGCATCACCACCTGTTAATGGACCTGTCACAGTTCCTCCAGTTAAAATGGTCGCTAATTGGGGAAACAATCTTGTTGGAGATGCTGTCGGTCTAAATGTAATCCAGTTAGGACCTGTGGCTTTGGTAGCACTGGCCACGCTACTGGCACCTGTTTGAGTAGAAGAAGCGTTATCATTTTGCTCCCAGCAATAAGTCAACGGATCATTATTTGCATCAGTTGCAGAGCCGGTCAAAGCAAACGGTGTGCTTTTGGGAATCGTATAGTTTGCAACAGTTGCTACAACTGGCGTTGCATTATTTGCAGAGATGCTCGTAGTAATCGGACAAGTTTTTGTTGCCAAATTAGCTTGCACCTGGGCTATTGAGGCCTGATGAAAAATATCGATGGAGTGGTTTGTCAAATCCTGACTGGTGATTCCCGCATACCCCATAATTGTAATACCTGAGCCGGGCTCTTTGTTTACGCCCGTTCCTTCATTACTCATAGAAAATGTATGATTGGCGCCCAATTGATGACCAACTTCATGAGCTACATAATCAATATCAAAATTATCTCCAGCCGGAATACCATCAGCAGGAGATGTAATACCACTACCCTTACCCGTACCACAAACACAACCAATACAACCGGCATTACCACCACCACCTGAAGCACCAAATAAATGACCAATATCGTAATTGGCATCACCTATTACAGAAGTTAAAGTAGATTGTAATTGACTATTCCAACTACTCATGGATGCTGCAGCAGAATAAGGATCTGTAGATGCATTGTAATAGATTACAGCAGTTGTGTTAGGAATCAAATTTAAATGCAATGCAAAATCTTTTTCATATACACCATTGCAACGTGTAAGTGTATTATTAATGGCTGCAAGAACCAACCCTTCTTGAGCAGAGCTTGTTGCTCCAAAATAATTGGAGTATTCTGCAGTTACAGACTGGGCCAAACGCATTGTTTTTAAATCTCCACCTGAACGCGCAGTTATTCCAAGATGTGCATTAAGGCCTTCCGCCATTTGTTGGTCAACTGTAGAGCATGACCAAGGTAATTGTCCTGGTTGGCGAAAAGAATTGAAAACAGCATAAGTATGATGATCAGTAGAATAAGGCTCAATGAATTCATTTGCCTTATCAGTTCTGAAAATCATCGTTTGAATGCCTTGTGGGGAGATACTCATTTTCAACATGGCATAACGATCATCTACACCACGACCGGAGAATGCACGAATTTCAGGGAAACGAGCTTGGAGTGCAGGATCAAAATTTGATGCTTCGTATATCTCAAACTCCTCCATCTTTCCATTTACATTAGGCAAAGAAATGCGGACGGATTGATTACCGCTTCGGCCATCTACAATGCTGAAAAGTTGCTGACGCAATTCATTCAGGTTGAGATCGTATAAACTGAATTCTTTGGGGAAAGATAAACGCGAAACCGATTTATCTTTTGAAATGGGGGTAGTCGTTGAGGTATGTTTTGACCAATAACGACCCGTTTGTGCTAACAGTCCATTCATACATGCAACCATAAGCAGGAGGAGTAAACATTTTCTCATATAGAATTTTTTAGTAAAAAGTGAGTGAAGATAGTACTTCGGACTAAGATTTGTTATGATTGTTGATAGAAACTTTTCAACAAAGGGTGTGTATTATCTAAATATTATTCTCTTGTATATAAATGTGCGACTTACATCTAACTTATTATCATAATGAATTAAATGCCGGGATATGATTTGCAGGAATCAAACTATTTCCTTCACGAAAAAATAAAAAGCTTGAAGGGCCGTTTGTGATGGCCACGTATTTAGTTTGAACGACTGTGTAATAACGAAGTGCCTGATTTAGCACTTCTTCATTTAAAGGAATTTGCATAGACTTACACTCTACGATGATATGTGGCTGATGCTGTTGATTGTAAACAAGGATATCGAAACGTTTAGTTAGTTCTCCCAATTCAATCATTTTCTCTACTGCAATTAATGAAGCAGGATAATGAAGCACTTCCAATAGATATAGCAAGAAATTTTGTCGTACCCATTCTTCCGGTGTAGATTTTAGCCATTTTTTGCGGATGATACAAAAAACTTCATTTCCTGTCGAGCTTGTCCTCAACTTAGGTTTGTTATCGGGATATGGAATCTGAATTTCGTACATCTACAGATATTTCGCAGTAATGCTTTTTTTATTTTTTTTCAAATCAGCGGGTGTTCCTGAAAAAACCAGTTCTCCTCCTGCATCGCCTGCTTCCGGACCCAATTCAATAACCCAATCGGCATTTTTCAAAACATCAGTATTGTGTTCAACCACAATGATTGAATGGCCTTGATCTACCAATGCATTAAATGATTTTAGTAACTTTTGAATGTCATGAAAATGCAGCCCGGTTGTAGGTTCATCAAAAATAAAGAGCACCGATCCATTCGATTTACCTTTTCCCAAAAATGATGCAAGCTTTACGCGTTGGGCTTCGCCTCCACTGAGTGTATTGGAAGATTGGCCAAGTTTTACATACCCCAGTCCCACATCAGACAATGGCTGAATGGCTTTTATAACTGATGGGCCATTTTTTGTATCTCTCTTGAAAAAATCAATACTCTCATCGACACTCATTTCCAAGATATCGTGAATATTCTTCTCATTATAAGTTACCTCTAACACTTCATCTTTAAATCTTTTTCCTTTACAAACATCGCACTGCAAATGAACGTCTGCCAGGAACTGCATTTCAACAACCTGTTCACCCTCACCTTTACAGGCATCACATCTGCCACCATCTACATTGAAAGAAAAATGTTTGGGTAAAAATCCGCGCATTTTACTCAATGGCTGATCCGAAAATAAATCACGGATGGAATCATACGCTTTTATATAAGTCACGGGATTGCTCCTGCTGGATTTACCAATAGGGTTCTGATCTACCATTTCTATTTGCGTGATAAAATCTATATCACCACTCAGCGATTTGAATTTGCCGGGTTTGTCCACAAACTCGCCGATATGTTTTTTCAGAGCCGGATATAATATTTTTTTTACCAAAGTTGATTTACCGCTACCACTCACACCGCTCACAGCACAAATAACCTGCAATGGGAAACTTACATCAATGTCCTTCAAATTGTTCTCTGCGACTCCAAGCACATTTATTTTTCGGGTAGATTTCCTTGGCTTAGCATCCATTTCAATCACTTTTTTTCCGGATAAATATTGACCGGTTAAACTGTCTTTGTTTTTCATGAGCAAATTGGCATCTCCCTCGGCAACTACTTGTCCACCCAAATGACTCGCCAAAGGACCCATGTCAATAATATGATCGGCCTCACGCATCAACAATTCATCATGTTCAACCACAACCACTGTATTTCCAAGATCGCGCAATCCTTTCAATACATGAATCAATCGCTCTGTATCACGACTGTGTAATCCGATAGAGGGCTCATCCAAAACGTATAAGGAGTTGGTTAAATTACTTCCCAAACAACGGGTCAATTGAATACGTTGACTTTCACCTCCACTTAATGTGTTTGCCAAACGATCAAGCGTTAGATATCCAAGTCCCACATCCAACAGCGTTTTAATTCGCTGATCTATTTCAAACAATATACGGGTTGCAATTTTCTGATCATACTCAGACAATACAATTCTACTGAACCAATTATGCAAAGCATTGATTTGCATTTTACACAACTCACCGATATGTTTTTCATTTACTTTCACATACAAAGCATCTTTGCGTAGCCGATATCCATTACAATCGGGGCAGGCCGTTTTGCCCCTGTATCGACTCAATAATACACGATACTGAACTTTATATAAATTAGATTCTACCTCTTTAAAGAAATCATCAATGCCATATACTTTATCATTTCCTTTCCATAGAAGTTCGCGTTGTTTGTCTGTTAATTGAGACACAGGACGATGAATGGGAAAATCATAGGAAGAAGATGTCTTGATAAAACGCTCCAGCCACTTCCCTAACTTTTCTCCTTTCCACGGTGCCACAGCTCCTTCAAAAACACTCAATCGATCATCAGGTATAACCAAGTCGGTATCTATCCCCAGTATTTGAGAAAATCCCTCGCAGGATGGACAAGCGCCATAAGGATTATTAAAAGAAAAGAAATTGGGTGTGGGTTCTTCAAATCGCATGCCATCCAGCTCAAAGCGATTATTGAAATGAATGGGCTCGAGATCATTCACGACAACAGCCAATTCTCCTTCTCCCTCCTGAAAACCAATACCAATAGAGTCGCTTAATCTGTGAAGATCATCTTCTTCAAAGTTTTTTTTGACAATACGATCAATCAATACATATATTGAATTGAATGAAAATTTAGTTTGTTCCAACAAATCCTCTATCAGATGAGTCGTACCTTTTACATATACTCTTGAAAATCCTTTCTGTAATAATTGACTCAAGATTTCTTTTTCTTTTTTGGGTGTAAATGATTTTAGTTCACTTACAATAAGAATACGATCACCATCGTTTTGCTGTTGAATACAATGAAGCACATCGGCAACATCATGCTTTTTGACTTCATTTTCACTAATCGGAGAAATGGTTTTTCCGATGCGTGCGAACAGAAGTCTGAGATAATCATAGATTTCAGTCATGCTGCCTACTGTACTGCGTGGAGTTCGAGACACTACTTTTTGTTCGAGTGCGATAGCCGGGCACAGGCCATTTATATAATCAACGTCAGGTTTATTCATTCGTTGCATAAATTGTCTGGCATAGGCACTCAAACTCTCTGCATAACGACGCTGTCCTTCGGCAAACAAAGTATCCATCGTCAGGGATGATTTACCTGAACCGGATACTCCTGTAACAACAACCAGTTTGCTTCGTGGTATCGTTACCGTTATGTTCTTCAAATTATGTACGCGTGCACCGTGTATTGAAATACCATGCTTCTCATTTACTTCCCCAACTGTTTTTTTAATAGTCTTTTTCATACGCTTGATAGCGCAAAAATACCCCGCATATGCGGTATTTACGGGGCTTTTCATTGAAACTTCAAAAAATACTGCGTAGTTTTACGTAGGTCGATTGAGCACTAGTACTCGATTTTTGAATTAGAGCCAATTTTTCATTAAAAATTTTTGGCAGCATTTCATTTCAATCTACTTTTACATCAGAAATCGAAACGACGCCAAAAACAAAAACCAGTCCAACGATTTCATAATCCTAATCCAAAACCAAATAAACTATCCACCATGAAAAACCAACTTACCCAACTGACAGACCAGGAATTAGTTAACGCTTATGTTAATGGAAATTCAGATGCACTTTCTGCACTTGTAGAGCGTTACAAAAACAAAATTTTCACCTCTATCTACATGCTTGTTAAAGACAAGTACCTAGCAGAGGATTTATTTCAGGAAGTTTTCATCAAGATCATCGACACCCTTAGAAATGGTCGTTACAATGATGAGGGCAAATTCTTGCCATGGGCACTTCGTATAGCTCATAACATGTGTGTTGATCATTTCCGTAAAACCAAGCGCGGTCCAAGCATCAAAACCAGCGACGATCATGATATTTTCGAAACATTGAATGTTTACGAAGCGGGAGCTGATCATCGTATCACATCGGGTCAAACGCGCGATAAGGTTCGCATGATGATTGATATGTTGCCTGAAGATCAACGCGAAGTGGTTATCCTTCGTAACTATGCTGACCTTAGCTTCAAAGAAATTGCTGCTATGACAAATACCAGCATCAACACTTGTCTTGGCAGAATGCGCTATGCATTGATCAATTTGCGTAAGATGATGACTGAAAATCAAATGGCTTTATAACAGAGCTATGAAATATTAAACTTAAGCCGCTTCAAAAAAGCGGCTTTTTTCATTTACCCCCTCTCCTTTTCGTACCTTTGCACCATGTCTGATAAAAAAAATATTCGAGAGTTTAGCTTGCCCGACTTAAAAGCCTATTTTGAATCAATGGGTGACAAAAAGTTCAGGGCCATGCAAACCTATGACTGGCTCTGGAAGAAGAATGTGCGTGATTTTGGGGAAATGAGCAATCTCTCGCTGGAATTAAGGGAGAAATTAGCGGAAGAGTTTAAGCTTGAAGCACTACAAACCGATGTGACCCAATTAAGCAGCGACGGCACTATCAAATCAAGGTTTCGCACACATGATGGTCATTTAATCGAGGGTGTATTAATTCCTACTGAAAACCGTCAAACCGCTTGTGTTTCTTCTCAAATTGGATGTAGCCTTACCTGCGCTTTTTGCGCAACCGGCAAAATGGAGCGTAAAAGAAATCTTCGTTTTGATGAGATTTATGATCAGGTTGCGATGCTTAATGAACAATGCGAAAACCACTATGGCAAAAAACTAAGCAATATCGTTTTCATGGGCATGGGTGAACCACTTCTCAACTATAAAAATGTTTTGAAAGCCATTGACCGCATCACAGCCACCGATGCCATGGCCATGAGCCCCAAACGCATCACTGTATCAACAGCCGGTGTATCAAAAATGATTCGTCAACTTGGCGATGATGGCGTACGATTTAATCTGGCACTTTCATTGCATGCTCCTACCGATAAAAAACGTAATGAAATTATGCCCATCAATGAAACCAATACCATTGATCATTTGATTGAAGCACTCAATTATTTCTACGAAAAAACCAAGAATGACATCACATTGGAGTATATTCTCTTCAAAGGGAAAAATGACAGCATCGAAGACGCAAACAATCTGATAAAGATATACCGAAAAATACCTACTCATCTTATCAATGTCATTGAATACAATCCAATAGAGGGAGCTAATTTTCAAAAGCCGGAAGAAGATGCCACTCAATCATTCACAGGCCATCTGGCAAAAAACAGAGTAAACGTCCGCGTCAGACGCAGCAGAGGAAAAGATATCGATGCCGCTTGCGGACAATTGGCGAATAAGGGGTAATAATATGTTTCTTGTTCAAAGTTCAAGGTTTATAAATTATCGGACAGCATTGAACAATCAACCTTGAACGAATTAACCTAACTTTGTAATCCCTGTTGTAAAACAGTAAATAAAAAAACATGAGTCAATCTCCCTTTCAAAAGTTTGCGCAAAAAAAGAAGAACAGTGCCGTAAAAGAAGAACACCGTCAGGAGCGCAAGAATTTCAAAAAACAACGTGCTGCTTTTTTCGAACAAAAACGTCAGGAAAAATTTGCCGCTAAACAGGCTGAAACAGAAAAGAAAAAGCCCGAGCCATCCAAAGCTGTATTTCCAAAAACAAAAAAAGAAAAAGACAGCAAGCCCATCGTAACTGATGTAATGCCGCTTAACAAATATCTCGCCCATTGCGGTGTATGTTCGCGTCGCGATGCTGTAGCATTGATTCAGGAAGGAAAAGTGAAAGTGAATGGCAAACCTCTGATGGAGCCAGGTTATAAAGTACTGCCAACAGATGAAGTACAATTCAATAATAAAAAGCTGTATGTAACCAAAAACCTGGTGTATGTTTTACTGAATAAACCCAAAGATTACATCACCACTACCGATGACCCTCAAGGAAGAAAGACTGTGTTGCAATTGACCAAAAATGCCACCGAACAACGCATTTATCCGATCGGTCGATTAGACAGAAACACTTCAGGCGTGTTGATTTTGACAAATGACGGCGATTTAACACAAAAACTCTCCCACCCCAGTTTTGAAGTGAAGAAAGTTTATGAGGCAAAGTTGGACAAGCCACTCACCAAAGCAGACTTTGATAAGATATTGAAAGGATTGAAACTTGAAGACGGACTTATTCAAGTGGATAGTTTGGCTTATGCCGATGCCCGAGATAAATCCATCATTGGCATCGAAATACACAGCGGACGAAACCGAATAGTACGACGCATTTTTGAACATTTGAAATACGATGTGAAAGGACTGGACCGCGTCATGTACGCCGGTCTGACTAAAAAAAATGTGGAACGCGGCAAATGGCGTTATCTCAGCGAAAAAGAAATTCGCATCCTCAAATATCTGAACGTATCCAAAAGAAAACCTGCAAATACAGTTACCGTTGACAAAGCCTGAGATCATTTTTGAGAATGCTGATTTTGCAGCCGTAAACAAACCATCCGGCATGTTTACCATTCCCGATCGAGAGCAGTCTGCACTTTCATTAAAAGATTGGCTATTAAAAAAATATCCGCAAATTTTTACGGTACATCGTCTCGACAGAGACACCAGTGGACTTTTGCTTTTTGCAAAAAATGAGCACACCCACAAATACCTTTCCTCACTATTTGAAGAAAGAAAAATTGAAAAATACTACCTCGGCATCGTGCAGGGTTGTCCGCATGAACAATTCGGCATCATTGAATCTCCCATTGCCGAGCATCCCACCATCAAAGGAAAAATGTGTGTGCACCGAAGCGGCAAGGCATCTAAAACAGGATATGAAGTTTTGGAAGCACATCAGAGTTATTCATTGATACAATTTCAATTATTCACAGGCCGCACTCACCAAATACGCTTGCATGCCCAGCAATTGGGATATCCATTGGCCTGCGATACTTTGTATGGCAATGGCAAGCCCGTGTTATTATCCGAAATCAAAAAGACATACAAGCTCAGTAAAATGGAGTTGGAGGAGAGACCAATCATCAGTCAGCTTGCCTTATTATCATATCGATTGGTCTTTGAAGATCAACAGGGAAATAAACATGATTTGAAAGTAGAAGTTCCCAAGGAGTTTAGGGCATTGATGAGGCAGATTGGCAAAGAGGAAGGTGGGAAAGGATAAAGAGTTACAGGGCACATAGTTTAAATGCGCCCAACAATTTCATCAATGTATAAAATTGTCCATTTTCTTAGTCTTGACATATTAACTCCTGCCAGTAAGCAAGTATCCCCATGTCTCCAGTCAAGTAAAAAAAAGTAAACTTAAAGCTTAGAGGTGTTTTTTTTCAAACCTCTCAAACACCTCAAACGTCTAAAAACCATTGTGCTGCTTAATCCAAAGTTCAACATGTTAAACCCCTATTAATCCTTTTAAACACTCCACCCCCCGTTTCCCTTTTTTTCCTAACTTCACGCCTCGAAACTTGTGAATATGAAGGCTATTATTCCCGTAGCAGGCGCAGGCACCAAATTACGTCCGCATACCTATACCCAACCCAAGGCGCTTATTCCGCTGGCAGGCAAAACCATTCTCAGCATCATCATAGATCAACTCGTTGAAGCAGGTATCCATGAATTCATTTTTGTAGTTGGATACCTTGGCGACAAAATACAGGATTACGTACAAGACCGCTATCCTCAACTCACTTGTCATTTTGTAAATCAAACCGACCGTCATGGTACCGGTCATGCAGTTGAACTGACCAAAGAAGTAGTGGGAGATGATGAAGTGATCATTGTATTGGGTGATACCATTGCCGAATATGATATGAATGAAATTATCGCAGCCCCACACTCCATGCTTGGTGTAAAACGTGTGGATGATCCGCGTAATTTTGGTGTTGCCGAATTGAATGAAGAAGGTTTTATCACCCGTGTAGTTGAAAAACCCGCAATCCCCAAAAGCAATATGGCTCTGGTGGGTATTTACAAAATAAAGGAAACCCAGTTTTTGTATGAATGTCTTCAGTCCATTTTACTTGCACAAAAAGAGGATTACAAAGACTTCAATTTAACAGACGCGCTGGATTGCATGATTCAACGCGGGGCTTCGTTCAAGGCATTTAAAGTATCTAACTGGTTCGATTGTGGCAAAAAAGAAACGCTGCTGGAATCCAATGCCATTCTGCTGAAAAAATTCGGCGGCAACATGCCCGAAGAAAATCCATTTCAAAACACCATCATCATTCCTCCAGTATATATTGGCGAGGGATGTGTTATTAAAAACTCAGTGATTGGTCCGCATGTCGCTATTGGCGAACATACCACTATCGACCATGGTATCATTAAGGATTCTATCATTGGCGCTTATTCCAATTTATACGAAATTGTACTAAACAACTCACTTATAGGAAGTGATGCCGAAGTAAAAGGTGTCAGCCGCAACCTCAACATTGGCGACAATACAGCCATCGATTTAGGTGGCAGTCGCAGTTAATCATGTCTTCTTTCCAAAACGATATTACCCGCTTATTTGGCATTGAAATTCCAATCATTCAGGGAGGTATGATATGGGCAAGCGGATGGAAATTAGCAAGTGCCGTGAGCAATGCCGGCGGACTCGGACTGATTGGCAGTGGCAGTATGTACCCTGATGTATTAAAAGAACATATCCGTAAATGCAAAGAAGCCACGCAAAAACCATTTGGCGTTAATATTCCACTGCTTTATCCTAATATCAACGAACACATACAAACCATCATCGAAGAAAAAGTTCCCATTGTTTTTACTTCTGCAGGAAATCCAAAAACATATACTTCACTATTGAAAGAACACGGCATTAAAGTAGTGCATGTGGTAAGCAGCAGCAAGTTTGCATTGAAAGCACAGGAAGCAGGATGCGATGCGGTAGTAGCCGAAGGATTTGAAGCAGGCGGACATAACGGAAGAGAAGAAACAACCACGATGGTATTGATACCTGCCATTTGCAATACAGTTTCCATTCCTGTTATTGCCGCAGGCGGGATAGCAACAGGCCGACAAATGAAAGCCGCATTTGTGCTCGGCGCTTCAGGCGTACAAATGGGAAGCAGATTTGTTGCAAGCGAAGAGGCATCTAGTCATATCAACTTCAAGAACAACATCATACATCTGAAGGAAGGAGATACATCTCTATCTCTAAAAAAACTCACACCGGTTCGTCTGATTAAAAATGAATTTTACCAACAGGTAAATGAAGCAGAGCAGCGAGGTGCCACCAACGAAGAGCTAGCTGAATTACTTGGCCGGGGAAGAGCGAAGAAAGGGATGTTTGAAGGAGACCTCAAAGAAGGCGAACTCGAAATTGGGCAGGTATCCTGCCTTATATCAAAAATACAATCTGCTTCGGTTATTGTAAATGAAGTCTGGAGTGAGTTTTTATCATTCGGTAATTAGGCTTGTAAAAACCAAATTACAACTACTAATCGATAGCCCCCAACATCAATTTTTGATTATTATCTCAATGTCATGATGTCTATTTTCATGTAAGGATAGTATGGAAGTGTTGATAATTTCTGAATCGCATCATCCTTATCATTAGCCATAAGCACCATGTAAATTCCTGCTGTATCTGCCTTGATATAATTGGCCAGCAATGTACCATTCTCTTCCCACTCTTTCACCATTTCCTGCTCCTTTGGCAATAACCGCATTCTTGTTTCATCATCTATGCCCTGTAACAGTATGTCTATCATGAATTTTTTCATACACAAATTTATTATTGTCTACTCTGTTCGGTTTTCGACTTTCCCCGTTTATGTTTTAACAATATTAATAATAAAGAGCTTGCGTAATATGATTCATCAAAGCCTCAATCTTTTTTCTATCTTGCTCATGACTTGAAAGCCCATTTGATCAACTCTTTCCAGGAAGGTTTTTTCCCGTACATCAAAATCCCAATTCGATAAATACGTCCGGCCATCCATGTCATGAATATAAAAGTAGCAACCAATGTAAGCATTGAAGCAATCAATTCCCAAACCGGCACATCATAACTGATTCTGGCCATCATAACGATAGGAGATGTCAATGGGAAAATACTTCCAATAACAGCCATGCTGCTGTTGGGATCTACCAATGCTTTGTTCATGATCACGAATGCCAGAATAATCGGCATAGTGATGGGAAAGGTCATTTTTTGTGCTTCTTGAGGATCTTCGCTTACAATACTTCCCAATGCAGCAAACATGGAGGCATATAAAAGATACCCGCCCAAAAAATAAAACACAAAACAGAATAGTATCTTACCCAATGGCAGTGCAGATAAGCCCTGCATAATAGATGACATAATGGGCACGATACCCCCTGCAGCACCTCCTTCTGCAGTCATTTGCTGCATCCACTCCGGAAAAAATGCAGTGGTACCGATTTTCAATCCGGTTACAAAGACAATCCAAATTAAAAATTGTGTTAGTCCAACCGCACCTATCCCTATTATTTTTCCAAGCATTAATTGAAATGGCTTAACTGAGCTTACTATTACTTCCGCAATTCTGCTGGTTTTCTCTTCCGAAACACCTCGCATCACTTGTGTACCATAAATCAACATCATCAAATAAATCAAAAAACCGCAGGCAAAAGAAACGATGTAAGCAATTCCCGAGTCGCTTTTCTTTTCTCCTTCATTAGAATCAATTGCATTCTCCAGTGTAACTTCCTGTGTTATCTGATTAAATGTTTGAGGATCTATACCTTGCTGCATCAGACGTTTTTTTTGCATGGCATTATTCAGTGTCTTTTCCAAATCGCTCATTAAGGATAATTGTGCAGTATGCGAAGTATGTAAAACCATTTTTTGATTACTGTCAGCAGGCAAATACAAATATGCATCAAACCCTTTGGCTTCATAATTTTGGGCATCTGCCTGAAGCGATTTGGAGGTCAGCGTAAAAACCAGGTTAGGATCTGAAGTATCTGCTTTACCATCAAACAAATTCATCTCATCCTGAACGACAATTTGCTGTTTCTCAGAAGATCCGCCTACGGTAAGTGCAATGATTGCCACATAAAATCCAATGATTATTAGAGGTACGAGGAAAGTAGTCAGTAAAAAAGACTTTTTCTTAACCCTTGAAAAATATTCGCGACTTATGACTAATGAAAGATGGTTCATGTTAGGATGTTTTCCAGATTAGATTTTTTGAAAAGAACGGGTAGCATTTTTCTCGTCAACCAAACGAATGAAGATATCATTGAGTGTAGGCAACACCTCCTGAAAGGATTCTATGGAATACCCTGCATCCATTAAATACTTAAGCACCATATTGTTTGATTTACCTTGTTGAATTCTCAAAAGCAATTGATTGTCCTGTTGTTTCACCAGATCAAATAAGTCAGATGGGGTTATAGGATTATTTTCTGTCACGCTTATTTGAAACAAATTTTCTTTATAGTCTTGTTTGATTTGATTGACGGTACCGTCCAGGATTTTTTTCCCCTGATGAACAAGGATGATTTGATTACAGATTTCCTCTACCTGTTCCATGCGGTGTGTACTGAAGATAATCGTGGCGCCGTCGTTGGCAAGCTGATGAATTTCTTCTTTGATCAGATTGGCATTTACGGGATCCAGACCGCTGAAAGGTTCATCTAGGATAATGAGCTGAGGTTTGTGTGCAACCGTTGCAACAAACTGTAATTTTTGGGCCATGCCTTTACTAAGGTCTTCCACTTTTTTATCCCACCAGCTTTGCATGTTCAATTTCTCGAACCAGTATTTGATTTGAATCATGGCATCGGACTTACTCATACCTTTTAAGCGTGTCAGATACATGAGTTGTTCGCCAATTTTCATTTTTCGATACAAGCCTCTTTCTTCAGGCATATAACCGATACTGCACTGATCTTCGAGTGGTTTGAAAGGAGACCCGTTAAATTTTATTTCACCGCTGTCAGGTAAAAAAATACCGGTAATCATGCGAATCAGCGTTGTTTTACCGGCACCATTGGGACCCAGCAAGCCGAATATGCTTCCCTTTTGGATGGAGAAGCTGATATCATCGACCGCTTTTTGGGTTGCAAAATATTTTTTGAGATGTTGTACGTCGAGTAAGTTCATGAGATAAAAATTACTGTGTGAAGGTAGCAGAAAATATCAACTTTACTTATATCGATTAATGATAGTCTGGGCCACGCGCTCGCCATCCATGGCAGCGCTAACGATTCCGCCGGCGTAGCCGGCGCCTTCTCCACAGGGAAATAAATTATGTAATTGAGGATGATGCAATAAATCGGAATTACGTGGAATGCGCACCGGACTGGAAGTTCTGCTTTCAGTTGCGACAACAACTGCTTCGTTGGTATAGTAACCTTTCATTTTCTTCCCGAATATTTTAAGCCCACCCTGTAATGTTTCATGAATGAATTTAGGTAACACGTGCTTTAAATCGGCGCTATGCAGACCGGGTAAATATGAATTATCCGGCAAAGAGGATGAAAGTTTATTTTCACAGAAGTCGGTCAGGCGTTGAGCCGGGGCTTGTAAATTTCCACCGCCGGCATCCCAGGCGAGTTTTTCCACTTCTTGCTGAAAATACATAAACAACAGTGGATGATCGACTTCAATATTTTTCCGTTTTTGTTTGATGAATTGATAGGCCGTATTAGCATCTACTTCTGCAACCATACCGCTGTTGGCAAAAGGATTGTTGCGCTTTGATGGGCTCCAGCCATTTACAACCAGTTCGCCGGGAGCGGTTGATGCAGGTGCAATGATGCCACCCGGGCACATACAAAATGAAAACACTCCTCTGTTATTTACCTGATGCACCAAACTATAAGCGGCAGGAGGTAAAAAATCGCCCCGAGTCGTGCAATGATATTGAATGGAGTCGATGAGTGCTTGCGGATGCTCAATTCTTGCACCCAGCGCAAAAGGTTTTGGCTCAATAATTATTTGTTCTTGATAAAACAATTCAAAAATATCACGGGCAGAGTGTCCGGTTGCCAATATGTAGTCATCTGCTGAAATCGATTCGCCATTAGCTAGTTGAACAGATATCAAACGATTGATATCCTTTTTAAATCCGGTCAATTTTGTTTCAAAATGAATCTCTCCGCCATATTCCATAATGGCATCTCGCATCGCAGAGATGATGCCGGGCAATTTGTTGGTTCCGATGTGAGGATGTGCATCGAAGGCAATATTGGGTTCGGCGCCAAAATGGATAAAGAGGTTTAGGATACGATGAATGTCGCCGCGCTTGTTGCTTCTTGTGTATAATTTGCCGTCGCTGTATGTACCTGCGCCACCCTCACCAAAACAATAATTACTCTCAGGATTAACGATACCCTCTTTATTTAAACGGGCGAGGTCTCGCCGGCGACTGCGTACATCCTTTCCCCTTTCAATGATGATAGGTTTAATACCTGCTTCAAGTAATTTAAGTGCTGCAAAAAGTCCGGCCGGACCGGCTCCAATGATAATTACCGAACGAGACGATTTATGTACATCCAAAAATAGAAACTGAGGAAGTTTCTTTTCTATAAAAGGCTCTCGAATGAAAACCAGCAATTGCAATTGGATATACACCGTTTTGGAACGCGCATCCACGGATCGTTTCAGGTATTGCCAACCGGAAACAGCCGATGCATTCACGCTCAATTCCCGGGCAATACAATTGCGTAAAGAATCCTCAACGGAAGCCTCGTGAGGCAATAATTTTAGAGAGATTGTCTTTTGCAAATGTGTCAGGTATTATCCTAAAAACAGCTTTCAAAAATTAGAAAGGAAGGTCGTCTACAGCCTCGGATGACTGAGAGGAAAACGTATCAAGAGGTGGAAAATATTCTGAATCTGTAGATGCAGCCTTTTGTGTATTTAAAAGTTGCTCCATACGCCAGGCATCCAGGTTGGTGATATAGTTGGTACGCCCTTCTTTTTCCCATTTAGAGCCTTTGACGTTAAAATAAACTTTTACCTGATCTCCTACATTTACTTTGTCAACCATGCTGGTTTTATCATTAACGCATTGAAACTTTACAAAATTGGTAATCGTACGCCCATTGATTTCATCGGTCTTTTCAACTACAAACTCGCGTGTTTTAAAGGTTTCGGTGCGTTGTACTGTGTCAAATTTAGCAATTAGCTTGCCGGTCATTTCGTAACTCATGTATATAAAATATTAATATTTTCAAAGATACTGAAATTTTACGGATTAATAAGAACAAACCAAGAAGCCAGATACAACTTTTGTTTGAAAAAACAATAAAATCACGATTGAAAAAAGTTGATTTTTGCAAGGCGAGAAAATGAATAAATTCAAAATCTGGGAAAATTTACAGACCTGTAAAATTATTTATCCAAAAAAATTTTTTTTTCAACATTTTGTTGTGATATTCGCCGTCCCACTCGATTAACGGTTTGGTCAGCTCGATCCTTAGTTAGGTGGTAAATAACAAAATTTCTCATTTATATAAACTTGTTGGCTCTCAATGGAAAAATCATACGAAAAAGTATGGAACAACTGTTTAGCGATCATAAAAGATATTGTTGAATGGCAGCACTTTAAAACCTGGTTTGAACCCATAAAGCCAGTAGCCCTTAAAGAAAAGGTTCTAACTATTCAAGTACCCAGTCAGTTTTTCTTCGAGTATCTCGAAGAACATTATGTATCTCTTTTGGCTAAAACCCTCAAGCGAGAGTTGGGTAAAGAGGCACGATTGGAATACAGAATCATGGTCGACAGTGGTAACAGTAAAAATAAACCACTCACTGTCAATATGCAGGGCAGCGATTACAAAGTGCAGTCAAGCAATGAAATGAATTTCCCGCTGGTGATGAACAATCCGGTGAAAAATCCTTTTGTGATACCCGGATTGAAAAAGATGCAGATTGATCCTCAGTTAAATCCAAACTACACTTTTGAATCATTTGTTGAGGGTGATTGCAATCGAGTTGCCAGAAGAGCGGGAAAGACAGTTGCCGAGAAACCAGGATCTACCTCATTTAATCCATTGGTCATTTATGGTGGTGTTGGTTTAGGCAAAACGCATTTAGCTCAAGCCATCGGTAACGAAGTGAAGCGTTTATATAATAATAAGGTAGTCTTATATGTTGGGTCTGAAAAATTCATCAATCAGTTTATTGATCACAGCAAGAATAACGCCATCAATGATTTCATTCATTTCTATCAATTAATTGATGTTTTGATTATTGATGATATTCAGTTTTTCAATCGTGCCGAAAAATCGCAGGATGCTTTTTTCTCCATCTTCAATCATTTGCATCAAAGCGGCAAGCAACTCATTTTAACCAGTGATAAATCACCCAAAGATTTGGAAGGTGTGCAGGAAAGATTATTAAGTCGTTTTCGTTGGGGTTTAAGTGCTGATTTGCAGATGCCCGACTACGATACAAAGGTGGCGATATTGGAAAGTAAGATGCGCAGAGATGGATTGGAAATGCCTAAAGAAGTGGTTAAATACATTGCATATAATATTAACAGCAATGTTCGTGAGTTAGAGGGTGTGTTAATTGCCTTATTGGCACAATCATCGCTGAATAAGCGTGAGATTGATATGGAATTAGCAAAACGTGTGTTGCGTAATTTTGTGAAATCTTCGAGCAAAGAGATTACGATAGATACAATTCAGAAAATGGTTTGCGAATATTTTGATGTGCCTTATGATAAGTTGCTTCAAAAAACGCGCAAACGAGAAATTGTGCAGGCCCGTCAGATAACCATGTTCCTTTCAAAATCATTTACCAAGAATTCATTGAAGACCATTGGTGAGCATTTTGGAGGTAGAGATCATACGACTGTTATACACAGCTGTCAGACAGTAAAGGACTTAATGGATACGGACAATTTATTTAAAGAGAGTGTGCTTGAATTGCAACATAAGGTGCAATTGGCTGCAATGTAATTTTGATTTGGGAGATAAAAGGTTGGTTTGTATTTTTGCAACCCAATAGAAATAAGGAGGAGAGGTGCCTGAGTGGCCGAAAGGGCCGGTTTGCTAAACCGTTGTACGGGCTTAAACCTGTACCGAGGGTTCGAATCCCTCCCTCTCCGCAAACAAGCAAAGTCCCGACGATATGTCGGGATTTTTTTATGAGGATCATCGAGCTAAGCTTGCTTGAGTGAGGCGAATAATCCCATAAAAAAGTAGAAGTTTCCTGTTTTGCATTATAAAAAATCAGAGAAATCCCTGTATA
The DNA here is from genome assembly GCA_964643315.1 of uncultured Ferruginibacter sp. Classification (GTDB taxonomy): domain Bacteria; phylum Bacteroidota; class Bacteroidia; order Chitinophagales; family Chitinophagaceae; genus Ferruginibacter. Next base: position 48,149 of record CAZXSR010000015.1, read on the forward strand.
TTTGCACCCTGCTGAAAAGCGGTTCGGGGCGTAGCGTAGCCCGGTTATCGCGCCTGGTTTGGGACCAGGAGGTCGCAAGTTCGAATCTTGCCGCCCCGACAGATATAATGAAGCCTCTGCGAATGCAGGGGCTTTTTGCATATTTCACACATGAGTTATTATAGATTATCGCGTCCCGATGTATCGGGAAGGTCGCAAGTTCGAATCTTGCCGCCCCGACA
>CAZXSR010000016.1:0-48071 GCA_964643315.1 uncultured Ferruginibacter sp.
AAGGTGGTACTTCTACAAAAGGTAACAAAGGTGGACAAAGTCGTGCCGGTTACAAAAGTAAGAAGGCTCACGAAGGTGGACAGATGCCCATTCAGCGTCGTATTCCAAAGCGTGGATTCAAAAATCCACATCGTATAGAATATAAGGTAATTAACCTCGGTGTAATTGATCATTACGCAGAGAAATACGGTATCACCGAATTCAGTCTCCCCAACTTGTACGCCAATAAATTGATTGGCCAAACAGATCTGGTTAAAGTCCTCGGAAATGGTGAAATCAAAGGCAGCTATACATTTAAAGTTAATGCTATCAGTGCCAAAGCAAAATCTGCTATCGAAGCAGCCGGAGGTTCAGTAGAAATAATCAAATAATTATCCGATATTTGTAAGCCCTTCATACAGAAGGGCTATCAAATTACCGAACATAAAACCGCATTTATTCCGTGAAGAAGTTCATCACTACATTAAAAAATATCTGGAGCATTGAAGAGCTTCGTAGCAAAATTATTGTTACGATTCTTTTTCTCTTCATTTACCGTTTGGGCTCCTTCATCGTATTGCCTGGCATTGACCCAAACAAATTGAGCGCACTTTCCAACAGTTCCGGTAAAGGAATGCTTGGTCTGTTGGATGCTTTTGTGGGTGGGGCCTTCTCCAAAGCTTCCATCTTCGCACTTGGTATCATGCCTTATATTTCTGCATCAATCTTCATGCAACTTGTAACCATTCTGGTACCTCAATTTGCCAAAATTCAGCGCGAAGGTGAAAGTGGACGCAGAAAAATTAATCAGTGGACTAGATATCTTACAGTAATAGTTACTGCTTTCCAGGCGGCTGCATACATTGGCTACTTGAATACTACGAACAGAGAGGCAATTTCCGAATCATACAACGGCACAATATTTTGGTTGACTACAGTAATAATCCTCACTGTGGGAACCCTTTTTGTTATGTGGTTAGGTGAAAAAATCACTGACAAAGGATTAGGCAATGGTACTTCATTGATCATCATGATTGGTATCCTAGCTCGCTTTCCTCAGGCTGTCGGCCAAGAATGGGCAAGTAGAACAACCAGTCACGCTGCTGGGGGTTTACTCATCATGCTCATAGAACTTCTTTTCCTGATTTTAATTATCATGGGCTTGATCATGCTCGTACAGGGAACAAGAAAAGTAGGTTTGGAATATGCTAAGCAAATCGTAGGTAGCCGTCAAATTGGAGGAGCACGCAACTTTTTACCTTTGAAGGTAAATGCTGCAGGTGTGATGCCAATCATTTTTGCACAGGCAATTTTATTCTTGCCAACAATTTTCACCGGATTTACAGGGCAAGGTTGGGCACGTTATTTTACAGATCATACAAATCCGGTTTACATGATTGTTTATTCAATCATGGTGATCGCGTTTACATTCTTGTATACCGCTCTCATTTTCAATCCAAAGCAAATGGCCGATGATCTCAAGCGTAGCAATGCTTTCATCGCCGGCGTAAAACCCGGTCAGCCAACTGCTGATTATATAGGAGCAATTATGGATAGAATCACTTTGCCAGGGGCTGTTTTATTGGCTTTGGTAGGTATTTTACCGGGAGTATTTCAATTGGTATTCCAAATGCAACCGAACTTTTCTACTTTCTTTGGCGGCACCTCTTTATTGATCATGGTTGGTGTTATCTTGGATACGCTCCAGCAAATAGAAACGCAACTTTTGATGCAACAATACGATGGATTGATGAGTGGTGGTGCTCGTATACAGGGTAGACAAGCGGTACCATCAGGCATGTAATTGATTATATTTTGCTTACTCAATAAATTTAACCCCGGCGATCATATCGTTGGGGTTTTTCTTAAAATGACTTATTCATGATTCATTATAAATCCTCCGAAGAAATTGCGTTGATGAGTGAAGCATGTTTACTTGTGGGCAAAGCGCATGCAGCTATTGTGCCCTATATTAGACCGGGTATCACCACAATGCAAATCAATGACCTGGTAGAACAATTCATTCTGGATAATCAGGCGACCCCTTCTTTTAAAAATTATCATGGATTTCCCTATGCAACCTGTATTTCTATGAATGAGGCAGTAGTACATGGTTTTCCGGGCACACATGTGATTTCAGAAACAGATATCATCTCATTGGATATTGGGGTATATAAAAATGGGTTTCATGGGGATAGTGCATATACTTATGCTTTATCCGCAGTAGGAGATGAGGTGAAAAAACTGCTTCGCGTTACAAAGCAATCACTTTATGAGGGAATACACAAAGCTCGTCAGGGAAACAGGATTGGCGATATCTCGAATGCAATTCAAGAATACACAGAAAAACAACATGGCTATGGAGTGGTACGTGAATTGGTCGGACATGGTTTGGGAAGAAACTTGCATGAAGATCCTCAGGTCCCCAATTACGGCAAAAAAGGTTCGGGTCCCAAACTTAAAAAAGGAATGGTGCTGGCTATTGAGCCCATGATTAACATGGGTACAAAAGACGTTGTTCACCTGAAAGACGGATGGAGCGTGCTAACCAGGGACAGAAAACCATCCGCACATTTCGAGCATGATATTTGTATTACCGAAAATGATCCTATCATCCTCACTTCATTTGCTGAAATAGAAGCAGAAGAAAAAAAGAACACCCACCTTGCCTGGAGTTATGAATAGTAACTGACAGACGAGCACTATACAGATGAAACATCTTATTGTCATTGGCGGAGGAGCTGCAGGTATGTTTTGTGCAGTAAATGCAGCACGAATACACCCTGATGTGAAGATTACTGTTCTTGAAAAATCAAATAAATTACTAAGTAAAGTACGCGTTAGTGGAGGCGGTAGATGTAATGTTACACATCATTGCAGTTCAGTTTCAGAACTATTAAAAAAATATCCGCGCGGAGCAAATTTTCTTAAGAAGTCTTTCTCGCATTTTAATCATGCAGATACAATCAAATGGTTTGAAGAAAGAGGAGTTCAGTTGAAAACCGAATCTGATGGACGTATGTTTCCTGTAACAGACAGCTCTGAAACTATCATTAACTGCCTGATGTCCGATTTAAACCGTTACAAAGTGAATGTGATGATGAACGCTCAGGTGAAATCACTTGTAAAAGAAACAGAGACTCAACAGTTTTTCATTCATTTGCAAAATGACAAGTCAATAAAAGCCGATTATGTTTGTGTAGCTGCTGGTGGTCACAACAAATTGGATCAGTTTGACTGGTTGAAATCAACGGGCCACAACATTATTTCTCCTGTGCCATCTCTATTCACATTCAATATGCCAAATGATTCAATCAGAGAATTAATGGGTATTTCATTACCGAATGTACTTGTAAAAATACCTGCTTTTAAAATTAAAAATCAGGGGGCTGTACTTATTACACATTGGGGACTCAGTGGTCCAGCTATTATTACCTTATCTGCATGGGGAGCTCGGCAAATGCATCAGGCCAATTATCAATTTGAAGCCATTGTGCAATGGTTGCCCGAATATCATGAACAGCAATTAAGAGATATGTTGTTGCAAAATTGCAGAGAATTGGCTTCCCAAAAAATCATCAATCGCAATCCGTTTGGGTTGCCTGAGCGCTTCTGGAAATATCAAATGGAATTAGCTAATATTAATCTCGAAACAAGGTGGGCCGACTTACAGGTGGCAGCAAGAAATAAGTTGGCTGTACAACTAACGGGACAAAAATTTTTAGTGGAAGGCAAAACTACTTTCAAAGAGGAATTTGTTACCTCAGGAGGCATTGATCTTACACAAATAGATCCACATACTATGGAAAGCAAACTGTTGCCTGGATTATTTTTTGCAGGAGAAATAATGGATGTAGATGGGGTTACGGGAGGATTTAATTTTCAACATGCATGGACAAGCGGTTGGATCGCAGCAAAAATAGGAAACAGCTCTTCTTAGTTTGTTAAAACACCTCAGTTAAAACCTAAATTACTTACCTTGCTTACTCAATGAAGAAACTGGACAGATACATCATTGGTAAATTCATCAGCACTTTTCTGTTTTGTCTTTTGCTGCTGTCTGCTATTGTTGTGGTAGTAGATATCAGTGAAAAAGCTGATGATTTTGTGAAGTCCGGTCTGCCTTTCTGGAAACTCATTCGTGACTATTATTCAGGGTTTCTCCCGAGGATAGATGCAATGTTATTTCCTCTTTTTGTATTCATTTCTGTGATATTTTTCACATCCAAAATGGCTGCAAGGGCTGAAATTGTAGCCATACTGAGCAGCGGAATCAGTTTCAAAAGATTTCTTTTACCCTACCTGTTAACCGGTTGTTTTTTATCATTGATTCTTTGGGCAGGATATCATACGATTTTACCGGATGCTAATCGGAAATGGTCTGAGTTTGAAAAAAAATACATTGATGTCAATTATGCATACAACCCCGATAATAATCCATACAAACAAAACATGTATTTCAGAATTGATCCTACCACCTATGCGGTCATAAAGGGGTATGATACCATTTCTAAAACAGGATCCAATTTCGCAGTCAATAAGTTTGAAAAAGATAAACTGGTTTATAATTTGAGAGCCCTCAGTTTTCACTGGGATACTGCCGTAAAAAAATGGCAACTGCACAATGTTTATGAAAGGGTACTGAAAGGGAAAAATGAAAAAATCACAATCAGTAAATCCAAATATGCAACTTACAGTTTTAAACCGGTTGATTTAAGAAAAGACAACTATATAAAAGACCAGTTGTCTACCGAAGAGCTCAATCAGTTCATTCGCTTGGAAAAAATGCGTGGCTCAGAAATGCTAAATACCCTTGAAGTAGAGCGACATAATCGGGATGCGATTCCATTATCTGTTCTAATCCTAAGTTTAATAGGGGGTATTCTTGCGTCTCGAAAAGTGCGTGGTGGAAGCGGGTTTCATCTTGCGCTGGGTGTTTTGATAAGCGTCGCCTATGTACTCATGAGTAGATTCACCATAGTTTTTGCGACCAAAGGAGATTTTACCCCATGGTTGGCAGCATGGTTACCCAATATCATTTTTTCCCTGCTAGCGCTGTATCTATATAAGCGAGCTCCAAAATAAAACGAAATCGTTTTAGTAATTCTTTATATCTATCCTGGCATAAATGTCTCCACATTGATGTAGTCCCCTCCTAAAAAACTTACCTTTGTTGCCTGCAAGAAGCAGTATTAAATCAATTGATTTTAATTGCAATTATTTTTTATGAAGAAATATTTATTCATCTCCGTCATCTTTTTTTCTGTAAACATGTTTGCGCAAAAATCAGCAACAAAAAAAACAGAAAAAAAAGATCCAATCAATGAAGCTGCAACCTTTAATGCATTGTCTTTCAGAAGTATTGGACCTGCCCTCGTTTCAGGCAGAATTGTAGACATCGCAGTAAATCCAAACAATAAATCTCAATGGTATCTTGCGGTGGCAAGTGGCGGAGTGTGGAAAACAGATAATGCCGGAACTTCATTTACTCCATTGTTTGATGCTCAGGCATCTTTCTCTATTGGCTGCATAACCTTGGATCCCAATAATGCAAACGTACTTTGGGTTGGCACAGGTGAAAACAACAATCAGCGTAGTGTGGCTTATGGCGACGGAATTTATAAATCTGAAGACGGTGGAAAGTCATGGAATAATATGGGATTGAAAAAATCGGAGCATATCGGAAAAATTGCAGTGGATCCAAGCAACAACGATGTGGTGTATGTTGCAGCTTATGGTCCGCTTTGGTCTGCAGGTGGCGAAAGAGGAATTTACAAAACAACCGATGGCGGTAAAAATTGGAAACAAATTTTACAAGTCAGTGAAAATACCGGATTCAATGAAGTGCATATTGATCCCAACCATCCCAATATCATTTATGCAACCGCACATCAACGACGCAGGCATGAATGGACTTATATCAGTGGCGGTCCTGAATCTGCCATCTACAAAAGCACAGATGGAGGAAACACTTGGAATAAACTTGCTAATGGCTTACCTAAATCGGATATGGGAAGAATTGGTTTGGCCATTTCTCCCGTCAACTCAGATTGGTTATATGCCATCATAGAGGGCAGTGAGGATGAGAAAGGGGTATATCGTTCTACGGATAGAGGAGCAAGCTGGGAAAAAAGATCGAACTGGTCAACTGCAGGAAATTACTACCAGGAAATTGTAGCAGATCCCTTAAATCCGGAAAAAATTATCTCGCTTGATACTTGGGCTCAAGTTAGTTTCGATGGAGGCAAAACCTTTAAAGGGCTTGGAGAAAAAAACAAGCATGTGGATAATCATGCGCTGTATATTGATCCGGAGAATACTTTTCATATGATCATGGGTTGTGATGGCGGTCTTTATGAAACTTGGGATGCAGCAAAAACATGGTCTTTTAAATCAAATTTACCCATTACTCAATTTTACAGGGTATCTGTTGATAACAGCCTGCCTTTTTACTATGTTTACGGTGGTACGCAGGATAACAACACGTTGGGCGGACCATCGCGTACGACCAGTGCTTCAGGTATCGTAAATTCAGACTGGTTCATAACAGTTGGGGGAGATGGGTTCGAGTCGGTAGTTGATACCAAGGACCCCAACATAGTTTATTCACAATGGCAGTATGGGGGATTGGTTAGATACGACAGAAAATCAGGAGAATCCATAGATATAAAGCCACAGGAAAAACAAGGAGAAGCTGCATATCGATGGAATTGGGATGCCCCTTTGATCATCAGTCAATTCGATAATAAACGAATCTATTTTGCGGCAAATAAAGTATTCAGAAGTGATGACAGAGGTAATTCATGGAAAGTAATCAGTGATGATTTAAGCAGGGGGCTTGACAGAAATAAACTTCCAGTTATGGATAAAGTGTGGAGTATGGATGCTGTAGCCAAAAACCAATCAACCTCTGTATATGGTAACATAACCGCATTGGCAGAAAGTCCAAAAAATGAAAATCTGATTTTCGCCGGAACCGATGATGGACTGATTCATATCACCGATAATGGTGGAAAAAGCTGGTCAAAATTTTCAGTTTTTACAGGTGTACCGGAAAAAGTACTTGTACAAAATATTATTTGCTCTCAGCATGATGAAAATGTGGTGTATGCTTTGTTTAATAATCAACGCAACGGTGATTTCAAGCCTTATGTTTTGAAGAGTACAGACAAAGGGAAAAGCTGGACAAATATCAGCACCAATCTTCCAGAAAGAGGAACATCATACTGTCTTGCTGAAGATCATGTAAATAAAAATTTACTTTTTGTTGGAACTGAATTCGGACTCTATTTCACACTAAATGGAGGAGTCAACTGGACTTCATTGAAAAACGGATTGCCAACAATTTGTGTCAGGGATATGGATATTCAAAAAAGGGAAAATGATCTTGTGTTGGCAACTTTTGGAAGAGGATTTTATGTGTTGGATGATTATTCCATCCTCCAAAAGATTACCGCTTCCGATTTCGAGGAAAAGGCAAAATTATATCCTGTAAAAGATGCCTTGTTGTACATAGAGTCCACGCCTTTGGGTGGCAGAGGAAAATCAAATCAAGGAGAGTCTTTCTATACAGCAGCCAATCCTCTTGTTGGAGCAACAATTACCTATTGGTTAAAAGAGGATTTTAAAACGATCAGGGAGAAAAGAAAAGAAGCGGAGAAGGAAAAGATTAAAAACAATCAACCCGTTTTTTATCCATCACCCGATTCCATCAGGATGGAGGATAAAGAGGAAGCCGCATATCTCATGCTGGTGATTTCTGATGAAAGCGGCCAGATAATTCGCAAACTAAAGAGGCCTGCAAAAAAAGGACTGTTTCGGGTTAACTGGAATGGAAGAATGGAGTCAACTGCGCCAGTTTACAATGTCGATAATCCTTCTGAATATAGTGATCAAGGCCCGCTTGCAATTCCCGGGAAATATAATGTACATCTTGTAAAAGTGGAAAATGGGCTGGTGGAAAAATTAACCGGTGATATTTCATTCAATCTCGTTCCACTGCAAAACAACAGTTTGCCTGTTGATAAAAATGAGTTGAATCTATTCAATAAAAAACTTGCAGAGTTTAGAAGGGTAGTGCTTGCTACTGCAGAATTTTGCAACAATGTAAAAGAAAGGCTGAAATACATCAAAACAGTCAGTTTCCAAATGACAACAGGCACAGAGGATGTAATAAAAGAAGTTCGCGAAATTGAAACATTGCTTCAAACCATCGATTTTGCAATGAATGGAGACAAAAGTATGGCAAAAAGAGAGTTTGAAACATTGTCAGGATTGTTGGGCAGATTAGAGGGTATTGTAGATAATTTGTGGTCGACCACTGCTCAGCAAACCCGAACTTACAACGACAAATTGGAAGAGAGTAAATTATTATTCAAAAAAATATATGCAGATTCCAGGCAATTAAAGCAGCGCATTGAATCATTGGAAAATAAGCTTGAAAGCCAAAAAGCACCTTATACTCCAGGTCGTTTTCCGGAATACATTGAACAATGATAAACTTGATTTGTTAAACAAGAGAGACTGAAGTAAATTGCGGAAATAAAGTAAAAAGTAAAAATTCAAAAATAAAAAGTAAAAATAGATTTTAATAGGGTGCATAACCTCTCAAATTCACTCAACCTATTGAACTCTTTCAACTTATTGAACCTATTAAACCTTTATAAATCATGGGCATCATCAAAGACAGATTCAAAGAAAAAGCTGACAAGCGTGCTGTAGAAATCAAAGAAATCCTGAAAGAGCATGGGAACAAGAAAATGGGAGAGGTTACGCTTAGTCAGGCATACCAGGGAATGCGTGGTATAACCGGACTTGTTAGTGAGACTTCTTTGTTAGATGCTCAGGAAGGTATCCGCTTCAGGGGATATTCTATTCCTGAATTGAAAGAAAAATTACCCACTGCACCTGGAGGCTCCGAGCCGCTACCGGAAGGTTTGTTTTATTTGATGTTGATAGGTGAATTACCTTCTGAGGAAGATGTGCAACATTTGTCCAGTGTTTGGCAAAGAAGAAGTCATGTGCCCAACCACGTATTTGCAACGATAGAGGCATTACCTGTTTCTACACATCCAATGACACAGTTTGTGACAGCGATCATGGCTTTGCAAACAGAAAGCTCGTTTGCTAAACGCTATGCAAAAGGGATGAGTAAGAAAGATTATTGGGAAGCAGTTTTTGATGATTCTATGGATTTAATCGCACGCTTGCCTCGTGTTGCCGCTTATATCTATCGCAGAAAATATCATAACGGCGATCACATACAACCTAATGGATTATTGGATTGGTCAGGAAACTTTGCGCACATGATGGGTTATGAGGATGAAGGTTTCAAAGAATTGATGCGTTTGTATATGACTATACACGCCGATCATGAGGGAGGTAACGTGTCCGCACATACGACGCATCTGGTGGGATCTGCCTTGAGCGACCCTTATCTAAGCTTTGCAGCCGGGATGAACGGACTTGCAGGGCCATTGCACGGTTTAGCCAATCAGGAAGTGATCAAATGGATTTTTGAAATGCGTGAACATATCGGATCTGACTCACCTTCTAAAGATCAAATTACAGAATATGTAAAGAAAACCTTGTCAGAAGGAAAGGTAGTTCCCGGATATGGTCATGCGGTATTGCGGAAAACAGATCCTCGATTCACAGCACAAATGGAATTCGGAAAAAAACACATGTCCGATGATGCTTTGGTGAATACCGTATGGAATATTTATGAAGCCGTACCTCCCATCTTATCATCAATGGGTAAAATTAAAAATCCATGGCCGAACGTGGATGCTCACAGTGGAGCATTGTTGTTGCACTACGGCATGAACGAATATGATTTCTACACGGTACTGTTTGGTGTTTCCCGTGCTTTGGGCGTTTTGGCAAGCTTATGCTGGTCCCGTGCATTGGGCTTCCCCATTGAAAGACCAAAATCAATTACTACCGACCTTGTGAAAAAATGGCTGCAAGGAAAAGATGAGGTTTGGGGGGAATAATCACACCGTATTAAATCTGCCCTTAATGGCATTACAAGAAGGTTCAAACAGTTGTATTGATGACTGAATGAGCCTTTTTTGTTACATAGTTTTTCATAAACACACTTCAATATTATTATAAAATAAAATAAGAAGTTAATTATTTCATAAACTCAATTTCAAAAGTTAACTTTATCGGATATCTTCTTGCATAAATGAATAACATGAAAAATTATTTCCTTACACTCATTTTGTTACTTAGTATTACAATCGCCTTCTCACAAAAAAATAATGGTTGGTCGACACATTTTTCTGGCACAAACTTTCAAAAAGATAAGGGGGTTGAGCGAAAAACATTTCCACAAAATTTCAAACTGTATGACTTGAATTTATCTGAAATCAGAGCTGTGCTTTTTCAGGTAGTGGATAATGCACAAAGCCATACAGCAATACTATCCCTTCCAAATGCAGATGGTGAAATGGAAGCTTTTGAAATAGTGGAAGCTTCCAACTTTGAGCCTGCATTACAAGTCCGCTTCCCGGAGATTCGCGCATTCTCCGGTCGTGGTATCACCGATAAAGCCGCTATGCTTAAATTAAGTTATTCACCGCAAGGCATACAAACAATGGTGTTTCGTGCCAATGGCAAACCCAGTGAATTCATTGAACCCTATTCTGCTGATCATACTGTGTATGCAGTTTTTAAGAAAACAAGTCGACCCGGTAACCTCAATTGGATTTGTTCCACTCCTGAAAAAGACATGGTGCTCGGATTAAATGATCAGGTAAATAGAAATGCAAATACAGCTCGGAGTGGCGGAGATCTGAAAACAATGCGTTTGGCTCAATCAGTTAATGCTGAATACTCCAATTATTTTGGCGCCACCAGTTCTGCACAAGCCAACTTGGTATTGGCAGCTGTTAATGCCACACTAACTCGTTGCAATGGATGTTATGAAAAAGATCTGGCCATACATTTAAACCTGATTGCAAACACAACATCTGTTTTTTACTATTCACCGTCCACAGATCCATACACAACGTTGGCCAACTGGAATTCACAGTTACAAACAACACTTACATCTGTAATTGGTGAGGCCAATTATGACATCGGTCACATGTTTGGTTCATCAGGTGGCGGGGGTAATGCAGGTTGTATTGGATGTGTATGTGTGAATAATCAAAAAGGTAGTGGAATTACTTCTCCTGCAGATGGTATACCACAAGGAGATAATTTTGATATTGATTATGTTGTTCACGAAATTGGACATCAGATGGGAGGCAACCATACTTTTTCTATGTCACTGGAAGGATCAGGAGTTAACAAAGAGGTAGGATCAGGTATTACGATCATGGGTTATGCAGGAATTACCAGTCAGGACGTAGCCCCTCATTCTATAGATATTTATCACGAAGCCACAATTCAACAAATTCAAACTAATATCTCAGGTAAAACTTGCCCGGTTACAACCAGTTTGGCAGGTAATAATGCCACACCGGTTGTTAACGCAGTCAGTAACTACACCATACCAAAAAGTACACCATTTGCACTGACAGGATCTGCAACTGATGCCAACTCAGGAGATGTACTGACATACTGCTGGGAACAAGATGACAACTCAACTGTTTCAGGAGCTTCTTCTGTTGCAAGTGCTACCAAATCTTCAGGGCCTAACTGGATTTCATGGTCCCCAACAACAAGCCCAACTCGTCTTTTCCCAAAATTGAGTCAAATCCTATCCGGCTTACTGTATACACCCCCACTTACAGGCGGAGACGCTGGGACTAACATAGAATATCTTAGCTCAGTCCCCCGTAACCTAAAATTTAGATTAACGGTTCGTGATAATTGTCCATACAGTTCAACTGCACCTGTAAAAGTTGGTCAGACACAGTTTACGGACATGACAGTTACCGTAGATACTTCTACTGGTCCCTTTTCTGTGACTGCACCTAATACAACAGGAATAAGCTGGGCAGCAGGAACTACACAAACAGTTACATGGTCTGTGAACAAAACAAATTTGACACCCATTAACTGTAGTACAGTCAATATATTGCTTTCCATTGATGGCGGTCTGACTTTTCCGATTTCTCTTGCTTCAGCAACTCCAAATGATGGAACCCAAGCAATCACAGTTCCAAACAATGCAACCACAACCGGTAGGATAAAAGTTGAAGCGGTTGGAAATATTTTCTTTGATATTAATAATGCAAATATTACTGTAACTGCTGCAGCGGGTAGTTTCAGTTTCAACACCTCCAATGGTGCTTCGGTTCCATGTGGGTCTGTATCTGCTACAGCATCTCTTGCAACTACAGCTACGGGTGGGTTTTCTACACCCATCAATTTAACGGCTTCAGGTAATCCAACAGGAACAACAGTCAGTTTCTCTGTAAATCCACTCACACCAGGCAATAGCACGAATGTTACACTAAATAATATCAGTGGCATAGCTCCTGGTTCTTATAGCATTACAGTGACCGGAGTTGCCGGAAGTGTGACACAAACAACAACTGTGCCATTCTCCATTCCTGTTCCGGCTGTGCCAAATATCATTTTACAGCCAACCAGTACCAGTGTTTGTCCGGGAGTCAATGTTACTTTTTCTGTCTCATCAAATGCTGCTTCAGCTAATTATCAATGGCAATTAAGCACAAACGGTGGAAGCACATGGTCAAACATAACAAGTGCAACTGCCGCCAATTACAACCTGACTTCAGTGACTTCAACAATGAATGGAAATCGTTATCGTGTGATTGTAACACCAGTTTGTAATGGAATCAGTGGTTCCAGCGCCACTTCCAATGCGGCCATATTGACTGTGAAATCAACCTCACAATCAAATGCCCAGGCCAACGTTTGTAATAGTTATGTATGGAATGGAACTACTTATACAAACAGCGGCACCTACTCATTTACAACAACAAATGCTACTGGTTGTGACAGTATTGCTATTTTGAACTTAACTATTCGACGCTCTACTCAATCTACAAGCCAGGCCAACGTTTGTAATAGTTATGCATGGAATGGAACTACATATACAAACAGTGGTACTTATTCATTTACAACAACAAATGCTGCTGGTTGTGACAGTATTGCTATTTTGAATTTAACTATTCGACGATCTACTCAGTCTACAAGTCAGGCCAACGTTTGTAACAATTATACGTGGAATGGGACGAATTACACAAATAGCGGAACATATACATTCACTACAACCAACTCAGTTGGATGTGATAGTTTGGCTCTATTGACTCTTGTCATTAGGCAATCCACTCAGTCCCTCACATCTGTTAGTTCATGTAATAGTTATAACTGGAACGGTAATACATACAGCAATTCAGGGGTGTATACTTATACTATGAACAATTCTTTGGGTTGTGATAGTGCAGCTATTCTCAATTTGACAATCATACAGGGAACCGAATCCAGTTCCAGTGTAACAGCTTGTAATTTATATACCTGGGCTGTAACCGGGCAAACTTATACATCAAGTGGTACATACACCAGTATATCGGGGTGCAATACACAAATTCTCAATTTGACAATCACATCTACACTTACGAACACTACAAATATTTCAACATGCGGTGATTACACATGGCCTATAAATGGGACAACATATAATACATCCGGAAGTTATACAAGCATTACTGGTTGTATAACCAATGTTTTGAATCTGGAAATAACCAATTCAAAAAACACTTTCAATCAGGTGGTATCCTGTAATCAATATGAATTGCCTTGGGGAATTATTGTATACTCCAGTGGTTATTACACAAATGTTTATACATTATCGTCGGGTTGTGACAGCATTGTAACCTATGGAGTAACTATCAATGCATCAAACAGCAATATAATTACAGCTTCAGTTTGTAGTAATCAATTGCCATATCAATGGAATGGTAACAATTATTATGCAAGTGGTAGTTATACATTGAATACGATTAATTCGTATGGTTGTGACAGTGTTGCAATTTTGAATCTTTCGATATTGCAAACATCTACAGCAAGTTTGAACAGAATTATTTGCAGCAATCAATTGCCATACACATGGAATGGGATTATTTTTACTACGGCAGGAACTCAATCCATCGTTTTGGTAAATGTTGCTGGATGTGATTCGTTGGTTACCATGACACTTGGAGTTTCTGGTGCATCTCCTTCAACACCAACCGCGCTCACACAAACACTGTTGGATAACACCTGTGGTGCCAGAATTTACAGGTATGCTGTAAGTGCTGTAGCCAATGCAACCGGCTATTTATGGACGATTCCTTCATCTGTAGGGGGTATTTCAGGAGTTGTTGTTGATTCCGGAAATATATCATCCTCAGGGGTTATTCGTATAAAATGGACCTCCAATGCAGCTGCATTAAACACAGACAGCATAAGGGTACAGGCATATAGCGGCTGCGGATCAAGCGCAACCAAAGGTTTCAAACTTACCAACGTTGCTTTATCTGCACCTGCCGCACCTGCTTCTATAACAATTACGGCCATACAGACAAATATCTGTAGCTCAAGAATTTACAGGTATACAGCACCTGTATTGCCTACGGGCTCTGCTTCTGTAGCTACTCCTACCGGTTATTTTTGGAGTTTTACTGGAATATTAGGTGCTAATGCGATTATTGACTCGGGTACAAATTCATCAAGAATCATTCGAGTTAGATTTACAAGTAATGCTGCCTCCGTTGCAGGAGACAGTGTAAGGGTATCTTATACATCCTCATGTGGCAATAGCCCGAATAAATCTTCTAAACTTACGAATACAGTTTTGAATCCACCTGCAGCTCCGGCATCTATAACCATAACAGCAATAGCCCCATCAACATGCGGAGCAAAAATTTATAGATATACAGCACCTGCTTTGGTAGCAGCTACTGCATCTGCCGGCGCGGCAACCGGTTACTTCTGGTCATTTACAGGTATACTGGGATCCAATGCTACAGTAGATTCAGGTTCATTAACCTCAAGAATCGTAAGAATACGATTTACAAGTAATACAGCAGCTGCAACAGGCGACAGTGTAAGAGTGAGATACAATTCTGATTGTGGTTATGGTGCAAACAGAGCTTTGAAATTAACAAACATTGTTGCTACGGTTCCTGCGGCTCCTGCATCTATAACAATTACAGCCGTATCTGCCACAACTTGTGGAGCAAGGGTATATAGATATACTGCTCCTGTTTTGCCGGTTGCAACAGCCACAGCAGCATCTGCTACAGGCTATGAATGGGCATTTACAGGAGTACTCGGTGCCAATGGGGTAATTGATTCAGGTACTATAAATTCCAGGATAATTAGAATCAGATATAGCAGCAATGCAGCAGCTGCAACAGGAGATAGCGTTAAAGTTAGATACTCATCCAGTTGCGGTTTTAGTGCCTACAAAGCAAGTAAGCTAACTAATACAGCATTAACTTGTCCGCAGAATATTCCTGTAACTCGTAAAAGTGAAGTAAATTCAATTTTACAACTACAGGTATATCCAAATCCTTCAAACGGTGCATTTAATGTTATGATTGAAGGCAAAACAAGCGAGAAAGTAAAACTCCGTTTAGTAAGTATGCAGGGTAGTAATATGCAAACCATTGAAGGAGTAACAAACAAATCATTACTCATCGGAAAAGATTTACCAGCCGGAAGCTATATCCTGGAAGCCAGACAGGGAAATGAAGTAAAGACAACCAGATTAATAAAGATGTAATTAGAAATAGATAACCTATTAAAAGGGGCCGTCTCAGATATAATATTCTGGGGCGGCCTTTTGGTTTGTGTGAATACCGTCCCGATGTATATCGGGAGAACCGGTGACCTCTTTCCCGATGGAAATCGGGACAAGCAAGCGCTCATTTTTTGATCAACCATTCAATGTATTTTCTACTCTTTTTATTTTTTATTTGTTTTTCTCTTTTCATGCATAAAGAACGGGTTTCAAAGGGTTCCTGATACTTTAATTTCCAGTCATTTGCTTTGGAGGTGTATTTGGAATCCCCATTGTTGTGTTGCAATAATCTTTTTTCTAAATCTTGAGTATAACCAATATAATAGCGATTAAGAATTTCTGAGTAAATAATGTACAAATAGTAATGCATAAAAAAGCCCACAAACGTGGGCTGTTGGGTTTGTGGAGAATACCGTCCCGATGTATATCGGGAGAACCGGTGACCTCTTTCCCGATGGAAATCGGGACAAGCAAGCGCTCATTTTTTGATCAACCATTCAATGTATTTTCTACTCTTTTTATTTTTTATTTGTTTTTCTCTTTTCATGCATAAAGAACGGGTTTCAAAGGGTTCCTGATACTTTAATTTCCAGTCATTTGCTTTGGAGGTGTATTTGGAATCCCCATTGTTGTGTTGCAATAATCTTTTTTCTAAATCTTGAGTATAACCAATATAATAGCGATTAAGAATTTCTGAGTAAATAATGTACAAATAGTAATGCATAAAAAAGCCCACAAACGTGGGCTGTTGGGTTTGTGGAGAATACCGGAGTCGAACCGGTGACCTCTTGCATGCCATGCAAGCGCTCTAGCCAACTGAGCTAATTCCCCTTAATTAAATTGTCTCATGTGACCTTCCCGATCTCCATCGGGACGCTCTAGCCAACTGAGCTAATTCCCCTTATTTAAATTGTCTCATGTGACCTTCCCGATCTCCATCGGGACGCCGCTCTAGCCAACTGAGCTAATTCCCCTCTCTTACAATTGAATTGCAAATATAAGGGGAATCATTTTTTCAAAAAAATGGGAATCTGATATTGAAGTGAAATCATGTTTAAATATTTGTTCTGAGGCAAGCATTCATTGTTTGACTGTCATTTTGACTTTTCCCTTTTTCCTCATCTCATAAACCCATTTCCTTTTTTCGCAAACCTAACTAATAGACCAAACTTATTTTTGCGCACTAAAATTTCCATGAATGGGTAAACTCAATGGCTGTGTGCTGCTTCTAATGATTTCACGATGTCTGTCTTATGCTCAATCTGCTTCATGTGATACTTTCACCTCTTCTCATTTGCCTGAAATTAGCATAAAAGTAAAGGCATTTAATAAAGATAATCAACCCATGCCTGATGTCCTGGGCACGATGATTTTTACCTCCAAAAAAGCGAATCTCATTGTGCCTCAAATGATTCAAGGAAATGTTATAAATAACTCCATGCGTCAGATTATGGCCAAAGTGCCGGGGATTCACGTTTGGGAAAATGATGGTAGCGGTATTCAAATCGGTATTGCATCCCGCGGACTGAGTCCCAATCGAAGCTGGGATTTTAATGTTCGTCAAAATGGTTATGATATTTCAGCCGATCCATATGGCTACCCCGAAGCATATTATCATCCACCTTTATCAGGAGTGCAAAGAATTGAATTTGTACGTGGTCATGGTGCTTTGCAATACGGCCCGCAACTTGGAGGAATGATCAACTATGTGTTGAAAGATGGTAGTGACCTTAATAAAAAATGGGAGGGGGAGTTTATTATGGGTACGGGGTCCAATCAACTTATTAGTGCTTATGCAGGAAACGGTTTTCAATGGAAAAAAGGATATGCTTACACTTTTTTTGATCATCGTCAAGGTAATGGATGGCGAAATAATAACCGTTTTATATCCGACGCCGGCTTTTTTACACTCACTCAAAAAGTGTTTTCTTCATATAAAGTTACCGGTGAAATTGCTGTGTCAAAAATAAAAAGTCAACAACCGGGTGGACTTACTGATTCCATATTCAATCTTGATGCCCAAACAAGCATGCGCTCAAGAAACTGGATGCTCATACAATGGATGACACCTGCAGTAAGTTTGCAATATGCGAAATCTGAGCGATTTATTTGGAATACTAAATTGTCTGCAACCATAGGCAACAGGGGTAGTGTAGGGATGATCAGTGATTTGCAGAAAGCAGATAATATAAATACGGCTACAAATGAATATAATCCTCGTACGGTGCAGATAGATGAATATAGAAATATCATGGCAGAGTCTCGCGTTCTGTACAAATTTCCTTTCAGTTCTCAAAAACACATTCTGTCTGCAGGACTTCGATATTTTAGGGGGAATACCAATCGGCAATCAAATGGCAATGGAACTAAAGGAATTGCTGCCGACTTAACCGTTTCTGGTATTTTTCCCACCAATATTCATTTTGCTTCAAGAAATTTTGCTGTTTTTGCCGAAGGTGTTTTCAAGCTTCATTCAAGATTATCAATTATACCAGGATTAAGATATGAATGGATACAGGGAAACGCTTCCGGACGAATCAACATTACCTCTGATGGAAAAGATGTAAACCTGGCCTCTCAATCCAGTTTCAGAAAATTTCTTTTGCCAGGTTTCGGTTTGGAATATAAACCAACTTCTTTGATTACCCTATATGCCAATGCTACTGCGGCTTACAGACCTATTCAGTTCTCAAATTTGCAGGTGTTGTCTACCACAGACAGCATGGATTTACATTTGAAAGACTCCAGAGGTTCCAATTTCGATATAGGCAGCAAAGGACATTTGGGCGAAAAACTAAACTGGGATATTAGTCTATTTGTACTTACTTATCTCAATCGTGTGGGTTCTTTAACGCCTCTTGGAAGCTCAAAAAGATATATCACCAATGTTGGATCCAGCATCAGCAAAGGTTTGGAGACTTTTATAGAATGGAATGTGATCGATAGTAAAAGTAAAAAAAATTCTCTTGATCTTAACTGCTTCGTTTCATACAGTTATACAGATGCCCGATACAGCCAAAAAAATCTTATCGAATCAATACGTAGGAAAAGAGTAGAGAATGTTCCTACACATATTCTTCGATCCGGTATTAGTTTCGGGTATGCATGGACGTTACTAAATGTTCAATATAATTATGTCAGTGGATGCTACAGCGACGCAAATAATACCGACAAGCCAACAATTAACGGCCAGTCGGGCTACATTCCAGCTTATCGCATCTGGGACATGACTTTTCAATTCGATTTTACTCAAAAACTTCAACTCAAAACAGGTGTCAATAATTTGTTTGATACTCGTTATTTTACCCGTAGGGCTGGGGGCTATCCGGGTCCGGGACTTTTGCCGGGGGATGGTAGAACTGTATTTTTTACATTGATGGTGAAGTCGTGAGTGATTGTTCAAAGTTCATCGTTCAAAGTTATTTTGAAAATTTTGAGACTCTTATCAAATCCAGTTAATCCGGAACAATTCCAACTATTCACTTGAATCTAAAGCTTTACCACCCTCACCTCATCCACCAGCGCCTTATTGATTTCTCCGTGCATGTTTTCATTCCATGTTTCCAAAGATAGTGACAGCTTGTGTTTCCCTTTGCTCAGGTTTAATTTGATTGCATTACTATAACCCCAATTAGACCATTCTTCGTTACCTCTTTGTGGAAATACAATCGTGCCTGCCTTTACATCATCGATTTGTAATGTTCGGATTGAACATTTGTTTTCTGTATTGACCGGACCGCTACCATTCGCATATCGAAAATCGAGGAGGTAGTTTGCTGTTTCATTTACTTCAATCTCTATTTCTAATTTTTTGTTTTTTGTTTTACTTATTTCGGCATAACCATTACCATGGAAACCTTTTTGTTCATGTTCTAATTTATCCAATGACTCAATCTCTTTTGTTTGTATGGCTGTTTTGGGAAATTGACAGTATGGCTCGGATGCAAATGAAGAAAGCCCTTGCAGATCTGTATCTATCATCTGCCATATACCATTTTTCTTTTTGTCAAAATTCTGTGATGGCTTACCGTTTAGAATTAATTGTCGATGCATTTTGGTAGCACAACGTCGATTACTTTTTGTAATGGAATCGGTTGGAGTAGGGGGACTAAATGCATTGCTCACCAATTGGATTTTTTCTTTTGGCATCCGATTGTTCAAATTGATTTCAATACGATGATAGCCTGTTAATGTATCTGGAATAAACAATCGCTTGGCCGGTTTACCATCCCACCTGATATTTTTGACTTCATATCCAAATCCATTTATTTGAATGTCTAATTTGGCATTTCTGTATTGATAATTGGTCAAAGTTCTTTTCCCTTTTAATGCCTCAGGTATAAAAGGATTTATGTTCATTCCGTTCGATTGATATTCTATACCAAAAAGTACTTTATGTATCAATGCGATATTTCCTGACAAACTCCATAGCATGTTGCTTGAGTTGATGACCGTACCTTTATAATCACCATTGTCTGCTACATAATTTTCTTTATTGGTGAGGAACATGGCAGCTGCGCGCCATAAATTAGCCATACTGTGCATCACCGATTGTTCATTCTTCGCTGTCTTGGCTGCCAAAGCCCAGTATGTTTGCACAAAGGGCCATACGGCATTGTTATGATAGGATGAAATACCGGGAATCTGAGGATAAATACAAGGTATGCCAAAATCTAACACCGGTGTTTTTTGGGTGATTTGTTTTGCTTTGATGGAATCAGCAATGCCAAACCAAATACTCAATGCTTCGCCCAATGCTTCCGATCGGGGTGAAAGCGTTTTATATATTCTGCCGTAAAGGTATTGTCCATAATATCCTTTTTCCTTCATCCACAAATATTGATTAATGCCACTTTTTATTTTGTTGGCAATGTTTCTGTGTTTAACTTTTGTTACATCATCACTTAATATTTCAGCCATTTGGGTCAAAACAATATTTGCCTGATAATGCAGTGCATTCGTACCCAGATTAAATGACTCAAATATATCAGCAGGTTGCATCCATTTTGGATAGGTTTGCTCACGCCAGTCCAAGAATGATGATTCTCCCTTAACCAAACCTGTTTCCTCATCATACACATTTTGCATATCATCTTCAATCGATTGCTTGATGATCTGGAAGGATTGTTGCAGCCAGTCTTTGTCGCCTGTTGCCTTGTACAACTCCCAGGCAGCTGTAGCCCATATCATTCGGTCGGTGGATATGGGCCAGGCACCACCGGTTCCCGTATCCTGAATGATTTTGCCGTTCTTTACTTTCTTCATCAAACTAATCATGGCCACACGTGGCTGCAGATGTGCCATCGATAAAATGATGCTGTAAGAAATATCGCGAGTCCAAACACCGGCCCATTCTTTACCAGTTCTGAATGTACTGTCTGGCTCAATGGCTTTTACCATTTCCTCCAATGCCATTTTGTATAAAGCATCGCTGATGGGATATTCAGAATGATATTGTGGATAATTACTAATGTCTTTGCTCAATCTCCATTCATCAGGTATATCCTTCGATTTTTTTTCTTCGTTGAATGTGATGGTTGTTTCATAGATATGGTCACCATCCGCATCTTTCAATGTCAATTGGTCTTTTTGAAACAGGTTATCAAAATCCCAGTTGAGTGGATCAGTGGCGCCTGCCACATAAAGTCCTCTGAAATCTTTGGCATACAACTGAGTGCCGTTATACAAAGTGTAAAACCCTTGTTTATTAAAACCCTCAAAAACCTCACGCATATCCAGTCTTATATGAAGTTTTGTATTTGGCAATAAAAATTGATCGGATTTCATTTTTGTTGTATCAACAAATTGTTTCCCAAATTTGATGATTGGCGTTTCATTGAAAGCACTGACACAGTTCATGTGGTGATCAACTCCCGGAACCATTTCATTGTCTTTTCCATTGATGCTGAATTTGAAAGTGATGGCAGGTGAGATGTTGAGATAGGCGGGACTTTCATAATTGGAACTGATTGAATTTTCAGAAGTCAGTTTTGCAGTAAATTTCCCCTGCCTGATAGAATCTTTATAAAGTGCAAAAGACTTGTTTCCCCAGATAGGAACTTGCTGTGCATTTAGTAGATGATTGCTAAAAACTAATGCTATGCAAAAAAAATAAAAGTGCATAATTTTAATTTCTTTCCAATGAAATGATCATTGGCTTGTGTTCAAAACTGATTGGAATGATATAGCCATTAATCGATTTGTCAAATAATGCATTGTCTGTCTTTTTGCCGTCAATATATACAGCTCGTTGTGTAAAGATATTTGGAACCCTGATTTCGATATTTCGTTTTTCTTTTTGGTTGAACATTTTTCCGCCGCTGCAACTGATGTTGATGCTAATTTTATCTTGTAGATTGATGCCTTCAAAATGCATGACATCAAACAGGTTGTTTTGTAAAGACTGCGCATCGGTTCCGTCATCTTCAAATAAATCATATTTACTGCTGTCTTTGGATGCGAAATAATAAATCATGAGTTTTTTGTCTTTGTATTCATCTGTATGCATCATTTGTTCCATCATTGGAATAAAACTTCCTTCTTTGGCATATACGGGGATATTGTTCATGCTGATAGCAGTATCGTTAATCCATTTTGGTCCCATGTACATCTGGTAATTGTTCAGGTTGGTCCATGTACCATTGGGAATGTAGTATTTCATTTCATTGATGCCTTTTTCTGTAACAGGCACCACCATTACATGTTCACCCCATAAATATTGAGCGTTGGCTTTGTATAAATTGGAATCTTTTTCGGGCAAATAAAACATAGGGGAGATAAGCGGTTTGGCTTCCGTTGTTTGTTTGTAACAAAGATTGTAATTGTATGGCAACCAGCGGTAACGGCTACACGCTGCTTTTTTGGCCAAGCTTTTTGTGGGCTCTGGCCATAAGGCAGCTTCGCTTGGAATATCCTTGGCATTGGGTTCTAGGTTTCCAAGGGCAGTTCCATGGGGTCGGTAAATGGGAGTGAAGGCGGCAAATTGCAGCCAGCGCACATATAGTTCGGGATCTCCATCACCTCCAGCAAATCCACCGGCATCGCTGTGTATGTAGGGAACACCGCTCATGCTCATACCAAGAATCAAAGGTATTTGTGCTTTCAGCCCATCCCAGCTTCTGCTCACATCGCCCGACCAGGGAAAGCCGCTGTATCGCGGAGAGCCCGCGAAACCACTTCTGTTTAAATGAAACAAGCGATCATGCTGGTAGTTTTTTTTGATGTTTTCATAGAGCAACTTACTCCAATAATGTCCATAGATATTGTGCACCTCAGATGAAGCAAATTTTCTTTTATATCCAAAATTATTAAGGTTGTGATACATGTCTTTTGGATGTTTTTCGGGTTCACCCAAATCGCCCCAAAATCCTGCTACACCCATGTTGCGAAGACTACGGTATTTTTCAAAGAACCAGTTACCTGCATCTTTTCGGAAGATATCCAGCAAACCGCCATTTCCAAAATAAAAATCCTGCAATACATAGGGCTTGCCCAAACTGTCGGTAGCATGAAATTTTTTGGATGCTTCGTAATTAGAAGACGTTGTTAAAACGAATGGCTCGGTGATAAGAATGGTTTTGATGTGATCATTTCTAAAATCGCTAATCATTTTTGAGGGATTAGGCCATGCATTTTTATTTACCCAAGAAAGATTGCCCATGGTTTTTTTGATGCTGTCACCAAACCAGAATAAATCGAAAATTACTGCGTCAAAAGGAATACTGTCCTTTCGCATAGACTGAATGATGCTGCGTACTTGTTTTTCGGAGCGATAACCAAAACGACTCATCAAATTACCCATGGCCCAGCGGGGCGGTAAAGGTTGGGTGCCAGTTAGTTTTTGAAACCGCTCGTTGATTTCTTTTTCAGAGCAACCGTGTATAACATAAAAACTCATTTCGCCTGAGCAAAAACGAACAGATAGGGTATTGTTAACTTCTTTTCCAATATCCATATATCCGGTTGAAGGATTGTCAAAAAAGATACCGTATTGTTTGTTTGAAATAAAAAATGGCATGCTGAAATTTAAAGCATCGGCATTTAATGAATATCCATACCAGGGATTATTGTATAAAGGCAATCGGTAACCTCTTCGATTAATTGGTAAACTTCTCTCGCCTCCGCCAAAAATCATTTCATCGGGCTCCAAATTAAAATCAAAACCACGCAGACTATCAGAGTAAGCAGTCTTTTTCATGCGCAGTTTTATGTTGCCCATTAAAAAATACATATTGGGTTTGATGTAAGTTATCTTGAAAGTGTCATTGATCAAAATCTGATTCAGCGAATTACTGTAGTTGTAAAGCGTTTCCTGTTTCAATAACACAGCATCAGAAATTTGTTCGTTCTTTATTGTGCCATGAGGTTTGAAAGTTACTTTTATAATTTCATTAGGGTAAGCATTGAATGTCCAAGTCCCTTCTTCATTACCCATCGTGTTGATGGTGTAGTTTTGTTTGTTGATGTCAAAATCCTCAATCTGAGCGAATAGAAACAGAGGATTTACAAATATTAATATCAGAATCCATTTATTTACCATAGGTCAAATTTTTCGAAGCTAAATTTAATGATTATTATTTGAATTAAACGTTAATCGGCTGTTAGTCGTAAATTTGATGAGAAACTTATTATCTCTTTCAAGCTTTTTTCAAACAATTAAGAACCATTAAAATAAGTGAAGATGAAGCAATTGCTTTTTTTGTGCCTTGTGGCATTCTCTTTTTCGTGTCAGTCACAAAATAAATTTAGTTTGGATGCCAAAGCATTCTTTGAAAAAATAAACACAACCGAACAAGCCGTTGTACTTGATGTACGAACAATAGTGGAGTTTAAGGAAGGTTTTATAGCAAATGCAATCAATATAGATTATAATGATGCAGGATTTGAAGAACGGATAAATAAGCTGGATAAAACCAAAACCTACTTTGTATATTGTTTATCGGGTGGAAGGAGCGGATCGGCGGCTACTTACATGCGTGAGCAAGGTTTTCAGCAAGTGTATGAATTGAAAGGAGGTATGATGGCCTGGAATAACAATCAATTGCCTGTTGTGACAGCTCAAAAAACTGTTTCATCCGATAAGATTACATCGGAAGAGTATGAAAAAATCATTCGTAAAATGCCAGTAGTTTTGATTGATTTTTATGCCCCTTGGTGTGGGCCTTGTAAAAAAATACAGCCAATTGTGGAAGAGTTGGAAAAAGAATATACCGGGAAAGTGTACATTCTTCGTATTAATATTGATGAAAACAAGCAATTACAGCGACGCCTTGGAATTGATGAAATTCCATTTTTTAAACGCTATATAAATGGAAAAGAGAATGGAAATTATATTGGTCAAATGGATAAAAAGTCGCTCGTTCGTGTGATAGAGGAGTATCTTGAGAAAAAATAGCTTTTTACTAAACCGGAGTTCTGTATGGAGAGGGTCATAATGACTTGTCGGCATGTTTTACCTCATACAATCCATTAAATAAATACCATCTTCCGGTGGCCAATTCCTGGCATTTATATCTGGTGCGTTGTTTTTGTCCCAAAATAAAAACACGGTTGTCCTCAGTGCAAAAATGTGTTCCAATTACCAATTCCTCCACTGTAACAAAACCTTCCTTAATCGGGTCGTATTTCTTTAGAGTTCTTAGTAACTGCGGGTCTCCGCAAGTGCCGGCTGCTGCATTGTGCAGTGTTCTTTGCAAAGCTATTTGGAGGTCAGAAGGAAAAAGGTTCTCTGCACAAAACGGCTTCAAAATTATTCCAAACTCTTTTTTCCATTCAAGACCATGAGGCTGAATTTTTCCGCCGTACTTTTCGAAGCTTACCAGATGCGCAATTTCATGCAGCAGTGTTATCAAAAAACTGTACTTATTTAAATTTCCATTGACGCTGATGTAGTGTTTTTTTGTTTTCGGATCATATTGATAATTGCCAAGAATTGTTTTACGTTTCCGCGTAATCGTTAGCTGTATGCTGTATTGTACAATGTAAGATAAAACCGGATCAAAACTTCCTTCCGGCAGGTAATCTTGTAGTTCTTTGAGTGGAGCTTTAACCTTCGACGACATTTTTATTTTTTTGAGTGGCAGTCAATGCTCTTACCTCAACCATCAGGTAAATCAGGTAGATGACCATGCATAGCAATATCTCAGTGGTGTGCAGATCTCTCACCCAGGGCATGGCTATGATAAAGGCTGTGGCAGTAATCATTAATTTGGCAAACATGCCACCCATTACACTTCTAACAAAAGCATGCGCGTTGGTTGATTGGGCAGATTTGCTGACGAAATAGATGATAAATCCGGTAAGCACTGCAAAGAAAATATTAGATAACATCAAAAAAAAGAAATCAACGTCTTTGAATTGTGAACTTCTTTTAGCTAAGCTAGTAATGATATATACAACCATGTATGGTAACCACAATGCGGAAGTAATTTTTTTAAACATGAATTATTTTTTTTTGCTTGTTTCAAGAATGATTTTGATGATGGTAGATAAAATGAAGAGCAGAGGAAAAACCCATATCAAAACAGGAGTATGGAAATGAAGCCATTGGTCTGCTTTCATTCCAATAAACAGAAAGATTCCAATGCCTGCAAGGAATTGGAATCCCATTCCGGCGTATTGCAAAAGTTCTCGGTTATCTCTTTTTCCTTTTCTGTTTTCGTCCATTTTTTTGTTTGATGGTTTTGGGTAAGGTGTCATTAGCTGCAACAAAAACTTCGGGTTGTGAAAGTAGGGCAGTGTCTGTATTGATAATTTCACCTTTCAGAACTTGAATGATTTGGTTGTTTCTTTGATCTAGCAGGAACAGTTTTTTCTCCAATGAATCGGATTTGAGAGATAGACTCTTAATTTTTCGCATTTGCTGAACATTACCAAATCCCGCACCTGGCAAATAATATTTTATGGGTGTAAAAACGATCAATCCCACAGTTAGAAAAACCATACTTATAAAAACAGTGCTGATTCCAAAATAGACCGCCCATCTGGTGAGTCTGAATTGGGTGACCTCTTCAAAACTGTCCTCGTTTATGATGACTAATTTATAGCGGTTCTGTTTCTTCTTGATCTGTTGAACTGAAGCTTTATTTTCCATTTCTATTTAATAAAAAGTCGATGAGGGAGTTGTTTAAATTACAACTTTGCGTTAAAGTTACTTGTAACAACGTAACTTTGAGCGTAGTTCAGAAAAATTTCCGATATTTAAAGACTTTTTTTAATTTTAAAGCCTAAGAAACGTACACTCATTCATGACCATCAGGTATTCGAATACTCGGATTTTGTTCCTGCTTTGTTTCCTTGTCTTTACGAATCATGTAACCAAAGCTCAGCCAATGTGGACATTTGATCCATTTGGCAAAGCGTCTACAGATACTAAATCTGAAGAGTATAAAGAAAGGTTATTGCCCTCCGAGCGAACTGCAGATAAGAAATTCACCGTTTGGCGTAAATTTACTCACAATAACTCCACTCATTACAACTATTATTTCAATGCTAAAAACAAACTTAATCTGGTTCTCGAAATGGCCAGAGAGAGCCAGCAAGATGATTACTCAAAAATGCTGAGTTTTTTTCCTTATTCACTGGATAACACGTCTTCACAATCAACCGAACTTGACTCTGTCATTTACAAGTCAACTGCAGGAATCTTAACCCATGATCTTAGAACAGATTGGGTAGATAATTTGTATCTACTGATTGGAAAATCCTACTTCTATCGAAAAGAATTTGATTCAGCGGCACTTACTTTTCAGTTTATCAATTTCAATTTGTTCCCTCGTAAAAAAAAGGAAGACGACAACAGGGTAATTGGTGAAAATGATCGTGCAGGTTCTAGCGCCTTGTCGATTGCGGATCGTGAAAAAAGAAACATCATCCAAAAAATTTTCACACTCCCCCCAAGCAGAAATGATGCACTCGTTTGGCTTGCCCGCACTTATGTAGAGCAGGAAAAATTTGGAGAAGCAGCCGGCTTGATTTCCATCTTACTCAATGATCCAAATCTGCCTAAGAGGCTATTGCCGATGCTTCATGAAGTCAATGCATACTGGTTCTACAAACAGGTTCAGTATGACAGTGCTGCAACATATCTTGAAAAAAGTATCAAAGGAATTGATAATAAAGCTGACAAATCAAGACAATTGTTTTTACTTGCTCAACTCTATGAAACGACAAGACAGTTTGATAAAGCATCATTTTGTTATAAAAAATCAGCTAAAACAACAACCAGTCCTCTAATGGATATCAGTGCGCATTTGAATAATGCAAAGATGATGCGTACCCAGGGAAATATTAAAGAGCTTGACAGAAGCATAGCATTATTGGAAAAGATGGCTTCTAAAGACAAGTATGAAGCATATAGGGATATTATTTTGTACAGTGCCGGGATGCTGTCACTTCAAAAACCAGACACAGTAAAATCAATTGGTTTTTTTAAAAAAAGTCTGCAAAAGAATCAAAACAACGATTCATATAAAAATAAAGCTCATCTCATTCTTGGAAAAATTGCCTACGATCAAAAAAGCTACAAAGAGGCAGCAGATCACTATGACAGCTTGGATGTTTCACAAATAGATGCATCGCAGGAGGATACTGCTGATATTGCTGTGAAAAAAAATGCACTACGAAGAGTGGCGGACTATCTAATTGGAATCCAGCAATCAGATAGTCTGTTGATGTTGGCCGCTCTTTCACCTGCTGAATTAGATGTCATTATCAAGAAAGAGGTAAAAAAAGCAAAAAAAGCAAACGCAAAAGAAAGCAATGATTTTGAAGAGGACATTAAAGTATCCAATCTTGGATCTGATTTTTCCAAAAATGGAGGTCAAACTGACTTGTTTGCCTCTTCAGCAAAAGGAGAGTGGTATTTTTATAATACTTCTGTGAAATCGAAAGGATTTAATGAGTTTACAAGTAAATGGGGAAAAAGACCAAATGCCGACAACTGGAGGAGAAAATCTGCAATCTCCATGAATGGAGTGCTTTCCAGTTTGAATGGTGTAGATGATCCCTTGAATCAGCCTCTCGATAGCACAGCTGATGTGAAAGTAATTGATAATTCTTATGATGCCTTATATGCAAATGTGCCGTTAAAGGAAGAGCAGAAATCCGCCTTGAATCTAAAATTAACAGATGACCTTATAGGATTAGCACAAATTTTTGAAATGGAATTATTGGACTTCAATCAGGCCCTTAATACCTATGAAATATATCTTCAGCGCTTTCCCGATAGTTTAAAAGGAGGGCAGGTTTATTTAGCGATGTATCATTGCTATCAAAAATTGGGAAATCTTTCTGCTGCAAAACATTACAAGGATCTGTTGGATTCTTTGTTTGCGGATTCGAAGTACGTGAAAATGATCAAAGATCCAGCATCTCTTCAACCTGAAAAAAACAACCCGGAGGCAGAAAAAAGGTATCAGCAATTTTATGAACTGATGCTTGCAGAGAACTATGACAGCGCCATTGCCTTGAAAGAGAAGATCGACTGCGACTATGGAGATCATTTCTGGACACCGCAATTGCTGTATATGTGGGGAATTTGCGCAGTTAAATGTACTTCAGATTCCCAGGCCATATTTATTTTCAATTCCTTGATACAAAACTATCCTTCTTCTGCTTTGGCGGAAAAATCCAAGAGGATAATTGATGTCTTGCAAAGAAAAAATGAAATCATTTTTTATCTCGACTCCTCCAATATCATACGTACTAAAGATGACCCTAAAAAGAAGTTACCGGTATTTGTCCAAAACGATGACAAATCCAAAATCATAGATAGCTCCACTAGCTTAAAACCCAATGTCAATCATAATGTCGTTCAATCAGACAGCGCATCGATTCATGATGACACATTCGATTGGGCAAACAATCAGCCTTATAAGGTGATCATGTTGCTAGACCAGGTAGACAGGGTATTGGTAAACGAAACATCAAGGGCTGTTCAAAAAATAAATGCAAGTGAAAATTATACTTCAATTACAACAGCAAGGAAAGCCTTCATTAATAAAATAGATTTTATTGAAATTGGCGATTTTAACCTAATGGCTGATGCACAAAAATATGCCCTCATGCTCAAGAAAAAGGCCCCTGTTGATTTTTGGTGGGTTGATGCCAAGAAGTATAAAATATTCTTCATAGCAACTAAAAATCTAACAAAGATTTATAATGAAAAAAAATATGAAACATACTTTCGTATCTACCAAATCAAATTTCCATAACAACCTAATATAAGTTTCATTTATGAGCAAGGCAGTAAAAGTATTATGGATCACTTTTTTATCTGGTTTTTTGCTGGTGTTGTGTATTTTTTTGTTTGCCGGTTTGGGTGGATTTGGTAAAATGCCATCCATCAAAAAGCTTCAAAACCCCGAAGCCGATTTGGCAAGTGAAATTTATAGTGCTGATGGAAAGTTGATGGGTAAGTTTTACTCAGAAAACCGAAGTGAAGTGTCTTTTTCAAAAATTTCAAAACATGTCGTGCATGCATTGATTGCAACAGAAGATGATCGTTTCTATGAGCACTCAGGTATTGATGCAAAGGCTGTTGGAAGAGCATTTTTCACAGGAGGCAAATCGGGTGGGGGTAGTACTCTTACTCAGCAATTGGCAAAAATGATGTTGGGCCAAGGCCGATCGGGTTCATCAAGTATTGTAAGAGTAACTGAAAAATTGAAAGAATGGATTGTAGCTGTACGATTGGAACAAAATTTCACGAAGGAAGAAATCATCGCCCTTTATTTGAATCATGCCCCATGGGGAAATGTTTACGGGATAAGAAACGCCTCACGAACTTACTTTCAAAAAGAACCTATTGAGCTAACACTTGAGGAGTCAGCTGTGCTGGTAGGTATGCTAAAAGGGTTTATCTACGACCCAATCAGACATCCCGTAAAATCACTTGCAAGAAGAAATACAGTCATATATCAAATGACACAATCGAGGCACGATTACCTGACAGAGAGAGAAGCAGAAGTATACAAAAACAAACCTCTGCTAACAAACTACAAAAAAATTGATGAAAATATCGGTATAGCTCCTTATTTCAGATTTTCTCTCGCCAATTATTTAAAGGACTGGTGCAACAATAATAAGAATCCAAAAACAGACGAACCATACAATATTTACAAAGATGGTTTGAAAATTTATACCACTATCGATACACGCATGCAATCTTATGCGGAGCAGGCGGTAGAACAGCACATGCCGAACGTTCAATCTAAACTCAATTACTCTCTAAAGTCAAAAAGTAATGAATTATGGAAAAATCATGAGAGGGTGATCATGAAGGCAATCAAGTACTCCGAGCGTTGGAAAAGTATGCAGGAGGATGGTATTGACAGTGCTACGATCATTAAATCTTTTTATGTGCCGGTAAAAATGAAGATTTTTTCATGGAAAAGTAACAAAAATCATGAACGGGATACTGTAATGACACCTTATGATTCAATCTTATATCATAAGCAGCTTATGCAAACATCTTTCGCTGCAATTGATCCAAAATCGGGAGAGGTTAAAGCTTGGGTTGGCGGAATCAACTTCAAATGGTTTAAATATGATCACGTTACAGCTCTCAGACAAGTAGGTTCTACATTTAAACCTTTATTGTATACTTTGGCTGTAACAGATGCAGGATACACACCTGATTCGCGTATAGAGAGTGGGGGTGTTACCATGTCCGGAAAATCAATCGCATTTGGAGGGGGTACGATGGCTCATTGTTTAGCACAGTCTATCAATGGAGCTGCTTGGCGTTTGATGCGTATCATTGGAGTAAAAAGAACTATAGAATTTGCCAGGGCTTGTGGTATATCTGTTCATATTCCACCTTATCCATCGATCGCATTGGGAAGTGCCGAAATACCCATGTTACAAATGCTTCAATCCTATACGATGTTTCCAAACAAAGGGTTCAACACTACCCCCATTTTGGTAACAAGAATTGAAGATAAAAATGGGAATCTAATACAAGAATTCAACGGAGGACAAAGCAAAGAGCTTATCTCAGAAGCCGAAGCTTACATCATGGTTAAAATGATGCAGGGCGTAGTACAATTTGGCACTGCCAAAAGATTGAATGCTTATGGAATACCTGCAGAAAAAGCTGGAAAAACCGGAACTACCAACGGTAATACGGATGGATGGTTTATCGGTTATACACCAGAATTGCTGGCTGGCACTTGGGTTGGTTGTGAAGATCCATTTATTCCTATTTATTCCAACAACAGTGGTGGAGCAGAAATGGCCGCACCTCAGTGGGGGTTGTTTATGTCAAAAGTTTATGCCGATAAAAAATTGCCTTATTCAAAAATGAAATTTGATCAGCCTATTGAACTGAAAAACAATCCAATTTATGCCGACGTAAATTTTGCAGAAATTGTAAATAGGGGTGATAGCCTTAATGCCAATATGGAAAATGGAACAGAGAATGATTACTTCTCAAATTTCGATTCCTCCATGCAAATGATAGATGATTCTTTTGATAATCCAACTCAAAAAAATATGGATTCACTTTTTCAGCATTCAAGTATTCAAGTATCTCCCGCAAAGCTTGAGCGTTCTACCACTCATCTGCTAAAAATCAATTTTAAGTCCAAATAAAACAAGACTAAATTTCGAGTCGTCCATAATTGCTATATCTTCCAGCAATCCCATTTGTTTGAATTTATTTTTTTTGAAAAAGCGAATGCTGGGAATATTATGTTCAAAAACAAATGCCAGTAAACTATGTATTTTTAAGCTTTTACAATTGTTTACCGCATATTCCAGACCTTTTTGAGCATATCCTTTTTTTTGAAAGTGATCTTTGATGTAGATACTGATTTCTGCGGTTCCATCATAAGCAGGCCTTCCATAAAAATCATTCAAACTAACCCATCCGGCAATTTCATCTGATACCTGAATGACCCATAGTGGTCTTCGATTTGGCTGATGTTTATAAAACCAATCCATTTTTGATTCAACCGTCACTGCTTTTGTGTCCGCAGTAGCCAATCTTCCCGGTATAGTAGCATTATAAATTGCGACTATTTCTGGTAAATCATTTATGGTGGCCAGGCGAATATGCATTAGGTGTGATGATATTTTTCATTTCTAAGGATGGTACATGCCCTGTATAATTGTTCTGATAAAATCAGTCTTACCAATTGATGCGGAAACACCAATTCCGATAAACTCCACGTAAAATTTGCTCGTTGTTTAACAGCATCACTCACTCCATAAGCGCCCCCAATTAAGAAAATCAGATTTTTTACTCCTTCATTAGCTCTTTGTTGTATGAAATTTGCCAAAGATTCACTTTTCAACATTTTACCTCTTTCATCCATTAAAATCAGATAGTCATCTTTCTTGATCATTTCCAAGATTAATTCCCCCTCTTTTATTTTTTGAATATCAGAAGGAAACTGTCCGCTGTTTTTTGGCAATGGGATAATACTCCAGCTTGTTGCAAAATAGGCCTGTAGTCGCTTGGTAAATAATTCAATCCCCTCATTTACGTATGAGTCATTTGATTTACCAACAGAGTAGAGCAGGAGTTTCATTTATTTAATTCAAAAGTAAAAATTCAAAACTCGTAAGTCAAAAGTAGAAAACAAACATTTTGTTGATTGAACTTAAGGGCAAAATTCAAATTTGGAAGCAGTCGGTAATTCTATTGTTTTATTTTTTGGCTTGAAACTCAAATGCTTTTGCCTCATGTTCAAATTGTCCTTTATGGGCTCCATCGCAAAAGGGCATAGACTTTGACAAGCCACATCGGCATAAACTGATTACATTTCGATCGCCGATTTGGTAAAGATTTCCCTCGGCATCAACGATTTCAAAATCCCCCTCTATTTTCAGCGCACTGTTTGATTTGACAGTTATTTTTGTTTTTGACATTTTTGTTTCAAAATTACTTTATTTATTCTAATGATTGTCCTTTGTCCTGTATAGCGGAAGACGATCCTTCAATAAAACTAAAGGTAAAAGGAAAAGTTTCACTGTAACTTGGATTTTGGAAATATTCCTGTTCGTGTATTTTTAAATAGTCTTTCCATTTACCCATAGACGAAAGCCGGTTTTTTAGCTGATTGTTACGAATCCAGCCATGAGTCCATTTTATGGCTCCCCAAAATAACACAGCATAAGCGATGATATATGCGGGTTGATGTTGGTTGTGGTTCATTGGTAACATTAGTATGGCAAATCCGGTAACCAACCAAGCAAAACCCATTGAGCGAATACTGCTTGTTTCATGTTTCTCTTGTTCCCAAATTTGAACTGTTTGCTCTGAAGCTAACTTAATATCTGAAAGTAGAAATTGCTTTTCAAAAAGGTAAACTATGATATCTTTATATGGTAAATTCTTGTTTATCGCCATTTTAAGAAACAGACAAATTTGATCCTGGATGATGGAAGGATCTGAATATGAGTTCGTATCTGGTTTGGAATTCCCATTCATAAAAACAATATCAAACGAATTTACACATAAATAAATACTTTTGCAGAAAAATAAAATTGGAAACAAAATTCATCATAATCCTAATCATCGCTATTCTGGGTCTGGCGTCTTTTTCCGTCCTCTTATTTCATTTTATAAGATTAAAATCTGAACATAAAAGATTGCTTGGGTTGCTTGAGAGCGAGAAACTCAAAAAAGAAGTATTGCGAAAAGAGAGCAACCTTGCTTTTCAAATGAAAGAGGAATTTGAGAAAAAACTGGAAGAGTCAATCAAATTAATGAAAGAAATGGAAACGGATATTCTGTTGCTGCAGAAAGATAATGAGGCAACTGAATCATTATTGCAAACTACCCAGCCCGAATTGTATCAGCTTAAAATGAAATTGATAGAAGCCAATAATACTATCTCCCGCCTCAAGGCCAATATCAATCAAAGCTAAATCACTGAATAAATTCTATACTTTACTGAAGTTTCTTTAGCTCTTTTTTCGACCATGAGCTTACATGGGAAATAGTTTTGTGCAACCTAAACTATCTTCCTATGAAAATGATAATGCTTTGCATGACATTGATGTCGGTTGTTCGTACCACTTTAGCACAAAATCATGAAGCTAAACAGTTTCTTGAGGACTCAATCATCATAAATGATTACGTTGCCAAAGAGTGTGGAAAAAATGAATCCTATAAAGTGATTTCTTGTCAAAAACTTAAAGACTCAATCGCTCAGCTTGCTTATGTACAACAAACTTATCATTGCATACCTGTATATAATGGTATTCGAACATTTTTGATCAAAGATGGATCAGTCATATGGAGTTCAGGTAAGCATATTCAAATTCAGTCAGCTTCTTTTGTGGGGGAGGTAAAAAATGCTGCGGGTGTTCAAATAGCATTGGAAAAATTATCAATTCTTTATTTTCCAGCCAAAGAAAAATCATGGATTGATTTTGAATATAATGATAAAGAACAAAATTATTATTGTAGCCAGTTGTCAAAAGATCCTTTAAAGGCCCGTCTTATATGGTTTCCCTTAAATAGTCATCAAAATATCCTTTGTTATGAAATTACCTGGAATCCAGACAATCGTAATGGATGGATTTCTACAATACTTGCTGCAGTTGATGTCTCATTCATAACAGAATATTCATTAACGAATGACCAGAACATGAAAATAATAGACAATGAAAGTTCTGAGCTGCAGGAAAATAAGCACGAATATATACCTCGTTCACTAAACAATATAATTGAACCTTCATTTCAATATGCTGTTTATCCGCTTCCTTTCGAAAATCCGCTATCCAATTTATCTCCATTGCTTATCTCGGATTCCCTGACGATTGAAAATCAATTCTGGCATTTTGACGGAACTGCTTTTCATGACAGTACAAGAGGTAATAACGTGTGGGTGCAGGAGGATAGAGACAGAAACAACAGCACTTTTGGAAGATCTGGCCTATGTACTTCTGCTTCTCCATTATTGCAATTTTACTATCAGCCGGATTTCTCATCAAGCCCATTACTGAATAATAATCAGCAATTGGCGATGGCACAGGTCTTTTATACCATAAATCGATTACATGACATTTTGAAAAAATACGGTTTTGACGAGTCGGCAGGGAATTTCCAGCAATTTAATCAAACTGGATTAGGAAACGGCACCGACTATGTGATTGCAGATGTTCAGGATGCAGGAGGATTAAACAATGCCAATTTTTCAACACCTCCTGATGGTTTGAAACCAAGAATGCAGCTATATCTGTTTAATCGAACAAGTCCAATGAGAGATGCTTCTTTGGATAATACAGTGGTAGTACATGAATATATGCATGGTGTTACCAACAGATTAACCGGTGGGCCTACCACAACAAGTTGTTTGCATAATATAGAGCAGGCGTCTGAAGGTTGGAGTGATTTTCTGGCTTTGATGTTAACAACCAACTGGTCTCAGATGAATACAACAAGTGGTCAGATTCCAAGATCAATCGGATCGTACGTTACCGGAAATATAAATGGGATAAGAACGCTCCCTTATTCATCCAATAAAAATATCAATTCATTATCTTATAGTAATCTCCCAGGTACAAACGGAAGTACACATAAGATGGGTGAAATTTGGTGCAGTGCTTTATGGGATATGACTTGGAACATTATTGAAGCAAAAGGAATCAATCCAAATTTGGAAAATATCATGAATCGCGGAGGAAATGTTATCTCATTAGAACTTGTCCTGACTGCGTTAAAATTGCAACCCTGTCAGCCGGGATTTTTGGATGCAAGAGATGCCATATTAAAAGCGGATACTTTATTGTATAATGGGGAGCATAGTTGTGCAATTTGGAAAGCTTTTGCAGGTAGAGGGATGGGAGTATATGCCAAACAAGGATCATCAAATGACTATAGAGATCAGACAGCTGATTTTCATGAATCTGCAATGGAATGGAGGGATTTGGAATGGGGAATGCCTGCTCCAACAGAAGGTGTGCATACAGAGATAAAGCACCATTTTTTAAATAACAACTGTCTTGATGTGGTAGATTATAAACTAGTTGATACATTACCTGCCAATATAACTTGGATTTCAGGAGGACTGTACGATTCAATGAATCGGACAATACAAATGAATGTTAACCTGAATCAAAATGAATCAGATACAATAATTTATCAAGTAAAAATAAATGATAGCAGTTACCACACTCCGTTTAATCTTTTTATCGACACCATCAAAGACAATTCAATCCCATCATTTTGGCATTCGCAAACACAATCATGGCAAATCAATCAGATGAATGGCGTCTATTCAAACCGATTTTTATTTTGCCCGAATATTTCCCGAATTTCTGATGAGCTTATTGAAACAGTATTTCCCGTATTCATTCCTCCTGGTAAAACAGAGTTGCATTTTTTGTCATTGATTCAATCCGAATACAAATGGGATGGGGGTGTTGTAGAGGTGAGTAAAGATGGTGGTGTGTCCTGGTTGGATCTTATGGGGAAAATAGAGTATGGAAATGATGTGGTCAAACTCAATACCAGCGAAAATCCATTGTCGGGAAGGTGGGCCTTCACGGGGAATCAGACTTTATTTGACAGTGTTTCAATAGATTTATCTGAGTTTGCAGGAGATTCATTGTTGATTAGATTCAGATTTGGATCAGATGCATCACAATATGCAATTGGCTGGAGTCTTGATGATATTTATCTTGTTAATAAGTGCATGATTCGGATTGGTTCTGTTTTGCAAGATGAGGATGGGTTGGTTTGTGAAAGAAAAATACAATTCAAAAATATATTACAAAGGCCACCCTGCATCTTGCCAAACATTTTGGAACAGCCGAGGAGTCAGAGAGTATGTGCACATAGCGAAGCTGTGTTTAGTATTCTGGCTGAAGGCGATTCCTTGCATTATCAATGGCAAAAGAGCATCGATGGCATTTCATTTGAAAATATTTTGGATGCGACAAGTCCTACTGTATCAATTTATGCATCAGGTATTTATATGAATGGTTGCGTATTAAGATGCAGGGTAATTGGATCATGTGGAGAAAGTATTTTGACAGATTCGGCATCATTATTCGTAGATACGCTTCCAATCATTCCTAACAACAGACACAGCTTTTTCAGATGTGAGAGTGGAAACATTGATTTTTCACTCCCTATACCTTCAGATCAATCTCTTATTTGGGATAATAGCACTTTTTCAATCCCACAATGGATGCAAACCAATGATTCGTTAAGGGGATACTGGAGATCTCCATTTATATCTGATTCATTGGAAATATATGCAACCTTAATTGATACACTAAGTGGTTGTTTTTCTGCTGAAAAAATCAGGGTCAATTTGTATGTTTCCCATACACCACAATCACCCTCCGTTCAAGATGTTCAAAGATGTGGTGGTGGATTATCGATTCTTAGGGCAAATCATACTGACGATTGCTATGTTAACTGGTATTCGAGTGCAACAGATACGATACCAGCTTTTATTGCTACTGACAGCATATTCATCAATGCAACATCTACAGGTATATATTACTACGCAGAGACAAGAAATCAGGCGTGTGTATCAGAAGTAAGGATTCCTGCAAGAATAAACATCATGCCATTACCACCGGATATTTCAATGGCATCGGCAAACAGCAGGTGCGGACCAGGGGCAGTTCAATTAAAAGCCATTTCGTCTTCAAGATCGAAAGCGGTATGGTATTTGGACAGCAGTTGTCTGATGCCTTTGATGATTTCGCCAACTTCCGGATTTTTTCAATTTCAAGTCTCTTTAGTAAATACAACCACTCATTATTATGTGGTAAACAAACGAATGGATAACGGTTGTCTTTCTCAGTATCCTAAGAAAATTACAGCAATCATAAATCCTCGCCCCTATATTCCAGTTATACAGCCTGTAGAAAGATGTGGTGTAGGAAGGGTAGTCATAAACGGAACAGTTATGAATCCGAATAATGAATATATAAGATGGTATTCTATCGAGTCTTCGCCAATTGCAGTAGGGGCTGGAAATAGGTTTGTCACACCTGTATTAAACAAAGACAGCACATATTACGCTGAGTCCGTTGTAAGGCAAACCGGTTGTGTATCTGAATCCAAAATTCCGATAGGCGTAAAAATCAATAAATTACCGGATGCTCCATTTGTAAACATCGCAGCTTCTCATAATACTGGCTTACTGACATTGTCTGTCAATCGCACCTCTGATTCTTTGAAATATAATTGGTATATAGATAGCTTGAAAAGATTTCCTATTTCAAGAGGACAAGATTCTATCACTTTTAACACGCCAATTCGAATAAGAAATGTTTTCACAACTTCGCAAATAAAACCTATCGGCTGTGAATCTATGCCGGTGAGGACTGCGATACCGATCTCATTACCTCCGCTGTTTGCAGGGATGGGTGAAAAGAATCGATAATTCTTTATTTTCTATCGCCTTGAATTTGGTCTTTTATTTTCAAACAGGTAAGCATTTCCTGTATGAAAGAAGCTTGTTTATTGTTGAACTCAGACTCCATACCTCTGGTTGCCAGATTCAAGTTTTCAATTAGCTGATCCGAACTCATGTTGCCTAATGCCTGATAGTAGGATAGTTGTTGATTGACATCTTTTAACAACTGCTTCTTGATTCTTTCAGCCAATTCTTTCTCCCCACATTTAATAGCCAATTCATAGAGTGTTGCAGAAACACTATTTGCATTGATATTTCTTGAAGTGTTGCAGGTTATGCCGTAGGGTACATTTTTATCAGAAATGCCTTTGTCTATTATTTTCAACAGATTTCTTGCCATATTCATATTGCTTGTAGAATCTGCAATCATTCGGTCATTTGAGAATTTAGACTGATTCATTTGTCTTCCATTTTCCGCCTCCCAAACTATGTAACTGATAGCCATGGCAAATGATTGTCTGATTCCGAGCAAATGACCACGATTTACTTCGTCAAAATAAACGCCATCCTTATCAGCATTTCCAAATTTGAATTTTTCGGTCATCACTTTATAAGACCAGTTTTTATTAACCTGTGATTTATAAGGCACAAATCTGTAGCACATACCCTGTAATTCAAGATAGGGGGCCAATCCCAAGTCCTGTAATTCTCCCGGGCTGGTAAAACAAATGGGGCGCTTCCATTTATTAGCAGCAATGATTGCCAACACGGCAAGATCATTCTTATACATCACATCTTTTGCTATATCAATATTCAGTTGGCTATAAAATGGTGAGGATGATTTCAATGAGCTATCCTTGCTCACAATAGCTGAATCTACAGGAATAAAATATTTTTTTGTTGGCAGCGCACTATAAAAATTCCCATCAGCTAATTCAACTTTCTTGGACTGATCATCTGATCCCGTGTAATTTTTTAATTCGTCCAGTAAATTGTAGTATTTGTCGGCGGAATAGGAGGGATCATTTTTTATTGCAACAACCTCTCTGTTTTTTCCCTCTACCTGAACATCAGAAAAAACGGCGTCTATATATTCACTGTTATTAACTTTATGCCCTATTTGAGTATAGTACCAGTCTGATCCCAATAGGCTATAGTTAATGACTCTTATATCCGTTCTTATTCCCTCTACTTCTTGAGCATACCAAAGTGGGTAAGTATCGTTGTCTCCAAACGTGATGAGTATCGCATTTTGAGGACAACTTTCCAGATAATCAATTGCAAGATCTCTTGCAATGGTTTTGTTGCTTCTATCATGGTCATCCCACTCCTGGAAACCCATCAAAACCGGCACTGCAAGCATGCAAATCATACCTGCTACCCATTGAGATGTGTAAGCATTTTTAATGGCATTTTTTAGGAGGTCGTATACCATCATAACGCCAAGTCCAATCCATATTGCAAATGCATAAAATGACCCCACATAGGCATAATCTCGTTCCCTTGGTTGATAGCCGTATTGATTAAGATAAATTACAATTGCAATTCCGGTAAAAAAGAAAAATAGCGTATTGATCAGCCAGTCTTTTTTAGATTTATTTATTTGATAAATACAACCCATTAACCCAAGGATTAATGGCAGGAAGTATAATTTATTTTCAGCCTTGTTATTTTTGCCGATGGAATCAGGCATTTTTTGTTGCTTGCTGCCTGTTAACATATTGTCTATTGGCGTGATACCGCTTATGAAATTACCATCTCGTGCATTTCCAAATCCTTGAACATCATTTTGTCGACCTGCAAAATTCCACATAAAATAACGCAAATACATCACGCCCATTTGATATCCCATAAAATAACTGATATTATTCAACATCGTAGGATCTTCACCTTCTTCGAGCTTACCAAAATTTTTGTACAGGGTATGCGAGTTGCGGTCATCGTTAAAGTCCCACATCCTTGGAAAAATATGTGCATTTTCAGCATCAGCATAAGCATATCCGGGTATCTGTCCCTGCGGATGATAACCATCAGTTCCTTTCGTGTAATATTCAGAACCTAACTTTTGAGGCGGTCTTTCAGTAAAGTCATTACCATATAAAATTGGCCAATCACCGTATTGTTCGCGTGTCAAATAACCGACGAGGCTCACTGGGTTATCCACATTGTACATGTCAATACTTGGATTGGCATTACTGCGTATCATTGTGGTGAGGTATGTTGAAAAGCCGAGAGTGATGAATGCAACACTCCAGAGGCTCAGTTTCAAGAAATTTAAATTCATCTTCTGAGCCATATAAATTCCAATCGCAAGTAGTAATGCAAAAAGAATAAAGAAAAAAGTAAATCCGGAGAAGAAGGGGAGTCCCATTGAGTTTACAAACCACACATCAAACATTCCTGCTCCTTTGATACTCCATTGAATAACCGCTTTTTGAACAATGCCTGTGATAATACAACCAATGATGAATGCGAATATCGAGCCTTTGACAGTTGGGTTGTATCTTTTGAAGTAATAGATCATGATGATTGCAGGTATGGTCAATAAGTTCAGTAAGTGAACACCAATTGACAAGCCCATCAGATAAAAAATAAGAATCAGCCAACGGTCTGCTTTGGTGAAATGCCCATGTATACCATTTGCTTTTTCTTCAGTAACGCTCTGTTCCCATTTTAGTCCTGCCCAAAAAACAATAGCAGTAAAGAAAGAGGATAGGGCATATACTTCACCTTCCACGGCACTGAACCAAAACGAATCGGAGAATGTATAAGCCAAAGCACCGACTGCCCCTGCAGCCATGATAATGAATGTATTTCCTTCCGAGTTATCTGCATCAGACTTTGAAGCTATTTTTCTGGCAAAATGTGTTATGCTCCAAAATAGAAAAAGTATGGTGAAGGCACTCGCCATGGCGCTCATCGCATTCACACCCAGCGCAGCATGTTGCGGATCAAAAGGGATCATAAATAACCTGCCCAGTAAAACAAATAATGGCGCACCTGGCGGATGGGGTAATTGAATTTTGTAAGCCGAAGAGGCAAACTCACCACAATCCCATAAACTTCCGGTTGGTTCCATAGTCTTCAGATATACAAAAAAAGCAATGAAAAATACAGCCCAACCGGTGATGTTGTTTATTCGTTTAAAATTCATATTTTTATAAATTATAGTACGCAAATATAAACATATTTGTACTATTTAAACACTCGATTTATATGAACACGTACCGTTTATAATTCTATTTAATATTCTAAAGATTTCAATGCATGAGTATTACTCCTCTTCCCTCCGAAATTCGATTTCTGGAGGGTCCCCAAAGCAGATGGAAAGAATTCAAGTTCTCGCTGAATGTGCTGTATGAGTTTATTAAAGGGTTCAGAAAACTGCATTTTGTTGGCCCATGCGTTACTGTATTTGGTTCAGCACGTTTTAAAGAAGATCATCCCTACTATATTCAGG
The DNA here is from genome assembly GCA_964643315.1 of uncultured Ferruginibacter sp. GTDB lineage: Bacteria > Bacteroidota > Bacteroidia > Chitinophagales > Chitinophagaceae > Ferruginibacter. Next base: position 42,482 of record CAZXSR010000016.1, read on the forward strand.
CCAGAAAACTATCTGGGGAGATTGCTAAACTAGGTTTCACTATAATGACTGGTGGAGGACCCGGAATCATGGAAGCTGCCAATCGAGGTGCAAAAGATGTGGGAGGCAGAAGTGTAGGATGTAATATCGTGCTGCCTTTTGAACAGCATGAAAATCCTTATTTGGACCGTTCGGTTGAAATCAGATATTTCTTTGTTAGAAAAACATTGCTTATCAAATATTCTTATGCGTTTGTGGTGCTACCCGGTGGTTTTGGTACGCTCGATGAATACTTTGAAGCCCTGACACTCATCCAGACATCAATGCTCAATGAGTTTCCGATGATTGTTTTTGACAAGGAGTATCACAAGGAGCTGATTGCTCATATCGATTTGATGAAGGAAAAAGGTACCATATCACCTAAAGATCTTGACCTTTGTTTATTTACCGATTCGGTAGATGAAGCCATTGAACACATCAGAAAAAATGCGATTGAAAAATTTGACCTCAAGCATGAAAAGCCACGTAAAAAATTCTGGTGGTTGTTTGAGCGAGGTTGAATTGTCAGATTTTCTCTCTGAACTTATTGCTTTGTAGATTGTTATTGAAAAAAAACAGTTATGGGGATCCTTAATCAAATTGCCGAGTATCTTTATTTAAAAAAGAAAGACCCTGATGCCAAACCAACACAGTGGATGAAATATATGCACGGTATCAACCGTATATCCATCCTGCTTTTTATTTTTGCCATGCTGGTTATTTTGTATCGGTTATTCTTTCGCTGATCAATTGATAAATAATTTTTGCCGCATTGTTTGATGCATGTCCGCCCGAGGTTAAAAGCTCCCTCAACCTGGTATAGTCTTTTTTAATTTCTTCCAACTTGGGCTCATTTTCCAGTATTTCTTTCAAAGCACCGCATAAGTTACTTACTGTAAAATCCTGCTGAATTAATTCCTTGACTACCGGCTTATCCATAATCAGATTTACCAGACAAATGTATTTGATCTTAATGAGCAGTCTGGCAATCTGATAGGAGAGCGGATTCCCCTTGTAACAAACCACCTCAGGCACTCCAAATATGGCAGTCTCTAATGTTGCAGTACCACTTGTTACACATGCTGCTTTTGCAACGCTTAATAGTTCGTAGGTTTTATTAGACGTAGTGATTACATTGGGATAAGAGATCAGCAGCTGATCATAAAAAGTCTCATCCATTCCAGGTGCTTTGGCCACAACAAATGTATATTCCGGAAAGTGCTTGCTGGCTTCCAGCATGATTGGAAGTTTTGCAAGGATTTCCTGCTTTCTACTGCCCGGTAATAGAGCAATGATTTGTTTGTCTGTTGAAATATCACTAACCGAGCATTTTCCTAATGATTTGAATTCTTCAATGGCCTCCATGAGTGGATGCCCAACATAATCAACTTCAATACCCCACTTAAGATAAAATGGTTTTTCAAATGGCAAGATGACCAGCATACGGTCTACATATTTTTTTACTTGCAAAACCCTTTTCTCTTTCCAGGCCCACACTTGAGGCGATATGTAATAGATGACCGTAATGCCTTTTTTCTTTGCCCATTTGGCCATACGTAAGTTGAATCCCGGATAATCAATCAAAATCAAAACATCCGGTTGAAATTCCTCAATATCTGCTTTACTTAGTTTGAAATTCTTCCGAATCGTTCGTAGATTCTTGATTACTTCAATAAAACCCATGAAAGCCAGTTCTTTATAATGCTTGGTAATCTTTACTCCAGCAGCTTTCAGATGTTCTCCACCCCAGCCCTGCAGGATTGCATTGTCATCCAGTCTCCTGATGGCTCTCGCCAGATTGGATCCATGCAAATCACCGCTTGCTTCACCAGTAAGGATGTAATATTTCATTTATTGTAAGCTGATTTTTTATTCTGATACTTGTATCCTAATTTATAAAATTACATAAGAAAATCCTGAATTTGTATTTTCATTTATTTAATTGTTATTTTTTGTATCTTTCATTAATCATGCGTTTTTCAATCATCATATTGTCAGTTTTGTTTTGTGTGTCTCAATTAGTTTTTTCTCAAAAGAAACAAAAGTCTTTGCCTCAAAAATTAACAGGCATTGCCAGTTATTATGCTAACAAATTTGAAGGAAGAAAAACAGCAAGCGGTGCTGTATTCAGAAACAGTAAATTGACAGCAGCTTGCAATAAATTGCCTTTTGGCACCAGAGTAAAAGTGATCAATTTAAAAAATAAAAAGTCTGTAGAAGTGATCATCAATGACCGTTTGGCAAGATGGAATAAAAGGGTAGTTGACCTAACCTATGCTGCTGCAAAAAAAATAGGCATGATAAAATCCGGAATTACTGAAGTGGAGGTTATTGTGTTAAGTAATTGATCTGTTATTTCGAGTATTTGTAGGTAATTTTACCTGTATACTTTCCATTGATGTAAATATTTTCTGTTTTTTTCAAGCCGTTTTCGTAATCAAACAAAGTTTTCGTTTTCATCTTGCCCCCGTTTTCAAAAGATACCTGCATGATAAGTTCGGATTGCTCGTTAAACTCCATCATATAATCAGGCAATAGTTGCGTAGTGAATTCACTTGTGTGCACAATGTCGGCCAAACGGTGGTTTTTATCATAGTAGTAATAGTATTTTCCTCCGGTAGTTTGATTTTTTTCAATAGCTAAGTTGCCATCTTCATCCATATTGAAAACTATGATAGTTGTGTCTCTGTCGTTTTTTATTAAATACATCTTTACCGGATTTCCTGTTGAGTCATCATACAAATACAGGTGAGTCTCATTGTGCTCTGTTATCAAATCATCATCATTTGATTTTGTGTAGGATTTGCTTGATTGCAATTTGCCTAGAGTATTATACCGAAATTCAAGTTTGGTTAAGGAAAGTGCTGAACTGTCAATAGCATAGATTAATCGGTAAGATGAATCAAAAGTGGATTGTAGAATGGAATAGCCGATTTCAGGCAGTTTTGTCTGAAGGGTAGATTTAGAAAAGTCCTTGCTGATTTTTTTTTCACATCGAAATCCTTCAGCAGGGCTTTCGTCGTCTTCAAAACTTTCAATCTTGATGTTCCTGAATCCAACCGCTTTTAATCTTGAATGCTCTGTCTGAGTTTGTTGTAGTGACAGAATATCTTTAAAATAATATTGCGCTTGCAGTGTAAATGAGTAAAAAAAGAAAAAAATTAGTAGAAGTTTGATTCGCATAATAATTATTTATACAAAGGTAAACTTTGCCAATCAATTCTGAATTTAAACTGTGTGTTAATCTTTGTATATCGTACTTTTACGGATAACAAAGTAAAACACCATGCTAGATTCCAATCAATCTTTTTCCAGACTACTCGGTATTATGGATGAACTTCGAGAAAAATGTCCCTGGGATAAAAAGCAGACCATTGATAGTTTGCGGCATCTTACCATTGAAGAGACCTATGAACTGGCAGATGCTATAACAGATCAGGATTGGAAAGGTATCAAGGAAGAGTTGGGTGATTTGTTGTTGCATATTGTTTTTTATGCCAAAATAGGTTCTGAGCAAAATAAATTTACCATAGATGAGGTAATTCATGGTGTTTGTGAAAAATTGATACATCGCCATCCTCATATTTATGGAGATGTAAAAGTAGAAAATGAGGAAGAGGTAAAACAAAACTGGGAAAAATTAAAATTAAAAGAAGGGAAGAAATCGATATTGGGTGGTGTTCCCAAATCACTGCCTGCTATGGTGAAAGCAATACGTCTTCAGGAAAAATCACAGCAAGTAGGGTTTGAGTGGGAAACTACCGATCAGGTGATGAAGAAAGTGGAGGAGGAGATGGGTGAGCTTAGAGAAGCCATGACAATTGGCAACCAAAAAGAAATGGAAGCCGAAATGGGAGATGTGTTTTTTTCTCTGGTTAATTTATCGCGGTTTTTAAAAATAGATGCAGAGAATGCACTCACACTGACTAATAAAAAATTCATGGATCGTTTCATGAAGATGGAAGCCCTCGCTGCAGAACGTGGACAAATACTGCATGACATGAGTCTGCAGGAAATGGATGATTTATGGAATGAGGTGAAGAGGGAAGGGCGTTGACGGATTGATACGTTAGAAGGGATTGAGATGTTTGAAAGGTTTGATGTCACACCTTTCAAACACTTCAAATAACTCTGTTTTTAATTTTTACTTTTGCATTTTGAATTCACTAATTTATTGCGTGGTTAATTATCTTTTTCGTTTAAGATATTTAGCAAATTCCTTGTTTCTGCATCCATCCTCGAAAAAGCGAAGAGTTTCTTGCCCAAGTCTTTGATAGAAGCACCCAGGTGGTACATTTAATTTTGATCGATGATTAGGAATCTGTCGTGGGAATTTTTCAGTATCCGAAATTCGACAGGTGGATATTGTTCTGTTAGTTTTCCAAGATCGTTTTTGAGTGCTGGAGTAATCTTCTCTGTATAAATAATAGCTTGCACATCTTTGTCACGTTTTGATAACAGAGCCAAAGTGCTCTCATCGATATAATTGTCAATGAGAATGATAGATTGCTTTGCTTTTTTGATGATGTCTGCTGCGAATTTGTAGGCATCAAAGATTTGTCCGTTGAAGAAAATTCCTTGCTGAGGGATAGGGTCGGCTTTTTCCAGAGCACTGAAAACCTGATCAAATTTTAATTCATGATTAATTTGTTTTCTTTCTACCAATTCTAATCTTTGCTGAAGTCCAATGATATGAAGGCCAGTTTTTCGCATCATCACAAAAGCCTGAATGATTTGAATACTGATTTGAATGGCTGATTTAGATTTTAAAACGGCTGAAAGCATTGCTACACCTTGTTCTGTAAATACTAACGGTAGATATCTTCTCCCACCATGCGTTTTACTTGAGGTCACAATTTGTGACCTCAAGATATCTCACTCCTCAATTGTCAAGTGAAAGGCAAAGAAATCAGGGAATCGCTCTCTGTTTCGCACCACTGACTGATTAAATACCTTTGTCTCCACTCCATATATTTTCGCCAAATCGCTGTCAAGCATCACCGGCATACCCCGAATCGTAAATATGCGATTTTCGATGGGGTTGTTTTCTGCAAATAAATATGCATCAGACATATGGATTATTTGACTGCAATTTTATTTACTTCATGCTTTTGGCAAGGGGAAAAACAACGTGACTATGGTGTTTTTTAAACAGTTGTCTTGATCAGGATTAGGAGGATTAGAGGATTAACTTGATTCAGGAGTTTATCGTTCAAGGTTCAAGGTTTGGATGATAATAGTATTTCGTATGAGATTTTCACCCTGTAGGGGTGAAATATTCCTAACTGATAAATAGCTAGAACAACCGGCCCTGTAGGGGCTGAATAATAGCCGTGGTAAGCAACATAGCAGGAGGACAAAATGTTGCATCATTGATCTGTCAACATGATTTATTTCTACGACTCCGGAGACGTGGGTGGGAATGAAGTAATGGTACGAACCATGCTCGAACCAAGCACGAACCACGTTCGAACCATGGCATGGGATGCACTGAGGTGGTACATCTCATTCTTTCACCCTTTTTGCTTGATCAAAAAGGATGCAAAAAATCAAGTTCGCTTAAGGCATTGCC
>CAZXSR010000017.1:0-47608 GCA_964643315.1 uncultured Ferruginibacter sp.
TTAAAGTGTACGAACAGCACGTACATTAAATGCGTTGTTCTTTGCAGCATTGCTGTAGAAATTCCCATCACTGAAGTCAAAGGTCCAAGCAACATAGTCTTCATAGGATTCAATATCCTCTTCACTGCTCCAATACTTAGTCTCAATAAAATTCCCAATGCCTTTTTGATGTAATTCTTTATACATTAGTAATAGCTCATTTTTGGAAGGGAGTCGCCAGCCATCGCCTAAATGATCGCAGCCGAGTTTTGCCTCTGCCCAGTTCATTCTGTCTTCAAAATCATTTTGAGCAACTTGGAAATGCAAGTTTTTATCGGGACTTATCAATTTTATTAAATCCATTTTATTCACATTTAATTAGGTTATATTAATGAAGGGATTGAATTTGATTGTAAATCATATATAATTTACATGCTCAAGTAACATTTTTTTGTAAAGTTACCATTGTATTCGCCATTCTGAAAATTTTGTTTGTAATCATTTTTGGCCCTAAGAAGATGGGATTGAAAAATAAAATTATCAAAAAAAACGAGCCTTGTGGTTCAGGACTAATTAGATTTGAGAAAAATAATAGTACTTTCAAATCATTAAAATCACACACCAATTTCTGTAAACATAAAATAAAATTTATGAAAAGAAAATCAGTTGTATTAATTGTTATGCTTGCAATATCATTACTTACTCATGCTCAAAATAATGATGACGATACCATAATTTATGGAAAGCTCTCAGAGGGGTTAAGAGCTTTTGTTAAGCATAAAAAAACTGATTTTATAAACCAAAAAATGGGTTTTATGGATGAAAACAACTACGTTGTTCTGGATGCGGTTTTAGACTATTTTCCAGATTATGACATACCTTATTTTAAAGAGGGGAGGTGCCTTTTTTATGAAAGAAAAATCAAGACGGCAGAAGAGGATAATAATGAATTCTATGGGTTTCTTAATAAGAAATTTGAAAAAGTAATACCTGCTAATTATCCATATTATGGTGGGTACTGTCCAAATTTTCCGAGATTTTTTTCTGATGGCTATGCAATCGTAAACAATAATATTAGATCTGAAATTAAGAATAATCAGTATATTCTGATTGATAAGTTTGGAAAAAAAATCGGGAAAAGCTTTGGATATTTTTGTTATCTACTGGCAGCATGTGAGTATTTTCCTGAAATATCTGAGGGACTCGTTGCCACAGTTAATGATGCTGATAAAAAGGGATATATTTCAGCATCTACTGGAAAAACTGCCATTCCCTTTTTATATTCTCTTGCAGGTCCTTTTTCTGAAGGACTTGCTGCTGTAGAGGTTAATGATGAGTACATCATATTTATCGATAGGACCGGTGTCCAAAAAATCAACAAGAGGTTTTATACTACCAAAATTGGTAGGCGCAAATCCATGGAAAAAAACGATCCTTATACAGGAGGAAATGGCAGTAATCATTTAGGTGGTTTTATAAATGGAAAAATGATTATTAATTACTATGAAAACCATGGAAGGGGTCCTATGGTTTACGCATTGATAGATAAAAAAGGAAATGTACTTTTAAAAAAGAAAGTAGCCAATCGTCAAGAAATTAATCAAATAGATGATCATAAGTTTGATGATTACAGATGGAAATTTGGAAGAGATTGATATAAGCGGATGTATTATTTTATAAAAAAGTCGTTTGCAATTTTATTTCCCATGACTTTCGGGTCATTTCAACAGTGGTATTTAATGCTTGCTAGTTGATCATTTAACTGGGGAATGAGAAATCGCATTTTACAGTTGTATTAAACATTAATACTTAAATCCTCTAAATCCCTATCTGGACAACTTTCCCTTCGTAACTTTGTTATTCTATCATATACACAACCAATGAATTTACAAGATATTTTACATAAAGCCTCCGGCTTCGAGTTTCTGAGTCTTGAAGAGGGAATTTTCCTCTTCCAACAGGCACCTCTCACTGAGCTGATGTATGTGGCCAATGAGCTTCGCAAAAAACAAGTTCCTCACGGAAAAGTGACCTGGCAAATTGACCGCAACGTCAATACCACCAATGTTTGCATCGCCAATTGTAAATTCTGCAATTTTTACCGCATTCCTGGACATGCCGAAGCGTACATCACCGACATTGAAACCTATAAACGCAAAATAGAGGAGACCATACAATACGGTGGAGACCAGCTTTTGCTGCAAGGTGGTCATCACCCCAATTTGGGTTTGCAGTTTTATGTAGATCTGTTCAAACAACTCAAAGAACTATATCCAAATATCAAATTACATGCGCTCGGCCCCCCTGAAGTAGCCCATATCACCAAGCTCGAAAAAAGTACGCATCATGAGGTACTCAAAGCACTGAAAGAAGCAGGACTCGATAGTCTGCCCGGTGCCGGTGCCGAAATATTAAATGATCGGGTGCGCCGACTCATCAGCAAAGGAAAATGTGGCGCACAGGAGTGGTTAGATATCATGCATGAAGCACACAAACTGGATATCACGACCTCTGCAACCATGATGTTCGGACATGTAGAAACACTCGAAGAGCGATTCGAACATCTTATCAAAATACGTGAGGTACAAAGTCGCAAACCCATCGATGCCAAAGGTTTTCTTGCATTTATACCCTGGACTTTTCAGGATGCCGATACATTGCTTTCAAGAATCAGAGGTGTGCATAATGCCACCACGTCGGAGGAATATATTCGCATGATTGCCATAAGCCGAATTATGTTGCCCAACGTCATCAATATTCAGGCAAGCTGGCTTACTGTAGGCAAACAAATAGCCCAAATGTGTCTGCACGCCGGAGCTAATGATTTTGGCAGTATTATGATTGAGGAAAATGTGGTAAGCGCCGCAGGCGCGCCCCATCGCTTTACCAGTCGTACTATACAGGATGCTATTCGGGAGGCAGGTTTTGAGCCACAATTACGAAATCAGCAGTACGGATGGCGCGAAATGCCTTCCATGCTCGAGCAGGTAATCGATTATTAGAGAATGGATTTGCACAATAAAAGGAAGATTTGCTCGTTTTACAAACGAACTCTAAAACCTTACCCATGAACCTCAACCACCAAAAGCCCACGGGCAACCTCAAAAACATTCTTCTAAATTTATTAGGAAAACTTCGCACGCAACAGGAATTATATCCTGTCATTTATTATAAGAAAAACGAGTTCAGAAAGACTATTCTCAAACCGGCATATCGAAATATCTGATTAACTCAGTAAATATTCCACATCTGCCTTTGTAAGGGTTTTTACAAATCCCGCTTCATCGGCAATCAACTCTTTCGCCAGCGTTTTTTTCCGTTCCTGTAATTGTAAAATTTTATCTTCGATCGTATCTACACAAATCATACGATACGCGAAGATATTTTTTGTTTGACCAATCCGATGCGTTCTATCGATGGCCTGTTGCTCCACCGCAGGATTCCACCAAGGATCTACGATGTATACATAATCTGCAGCGGTAAGGTTCAATCCCACACCTCCTGCTTTCAACGAAATCAAAAATACCCTGCAATCATCGTTGTTCTGAAAATTCTGAATCGCTCTTTCCCTTTCCGTTGCACTGGTGCTACCGTCAAAATATTCAAACGGAATATTGTTCTCTTTCAGTTTTTCCTTTATCAGCGATAGCATGCCCAAAAACTGAGAGAACACAAGGGCTTTGTGGTTACTGATATTTTCTGATAATTCGCGGGAAAGCTCATCCAGTTTGATGGAGTGATTGGGATATTTTTCCTCTTCATTCAATATGGCCGGACTATCACAAATCTGACGTAGCTTCATCAAGCCCTGCAGGATGGATATCTGCGACTTGTCAATTCCCTGTTGTTCAATTAGACCTAGAATCTGATCACGGAATATGTTACGGTATGAATCATATACTGCACGTTGATCATCATCCATTTCGCAATACAAGATGGTTTCTGTTTTTTCGGGAAGATCTTTCGCAACCTGTTCTTTGGTTCTGCGTAAGATAAAAGGTAAAAGCAGTTTCCTGAGATGTTCCTTGTGTTCTGCTTCTCCAAATTTATCAATGGGTGTGGCAAATTCATTTCTGAAATATTCCACGCTGCCCAATAAGCCCGGATTCAAAAAATTCATTTGAGCATATAAATCAAATGTATTGTTTTGAAGTGGTGTACCGCTCATACAAATACGGTTCTTGGCAGTGAGTAGCGTAGCCGCCTTCGTGACTTTGGATGATGGATTTTTGATGGCCTGGCTTTCATCCAGGACTACATAATCATAGCATTCAGCGAGAAAGATGGAAATATCGCTGCGCAAAGTACCGTAAGTAGTTATGATCACATCATGCTTGGCCAGTTCTTCCTTGTTACGTATGCGCGCACCGCCATGATGAATATGTTTCGATAGTTCGGGAGTGAATTTTCGAAGTTCATTTTGCCAGTTGTATATCAGGGTTGTTGGACAAACCACCAATGCTTTTAAAGATCCATGAGTGGTTTTGTAATGCTGCAACATGGTAAGCGCCTGCAGTGTTTTACCCAAACCCATATCATCTGCCAAGATACCACCCCAGTTTACTTCCTGCAAATAATGCAGCCATTGAAAACCAGCTGTTTGATAGGGACGTAGCGTAGCCTCCAATACGGCAGGGGGTGTTGTTTCGGGAAGTGATTTGAAATTACGGAGTTTCTCAAACTTTTCATCTAAAGTAAAACTGATTTCTTCTTCATTGCGTTGTTCATACAATTCATCAATCACACTCAAATGATAACGCGACAAACGCAGTTTATCCTGACGACCTTCACCAACTTTAAACAAGAGCGCATATTTCTTCAGCCATTCTTCGGGCAAGATGCCCAGAGATCCATCATTGAGTTGAACAAAAGATTGTTTTCCATTGAGGGCATGTTTAATGTCTTCTATGCCAACTCGCTGTTCGCCGAATTGAATTTCTACCCGAGCATCAAACCAGTCCAGACCACTGCTAACATGAATATGGGTACTTGGTTTTGCTGTATTGAATCGGAAAGAACGAAGGCTTTCAAACCCGAATACGGGTACTTTCATTTCATTCATGGCATCTACAAACAAAAAGAACCAATTATTGCGTAAAACTTCAATGCCTTTTAAAGTCAATGCTCTGGTGTCGTCCAGTTCAATAAATGAAGAATGCAATCCATTGAGCTTTTCAATAAATTCATTTTCGGCTTCAGTATGACGATGAATGATCAATAGTTGATCTCCATCGGTGAGGGTGATGGTGTCTTTTTGCCCTGGCTTGATATCATAACCCTTGTAATGGAAGATAGGTTGAAAAACCAGAAAATCTCCTTTCTCCAATAATTGGATCTTGATGTCTGGCCTTATGCCTTTCACCTCTTTATATAATCGCTTGTCAAAAGCGATTTCATAATTTTTTGAGAGAGGTAAAATCAACTCCTGCAATTTCATGCTCCATTCTTCCTGTGAAAAACGGATACTCTTTTCACGAATGAATTGTTCGGCATGATTTACATCGTCGGCGTTTTGCCAGGTATACATCCTGTTTTCATGAAGAAACAACAGGGTGCTTGTACATTCATTATCCTCAAAGGGGATGATTTTCTTTGAAACCTTCACGCTGCAGCATAATTCAATTCCTTCGTCAGTCATATCTACCTGAAAAACCGGCTTGATGATTTCCGAAGCACCTTCAATATGTTCCAAATTGGAAGTGATGAACTTTTTGCCATTGGGTAACACAAACCACAAAGGATGTTCATGTTGTGTCTGAATGAGTTTTTGAATACGGGGCAAAAGATATTCAGCAATGATGTGACGGGTCTCATCTGCCAATTCCGCTTCATCGCTACCCACGATACTGTCCCAAAACATACTGAAGGGAGAATAACGCTTTACATATTTTTGTATTTCTGGTTTTTGCAGTTTCCTGACCAATTGCAGCAATTCAATGTCCGAATCGGCCCATGATTGAGTATCAATGTATTTGCTTAGGTCGAGTGTTTCCACTTTACCTGTATATCCGGAGGAGTCATCATTGATTTCTCCAATGATCATGTCCAAACTGAATCCGGGATATGCATTTTGATTGAAATTAAATACAACACCTGGTCGCTTTCCAATTAATTTTTTCGATTTACTTTCAGAGATAATGGGTGTAAAATCTTCTTTAAAAACAGTTTCTTCTTTTTTATGGACAACAGGCTGTGCAATCACTTCTACTCGCTTAATGGTAGGATCCAATACTTTTAGGAAAGGTTTGCCTTCTTTGTAAATAAATTCAAACTTATTGGTTAAGTCATCTTTGAGAGAATAGCCGTAGAGCTGCAGCAATTTATCTTTTTGCTTGTCCCAGTTTCGGATGCTGTCAAAATAAGAAGCGCCATATGCATGTAAAAGTTGTAAAAACAGCATTATTTTATGTTCGCACAATGGATGAGAATCTTCTTCACAATTACAGGAAGTATCAAAATTCCGCTCTTCATTTTTTTGAATAACCAGGGTATAAGTCTGGCTTTGTAAATTCAAATCTGCCTCAACTCGTTCGTCATTCGCTTTGTGAATGATGGCTTTGTGTGTTCTTAAAAGACTTTCTGCTTTTTCAAATAAAGATCCTGATGTTAATAATTTGAGTGTTCGCAGATCGATGTTTTTCATCTTAACAACGGTATGCTTCTGATCATAGTGCATGTGCTGCGACCCAAGCATATTCTTATCTGCCATGTCTAGCAGCATTAATATTCCTGCTGCCTCATGTCGGCATATATCCGTCATATTATAGGAGCACCCACAGTTTATGGAAAGTAGCTGTGCGTCATTGTATTTCTGAATGGTTACTCTATGAAAAACACTGTTGCTGTCGTCTTTAATCCTAAAAACGATATGATTGAGCAGTTGATTATGCTCAATCAAATGAACGCCACCTGTGGTAAAAATTTTTTTTCCCCTGCGTAAAATTTCATCAGTTACATGGCTGTGCAGGTATTTGGAGAGGTGGGTCAACATCGTCAAAATCTAATGCCTTTTGATTTGGGCAAGTTGCAAAAGTAATGGAAAACACAGATTTTCCCTGCATTTTGTAAGTCTATGTGGAGAACTTATGAAAAGATTAACCTTGAATCAATTTTCCATCTTTGTATAAAGGCAGTACAGGAGCGGTATCTGGTGTAAGGCAATGTTTAATATCATTTTCCAGCCCATATTGCATCAGTCTGTGATAATGGGTGGCTTCTTTGCTTTGCATGAAACCGAAGAAATCAGGTTGCGCTTCATGATAGATACCCTGTGCCATTTTGGATGCATCGCAGTGTATTTCAAATTGCTCGGCAATTTGACTAATTACCGCGCCGGCAAACATCGTATCCTCAAAATTGAAACGGTCTTTCCAGCCGGCGCAGCCAAGCAGTACCGGTTTTTTTTCTTTCTTCAAAAATTCGCAAACGGCAGATAGGTTTCCAAATGAACCTGTGATGATTTTTTTTGCACCACCTTGTAAGGCCATATGTAACAATTTGGTGCCATTGGTTGTTGTGAGTACCAGTGTTTTTCCTTTGATGAAAGATTCGGGATATTCGAAAGGGGAGTTACCATATTCCAGCCCTTCGGCAATTTTGCCATCTCTTTCACCTGCTGTAATGGCTCCAAGTTGTTTGCCAATGCGGATGCATTCATTTACACTATCTACCGGAATAATTTGCTTGGCTCCGTTATGAAGTGCAGCTGCAATCGTGGATGTGGCACGCAATACATCAATCACGACAACAATTGAGGCTGTAACATCATACAAGTGAAGCAATGCCGGAGACAAACAAGTATAAAGTGCGGGCTTTTGAGTGCTTTTCATCGAATATTATACAAAAGGAATTTTAATGACTTGTGCTTTTACTGCCTGATTGCGAATCATGATGTGAATGGTAGTGCCTAATGTAGCAGATTCCTTAGAAACATATCCCATACCAATCGCTTTGTTGAGGGTAGGAGATTGCGTTCCGGAGGTGACCTTGCCTATCACATTTCCATTTACATCTTGTATGGCATAATCATGACGGGCAATGCCCTTTTCGATCATTTCAAATCCCACCAGTTTGCGGCTTGGACCTTCTGCTTTTTGTTTTTCAAATATTTCTCTGGATGTAAAATCTTTGGTGAATTTGGTAATCCATCCGAGGCCGGCTTCAATAGGAGATGTATGATCATCAATATCATTTCCGTACAGACAAAATCCCATTTCCAATCGCAGTGTATCGCGTGCCCCCAAGCCAATGGGTTTTAATCCTTTATCGGTACCTTCAGCAAAAATGGCATCCCAGATGATGTTGGCATCATTGTCTTTGTCTTCAAAATAAATTTCTACACCACCCGCTCCGGTATAACCTGTAGCGCTGATGAGTACATTCTCCACTCCCGCAAATTTTCCTTTTACGAAAGTGTAATATTTTAAGTTCAACAAATCCATTTCGGTGAGCGATTGCAAGATGCGGGTTGCTTTAGGGCCTTGCACAGCCAGCAAAGCAGTTTTGGCTGAGATGTCATGCATCTCAACGTTTTGGGTATTGTGACTGCTGATCCAGTTCCAGTCTTTTTGAATATTACCGGCATTTACCACCAGCATGTATACATTGTTTTCTTCAACGCAATACACCAGTAAATCATCTACCATGCCTCCATTATCATTAGGCAGGCAGCTGTATTGAGCCATACCTGTTTTAAGTTTGGATGCGTCGTTGCTGGTTACTCTTTGAATCAGGTCGAGTGCATGTGGACCTTTCAAAATAAACTCACCCATGTGACTCACATCAAACACACCGGCGTTGTTGCGAACGGTTTGGTGTTCATCATTTATGCCGGTGTATGAAATAGGCATATTGAAGCCGGCAAACTCGGCCATCTTGGCGCCAAGTGCGATATGTTTTTGTGTAAATGGAGTAATGCGCATAATAAAAATTTCGGTTGCAAAGGTAACAGAATTGCACTGAACGAATTCTTCTCTTTTATTTTATTAATGACTGATCATACATCATTTTCATTGGGCAAAAATGAATTAATGTGTATAATTTACACTATCTTAGCAAATCAATTTTTATATGAAACGATTGCTTTTATACTTTCTATTTTTTACACTGCTGGTTACAGAATATTCATTTGCTCAAGTTGATTTTCGCAAAGAAACGATCTATTTTTTGCTGGTATCTCGTTTTAACGATGGCGACAGCTCCAATAATCGACCTAACGAGTGGTGCTCCTATTTGCCCGGGGTGAATAACCCCAATATTACCGATCCCAACGATGTAACCTGGCGTGGTGATTTTAAAGGGTTGATAGAAAAGTTAGATTATATCAAAGACATGGGTTTTACTGCAATCTGGATTAATCCAGTTGTTCAAGGAAGAAGTCCGCTAGATTATCATGGCTACCATGCCTGGGATTTCACCAAAGTGGATACGCGATTGCAGAGTCCGGGTGCGTCTTTCAAAGATTTGATTGATGCGGCTCATGCCAAGGGATTGAAAGTTATTTTGGATATTGTTACCAATCATTCCGGTCGATATGGAATAAAAGGAGTGAGTGAATTGAAATATAATACGGATCCTTCTAAACCTTGGGGTCAAAACAGTGCCGGACTGCCTTTGCAGGATAATCCCAATTGGGAGTATGATGGCAGCACACCCAATCCGGATGACAATAAAATTTGGAGTCGCGCGAATCTGGCTAAAATGCCTCCTCCTTACAATCAAAATTTAGCCAGTTATAATTGGCCATCAACCCAAAGCTTCCTCACAACCAGCGATCCCAACTGGTTTCATCACTGGGGAAATGGTTTTGTGCAAGGTTGGGATGACACCACAAATTGCTACAATGGTGCCATCAGCGATGATTGCCCCGATTTGAACACCGGCAGTCCAGAAGTGCAGGAATATTTTTTTAATGCCTATAAACAATATATTGACTGGGGTGTGGATGCATTTAGATGGGATACATACAAACACATGAGTAAGCAGGATATTCAGGTATTGCTCGATCGTTTTAAAGCATATAAACCCGATTTGTTTGTGTTTGGCGAGGTTGCTCAAAAAAGATTTGAACTGCATCAGGTACAAGAACTTAATCCACATTGGTATACATGGAGAGGTGATGTAGGCAATTCGGGACCATCGGGTAGTTCTGTACTTGATTTTTATGCGGAGGCGACATTTCATAACATTTTTGAAAATGGTGGTGGATTCAGTGGTGTAACAGATGCAGCTCGCTATGATTATTTGTACAACGATCCTTCGCAACTGGTTACCTGGTTGGATAATCATGATTTTGGTCCCAATAATGACTGGAACAGAAGATATGGTGGCAGTGATGAAAATCTGGCGGCCTGCATGAATTTTATGTTTACATGGAGAGGAATACCCAGTGTGTATTATGGAACAGAAACCAGATTCAAATCAGGAGCATATACCGATTTGCATGATGCGGCGGGAATACGAAAGTCGATTGATGAGACAGGCAGGGCCTATTATGGAAACAGTTTTACCAACGCATCCAATCATGTCATTTACCGTCACATCAAAAAACTCAATGCCATTCGCAAAGCCATACCTGCATTACAAAACGGCAACTGGCAATGGGCAGGTAATGCGCCATGGAATGGTATTGGATACACCAGATCTTCGGGCTCCAGTTTTGTTTGTGTGGGGTTGGCAAAAGATGGCGCAGCTTCCTTTTCATTTAATGGTATATCCAATGGGATCTATCGCGATGCGGTTACCGGAAGAGAAATCAATGTAACGAGTGGGACGCTTGCATTTACGGTGACATCGGGTTCTGCAGGTATATACGTAAAAGATGGCCCTGGTATGATTGGCGAGAGCGGCGCTGGATTTTTTGAGCCTTGTGCAAACAGTTGCAATAATCAGCCCCCAACCGCTCGTGTTTCACCAGTGGGAACCAATTACAACACACCACAAACTGTCAGTATCACTGCATCAGGATTCGCACCGCCATATACCATATATTACACAACAAACGGAACTACACCCACTCCATCAAGCAACATATATGCATCACCAATAATCGTAAGCAATGCAACCACGATTAAGGCCATTGCCAAAGATGCCAATGGTCGTATCAGTGAAATAGATGCTCAACGATACACATTTGTAAAACCCTCGCCCACATTGAATATAACACCCGTATCAGGTAATTACTATGATACGATTCAAATCAATGCCATCCCATCGGGCGGAACGGCGCCTTATACAATTTACTATACAAATAATGGAAATACACCCACCACCTCAAGTGCCGTTCTTTCGGGAACTTTATCAATTAATTCGCCTACTGTTTTAAAAGCAATCGTAAAAGATGCGAACGACTCACTATCGTCGGTGGTTACACGAAACTATACGTTCAATATTCCGGCGCCGGTTGTTACCGCAAGTCCGTCAGGAGGAAATTTCAACGGGGGTAGAGTCGCTGTAAGGTTTAATGTTACATCACCCAGACCACCTGTGCGCATATATTATACAACCGATCTTACAACACCATCATCTTCAAATGGACAGTTGTATGCTGATTCAATTGTATTGACAGGCGGTTCACCCGATACACTATTATTTATGGGGATTGATGCTGAGGGAAGAAGTTCGGATATAGATACTGCGATCTACACCTATTATCCGATTCCCGATATCACGGTCTATTTTAAACGTCCTGCCAACTGGTCCAATACCATCAAGATACATTACTGGAATGGAGTACCTGCGGGCATTTATGCAGGCACTACCTGGCCTGGAGTAAACATGACGCAAGTTTGCGGAGACTGGTATAAGTATACATTCAGTGGAATTACCTCCACCAATTTAATTTTTAATGATGGCGCCGGAAAACAAACTGCCAATTTAACGGCTACACAAACAGCATATTATGATAACGGTTGGCTGACGTCAATACCTAACATAGAGCAACCGGTTGCTAATTTTAGTGTGTCACCTTCACTTTCGGGAACTGCTCCATATACCGTTACATTTAATGGAAGTTTATCGACAGCCTGTGCCGGTATTACGGGGTATGCGTGGGATTTTGGAAATGGTTTAAACAACACCGGACAAACGCCTTCCACAACTTATACGAATGCAGGAACCTATCAGGTTAAACTGGTGATTACCGATCAGAATGGCGTGCGTGATTCAATCATTAAAAGTATTCAGGTAAATACTGTGGCAGATGGATTCTGGGTTTATTTTAAAAAACCTGCTTCTTGGGGAAGTAACATAAAAGTGCATTACTGGAACAGAATGCCCGGCTCCGTTTCAACTACCTGGCCCGGAACTGCGATGACACCTCATTGTGGAAATTTCTATAAATATTTTTTAAGTAATACCACATCAACTTATCTTGTCATCAATGATGGTGCAGGAAAGCAAACGATCGATCTATCTGCATCTCGAACTTGTACCTTCGACAGTAATCGAGTCGTTTTTGGGGCTCCCGAATCGGAGGAGAATTTATTCGCCAATTTTGAAATGAGTCAGGCGGTCGGTATCAATCCCATAACTGTAAATTTCACTACCTCTACACTCATCAATTGCTCGGGCGATCCTATAACGTATAACTGGGATTTTGGAGATGGTGGTAACAGTACACTGGCCAATCCTTCACATACATATACCAATGCCGGCCGTTATACAGTAACCTTGCTGATTTTTACATCAGGCAGTTCGCCGGGGGTAAGCACAATCTCCAAGGAAATATTTGTAGGGCTGTCGGGTAATACTTTAAAAGTACATTATCGTAAACCAACTACCTGGACCAACACACCCAATGTATATTATTGGAATGCTGCCCCTGCTACGACTGCTGTTGCCTGGCCTGGAGCACCAATGATCTCTGAAGGGAATAACTGGTGGAAGTATGAATCTGCCACAGCACAATGTGCCAATGTGATTTTTAATAACAATAGTAGTCCGCAAAGCCCAGACCTATTGAATGTGTGCGGAGAAGTTTGGTATGATAATGGATGGGTTTCATCATTGCGTACATCCGGCACTGTTCCGTTAAAGCTAATTTCTTTTACAGGATTTCAAAAACAATTCTCAAATGAACTTGAGTTTACTACTTCATCAGAACATCAATTGCGTTTCTTTGAAATAGAAAGAAGTGATGATGGGGTTTTCTTCAGAACCATCGGATTGATTTTTGCAAGAAATACTTCGTATAATCGTTACCGTTATGAAGATATATTGAATTCTAATCAAAATACCTGGTATTATCGATTGAAAGTCGTCGATGAACAGGGAAATCATCAATACAGCAAGGTTATACGATTACAAAATCAACAGAAGATGGAGGAGGTTTCACTCTTTCCTAATCCTGCCCTTTCAACTGTGCATATAAAAGTAACCGATCCCGGTAATACCCACAGTATGGTGCGGCTTTTTGATGTGCAAGGCCAACTTCATCTTGAATGCTTGCTCAAGCAAAAAATTACAATGTTGCATAGAGGATCATATATGCCATCTGGTATTTATTTTGTTCAAATCCTCAATAAAAAGGGAGAGGTTGTAAAGAGGGAAAAGATTCACTTTCGGTGATAATCAGCCAAATATTTGATATACAATCCAGCTGAAAAATACAGCAATTACGGTCATAAATGAAAATTGAATCAGAGGCCATTTCCAGCTTTTGGTTTCGCGTTTTACCACAGCCAGTGTACTCATGCATTGCATGGCAAGAA
This sequence comes from uncultured Ferruginibacter sp., assembly GCA_964643315.1. GTDB lineage: Bacteria > Bacteroidota > Bacteroidia > Chitinophagales > Chitinophagaceae > Ferruginibacter. The sequence continues at coordinate 13,689 of CAZXSR010000017.1, forward strand.
CATAAAAAATCAATAGAGATAAACCTGTAGCCAGTGTATATACTTTTGTTCCGTCAGCTCTTACGGCTGCTTGCATTTTGTCGGTCAGCGTTTTGTTTTCACTTGAAGCGTCATCACCTACGCTGTAAAGTGTAGCCATAGTTCCTACAAATACTTCCCGTGCTGCAAATGATGAAATGATAGCTATACCAATTTTCCAGTCATATCCTAATGGTTTGATCGCTGGTTCCATCCATTTGCCCATTTCTCCGGCCCATGAATTTTCAAGCAGTTCACGTGATTGTTCTGTATGAAGGATTGCTCTCTGGTCGGGATGTTTTAGAATTTCTGTTTGATAGTGTTCGCGAATTTGTTGCATTGATTGAGAAGGGCCAAAGCTACTGAGCAGCCAGAGCAACAGACTGATCAACATGATTACTTTACCTGCATCGGTTACGAAAATGCGTGCTTTTTCATACATCGTATAAAAAAGATTTTTCCATCTTGGATTTCTGTAAACAGGAAGTTCAAGAATAAAATAACTTTTTTCTTTGGAAGGAATGATGCGCTTTAAAATCCAGGCAACCAGTAAGGCAATAGTTGTTCCAAAAAGATATAATCCCATCATTACCAAGCCCTGCAAACTCAGAAAACCAAAATACAATTTGGAAGGAATAATGAGTGCGATGAGAATGGTATAAACAGGAAGCCGGGCACTGCAACTCATGAAGGGCGTAATCAGTATGGTGATTAGACGCTCTTTCGTGTTTTCAATACTTCGGGCACTCATGATTGCAGGCACTGCACATGCGTATCCGCTGATCATTGGCATGACGCTTTTTCCGTTGAGGCCTGCTTTACGCATGATGCGGTCCGTAAGAAAACTGATTCGAGCCATATAACCACTGTCCTCAAGAAGTGTGATGAGTCCGAAAAGGATCATGATTTGCGGAACAAAAACAAAAATGCCGCTTAAGCCGGAAAGAATGCCATTGATAAATAAATCGGAAATCCATCCTTCAGACAAATATGCAGAAGCTGTAGATGATAATTTTCCAAAGAGCCACTCAATGGCAGACATGGGATATGCTGCAATCCAAAATACACTTTGAAATAAAACAAAGAGCACTACAATTAAAATCAAGTATCCCCAAATTCGATGTAATAAAACCTTATCCCATTTTTCCGTTAGTCTGGAGCGAGCCTCGGAATCTTCTTCACTTACGGCCTCTCTCATAATATGGCGAATGCGGGCATGACGCTGCATAATTTCCTCGGCTTGAGTTTTGACAGGATTGAATACATTGTTTTTCTCAATCTCTTCGATTTGTGCAGAAATTGAAGCGTCGGAAATCAGCTTTTTATGATTGATTAGATAATGAATTGCCTTATAATCGCCGGCATTTGGAATCAATTTTTGAACATCTTTCACTGCTTTGGGAGCCAGCATGGCACTATACATGAACTCCCGAAAAGGTTGGTCAGTAGAGGATTCATTACAATGAATAATAGCTTTTTTAAGATCGGAAATGCCTTTCCCTTTTCTGGGATTTACAAGCACGACAGGAATATTTAGCTCTTCTTGTAATTTATGAATATTGATTCGGATGCCTTTTTGTCGTGCAATATCGGTCATAGTCAGTACCATAACCATTGGAATTTGTAAATCAATAATTTGAGTGCAAAATAACAGGTTGCGGCGAAGGTTACTTGCATCAGCTACCAAAACAATCATGTCGGGAATAACAGAAACATCGTTACCCATGAGCACTTTATACGATACTTCTTCGTCTGCTTTTCTGGGATAAAGACTATATGTTCCGGGTAGATCAATGAAGTTTGCTGTAAGCGATGCCGACAGACTAGAGGTTCCGGTTTTTTTATCGACAGTTACACCAGCAAAATTTCCCACTTTTTGTTTTAGACCGGTGAGTTCATTGAAAAGCGAACTTTTGCCACAATTGGGATTGCCTACAAGCGCTATGTTGATGAGTTTTTTCAAATGCTGAAAATAAATGCAAAAGTAAGGGCTATGAGCAAGTTAAGGTTACGAAATAAGAAAGTAGGAGGGGGCAGTGACTCCGCAATTTTGTCAGTTCGTCCGATAGGTACGATATTTGAATACAAACCTTCAAAAGATTATTCCAATGACCTTCGGCGCTATTTTTATTTCCATCATTTTCATGGTGATTGGTATGGCTGTTCAGGCCCGCCTTAAAAGCAAATTCAATGAATATGGTCAAGTTCCAACTGCCAGTGGACTCAGTGGCAGGGAAGTGGCTGAAAAAATGCTGAGAGACAATGGTATTTTTGATGTGCAGGTAACGTCGGTAGATGGTACATTGACTGACCACTACAATCCTATGAATAAGACAGTAAACCTTAGTAATGAGGTGTATAACGGGAGAAGCATCGCCTCGGCAGCTGTTGCCGCCCATGAATGCGGCCATGCTGTTCAACATGCTACTGCCTACTCAATGCTCATGCTTCGCAGTAAATTGGTTCCTGCAGTTCAAATCAGCAGCACCCTTTCCCAGTGGATCATTATGGCTGGTATTGGTTTTATGGGTTTTGGAGGTGGTAATCCAACCGTTTTACTTATTGGAATCATTCTTTTTGCTGTCACTACTTTATTCACATTGATCACATTACCTGTAGAGTTTGATGCCTCTGCAAGGGCACTTTCATGGCTTGGGCAGGCAAATATTACCGATTCCCGTGAAAAAGTTAAAGCACAGGATGCCCTTAAATGGGCAGCTTTGACTTATGTTGTGGCAGCACTTTCCTCTATTGCGATGTTGGTTCACTATATTTTGATCTACATGAATCGATCGAGAGATTAATTGACATGTGATGAACATTTCTCCGAAATTGAGGGAATATTGATATCTTAGCGGGGAATCAAACATGGTTTGAGGGGTTTGAACCGGCGCAACGACTGGACTAATCTTTGACTCCGATCTGACGGAGCTAGATTTTTACTTTCGAATTTTAAATTTTTACTTTTTAATTAATAAAAATGCATTTCGGAAAAGAATTTGAAAAATATGCTGTAAAGCACAGAGGTATCAGTAGCAATACCCTGCATGGATATGTAAACCATAACGTTACCAATTTAACGCCCAATATCATTGAGGAGCGTCCCATGAATATTGCTGTGATGGATGTGTACAGCCGATTAATGATGGATCGCATCATTTTTCTGGGCTATGGAATAAATGATGAGGTTGCAAACATCGTTACAGCTCAGTTGCTGTTCATGGAGAGCACGGACCGCACAAGAGATATCCAAATGTACATCAACAGCCCGGGTGGCAGCGTGTATGCCGGATTAGGCATGTACGATACCATGCAGTTCATTACACCTGACATAGCAACCATTTGCACTGGTATGGCCGCCAGTATGGGTGCCGTTCTAATGTGTGCCGGTGCCAAAGGAAAGAGAACAGCACTCAAACATAGTCGCATCATGATGCATCAACCAAGTGCCGGAGCAGGCGGACAAGCTTCCGATATTGAAATTACGGTCAATGAAGTTCGAAAGCTAAAAAAAGAACTATACGAAATTCTTGCTTCGCATACCGGACAGACTGTTGATAAAGTGGCTGCGGATTGTGACCGAGATTATTGGATGACTTCTACAGAAGCAAAAGAATACGGACTGGTTGATGAAGTGCTTTTCACCAATCCACGTAAAGGCAAAAAAGACTAACCCATCAAAACAAACATCATGAATATTCATTCATATAAGCCCTTCCGCTTTGAGGAAGACGAAGAAAAAGACCCATCCGAAAACTCATTGGAGAAAATGATGAGTGGCTGGAAGTTTGACAAAAAATTCATTGAGCAACGCAAGATATTTTTATGGGGACCAGTAGATGATAAAAGCTCGAAAGATATTACCGATCGTTTGATATATCTTGAAGCGATAGATCCCGGTAAAGAAATCACCTTTTATATCAACAGTCCTGGTGGAATAGTTACCAGTGGAATGGTAATTTACGACACTATGCAAATGATTAGCTCGCCTGTAAGTACGGTTTGTATGGGCATGGCTGCAAGTATGGGTAGTATATTATTGAGTGGGGGAAAAAAAGGCAGACGATTCATATTTCCTCATGGACAAGTGATGATTCATCAGCCAAGTGGTGGCGGAAGAGGCACGAGTGCGGATCTGGAAATTATGGCTTTGCAGATTCATAAGACCAAGGAAATGGGAGCACATTTATTGGCAGATAATTGTGGTCAAACATTTGAAAAAGTGATGAAAGATTTTGATCGAGATTACTGGATGGATGCCAAAGAATCTGTTACTTACGGAATAGTAGATAAAGTTCTCAGTAAACTATAATCAGATAAAAAACAAAACGGGCCTTGTGCCCGTTTTTTTGGATCAATTATCACACAAATTGGGGAATTTTTCTTCATAAAAATGAATCAGCTTTTGAGGAGATTTGTGGGGGACTCCATCCCCGCCCCGTATCAAGGTACAAATCAAGCGAATACAACCCAATTTTACAGCTAGTAAGATTCGAATATAAACGGATAAATGGATTTGAAATTGGAGCGCGGTATTCAACACCAAGGTTTTTTCACAATAGCAATGTAACTCCTAGTGAGTATTATAACTTTCTGACTTAATACTTTTGAATTTTGAATTATTGAAGTTGGGGGACTCCATCCCCGCCCCATATCAAGTTACAAATCAAGAGAATACAACCCAATTTTACAGCTGGTAAGATTCGAATATAAACGGATAAAATGTTTTTTCGAATTGTTGCCAAACTAGGGAATTACGATAAGGATTAATCTAGGTTTTAGTTGTTGAGCCGGTATTAATTTGTTTAATACAACCAGGAGATTCAGAGATTTCAAGATGATTAAACAAAACCCAAATTCTTATTTCGCATTTAATGAATTAAAACTCTATACCTTGACTTTTGAATTTTATATTTTGAATTTTTACTTATAATAAGCAGTATCTTCGCATCCGAAAACCAAAGTTATCAGTATGTCAAAATCAGCCAATGTACTCTGTTCTTTTTGTGGCCGCAATCGCGATCAGGTGCGTGTTTTGATTGCAGGGCAGGAGGGGCATATTTGCGAAAGCTGTGTTGAGCATGCTTTGGAAATTGTTCATCAGGAAATTAAACCAAACGAACAAAAAGAAGCTTCTGCATTCTCGCTGAAAAAGCCCAAAGAAATCAAGCAATTTCTGGATGAATACATCATTGGTCAGGATGATGCCAAAAAAGTTTTGGCTGTAGCGGTGTACAATCATTACAAGCGTATTCAGCAACCAGACACCAATAATGATGTTGAAATTGAAAAGAGTAATGTGGTGATGGTGGGTGAAACAGGAACTGGAAAAACATTGCTTGCAAAAACAATTGCCCGGTTACTGAATGTTCCTTTTGCTATAGTAGATGCCACTGTTTTTACTGAAGCCGGCTATGTCGGTGAAGATGTGGAAAGTATGCTAACCCGTTTATTGCAATCCTGTAATTATGACGTGGCTGCTGCAGAACGTGGCATTGTATATATTGATGAAATAGATAAAATTGCACGCAAGAGTGACAATCCTTCCATTACAAGAGACGTTAGCGGCGAAGGTGTGCAACAAGGTTTACTGAAATTACTGGAAGGGAGTGAAGTACTGGTACCTCCTCAGGGTGGAAGAAAACATCCCGAACAAAAGCTCATCAAACTAAACACACAAAACATTTTATTCATTTGCGGTGGCGCATTTGATGGTATCGATAAAATTATTGCCCGCCGGGTTAACTCAAATGCCATTGGATTCAACGTAAACAAAGATTTACAGGAAATGCAGGAGAAAAACCTGTTGCAATTTGTAAATGCCCTCGATCTTCGGCAGTTTGGTTTGATTCCTGAATTACTGGGTCGTTTGCCTGTAGTTACATACCTAAATCCATTGGATGCCGATACGCTTCGAAGCATTTTAACGGAGCCGAAAAATTCCATTATCAAACAATTCAAAAAACTATTTGAGCTGGAAGGAATTGAATTGAGTTTTGAAGAAGATGCTTTGCAGTTTATGGTAGAGAAGGCACTTGAATTTAAATTAGGCGCACGCGGTTTACGCAGTATATGCGAAAGTATGCTCAATGATGCTATGTTTGAAATGCCTTCTTCAACAGGAAAAAAACTGGAAGTGACATTGAGTTATGCGGTAGAGAAATTCAATAAATCGAAGATGAGTATGTTGAAAGTGGCGTAAGAAGGTTCAAACTATAAGCGTATAGTTGGAGTAGTTCAGGATTAACGGGGTTTAATGAAAATCTCAAAACATTAATAATAACTTTGAACATTGAACTTTAAACTATAGATGTCATACTTGACATGTATATGAAAAATTGTTTACGAGTTTTATACTCCATATTATATAAATCATGATAGACGTTATTCTAGGGCTCCAATGGGGCGATGAAGGCAAAGGAAAGATCGTAGATTATTTTGCCAAAGACTATCCCATCATTGCACGTTTTCAGGGCGGTCCCAATGCAGGGCATACCCTTTATATCAACAACGACAAAGTAGTATTACATCAGATACCCAGTGGTATTTTTCATCAGGATACGCTAAACCTGATTGGTAATGGCGTTGTGCTTGATCCGGTAACGTTGCAAAAAGAAGCGGATGCAGTGCGTGCATTTGGTGTGGATGTAAGAAAGAACCTGTATGTGAGCAAGCGTACGCAAATCATCATTCCTTCGCACCGTGCATTGGATAAAGCCAGTGAAACAGCCAAGGGTAAAGATAAAATTGGGAGTACGTTAAAAGGAATCGGTCCTGCATACATGGATAAAACAGGAAGAAATGGTTTGCGGGTTGGCGATATTTTAGAAAAAGATTTTGAAGCACGATATCAAAAACTGAAAGAGAAACATCTGCACATATTGCAAGATGATTCTTATGCTCAGGAGATTTCAGAGAACGAGCCTGCATTTTTTGCATCACTTGATCTATTAAGATCCTTGCACATTGTTGAAGGAACTTATTTTTTGCATGAGCAAATGACTATGGGAAAAAACATTCTGGCAGAAGGCGCACAGGGGACTATGCTGGATATAGATTTTGGAACATATCCGTTTGTCACGAGCAGTAACACCATCTCTGCAGGAGTATGTACAGGATTGGGGGTTGCCCCATCTCATATCGGCAAAGTGATTGGCATCACCAAAGCATATTGCACCAGAGTAGGTGGTGGACCTTTTCCTACAGAATTACATGATGAAAACGGAGAACACATCAGAAAAGCCGGTCATGAATTTGGCAGTACAACAGGTAGGCCACGCAGATGCGGTTGGATTGATTTAATTGCACTCAATTATGCCTGTATGATAAATGGAGTTACAGAAATCGTGATGACCAAGGCAGACGTATTGGATGATATGGAAGAGATTAAGGCCTGCACCGCTTATGAAATAAATGGGGAACTTCAGTGTCAAATTCCTTACCAATTGGATGATACTTCAGTTAAACCGATTTATCAAAGCATCTTAGGTTGGAAAACTCCGATCTCTGAATTAACATCATATGAACAGCTCCCTGAAACCCTAAAAAATTATATACAACAAATCCGGAACTTTACCAAAATTCCGATCAGTTATGTTAGTAATGGACCTCACAGAAATCAACTTTTAAAAATTTGAGGAAAAAAATAAAAAAATATTTGGCTAATTCAAAAACAGAACGAAATTTTACAGCGTAATTCGTATTTGTTATGGCACCAAAATCAGACAACGGAAAAAAATCCGAAAACAAAAAAAAGATTGCGACTAAAGAAGACGCACCTAAAAAATCATCTGCTAAATCGAAGCAGGAAGATGATGATTTAGAAGATGATGAAGATTGGGAGGAAAAACCCAAGAAAGGAAGTGCTAAATCCAAGCGTAGCGATGATGACATTGATGACGACGATGAAGATGTCGACATCAAAGATGATTGGGAAGCAGTGGAGGAAGATGAAAACTGGGATCCCGATTTCAATGAGTTTGACATGCCTAAATCAAAAGGCAAGAAAAGCGGCGGTGGGAAAAAGTCCTCTAAAGACGATGACGGTGTGGATGATGATTTCAGAGAGTTTGGAATGTTTGATGATGATATGGGAGGAGGATCTTACGACGATGATGATGATTTTTAATCGGTTTTGAAAACAACATATACACATACTGTTTCTTCCAAAGAAACAAATCTGATAAAACAAAAAATGCTGAATTGGGCACAAGACCGATTCGGCATTTTTGCTTTTTTGAACAGCAATGGATACTCGGATTCCGACAGTCGATTTGATTGTATGCTTGCTGTTGCAGGGGATTGTATTTTTGAATCAAATAACGATGATTGCTATGACTCGCTAAAATCCTTTCATCAAATTCATCCTGGCTGGTTATTTGGACATATTCAATACCCTCATTCACAAAGAAATAATTCAGATTTTTCAACCTCATGTTTTTTTGTTCCGGCCATAAGAATCGAATTGAAGAAAAACGAACTGTTTATAGAAACGGATAAAATTGATGCCGAAGAAATAGCATCAGAAATTCTGTCAATTGATTTGAATCATAAATGGAAACAAAATAATATTGCTCTCTGGCAACCAACCCTTTCAAAATCGAATTACATTTCACGCATTCATCAGATTTTATCACACATACAAAGAGGTGATTGTTATGAAATGAATTTCTGCACAGCATTCAACGCAAATACAAGCATCGAAAGTCCAACTGATTATTTTCAGGAATTATGCCAAATATCCCCGAATCCATTTGCGGCATTTTATCGAATCAGAAATAAGTATGCTTTTTGTGCAAGCCCGGAGCGATTTATTCAAAGAAAAGGAAACACAGTTATTTCACAGCCCATTAAGGGAACATCAAAACGAGATTTGAAAAATGTTGATGAAGATGAAAAAATAAAAACAACATTAACTCAACATCCAAAAGAAAGATGCGAAAACGTAATGATTGTTGATTTGGTTAGAAATGATTTAAGCAAAGTTGCTACCGAAGGAAGTGTAAGGGTTCGTGATTTAATGGGATTGCATACGTTTCCTCATGTTCATCATCTCATTAGCACCATAGAAGCAAATGTGGAGGAGCAAACACATTGGACCGATATTTTACGTGCGACTTTTCCGATGGGATCTATGACCGGTGCGCCCAAAAAGCGTGTTATGGAACTGACAGAAAAATATGAAGAATCCCCACGCGGACTATTCTCAGGAACCATAGGATACATCACTCCGGATGGTGCATTTGATTTTAATGTAGTGATCAGAACTGTATTTTATGACGCAACTCAAAAACAAATTACTTGTAAGGTAGGAAGTGGCATTACCATACACAGCAATCCTGAAAATGAATATGAAGAGTGTATTGCTAAAATTGATGCGATCAAAAAAATTCCTGTAAACTGAAAAATTACTTCAGCACCTTCAACAACTGATCCGACAACTCCATCATTTCAGCTTCCTTACCCGCAGGCATCAGTAACTGAAATCCAAACGGCATTCCATTTGAATGTTTACATGCAGGCAGTGCGATAGATGCTGCTCCAACAAGATTTGCCAAAACAGTAAAAATATCAGCCAGATACATCGCTACGGGATCTTTTTGTTTTTCTCCTAATGAAAATGCGGTGGTTGGGCTCACCGGCAAGAGTATGGCATCGTATGTTTTAAAAATCTCGTGTATTTTATCAACCAGCAATCTTCGAACCTGCTGTGCCTTTTGATAATAGGCATCGTAGTATCCGCTGCTCAGTACAAAATTTCCAAGCAGAATACGACGCTTAACTTCGGGACCAAAAGCTTCTGTTCGGTTGTTGATAAAAAATTCCTGGATGTTTTCAGCAGGTTTATCAGATTGATATCCATATCTGATTCCATCGTACCTCGATAGATTACTGCTTGCTTCTGCTGCAGTCATCACATAATAGGCAGGCACTACATAATCTATCATATCAAAGTCAACATCATTCATTTCAAAGCCATTATTCGACCAGGTTTGAATCATCTCATGAAGTTGATGACTAATTTCAGCATCGATCGATGGATGATCGAGTGTTTGTTTCAACACTGCTACGCGAAATTGATTGTTGTCTGATTTTACAGCAGTAGCACCATTACTTCTTCTCATTGTGCTGTCTAAGGAATCCGGACGGCTCAATATTTCGTAAACCTTCTTTACATCATCTATATATTTGGCAAAGATTCCTATTTGATCAAAAGAGGAAGCATAAGCAATCAGTCCATTTCTTGTTACAGAGCCGTAACCTGGTTTCATTCCAATAATGCCACAAAAATCGGCGGGTTGACGCACGGAGCCACCGGTATCGCTACCCAAACTAACCATACACATATCTGCCTGCACAGCAACTGCACTGCCTCCTGAGGATCCTCCGGGTACCTTTGTTGGATCAAGCGCATTTTTTACAGGGCCATACACCGAATTTTCATTGCTGCTGCCCATGGCAAACTCATCGCAATTACACGAACCGATGATGATGGCCTCTTCATCCAACAAATGTTGCACCGCACCTGCAGTATATTGAGATACAAATCCTTTGAGTATGTTGGATGCGGCAGTAACCTGATGATCTTTATAACAAATGACATCTTTTAACGCAATGACCACACCATGCAATTTGCCCATTGGTTTTCCCAGACTACGTTGCTCATCCAGGCCTTTTGCTTTTTGTAATGCTTCATCTGCATATACCTCTACAAATGCATTGAGATGTTGATTTCGTTGGATTTCTTCTATGCAGTACTGAACAGTGGATTGGCAGGTGATATCACCTTCTAATAGTTTTTTATGGAATTTATATATTGAATGCAACACGTGTTGTCGTATTAAAAAAGCTGAAACGATTTTAGACGGATGCTACCTCCGGCAAAAATCGTTTCAGCATTGGAATTATGTGTAGTGTGTAAGAAAAAGAAGAAATACTGTGTTCTATTCTTTTTCTTTCATTCCTGCCTCAATTTCAGATTTCACATTGTCTTTTGCATCTTTAAACTCTCTGATACCTTTACCCAAACCACGCATGAACTCAGGGATTTTTCTGGAACCAAAAAGTACCAATACAGCAATAACAATAAAAATCCACTCGCTACCTCCCGGCATTGACAGAAGAGGAGTAAAGGTTGTTGAAAAAATGTTGGTCATGTTTTATTATTGAGGCCCAAAGGTAGTTTAAAAATAGAAATCGAATTGTTAGAATTTTTGTGAATCACCCTTACAATATCATTAAAATCAAATAATTTATAAATTATATATACTCTCCGGCAGTATACAAATAGGTAAAAAAAACGAGGGTCAAAAGACCCTCGCTGTATTAAGATAACTCGATTAATTTTATGCACTTGCCACTGCCATACGCTTTTCCTTGATACGTGCACTCTTACCGCTTCTGTTACGCTGGAAATATAATTTAGCGCGTCTTACACGACCCACTTTATGAAGTACGATGCTCTCAATGTTAGGCGAGTTTACAGGAAACAAACGCTCAACACCCACACCATCACTGATTTTACGCACAGTGAAGGTAGCCGTTGCTCCAACACCCTGACGCTTAATCACGTCTCCTTTGAAGCTCTGGATACGCTCTTTATTTCCTTCAATAATTTTATAATTAACCGTAATGTTGTCACCGGCTTTGAATTTGGGATGAGTAGCCGTTTTAGTCATTTGCTCGTGTACAAACTGAATCGCGTTCATGATACATTTATTTTAAGGAGTGCAAAGGTAAGGCAAATCACTCGAAAATGGTAGGAAATGAGAGAAAAAGTTTTGAATAAATCATACTGTATGAAAAATTCAAAATATATGTACAATAGATTTTTAATTTATGGTCAATAGATTCTAGTCTTTTCGACTTCACAACCTATTGAACCTCTTCAACTTATTAAACTTTTTGAACTTTGTTATCTCGCTATATTCACCGCCCTTGTTTCGCGAATCACAGTCACTTTAATCTGTCCGGGGAAGGTCATTTCCGTTTGTATTTTCTGTGCTATTTCAAAACTGAGTTTTTCACTGTCATTATCGGTTACCTTATCTGCCTCTACAATAACCCTTAACTCACGGCCTGCCTGAATAGCGTATGCTTTCTCCACGCCACCGTATCCCATGGCCAGATTTTCCAGATCCTTGATACGCTGAATGTATTGCTGCATGATTTCGCGACGGGCTCCGGGACGAGCACCACTGATGGCATCGCAGGCCTGTATGATCGGTGAAATCACAAACTTCATTTCCATTTCATCATGGTGAGCCCCAATGGCATTTACAACTGCAGGATTCTCGCCATATTTTTCAGCGAGTTTGGCGCCTAATAATGCGTGACTTAATTCTGTTTCCTCATCAGGAACTTTACCAATATCGTGCAGCAATCCAGCTCTTTTAGCTAACTTAGGATTCATGCCCAATTCCGATGCCATGATAGCGCAAAGATTGGCTGTTTCGCGGCTATGCATCAATAAGTTTTGTCCATAAGAAGAACGGAAACGCATACGTCCCACCATTCTAATCAACTCCTTATGTAGACCATGAATTCCTAACTCCAAGATGGTACGCTCCCCAATCTCCATGACCTGATCATCGAGCTGCTTTTTAGTTTTTTCCACCACTTCTTCAATACGTGCCGGATGTATTCTTCCATCGGCTACCAGGCGCTGCAGGGACAAACGAGCCACTTCACGACGCAGTGGATCAAATGAAGACAAAACAATCGCCTCAGGGGTATCATCTACAATCAAATCAACTCCGGTTGCAGCTTCTATTGCACGGATATTTCTACCCTCACGACCAATGATGGAACCTTTGATTTCATCACTTTCAAGGTTGAATACAGATATTGAATTTTCAATTGCCTGTTCAGCAGCCGTACGCTGGATGGTTTGAATGACAATCTTACGTGCCTCTTTGTTTGCCTTTTGCTTGGCATCCTCAATAATCTCCTGCTGTATGGCCAGGGCCTTGGTATGTGCTTCCTGTGTTAGACTTTCAATCAATTGTTTTTTAGCTTCTTCAGCTGAGAGTCCGGCCACTTTTTCCAAGCGACGAATATGTTCCTCCTGATGCTTTTCAAGCTCAGTTCGTTTAGTATTTACAATTTCAGTTTGCCGGTTCAGGTTTTCTTTGATTGCCTCATTTTCCTTCATTTGCTTCTCCAAATTCGCATCTTTCTGACTCAAACTTTGTTCTTTTTGTTTGATGCGATTTTCAGATTCACTGAGCTTTTGGGTACGCTGAAGCACGTCTTTGTCATGCTCGGCCTTCATTTGTACAAACTTCTCCTTGGCCTCCAGCATTTTCTCTTTTTTGAGATTTTCTGCTTGCTTTTGAGCGTCTGCTACAATCTTTTCAGCCTCTGCTTTTGCGTCCTCATAAAGTTTTCCGGAATTTTTGGCAAAAATGAATTTACCCAGAATGGCTCCTGTCGCTAAGGACACAACGCCAATGATGATGTAAAGTATGGTGGGTTCCATCTAAAAGTAGTTTTTTTGTATGATATAATATATTTGTCATATTTATTTGCTTTATGGAGCAAATTTGACACATTTGGTTGCAAAGGTACGATAAAAATTAAGAATAAATAAGAGATATATTTAGTATTTATTTAATTTAAATTTAAAAAACGCTATCTTCGTAAGTTTAGCATACCTATATTTGAAAAATGATTCAACATAGATTTAAAATATTAGTATCCTTTTTACTGTTTTTTGTGCAGGCTGCTTTTGGGCAAAAGCAGCTGGAACTACCTGAAATTCAAAAAGCTGATCAAATCATTCGCCATAAGGGCTATGTTCTTTCATATAATGAGAAATATGAACAGGCAAATTGGGTGGCTTATGAGTTGACTCGGGAAGAAACCGATAAGGCCTTTGAACGTACCAATAAATTTTTGCCTGATCCCTTCATAAAAACCGGAAGCGCCACTGATGCAGATTATGCCGGATCGGGGTATGACCGTGGACATTTGGCTCCTGCAGCAGATATGGGTTGGTCAAAGGAAACAATGTATGAGTCTTTCTACTTCAGTAATATGAGTCCGCAAACACCCTCATTTAACAGAGGGATTTGGAAAAATCTGGAAGAGATGGTAAGGACATGGGCTATTGAGTTTGATACTTTGTTTGTTGCCACCGGACCTGTTTTTGCAGAAGAGATGCCTGTGATTGGTCCAAATAAAGTAGCTGTTCCTCCATACTATTATAAAGTGATTCTTACAAAATCCAATGGTCATTATCAATCCATCGGATTCATATTGCCCAATGAAGCATCTTCAGACCCATTGTCAGACTTTGCTGTATCTGTAGATAGTGTAGAACATAAAACACACCTCAATTTTTTTGCAGGGATGGACGATGTTACAGAAGAAAAAATAGAACACAATATTTGTATTTCCTGCTGGAGCTGGAAGAAAATTAAGTCCAATCAATCAAAAAAACAACAGGAGCATGAAACGGTAAAAGCAGAAGAGCATCAAGTGGCTTTAGGGGAATCGGTACAATGTAATGGCATCACACAAAAAGGAACCCGCTGCAAGAAAAAGACCAAAGATCCATCGGGTTATTGTAATATTCATCAAAAAATGCATTAAGTTGAGCATTACCCGCATAGAAATAGAAACATTTTTGGAAAAAGCAGAAACACTGCCTGTTTTTGACGTGCGCAGTCCGGGCGAATATGAGCATGCGCATATTCCTGGTGCATTTAATCTTGCAGTGTTTAATAACGATCAGCGGAAAAAAATTGGCACTGCCTACAAACAACAAGGCAAACAACCAGCTATCAAGATTGGTCTTGATTTTTTTGGACCGAGAATGGGCAAAATGATCAGGATGGTAGATAAAGTCATACATATGGCTTATCCTAATACTAATCGGATATTGGTTCATTGTTGGAGAGGTGGCATGCGCAGCGGAGCAGTGGCCTGGTTGTTGGATTTTTACGGATATGAAGTGTTTTTGTTGGAAGGGGGGTATAAGGCATACCGAAATTACGTACTGCAATCATTTGAAAAAAAATATCCGTTTGCTGTGCTTGGTGGTTATACAGGCAGCGGTAAAACAGAACTGCTTCATGAACTTTTGCAATTACATCAACCCGTAATTGATCTTGAAGGTATTGCTTCTCATAAGGGATCTGCATTTGGAGGGATTGGCATGGAAGATCAGCCCTCACAGGAAATGTTTGAAAACAAAATGATTCAGGCACTTAATAAAATCATGAAATCATCGCCCAAAAATATTTGGGTTGAGGATG
This sequence comes from uncultured Ferruginibacter sp., assembly GCA_964643315.1. Lineage (GTDB taxonomy): Bacteria > Bacteroidota > Bacteroidia > Chitinophagales > Chitinophagaceae > Ferruginibacter. The sequence continues at coordinate 28,967 of CAZXSR010000017.1, forward strand.
AGAGTCAGCGTATCGGTGCCTTGAACATCCCTCATGCCATCTGGAAACAAATGCGTTCGGCATCATTGTATTTCCTGGATATCGCATTCAATGAAAGACTTGATTATATTTTGAAAGATTACGGTAAACAGGATATGGAAAAACTGATCCAGGCAACCGAGCGTATACAAAAACGATTAGGCCCATTGGAAACATCCACCACACTGTATCTGCTCAAAGAAAATAAAATCAAGGAAGCATTTGCCATTCTATTGCAATACTATGATAAGCTGTATCGAAAGTCTCTTCACAATCGGGAGGATTTATATTCGATTCTTCATACCCTTACATTATCTGGTTTAAACAGAGATGAAAAGGTTCAAATACTGCTTAGCGAAGCAAATAAAAATTTGGTTTTCAAAAAATCTGCCTTTCCTACCGGCTGAGAATTTTTACTTTTGACAAATGAATGAAACAGAAATAAAATTAACTGCTTTTTCCCGCGGTGCTGGATGCGGATGTAAAATTGCACCATCTGTATTACGTGAAATTTTACAATCATCGTCAAACGTACCAAACTATCCCTCTTTATTGGTTGGCAATGGCACAAGCGATGATGCAGCTGTGTATGACTTGGGAAATGGACAGGCCTTGATTTCAACTACCGATTTTTTTATGCCAATAGTTGATGATGCTTTCGACTTTGGACAAATCGCATCAGCCAATGCCATTAGTGATGTATACGCCATGGGTGGTAAACCTTTGATGGCCATTGCCATATTGGGATGGCCCATAGAAAAATTGTCACCATCACTGGCATCGAAGGTGATGGAAGGCGCACAAAAAATTTGTGCCGAAGCCGGCATACCGTTGGCCGGCGGACATAGCATCGATTCTCCGGAGCCCATGTTTGGGTTAAGTGTAAACGGATTGATTGCAGTATCCAATCTCAAACAAAATCATACAGCCCGGGAAAATGATTTTCTGTTTCTCACAAAGCCAATCGGTACCGGCATTTTATCTACTGCACAAAAAAGAGGAGTATTGCAGCCTGAACATGAAGCACCTTTGATTCACCAAATGACCTCATTAAATAAAATGGGTGAACTGCTGGGTAAGCTGAATGACGTAACTGCGATGACAGATGTTACGGGTTTCGGCATACTCGGTCATGTACTTGAAATGGCAAATGGCGCTCAATTGTCTGTTGATCTTTTTTATGATTCCATTCCATTGATGGATGGTGTGTCTCATTATTTATCTCAGCGCATTGCGCCAGATGCCACGTTTAGAAACTGGAACAGTTATAACCCCGAAACTGCTTTTGAAAAAGGCGTCAATGTGATGGAAGCATTTCATGTTCTTCCTGATCCTCAAACCAATGGTGGATTATTGTTCAGCGTTAAGCCATCTGCATTACCCGACATACAGCAATTGCTCGATGAAAACGGATTGTCAAAACACCGAAATCCGATTGGTCAGTTTATTTCAAGAAAAGAAAAAACAGTTGAGGTAAAACTTCACAGCAATGCGTCTATTTGACCAGCAAGTTTATGATCTTTTTCAGTAACGACATTGCCTGCATCGTGTGTAGATAGTTGAATTTCCACTCTATTGTATACATTGATCCAATAGGGATGGTGATTGGCTTTTTCGGACAGTATAGCCACGCGCGTCATGAATGCAAATGCTTCCGAAAAATCAGTAAATTCAAATTGCCTTTTAAGTGTATTGTTTTCTTCGATCCACATAATTATGCATTAAAAAATGAGATGGCCTTTGTTTTTAATTTTTTCGTTGGTGAGTTCACTTACCAGTTGCACACCGGGAATCATACGAATAGATTGCTGAATAGATAAGATATCTTCTCTACTTACCTCTTCTCCTTTGGTAAGCCACAAAAAATCAACATGCTTGAATTCGGGCAATAAAAATTCACCATCATGCTGATTGTGATATACATAATGGTTAAGAAATGATCCCGGTATATGGTATTGATAAACAGAGAAAAAATACGATCTTTTCTTCTTGATCATCTGTATTTCCAAATCATGATTGATCGTAAAATCATACCCCATATACTGTTCTATGCTCCAGACAAAATGATAGTTTTTTACCGGGGCCATGATTCCCAGCAAATGAGTATGTTCAAAAAACTCTTCAGTAATTAAATCGTTGTTGAGTTTGAGTTTCATGAATTAGTTAACTCTATTGCTTTCAAAGATACAAACTAACCTCATCAAAAAGTCACCTGCACTTCCACTGTTTCTTTACCTCGCATGAATTTTACAGGTACCGTTTCTCCTTTTTGGTGTTTGCCCAATGCCTGCATATATGTTTGTACGTCAGTTACCTTTGTATCACCAAGCTGAATAATGACATCATTTGTTTGTATGCCGGCTTTTTGTGCCGGACGATTATCCGAAACGCCATCTACTCTCACGCCATTGCCGGAGTATGTATAATCCGGCATGATGCCCATGGTTACTTTAAACGAGCTTTTTCCGGTAGAGACAGCATCGCGTGTTTTGCTAAAGGTCAATTTGGGGTGCATTTCTGTCTTTCGAATCAGTTGAAGAATATATTCTGAGATACGAGCTGCGCCATCAAAATTAATTTTATCCGCATCATCACTTGGTTTATGATAATCGTGATGCGTTCCTGTAAAAAAGAACAATACAGGAATATCTTTTTTATAGAAAGAGGTATGATCGCTGGGCCCAATGCCTGCACTGTCGAATTTGATATGAAAGAACGCATCAGATGTATCAATTAATTTTCCCCATGCAGGACTGGTGCCATAACCACCAATCGTAAGCCCATGTGTGCTGTCATTGAGTCGACCAACCATATCCATATTGATCATATAGTTGATGGATTTAAGATCTACCGGCGAATGATCGGAAAAATATTTAGAGCCATACAAACCCAGCTCTTCGCCGGAGAATGCCACAAAGAGATAATTGAAATTTTTTGAGCCCGATTTTTTCAGAATACCGGAAAGCGTGATTAAAGAGGCAGTTCCACTGGCATTGTCATCGGCTCCGTTGTGGATCATTTTTTCGGAGCCGGTGTACAGGGAGTTATGATCTTCACCGTAACCAAGATGATCGTAATGAGCGCCAATAATGATCGTTTGTGCGGCACCGTTATCAACGAAGCCGGAGATATTATGCCCGGTCCTAACATTAGGAACAATGTCAACTTTAATATTCACAGGCACTGCTTTGCTAAGCATATCTTTTATTCTTAACGCAGTTGTTTTTAAGCACTTTATGACAACTATCGGAACTTCGTTACGCTTGCTGTTTCCGTCGAATGTCAAACTTGAATCTTTTTCGCTAAAAAGGAAAATAACTTTTACATTGGAAATTATTGACTGCTCTGATACCACTTGATGCATTTTCTCCTCCAAATCAAAATGTGGATTGGTAGTCTTTTCATTAGAAATATCATCAAGATCGATAAAGGTAGCTTCATCTTTGCTGTTGATTATTAAATTTCTTTGAGCAGAGTATACAATGGGCACAAAATCTTTATTACAAACAGCCTTCCACTCATTCGATGAAAGCTCATTATTATCACTCAACTTTTTTCCTTCATTTACTTCAAAAGGTTGCACATAAGAATCCCAATCATTGGGCTTACTGAGTTTGTTTTTTTTGAATTGTTTACAGATATAATCGCAGGCTTTTTGTTCGCCCGGTGAACCGGTTCGTCGACCTTCGAGTTTATCATCTGCAAGAAAAAAAACATGACGCTCAATTTCTTTTTTTATTGATTGTACAGATTGTGCAATTGAGTTTTTTACGATTAGGAATAGGACGAACAGTAATATTCTTTGCATACATTAAAAATTGAAGCGTAAAGGTACAAAACTGAAGTGGCCTTGATGCCATGAAAACCCTTGACCTTGAATTTCTCCCTTATGATTATATCATTTAATTTTCAAAAAGCATTACAAAAAGAATGATAAAAATCTCAAAAGTATTATTTGGTAAAGGGTATCTATTGAAGAAGAGCGCATGTGTCATTTGGAGAAAATGTTTTTAAAAATAAAAGGCTGTCAATTTTGACAGCCTTTATGATAATTGAATTTCGTTTTTTAGTCCTTTACTCTCTCTACATATTCCCCGGTCTTTGTATTTACGCGAATCAGCTCCCCTTCATTTACAAACAGAGGAACGTTTACTGTAGCGCCGGTTTCAACTGTAGCGGGTTTAAGTGTACGAGTTGCTGTGTCCCCTTTGATACCGGGTTCGCTGTAAGTTACCAACAACACAATTTTATCGGGAAGTTCCACGCCCATTGGTTGATCTGTTTCACCGTTGATGAGTACAGAAACTTCCTGACCGTCTTTGAGAAAAGCAGGCGCGTCGATCATTTCCTCTCCAACGGTTATCTGTTCAAAGGTTTCATTATCCATGAAACTGTATCCGGTATCATCTTTATACAAAAACTGATATGGCTTTTTTTCCACTCTTACAGGAAAGATGGTTTCGCCACTGTTCCAGGTTACTTCTATGGTGCGTGCATTATCCACCCCTTTGAGTTTAGCCCATACTTTTGCTGCCGCACGGGCTGTTTTGTTTTGTCCGAATTCAATTACGCTGTACAAACTTCCATCTATTTTGAGGATCAGTCCACTGCGCATATCTGCTGTAGTTGCCATAAATTAAAATATTAATGAGTGCGCAAAAGTAAGCAAAGCCAATAATAATCCAAAGAAACAGATAAAAATAAAGAATGGATATAGAAAACTTGACTTTTAAATCCCAGATATGACAGAAGCTGCTTCAATTTAACTTTTTTGAGGTATTGGATAATAAATGATTGATTAATTTTACACAAATTTTATGCAAATGAAAATCAAGTATTTACTGGCATTATCCTTTGTTCTGCTTTCAGTATCCATGTTTGCACAAAGAAAGTCAACCAAAAAAGTAGTTACCACAAAAGAAACACTACCCCCAAAGCCGGGCAGTATTAACTCCGTCATCCCAGATTTCACTGTCCGAAATGTGACGGATAGTTCTGTATTTACAAACAAAAATTTCAAAAAAGGGATGCGAACCATCATCATGTACTTTGGACCCGATTGCGGCCATTGTTCCTATTTCACCAAGCGTATGATGGACAGTATTGATATCATTCAAAACACCCAGATCATGATGGTGTCTTCCTCTGAATTTGCCAAGATTAAAAAGTTTTATGAGGATCAAAAATTGTATACTGTTCCATTCATTACTACTTGTTACGATAAAGACTACTTCTTTGTCAGCAATTTTGGTGTACGTGCATTTCCCTCAGCATATATATACAACGCAAAAGGTAAGATGGTGAAATTTTATGAAAGTGAATTTCCTGTAAAAGCTTTGATGGAGGATTAATCTTTCATTTTTTTCGGTTAATTAAGACAAGGAAAACTGTGTTACCTTTGCGCTCAATAAAACAACCTTAATTATATTTATTTATGAAAGTAACAGTAGTAGGTGCAGGAGCGGTAGGTGCCACTTGTGCCGACAATATTGCCCGAAAGCAATTATGCGATGAACTGGTTATTGTTGATATCAAAGAAGGTTTTGCCGAAGGTAAAGCCATGGATTTGATGCAGACTGCACAAATTGAAGGATTTGATACCAAAATCATCGGTAGTACCAATGATTATACCAAAACTGCCGGTAGTGCAGTTGCTGTGATTACATCAGGCATTCCCCGCAAACCGGGTATGACTCGCGAAGAACTCATTGGTATCAATGCAGGCATCGTAAAAACCGTTACTGAAAATATTCTCAAGCATTCTCCGGAAGCCATCATCATTGTCATCAGTAATCCAATGGATACCATGACCTATCTGGCTTTGAAATCAAGTAAGTTGCCAAAGCATCGTATCATAGGAATGGGTGGTATTTTAGACAGTGCCCGTTTCCGTTATTTTTTAAGTCAGGCAATGAATTGTTCTCCAAATGATTTGCAGGCAACTGTTGTTGGTGGACATGGAGATACAACGATGATTCCATTAACGCGTTTGGCGACTTATTGTGGAACGCCTGTAGCAAATTATCTGGATACAGAAACTTTGAAGAAAGTAGCAGCAGATACAATGGTGGGTGGTGCAACATTGACAGGTTTATTAGGCACTTCTGCCTGGTATGCTCCGGGTGCTGCAGGTGCGGCATTGGTAGAGGCTATTGTGCGCGATGAAAAGAAAATGATGCCATGCTGCGTTTCTTTGGAGGGAGAATATGGAATGAATGATATTTGTCTGGGAGTTCCCGTAATCATTGGCCGAAATGGATGGGAAAGAATTGTTGACTATAAATTAAATGAAGAAGAGCAGTCTGCAATGAATAAAAGCGCAGAAGCTGTAAGAAATATGAATGCGGTGCTGTCGACGTTGGGGATGTAATTTTTTGTTCAAAGTTCATGGTTAATCGTTGGACCTTGAACTTTGAACTTTGTTCTTGTATTGTTACCAAACTAATTGTATGGAGGAAAATAAAAAATCGGGTTCCAAAGAATCGAGGAAAAGAGATGCGCTGGAGTATCATGCCAAAGGTAGACCCGGAAAAATAGAAGTCATTCCTTCAAAAGAAGCGAAGACGCAGCGTGACCTTACGTTAGCATATTCTCCCGGAGTAGCTGAACCTTGTAAAGAGATAGCCGCTAATCCTGAAGATGTATATAAATACACAGCCAAAGGAAATCTGGTTGGTGTTATCAGCAATGGTACAGCCGTACTCGGATTGGGTAATATTGGTCCCGAAGCCGGTAAGCCTGTGATGGAAGGGAAGGGTGTACTTTTTAAAATCTTTGCCGATATTGATGTGTTTGATATTGAAATTAATGAAACCGATCCAAAGAAATTTGTTGAAATTGTAAAAGCGCTCGAACCTACATTTGGGGGAATTAACCTTGAAGATATTAAAGCACCGGAGTGTTTTTATATAGAAAAAGAGCTCAAAGCGCAGTGTAACATTCCTATCATGCATGATGATCAGCATGGTACGGCGATTATCTCAGCCGCTGCATTATTAAATGCACTGGAAATTCAAAAGAAAAAAATTGATAAAGTACAATTTGTTGTAAATGGTGCAGGTGCAGCTGCTATGGCTTGCATGCAATTGTATGTTTCGCTGGGCGCAAAGCCATCTAATTTTATGGTCTTTGATAAGAAAGGGGTTATTTATAAAGGCAGACCTGATGTTGAAGAGCAGAAAATTCCTTTTTGTTGCGATATAAAATATAAGGATTATGATTTGACAAAAGCATTGAAAGATGCAGATGTTTTCATTGGCTTGAGCGTAGGAAATGTGGTGACTGCCGATATGGTTAAGTCAATGGCAAAAAACCCAATCGTATTTGCCATGGCCAATCCTGATCCGGAGATTATGTATGAAACCGCTATGGCTGCCCGTAAAGATTTGATTATGGCTACGGGAAGAAGTGATTATCCCAATCAGGTGAATAATGTGCTGGGCTTTCCATATATTTTCCGTGGTGCTTTGGATGTGCGAGCAAAGCAAATCAACGAGGCCATGAAACTGGCAGCTGTAAAGGCTTTGGCCGAAATGGCCAAATCTCCTGTGCCTGATATTGTTAATTTGGCTTACAACGAAAAGAATATTTCATTTGGACCAACTTATATCATTCCAAAACCGGTGGATCCAAGATTACTTTCATCTGTTGCCCCTGCAGTAGCGAAAGCAGCAATGGAGAGCGGTGTAGCTCGAATCAATATTACCAATTGGGAGGCGTATGAGATTGAACTGAATAAAAGACTCGGTCTTGATAATCAGTTGAGTCGTGTGCTGGGTAATAAAGCACGAAGTAATCCAAAACGTGTTGTATTTGCTGATGCAGAAAATGTAAAGATTTTGAAAGTGGCGCAAATGGTAATGGATGAAGGTGTTGGCTATCCAATTTTATTGGGTGATGAGAAGAAGATTCGTGAAATAGCAGATGCCAATTCCATTGACCTGGATGAAATGCCCATCATCAATCCCAAGGACGATGAAAACGAGGATGTTCGAAAAGAATATGGTGAGATTTTCTTCGCCAAAAGGCAACGTAAAGGGGTTAACAGATATGAGGCCTACAAAGCCATGAAAGACCGCAATCATTTTGGTTGTATGATGGTAGAATCGGGAGAAGCAGATTGTATGATAAGCGGACTGAGTAGAAATTATCCCGACACGATTCGTCCGGCTTTGCAAATCATTGGTATGGAGGATGGGGTAAAGAAAATAGCCGGAATGTATTTGTTGTTTACAAAACGTGGCCCGCTGTTTTTGGCTGATACTACGGTGAACTTTACACCTACTGCCGAAGAACTTGCAGAAATTACCATGCTGGTTGCAAAAGAAGTGAGACAATTTAATATCGTTCCAAGAGTTGCTATGTTGTCTTATTCCAATTTTGGAAGTAGCAACTCGCCCGAGGCAAATATGGTACGAAAAGCCCGTGAAATCGTAAAGCAAAGAAATCCCAACTTGATATGCGATGGTGAATTGCAGGGATTGGTGGCATTTAATAAAGAAATACTCCGAGAGAATTATCCTTTTACAGAGTTATTGAACGGGGATGTGAATACCCTTATTTTTCCTAACCTATCAGCAGGAAATATTGCCCACAATTTATTGCAGGAAGTGGGTGGTGCCGATAGTATTGGTCCCATATTACTCGGTTTCAAAAAATCGGTCCACGTATTGCAATTGGGATCCTCTATTCGTTCTATCTTTAACATGGTTGTGATTGCTGTGGTAGATGCGCAGGCAAAAAGTAAATACGAAATACCACAAGAGCCTAAAAAAAGTAGGTGGTGGAAAAGAAAAAATAAATAATCGCCTACTACAAACCTTAACCTCAAATCAATGATTTGATAAAATTGCTTACACATATCGGCAGATACTCTTTGCTAATGAAGGGGATGTTCAGTAAACCGGAAAACCCCAAAGTGTATTGGCGTGAATTTTTACATCAGTGTACAGAAATTGGGTTTGGTTCTCTGGGTATCGTTTGCATCATCTCAATCTTCATGGGCGCAGTAAGTGCTTTGCAAACTGCCTATCAATTATCCAGTCCTTTTATTTCCAAAATTATTATTCCGCAAATCATACGCGACACGGTCATTCTTGAGTTTGCGCCCACATTAATATGTGTTGTGCTGGCCGGTGTCATAGGCAGTAAGATTGCAAGTGAATTGGGTAATATGCGAGTGAGTGAGCAAATAGATGCCTTGGAGATCATGGGCATCAATACCAAGTCCTATTTGGTTATGCCTAAAATACTGGCAGCCCTGATGATGATTCCATTGATGGTTATCATATCAATGGCATTGGGTATTTACGGAGGCAGATTGACTGTAGTAGCTTCCGGCATCATTACATCTGATTTATATGACAAAGGATTGCAGGAGCAATTTATTCCTTACAATGTAAAATTTGCGATGGCCAAGGCCTATACTTTTGCTTTTATTATCAGCTCCATTCCTGCATATTTTGGGTATTACGTAAATGGAGGTTCACTTGAGATTGGCAGAAGCAGCACACGTTCGGTTGTCGTAAGTTGTGTGGTGATTCTTTTGGCAGATTATATTTTAGCCGCCCTATTATTGTAAGCATGATCGAATTTAAAAACATAGTGAAAAATTTTGGCGATAAGCTCGTGCTCGATGATGTGAGTCATGTGATGGAGAGCGGTAAAGCCAATTTAATTATTGGTACCAGTGGCAGTGGTAAAACGGTGTTGCAAAAATGTTTGGTTGGATTGCTTGAGCCGGATCGCGGAGAGATCTATTATGATGGTATTTCGTTGAGTGAAATGAATGAAGAAGATCGAAAGCAATTGCGACAGCAAATAGGAATGCTCTTTCAGGGCTCGGCTTTGTTTGACAGCATGACGGTAGAAGAGAACGTCAGATTCCCATTGGATATGTTTACGAATGATTCGGAGCAAATCAAACGTCAACGTGTAAATGAAGTGCTGGCTCGGGTAAACCTGGAAGGTAGTCAGAAAAAATTTCCCGCAGAAATCAGCGGTGGAATGAAAAAGCGGGTAGGCATAGCCCGTGCGATTGTATTGAATCCCAAATATCTTTTTTGCGATGAACCCAATTCGGGTTTAGATCCGCAAACTTCGTTATTGATAGATAAATTGATATACGAGATCACAAAGGAGTATAACATGACCACTATTATTAATACGCACGACATGAACAGCGTTTTGGAGATGGGGGATAATATACTTTACATGCGTCACGGAAGAAAAGAGTGGTCCGGCAATAAGCAGGAAATCATTTATGCCGATAATAAATATTTAGATCAATTCATATTCGCTTCCGAATTTTTACAGGAAGCGAAAAGAGCGAGAAGGGGGTAGGGGTTAATTCATTACAACCTCTATTTATTTACATCAAAAATCATTATCTTGTTCGTTAATTAACGCACACAAATTAGCTAATTGCTATTTTAGTGCTAATTAATTTATTACAGACTCAATCTGACATGACGAATAAAATTCATCGAAAAAATTCAAAAGATTATTTTTCGATTTTATCTGTAAGAAATTGTAATAAAAATTTTGACAGATACTGTCAAATACTCTTTGTGTTGACTTTTCTTTTTTTAGTAAGTTCCTTATCGGCGCAAACCGTTTTATTGAATGAGAGCTTTGGAACAGGAACCACTTTTCCTACGGGATGGACGAGTTCGAATACGACGAATGGATGGGTGATGAAAGCCAATCAGAATTCATCCGGTTACACGGGATTTTCCGGTGGAAGTAATGTGATGTTTAATAATGCAGGAACGAGTGGATTGACACATACCCTCACTTATCAAAATTCACTATCAACCGTTGGATATACGTCTGTAAGCATTATCTGGGGAGCCTTCGGAACAAATGCATTCAATGGTCCGATTTTATTTCAATGGTCGGGAGATGGATCCAACTGGAATAATGTCACTTATACAGATGTATTATACAATAGTACCTGGAATTTGATCAATGGTGGTAATGAAATTGTATTGCCGACTGCTGCTGCAGGGATTTCAAATTTAAGATTTCGTTGGACGGGTACCACTGACATTTCTGGCAAATATAGGATGGATGATATATTGGTAAAAGGATACAATTCCTCACCTACTACCGACTATCTCATTGGAGTTACCCCAAGCCCAGTTTCCAATCCATGCGGTGGAAATTTTTATGACAATGGAGGTGCTGCCGGTGCTTATGGAAACAACCGTAAAGATACCATTACGTTTCAAGCACCTGCCGGCCAATATTTGATCGTCAATTTTACAGAGTTTAATACGGAAGGAGGATTTGATATCTTGAAGGCTTTTAATGGGGCTAATACTGCGGCGACATTGATAGGATCATACTCTGGAACCACACTTCCTCCACAAATGGTATCTGCCTTGGGAGGAGCATTGACGTTTACATTTAAAACGGATGGATCAATCACATACGCCGGCTGGAAAGCTACGATTACCTGTTCAGCTTCACCGCCCGCTGCAACTCCTTTTGATGAACCATGCACAGCAGAACCACTTACCGTTCAATCTGCATGTTTAACCTATGCAAATAGTTATACGACCGTCAATGCGACTTTAACAACATCGGTTCCTACCTCCACTTGTGGGTCGGGAACAAAGCCGGATATTTGGTTTTCGGCAGTGGTGCCATCCAATGGAACAGTGATCATTAATACACAGGCCGGCACAATGACGGATGCGACAATGACCGTATACAGTGGCACATCTTGCAGTGGCACATTGACACAAATTGCCTGTGACGATGATTCGGGACCTGGGCTGATGCCTTTGCTGACATTGACAGGACTCACCCCTGGCTCTACCATCTGGATCCGTGTTTGGGCATACAGCACCACGGGAGCAGGAACTTTTGGGATATGCCTAAGCAGCCCTTTGCCACCGACCAATGATAATCCTTGTGGAGCAACTACTTTAAGTGTTGACAGCACCTGTAATTACCAGTCTTTTAACAACTTAAATGCAACGGCATCCTCCGGTCAGTCTACACCTAACTGCGGTAATTATTTGGGTGGTGATGTTTGGTTCACTGCCACAGTACCTGCCGGCGGAGCAATCAATATTGCTACCAAAGCTGTGGTTATGACCAATGGCGCAATGGCTGTTTACTCCGGAACTCTATGTGGCGGTACATTAACACAAATAGCTTGCGATGATAACGGCACTGGTATGCCGCAGGTTTCTCTAACTGGCCTGGTGCCTGGTACGACTATTTGGATACGGGTATGGAGTAATGGAAATAACAATAACGGAACATTTGATATTTGTGCTTCTATACCTCCACCATATGTACCTCCACCAGGTAATGATAATCCATGTTTAGCCACACCACTCAATATTGGCGCTGTCTGCAATTATCAGTTTTTTTCCAATGCCGGAGCTACAGCCAGTGCAGGAGTCCCTGCACCTGGTTGTGCAAATTATGTGAGCAATGATGTATGGTTTTATATAATTGCTCCTCCCGGAGGTATGATAACTGTTGATGCGCAAGCGGGCTCCATGACCGATGGAGGTATGGCCCTTTACAAAGGGAATTGTAATACTCTTCAATTATTAAGTTGTAACGATGATTCCAGCGCCAATGGAGCCATGCCTAAAATTACTCAGGTAGGTTTGACTCCCGGCGATACGATTCGTATTCGCTTCTGGGGTAACGGAGCCAATAATATCGGATCTTTTGGTTTGTGCGTAACTATACCTTTGCCGGATATTCATGACTGTTATGCAGTGGTATCTTTATGCTCTCCCTCCTATGCACAGCCAGACAATACAACCGCAGGAACCGGCACAATTCCAAATGAAATTAATCCTGCTACGAGTTGTCTTACTCAGGGAGAACGAGATAATATCTGGTATTCATTTACAGCATCTACCAATGGATTTCTGAATTTCACCATCACTCCCAATACACCCACCGACGACTATGACTGGGCGGTTTTTAACATTACCGGTACAAATTGTACAGCCATTTATAGCAATGCTTCGCTGGAGGTTAGCTGCAATTACTCGGGCACAACCGGAAATACAGGCACCAATGCTACCGCCACTGCTACTTCACAGGGAGCTGCAGGTACTCCATTTAATGCACCTATCCCAGTTACTGCAGGGCAGTCTTATGTATTAAATGTTAGCAATTATACGCGTTCCAATCATGGCTATACCATTTCATTTAATGCATCCAGTGCATTGCCTATAGATACGGTGAAGCCCAGAATTGCTTATGCAACAACAGGTTATGCCTGTAATACAAATACCCTTCAAGTTGGATTTACAGAAAATGTGTTGTGTGATTCTTTACAAGCAACTGACTTTATCATTAGTGGACCTGATGGATTACATACGGCTTCTTCCATTTCAACGAATTGTTCTTCTTCGCTTCGATATGTCACCGGAGCACAGTTGACGATTACACCGGCATTGACAGTAGCAGGTAATTATTACATCTATCCCAAAGGAGGATCGTTTTATGATCTATGTACCAATAAAGCTGATACGGGTATCGTTAGGGGATTCTTATTTTCAATTGCTTCTTCACCCATTGTCTCGCTAAATGCCACAACACTTTGTACAGGTGATTCGGCTACCATGATTGCAACACCTGCCACTGCAGGAAGTTATAGTTATTCCTGGGCAACACCTGCGGGGGTTAGTAATCCGGGTAATGTACCAGCTTTCAATACGGCTATTGGCGGTGTTTATACACTTACACTCAGCAACACCAGCACTTCCTGTTCAACGGTTGTAAGTAGAACAGTTGTTTCCAACCCGAAGCCGGTTCTATCAATAATTCGGACAAATGATTCAGTTTGTTTCAACACATCATCTCAATCAAGAAGCTTTGCTTACTCAGCCGTTTCGGGTAATCCTACTCGCTATAACCTTACTTGGGCAACTACCCCTGCTAATTCTTTTTCTAATATTGTTTCGGGGGTGCTTTCTGGCGGGACTATAACTTATTCCGTACCAGCTTCTACCGCCGTAGGTACATATAATGCAAGTCTGACAATTTTTTCTGATTCCGGTTGTGTCGGACCCATCATACCGCTATCTTTAACCGTAAGTGCCATACCGGATACACCTGTTTCCGCTTTTACTGATATTAATTACTGTATCAATGACCAGGTTACCCTCACCGCATCCGGCAATAATCTTTTATGGTATACTTCGGCCATTGGAGGATCGGGTTCAATATCAGCTCCAACTGTAGTTACTTCATCAGCAGGCACTCAAAACTACTATGTTACCCAAACAGTAAATGGGTGCGAGAGTCCGAGAAAACGTATGACCGTAAATGTGGAGAATTGCGGTAATCGATTTGGAGCATTTGCTACAGCACCCTTATTTAAGATTTGTGAAGGAGGAACAATACGACAAGTTTATTACAATACTACCGGAGTCCCTGGTAATTACATTAATCCAGACAATGTCAACTACTCGATGTCTGTCAGAGATTTAGGATCATTCATAAAAAATAGCGGAAGTTTAAAATTAAACGGAGGGCAATTGCGTACATTTAAAAACGCAAATGCAAATGTTTGTACTCCAATTTTATATTTTGCATCCTATGCAGGCACCAGACCAACACCGCTCAATTTCACCTCTAATGTAAATATAAATCAGACTGTCACGAATTGTGGCTCAGGTAGTTTTACAACCAATTGTTCAACAGGAGATCAACTATGGGAAAGAATAAATTCTAATGTAGATTTTACCAATAGAAATGCGGGAGAATATACCCTTGAGCTGTATTTCTACATTCCTGGAAATAATTCATCTACCTCATTATGTCCCGATGTTGTTTATGTCAATAACGGAGGGTTAAATTTCATAGCCAAATTTCGTATTGAAGATACAGCACGTGTCCAGTATCAAAACACGCAAACCTATTGCAGCAGTGATACGAGTCTTAAGATACCTTCCATTACAGGCAGATCGGGAGGAGGCTTTAGCACAACACCCTCTGGATTGTCAATTAATCCCACAACAGGTCAAATCAATCCGTCGTTGTCTATTCCAGGAAGATATCTCATATCCTATAACTATACAGATTCAGGGGGTTGTAATTTGTACAGTTCAAGGACCATAGTAACCATCAATGCAGGAGCTTCAGTTAATGCCGGTATTGATCAAACTATTTGTCAGGGCAGTTCAGCTTCACTTACTGCAACCAGTTCAAATGCCTCAGCTATCACATGGAGTGCATCTTCTGGAAATTTTTCCAGTATGACTTCATTGAATACAATTTATTCTCCTGCCCTTAATCAGGGAACAGTCCCTTTAATTATCACATCCAACGATCCTGATGGGGCCGGACCTTGCTTGAGTGCATCAGATACCTTATTGTTGAGTATTATTCAATCAGTGGTTGTTGATGCCGGTCCGGATCAAAGTGTTTGCCCAGATGGTTCTATTTCTATAAGTGCGGTCAGCAGTGGAGCTTCAACTACATATCTGTGGTCGGTATCGCCTGCGGGTAGTGGTATTTTCTCCAATCCCAACAGTTTGGTCACCGATTTTACACCATCGGTTTCCAATACAAATCTTATTCTAACCCTCACAGGTGCCGATGCAGATGGAACTGGCCCCTGTCCTTTAGCGAATGATCAGTTAATGCTTACCATTCATCCAACACCGGCAGTTGTGGTGAATAGTCCTGTTATTTGTGACAATCAATCGGCTACGCTGATTGCAACGCCAACTCCTACAGGTAATTATAATTTTTCATGGACAGTGCCTTCAGGAGTTTCTGCGCCCGGAAATGTATCGGGATTTACAGCAAGCACAGAAGGAATGTACACGGTTGTGGCAACCAATACGGCAACCAATTGTATCAGCGCCATTGCAAACGCAACACTTACCGTAAATGAAACAGCAGACTCAACTATCGATGTTTCAATTTGCGAGGGAGCGACTTATACATTGCCATGGGGAGGAACTGTGAGTACGGAAGGCGCATACTCCCACGTTTACACTACTGCACATGGATGCGATTCTACTGTTACAATAAATTTATCCCTGGAGACAAGACCAAATGTATCATTACTCAACGGTGTATCTTCATTATGTTATAAAGATTCGATTCAATCGGCAGTATTTGTATTTAATTCTTCTGCAGGAAATCCATCGGAATATACCATTGCTTGGTCAACTTCTGCTCAAACAGTTTTTACCAACATTTCCAATCAGACAATAAACTCAGATACCATACGCATACAAGTGCCGACAAGCACTTTATCTGGTACGTATAGTGGCGCATTCACTTTTACCAATGCAAATAATTGTTCGAGTTTGCCTATTCCATTCACGATTACCATTAATGAAACACCTCTGACTTTTCCTCATAGCACAAATCCTACCTGTGGAAGTAATTGTAATGGATCTGCTACGGTAACCGTGACAGGTGGGCAAAGTCCTTATGCTTACCAATGGATGAATAGCAATGGAGTTGTCATTGGTAATACTCAAAGCATCAACAATCTTTGTGCAGGGTCATATCAAATACAAGTAACAGATAACCTTGGTTGTCGTTCGGTAAATTACAGACCTGTTTCAACAAAATGTTTTGAAATAAAATCTGTTTTGGTGGACCCCTGCTTGCCCAGTGCATCTGACTGGGATAAGCACTATGAAATGGTTTTTTTTCAGGTTGGTCCAACCGCAATAAACACGTCCAGCCTAACAGCTCAATGGCCCCAGGGCACCTGGGAAGGACTTTGCAGTAATGACGTTTATGTGAATTGGGCTAACCAGCAAATTAATGGAGGAGGAGTTATTTTGCCTATGCCTGCCAACGGGGTATTACCGGCTAATTCAAATGCGGTATTAATTACAGGTATTTCTGATTCTTCTCAATTCGACTTCTCTTCATTGAGCGATACATTATATGCAATCTTTCAATGTGGAACCAACAACGGCTTTCTTCAAAATTTCTTCCCTAATTACAGTGCAACTTCTTCTTCTCAACGGCTCATTTTAACAGCGGGTGCGTCTTGTGCGGATACAGTGTTTTATGATCGAAGCTTGTTGTCTGTACCTCAAGGAGCTTCTGTTAATTACACTGCCACTGGACAATCTTCGTATTTTAATAACGGGTGTCGCTTGTCAGATAGTTTAATGCAGTCTAATCAAGTCAGTTTAGTAGCTCCTTTAGCTCCCAGTATTGACTTGCAAGTTTCGGAGGATACTGTTTGTCAGGGTGATTGTGTTCAGTTGATTAATGCCTGTAGCATGGTGGATTCTGTCTATAAAAAAAGAGAAAATTCAGCCATTCCCAACGGAGGTATAGGGTCTTCTAACACCGGGGATACAAGTACGGGAAATTGGCTAAAATCCTACCTAACCGTTTCCGGTTTTTGTGAAACAACCTATCGTGCAGGCATGCTCAAATGGATTAACTTCTCAATAACACATGGCAGAACAGGCGACTTAGACATTTATTTAAGAGCACCCAATGGTACCTTGGTCAAATTAGTAGATGATGAAGGATACTTGGATAATGATTTCGATTCAACGATATTATCAATGTCAGCATTGAGTTCTATCACTACTGCAAATGGTCCATTCAGCGGTATTTACAGGCCTGAAGGAAACTTTAATGATTTTAACGGCACACCAATTAATGGAACTTGGACACTTTTTGTTGGAGATGATAACTCGTCTGGTTCTGCAGGGCAGCTATTATTTTGGTCAATTCGATTCAATAACAATATCAATTATTCGGTAAGCACATCTGCAGGAACTTTACTCAGTAATTCATTGCCGCTTATGATTTGTCCTGCTGCCACAACTACATATATATTGACAGCTACGAACGAAGAAGGCTGCTCGGCAAGAGATAGTGTGAGAGTAGTGGTTAACGCAGCCACACATCAAGTAATTACATCTACAGTTTGTGACTCATTACGTTGGAATGGTACACTATATCAGAACTCCGGGATTTATACCTACAATTATAGCAATTCAGTTGGTTGTGCTTCTGTAGATACATTAAAATTAACGATTCGTCGCACTACACAATCTACGACGTACGCCAATGCATGTAATAGTTATAGTTGGAATGGTACGCCTTACACTACATCGGGCTTGTATACATATACAACGACGAATGCTGCGGGCTGTGATAGTTTGGCTATAGTGAATTTAACGATTAGTCGCACTACACAATCAACTACGAACGCCAATGTATGTAATAGTTATAGTTGGAATGGTACGCCTTACACTACATCGGGCTTGTATACATATACAACGACGAATGCTGCGGGCTGTGATAGTTTGGCTATAGTGAATTTAACGATTAGTCGCACTACACAATCAACTACGAACGCCAATGTATGTAATAGCTACACATGGAATGGCACACCTTATACTACATCGGGCTTGTATACATATACAACGACGAATGCTGCGGGTTGCGATAGTTTGGCTATAGTGAATTTGACGATTCGTCGTTCCACACAATCAAATAGCATAGCGAGTGCTTGTAGCACATACACTTGGAATGGTACAAACTATACCAACTCCGGTACTTATACATTTACTACAACAAATGTGGCGGGTTGCGATAGTTTGGCTATAGTGAATTTGACGATTCGTCGTTCCACACAAT
>CAZXSR010000018.1:0-45188 GCA_964643315.1 uncultured Ferruginibacter sp.
CCATAGTACTCCTTTTCAGCGTGCGCAAAGGTAAGATAAACTTTTCATACTTTTAGGCAAAGCATTATTTTGTAATCGACTGATTATGAATCAAATAAAAAAGCTCGTTGTGGGCACTGCCTTCCCACGGCTTTTGGCTGGCCTCCTTAGAAATTGGAGTTGGGCTTTATTGTTGCTTTTTGTACTGTTTATAAAGTTATTTGCCGTTGATGCAGCGCGAGTAGAATTTTATTATAGTCAGGCTTTTTATCCGGTTTTAGCAGGAACCATGAGAGGGTTGCTGGGCTGGCTTCCGATTAGCTTTGGCGATATCCTCTATGGTCTTGTTGGCATTTATTGCATAAGTAAGTTCATTGCTTTACTTAAGAAATTAACTACCAGATCGATTCCTTTGCCACGCTGGAGAATGGTTTTTGGAAAATTACTTTTCCTTTTCTTGATTATTTACGTCCTTTTTAATTTGTTGTGGGGTTTAAATTACAATCGTCTTGGAATAGGAAGTCAATTAGAGCTAACTCCATCCAATGTAAGCAAAGAGGATATTGATACGCTCACTGTTCGTCTTTTAGCAAAAGCAAATGAATGCGCAATTTTGGTAGACACTACCACTCGTCAAGATTTTTGCAAAAAAGAAAAACTTTTTAAGGCTGCTCAATTGGAAGTGCAAAATGCTTCGAGTAAATATCCTTTCCTGGATGCCAAATTAGGAGCTGTAAAACCATCAGTCTATAGCTACGCGGGTAATTATTTAGGGTTCCAGGGTTATTACAATCCCTTTACAGGAGAGGGGCAAGTGAATACCACCATCCCTGTTTTTTTAAGACCTTTCGTGACCACGCATGAAATAGCACATCAGTTGGGTTATGCAAAGGAGAGCGAAGCAAATTTTGTTGGCTTTTTAGTGTGTAGAGAGGCGAGTGAGCCGCTATTTCGATATTCAGCCTACTTAGATATGTATATGTACGCTCATGCAATTTTATTTCAGATGGACTCTGCGCGTGCGCACGAGGTAAAGTTGCAACGTAATAGTCAGGTTCAGTCGGATATTCAAGCGTTGAAAGTGTTTTATCAACAGTATCAAACTCCGCTGGAAGAATTGGTGATGCAGGGATATGACTATTTTCTACAGGCTAATGAACAACCACAAGGAAAACAGAGCTATAGCCAAGTGCTACGTTGGTTAATGGCATGGGTTCGGAAAAATGGGTGGGAGGCGTTGTAACTTAAAACTTGTTTCGCCACATCATACTCTCCACCGGCTTGTTGGGTTGATTGCTATACTTTGAATTTTTTTTCTGGTTGTATGAAACTTCAATAGGCCCATCCACGGGAAAATAGATCAACTGCCCAATGGGCATGCCCTTGTAGACTTTGACAGGTTGTTTTACAGAAATTTCCAATGTCCAGTTTCCGCAAAATCCAACATCGCCTTTACCTGCAGTGGCGTGGATATCGATGCCCAGACGTCCTGTAGATGATTTTCCCTCCAAGAAAGGAACGTGTGCGTGCGTTTCAGTATATTCTTCTGTGACGCCTAAGTAAAATATGTGCGGATATAGGACAATCCCATCGTCTGGAATTTCAAAATACTCAATCAGGTTATGTTTTTTTGCGTCTATCTGATGCTCTTTGTAAGTAGCCAATGTTTTCCCCAGGTGAACATCATAGGAATTACTACCTAAACACTCCCGATTATAGGGAGAAATTTTGATGGTGCCTTTTTCAATCTCTTCTAGAATCCGGGTGTCTGAGAGAATCATAATCGTATATTCGTTTTGATTTGCGGCAAATTAATCAGGAATCGCTCCATTATGCCGATTATTTTTCAACAACAGCTTTCAGACGGGGCCCAATTGGCCTTGTGGGAAATCACTGAGCCGCTGTTTTATTTCGAACAGTTAATAGCACCGGCTCGCCCCATTGCTCACGAGGAAGTAAAAAGGAGGCATCTGGCTGCCCGTGTGGCGCTTCTTTCTTTGGCACCTGACTTTCCCCTGGATCAATTGCTGCTTAATCCAGCCGGAAAACCATTTCTGGAAGGTGGCAGTCAGCATCTTTCCTTTTCACATACTACCGACTTTGCCGCGGCCATTTACGCACAAGACAATTCGGTAGGAATTGATGTAGAAAAGGTTGGCGAACGCATCTTTCGCATTCGTCATAAATACTTAAGTGATCAGGAGCAAGCGAATTTACAAGAGGCGATAAAGTTGGATACGCTACAAGAATCGGAGTTGGCCGCACGGTGGTTGACCTTATGTTGGTCAGCAAAAGAGTCATTATACAAATGGAAGGGCGAACAGGGTGTTGACTTTATCAACGATTTGCAACTAATTTCGGTATTACCCGATCTTTCCCAATTACTATTTAAAACCTCTTTTCGAGAGGAGCCGCTGCGCGTCGATTATAAATATTGGGATTCCCTTGTGCTTACCTGGGTGCATGCCTGATTACTCCAATTCTGGATCAGCATCTCCTTCTTCTAATAAATTAAGGTTTACCTCTGCACCAGCAATTCCTTCAATTGATCCACGGATATGAGCAGCGTTTAAAAGTACTTTTTCCAATTGCTTTTCTCTGGATTTCCAGAGTTTCTCCATAGCGTCTCTCTCTCTTTGAATGGAGATTTTCATATTCATAAAACCTTCTCGTATGGCCTGCCATTGTGCAGAAAACTCACCACTTACCAGGTAGTCGTAGAGTAATTGCATCTTGTCACCCTTGTTTTCCTGGTTTCGTGTTTGTTGATGCAATTTGATCAAAAGATCCCGCAGGATTTGAATGATTGGTTTTACCTCTGTAAAGGAACAGATCCAAACACCCTCGCGTTCGCCAAATTGCTGCATATCTTTTGGAAAAGCTTGCGTTACTAACACGGCAAGATCAGCCCCTTGTGAAATACGATCCGCTTTTAATTTTTCAATCCACTCCTGCGAAAATTCTTTGGTTCGTTTACTTTCAAAAATGATTCTTCCGCAGGATTGACCCGTTTTGTCACGCACTGTTTGTATACAGTCAGCGCCTCTGACCCCTTTACCCACTTCTTCCACCAGATCAAAAGGAAAGGCTGTTCGTATCAAGTCCTCCAATAATAATTCCTGTGCTTCTCCTTGTGATTGCATGCTTCCCTGTTCAACTTTTCGCTTCATTTCCTCGGCCAGCTTTTTTTGCACTTCTAACTTTTCTTCCATCTCTTTCATACGCAACTGGAATTCAGTTTCCTTAGCGGCAATTCGTTGATCTTCTAGTTTTCTCAAGTCGATGGCTAACTTTTCCCGTTCTTCCTGTAATTTTTTTTGAACTTGTATCTCCAGCTCTTGCTCTTTATCTTTCAGTTCCTGTTCTTTCTTGAGAAACTCTAATTGTTGCTGGCGAGCTTCTTTTAATTTGTCTTCGTAGGATTTATTAGTTTCTTGAAGGTGTGTTAACTTGGTTTGATATTCTGATTCAATATTTTCACGCGTTTTTTTGGATGTTGCTTCCTCAATGCGTTTCGTTTCCTCCTCTAGTTTTTGTTGATATTCTTCATTTTTTTTCTTCTTCCAATCTGCAGCCTCATTTCTAACTTCCTTTTCTATTTCCTCACGGATTACTGCCTCCGGCGCAAAGGGATGGCCACATTTAGGACAGGTAATTTCTATCGACATGGGTGGTGTTTAATCAAATTTACGAGGGAACTCGCTCTTTTTTTAAAGGCGATTCGCGTTGAAATAAAAAAGCCCTCCTGATGGCAGGAGGGCTTCGTGCCCCGGATCGGAGTTGAACCGATACGGCCATTGCTGGCCACAGGATTTTAAGTCCTGCGTGTCTACCAATTTCACCACCAGGGCTTCGTGGTAAAAAAAATCCCCTCTTGGTTAAGAGAGGATTCTTTTGGAGCGGAAGACCGGGCTCGAACCGGCCACCCCGACCTTGGCAAGGTCGTGCTCTACCAAATGAGCTACTTCCGCAGATAAAGAACTATTTGCCTAACGGCAATGGGAGGACAAAATTAGGGGTTTGTCCGATTCAAAAAAAGCCCCTTGTTATTTGTACTTGGGGGTATACAGGGTACTTTCCTGTACGGGAACATCAATCTTTTCGTATCGCTTTGTATAGAGCATAGAACAAGCCCCAAACATAAAGGCGATCAAGCATCCAACTTGTAAGTAAAACAGAAAACCTGATGAAGCAACCCAGTTATGTTTGAAATCCGATTGCTGAATTTTTTCAAGTTCTTGCTGATATTCCTGTTGTGCGTTCATTTCAAAAAAATTGTGGTGCAAAAATAAGGCGAAAAAATATAAATCATGCTGGTCTGCCAGTGATTTCAAGGAATGTTTTTTTGCCCTTAATGAAGTAGTCGAAAACAATCGAACCCTTGTAGCGGCCAAGAAGCGTGTTCTTTTTGGGGTATACACTGTGAGTATCCTCAAACCCTTTGATTAGCTTACCTATTAAAGCAAAGTGAGATTTTGCAACAGCCCACCAATATCCTGGGTCACCACTGAAAAGTGATTTATATGCTGCTAGGGCATCAAGCGCAAAGCGAATTGGTAACACCCAGCACAATGTTCCTACGGGTAAATTCTTGGCAAGCATCCACAAGTTATTCCGGTAATTAAGAAAAGTCTTTTGAGAATTTCCCTTGGGTAACGTACTTCCTCCTACATGCCATACTACAGACTGGGGGCAGGAATAAATTTGGTAGCCTTTTCGCTGTAATCGCCAGCAGAGGTCGATTTCCTCCTGGTGTGCAAAAAAACTAGCATCAAACCCATTCATTTCATGAAAAGCCTTGGCTCGTACACAAAATGCAGCTCCGCTTGCCCAGAAGATGGGGGCAGCTTTGTCATATTGGCCGTGATCTGTTTCGCAATGCTCCAGTACACGACCCCTTGCAAAAGGATAGCCTAGACTATCAATCCAACCTCCGCTGGCACCGGCGTACTCAAACTTATTTTTATGATGAAATGAAAGTAGTTTAGGTTGAGAAGCTGCAACATTGGTATGGGTTTCCATGAGTTCAATCAGGGGCTCCACCCAACCTGGACTCACTTCCACATCAGAGTTTAAAAGGATGTAATAGTCTGCCTCAACCTGTTGCAGCGCCGCATTATAGCCCCCCGCATATCCTAAGTTCTCAGAAAGGATAATTGTTTTGATTTGGGGGTACTGCTGTTGTAAGAAAGAAACGGATTGATCGGTGGAACCATTATCCACCACTACTAACTCCAAGTTTGGGTAGCTGGACCTTCCTAAGCTGGGTAGGAATTGTTCCAATAAGACTTTACCATTCCAATTCAGTATTACAACCGCTACACGTGGGTGGGGCATGATTAAATTAATGCAGCAAAATTAGGGTAAGCTTGTTAATCCTCTTAAATTCGATGCATGCTTGGTGCTTTATTTCATTGGAAAAATATAGTGGCGTTTTTAGCTATCTTGATTGTTTCCGGGACAATCTTTTATTCCCAATTTTTAGCAAAAAAAATTGCAGTTCGTGAAAGGCAGGTAGTAGAGCAATGGGCAGAGGCCTCTCAGTTTTTAATCCGTGCTCCCATTGATGCAGAGATTTTATTTGCCACGCGTATTCTTACTGAAAACAAAACAATCCCTATTATAGAAACTAACGAAAGGGATAGTATATTAAATTATATAAATCTGGACACAGCTAAAGTTGCCGTAAATACTACTTATTTAGCAAGGCAATTGGAGCAATTTAAAAAGTCTCATCCTCCTGTAATCTGGACGGATCCTGTTGTGTCATCCAGGCAAAACCGTTATTACTATGGAGAGTCCTCATTGCTGAACCAGGTGCGTTATTTTCCCATTGCACAGCTTTGTATAGTAGCTTTATTTATTACGCTTATTCTAATTTCACTTCGGAGTAGTTATCTCTCTTCGCAGAATCAAGTTTGGGCTGGTATGGCAAAAGAAACTGCTCACCAATTAGGAACTCCCGTTTCTTCGCTAGAGGGTTGGCTCGAAATGTTACGCGATATTCCCGGAACTGAAAAGATTGTACCGGAGTTGGAGAAAGATATTCGTCGTTTACAATTAGTCTCTGATCGATTCGGAAAAATTGGAAGTAAGCCCCAGCTAGAGCGAACCGAATTGATTACCCAAGTGCAAGAGATGGTTGACTATATGAAAAAGCGAGCGGGTGCCGGCGTACATTTTTCAATGGAGGTTCAAGCTGTCCAGCCTTTGCAGCTATTATTATCTCCTCCATTATTCAATTGGGTTATTGAGAATTTATTAAAGAATGCACTCGATGCGTTAAATGGGGGAGGTGCTGTTACTGTGTGTATAATTGAAGACGCAACTACGGTACAGATTGAAGTTGCCGATACTGGGAAAGGGATTCCTAAAAATGAAGTTTCACAAGTTTTCAATCCAGGCTTTACTACTAAGAAAAGAGGCTGGGGGTTGGGCCTTACTTTATCTAAAAGAATTGTAGAGCAGTTTCATAATGGAAAACTATTTGTAAAACATTCCGAGTTAGGTAAAGGGACTACGTTTGCAATCACCCTGCCAAAATAGTTTCTTATATTTGCATCCCCTTTTAAAAAGGTGCGGGCCCAGGTGGCGAAATTGGTAGACGCACTACCTTGAGGTGGTAGCGCTGGAAACGGCGTGCTGGTTCGAATCCAGTCTTGGGCACTTTCTTGAACTGAAGCCGATTCTTTGATGGATCGGCTTTTTTATTTTTCGATGAATCGCCCGCCAGCAAGGGGATTGCTTCAAATAAACTATTTACTCTCGGAGTTCGAACTACCCCTTTTTGCTTGTTATACAGGATCCCTTCAGGGAATACCAGTTTTTGTAACTGTTGCTTGGTTTCATACTCCGCTGTAACCCATGACTGGCAGAGGTTTTGTGCAATCGTCAAACATTTACTGACTGCGTTTTCAAGGTTCGAACTGCTGAAGCTGGTTGATTCGATTTCCTTACTGAATTTATCTATTTCCTGACGAAGGGTGGTTGCGTGTTTTTGGTATAGTTCCTCCGTGATTTGATCGGCTATGAATTTTAGCTCCAGTTTTTCCAGCAGCGATTTCTTCTCGGCCAATTTCTTTTTGATGAGTGTGCTATCTTTTTCATTTAGGGCAAGCCGCTCCTTCAATTTTTGAGTGAGAGTACTTTGCAGTTGTTTGCGAAGCGCAGGATTATATTGAAAGTTGGCAAGGAGGTTGACGAATAAACCATTTAGGTGCTTCGCGTTTACATTTACAGGGCTAGGGCCCTCTTTGATCTTGTAGTACCAGATTCCTTTTGTCTTATAGCCAGTGAAGGGGATGCCACTTGCTTCATCTTTAGCAAAGGTTTTAAGCGGAACCTCATTGTGGCGAGAAATTTTAGGTACTCCTGCGATGGGATTTTCGTTTAGGATATCCTGTACGGTCATAAAGGTTTTGATATCCACCAGTGGTGGGTGATGGCTTTTGATGAGTTTTCCTTCAACGAGCTTTCCGGTGACAAATCCGGCATAGAAGGGATTTGTGAAAACATGCCGAAAGCTCGTTTTGGTGATACGAACTCCGCGGCGGCTTAGATACTCTATCACTTCTTTGAACTGATACCTTCCTTCAGCGATCATTTGAAAACCGCGCTTTAAATATTTGCCTTCATCAGTAATCACATATTCATGAAAGCAGGCGCGGTGCTTGGGCTTTAGGTTCTTGTAGCCCATGGGAGTGGCATAGGGCCAGTAGCCTTTCAGCATTACCTCCCGGGTATTAATAGTAGTTCGGTCGCTTTTGAGGCGGTTGTCAAAGTTATTTAGCAGGTGAAAGAAATTCTCTTGTAGCCGACCTATAGCTGTGGAGGTGTCAATATCCTGCGTGACTGATTTTACCGTTACTCCCTGTTTGCTCAACTCTTCACTTAAATGCGAGGCGGCTGCTCCGGTTCTGGAGAAGCGGTCGTAGTTGAAAACTATGATATAGGAGATGCTCTTGTGCTTTTTGACATATTCCAGCATGCGTTGGAACTCTTTTCGGCCATCGGTCTTGGCGCTCTCGTATGTTCCACCAAAGTATTCACGGATGGCGATACTGTTGGCAAGGGCATAGTTATCGCAGTATTTGCGCTGCACCTCCAGGCTTCCGTTGTTTTGCGCCTGCTCCTGACTGCTTACCCGGGTGTATACAACCGCATCGCCGCTCCTTTTTCGTTTTGGGGATCCGTAGCGGTTGCTTGTTAGCTGCTCCAGCGTTGC
Organism: uncultured Ferruginibacter sp.; assembly: GCA_964643315.1. Taxonomy (GTDB): domain Bacteria; phylum Bacteroidota; class Bacteroidia; order Chitinophagales; family Chitinophagaceae; genus Ferruginibacter. The sequence goes on from CAZXSR010000018.1 coordinate 8,204, forward strand.
TTGTAGGTTTAGGGTTTGCTTTTTCATCGGGTTGCGTTATTTGAAAAAATATATCAATGATTATTTTAGAAAATAAACATATCTGCTCATCAATATTTTTCTCGTTCAGTTCGCTTTTGGATCCATTTTTTGCTTTTTCATTCTCGTTAACAGGGTTCATTTTTACTCCGTTGGGGCCTTGCCACAGCAAGTGGAGAAAACCCAATGGCTAAACTGAGCCGTCTCAAACGGGTCATTCAATCATTTTCTTGTCGGTTTTGGTAAAGGAAAGGGTGGTGCCGTTTCTGGTACTCAGTTTGATCGAGGAGTAATTTTTCAGGCCCAGCAGGCGCATAACCTCCTTAGCTTTATCTCCTTCGATCAAACCGCCTCTGTCGTACTCTATCTTTTTGGGTTTTCCACTTTCCTTATCAAGGGTAATGGTGATTTTTTCGACATTCCCTTTTCGAAGTTCATGGATCAGCCTTTGTTCATCAGCGGTAACCAGCCCTGCTTTAGTTATGAACTCAAGTTTATCCTCTTTAGTAAAGAGTTCGGCTATGTAATAGGAGAAAGGGATATGTATATGCGGGCGACGTAGTTTATCACGATCCTCCTCACCCCGGATCATTTTATAAGTGCCATCCGGGTAGATTTCAATTCCCGACTCCCAGCCGAGCACGATACAATCACAAAGTATTTGGTAGAAATAACTGATTTCTGTGCGCAGGGCAATTTTCAGAAGGGGGTCACTGGAACTCTCTAAACTCTTATCAAGCCTGTCCTGCTCGTCCTTGTTAAGCTTTCTGATCTTTTGAAGGCTCCTATAATATGCAATGTTCTCCTCAAGGGTTCTGCTGCCTAAATCTTCTTTATATGCTTTAATAAACTGGTCTTCGTGAATTTGCTTCATCAACTTGATGGGGCAGCCAAATCCACGCATGGTGTCAAGCACCTTCAGCCACACATACTCAACAAAATTTACCTCCGCCCATGTGCTGTCACCGACCGAAGAAATAAGGCCATTCATTTTCCAGTAGTGGAAGGTTTTGGAGCCTATACCTGTATTTCGGAGCCTAAGATTGCGCTCCAAAAGGCTCCCCTGTAGCTCTGCCGCCCGCAGGTCATTGCCCCTGATTTCTGAAAGAGGAATTTGTCTCATTCGATAAAACTACTAACTTGTGGGATATTCACCAAAATAAAACACTCAAATATGCGTAAAACGAAATCCGGCCCCATCCTGCGGAAATCCCTTACCTACAAGTTAGGAAGAAGGTGTCTTTACTGTGGCGAGCCCATTGAAGATCAGGCTAGGGCTAACAAAATTCATTGCACCCCTTGGGTGGATGAGTATGGCAATCGCCATGATTGTAAGCGGCGGCGGCATTCGCTGCTGCATAAGCAAGATGATGATGTACTGATGGAAGTCTCGGCCGGGCATCGGGATACAAAAAAGCAGATCGAAAGGGTTCTTGCTGCACACGAAGATGAAGTTTCTACGGAAGTCTTAAACGCCTACAGTATAAAGCTTATGGATTGCCTTCGCTTCAGGTATCATTCAGGTATAGGCACTTTTGATTTCCTTGGATACCGCATTATTTCAAACCCTAAACTTAAAACACATAAAATAGAACGTTATGGACAACTATGAAGTGATGAACATGCTCTCAAAACTGAGCAAAGAAGATGATAAATCAAATACTAAGACCATTGTTGCCCTTGGAATAGTGGTGCTTGCCGGGGTGGCGTATTACCAGTATTGGAGAAATGCTACTACCAAGAAGCTCCTGTCCGGCATGAGGGAAGAGCAGGATGCTTTGAATCGTATGTATGACAATCTGTTTTTCGAGAACAAACGTTTGCAGCAAAATCAGAAAAACCTACAGCAAACTATTGTAGGTCTGGGTCGTGATAAGCAGGCGTTGATCGATAAATTGAAGCAGCAGGAGGAGGGGGATTCAGCGGATAAAAAATAGGGACGGCTTTAGGGTTCATAACCGGTCAATACCGTTCTGGAACGGTTTTTTTCGTTCAGGAACGTTCATTTATGTTCAGAATCGTCTTCTGACCCTTGAGTATTTCAACCGATGTGATCAAGATGAAAAGGGGCGACCAGATGGTTAATGCCACCTGCAAAGCATGGCAGATTTGCCAAATGGGAGCTGGTGAGTTCCCACTTCGGAGCAGGTCATTCGCGATCAATCACTACGGGAAAATTCCCGCTCCGATAATCATGGCCGCCACAGGACACAAATCAGAATCTGCATTTTTGAAGTACATTAGCAAAGGTAGAGCGGAGGTGATTAGTATACTTGCGGAGTATTGACATGTACGAGATGTTGAAAATAAATCAAAACAGACTAATACGGCATAATTGGAGAGATAGGGCGGTAAAATGTAGTACTATATCTAAGTTATAGGGCATTTTTAAAAGACGGAAATGAAGCCATATAAAGACAAAGATTTGAGAAAATTTATTGACTCAATTCCACAAGAAGAAATTGACAGACAAACACGTTTACAAGCAGAAAATAATGCTCGTGTTTACAAAGAGTTTACTGACGGACTAAAAATTGGAAAGTGCTTTTTATGCAGTGGACAGATGAATTCATTTGAAGAAGGACAACCTTGTTTCCATTGGTTTACCTATCCGACAGGAATAAAAAAGAAACATTTCGAAAATTATCTTAAAAATCCAATAGGCTTCTTTCAACTTGACAGTTATTTCCGTTGGTTAGCAAATACTGAAAAACCAATTGCCAACATTAATGACCTTAAAGCCGAAACCTCTTCAACTTCATACCTTGAGACTACATATAAGTATAAAGATATTGAATGGGCATTTTCAATTGGATATACTGATATAGAGGGACACCAAAACTCAAAAAATGGATCAATTCCCCATTATCATATTCAGATGAAAGTTAATGAGCGAATATTTTTAAAATTCAATGACTTTCATATTCCTTTTTCCGACCGTGACTTATTTACAATCAAATTGCTTGACCAAGCACCAGAAAAGGTTAAATTGGGGCACTCATATGGACACGGCATCGGAATTTTAGAAGATGAAGAAAATTTAGCCCTTATTGAAGATGCAATGACAATAACTGATGACATTGAAAATGCACCATTCAACAGACAAACGTTAATTGAAGCACCCGAAGGACAAACAATTTCAGGTGAAATACTTCAACAAGCAATTGATGAAAGTAAACGGACGAAAAAACCAATTGGAAACATATTACAGCGACTTCTCTCAGACGCTAAGATCACAACAATTTTAACGCCAGGTTACGGAGTTCCAAAAATGACTAAAAGAAGTGGAAAGAAATAGCAAAACACCACGAACGCAAAGCTCGAAAACGTAAGGAGTCATGCTAAATAAACGTAGTATCGTTAACAACTTTCGTAATTATTTGACAGAATCAACAATTCAGATAGGTAACTTTGAAATATGATTTTAGAACAAGAAAAATTAGATGTATTAATTAAAAAAAGGTCAAATCTCTTTAATTGGCGCGGACAATTTACTCCTGAGTTCGTAGAATACATTCTTACATCCTTCGCCAAGGAAGGAGATCATATTTTTGACCCATTTTCTGGTAGCGGGACTGTTTTACAGGAATCTGCGCGACTTGGCTTCAAAGCAACTGGATTTGAAATAAATCCTTCAGCTTATGCAATGTCCAAATTTTTCTGCTTTTGTAATCTATCAAATGAAGAACGAGTTAAATTTTGCAACTCATTTGAAACGAAATTAAATACTCAACTTTTGAATCTGAATGGTCAAAAGGTATATGTTGATAAAAAAGATCATCGAGAAGCTTATGCTAATCTTTTGGATTTTGCGAAGCAATTTGATATGCTAAAAAAAATAAACAAGAAAGGATATTTTTAATGAATATTCTTTTTCAATCTGAAAAGGATAAAAATCTTACTGTTAAAGATTCTTTATTCAAATCTTTTCTATATGCTAAAAAATGCTTGTTAAGTATTCCATATACGAAGAACTCTATCAATGCTGAACTGTTAGATGCGAGAAGAGCGGGAGAAGAACTTTCAAATACCGTTGACTTTATTTTGACTTCACCACCTTACATTAACGTTTTCAATTATCATCAAAATTATCGTGCAATAACTGAAACTTTCCATTTTGATATTTTGAAAGTTGCCCACAGCGAATTTGGCTCAAATAGAAAAAATAGGGGCAATAGATTCAAAACGGTAATACAATATTGCATTGATATGGAATTGTCAATCCGCTCTTTTTGGAAAGCGTTGAAACCAAATGCAAAAATGGTTTTAGTTGTGGGTCGCGAATCTAACGTAAGAGGAATACCATTTTATAATGGGCAATTAGTAGTTGAAATTATTGAAAAATCTAAAGGCTTTTCAAGCGTTAAAACATTGGAACGTCAATTCACAAATAAATTTGGAATTAACATCAAGGAGGATATAATAATTGCAACCAGATCAAGTAATTTATCAGACACACTAAATGGACTATCAATTTCAAAATCACACTTAGAACGAAGTTTAATCAGATCTCAAAACGAAGTTCAATTTGATATTACAGAAGCAATCGAGAATTGTGCAGATGTGATGCCATCTCCATTTTTTGACCCTAAATACATTTTAAAGAAATGAGTAGTACTCCACACAAAGAAAAATTATTAGCCGCTATAGAAAATCCAAAATCTAATGGAGATGTTGCTCTTTTAAAGGAAGCACTGAGCGCATACGAAACTTGGGTTAACAAACTTACAAAGTTGAAATCGACTGGGCAAGTAAGAATAAATGAAATGACTTCTTTGCTTAATCAATACAAAGACTATTTAGAAGTTGACCTAATTGCAACTAAAGGTTCTGACTTTCTTAAAAGACAGAAAGGACAATTGAAGCTTGACAATAGTGTAATGGAAGAGTTCCTAATACATCTAGTCAATCCATCCATTCTTAATAATTTACCAAAATTTGACTTGGAAACCGGTCCGCAAACAGCTTTCATGTCATTAGCTTTTAGGCCATCAAGTATCACAACTTTAAATGAGAAGCCAGAAGTAATTCTTAAAGTTAAAGACCAAGATTTTACAATTGGGAAAGCTATTTATTACAAATTCTCATCTGACTCAACTTTTACTGCTCCCAAGACAGTTGATGGTAAATTTTATTTGGCTGTTTTAGCAGCAGAATGCAAAATAAATTATGACAAAACTATGTTCCAAGAATGTGCTGGAACTGCAGCAAGGCTTAAGCAAGGGTGTCCAATTGCTAAATATTACGCGCTTGTTGAATATTTAGATATACAACCTGAAGACACTCGATTGACTGAAATAGACAATGTCTTTTTATTGCGCAAAGCAAAGCGATTACCTTTTGAGAAAAGAAGTGTGTTAGCAGAAGTAAAAGCGCAACATAAAAATTTCCCTATTTCAGCAGAAGTAGTTGGAAAATTTGCAAATGAAATTCAAATTGAAAAAATAAAGAACCTGCTGATTAAAAAAGTACAATCAGGTGATATTGGCGAACATTTCAGCATCAGCAGTTTTCTTTCCAAAGAACTGAACAAAGATTACAGTTCCATATCCCGGCTGTTTTCCGAAGTAGAAGGTATCACCATTGAACAGTTTTTTATTTTACAAAAAATTGAAAAGGTAAAAGAGTTACTGATTTATGGCGAAATGAACCTGAATGAAATCAGTTACCACTTGGGTTACAGTAGTGCTGCTCATCTGTCTGCACAGTTTAAAAAAGTTACCGGCCTTTCGCCCAGGGAGTTTAAAAACATCGGTGGCAAGCGGAAGTCATTGGATAAAGTATGACAATTAAATAAAACTCTTTCTCAAAATAATGTAAGGTTTATTGCTGTCTGCGGCAGGAACTTTGTGTCTTAAATCTAAGCAATGACACATACATACAAACTTACCGGAATGACCTGCGGCAGTTGCGAAGCAAAAGTAAAAAGCAGCCTGCTCATGTTGCCGGGTGTAACTGAAGTAGAAGTATCTAAAGAAAAACAAACAGCCGCTATCAGTATGGAAAAGCATATCGCCTTATCTGCTTTCCAAAAAGCATTAGATGCCAAATACTCAATAAGTGCAGAGCAACACAATGAAGTGGCAGAACAGACTAAAAGCTGGCTTGCTACTTACAAACCTGTGCTGTTAATTTTCGCCTACATCACCGGCATTACATTGCTGGTTGAATGGATGCAGGGCGGTTTTTCATGGATGCGTTGGATGAATCATTTTATGGCAGGCTTCTTCCTGGTATTTTCTTTTTTCAAGTTACTAAACCTGAAAGGCTTTGCGGAGAGTTACAGCATGTATGATATAGTGGCGAAGAAGTGGAACGGCTGGGGCTATGTATATGGGTTTATTGAATTGGCTTTGGGTATAGCATTTCTAACGGGGTTCAATCCAATTGTTACGAATGCTACTACCTTTGTTGTAATGACGGTAAGCATCATTGGGGTTTTGCAAAGTGTACTGAATAAAAGAAAAATAAAATGTGCTTGCCTGGGAGATGTGTTTAACCTGCCAATGAGTACAATAACTATTATTGAAGATGCGCTGATGATTGGAATGAGTGGTGTAATGCTATTAACAATGTTATAATGACAGCTATAAAATCAATAGGGCATTTTTTCTGGAAAATCTTCAAAGTCATTTTTGTAAGAAAGAAGGATTGCTGTAAATAACCCCGAAAACATCAAAATTCTGGATATTTTTTACAAAATTGTGTAAATACAACTTATCAAAATAAATGTATCTTTGAACTGGTGAAAAGATTCGTAGTCATATTGTTATTGTTGATTTACAGTACCTCCTCATTCGGGGTTACTGTTCACCTGCATTATTGCATGAACGAATTGGCTGGCTGGAGCTTGTGGCATAGTGGTGATGACAATAAATGCGGCAAATGCGGCATGACCGAAAAAAAAGGCGGCTGCTGCAAGGATGAACACAAGTCATTTAAAGTAAAAACAGAACATCAAAAAGGTGATGCAGCAAAACTGTTACAACCTGTTTTATCACAGATAGTTTCACCTGTAAATAACAATGCACTCTCTGAAATCATTTTATATCGGCCTTTTGCAATCACCTATCCGGTTTCTCATGCGCCTCCATTGCAGGGAACGCCGCTGTTTATCCAATATTGTGTTTTCCTGATTTGATTTTCCCCTCTTCTTTTTGCCAGCACTAAGCAGTGCCTGGCTATTTGCGTTTTCTCTATTTTTTATTTTAAAATTTATTACAATGAAATCATTATTGATGATGGCGTTTGTAACGCTGTTCAGTGCAGTGTCATTTGCACAAATTAAAAACACCCAAACTGCCAGCCTGAAAGTGTACGGCAACTGCGATATGTGCAAGGCTAAAATTGAAAAAGCCGGAACACAAAAAAATATCAGCAAAACAAGCTGGGATGAAAAGACGGACATGGCGACTATTACTTACGACACAAAGAAAACAACCACTGATGCAGTATTAAAAAAAATTGCATTGGCTGGTTATGACAGTGATAATTTTCTTGCCCCTGATGCAGCTTATAACAGCCTACCGGCCTGCTGTAAATATGAAAGGGTAAAAAAAGTAGCGGTAAAAACCCCGGTAAAGGATTCAGCAATGGCTATGAACAACAACCATGCAGGCCATAACATGAATATGAACATGGACACTGCTAAAAAAACAATGCCGGTTCAGGAAGTAAACCAGTTGCAGGCAGTATTTGATAATTACTTTGCTTTAAAGGATGCACTGGTAAAAACAGATGCGGCAACTGCTTCATCAAAAGCAGCAGCTATCCTTGCAGCCATCAATGCAGTTCAGATGAACAAAATGAAGATGGATGAACACATGGCTTACATGAAGGTGGAGAGTGACCTCAAAAAAGATGCAACGACCATCAGTACAAAAAAAGATATAGCTGCACAAAGGGATGCTTTTATCAATCTGTCAAAAAATATGATTGCCCTCATAAAAGCCGCAAAGCCTGCCGAAGCAGTGTATCTGCAGCATTGCCCAATGGCAAATGATGGCAAGGGTGCTGACTGGCTGAGTAAGGAGAATGCCGTTAAGAACCCATATTACGGCAGTATGATGCTTACCTGCGGCAAAACAGTTGAAACCATTAAACAGTAAAATTCAGTACGATGAAAAAAATCTTAATAGCAATTGCAATCATTCTGGTAGCAGCATCTGCAAATGCTCAAATCACAAAAGCAGAATTAACAGCTACCGGCCTTACTTGTTCCATGTGTTCAAAAGCAACCTACAAGCAATTAACGTCTATACCAGAAGTGGAAAAGGTGGAAACTGATTTAAACAAAACGGCTTTTATTCTTTATTTCAAAAATGGCAGTTCAGTAAATCCCGGCGAATTGAAACAGAAGGTAGAGGATGCTGGTTTTTCAGTAGGTGAACTAATAGTTGTCTTCAACTTTAATAATCAGAAAGCAGAAAACAACAGTTCGTTTACACGGGATAATATCACTTATACTTTTATGGACACCAAGCCGGGTGTATTAGCTGGCGAGGTAAAAGTGAAAGTGCTGGATAAAGGTTTTGTTGTGGAAAAAGAATATAAGAAACTTTTAAAGATGACTAAGCAATATCCAACGTATGCTATGGTAAACAATAATTCATATCACATCAAAACATTGTAATATGAAGAAGTTGTTTTTTGTATTGACCGTCTTTATTTCATTAGGTGTATCAGCTCAGGAGTTGTTTGTGTTCACTGAACCTGCCAGTAATATGCCTGCAAAGTCATTAGGCATCCGGGATATGAATGCTTTTATGTTTGAGAAAGACGGCAAACTTAACTACCATAATATGCCGGAACTGATGTGGGGCATCAATAAAAAATGGATGGTGCATGTCCAGGGTTTTATCAGCAACCGGCAGGAAGGTGGATTAAAAGCAGAAGGCGGTAGTTTTTATGCCAAGTATCGTTTCCTGAGCAAGGATGCTATTCAAAGCCATTTTAGAATGGCTGCATACGGACGGTATAGTTTTAACCGGGCAGATATTCACCAGCAGGAAATAGAAACAATGGGACATAATACCGGTTACGAAACCGGTATTATCTCTACACAGCTATTACACAAGGTAGCTATCAGCAGTTCAGTAAGCTATGAAAGGGCTTTGGATAATAAGCCGGATTACAAGTTCCCAATAACAGAAAGTAATAGTGCGATGAACTATACTTTATCTGTAGGTAAATTGATGCTTCCCAAAGTGTATAAAGATTACAAGCAAACTAATATGAACCTGATGCTGGAACTGCTTGGGCAGCGGTTAAACGATAATGGCAAATCCTATCTTGATATAGCCCCTTCAGTGCAGTTTATAATCAATAGCCAGGCAAGGATTGATATTGGTTACCGGCAGGAATTGTATTCAACTTTGAAACGTACTGCCCCCAATGGCATCGTACTGAAATTTGAATACACTTTTTTTAATGTTTTTAAATAATTATTTAAATGAAACAATTACTAACGATAATCTTAATTGGTTTTTCAACTTCACTTTTCTCACAAGAGAAAGTAAGTTTTTTAACTCCGCCGCCAAGCCCTGAAGCATCGTTTACACAGCAATTGGTAAACGGTGAAATAACAGTGCATTATTCCCGCCCATTGGCCAGGGGAAGAAAAATATTTGGCAGCCTTGTTCCTTATGACAGTCTTTGGCGAACCGGCGCAAGCGGCGCAACAATACTTCACATTACCGAAGAAATAATAATTGGTGATAAACCGCTAAAGGAAGGAAAGTATGCCATGTTCACCATTCCAGGTGTAAATGAGTGGACAATCATCATCAATGCTGATACGTCTTTGCATGGTGCATTTGGTTACACCAGCAGCAAAGATGTGCATCGTTTCAAAGTCAGTTCAGCAAAAAGCGAACAGTTCACTGAAGCCTTTACTATTTCCTTTACTGATTTATCAAACAGGGGCAGCGGTTTTCTTACACTGGCCTGGGAGAATACGGTTGTAAAAATCCCGGTAAGAAGCCCGGTGGATGATAAAGTGATGGCGGAGATAAATACCCGGCTCATTGTAAACAAAGAGCAGAACAAGGAACTCTTTTACCAGGCAGCTAATTACTATTATACAACAGGACGGGATTTAAAGCTGGCAGCATCATGGGCAGCAGAGGCAGAAAAAATGGATAGTGAAAACTTTAATTATCCTAACCTGTTGCAGAAAATACTTGCCGACCAGAAGGATTATGAAGCTGCTGTCGGTGCGGCTGAAAGGGCATTGGCGCTGGCAGAAAAAAATAAAATGAATAATGCAGTTACCTCTTTAAAAAGAAGGATAGCAGAATTAAAAACCAAATTATAATTTTTAAACAAACCAATTTAAAATGAAAAATTTTGTAGCAGGTTCATTGATAATAGTATTGCTGTTATCAATTACATCATCTTGTATGAAACACAATATGGATGATATGACAAAAAATATTGACTACCCGGCAGCTTATGTTGTAAATGGCGAAAGCAGCACTATTTCCGTAATTAAATTATCCACTAACACGGTTACCGACAGCATAATGCTGATGGATAATAATAACATGATTATGTGGCCGCATCACATCTATCATCACCAGTCAGCAAACAATCACCACATGGCTATTGGAGTGCCGGGTATGGATTTAAGTGCCGGCCACACAGGTGGTATGCCAGGTATGAAAGGCCGTGTACTGGTGCTGGATGCCGTTACCGGTGTTATAACAAAGAACATGGAAGTACCTGTAATGAATCACAATAGTATTTACTCACCTGATGGCAGTGAAATATGGACATCACAAATGGATATGGCAGGTAAGGTATTGGTGTATGATGCTTCTTCCTACGCATTAAAAAACACAATTACTGTAGGTGATGAGCCTGCTGAAGTAACATTTAGCGGCGATGGCACAAAAGCGTATGTATGCAATGGAATGAGCAATACTGTAAGTGTTATTAATCCGGCCACAAAAGCTGTGATTGCGACTGTAAATGTAGGCAGCAACCCGGTTGTCGCATGGTCGTCTTCTGTTGGAAAAATGTTTGTTGATTGTGAAGACGGGCAGAGCATTTCTGTTATTGATGTTGCCTCAAATGCAAACCTTGCTTCAATAAATCTTGGTTTTAAGCCTGGCTATGCAGCACATCATTCTGGTACTGGTGAACTGTGGGTTACTAACCCTGCTGCCGGTAAAGTTGCCTGGTATTTAGATATGGGAGCTAACACATGGATGAAGCATGGTGAATTTTCTACAGGAGCAGGTGCCCATGCTATTGCCTTTTATGGCAACTACGCTTATGTTACCAATCAAACTGCCAATACAGTATCTGTAGTTAATGTAACTACCCATGCCGTATTAAAAACAATAAATGTTGGAAAAAAACCAAATGGGGTTTCAATTAAATTATAATGGCTTTATAACTTAAATAATAAAATCATGAAACAGATATTTATAGCAGCAGTTCTGTTTACTGCAATACTTTCTGCCTGCAACAATAATTCAGGCGAAGCCAAAAAAACAGATGAAACAAATAATGCACAGACTACCAATGCAGCAGACAGCAATAAACTATATGCCTGCCCCATGCACCCGGAAGTAACAGGTAAGAAAGGCGATAAATGCAGCAAGTGCGGTATGGAACTTACAAAAGAAGTAACTGCTGCCGTTAATTCGCCTGCAACAGAGAATGCGACAGCGGACACAGCTACAAAACAAACTACTGCACCTGTAACTCAAAGCAAGTTTGCCATTGCTGAAATTGTAAGTAACTATTTGAAGCTGAAAAATGCTTTAACGAAGGACGATGCCAACGGGGCAGCCAATGCAGGCAAGGCGTTATTTACTTCTTTTACTAATGCTGCTGTTGCATCATTAGATGAAAAGCAGAAAAAAGAATTTGCAGACATTGCTGATGATGCAAAGGAGCATAGCGAACACATTGGTGCTAATGCAGGAAAGATTGACCACCAGAGAGAACATTTTGCAATTCTTAGCAAAGACATAAATGACCTGATAAAAATGTTTGGTGCGCCGCAAAAACTCTATCAGGATTTTTGTCCGATGTACGATGATGGCAAGGGGGCAATCTGGATTAGTGAAGTAAAAGACATTAAGAATCCCTTTTATGGTTCACAAATGCTTACCTGTGGCTCCGTTAAAAAAACGTACTAATGAAGCGGCGGCTTAAAAAAATTGGCATCGCCTTGCTGGTATGTTTTATACTGCTGCAATTCTATCAGCCTGCCCGTAATAAAAGCAACGGGCAGGATTTGAGTAAGGACTTTGTAACAGTGAATAATGCTCCTGACAGTATAAAAAACATACTGCACACATCCTGTTACGACTGCCATAGCAATAATACCAAGTATCTATGGTATGATTATATACAGCCTGCAAGGATGCTGGTGGAGAGCCATATACGGAAAGGAAAAAAAGAACTGAACTTTAGTGAATGGGCAGATTATACCAAACGTAAGCAGGAAAGTAAACTGGATAGAATTACAAAGCAGGTTCAGCAGGGCAAAATGCCATTGAAATCTTATACAATGCTGCATACTTCAGCAAAATTGAATACGGATGAAAAGCGGCAACTCATTAACTGGTTAAATAAAATCAATAGCAATGAGTAACGAAAAATACATACCTGCATTGAAGTATAACTGGCTTACTGGAATTTACGACTGGCTGATACGGACTTTTATGCCGGAGAAGAAGTTCAAGGGTGCTGTTATAGAAAATGCCAATATTCAAAATGGATATGCTGTTTTGGATTTTGGTGTGGGTACGGCCACTTTATCCATCATGGCTTCACAGGCAAACCCCAATGCAGTTTATAAAGGAATTGACATTGATGAAAAGATATTGAGAATTGCCCGTAAAAAAATTGAAGCTGCCAACGCACCTGTTGAACTGATAAAATACAATGGTGGTAAGCTGCCTTTTGCAGACGGGAGTTTTGACCGTGTCATTTCAAGCCTTGTAATTCATCACCTCACAACCGAACAAAAGCAGGAAGCCTTTCAGGAGTTTAAACGGATATTAAAGCCGGGTGGTGAAGTGCATATAGCCGATTGGGGCAAAGAATCCAATTTTTTAATGCGGCTGATGTTTCATTTTGTACAATTACTTGATGGGTATAAAACCACCAATGATAATGTAAAAGGAAGGCTGCCTGAAATAATTCGGGGTGCAGGTTTTAATACAGTGAATATTGTAAAGCATTTCAACACCACATTAGGTACGGTTGAGATTTTCAGGTTGCGGCCACAGGCTTTAACGGTTATTGATAAGGAATAATCAATCATAAACCAACTAAGATGATAAAAAGCAAACAGTTTTATATCCGTAAAACCCACAGATACCTGGGCTTGTTCCTCGGCATCCAGTTTCTATTCTGGACAGCAAGCGGCCTTTATTTTAGCTGGACAAATATTGATGATATACATGGTGACCAGTTCAGGGACTTTACAGTACAACCTGCCTCATTCAACAATCTTATCAGTCCGTCAAAGCTGGAAGATTCAACAGCAGTAAAAACTGTTGAGTTAAGAGATATAAACGGAACGGCGTATTACTGGATTAACAAGCAAGCATTGTACAATGCCCAAACGGGAACAAAAAAGAATGGAATCACCAAAGAGGAGGCATTGGCTATTGCAACCCGTAATATGCGGAAAGACCTTGTGGTAAAAGATATTTCCTTTATTGAAACTATAGGCAAGCAACATGAATACAGGGAAAAGCTGCTGCCTGCCTATGTAATTACTTACCAACACAGCAAAGAAGTAAAGGCGTATGTGTCAGCAAATGATGGGACATTTCAAACAGTGCGGCACAGGGATTGGCGTTGGTTTGATTTTTTGTGGATGACACATACAATGGACTATGATGGCAGGGATAATATAAATAATTGGGCTTTACGCATTTTTTCACTCTTGGGATTGATAACAACATTAAGTGGTTTCCTGCTCTGGTTTGTATCAACAAAACGAATTAAACGAATATTCAAAGGAAGCAATGACTAACCTTACTCAAATCATTCAGCAGTATAAAACTGATACACAAAGTGTGTACAATACCTGGTTTGTTGATAACGACCAGCGGCTAAAGGCTTTTCGTACTATCCGCAGGGGTGTATTACAGGTTATTGCGGATATTAAGAGTAAAACATTCCCCAATGATTTTAAAGGCAGCAGTCTTGAATTTGTATTGAATTGCATTGCAGAACAAAAGCAGGTTTTTGTGGGTGTGGCACATCCTTTTTACTGGAAGCCTAAACTACGGATACCTGACATTTACGAAAACCAGGATAACAAAATAGTTTTTGGTCAGTTTCTTGAAAATTGCATAAATGCTAAAAACCAGGAGCAGGTAATAAAAGAGATTGTTCATCTGGATGGATTAAAAATAAAGGGGCTTGGCCCTGCTGTTGCCAGCATTTTGTATTATCTGCATCCCTCTTTGTTTCCGCCGTTTAATACTGCCATTGTAAATGGATTCAATGCCCTTTTTAATGATAAGAAGAAATTAGGCAGTTGGAGTGAATACCTGAAAATCAGGGAAACATTAATTGAGACCAATACAAAACATAAAGCAGAGCTATCAAACGATTTGGGCGCTATTGCTGGGTTATGTTTTGAAATAGGTACTCAAAAAATGATGATTGGAAAAGATGAATACCTGAGTGAGGAAGAAAGATTGAAGTTTGAAAAATCGGTTGAAAAAAGGCAGAAAGAAATACAGGAGGAAAAGCTGGAGGAAAACCTGCATACCGAAATGCAGTATCATTTGCTTAAAATCGGCTCTTCATTAGGTTATGATGTAGTACCTGCAAACAATGATAAGAGCAAAAACCATTGCGGCAACAATTTTTCTTTTCTTTCTCTTTCCCAATGTCCGGAATTGAACACAGATAAAGACACTCAAAACACAATTCGTCTTATTGATGTACTGTGGTTTCAAAAAGGCACTAACAATGTTATTGGTGCATTTGAGGTGGAGAAAAGTACAAGTATTTACTCCGGCATACTCCGGCTTACCGATTTGCATTACAGCATTGCAGACGGCGATGAAGTCTTTTATTTGATAATTCCCGACAGCAGGGAAAAGGATGTGGTATTGCAACTGTCAAGACCTGCAATAAAAAATTCAGCAATCAATATTAAGTACATTTTATTTTCAGAGTTAAGAAAGAACTGTGATGCCATTTGCAAATTTAGTTCTGACAGTTCCATCATGGAAAAAATTTCAAAAACAGTACAGGGCAGTTAAATATTGCCCTCAAAAAAATTAGTAAAATGAAAAAAATAGTTATAACAATGTGGCTGCTCTGTCTCACAGCCATATCATTTGCACAAAGCAAAGAGGCTGGCACCGACAGGGAAGCTGTAAAGCAATTTATGAGCAACAGGGACACCATGCCCAATCTCATTCAAGGTAAAACCATTGATTTGGTGCAGAAAGCACTGAAAAGGTATAACAACGCCATTGAATCTTTGGATGCAACAGGCACGGAGAGGTTCTTTACTGCCGATTCTAAAATATATGAATCGGGCAGCAGTGAGGGCAGCTATGCTCATTACCTGGAACATCACCTTGCACCTGAATTAAAGGAGTTTAAATCTTTTACATTCAGCGATTATAAGGTGGAAGTTCAGATAGATAATAATTATGCTTTTACTACTGAATCTTACAACTATACTATCGTTGTTGCTAAAGACAATTCCGAGGTAAAACGTAAAGGTATTACCACATCAGTATTAAAGAAAGTGAAAGGTCAATGGCTGATTATGATTAGCCATAATTCTTCAAGAAGACAGGGTTAAAATTATTATTCATGGAACATCAGCATCATATTCAAAAATACACCTGCCCCATGCACCCGCAGATAGTGCAGGATGAGCCGGGCAAATGTCCGTTATGTGGAATGACATTGGAACCGATAAAAAAAATTTCATCAGGCCATACAGGCAAAAATCATGGTAACCATACCGGCATGATTGCAGATTTTAAAAAGCGGTTTTATGTTGTGTTGGCACTCACTATTCCTATCATGCTTTTATCAGAAATGATTCAGCATTGGCTAAAAATTCATATTGATTTTCCCGGTTCAAAATATCTTTTGCTCACATTGTCTTCTGTTGTTTTCTTTTATGGCGGCTGGCCTTTTTTGAAAGGGTTGGTAAACGAAGCTAAAGCAAAGAATCCCGGTATGATGTTTTTAATTGGCTTCGCTATTTCGGTTGCATACATCTACAGTGTGGCAATTGTTTTTGGTTTGCAGGGCATGGATTTCTTTTGGGAACTGGCAACCTTAATCCTCATCATGCTATTAGGGCATTGGATAGAGATGAAGTCTGTTGCAGGGGCATCAAGGGAGTTGGAGTTGCTGGTACAATTAATGCCTTCCGAAGCCCATAAGGTTACCGGTCAGATGATAGTAGAAGTAAAAACAGAAGCCCTTAATGAAGGAGATATAATTCTGATAAAGCCCGGAGAAAAAGTAGCCGCAGACGGAATTATTGCGGATGGTGAAACCTATCTGAATGAGAGTATGCTTACCGGCGAAAGTAAACCTGTGCAAAAAGTAAAAGGCGATAAAGTGATTGCAGGTTCAATAAATGGTAACGGAGCAATCAAAGTAACCGTATCACATGGGGTGAAAGATTCTTATTTATCACAGGTAATTAAGCTGGTACAGGATGCACAAAATGCAAAATCAAATACTCAGCTATTAGCAGATAAGGCAGCTAAGTGGTTAACCATTATCGCATTGCTTGCAGGCATCACTACTTTTTTATACTGGTATCTTACAGGGCAATCTCTTGCCTTTGCAATGGAGAGAATGGTTACGGTAATTGTAATTTGCTGCCCCCATGCTTTAGGACTTGCCGTACCATTGGTTGTTGCTAAGTCAACTGCGCTATCTGCACAAAGCGGCCTGCTGATTAAAAACAGGACTGCATTTGAAAATGCAAGGAAAATCAGCACTATTGTATTTGACAAAACCGGAACACTTACTGTTGGAAAATTTCAGGTCATCCGGTATGTTACTCACAATAAAAAATATACCAAAGAACAGGTTTTACAATTTGCTGCCGCATTAGAACAAAACTCTGAACATCCGATAGCAACGGGAATCACTGCAAAAGCAAATGAATTAAACCTGGAGCTGCCTGCCGTTAAAGGATTTGAAGCTATTACCGGAAAGGGTATAACTGGTAATATTGACAACAATAATGTATCAGTAGTCAGTCCAGGTTATTTAAAAGAAAAAAACACCTCTATTACAAAAGATGATGTGGTAAAAGGAGAAGAAACCCTTGTGTTTGTATTGGTGAATGATGATATAGCAGGCTCTATTGCTTTGGCAGATGAAATAAGACCTGAATCAGCAGAAGCTGTAAAAACACTGCATGAAAATAATATCAAAGCGATTTTATTAACAGGAGATAATTCAACTGTTGCCAAAGCTGTAAGTGAACGGTTGGGAATGGACAGTTTTATTGCAGAGGTATTGCCACATCAAAAATTGGAAAAGATAAAAGAGTTGCAGGGCAAAGGAGAATTTGTAGCTATGACCGGCGATGGTGTAAACGATGCTCCTGCATTGGCACAAGCCGATGTTGGCATTGCTGTTGGAAGCGGAAGTGATATTGCGGCAGAAACAGCGGGAATCTTACTGGTAAACAGCAACCCAAAGGATGTGGTAAATCTGATACTGTTTGGTAAAGCCACTTTTCGGAAAATGATACAGAACCTGATTTGGGCAACCGGTTATAATGTAGTGGCATTGCCATTGGCAGCCGGAGTGCTGTATAAGTGGGGTATTTTATTAACCCCTGCTGCCGGTGCTGTTTTAATGACTGTAAGTACAGTCGTGGTTGCTGTCAATGCAAGTTTATTAAGCGTAAATAAAAAATAGATACCTGGTTTAAACTTATTTGTAATTATCAAAAATGAAATTTTTAAAATGGCTATACAAAAAATTATTCGTAAAAAAGTGCTGCCACTAACAGCAATGCTCTTATTGTCGGCAGCAATAGTTAATGCACAATCTAAACCGGCCACTTTGGGAAAAGTTGTCCGGTATGATTTATACATTAAAGACACCATTGTAAATTTTACAGGCAAAGCAAAAAGGGCAATTGCAGTGAATGGCCAAATACCGATGCCGACCTTAACTTTTACGGAAGGTGATACAGCAGAAATTTATGCCCACAATCTTTTGAATGAAGAAACATCCCTGCACTGGCATGGTTTGTTTTTGCCCAATAAGGAAGACGGTGTTCCTAACCTAACACAAATGCCTATTAAGCCAGGCGAAACGCATATCTATCGCTTTCCCATTATCCAGCATGGTACACACTGGTATCACAGCCACTCTGGTTTGCAGGAGCAGATAGGTATGTACGGAAACTTTGTGATGCTGAAAAAAAGCAACGACCCAACACAAAGGCCGGGTTTGGATGATTTGCCAACCGTTCCCGTTGTATTAAATGAATGGACAGACTATAAACCGGAAAATGTACACCGGATGCTGCACAATGCTACTGACTGGTTTGCCTTAAAGAAAAATGCAGTACAGAGTTATGCAGAAGCAGCAAAAGCCGGACATTTTAAAACCAAACTGCAAAACGAATGGAAACGGATGCTGGCAATGGATGTAAGTGATGTGTTTTATGACAAGATATTTATGAATGGAAAACCTGAATCTGAAATAACATCTGTTGATGGCAAGCCTTTAAAGGCCGGAGACAAAGTAAGGTTAAGAATTTCCAACGGAGGAGCATCTTCTTATTTCTGGCTACGGTATGCAGGTGGAAAAATAACAGTAGTTGCCAACGATGGCAATGATGTAGAGCCGGTAGAGGTGGACAGGTTGATTATTGCTGTATCAGAAACATACGATATTGTTGTTACAATACCTGCTGATGGTACGGCCTATGAATTATTGGCTACAACAGAAGACAGAACTAATTCAGCTTCGCTGTATGTGGGAAGTGGAATTAAGCAGCTTATTGAACCCATGCCAAGATTAAAATATTTTGAAGGCATGAAGATGATGAATGATATGATGAAGATGAATGGGCAACTGGATGATATGGGAATGAGCATGAGCTTGAACCAAATGGACATGAATGTGGTAATGTACCCGGAAATAACCGGAGAGGCAAAGAAAACCGGGACTGATAAAATGGCTGGTATGGATATGAGCAATGACCCCAACAGGTATAATGCAAACGCTTTGGGTGATATTGTTACGCTTAATTATGCCATGCTGAAAGCTCCTGAAAAAACCACCTTGCCCAACGCTGAAACAAGAACATTAAAATTTGAACTCACCGGAAACATGAACCGCTATGTGTGGAGCATGGATAATAAAGTAGTAAGTGAAGCGGATAAAATTTTAGTGAAGAAAGGAGAAAACCTTCGGCTGATAATCTACAA
This sequence comes from uncultured Ferruginibacter sp., assembly GCA_964643315.1. Taxonomy (GTDB): domain Bacteria; phylum Bacteroidota; class Bacteroidia; order Chitinophagales; family Chitinophagaceae; genus Ferruginibacter. Next base: position 27,652 of record CAZXSR010000018.1, read on the forward strand.
TGGCTCTATGATGCGGCATCCTATGCACCTGCATGGGCATGATTTCCGTGTTTTGAATGGCCAGGGTGAGTATGCACCGCTTAAAAACATCATTGACATCATGCCTATGGAAACTGATACATTGGAGTTTAATGCCAATGTTGATGGCGACTGGTTTTTTCATTGCCATATTTTGTACCACATGATGAGTGGTATGGGCAGGGTTTTCAGTTATCAAAACCAGCAGCCCAATCCATATATTCCAAATCCTAAATTGGCGCAGCGAAAATTGTTTGCTGATGACAGGAAAATGCACTTCATGTTTCAGAATGATTTTGCTAATAATGGCAACGATGGAGAAATGATGCTACAAAATACCCGTTGGAGCATTGGCAGCGAATGGCGGCTGGGTTATAATGATATGCACGGCTACGAAACAGAAACACATATTGGAAGGTTTATTGGCCGTATGCAATGGTTTATGCCCTTTATCGGCTTTGACTGGCGGTATAGAAAATTAGGGCATAATGAAGTGGAGAAAAATCTTTTTGGGCAAACCAATACAAAAGATAACCGACGTTTATTTAGTGCAGGTTTCAATTATACTTTGCCTATGCTGGTTCGTTTTCAATCTGAGGTTTTTACAAATGGAGATGTACGGTTGCAATTAATGAGAGAAGATATACCTGTGGCAAAAAAACTTCGGGCAGCTTTTATGGTAAATACAGATAAGGAATATATGGTTGGCCTGAATTATATTCTTGGCCGCAACTGGTCTGTCAGGACGCATTACGATAGTGATATGGGTTTTGGGGCAGGAATAACTTTTGCTTATTAAATCTTTAATTATCCCATAAATAATTTATCTGCGTAAAAAGAAAAGCGGCAGTTAGTATTTCTGCCGCTTTTTCTTTTAAAGTTTTGCACCTACCGAAATAAAGAATGTTCTGCCATCAGCCGGTAAAGCTCCCGGCCCAGGATAGCCACCGGCACGGCGGGTGAAATATCTTTCATCAAACAAATTATTTACTCCGGCTTTAAGGTTTAGCCCTTTAGAAAATTTGTATGTAGCTGTTAAATCGGTTACAGTATAGGAAGGTATTAAACCGGTATTACCATTTGAAGTTGGTGTAACCGTGTTATTTGCATCGCTGAAAGTTTTTCCAACATTGCTCACCTGTGCAGTTAATAAAAATCCTTTATAACCGCCTGTTATACCACCCCGGAAAATATTGGTTGGGGCATTCTCCACTTTCTTTCCTTTTGTATTGGCATCCTTATGGTCTCCACTGTATTTGGCATCAGTATAGCCATAAGAACCAAAAATAATTAAATCTGCATGTTTGCTTTTTCCAAATGCCCTGATGGGGTTAAACTCTGCATACCCTTCAAAACCTTTGCTGGTGCTGCTGCCAACATTTGTAATAAGACGATACGATGGTGTTCCGCTAACAGTAATTGTGCCTACACGGTTGTCATACTGCAAATAAAATCCGCTAATATCAAACTGGAGAAAATTTTTCACTTTACCACGGTAACCTAAATCAATATTGTATCCCTTTGCATCTTTCAAATCAGGGTCAACTACATCAGTTGTGGGCGGAGCCTGCAAATTTGCGAACTGAATAGGACGATAAGCCTGTGAGATATTAGCATACAGTTCAGTAGCCTTTGTGATATGATACTCCGTTCCAATACCAGCAAGAACAAAACTTCTGCTTCTCGTAATATTTTGTAAGATTATTTCTGCCCCACCGGAAGTATAACCATTGCGGCCTGAAGATGAACCTTCCAGCCATTCATATCTGATTCCTGGTATAATCAAAAACTTATCACTGATACGAAAAATGTTTTCTGCAAACGCTGCTACGTTTCTTGACTTAAAAGTAATATCACGGGGATAATTACCGGTTACGGTAACATCATATCCGGTGCCTGTTGTTCCCTTCCCATCGGCCTGCCTTGTGGTAGTGCCGGTATATAGGCGGATACCACCGGATAAAGTATTTTTCATTTTACCCAAACGATAATCGGTAATAATGCGGCTTTCTAAACCATAGTTTCTGTATTGGTCAAGGTTTACTACTCTGTTGTTGTAACTAAGCGTAGCAGGGTTAATACTGTCTTTGGTAGTGATGGATTGCAAAAAGCCAACACTGTTTCTGTTGCCAATAGTGCCAAATAATTTCGTATTCCAACGGGTGTTTTCATTTATTTGGTAGTTGGCGATTAAGGCCGGCGTTGTCCAGGTTATATCAAACCAATTGCGGCTGCGGAAACTTTGTTGGGCATCTTGTTTTATTTGTGCATCCGTCAAGCCACCGGGCTGCTGGCTGCGTATGTGTGAACGCATCACTTCAGCCGTTAATGAAAAATTTGTAGTGAAGTTATATGTAACAGTACCATAGCCTGCATTAGTGAAATAGCGGCTGTTCTGTCTCCAGCCATCACCGTTACGATGGTCAAAAAAAGTATAATAATGAACTTTGCCTTTCTTTCCACCAATTGCATTATAGCTGTTGAATAAACCATTGCTTCCGACTGTTTGCTGTGTTTCAAATTCAAAAGGTTTATTTATTTCACTACCATTTCTAAGAATATAATTTATCAGCCCGCCAAACTGAGGGCCGTATTGTAAAGAACCTTGCCCTCTTACAATTTCTATTCTTTGCACAGCCTGTAATTGCGGATTATAATATGCTTCAGGATAGCCAAAAGGGTCGGCAGCAATATCATAACCATTTTGACGAACATTAAACTCCCAACTTCTGTTAGGGCTTAATCCACGGGCTGCAATGCCAATCTGGATTCCGCTGGGGTCGCTTTCCCAAATATGAATGCCCGGCACTTTGGCAAGTACCTGTCGCATATTGTTTGTTACTACATTGCCCTGCACATTGTCCAGCACAATCAAAGCATTCTTTTTACCGGCATAAATATTTGTTCCAACAATTTCCGGCATTTGCTGATAATCACTTTTGCTGTTTTTGCCTACTACCGTTACATCGGGCAGGCTTCTTATATGCAGTGTATCGCCATTTTCTTTTTTGATTTGCCCATTGGCTACATTCAATGCTAACATCATTAAACACAAAACAATTTCTCTTTTACTCATAAGTGTGATTTTGAGTTGCAAAAGTGCAGATGCCTTGTATAATACCACTTATGTAAAAGGGAAATAGAGTTATGCAATGCGGAAAAAACAGGCTAATTTTCGGGATGCTTAATTTCAATTAATCCGGGTTCCTATTTTTAAATAGGTAAAAATAGTTTACGAAATAGGTAAAACGAACTTGATTTTCTGCTTTTTTGCAACCATCTTACTATTTTAAAAGCCCATTTTTGCTAAGAATTGCAACATAACCCATTATTTTTGCAACAGTGAAACCGTTATTCCTCATACTCAGTTGCTTTATGCTCTACATGTCATGCCTGCCATGTGGTGATGGTGAGGAGTGCAATGCCAAAACTGAACTGAGCATAAAAGCTAACGATAATCATCAGCAACACGAACATCAGTCAGAATCCTGCACACCATTTTGTACCTGTTCTTGTTGTGCGGCATCGGCTTTCTATTCTCCTCTCTTTAAAATACAGGCATCTAAAATTGTTTTTCAATCAGAAAAACATCCTCTACGAAATGAAGATGCCAAAACTGATATTTTCTCCTCTATCTGGCAACCACCCCAATTATCTTAATTACTTTCTTTATTGAATTTGCTGCATACCTAAAGGATATGTACTGCATTACCCATTTTAATTAATGTAAAATGGTAACCATCAAAAAAACAAAAAAGGCAAAACAGCCTTTGGCAATACGAGTAATTAAAATCATTGTTATAGCAGTGTGTTGTGCTATTCTTTTAGCAGCGATTGCAGAAAGGATTTACCACTTCTACAGGCATATAACCAAATAGAAAACCGACATGCTTAATAAAATCATTCATTTCAGTATAAAAAATAAACTCATCATTGGAGTAATGACACTGGCACTCATTGTTTGGGGCTTATGGAGTGCTACTAAATTACCAGTAGATGCTTTGCCTGATGTAACCAATAACCAGGTGCAGGTTATTACCCGTGCCCCCACACTGGCAGCACAGGAAGTAGAACAGTTTATAACCTATCCGGTTGAAAGGTCTTTGTCAAACATCCAAGGTATTGTGGAAATGCGTTCCTTTTCCCGGTTTGGTTTAAGTGTGATAACAGTGGTATTTAAAGAAAACATCAACATCTATTTTGCCCGGCAACTAATCGGCGAAAAATTAAAAGAAGCGGTGGAACAAATCCCCAAAGGAATGGGCAATCCAGAGTTGGGGCCGGTTACCACAGGTCTTGGAGAAATATATCAGTATGTTATCCATCCAAAAAAAGGCAGCGAACAAAAATATTCAGCAATGGACTTGCGTACCATGCAGGATTGGATTGTTGGCCGCCAGTTAACCGGTATTGCCGGTGTAGCAGAGGTAACCGGTTTTGGTGGGATTAATAAACAATATGAAGTAGCTGTAAATCCTGACAGGCTAAAGGCTATGAATGTTACCATCCCCGAAATATTTACCGCCCTTGAAAAAAATAATGAAAATACTGGCGGCGCTTATATTGACCGAAAGCCTAATGCTTATTTCATCCGGGGTGTGGGCTTGGTAAAAACATTTGCTGATATAGAGAGCATCGTCATCAAGCAACAAAATGGTATTCCCGTATTGATAAGGGATGTTGCAACCGTGCAGTTCGGTTCACCACCCCGATACGGAGCATTAACTTACAATGGAGAGAAAGAGGTTGTTGGTGGCATTGTGCTGATGATGAAGGGTGCTAACAGTGCCTCTGTTGTTGAACTGGTAAAAGAGAGAATGGAAACGGTAAAAAAATCATTACCGGAAGACGTGGAGATTGAAGCATTTTTAGACCGTACCAATTTAATTGACCGGGCAATCAATACCGTTAAAACAAATTTGATTGAAGGTGCATTGATTGTTATATTAATCCTTGTCTTATTCTTAGGAAACTTCAGGGCAGGTTTAATTGTAGCTTCTGCTATTCCTTTATCATTATTATTTGCGTTAGCGTTAATGAATTTATTTGGTGTGAGTGCCAACCTGATGAGCCTGGGTGCAATAGATTTTGGTTTGATAGTGGATGGTGCAGTAATTATTGTAGAGGCGACGTTACACTTTTTAGGTGCAAAAAAAATAACAGGTAAACTATCGCAGCAACAAATGGATGAAGCTGTGGAAGGCAGTGCAAAAAAAATGATGAGTTCCGCAGCATTCGGACAAATCATTATTCTTATTGTGTATTTACCCATCCTTTCTTTACAGGGTGTGGAAGGAAAAATGTTCCGGCCAATGGCAGAAACAGTTGGCTTTGCCATTTTGGGTGCATTGTTGTTGTCGCTTACTTATATACCAATGATGAGTGCCTTGTTTCTTTCAAAAAACACCAGCCATAAAAGAAATTTTTCCGACAGGATGATGGACTTCTTTCAACGGGGGTATGCACCACTTTTGCAAGGGGCGATAAAAATTAAGTATGCAGTAGTAAGTATAGCAGTGGCCTTAATGATTCTGTCAATTATCATCTTTAAAAATATGGGTGGTGAATTTATACCCACATTAGAGGAAGGTGATTATGCTATTGAATTTGTATTGCCGCAAGGCTCATCCCTATCACAAACAACAGAAACGGTAATGATGGCAGAACGAATGTTGCGAAAATTTCCTGAAGTAAAAATGGTAGTAGGAAAGACCGGGGCTGCTGATATAGCAACAGACCCCATGCCGCCAGAAGCGACAGACCTGATGGTGATAATGAAACCCAAAAACGAATGGACAACCACTAAAGATTTTTATGCGATGGCTGATTTAATGAGAGATAAACTCTCCGAAATACCCGGTGTAATAGCCGAACCCAGCCAGCCTATACAAATGCGGTTTAATGAACTGATGACAGGCATAAGGCAGGATGTAGCCATAAAAATATTTGGAGAAAATTTAGACACTCTCGTTGCTTATGCAGATAAGGTCTCAAAGGTAATCAACCCTATTAAAGGAATTACGCAACCACAAGTAGAACGGGTGGATGGATTACCGCAGATTACGATTGAATATGACAGGGCAAAAATAGCAGGTTATGGTTTGAATATTGAAGACATAAATCATGTCATCAGTACCGCATTTGCCGGAGAAGCAGCAGGAGTTGTTTTTGAAAATGAAAGGAAATTTGATTTGGTGTTGCGGTTAGACAGTATTCACCGTACCAATTTAGATGATGTTAGTGATTTGTTTATACCATTGAAAGACGGAAATCAAATTCCTCTTTCACAAATTGCCACAGTAACATTTAAAACAGGTCCTGCACAAATAAGCCGTGAAGCTGGCAAGCGCAGAATCTATGTAAGCTTTAATGTTAGTGGCCGGGATGTAAGTAGTGTGGTGAAAGAAGCACAGCAAAAATTGAATGACAAAGTAAAATTGCCACCCGGTTATTATTACACCTACGGCGGCACATTTGAAAACTTGCAAAAAGCATCTGCCAGGCTGATGATTGTTGTACCGTTGGCTTTGCTGCTTATCTTCTTTATGCTTTACCTCACTTTCCGTTCCATTAAAGAAGCTGCACTGATTTTCACTGCTATTCCCATGAGTGCTATTGGTGGTGTATTTGCATTGCTGATAAGAGGTATGCCATTCAGCATTTCCGCAGGTATTGGCTTTATTGCGCTGTTTGGCGTAGCCGTATTGAATGGTATAGTTTTAATCAGCACATTCAATCAATTACAAAAAGATGGAATAAAAGATATTATGCAAAGAGTAAGAGAAGGAACGAAAATCCGGCTGCGGCCAGTGTTGATGACAGCAGCAGTAGCGGCGTTAGGATTTATACCGATGGCATTAAGTAGTGGCGCAGGCGCAGAAGTGCAAAAGCCTTTGGCAACGGTTGTTATTGGCGGTTTGATAACTGCTACGTTTTTAACATTGGTGGTTTTGCCATTGCTATATATCATTTTTTCAGCCAAAAGAAAAACTAATGTGAAACCAGTTGCAGCAATCATCACCATTATTATTTTTACAGGGTTATCAAATACTGCACATGCACAGCAGCCGGTTACCCAAAGATTGGCGGCAAGCGAAGTGATTGCATTAGCAAAAAATAACTTATTGTATGATATAAATAATCAGCAGATAAATAAGGGCAAGGCTCAAATTACTACAGCTACGGCACTTCCTAAAACTGGTGTATTTGCGGAGAATGAAGATATGCGGCCAAGTGATAACAAAGGCATTTTAAAAATTGGCGTTTCACAAAGTATTGCATGGCCGGGCCTGTACAAAGCACAAAAAAATCTGTACAGCGAACAATTGAAATACTACCAGGCAAATACTGCCGCTATTGATGTAGATATAAAAAGAGATGTAAGAACTATTTATTACCAGCTTTGGTATTTACAGGATAAACAGCAATTGTATCATCGCTTAGATAGCATCTACAAAACATTAAATAGTGCAGCCATACTGAAAGTAAAAACTGGCGACAGTCCCGGATTGGATAGTATTGCCGCTAATGTACGGATGAGAGAATTACAAGCTATGCTGCAACAAGTTGGTAACGATGTACAAATTCAGCAACGGATATTGATGCAGTTACTCAATACAGAAGAATCTATATTGCCACTGCTGCTGCCATTGGAAAAATTATCAATGCCTGCTGCAAATGACAGCCTTCATCCGCTACTGGCTTTGCAATCACAAAATATCAATATTGCCAATGCCGGAATAGCAGTTATTAAAAATGAAAACAAACCTGAGTTCTCAGGCCGTTTCTTTTCACAAAGATTGTGGGGGGCAAAAGACCCTTTCACCGGATTTTCAGTTTCTGCAGCTTTCCCATTGTTTGGTGCAAGTGCTTATCGCAATAAAGTAAAAGTGGCACAAGCAGAAGTGGCGGTGCAGCAAAAACAATATGATTACAATAAGCAGGTGTTAAGTACCAAGCAGGTACAATTGCAGCAGGAAGTAGAAAGAAATAAAAGCATGTTGGCCTTTTACGAATCAACAGGATTGAAACAGGCTAATGAGATTATCAAAGCAGCAACACTGGCTTACCGTGCCGGTGAAATAAGTTTTGCGGAGCTGTCGCAGTTTCTCACACAGGCAATAGAAATTCAAAAGAATTATTTAGAGAACCTGAATGTCTATAATCAATCCGTAATTCATTACAATTATTACATCAATCAATAAACCATAAAAGATGAAGAAGTTTTTAATTATAATAACAATTTCCGCCAGCCTTGTTTCCGTTGTTTCCTGTGGAAGCAAAAGCAACACTGCTGAAGCCAACACTACCGAAGCCGTCAAACCGGAAGAAAATCATAAGGGTCAACCGGAGAATCCCAATTTGGCTGTTCTTAGTAATGAACAAATAAAAAGTATTGGCATTGAATTAGGAACTATTGAAGAAAAGCAATTAACCGCTGCACTTAAAACAAACGGTGTGCTGAAAGTACCTAATCAGAACAAGGCCAGTGTAAACTCTGTTTACAGCGGTGTTATAAAATCCTTGTTGATACAGCCGGGTAATGTTGTAAGAAAGGGACAAACGATTGCCACTATTGCCAATCCTGAATTTATACAGGCACAAAGTCAATACCTGGGCGTTAATGCAAAAATCACTTTTGCAGAACTGGAAGTTAAGAGGCAAAAAGAATTAAATGAGGGTAATGCCGGGGCGTTAAAAAATCTTCAATCAGCAGAAACAGAGTTGCGAAGTTTGAGAACACTGAAATCAACCCTTGCCCAGCAAATACAGTTGATGGGTATTAATCCTGCAAGGCTTTCTAATGGTAAATTAATTTCAGTATTAGCAATAACAAGTCCTATCAATGGGGTGGTGAGTAATGTTTCTGTAAAAATGGGCAGCTATGTGGATGTAACTACTTCCGTTGCCGAAATAGTTGACAACAGCCAGTTGCATCTTGACTTGTTTGTTTATGAGAAGGATTTACCCAAATTACAGAATAACCAGACCATTCATTTTAATATTACCAACAATCCCGGTAAAGAGTACGATGCACAAATATTCTCATTAGGCTCATCATTTGAAGGTGAAAGTAAAGCCGTTTCTGTTCATGCAATGGTGAAGGGAGATAAAACAGGATTGATTGATGGCATGAATGTTACTGCAATTGTGAGCTTAGACAAAACAACAGTTCCTGCCGTACCCAACGATGCTATTGTAAGAGTAGATGGACAGGACTATATTTTTGTATTACTGGAGAATGTTGCAAAAGACAGCCTGAAACAGAGTGAGAAAGCAGAGGCAAAAGAATTTACATTTAAAAGAGTACCCGTAGCAAAAGGAACAACGGATATTGGTTATACTGAGATAACACTAATAAAGGAAATTCCAAAAGGGGCAAAGATTGTAGTGAAAGGAGCTTTCTTTGTTTCAGCCAAGATGACAAATACAGAAGGACACGAAGATTAACAAAATTTAAACCAGCAGCAATGTATTTTTACATCCATAAAATTTATACAAATGAAGATGAACAGACTCAATTGCTGGAAGTGTGTTGTAATGCTGGCTTCCGTTCTGGGAATGGTAAGTGCTTTCAGGGCTTAACAACAATTACACTCTTTTAATAGAAGGTTGCAGATGTTTTAATCTGCAACCTTTTTTATTTTCAATCAGAAAAAGAAACATTATGAATAACAATAAAAATCATTGGGAGAATATTTACAGCAACAAAGCAGAAACTGAAGTAAGCTGGTTTCAGCCATATCCAAAAACTTCAATGGAATTTTTGGAACTATTCAGTTTGCCAGTAACTGCCAACATTATTGATATAGGTGGTGGCGACAGTCATTTAGTTGATGCCTTATTGGATAAGGGATATAAAAGCATTTGGGTACTTGATATATCTGCCACAGCTATTGAAAAAGAAAAACAAAGATTGGGTGACAAAGCAAATCTTGTACATTGGATTGTTTGCGATGTAACAGAGTTTGAGCCACCAGTTCAATTTGATTTTTGGCATGACCGGGCAGCTTTTCATTTTCTCACAAGTGATGAAGCAATTAATAAATATGTTGACATTGCTGAAACAGGCATAAGCGATAAAGGCTATTTGGTATTAGGTACATTTTCAGAGAATGGCCCTGAAAAATGCAGTGGCTTACAAATTCAGCAATACAACGAAGCATCTATGAGTGCAAGGTTTGAAATTGCATTTGACAGGATTAAGTGTATTACAGAAGACCACATTACTCCTTTTAATACAGTTCAGAATTTCCTTTTTTGCAGCTTTCAAAAAAAATAACATGATAAACAAAGACCCCAATCACAAACATACTTACGATGCTCAAGGCAGAATGACTTGCTGCACACAGGAAGAAAAGATTTATACCAAAGCTGGTGCAAAAGAATTGCTGAAAGAAGGTCATAGCCATGATGATGGACACGACCATGACCATGAAGAAGGAGACGGACATGACCATTCAGGCAGTAATCAAACAACATTGCAAATGTTTCTGCCTGCAATCATTAGTTTGATTTTACTATTTGCCGCTATCGCATTTGACAATTGGTTGCCGCAAACCTGGTTCACAGGCTGGGTAAGAGTTGTTTGGTATGCAGTAGCTTATTTGCCTGTTGGTTTTCCAGTAATGAAAGAAGCAGTTGAAAGCATTGGAAAAGGCGAAATATTTTCTGAATTTTTATTGATGTGCATTGCAACAATCGGTGCATTTGCTATTGGTGAATATCCCGAAGGTGTGGCAGTAATGTTATTCTATGCCATTGGTGAAGTGTTTCAAACATTGGCAGTAAAAAGGGCTAAGGCAAATATCAAAACATTGCTTGACCAGCGGCCTGATGAAGTAACAATATTAGAAAACAACCAGCCTAAAACCATTAAGGCAGAAAGTGTAAGTATTGGCGACATTATACAATTGAAGTCCGGTGAAAAATTAGGATTAGATGGTGTACTCATTTCTGAAACAGCATCATTTAACACAGCAGCACTTACAGGGGAGAGCAAGCCAGATACTAAAGCCAAAGACGAAACAGTATTAGCAGGAATGATAAACCTTAATACTGTTGCACAGGTAAAAGTTACTACTGCTTATACAGATAGTAAACTGAGTAAAATTTTAGAATTGGTGCAAAATGCCACAGCACAAAAAGCACCAACGGAATTATTTATTAGAAAGTTTGCGAAAATCTATACTCCTATAGTTGTACTGTTGGCAGTTCTTATTTGTGTAGTACCAATGTTGTTTGTAGAAAATTATGTTTTCAATCAATGGTTATACCGGGCATTGGTTTTCTTGGTTATCTCTTGCCCCTGTGCATTAGTTATTTCTATACCGTTAGGATATTTTGGCGGCATAGGTGCAGCCAGTAAAAATGGAATACTTTTTAAAGGCAGCAACTTTTTAGACATCATTGCAAACATTCAAAATGTAGTGATGGATAAAACCGGAACCATGACAGAAGGCGTTTTTAAAGTGCAGGAAGTAAATATAAAACCGGAATACAACAGAGATGAAATTTTGCAAATGGTAAATGCTTTGGAAAGTCAGAGTACACACCCTGTTGCAACAGCCATTCAACAGTACGTTGGTAATGTCAACACCGAAATAAAATTAAATGCAGCAGAAGAAATTGCAGGGCATGGATTGAAAGCAGAAGTTAATGGCAAAGAGTTATTGGTAGGTAATTTTAAATTGATGGATAAATTTTCTATCAAATACGACATTGACCCTTCATCAATTGTTTACACCCTGATTGCAATTGCTTACGATAAAAAGTTTGCAGGCTATCTTACCATTGCAGACAACATAAAAGAAGATGCTCAGGAAGCAGTAAACAAATTGCACAGTATGAATGTAAAAACAACAATGCTGAGTGGCGACAAAAGTAGTGTGGTAAAATTTGTGGCAGATAAATTAGGAATAGATAATGCCTTTGGCGATTTATTGCCAGAAGATAAAGTAAATAAAGTAAAAGCCATTAAAGACCTTAATGAAACCGTTGCCTTTGTGGGTGATGGTGTAAATGATGCCCCGGTAGTAGCATTAAGTAATGTAGGTATTGCAATGGGAGGTTTAGGAAGTGATGCCACTATTGAAACAGCAGATGTGGTGATACAGGATGATAAACCCAGCCGCATAGCGATGGCAATAAACATTGGTAAGCAGACAAAGAAAATAGTTTGGCAAAATATCATTCTTGCCTTTGCAGTAAAAGCAATCGTATTGGTTTTAGGTGCAGGTGGCCTTGCTACCATGTGGGAAGCTGTGTTTGCGGATGTTGGGGTGGCTCTACTGGCTATTTTAAACGCCGTCCGGATTCAACGAATGCGGTTTTAGTTACCAGTCCGTATTTTCCCGAAATATGCCCTTAAAGGCCGCTATTTCCCTTAAATCGCCTAAAAATTGGTTGGATATTTGCCCAATCAGGGGCACAAAGCCCCCAACACGAAGTGTTGGGGGCATTGGGTAAGACCAACTTATTGCGATGTGTGAGCGAAGCGAACACAACCCAGTCTTGGGCACGAGCAAAAAAAGTCCTGCACAAAGTGCGGGATTTTTTTGTTAGTAAGCTCCCCCCCCTCGTAAGACGTATTGGATCATTGAAAGTAATCCAGCGTTTTCATTTTGTGAATATTCAATAACTTAGAACAAAGTCCCTGTCATGCAACGCGCAGATTTTTCTTTGCAACAACAACTAAATACGCCGTACTCATTAACGAAAGAGCAAATCGATTTTTATCAAGAGAACCGATTCATAAAACTTAAGCAGGTTTTTGATGAACCCACTATTTCGTATTTCAATGAGGTTATCACTCGGCGGGTTGAGCAGATGAATACGCAGACCACCCCTTTAGAGAGCCGCTCGACCTATGGAAAGGCCTTTCTTCAGCTGTTTAATCTATGGAGAGAGGACGATCTCGTAAAAGAGCTGGTCTTTAGTAAGCGGTTGGCAAAAATCGCTACAGATCTTATGCAAACCTCGGGTGCCCGGCTCTACCACGATCAGGCACTATTCAAAGAAGGGGGCGGAGGAATAACACCCTGGCACGCCGATCAGTACTACTGGCCTTTAGACACCGATAAAACCATAACAGCTTGGATTCCCTTGCAGGCGACACCCCTAGAACTTGGCCCGCTTGAATTCAGCGCCGGCAGTCACCGCATTGTTGAGGGACGCAACTTAGAGATCAGCGATGAAAGTGAGCAGCAGATCGAACAAAAGCTACGCGTGACCGATTTTAAACATGTAATTGAAGCGTTCGATGTAGGTGAAATTAGCTTTCACAGCGGGTGGGTATTTCATAGAGCCGGAGCGAATAGCACTTCGCAAATGCGAAAAGTGATGACCATCATTTACATGGATAGAGATATGCGATTAAAATCACCCGAAAATCAAAACCAAATTAACGACTGGAATACCTGGTGCCCAGAAGCAGTTATCGGAGAAGTGATCAACTCACCGCTTAACCCGATTCTATATGAGTGATGATAGGTCAGTTCAATAATCTCTCAGCTTGCAAAATTAGATTAGCTTAGATAAGTCATTAACCAGTTGGTTCGAACCCAGTTCAGCAAAGGGCACAAAGCCCTCAGCAAGAAGTGTTGAGGGCTTTTTTAATTGGATGCGTGCAAAGCTTGCTTTGCTAAGCAGACAAGTAAAAAGCCCGTCACGCCGAAGGCGTGTGGGGCTTTGGGTAAGACCAACTTATTGCGATGTGTGAGCGAAGCGAACACCATTCAGTCTTGTGTACGAATAAAAAAGTCCTACACTAAGTGTGGGATTTTTTATTTTGCATCAAATCAATTTCATGAAACCTATCCAAAACTTTAGCAATCATTCTCGCTTACATCCTACCTATCATTATTTCATTGCGCCATTAGCCATTGGAAGTGTTTTGGCAAGCGGATGGATGCTTTTTTGTAGTGCTAACAGCATGTGGCAGTCTATCTTAATTTTTGTTATCAGCTTAACATTGGGCACCACTGCGGCTTTGTTAAGAGTATATGCCCTAAAAGTACAAGACCGTGTAATTCGTAGTGAGGAAAACTTTCGTCATTTTAGATTGACCGGTTCTGTTCTCAACCAAAACTTGAGAATGAGCCAAATAATTGCTTTGCGCTTTGCATCGGATGATGAATTTCCTGCATTAGCTGCACGTGCGCTCAATGAAAAATTGACAGCGAAGCAAATAAAAGCGGCAATTGTTAGTTGGAAGGCTGATTATTGGCGCATCTGACGCTTACTCAACTTGTATGGCAAGCGCAGTCTGTGGAGTTGGATAATAGGCCAAGCAGGTTGCGCAGGTTTCGTTTACACGGGTAGTAACTCGAAAATAGAATTCTTCGCCCTCTCTAATGTGGGTTGGAAACTGGCAAGGGTTGGCAAGCCGGAATGCATTTTGATAGGTAATTCCAGTAGTGGGATCCGTCCAACTACTCTCAAACTGGCCTGGATTTAAAGCACCTTGAGTTAGCGTAATGGTAATATTAGCGCAGATTCCATTTACTGCAAGTTTCCCCTTTAATAAAGGGCCAGTTGCTTGTTTTTCACATTGAAATCCTAGGAGCGAAAAAGTTACGCCTAGCAGTAATACTATTCTTGCAGTGCTTCTCATATCAATTAACTGGTGTAAAAATAAAGAAAATCTCACCTTGATATCTTACTATGTTCTGCATTGTCTTTTCTTACATTTGATTTATGAAATCTACTCCTCCAGGCGCTGATCAGGCTATAAGCGGTTTGCTTTCAATTATGGATGATCTACGTGAAAAATGCCCCTGGGATCAAAAGCAAACCATGTCTTCGTTACGTCAACTCACCATTGAGGAAACGTATGAGTTGGCTGATGCGATCACCAATGGAGATCTGCAAGCGATCAAGGAGGAGCTAGGAGATTTGCTTTTGCACTTAGTTTTCTATGCTAAAATTGCCTCGGAGCAAAATGTTTTCACTTTTAATGAAGTAGTAGAAGGAATTTGTAAAAAGTTAATTGATCGTCATCCGCATATTTACGGGGATATAAAAGTTAAGGACGAACACGAGGTGAAAAGAAATTGGGAAAAATTAAAAATGAAGGAGGGGAAAAAGTCTGTATTGAGTGGAGTGCCCGTTAGTTTACCTGCGTTGGTGAAAGCTATGCGTTTACAAGAAAAATCAAAACAGGTAGGATTTGAGTGGGAGAATGCTGGCCAAGTGTGGGATAAGGTCAAAGAGGAGATGCTGGAACTAGAACAAGAAGTAAAAGCTACTCCAGTGCCTAGCCAGGACACTAAGCAACAGGACCGAATTGAAGAGGAGTTTGGCGATCTATTATTTTCCTTGGTGAATTACGGGCGCTTCTTAAATATCGATCCTGAAAACGCATTAGAAAGGACGAATAAAAAATTTGTTACTCGATTCCAATTGATGGAAACGGCGGCACAAGAGGAAGGTAAGCGTCTCAGCGAAATGACACTGGAAGAAATGGACGTAATATGGAATCGAATCAAGCATCTTTCCTCACAATGATCGCTTGAAAAGGGCTACCTTTGCACCGCTAAAAGCGGCCTTTGATTCATGAAGAACATCCGGAATTTTTGCATTATTGCTCATATTGACCATGGTAAGTCTACCTTGGCTGACCGTTTATTGCAGGTAACCAATACCATTTCAGATCGAGATATGATGGATCAGGTATTGGACGACATGGATCTGGAACGCGAAAAGGGTATTACCATAAAAAGCCATGCAATTCAGATCAATTACAAGCATACTGATGGGCAAGAATATATCTTGAATTTGATTGATACACCTGGTCACGTAGACTTCAGTTATGAGGTGAGCCGTGCCTTGGCTGCCTGTGAAGGCTGTTTGCTTTTGGTTGATGCCACTCAAGGCATACAGGCTCAGACAATCAGTAACTTATACCTCGCTATTGAAAATAATCTTGAGATTATTCCTGTCATTAATAAGATTGATATGGACGGGGCCATGATCGAGGAAGTGGAGGATCAAATTGTTGATTTAATTGGATGTAAACGGGAGGAAATTTTGCATGCCAGTGGCCGGACAGGTCTTGGTGTGGAAAAGGTATTATCAGCTATTGTGGAACGCATTCCTGGCCCCAAAGGCAATCCAAACGCACCTTTACAAGCCTTGATTTTTGACTCCGTTTTCAATTCTTTTCGTGGAATAATAGTTTACTACCGTATCATGAACGGCTCCATTAAAAAAGGTGACCGTGTTAAGTTTGTTTCAACCAACCAGGAATATGAGGCAGATGAGGTTGGAATTCTTAAACTCAAAATGACCGAGAAGAAGGAAGTTGCCACGGGAGATGTAGGCTATATCATTACAGGAATAAAAAATGCGAAGGAGGTAAAAGTTGGAGATACGATTACACTGGCTTCCAACCCAACTCCAGAACAGATCAAGGGTTTTGAGGAAGTGAAACCGATGGTTTTTGCTGGTATCTTTCCCGTTAATACAGATGAATTTGAGGAGCTCAGGGATTGTATGGATAAACTCCAACTCAATGATGCTTCGCTCACTTTTGAGCTCGAGACTTCCCAGGCACTAGGTTTTGGATTTCGCTGCGGTTTTCTGGGAATGCTGCACATGGAAATTATTCAAGAGCGTTTAGAGCGTGAGTTCAACCAGACTGTAATTACTACCGTTCCCAACGTAAGTTTCATTGCTACCACAACTAAGGGCGAAACAATCATCGTAAATAATCCAACTGAATTTCCTGATCCGGTAAAAACGGATCATATTGACGAACCTTTTATTAAGGCACAAATCATTACTAAGCCAGAGTACATTGGAAACATTATGACACTCTGCCTGGGCAAGCGCGGCATCTTAATCAATCAAAGCTATTTAACACCCACGCGTGTTGAATTGATTTTTGAGATGCCCCTCACTGAAATTGTATTTGATTTCTACGATAAGCTCAAATCACAAACCAGGGGTTATGCCTCTTTTGATTACAATCCTATTGGATATAGAGAAAGTGATATCTGTAAAATGGATATTCTGCTCAATGGCGATAAAGTTGATGCCTTATCTGCATTGATACACCGTAGCAGAGCACAAGAATTTGGCCGTAAGCTATGTGAAAAATTAAAGGAGTTGTTACCTAGACAGCAATTCCAGATAGCTATACAAGCAGCAATTGGGGCTAAAGTAGTAGCCCGTGAAAACATTTCTGCCATGCGAAAAGATGTGACAGCCAAGTGTTACGGGGGAGATATTAGCCGTAAGCGTAAGCTATTGGAAAAGCAAAAGGAAGGTAAAAAACGGATGCGTCAAATTGGAAACGTAGAGGTTCCGCAGGAGGCGTTTCTTGCCGTGCTAAAACTGGATGAATAATCTTTAGTTTCCCTTTTTTACAGCTGGTATTTTTTGTTGGCCCGGTTGATCAAAAAGTGGTTGTTCTCGGGGTGCTTTTCCATCCTGTAGTTTTTGGGTGAATACTTTATTGATATGTATCCATCTTCCTTTTTCCCATTTAAAGCCTTCCTGGTCTCCATCGGGTACAA
>CAZXSR010000019.1:0-44517 GCA_964643315.1 uncultured Ferruginibacter sp.
ATTGGCGTTTAGGTTTATCAATGCTTCGTGTAATGAATGATTCAACTTTTGTTTGCGGTGCGGACGGAAATTTCAACTTTGTTGAATTGCAGAATTGGTTTGCATTTGCAACAGAATTAAGAAATGCTTTTGCTCAAAGTTTTGGGTTCTCAAATACAGCAGAGATAAATGGCATGCCAATTATTAAATTTGGAAGAAATCAAAGAAACGTGGTAATGATTGTTCACCCATTTTGGAATATGAGAAATTTCGCGGAAGCAAATTGGTTGGCAGAAATTTACAATGAAATAAAAGAACATACTGAAACTAACGGAGGAAAAATTAGCATAATTGACACGTTTAACTTGCATCGCAGACCGGGTTGGTGTTATGAAAAATTGATTGAGAGATGATGAATAAAATTGGAGAAACAAATTTTAAGGAAATCAAACGTATTTCGCCAAGCCAATTTTATTCAATGAAAAATTGTGCTTACAAATTATTATTGGCAGAAGCGTTTGACAAGAAGCCGTTACTTCCACTTTCGCCAAATGCCTATTTCGGCACAGTTTTGCACAAAATGCTTGAACTGATTGCAAAGGGAATTGTGAAAAGTGAAGATGATTTTAATGCGGAATTTGACAAGCAAGTGAAAGCACTTGAAGAAGATTTAAAACAAAAAGGTTTTGGTTTTTTTGTTCCGTTAAAAGTTAAGTTACGAAATTTTGGATTGAAGAAAATTCAACTAAAAAAGCATTTGCGAAGCGAATCCGAAAAAATAACAAGTTTAGGTAACATCAAATTTCATTCTGAAAAATGGTTTGAATCAAACGACAAATTGATTGGCGGAAAAGTTGATTTAGTGATTGAAAACGGAAACGAAATTGAAATAATTGATTTTAAAACCGGAGCAATCACACAAGATTGTTTAGATGATGAAGGCGAAATTTATTTAGATGTAAAGAATGAATACAAAGAACAACTTAAGCTTTATGCTTACTTGTATTTTGAAAACACAAACAACTTTCCAACGGACTTGAGTTTGGTTGATTTAGCTAAACAGAAATATCTGGTTGAGTTTTCTGAACAAGAATGTAAATCGCTTTTTGATGAAGCGAAAAGCCTTTTAAAATATACTAATGATAGCATAAAAACAAAATCATTTTCAGCAAATCCAAAACAAGAAAATTGCAAGTATTGTCTTTACAGACCAGCTTGTTCTTTCTTTGATAAGAAACTTGAAACAGATTTTTCTTTCAACGATGTGATGGGTGAAATTAAAGACGTGAAGAAATTTCAGAATGGTAATGTGAGTTTATTTTTACAAAATGGAAATATGAATTTAACCATTAAAAATTTTTCTGTGGAAGAATTTGATGAACTAAATAGGAACAAGAACAAACAAATTAGAATTTACAATGTAAGAAAGGAAGCAACAGAATTTGTTTATTCTGCTACTGCCACGACAATAATTTATGAGTAAGAATAAAGAACATAAAATTCCGATACTTTCTTTTTTTTCCGGAGGAGGTTTTATGGATATGGGGTTTGAACAAGCCGATTTTGAAGTAATTTGGACAAATGAATTTGATGAAGTTTTTGCTAAACTTCACGCAGCTGGTGTGACTTCGTGGAGAAAATCTAAAGGCAATGGAATTAAAGCAGAAATTTTTAATACTAAATCAATCATCGAAATAAAATCAAAAGAAATTATTTCAGAAGCGTTTCCAAACGGAAAACCCGAACACTTTGGAATAATTGGAGGACCGCCTTGTCAGGACTTTAGTATGAATGGTTCATTAAAAGGTTTTAGCGGAGAAAGAGGAAAACTTACAATTGTTTACTTTGATAAAATCTTGGAATTAAAACCAACGTTTTTCGTTATGGAAAATGTAACCGGTTTAACAAAAAGAAAAGACACAAAAGAGTTTTTACAAACGCTGTTGAAGCGAGTTGAAAAAGAATACTACGTTGACCACGAAAAACTAAATTCGTTGAATTATGGTGTTCCGCAACACAGAGAACGTGTATTTTTTGTAGGTATTAGAAAAGATTGTATGAGCAAAAAAGCCATTGAACTAGCATCGTTTGGTAAATGGTTTCCGTTTCCTGTAAACAAGAAATATCACGATTCTGCGACAAAGTATAATTGGGGGAAACAAGTTCCTTTTGGGATCAAATTGAAAAAACCAGAAGATGTTCCTTTTGAATTGTGTGTTGAAAGCTGTTTAGTTCCACAACGAGAAATAAATTCAATACCAAATGCAAATGAGTTTTTCAATTTGTATGTAGACGAAAATATTTTGCAAGCAATTGAAGAAGGCGAAACAAATCGTCCTTCTTTTAAACGACTTCATCGTTTTAAATACAGTCCGACAACTTGCTATGGAAATAACGAAGTTCATTTGCACCCATATTTACATAGGCGATTATCCGTAAGAGAAGCATTAAGAATACAAGGAGTGCCAGATGAATATGTATTACCAATTGAACTGCCAATGACAAAAAAATTTAAGATGATTGGAAATGGTGTTCCCGTTCCTCTTGCAAAAGCAGTAGCAGACAAATTGAAAGACTTTCTTTTAACAAATGAAATCTTATGAATTCCCCAAGATTTTGCAAGCACATTGCCAAAGCCCCGCAAGCCCAAGCACAATCCAAAGCTTTGTCAAAAAGCTTGCAAAGCCAACGCAGGAAAAATTGTTTTTAAAAAATGTCCGACCCTTCAAAAAAATAAAAAACGCCACGCACAACCCGACACAGATAGACAAAAAATCAAACTGACAATGACACTGAAACTCAACACTGACAATGGTTTACAAAGACGAACAGGCAGAACACCAGCTGCCAACAGCCGTTTTGCAAAAGCGGGGGTTTTGTGCTTCTATGACAGTGAAGTGCTAAATTCAAGCTTTGTGCATTTAATGAAGTTTAGTGCTGAAAATCCCCGCCTTCGCAAAGCGGCAACACGTTATGCGTCAGCTTAACTACGACATCTTTTTTTCTAATAATAATTTTTACAATGGCCAACCGCTGGGGTATTCCAAAAGATGTTGAGGCGTTAGTTACTTCAAGAGATCATAGCTGTGTTTACTGCGGTATATCTTTCCAAAACCCGCCATTTGACAGCAAGACAAGACCTACTTGGGAACATGTTATTAATGATATTCGGATTAATGGACCTGATAATGTAGCTCTATGTTGCGGCTCCTGTAATGCAAGCAAAGGATCAAAAACATTAATTAAATGGCTCGGCAGTAAATATTGTCTGCAAAAAGGCATTAACTACGACACGGTTACACCGATTGTAAAAGCACATATTGACAGACAGAAGCCAACCGCATAACAGCGCCTTGGCACCAGCGGGGGCCTTCTGCTGTTTGAAAATCAGTCTATTTATTTTAGATTTGTTTCAAAATATAAGAAACGTCTCTCCCACCCCGCCGGCGCCAAGGCGCGAGACGTTAGAGGACTACATTAACATAAATACTAAAATTGATAAATCAGAGCTTACTAATTATGTAACTAAAAATTATGTTTATGAGCCCGTTCCATTATGTCCAAATTGCAAAAGTAGAAAGCCAAACAAAAGAACAAGCAAGGTTCCTAAATATCGATGCACGAAATGTAGGCAAGAATTTGATGAAACAATTTATAAATCAATTGATGAGCTTATTGCTAATTTTTTTGATAATGAAGAATCAATTGAATTTCGAGATAAATGCTTTGTGACAAAAGACAAATGGAAAAACAAACATAGCCTATCCAACATAAAATATTTGTTACAGAGAGAGCTCGCAAAGAATAAAAGTTCGAAAACAATAGAAAAAGAAGCATTTTTACTTTACCTCAATGATAACATTAAATATCTCTCTTTTGATGGTACAATTACTGCCTGTAAAAAATGTGCGTCTTACTTTGACTTATACAAAATGGAGTTGTGTCCAACATGTAAAGAGTATTACAAAGGCATTCAATATCCAACTTGCGTACTTTGTTTGCCCAAAAAAAACGAAAGGGTGCACTAGAAAAAATAAAATTTGGAAAAGATTTACGAGATATGCATGAACAACATGGTATTGACTAGGCGCTTTAGCATTATTTGAGATAATTTTGTTTCCCAGGCACCACACCCCTAACCCCTCCCCTCGGCTCTTCCACATCTCCTTTGTATCTGGGAATCAAATGCATGTGTACATGAGGAATGGTCTGCCCTGCTTCTTCATTAATATTGACACCGATATTAAATCCATCCGGATTATGTTTTTCCTTGATGATCTTGCTGACTTCATTAAGCAAAGCAATGCAAGCATGTTGCTCATTAGGAGTCAAATCGAAATAATTAGCTGTATGCCGTTTGGGTATGATAAGGACATGCCCTTCATTTACAGGATAGCCGTCGTAGATGGCAAACGAGAGTTCATTTTCAATAATGATTTCTCTATCTAAATTGCAAAACGGACAAGGTTGATTTAAGTTCATTTTATAAATATTCAAAGCCATTATTTGCGGCTATAGTTATCAATGGTTGTATGGTATCAGCAAACTTTTGTTTAATAGATGGTTTGTCGGCCTTTATAAATTCAGGATGAATGATCAGATATTCTTCAAGTAATTTGTTTGATGGATAATTTTCGTAAATCATTCTCATACCTTGATACTGTATTTCAAAAAATGCGTCGAAGTGTTTTTTGAAATTAGGCAGCTTATCACTCTTTTTGCTATTGAAGTTTTTATCTGCGGGAATTAGATTCCAGATCAAATCATGTGATACAAAATTATAGGGCACAAAATGTTCTACTGCAAAATCACCTTTAAACAATTTTCTTTTTGTATAGATACAATTTACACTGCCCATTTTATCTATTACAATATCCCAAAATTTTCGTTGTGCATTGAGGCTGTTTCTTGATGCTGGCTTTATCAACTTATTTGCAATATCAGGCACATTGGGATTTTTAGCCTGTAAAAACAAGGATAAATTCCAATAGCAAAAGTCCTTTATCAGCGCAGCATTTAGAAGAAAGTAATTGGCCCATAAGATATCTACATTGATAAAATCTTTTTCGAGTGAATAGGGGCAATAAAAAGCTGCATTTTGTGATTTTTTATAAATACCAACTTTGTCTTCTCCCGGAAACCACGGACTCAAAAACCTGTGGGGAACGTTATTATTAAATTGTACAAGCGCTTTTTTTATATTGTTGTTTTCCGTGTGTAGCAGTATTTTTAGAATGTCTTTTTTATCTGCATCAATTGTTAATCCCTCTGTATGTTTGATTGTTTCTATGGCAGTCTGTAAATTATCCAGCTTTCCAAATGAAACACGAAAGTAGTTCACTGTATACCAGGCGTTACTCACCATTCGTGCAAATATTTCCTGTTTTGGAATTATGGTTGCCTGCTTCTCAATTCTGTCTTCCAATGCATCTATAATAGATAATAACCAATAAAATTTATAGGTAGCGGTTGTTTTATTGAAACAAGCCGCCAGTTTGTCAATAGGTATATTTTTATCGTTGGGCAGTTGTGGCATTTTCTTATTTCATACTTTTCTTCATCCACTCCCTCAACTCCTCATCCACACAATATACATAACATCCTTTCATACCTCTCGTCATCAAGGTTCGATAGGTATTTTTAATGATCAGATCCAGTTGCTCTTTGGCTTCTTCCGGACTTTCTTTCAGCAATTTTTTATAACCCTGCACCGACTTGTCGGAACTGGCCCTTTTGGTTACATCGGTATGTACAACTCCGTTTCTTACCACCAGGTCCTCGCCAATAATGACACCTACATAATCTACTTCCAGGCCCTGACAGGTATGTATGCACCCTACTTCGTTCACCGATTTTGGACTGATGATCCAGGTGCTCCCATCCTCCACCAAATTCCATTTCATTCTAAAATCATGCTCCGGAAATTCTATGTCATAGGCACTTGCATCTTTCTTGCTTGGCCATTTCCAGCAATAGCCGGCAACCAGTCTCGCCCTGTTGTTGATTTCATTTTTTTCAAAAATCAAATCGCGCAATATATCCGGACTATCCACTACCCTAAAGTCATAATCTACTCCCCTTAAATCCTGGTTGACTGTTTCGCGTATTTGCAAGGTATTATCCAGCCAGGCCAGGTATCCGTCGGAGCCGTTGCACCGAAACTGCGAGTTTAGCTCCAGCTCAGACACCACAGCATTGTGCATGAGTGCCCACTTATAAATTTCTTCTTTTTGTCCAATATCTTTTAAGGTTACACGCTGGTCTTCATCCAAAAAGAAAATGGCACACTTGGCTGCAGCAATAATTTCCTTAATCTGGTTTTCGCCCAGGTTGCCAAAGAGGCCACTGTGTTTATTTAATCGGTGTGCCTCATCTACAATCAAAGCATCATATTCATTAGGCGGACTATCAATAAATGCACCGGATCCTCTGAACATGTTTCGTATTTCCGTTGCCTTCACAGTACCGGTAAGTCGGGCTTCATATACGGCACGCGGTGCTGCATTTTTGGAAACATACTGAGTAAGCAGTCCCAACTTGGTAAGCTCAACCAGCAAATTAATCGCTACCACAGATTTGCCTGTTCCGGGACCACCCTTCACAATCAGCACCTGTTTGTTTTTTTCACTGGCGTGCTTTGCCAATGCAATAGCGTTTTCATACACGACCTTCTGATCATCAATCATCACAAATTCCTGATTGCCTTTGATCATTTTGGTGATGCTGTCAGCAAGCATTTTGGACGGTTTTATCTTTCCATTTTCTATGCGGTAAAGGATGTTGGTTTTGTCGCCATATTTCACATGTTTTTTAATAAACTCGCGCAGCTTTGGTGCATCGCTCTTTAAAAATACAGGCGCCTTGTTGATGTAGTCGGCATAAAATTCATTTCGTATTACTCCGTCTTCGGCATAATTGTGCAAATAGGCACAGGGGTGTAGTTGAATATTTTCCTGATAAACTACTTCATTAAATCCCTGCAATAAAGTTGCATAAGACCAGGCCTGATAAGACGGATGTGTATGCTCGCCGATTCTTCCTCCCACAAAGGTTTCTACAATAGAATCTTTATTGGTTAATCTGGCTTCGGACCATTGTTTCAATTCAATAAGAATAACCGAATCGCGGTTCTCTTCATTTTGTCCCGAAATGATAAAATCTATTCGTTTCCCGGTTTGTGGAATTTGATATTCAATAGCAATACCACAATCATTAGGTATCATGGCATCCTGCATGATGCGGTCCATATAAACCAAAGAGCTGGCCCAGGATTTGATTTCGGCAATACCAACCCCTCTGTTTAATTTCAATTTTACATTTTTTAAAACGATGTTTTCAATATCATTGGTGAGTACATCGTTTAAAAATTCGGCCTTGGTGGCATTGTATACGATCATAGCTCATCGTATTTTTTGGCGGTTCCTTTTGCTTTATCTACCGGATATTTTTCGGCATTTTTTTGAATCTTTTCAAGCACCATCTGCTTTACATCAACCTTGTATTTATCAGCGAGCAAGAATGCATAGGCAAACACATCGGCCAGTTCTTCTTTCACTTTTTCGATATTCGCCTCAGATGCGTTTTTCCATAAAAATAATTCAAGCAACTCACCCGCCTCCACATTGATAGCCAGGGCCAAATCTTTGGGATTATGAAATTGCTCCCAGTCGCGTTCGTTTCTAAACTCAAGCAGGTGTGCAGTTATTTCGGAAATGTCAGACATAATGATTGACCGTTAAAGTGGGTTATAACACCTTCGAAGATATGGTATTTTTAAGTGCTGTATATTCAGGCTTGCGGTCTTTATTTTTGATTTTTAAAAATCCAGTGGATTGACTCTATACCCTTATCGTTTGTGTTATTTGCCATAGAACTGGAATAAATAAGCACTAGTATTTTATGTTATGCTAAATTCTAAAAATGGATTTTATATTAATCGGTAATTAGAATTATGATCATGATATTTTGTGTTTTTTTGTATAAATAGCTTAAGTTGGGCTTAACCAACTTTGATCAAAAGCTGCCGAATACATCCATATTTTTCCGACTTTTTCCGGAAATTTTCGTATTATTTTATATTATTTTCTGTTGTTTTCTAAAATAATTCGACACTTGCTAGCTTTTTTTTTCAGAACATTTCAGAATAGTCCGAAATTTAAACACCTAAACATTTAGTAATGCCAAGAAAAAATAAGTTACCCGTTGAACATGTCTGGACATATTTCATCAATTATGAGGAGACCCCCTCAGAAAACATAAAGCGATTGGTTGATCAGTTATCGATATCGCACATTAAGTTATTCACGAAGCAAGCACTAAAACAAAAAAAGGGACATAGATTTAGATTGATTAAAATGACTATGGCGGGAACGGCTCGTTATGTAGATGATAAATTATTAGAAATCTACAAGCGCTTCAAAATATTCCTGAATGATTATATCATTAGCCTGGAGTCGATCATAAACAAAAAATATGAGTTGTCTTTAGCTATTAATATGATTAATGAGGCTATTCTTTTGAACAATGAGAATCTAGAACTAAATGACAAAGTGAATGAAATGAGAATTTATAATGAAATCAAGAAAGAAAACAAAATGATTACGCTGGAAGAGGTGATAGTCCAAGAAAATATAGCCCAAGAAATGAAAAATCATTTGATAGTTAGAGCAAAATATCTACGTATGCTTGGTGGTTATTTGGGTATACTTAAAGAACGAATAGATATCGATGTCTTAAACAAAGAACTAGTTCCCAAATCAGCTGATAAAACAAAAGAGATCAAACTGTTAGAAATTTGGGAAGGACTAATTCTTGAAAATTTTTTAGCCGATTGCGATGAACAAGAGTTGACAAAAAGAAGAGGTGTATTCTTTTCTGTTTTCAATTTAAGAGACCGGCTCTATAACTCTCGCCATAGAGAAATGAAAAAGAAAATATCTCTTGGAGATTTTACAATGTCCATGGCGCAAAACTTAAAAGTAGCATACAAAAGAATACCACAGAAGGTTTCCGAAAAGTAGTCAAAACACACATTGAATGTGTGGAAGGTTTCTAACGAATCCATTTTTAAAATAAAAACAATTTTCCATTTTTACGGAAACATTGTTTAATCATGGCTACACACTACACTGAAAGATGGCCGGAGCTTAAAGGCCTGGTAGATGAAATCGACGAAAAGATTTCTAAAGCATATCGACCCGCTGATCAAGTAATTCTTGATGACCTCGATGTAATGCATATTCTCAAAATCTCAAAACGTAAACTCGCAAACCTTCGTGAAAAACGCAAGATTAAATACTACCGTTCGGACGAAGACCCACCGCCTCCTGGAAATAAAACAAAAAATGACAATGCGCTAAAAAGTAATCAAAGAGGGCGGCGCAAATCCAAAATCTATTATTTTCTGAATGATGTGATTGCCTTTGTGAAGCGTAATCCAGTAAACCCTATTTCTGACAATTTTAAAACCAAATAATAATGAATTGTAAATTCTGTGGTGAACCATTGCCACCAAATGCAAATGGAAATCGTCGCTACTGCGATGAAAGTTGTTACATGGCAGAAAAACTAATAAGGTCAAAAAATAACTATGAAGTAAATAAAAATACTCTTAATCAGATTAAGCTTGTTGAAAAAATTCTGGCTTCTGTATATAATAAATATGGAAGCAATGTAATTGATGTAAACATCTTAAGAGTTGAAAAAATGAACTGGAGCGTAATGACAGGCAAAATTACCATTGACGGCGAAATCTTCCGCCTTGTAGGTCGTTATGGATACATTTTATATACAGATAACACGATAAAAATTATTAAGCTATGAGTGAAAATTTTTTTGATGATATCGGTTTTGATTTGGTGGAAAAAATCTCCCCGCCATCTCTACCTGTAACTGATATAATAGAGTTGTCAGCGCCTGCGCCTGATCGATTAACATCTGCGTCATCAACGGCAGGTGGTAATAAGTTGTTGAGCACTAGTTTAAAAATAATAGGCGTTGTTGGAGCCGTGTACCTAGGATATAAAATTTGGGAATGGTGGAAAGAAAAGCGTGATCAGTAACTAATTGTTGAAAAGATAAGTCAAAACTAATTTAAAAACTCAATGATTGCCTTGCTTGCGCATAATGCATCAAACAACGACCCGTCAATTTTCTCACAGTATCACAATACGATTAAGAGCAGTTACAGAAAAATATGGATAAGTTGCGTACATACTATATATGTTGAACAAAATTGAAGTATTTTACGCACATAAATAAGTTGCGCCCCCTCTTCACCATACCCGACCCCGACCTCAAACAAGAATCCTCGGTAGACCCACTGGGGCTTCAGGTTATATGGGTTGGATTGGGGCAAGATATTTTTGGTGATAAACTCACCACCATTGCCAACGATTTGCGCATCTTCACTTTTAATCTGATACACAACCACATTATTTACAGGCTGTATCAAGATTACCCCGAGCAAATCAGTCTTGTAAAAACTAAGTTTAAAAATTGGCAGGCGGATTTTGATGTTAAATCCGGACTAATCATTTTTTTAGAAGATTTGGTGACTCACGCTTTTTACCTCAAATACCAGGATACAGATAGTGCTCGTGGTTTAGGTATTTTGGGCATCAATAAGGCGAGACAGAAATACCATACTCAAGCTGAAAGTAGTATTGAGCTAGAGGCGTCAAAAAACAAAGGATTGTTGACTCGTCAAATTTCTCTGGGAATGCTGGGCAGGTATAAAGGACCCATGATGAGTATGGATTTTTTTACCCGTTCTCTAGATTATGAGCCTAAAGAAGAAAGTTGGACACAAGCCGAAAAATTCATTCATAAATGGACTGATGTGGTGGATTTGGAGAATCAAATACTGGCACTTATAACTAACAGATTATTTCAATCAAAAAACAAAGGGTATCCTAAATTAAATATCCCCGAAATAAAATCAAGCAAATACTGGAAGTCCATTCAAGAAAAATATATTGCCTGCTTTGGACAGAAGAAACTACCTCCAGCCATCCGAAGTTTCTGGAAAGATAAAATGAATCTGGGGTCGGGTGCGCAGGCGGCTTTATTAGAAACCTTGCAACTCAAAGAGATTGACTCAGCAAAAATCTTATACGCCAAAGCAAAAACACTATTAAAAAATGAGCCTGGCGAACAGGAAAAAATAAATAAGATTATAGCAGTAGAACCTTTTTTGTCGCATACCGAATATTTGATTCGGTATCTTTCTCAAGCAGGTGTTAAGCAACTTGCAGAAGAAAAAAAAGAAATCGAAAAATTAAGAGCCGCCATCAATCAAAGTGCAGGCTTCAATACCAACTATCTAACGGGTAGACTTAAAGACATGTATCCGGTTTTTATCAACGATAAATCCCTGCAAGATTGGCTAGGAGGTATTATTCAATACCACGAAAAAATCATGAAACTACGCGGCGGTATTGCCTGGCTGGATATGGACGAGAAAGGCCAATTCAAACATCATTTTTCTATACCGCTGTTAGCCAATATCAGCAAGGTGGATGATTACCTGAAATATCAACCCTGGCTGCATACTTATTATTACGAATCATTACAACTCATTTCATCATATTTGAATTGATGTCGGAAGGAATTAAACTATACAAGCATTTTACAGAAAAGCTCGGCAACATGGGCAAGGTGAAGCGTGCCTGGTTTACAACGTTCAACCTGGACATCTCCTTTTTCGAAAAATTCATTTTGAGCGCTTTGCAAGGAATTTCCTATGATTCTTTGCAATCTCCCATGGATTATGAAGCATTATCAATAAACTTATCAAACGATACCGATGAAATTGAAGAAGGAAAAATTGAAGTAAAGGTGTTTTATGATCCAAGGGCAGTAAAAACATCAGGCAAACAAAAGCAAACGGCCGTTCAATTATACCCCATTGATGTAAAGACAATTCAATCAAGAGAAAATAATCTTCAGTTTACTCAAGGCGTTTTCCATCCTAAAGTGATTCTCATAGAATCAGTCTCAGGCGAATACTGGCTGATGGCCTCTTCTGCCAATTTAACTTTTGGTGGTTGGGCCGAAAACAGAGAATCTTTCTTTTTCGAAAAAATTACGGACACCCGCGTAGCCCGTGAGCTGGGTTTGTTTTTTTCATCAATTACTTCATCTTTCAAAGAGCTTAATGAACATCCTTTATTGAAAAAACTACAAATTGGAAAAATGTCAGGCGAACAATCCCGCTGGCAATTTCATTCCTCTTTCAGTAAAAAAGGATTTATAAATAAGTTGATGGATACAACTACTGAGCTCTGCGTTTGGAGTCCTTATTTTGCAGATGAATTATCCAATTTATTAGAAGAAATAAAAGAGTATGGATTCGAGCGTATCTCTATAATACCTGCCAAAACTATCACTCAAAAAATTCGCATCACAGAAAAATCATTTCAGGCAGCAAAGGAAATAGACGGCATTACATTTCATCAAGACAAATTACCTGCAGCCGCTGTTGATGCTTTTGTACATGGCAAACTCTGGCTTACCCCTAAAACGTTGGCTATTGGTTCCTGGAATATGACACATGCCGGAATGAATTTGGGCAACAAAGGCAATAACAATATTGAAGCCGGCATCATCTATCAACTTACTTCTAGAGAATACCAGCAAATTCAAGCCAATTATTTGCTTGGTGCGTTAAAGACTCCTCAGCATATCACAGAAGCTGAATTAGATGAAGAAAAAGAAGGATTGCTAGAGCCATTTGTGGTGGCTGTAGATATATTGATTGACTGGAATAGTTTACAATTGACTTTGGTTACGCCGTCTTATGCCAAACTATTGAAACACATAAGTGAGGATGATATCATTGTGTTGCCCGGATTCGGAAAACAAAGCATCCGAATTCTTGAAAAATCATTCTCCATTCGTCAGCATAGCAGTGCCTTTTTAACCGACCGTTATTTTGAAATAATAACCAAGACGGGCAGCATTGCTTATAAGGGATTCATTCGCGAAAAAGGGTTGGCACAAAGACCAGCGAGTGAGTTTAAGTCAATAGATGATTTTTTAAAAGGCTGGCTCAATGAATTGCCTGAAGACAGAGAGGAGCTGCATCGACCAGCTTTTGATGTGGGAGAAGCTTTTGATGATGAGGTTTCAAGAGCTACTCATGAAATTTTAACCAGCGGTCATCAAAACGATTGGTTCACAGGTTTTCAGGCATTCGAATCCATACTCAGTCGCATACATAAAACAACCCATCAACCTGTCAAACAAAAAAGAATGCAACTCATTCAAATCGGTCGAGTTATTCCGGGTAGTTTAAATGAATTGAGAAAGCATTTGTTACAATTGCAACATCTTCTTCAGGAGAAAAAAGAAGAGTTTAATAAAAGTCCAATTTACCTGTGGTTTCTGATCGAGAAAGCCAATTTTGTATTCAGACAATACAATCAGGCCATTCAAATAGCATATGAATATATTGCCTCTATCAAAAATATACCTTTCATGGAGTTGTTCACCCAAGAACAGATAAAGCAGTTAGGCAAAGAAAACATAGAAAAATGGAGGCAGTACACCTTACAAAAACTGAGACAATAATTTGATTACCCCAGAATACATATTATCCCTAATAAATTTTAATACGAATGATGAGCATTGGCAGTACAAGGCCAATGGCAGGGATATGTTTTGTTTACAGGCTCAAGGTGCTTCGCGAATTTTTAATATCCTCGAAGAGCAAAAGGTTGCTCTGTTAGCAGATGAGGTCGGGATGGGAAAAACCATTCAGGCCTTATCCGTTTGTGCTGCGCTTTGGCATGAAAATCCGCAGGCCAGAATATTGGTGCTTGCCCCAAGAGATGAAATTGTATCTAATTGGGAGAAAGAATACCTCACTTTCGTTAGTCATCATTATCGATATTCAGATAATGTGGTAAAATCTGAATCAGGACAGGTTGCTGTAAAAAAACTCATACGTTGTTCCAATCTTTTTGAGTTGGTTAAAGAAATTCAAATGGGCTGGGGTCAATTTTTTATTGGTAAAATTTCATCCTTCAGCAATTTGATGTCACAGGAAGCCATTGTAGAAAGAGTAGAAGCATTGGGAATCAAAAATCTCACCCGATTAAAAAACTTGAGTGGAAGCCGTGATGAAAAACTCAATGCGGAAATAGCCAGGTTATTGAAACAAGAGATTCTGAACCACGCCGAGGGCAACAAGGCTTATTTCGATTTGGTCATTATTGATGAGGCGCATTATTTCAGAAATAAAGACGGGGGTAGTTTGAGGGTACAAACGGCACAAGAGATTTTTGGAAATCCTGATAAAGAATTATATCAACCCTTGGCTAAGAAGGCTCTGTTAATGACCGCTACTCCCAATCATAGCTCAGCAAATGATATCAAAAACATGGTGAGTTATTTTACCAAAAGATATAATCATTGGGAGCACGGAAAAATACTGGAACAAATTTGTGTGCGACGATTACGGCGATTGGGCAAAGAAAGCTTTAATAAATACATGTATCGTGAAGAGAAAGAAGCGGAGAGTAATTTCAACAACAATCCATTAGCAGAGATGTTCTTTGCCTTATATCAGCATCAATTGGCCAAACAGCTCAAAGAACAACAAGAAATGAAGGGCGGTCGAGGCGTTTCCCGAATGATGAAATATCTGGAAGGGGTTGAATTTATTCCCTTTGAAAAATCATCTGCTGAAGAAAATGAACAGGAGGAGGGAAAACAATTGGCTACCGATTACAGCACCGGTTCCGATGCATCAATTTTACATGGATTATCCAATAAATTCCGAGAAATATTCGGCAATGACCCGAGCCATCCTAAGTATGAAAAGCTGGTGACCGATTTAACCCAAAAGCATCAGGGAGAGAAAGCGGTTGTTTTTGTAAGAAGAATTCCTTCTGTATATGAGATAGCGAAGAGGGTGATGGAATTTTACGATAAACAATTTTGGAGCACTATGCAACATGATGAATATGCTACGTTGCCTTTTGAAAAATTGGACAGAAAGTCATTTAAACGGTATAGTCAATCCGAAGCAATCGAGGACGAAGACGATATAGATGATGATAAGCATGGCGCAACACAAGAAAAGAATAATATCCCTACCTCGAGGGTAATGAACTTATTCAAGAAGTCGAAAACCGATCCTATTCGCTCTACAGATGCCACCAATTTTCGTTTACGTTTTACACGTTCCAAGCCAGGTATTTATACGATGTTCTTTAGTCCGGGGGAAGATTATTTTGCTGCACCCTATCAACAATTCATTTCTTATAGATATGATGTAAGTGGGCGGCACTTAGAAAACTATTTCAATTCTGCCCTTATACATCGCACCGGCAAATTAGTTGATGATATTGTCGCCAAAAAGGAAATACGATCAGTATTGTTGAATAAAGAAGCATTGCAACAAAATGTATTAACCAGAAAAGAAAACACACCAACCTTACTAACTGTATTTTGGGATATTTTTTTATCAGATGAATTACTTGATAAAGACTATCGGGAAAAAATCATGCGCACATACCAGGCTTTTAGTTATCATGAAAAAGAGGCCTTCTCTTCATTTATTGAAAAAGGAATATTGAATGCATCAGACGCAATTGTTTGGTTTTATGAAATATTCCGGAAAATTCGAACAGAAGAACACGAAAACCCCTTCAACACATATATTCTCTTTTGTGAAGAAATTAAATCAACGCTAAGGAATCAGAAGCTATATCATCAACTGCAGGAATCTATCTTACATTTCAGAATCATCTACACCAAAGTATTCAGCATTAATGGGGAAGAAAAATTGCTGGAAGAAAAATGGGAGAGTTTCGAAAATGCGCAACCCATCTATCCGTATAATGCCGATAATTCGAGTAAAAAAGTTCTGAGTTGTTTCAACACCCCTTTCTATCCGGATATGTTGGTGGCTACCTCGGTATTGCAAGAAGGGGTCAATCTACAATACTTTTGCAATACAGTGTATCATTATGGCATGGCCTGGACACCGGGCGACAATGAACAGCGCATCGGGCGAATAGACCGTATGTTTGGAAAGATAGAAAGATTGCTAGATGAAAAACAAGAAGACGCTAGGCTTCACATTTATTATCCGTATTTAAAAAATACTGTTGACGAAGAACAATTGAGGCGCTTCGTTAAAAGAAAATATCAAGAAGAGTCACTTATAGACCGGGGTATGTCTACCGAGATACAAGCCGAATATAATTTTCAGGAAAACGATAATGAAAATTGGAGACAATTTTTGAGGAAACCGGACCTCCGTGAAAAAAGTGATCCGTTTCCGGTAGACAAAAATGCATTTTATGGGATTCCTATAAAAGAGGCTAAAGTAATAAAACAGGATAGATTGTCATCGATTATACAATCCATCATACATGCCATTGAAGGAATACAGGAAATGAATCTGACCTGTTATTCGGTAGAAAATACCGAAACAAAAAAGATTCTCATTGACCCTACATTGCAAAACTCGAGAAAGCAACCGGTAATCATAGAACTCATCTTAGACCCAATTGGTAGCGGAGCAATGAAAGAGACACTGTATTGCTTGCAGATGAAAACACCCTTAGCGCCAAATAAGAAATTTAATGAAGTAAAGCGACTTTTTTACGAGCATAAATCTATACAGCAATTATACCTACCAGGAATCAAACTCTGTCTTGACCCCTCCAAATTGGGCGATAATGTATGGGGTATGTATATGTCGGTAGAGCTACCGCTGTTTTTATCGAAAATGGAAGAGAATCCATTAAGTCAGGAAGAAATACAACGGAACTTTTTAGCCTTAGTTCACTGCGCCGACCAGACAGAAAAAGAACTATTCAACAAAGACCTACAAAAAGAAGAGCTCAAAGAATCATTAATCAAAGCAGATAAAACCGCCAGCCATCAATTCCGGAAAACTGCTAAACAGACCCGACATGATTTTTGGGAACAAAGAAATGGATATTTTTTTTTAGAAAATAAATATTCGCTTCTGACACATAAAGAAAACGAAAAGAATAGCTTAATCTCCAATCATGAGAATTTCTTCATAAAAACTTTTATCAATAAAGGGAACATCCACCACCAAGTAGCATACTTAACCAGCGATGCACAAAAGGCAGAGTTACAGGTATTAGAAAAACACTGGCAAGTGTTTGTAAGTAAATTATAAATGGATGGAATTTTCCGGAATAATCCGGATTATTCCGGAAAAATAAATGAAAGCGTCATTATTGATTTAAAGGATTTGCCAAAGCCTGTTTATGAAACTTGTCGTTTTATGGAATATTCCGAATTATTCCGGAATATTCTTTATTTAAAATTTATGGTAATGCGCCATTACTATCTCCTTAATGTGAAAATTAGTCAAGGGTTATTAATTAATCTGTCAATTTCTGGAATAATTTGAAATAACCATTTGCCATAAAATGTATTTCTATTGATTATATTTCCATTTTTCAAATACCCCTTTAATGAAACCCTCGGCGTGGGGTGATAGAATAGAATCTTGTTTTCTAATTATTATGTAATATTATTTTTCCTATTACCAAAAAGCATCCTCCTCCAACATAAACTTTGCGAG
The DNA here is from genome assembly GCA_964643315.1 of uncultured Ferruginibacter sp. Taxonomy (GTDB): domain Bacteria; phylum Bacteroidota; class Bacteroidia; order Chitinophagales; family Chitinophagaceae; genus Ferruginibacter. The sequence goes on from CAZXSR010000019.1 coordinate 17,558, forward strand.
GTTGCATAGTTTGCGCTTATTTATAGCTTCAATAGGTATATCTAAATGGGAGCCCGGTTTTTCCAGGCGGAGACAATGTTAGATAGGAAGGCCCGTAGTAGTCTCTCTTTTCCTCTATAGATAGATAATAATCAAGTTTTTTGTATGCTGTAGATTCCTGATTATTTTTTATTTATTAATTTAATTCCGTTCCCAGAAATATTCCAGCATGCTCTATCGTTAAATTTATCGTCCGAACAAATTACGGAGGGGCTTGATAACCATCCACCTTCATCACCAGGCTTACCATTGAATATTTCGCCTGTTGAAAAAAGATAGCGGTTTGTTTCTTTATTCCGGATTAAGAATGAACCGTCTTTACATTTGTCAAAATACCACATAGCTCTGTTATAATAATTCGCATCAGACCCTAATGCTAATGGGATTTTCAATTTTTTTTCCTCTTCTAGATGTCCTAAATTTATTGGATTTCCATCAGAAAAAAGATATCGGTTAGTTTCTGAGTTAATGATAAAATATGAACCATCTATATTTTTTTCAATTAACCATTTTGCACGATCATAATAATTTGCGTCTGTACAAAGAATCTTAGGGCTTTCTAACCACCCGCCTTCGTATCCATTTGTTCGTGTCAATGTTTCTCCAGCTGAGAAGAGGATTCTTTTTGTTAATTTATTTGTGATGAAGATTTGCTTTTCCTCTGTAAATAATTTGTATGGGACTTTTATTATTACAGTTTCACCTTTCCCTTTTTTACTTACTACACTTTGCGTAGTCCAAAGATCAAATAGATTATCTCCGTCAATTATTGAGCCGCTGTAATCGCCCCATGGTTCAACTACACTATATCCTTCACCTTCACCTGCGCTTATTACTTGCCTTATTTCCCCTTTTTTGTCTTGAGCAGATCTGTATGCGAATCTAGGGCTGATAAAAGAGTTCGGGCCTGTTTGCTGAAATCCAATTAACACATCATTTTCTTTATTTACTGCAATTGTTGTTTGAATAAAAGAAGAAATTTGATCAGCAATAATACCTGATTGAATGATTTTTCCATTTTGGGAGTTAACCTCATTCCATTGCACTGCGGATCTTCCATTATAATTTACTGCTTGAGAAAACCATATACTTCCATTTTGTAAAATAATATTTTTGGGATTTCTATCGCCGCTTGCGATTTTCTGTAAAGTTCCTTTTTGTGGTGACAAAGGGGGATAATCTATGTATTTTAAGTGATGTGGCTCTTCTGCAACTTTAATACAGTAGGGTTTTCCATTAGCATCCTCTGCAACTTTTCGGATAATGAATTTATTTGTCGTGACATCAAAAAAATATAAATCGTCGTTATTGAAATCTTGAACAAATACCGGATTTCCAAGAGAACCTAAGAAACGATATATTGTTATTGGTTGCCCCGCCTTTGCTTCCTTTGTTTTAAAAATAAAGCTCAATGATCCTATACCAGGAAAAGAATAGCCAATCCAATTTTTGCTATACCCAATTCCTCCACCATCTATACCATTTGGTGCGGGAATTGGATATGTGTTCCACGCAGCAGTTGGATCATCTGTCTCAGATACGGAAATGTTGACCGGTTTATTTTGAACCTCCCAATATTTCCATAGGTCGAAAACAAAGCATCTATTATGAATATCAAAAAATAGTTTTGGATCTATTCCGTCGTTAAAACATCTTTGGGAAACACCTTGAACAAAATCACCATTTTTTTTATAAATTGTTAGTCCTGTGTTAGTGGCATGTAAAACAAACCCACCCCCAACAGCTATTTGAGGATCAACTTGTTGATCACCATCAACTGCTCCATTGAAAACTTGAAATCCATTTATGATTCTTGCATTCCCACCTTGTCTTCTCTCCTGGCAATCACCATTTTTATTAAATGAATTTTTGTGTATTGGTACAATGACTTCAGAGTTTATAGGCCATAAAGTATCATTATTAATTTGTGCACTAATCTCATTAAAAGAAATCAAAAATATTAGTATATATGTTATTGTAATGTTTTTTTGAGTTTTCATGATGATAATGAATCGTGAAAAAGTAAAGTGGTAGATAGATTCTAAATTTACATTTAGAATCAGACAAAGCACTAACAGTACATACCTTTTGATTTTTGTGAATGCTATTGATTAATTAAATAGGAATTATCTAATTCTCAAAATTTATTTTATAACTTTCATTATCAATAAAAAAGAATTTGTATGTTGTTGATTTTGTATATACCCCTTGGCTTGTTGCTGTTGTTACCACACATGTAGTTGTTTTATTTTTATATACTTTTTTTATCCCTCCATTTTCAATTTTTGAGTCTTTTAAGATATATCCATTTGCTGTCAATCGAGAAAGAAATTTTGAATACAAGCTTGGTTTATGCACCTGTATAGAAAGTCTGTTTAAGCTATTGTCGAAACTGCTTTCATAATAAGTAATCCAACCTGTAGCTTTATCACCATCAAACTGATCAACATTGTATCCAAATGTTGCCACACCTAATTTATCAGTAGTAGCTTCTTCTGCATTTGTCATACTCCACCCATTTGAAGTCAAAAATAATTCTACATCAGATAGACTTTTTGTTCTAAGGCTTTGTGCCTGATCTAATGAAATATTTTGTGAAATGACAAAATTTGAAAAAGTAAGAAAAACGATAAGCAATGGTATTTTCATCATTTTTAGTTTATTTTAGATAGAATACTATGGAATCGGTTAGATTTAGCATTAAAAAGGAGTTTTACATACATTTTCTTCAGAAGTGAGCTAATTTTTTTGTTTATATGTTACATAGGACTCGTCTTACCACGTTACACTCCATGCATTAAAGGTTTTTAGTCATTACAATTCTTGAATTTTTATTTTCCTTCATCATTTTTATCACTAATTTTCCTTCTCAATTATTCAATTTTTTTCTTTTCAAATTTACTTAAAATTAATTTGTCATTCAGTTCAAAAATAATTTTTCTTATTGCTATATGGCAAATTTGACTATTTTTCTCTCAATTTTTTTCTTTGAATTGATTCGTTTTCTATACTTTTGTTTTATCCTTTTCACGCGGTTCAACCTTGTCCGCACCAGTGATCTGGAGCACTTACGGAGTATCGTAAAATTTTATAGTTCTTTATGCAAGCAGAAATTTTGCATTTTTTCTGCAAACAAAAATCGCTGAAACACCTTATCCCATAAGGGTTTCAGAAGATGATTCAAGTTGATTGTAGTTAATACAATTATCAGCTAAATGATGTGGTGCTTGTACGCCCCAAATCCGAACCATTACTTTTTGTTTTTCAACCACCAGACATATTCATTGTTGAAATTTTCATACTAGTTGAATTTTCCTTTACTATAAAAACCTTGATCTAGAAATGTTAGGCTCTCTTTTTACTAAATAATTCGTTGCGGTAAACCGGTCTTTTAATTATACTCCTGCATTTTTTTCTGGAATTATAAATTCTTTACGGGTATTAACATGCCATCATCCAGCACAACCCGCTCATTTGCTTACTTGAAAATTGGTTATACCTCATGCCATCGATGCTGAATGTGTATTTTTTATAACTGGTTGATTCTGTGGTTTTTCTGTATACGCCCCCTACTTACAAGCTTGTAAAAAAACTTCCGGGCTCTTTTGAACACTATTTTGCACAAAAATTAATACTATGAATACAACAACAAAAAAAACAATTACAAAAGAATTATCCTTCTACAAAGAAGAGCGTTTTTGGTATGCAGATTTGCCGGAGTATCTTGAAAAAGGACTGGGAAAAAAAGCTAATTTATTGATGGTAGATGGCTCTGATCAATTCCTGGATATGCTCTCAAACAACGGAAATCGGGTTACCGTAAAATTGAGCACGTTGCCCTTTATTGAACACAGTATTGAACTGAATAAATTAAGAATTGGGATGGATAAGGATGTGCTCGAAAAAGTTGGACACGCCCCGGTAGATTATGGCGCTTATTACAATGTGTCTCTCTACAACAATAAACCTTTTGCACATACGCTTTGGTTATGCCCGGTAACTGAGTATGTTTTTGAAGGCAGTTATCCTGAAAATATTTTTATACAATATATTAGATAGTGGTAATAATGGAGACTTGGCAGAATTATGTTTTGATTGTTAAAAATGAATCAATGGACTGAATTCAGCCGATAATGACTTGTGTTATTTGCTATAAATAAATTTTATTTGATTTAATTGGTTTTATTAACTTAGTTGCTATTTGAAAAATCAAAATCTATTTATCATGCTTAAGTTCAAAAATATTTTCATCCTATTTATTGCTCTATTATTTTTCAATAATATAATAGCAAGAAATCTATTTTCAGACACTGTTTTTATTAATAATTCACAGGATTTACAAACTCAATTTAGTCGAAATAATAAAAATGATATTGTTTATGTTTGTTTTGGTGATTATGCAAAAAAATATCATAGTAGAAGTAATTGTACGGGCTTAAATAATTGCCAGGGCGATTTATATTCTATGGATTCTTATACAGCGATTAATAAATATAGTAGAACTGCTTGTTGTGTCTGTTACAATTGTGGTGGAACAGGTGGTGGGGGAGGAAGCGGTGGAGCTAGCGATAATGAAAATAAAGCATTGGGTTATGTAGCAATAGCTGTTGTAGTTACTAGCGCCGCAATTCTATCTAACGATTTTTATTTTTATCCAAGCATCTCATTTAAAAGTCCCAATTATAAATATATAAATAAGCGAAGCTCTTCTATTGGATGGGCCATGGGCTTTAGAAAAACTTTTAAAAATTGTGCACTAGAGTATGGGGTTACCAAATTCAAGGCATATCAAAACAATAGTTGGAACTACTATCAATACTCAGAAAATGAAAATGTTTTGGGAGTACATCTAAACTTCATTCACCATATTTTCTTAGATAAAACTCCTGAATGGCTGAGGGTGTATTTTGGACCAACAGTTAATTTTATAAACGATATCGGATATGGCGGAATTATTGGTTCTGAAATTAAACTAATTGGAAGATTAAAGTTTAATGCCAGGTACGAGATAAGTTCGCAAACAAATCAATTTCAAGCAGGATTAGTTTTTAAATATCAAAAGAAATATTTGTGGCAATAGTTAATACACACAGAAAAAACTCCCGTTTTTTCTGTAGTTTCGAGTGTTAAATTTTTATCGTCGTATAAGTTGTTTCCGAAGAATCGAAGCATATGCTACAGCACTATTTGGTCAAGTGTTTGTTTCCCGTAGTGCTTAATTGAAAAACAACTCATTTTAGAAATAACTCCATCTCATTAATCTCCTCCGCTACTATCTTGTCCCACTTCTCCTGACTATCCTTATTTAGCGAATGATTGGTCTCTGCATCATACCTGTCTTGAAATGCATCCAGCTCCTGTTTGGTTTGATTGTATAGTCGATCCACTGTCGCTACGTCCAAATTCTGATAGGCCCTGCACTTTTGTATTAGCTTGAGCGAAAATAGGTATGTAATATCAAAATGCTTTTGCTCATGATTAAGCACATGGTCAATCTCTTTGCCCCATACAACAAATGACGCCGGTTTACTGAAATAAGCACAAACGCTCACTTCTGGCTTACTCCCTTTTTGAGTGTAACTGTAATATATTCCTGTGCTCGCTCTGGAAATAACCCTGTCCGCCCTTGCTTGCAATTTTCTAAAATCATTCCATTGTAGTTTTTTATCGGGATTATAAGGCAATTCTCCTGCATCACATATGCTTTCATTGTAAACGACCTTGTTTGTCGTGGATATGTTGAAGGATAATATAAATACTGAGAGTATGATGAATACGTATTGCATATAGATTGTTTATAGTGATATATTTTAGTGATTGATTGGTAATTTGAAGTGATTCAATTTTTACTTTCCAATCGTACTGCACATAATTTCAAATCGTCCATTTACCTTTTGATATCTGTTTTTTGATAAAACGATTTGCTTGCCTTCTGGAATTTTATCCAAGCTATATAAGTCTTCTGTATTGGTATGTATGCTTCCTCCGGTTTTTTGTGCTATCTCAAAATAATGCGGATGTATGGGGGTGATGGTCGAATTGACAAAGACCACCCTTACCGGTGATTTGATTGCCGATAGTTTTTCCATATCCGAAACAGGCAATCCTGCATCACAAACCATTATGACATCTTTCCCTAACCCAAATTTTTTTATTCCCGAAAGTACCGACCTTAATAATGGTGCCGGTTTCCCCGATTCATCTTTATACTCCTCAAATGCTTCCATGAGCGTATCCCTGATCGACTTGCCAAAAAGAGGCTCAACAAATCGGTCTTTCTTTCCACAAAAAACAAATCCCGAAAGTCTCTTCTCCTTATTCTCTGTCTCCCTCCAGTCTATGAGTTGCTTTAATCCCTCATATACACTTAAGCGCACGTCTGCTACAGTTATTCGCTCTTTCCATTTATTTTTATTTCTGTGCAATACACTGAGTACCTCAAAACGTCGTTTTCTGTAATAAGAAATAGTGTCGGAAACATCGCCCTTATACTCATTTCCTGCATAAGTTTCTGTAAATGAACCATCAAGCGTCCCCAAAAAAGGAAGTGCATTCATTATGGCTGTAGTAACACGATCAGTTGTGTCTATAATAAGATGCTTGTCTAATTCACCAAGATGTATCAAACCCCCTCTTATATATGGTATCTGCTGTAGGGCACTCCCACTGGTCAAATAGGATGTACTGATGTTTATTTCGCCGGGCGCTATAGTTGTCCTGAAGTTTCCCATGCCGGAATGATGGGGGGCCATGATCACATAGTTTCCATCATCAGATATCTCAGTCAACAATACTCCACCTTCGCATAGCTTTAACTGAGTATAATTTTCATTGCAGACCGATCTTAGTATCACCTGAGCTCCTGCTTCTGCAGGAATTCCTTCAAAATTGCTTAGTTGTATAAATACATAGGATTTTCCCGGTATCAGCGGTTGTAATTCGGCACTTGTATCCGAATGAAATATCAGGGCATAATGAAAATTGTTTTCCTTGTCACTAATGTTCAAATGATTGTTTTTTATTGCTGCGCCATTGATTAAAAGTGTATAGTTTCCATACTTGTTTATTTCAAAAGTCCAAATACTGTCGTTGTGTTTTTCTTTCACTAACGTTCCATTTTCATCTGTCAATTGAAGTTGATTTTTTTTATCACTCAATCCCAGCAGCATTATGGTTGCTTTTGCGTTTTTCTCTGACTGACTGACCGTAGATGTAACATGAAATCTTAAATCCAGTTCTGTGGGCGATTCCGAAAATAATGGAAGTTCATATTCATAACTGTCATCAGAAACATCAATCTTGGCCGTGTATCGTTCACCCGACTGCAGTCGAAGGATACCCTTTCCATCAGAATTGGTTTGCGTCTTGATTGTTTTTTTTGTTCTTGGATTTTCAAAATATGCCCTTGTTTGAATTGGCTTTCCATCAAAATCAAACAGATTGAGATGGATAATCACTTCGTCATTGCTGAGTTGTTTTTGTTGTGATGTTGCAAAGAAAAAAAAGGACGAATAAAGTATTGCAAGAATTACATGTTTCATAGTTGTAAGTTTTAAGGGTTGAGGACATAGATTAAAAGGTTCTGCACTAACTTTCTATTACAATCATTTAATTTTTATTCAAGGCTTTTTATCGCCATAATAATGCCCGTTTATGTGAATGAATACTGTACCATTTTCTATAAGCAATCTGGCCTTATTCAATATTTTTTGCTCCTTGTTGTCATATTGCCAATTCCCAAAACCCAAGTCTGTCCACTCTGTATTAAACATATTAACATAATCGTCAAATACCTCCTTTGTCTTAAATGCCATTAATATTTCAGAACAAACTCCATACTTATTTGAGCCAAAAAAGATTTTCATATGCTCGTTATAAACCAAGAATGTTGCACTATCTTCTTGTTGATATATAACAGATGTGTCTTTCCTTAATTGATCTGCATAGTAAGAAATTTTACATCCAATCTGAAACCTCTGGGCTTTTGTTGAAAATGAATAAAAAAACATAAAAGAGACTAGTAAGGTTTTAATTATAGTTTTCATGGCTTTTAGTTTTAAATGTTATTAATTGATTTGGACTTAAATGTGTATTTCTAATTGATGCATAAAGAATTACTTTCTTCGATTAACATGTTTCTCTTTTCTGTATCATCAACCAAATCAAGAATTTATGAGAACAACCTCTCCTGATTCTTCTTTTTGCATCTCAACAGAAACATCACTCATCTCTATCTCTCTAAAACGGCTCATTCTAAAATGATATTCTTCAAAAACCTGCGAGCCATTGGTGCTGATGAAAAATGTCCATTCTCCATATATTCCTTCCAAAGCCAACCCATCTTCGGGACATTTTGGATGAAAGGCCTTTATGATTCTTCTTACACGATAAACATGGTCTTTCACTGGCAGCGAGGTCATTGTGAGTGCTGCCCTTGGATCCCAGTTATTATCATCGATACAAACAACATAGCTTCCTGTTTTCATAATAGTTGATTTTAATTGTGGTTTAAAAATGTGTTCTTTAGCTTGCTTCCAATTGCTTTTTTATTCTCGCATGATCACCACCTCTATCGGACTCCATAGATAACCTCTCTGAGTTTTTTCAGGAGTTTCCCACTCAAGCATTTCAAGACAATCAAGTTGGTTGGATGATGCGGTAAAAGGATTCACCATTGCAAGCCATTCCTCAACCGTATACTTTCCATAGATTTTAGTTTTATACCGTTGATATCCCGGATACCTCAGGCATCTTAGTATACCTCCTGGCATACCCTCACCCTCCAGCAACAACTCCCAGACAGTCACTGGAACTACTGCTGATATATCCTTTTTGATATGTTCAAATCCATGGCTGATGATTTTATCGTGTATGTACGAAGCAGATTCTCCTGTACTGAACGATTTGGTTTCAATAAATTTTTCGAAATAATCAATCGAAAAGATTCCTGTTGATATTTCAGATGCTGGCTCATAATGAAAAACAAGCTTCCAGTCTTCCCCTTCCAGATATGGCCATCGGTTTCCGTTTGTGCCGGAACCAATGGTTCCTCTGTATACCTGCAAATCGCCGATGATTTCGGAACCATAAAGCGCATTTAATTTCGAATGTTCGCCCGAGGGACCGCCGCCACGTTTGATGGAATATGAAATGCTGAGTTTCTTGCCTTTGAAGTTAAAAGCGCTGTACACATTAAGGTCGGTATGGTAGCCGCATTGCGTGGTTTTATCTTTTCGTATGCGCCACTTACCATAATTCTGCTTACGCAGATAGATGGCATTTGTATCAATAAGAAAAACCGATTTGCCCAACTCTATCCTGGAAAAAGGATATTGCTGATGGCTGTCGTGGAAAATCCTAAAACGCAGGTTCTTTTTCTGTAGCATGCTGATGATTTTTGGAGTTTAACCATTCAGCATTACGAACTTGCGTAAACAAACGATAAATATTCTGAGATTGTGTTTCCCTTTTTTTGACGTTTGAAAGTCCGCATCGTTTTACCACCGTGGCCGGGTAGCTCGGTTGGTGTTTCTGTTGAAACTCGTAATGCTTAAGTAAAGATAGTGTTCGAAGTTTTTAAAACAAGAGGGCAGATGGGTTATAGGAAATATTTAACAATGTAAGGCCTACCCAATCTTAACCGACGTCATCGTGATGGAGCCTCCTACTGCTTTATCATTAAAAAAAGAAACCGGATCATTTTTTACTTTCAATCCAAGTGTATAGTTTAATGGTATATAATGATCCGGTGTAGCTATTGCCAATATGGCTTCTTTCCAAAAAGATTGATAATTGATAAGTCGATCATGCTCCCATACATGAAGATGAAATAGAGAAAAAAATATTATTCTCCCGATTTCACCATCTGAATCTCGGCAGAAATTCTTACCTCTTCGCTTACCAAAAAACCGCCCGTTTCGATTGGCGCATTCCATGTAAGTCCAAAATCATTGCGATTGATTTTTGTATTGACGGTAAATCCTGCTTTGATATTTCCCCAAGGATCTTTTGCTACGCCGCCAAATTCAACGTTCAAAACAACTGGCTTGGTTACACCCTTTATAGTTAAGTCTCCTTCCAATTGAAAATTGCCTTCGGTATCATAATTTTTTGCACCCGAAGAAACAAACTTAATTTCAGGATATTTTTCCGCTTCAAAAAAATCTGCTCCTTTTAAATGTCCATCACGTTGCTCATTGGCTGTATTCACACTCGCTGTTTTGGCTGTGAATGAAACCTTTGGTTCACTAAATTTATCATCCGCACTTTCAGCCTCTGCCGAAAAATCAGTAAAACTTCCTGTTACATTTGTAATCATTAGGTGCTTTACCTTAAACTGAATTTCACTGTGTGTTGGATCCAACTTCCATGTTACATTTGCCATTGTTATTTTTTTTGGTTAATTGATATCTATAATTTACAAATTACCTTCCAGAAAGTTCAGAATTCTATTCGTAGATCAGCTATTTTCTTCTCATACTTCTATGATCCAAAAAATAAATCAACCGCGCAGTTATTTCTCTGCCCTGCGGTTGTATTAGGACTTGCTGTGCGTTTTTCAGATATCCATGGTATTGATTGCCGTCAATCGAAACATCCTGTGGCAACCAGTTTTTCCATCCTAAAATAAATCGACTTCCATACATGAAGTCCCAGGTATAAAAAACATCCAGATTATATGCGTTGTAATTATTATCGTTCCCATCTATGAAAGGCCTGTCAACCCAGTTCCCTTCTTCATCGACTAAATAGTATTTCTCATAATTTACTTTGCTCCAGTAATGTCTTGCCCTGAGCGTCATAAACATTCTGGATGTAAAATTGATATTGCCCGAAAGAATGGTTGTTCGCTCCCGAACATCTCTCCAGCCAATAATTGGATCACCATTTGCTTCTCTTCTGAATGCAAAGCCCACATTACCCTGATCAAAACTTCCACCCACCTCAAGCGCGAGACTCAACCAATTGCTGAAACGATATCGCAAATTTATTTCTCCACGATAAAACTTAGCATTATTGAATGCCGGTGTGTTGGCATATCCTACATCGAACCCTGCAAAAAAACGTTTACGGCTATCCGAGCTTCCATTCGCTCCAACATAATGCCAGGGCATCATTCGTACTTTTTTTCCGGGAGTACGCAACTCAAAAAAGTCATTCTGCCACATTGGTTTTGACTCATATTTAATTGTCAGATCCCAGAAGTTTTTGAAGAAATAAAAAGCACTTGCGTTTAGTTTAGTTTGACTCCATTTAAAAGGCGTATATAAATAACTGTTATTTATGCCTATGGAATAAACATAAGTCAGAAAATTTTTAGTAGGTGTTAATTGCTTGTAAGCAAAGTTTGCGTTGGTTGTAAATTCGTTGGGAGCCTGCAAAAATCCAAGATCGTTGGGATTGTAATGTTCCGACTCTACATTCTGACTCACATCAAACTGAATCTTACCACTTACTTTTTTTATACTTAACACACTGTTGTATCCATCTTCTTTTTCATCGCCACTAATATGACTGTAACGCATTGTACCTGTTAATGCATACATGTTGTTCTCGTCATACAGTGCAAAATCCAATGCCGATACATTGGCATCGGGCGAGAAACCATCACGCAGCACACTGGTGTTTGTAAACGTAACCGAAGATCTTCCTCTCAATGCCTGATCCAATACAAGTACGTTATAATTGATAAGCGGAGCCGTTTCTATTTTCTCTGTACTACCCGTTTGTTTATTTTTTATAATCGCATGCATGGGAGCGCTGATGGCATTGAAAACACCAATACCCAGATTGTTTTTATTGCGTCCCGAAAATTTCACTGCATTGATCAGTTGCGTAACACCGGGATTTTTTACCACTTCTATATTGTTGTCATTCGCTGCCCTTTGTTTAACTGAATAAAATCCTTGGGGTGTTAAGCCAATTCTTCTGCTGTAAAACAATCCTGCCTTGTTAAATAACTCTGTGCCCTCTGTAAAGAAAGGCCTGTTCTCCTGAAACCGCACTTCGTAAGGTGAAAGATTAAGGATGGTATTATCTGAAATAACCTGACCAAAATCCGGAACTAGCGTAGCATCCAATGTGAAGCTTTCGTTCACTCCCCATTTTACATCCATACCTCCGCTTCTCAACCAATCGTTTTTTCTTGATCCTTCGATGGGTGAACTTCTGTATCCCGAACTGATGTATGGCAAGAAAGACAAACGGAGTGGTGGTTTTATATTGCTGATTCCTTCCAAATCACCAAACTGATTTACAAAGCCGGCAATGTTGGGATCAATGGAATTCCAATAAGCGCTCTCGTTGTTGCTTCTGGAAAAACGATGAAAGTTGACACCCCAATGCTGAATGTCGGATTTAGAAAATCGAAGGGAGATGTATGGAATTTTCATTTCAACTTGCCAACCATCCTCCACCATTTTAACCCGACTCTCCCAAACTGCATCCCATCCATAATCTCTTTGTGAGGTGAGTGAAATGCGAACATCGGATTGAACATTCCGACTGGTTACCGTAAATTGAAAAGCGTTTTGATTGTCATTGTATGTATCCAAAAGCACCGAAAAAAAATCAACATCCTGTCTTTGTTCATTGTCTCTGGCAGTCAGCTGTTTTCTGATATTATTTGGATCATCAAATATTTTTGCCGCAACGTAAATGGCCTCATCATCATACAAAAGCCATACGAGGGTCTGTTTGCCTGCGGGCTTTCCAAAATCGGGGGAATTGTTAATGAAGCTGTCGGCAGGTGACATCAAAAACCATTCCGGCTCGTTTATGAGTCCGTCTATTTTTGGTGAAATGGTTACTCTTTTTGCAAGTAAAGTCCGCTGAGCATAGGTATGTAAACTAAATACACATATCAAAATCAGCAAGAATGGGCGCATGGTGCAAAGGTAATCATTCAGCAGGCATTGCTCATTAGCTAATGTTCTCTTATGTAGTTTAATGAGCTTCTCGCTGTTTTTTCTGAAAGTTGAATAAATCAGCATTAATTGTTAAAGTATTCAGTAATTATGGCTTACAAGCTTGCAAAAAATATTTCAGGTTTTAAGCTTGCCTATTTTTACATTGAATTTTATCACTGATGTTATTGTTTTGAAATGCTTTTATTTTAATGATATGAAAAAACAAAAATTCATTTTGTTCGGGTCCGTGATGCTGGCATTGACAGTCGCAACATTGCTTTCATGGTATTACAGGTCGAATGTGTTTGTTGAAAAAAGAGCCCCTAATCCAAAAATAACCAACGGAATTTACAGGGCTGCTATTTCATTTTCTGAAACAGCTCGATGGATCTATGATCCAGCGTACTATACAATACCCTATCCGAATGGTGATGTTCCTTCGGGAGGAGCTTGTACAGATGTGATTATTCGTGTACTGCGAAAAAACAATATGGATTTGCAGCAGCTGATACATGAAGACATGCAACTTCATTTTGACGAGTATCCAAAAAAATGGGGACTGAGCGTACCTGATGCCAATATTGACCATCGCAGGGTTCCCAACATCATGAAGTATTTTGAGCGAAACGGATATCAGCTACCAATCACATCCAACAAAGAAGATTATCAGCCGGGAGATATAGTAACCTGGGAATTATCGCCCGGTATAACTCATATTGGTATCGTTTTGGAAAACCAAGATGTATTCCACAACATGGGGCCACGGTCGAAGGTTGATGAAAATTTTTTATTCAGACATACAATTATTGGGCATTATAGAATTGGGTAAATTTGTGAGATGGGGTGTGTGGTAATGTATCGTTAATAAGCCACTACCTACAATGATGGAGAGAGCTCAATTTTAAAACACTCATCAAGGTTTATAATATTGTTTTTTGAAAAGAATCAGAATGAATACTCAATATATCCAATTGCCATACTCATCTATAACAATTTCCATTTTATTTAATTTTACATACGATTTCCACTCGTAATGAATCGTAACCCAATCAAACAAGCAGGGCGAAACAACACCGCCATAACGATTAATAAAACCCCATTTCCCATCTTTTTTTACTGCACATAATCCATGAGCATAACATAAAGCATCCTCATAAATAAATGGCGTTATTAGTTCACCTTTTGAATTTATGATACCCCATTTATTATTTTTTTTAACCTGACATAAATCCGATCCGTCCATGTCATTAAATCCACCTACATTTTGAAATTGAAATGGGATTTTTATTTGTCCTGATGCAGGATCAGCAAAACCCCAAAGTCCTTTTTGTTTTACAGGTATTGGTTCGTATTTATGAAATTTGTAATTATAGCCAGGTAGTATGCCGACATCCTCATATATCGGTTGGATTATTTCTTTTAATCCATCTTTGGTAATCGCAACAACTCCCCATTTTCCATTGTTTTCCACTCTACATAAGACTAAATTTTGACGAAATGAAAAAATGGAATAATTCTCTACTTTCGAATAATTATGAGAAAAATCTAAATTTATTTTTTCTTTAAAATTATTATAAGACTCACATGTGAAATCTTGGCTACTTCCCCTATTATTTAACCATTGCCATTGATCTATTATAGCTTTTCCCTTTTCTTCTAAATCTATTTGTTGACCAGAATTATTAAAACAAATATTACCACGTCCATTATTTACTATAAAACCATTTTTAGTCCTTGCAATCAAGTCGTATTTAACTGGAATTATCTCCTTGCCTTTATTGTCAACTACACCAAAAAACCCATTATTACTAACCATAACATTTTTGTAAGTTATTGTATTGAGATTTTTAAAATTATTATGATATTCAACAGCTCTATTTGGTGCAGGATAACTTTTATTAAAATCAGAATAATCAAAATCTTCTGCTAAATCATAAATATTAGGGATAACATAATTCCCCTTAACGTTTATCCAGCCATATTTGTTATTCTGTTTCACAAAGGCCATTCCATTTGAGAACGAATGTGCATATTCATAATTTATCGCTATTTGTTCGAAACCTTTTTTGTCAATAAATCCAAATTTTATCTCATTGTCGCCGATACTTTTACCAACCAATGCGAGGTTTTCACTAAACTCTTGCGCCTTATCATATTTAAAAGGAATCATGGTCTCCCCTTTTATATTTATAAAACCATACTTGCCAAGATATTTTTCTTTTTCTCCCCAATTCTTTGCCAATGCTAATCCGTCTACAAAATCACCCAGTACATAATAAATCGGATTGATCAAATAGTTTCCTTGTATATCAATGTAGCCAACTGAATCATAACTTAAAGATATTTTAGCCATCCCATCTTCATTGAAGTCATTAGCATCACTGAATTTTGGATTGATTTTCCAGCTTCCCATTTTGTCAATCCAACCCCATTTTTTTGAATTTAAATCTCTGGCTCTGGCTATGCCGTTTTTAAAATTTGCAATACCGCCAAATGCAAATGAAATGATTTTTTTCCCTGAGCTGTCTATTACGCCATACTTTTCATCCCTTATAGAAACAAAATACTCCTCAATTTCTTGCTTTCCAATACTTACCGATGCGACACCCTCTCCGAAATCGGTGGCATGAAGGTATTTGCATGGAATGACCTCCTCTCCGTTTGTGTTGATAAAACCAAAAAGTCCGTTTCTGTTAACACGTGCCATCCCTTCCGAAAAAGGATTAGCCTGGTCATATGCATACTTACTGATTATTTTTTTTGTAACCGTATCGATATAATCATAATTATTGCCATTGGCATTTCTTACCGGAATGATTTGAGCATAGACCGCTGAAAAAAGGAATGAAAAGGTTATTAGTATTATTGTTTTATTCATGAATTTTGTGTTTGTAATTTTGGAGCAGAAAAAATAAACTATAATGTAATATAGTAAATAATTTATAATATATAATATTTGCGTTTTTTGGCAATTGGCTTATAATTAAAGGCAGGCTTCTAAAAGTATCTGATTGAAAAATATTTACAGTTCAACCAAATAAATAATTACCCTCTTATTTATCGCCAAAAAATCAATGCTGAATGAAATAGATTTATCTTTATCTGTTCAATTGCTCAATTTAACTTGAGCATACGCCTTAAAAGAAGAATATTAATACTCTTTTATGAACACAACAAAAGAAATAATAGAACTGGTTGAAAAACTAATATCAAATTTGGATCCCACACCTGTAATGGTAAATGAAGATTTTCCTTTACGATGGGAATCGAATGTTTTGATTGACGATTATGATTTTTCAGAAAACTATCTGGATCTTGACCGCAATGAGGAGCGTTTAAATGGAGCGTTTTTAAAATCGGTAGGAACAGCCATTGAAATAAATAAGGAAGAAGACGGAGGTTTTGAATTTTGGGATGGCGTGTACATGATTGAAGCGCATTCCTGGTGCAGTAAACTTAATACGAATCCGGATTTCCCATCATTCTCTCTTGTAAATGAAAAATGCTCAACTCTGGATGAGCTAAAAAAGTTATTAGAGGACACATGCAACAAGGTTTAAATGCCCGATAAATTATAAGGCTCGCCATAAAAACAAAAAACCCCTGCAACTCTCGCTGCAAGGGTTTCTGTAAAATAAAAACCGGCTGTAGGGGAAGGGTTCGAACCTTCACGAGGCAGTTAGCCATAACACAAAGTTTCGGTGGTCGACCCCGGACATCTTACCGTTGCCGGCAAAATGGCTCTATGTTACGTTTGTCCTGTTTTCCTCACCCCCGAGACAAGAGGGCATGTCTGCCAAAAATTTCATCACCCCACAATGTTTGATGACAAGGTCATCTCAAGAACTTGATGTGACAAAACTAATGGAATGTCTTTTTTATTAAAAGGAATTCAATAATAATTTTGAAAATATGGAAAATGTTCAATAATTTGCGCCTTTATTAAACTAACGTAAAAAAACAAAATAAAAATGGCAGGCAAATTGAATCTCGACAAACTTGATCTGCAGATCATCGAAGCCATGATGAACGATGCAGAAATATCTTATGCCGAACTGGGTAAGAAATTATTCGTCAGCGGCGGCACTATTCACGTGCGTATCAAAAAACTTCAGGAGTTTAAGATCGTCAAAGGTACGCGTTTGAATGTAGATCTCAAACTTTTAGGATATGATATCACCGCCTTCGTTGGTATCTATCTCGAAAAAAGTTCACTTTACGATAGCGTCGCCAAAGATCTGATGAAAATTCCGGAGATCGTTCGACTCAACTATATTACCGGAAACTACAGCATGTTTCTGGAAATCGTATGCAAGGACATCAATCAACTTCGCTTTGTATTGCACGATCAACTGCAAAAGATCAAAGGCATCGACCGCACCGAAACCTTCATTTCACTTGAGGAAGGATTCAGTCGCAATGTGCCCGTCGCTCCGGCTAATTAATACGCTGTCGCACATCAAACACATTTCGTAATCCATTGCTCAACGCATAAAATGCGCCTACCAGTGAACACATGGCTATTCCTGGCGCTATGGCAGCTATTGCATGCCCCGTAATCAGATATGTATAGTTTTCGCGCATCATCAATCCCCATCCGGGAACCGGTGGCTGCACCCCCAAACCCAAAAAACTTAACCCGGCCTCTATCATGATGGCAGAAGCAAAATTGGATGCTGCTGTTACGACCAATATACCGGTAAGGTTGGGGAGTATATGTTTCCACAATATCCTTACATGCCCGATGCCCAACAACTGGGCCGCCTGCACATATTCCATGTTGCGAAGCAACAATACCTCACTGCGAACCAATCGCGCAACCGAAACCCACATTGTTAAACCAACGGCTACATATATCTGAATCATTCCCTTGCCAATAGCCATAGTGATTCCAAAAACCAGCAATAAAGTTGGAATACTCCACGCTACATTCATCAAATACAATATCCAATTATCTGTGCGACCACCCATATAGCCTGCTATCATACCCAATAAGGTTCCCAACAAAACAGAAATGAATACTGCAATGATTCCTACAGATAAAGTAACCCTCGTGCCGACAAGCAAACGACTCAAAATGTCTCGACCCAATTGATCCGTACCAAGGATGAACTTTTTTCGCTCAAACATTTCTTTCTCAGAACGCCCCGCTCCTGCTTCGTGTAACCGGTAACGTTGTAAAATAAAACTATCTTCCTCAACATGCTTTTGCAAATTCAAGGTATCGCCCTTGATCGTATAACTTTTGATGGGAATAAATTCGACCCGATCCGCACGACCGCTCCACCAGCTAAATGTATTTTCGGTTACGCCTTTTTCTGTTGGTTTTTTGAAAAACAACTGAACGCTCCCGGCAGGGGCGTTTTGTATTTCCGGAATTTGACGATTTGCATCCGGTGTCTTATCCGGAATGATCAAATAAGCAAAAACACCCAGTAGAAACCATAGCAAAATAATGCTGCCCCCCAACAACGCCATGGGTTGTTTCAGTATTTGAAGAAAAAGGGATTTTCTGTTTGTTGCTTGTTCCATAATCATTTTGTATACCTTCCCTTCCACTCGTATTTTCTAAACATGGCAAAACTTCCGGCCGCAATAGTATATATAACATAAACCGGCTGAAAAAAAGGAAATACCCATAATTGTTTTTGAGCACTAAAAAAACGTGCCATAGGCATTAAAAGTAAGAGCTCAGCAATAACTTTTATCAATAGTGACATGCCTA
This sequence comes from uncultured Ferruginibacter sp., assembly GCA_964643315.1. Classification (GTDB taxonomy): domain Bacteria; phylum Bacteroidota; class Bacteroidia; order Chitinophagales; family Chitinophagaceae; genus Ferruginibacter. The sequence goes on from CAZXSR010000019.1 coordinate 36,230, forward strand.
AAATAATTGGCGACAACAGCTGCATCAGACAAAGCACCGCAATTCCAATCAACCCAAGATTATAAAAATAAACCAAAAACATGATGGGCAACATGTTTTTCTCTTTATATGATTTCGATTTCCCTGCCCAACGTATTCGTTGTTGTAGAAACTCTTTTACTGTTTCAACGGGCTTTGTTTGCACTATTACATCACGGGAAAACACATATTCGATTTTATCGGGGAACTTCTTCTTCATTTTTTCCATCAGTAACATGTCATCGCCGCTTGCCACACCATCAATTCCTGCAAATCCATCTACTTCATAAAAAGCATTTTTTGTGTAAGCCAAATTGGCTCCGTTGCACATACTATGGATATTGTTCGAAACAGCCCCTGCAGTGATAGACTGCAGCATCATAAAATCCAGCGACTGAAATCTTTGCAACATCGTTCTTGCAGGATTAATATAAACAGGCATCACCATCCACACCGGCTTATGCTGTGTAAAGTATGCAGCTATGGTTTGTAGCCATTTTTCCGGCGCGATACAATCTGCGTCGGTAGTTACAATCAACTCTCCCCGCGCGATGGATATGCCTACTTCGATAGCTTTTTTCTTATAGCCAATGACCATAGTATCCTTAATATGATCGGCGAGATGTATCAATCTTATCTGCTCATTCAAATAAGGAAAAGCCGCTTCTGCCGTGCGATCTGTAGAATGATCGTTTACAATGATTACCTCAAAATATGTTTGGTGATATGTTTGTTTTTGCAAGGACCTCAATATATGCTGAATATTATTTTCTTCGTTTCTGGCCGGAATGATCACAGAAATAAACACCGGGTTTTGAATGCTTGAGGTTGAATGGAATTTTTTTACTTTTATAAAAGACAGGGCATAATAAAAAATCACAGACAAATAAGCTAATGACAGAAATAGAATACAGTAATAAAACGGCTGAATCATCTTTTAAAAAATTCACTTCTTCTTACAAAAATAGCTATTCATAAATGAAAGGATTGGCTTACTTTAGCTTTCATTTTGTATTTTCTTTACAGTGAACGAAATAATATGTTCTGTACCAAAAGCTTTCAATCATGATATAATATGAAATACCCTTTTAAACCTCTGAAAAACAACAGTTGACAATGAAAAGTAAATGCTTACAATGCCTGATATATTTGTTCATCGCTTATACAGGTTTTGCACAAAATCCGTTTATCCGCCTTACAGAACCCTCATCGGAGGAGGTAACTGTAGATGAGTCGCGGCAATTCATTGTAGGATCAACTGATCCTTCGTGCCAACTTAAAATAAATCAAACTGATGTTAAGGTTTATCCCACCGGTGCTTTTGCTTTTGAAGTGAATTTGACAAGTGGCATAAACAGCTATACGATTGAGGCCTTTTCAGGTAAAAAGAAAAAAATTCAAAAAACCATTCGTTTCATTCTTAAAACAAGCGTTCCCGAAAAAGCTGTAGTTGGAAATGTAATTGCCTCCATACAAACTTTTCCTGAGGGAGATTTGATTTTGCGAGCAGGAGATGCAGTGAATATAAAAGTAAAAGCATTGAGCGGAAGTAAGTTGACATTAAACGATGGAACTCTTTTGTATGAACTGCCCGAAACACTTTGCAAAGGAATAAAAGGAATTTATCAGGGCACCTATGTGGTCAGTCAAAAAGATAGCTTTATCAAAAAACCCTTTCGAGTGCAAATGATTGCCCCCGATGGGTCCCTGGTAGAAAAGGAATCGAAATCCGTGTTTTCTGTTCTTGCATATACAGGGCCCGAGGTTGTTGTTACCAATAGCAGATTATCGCATTTGGAGTATGGGTTGGGAGATGACCGATTGGGGGGAGCAAAAATAGGATACCTAGACACCATGATACCTCTTAAAGTTATTGGAAAAGTGGGATCGGATTATAAAATAGCATTAGCACCAAGTCGTACTGCTTATATAGGAGAGCAATACGTAACTCCACAACCAAAAGGATGTTTTGCGCCGCAATCTCTCACAGACAAGATTCGCGTTTATTCGGAAGAAGGGAAAGAATATGTAAGATTGGCGCTCTTTCAGAAATTGCCCTATCAATCTTTTCAGCAATTGGACCCTTCAAGAATTATTGTTGATGTTTTTGGAGCCACTTCCAATACCAATTGGATCAGTTTTCCTGATACACTAAAGGAGATAAGTCATGTTCAGTATGAACAAATAGCCGATGGAATATTCAGACTCATCATTTCATTAAAACACAAACAACATTGGGGACACCGAATATTCTATGATGGCAATAGTCTGATGATTCAAATAAGACCGCAGCCAGCTAAATTATCATTAGATGCATTGACCATTGCAATTGATGCCGGACATGGCGGAAGCAACTCCGGCGCCGGAGGGCCCACGGGTTCATCTGAAAAAGAATTGGCTTTGTTGTTGTCTATGGAACTCAAAGAGCAATTGCAAAAAGAGGGAACACGGGTGATGATGACAAGGGAAAAGGAGATGTTTGTTGACAACAAAGAAAGAATATTGATGTATCGCGACAATACTCCGGATTTACTCATCAGCTTTCATCTCAATTCATCTTCCGACCCCATACGGGTTTCGGGCACTTCCGTATTTTATCGATACGAAGGGTTTAAGCCATTTGGCAATGCGATTTATAAACGATTACTGGAAACCGGACTAAAAGAGTATGGCAACAACGGGGCGTTTAATTTTATGCTGAATGGTCCTACCGAATATCCGAATGCGCTGATAGAAACCTTGTTTTTAAGCAATCCGGAAGAGGAGATGAAAATACTGGATCCATCATTCCGAAAACTACTGGTAGCAAAAGTCGTTCAGGGAATCAAGGATTTTTTGGAAGGATGTAAGTAATCAGAAAATAAAATTGAACTGCGTTATCTTTGTTTTTCATGGGACAGAAAAAATTGCTTCGATTCAACCAGATCAGGTCGTTTTCAAACGTACTGGAATATCCCAAAGAAATGGCGGGTCGCTGGCACGGTGTTTTTTCAAATAACAATCCTGTCACGCTAGAACTTGCCTGCGGTAGAGGAGAATACACCATTGGTTTGGCCGAAATGTTTCCTAATCGAAATTTTATTGGAGTGGATGTAAAAGGAAACAGAATGTATTTGGGTGCTAAAAAAGCGCTTGAAAAACCTTTACCCAATGCTTTCTTTTTACGTACGCAAATTGAAATGCTTACAGATTATTTTGCACTCGGAGAAATAGACGAAATTTGGATCACTTTTCCCGATCCTCAATTGCGGACTTCCCGTGCAAAAAAAAGATTGACGCATCCAAGGTTTTTAAGACTGTATCAAAAAGTATTGAAAAACGGAGGGCGCATTCACCTTAAAACAGATTCACCGGATTTATATAAGTTTACTATGCAGGTAGCCGAAATGTATGGTTTAAACATTCACGAGCAATGTGATAACGTATATGCTCAAACGAAAATAGATTCAACACTGCTCATAAAAACACACTACGAATCGCTGGATATTGCCCAAAGCAACCGTATTCACTATTTGGTGTTTTCTTTGCCCGAAAAAATCACAGATCGTGACGAAGCATTACAGGAATTATTGAAACAAACAGAAAAGCAAATTGAATCATGAGTGAGCCACTAAAAGAGGGAGAAGATTTTTACTACAATGAACACGGAATGCTGGTCTTCACGGAAAAATATCATATCAAAAAAGGATTTTGTTGTGGCAATGGTTGCAAACATTGTCCGTATAACTACGAATCTGTTCCAGAGCCCAAAAGATCGTCATTAATCAATTTAGCAAATAAAAATTCGGAAATTAAATAGTATCGCTTTGGGAAGTTTGGATAGAAAAATTGGAAATAAAATATCTTCTGCAAAAAAAGACTATTCTTTTTTTGAGGATGTGTTTGAGGTCGTTAGACAAGTCCCAAAGGGCAGGGTAACGACTTATGGTGCAATCGCCGGTTATTTGGGCTCTCGCATGAGCGCCCGTATGGTTGGGTGGGCCATGAATGCCTCACATGGTGCCAGTCCGAAAGTGCCGGCCCAAAGAGTTGTAAACAGGAACGGCATGCTTACCGGCAAACATCATTTTCCTACTCCAACGATGATGCAGGAATTACTGGAAAAAGAAGGGGTTGTTGTAAAGAATGATGCGGTGGAAAGATTTTCAGAACTTCTTTGGGATCCGCAAGAAGAATTGAATGTTTGAAATATAAATAATCATCCAAGATAAACTGAATAAATGCAGGATGATTTAATCAGCAAAACCTAGACAGAAATTGTTTGTCCTCACTTCACCAGCGTTCCTACTTGTTCTCCCGTTATTAATCGCATTAAATTGCCGGGTTGGTTCATATTGAAAACGATGATGGGTAAATTGTTTTCCATGCACAAGGTAAATGCCGTCATATCCATGACATTCAATTTCTTGGAGATGCAATCCTGAAATCCGATTTGTTTATATTTTGTGGCTGTTGGATCTTTTTCTGGATCAGCTGTATAGATTCCGTCTACACGAGTTCCTTTTAAGATTACATCGGCCTTAATTTCAATCGCCCTTAAAGATCCGGCTGTATCGGTAGTAAAATAGGGATTACCTGTACCTGCACCAAAAATTACCACCCGACCTTTTTCGAGATGACGGATAGCGCGTCTTCTAATGTATGGTTCGGCAATTTGTTCCATATTGATGGCGCTTTGCAATCGGGTATAAACCCCTGCTTTTTCGAGTCCGCTTTGCACAGCCATGCCATTGATTACTGTTGCAAGCATTCCCATATAATCGCCCTGAGCACGCTCAATGCCGGTCTCGGCTTCATTCATACCGCGATAAATATTACCTCCGCCAATGACAATGGCAACCTGAACCCCAAGGTCTACAACCTCTTTAATATCTTGTGCGTATTGGCCAATCACCTGAGGGTCAAGGCCAAAAGTTTTGTCGCCCATTAGGGCTTCGCCGGATAATTTTAAAAGTACTCTTTTGAATTTTGGAAGCATAGTTGAAGGTTTGTTGCGCTAAATTAAATAGAAGCAGGCAAAAGTAAGTAGGTTTTCCTATTTATCATTAACTGAGTTTTTGTCCGGATTGTTTTCTTCATTGCTTTTTTCAATTTCAGGTTTTAAAGAGGCATTTCAAGGGCTATATTCCATATTCATGTAAACAAGTATTTTGGTCTATTTGACATATAAATTATACTTTTATTTTTTAAAAAAAGATCATGGTAAGAAAATTGGTTTTGTTCTCTGTGATTGCTTTGCTCATTTCATGCAGTCAAAAAAAATATGCCTCGCTAATTCTTTACAATGCGCATATTTACACGGTTGACAGCTCCTTCTCCTCCGCTGAGGCAATGGCTATCAAAGACGGAAAAATTATCGCTACCGGAACCAATGATTACATCAAAAATAATTATCAGGCAGACAGCAATCTAGATGCGAAAGGACAATTTGTTTTTCCCGGATTTATTGATGCGCATTGTCACTTTACCGGCTTTGCTACAGATAGCTGGAAATGTGACCTTGTGGGCACTTCGTCTTTTGAAGAAGTCGTTGAAAAAATGGTTCAATACAGCAAAACGGCTCCTATGCAATGGCTGTATGGACGTGGCTGGGATCAAAATGACTGGGCAGTAAAAAACTTCCCCGACAAAAAATTACTGGATTCTATTTTTCCCAATCGGCCTGTTTTCTTAAAACGTATTGACGGACATGCTGCACTTGCGAATCAAACCGCACTGAACCTCGCCGGAATAAACAATCAATCAAGTATAGAAGGTGGCAGCTTTGAAATAAAAAACAATCAACTTACCGGAATATTGATTGATAATGCAATGAGTGTTGTAGAAAAAGTCATACCTGCAATTTCAGATACACTCGCAAAAAAATATTTTAATGAATTACAACACCAATGTTTTTCAGAGGGTCTTACCGGTGTACACGATTGTGGTGTAAGCGAACATACGGTGGAAATGGTTGACAAAGAGCAAAAAGCAGGTCGACTGAAAATGAAACTGGTTGCTTATTTATCTGATAGCGCCTCCTACTATGACAGATGGATACAAAAAGGTCCTTATGTTACAGACAAACTTCGTGTTAGTGGATTTAAATTATACGCCGACGGCGCCCTTGGATCTCGTGGCGCTTGTTTATTGCATGATTATTCTGACAGATCCGGCTGGAAAGGATTTTTACTCAGCGAAAAAAAGCACTTTGAAGATGCTGCTAAAAAATTATCTGCAACCGAATTTCAAATGTGTACCCACGCGATTGGTGACAGTGGCAACAGAATCATATTGAGTATTTATGCAAATGTATTGAATAAAAAAAACAACAAACGCTGGCGAATAGAGCATGCACAAGTGGTTAATGCAAATGATCAACATTTTTTTGGAGATCACAACATCATTCCATCTGTACAACCCACACATGCTACCAGCGATATGTATTGGGCAGAGGATCGTTTGGGAAAAGAGCGCATCCAAGATGCCTATGCGTACAAAGCTTTGATGAAACAGAATGGTTGGTTGCCATTGGGTACAGATTTTCCGGTAGAATATATCAGTCCGTTCAAAACGTTTTTGGCGGCAGTCGTAAGAAAAGATGCAAAAGGATTTCCCGTCAATGGTTTTCAAATGGAGAATGCCTTAAGCAGAGAAGAAGCCATTCGTGGCATGACCATCTGGGCAGCAAAAGCGGCATTTGAAGAAGGAAAAAAAGGAAGCCTGGAAGCAGGCAAATGTGCAGATTTTATTATCCTCAATACCGACTTGATGCACTGTAAACCCGAAGATATCTTGAAAACAAAAGTAATGGCAACATATATAGACGGCGAAAAAGTTCACTGACAAGTATTGATATCCCTAAGCAATAAAGAACTAAAATGATTTTTTGAACTATTCAATCATCAGGCAACAGATTTTGCCGGAATTGTTATCGTTTTGTTTAAATGCCGTGAATTTTTCTCCCACGTTTGCAAAAAGTACAATCGCACCTTAGATTTGCATATCCTTTCTTTTATCCAAACCGACTCTTATGAATGCATTTGAAACAAAGATTGATATTTTCAGGAATTATGAAAAATCAACAAGGAGTGATTTGAACGTGATTCTGTTTTTGACAAGAGTATTCAGATTCCTTTTTTCAAAGACTGGTATTTTCGTGATTCTGGCGCTCCTCATATATTCCGTTCCGCTGTTTATATATGGCAAGTATCAAAATCCTGTTTTTTTGCAGGCGGCACCATTGGGGCATGTTGTAGGTTTTCTGTGGATTATCAAAACATCTCCTGAATTTGAAAAACATCATCAGGAGTTTGGGTATCAAATACAAGCGTTGAAAGAACTTTTGGCAGTTCAATAAAAATCATGAAAGATTATTTTTTATTAGGCCCCCTTTTTTTCTGGTTTGTTTTACAATATCAGAAAATTGCAGCGCAAAGGCGCATCCTTGTCTTGTAATTTAATTCTCCCCCATTCATTTTCTCTGGCGAAATTTTCGCTCAATGACTTATTTCTGTAAATCAGGAAGAAGTATTAAAAGCTCTTTGCTTAGGACAGGCGTTTTTTGTGTAATTCGCAATAACAAACACAAAAAAAGAGGCGATTATTCATTTGCCTTGCCGATTTTATTTTTTTCACCATTTAAACAAACTGTTATGAATAAAGAACAACACAATCCGGCATTTATAAAAGAAATAGACAACATAAGCATTCATCACATATTACGAGATCATAAAAAAAGAAGAATTCGTAAGATTCAGCTACAACAGTCATTTCAAAAATTTAAGAACATTCAAAATAAAAACCCGTTTCTTGAAGACCAAGACCTTCGCTCAATTCGAGAAGTGGTTTTTTCAGAACGTATTAAACCTCGCAAATTTGTATTCCATCTTTCGAAACCGGAGAACAGAGATTTTATTTTGAATTTTGGATTACAAACAACACGTTCAAGAACCAAGGCAATATTTGCCAACAACCAGGACCTAAGTGATTATTCTACCTTTTTTCCTTTTTGTTTGAATGAGGGAGATCCGCTGGACTTGGACATCTGGCAAATAGATACTGTAAAAGCGAAGGTTGATTGGCAAATAGACCCATTTATGGATGATGACGATCGGTATATTTGCACAACAGAGGACATTACTCCTGTGGCTTTAAGATTGTTTAAGGCATTCGTTACAAAGGCCGGTACCACTTCATTGCGGTGGATGGATTTGGGTTCTTTAAAAATAGATGAATTTCGTTTTGAGGAACATTTGCCAAGGAATAGAAGATGTAAGTGGTATTAAATT
>CAZXSR010000020.1:0-39955 GCA_964643315.1 uncultured Ferruginibacter sp.
AAATCTCGGGACGAAGCTCCAGAGTTAATTGAATTATTGGCCTCGTAGTACAATGCCTGCCTGCCGTTAGGCAGGGATAGTATAATCCCGAGTAAATCTCGGGACGAAGCTCCAGAGTTAATTGAATTATTGGCCTCGTAGTACAATGCCTGCCTGCCGTTAGGCAGGGATAGTATAATCCCGAGTAAATCTCGGGACGAAGCTCCAGAGTTAATTGAATTATTGGCCTCGTAGTACAATGCCTGCCTGCCGTTAGGCAGGGATAGTATAATCCCGAGTAAATCTCGGGACGAAGCTCCAGAGTTAATTGAATTATTGGCCTCGTAGTACAATGGATAGTATAAGAGTTTCCGAAGCTCCAGATTCAGGTTCGATTCCTGACGAGGCTACAAATATCGATATAAAGTATTGAAAATCAATTATTTGAATTTATTGGGGTACTGTATGGGGGCAGTTACTTACGATTTACTTCGTTTTTACAGGATAGTTTTGCCTTTTACATAGGCGATTGTAATTACTAAATTTCCCTCACTGCCAGTGTTCAGAGATTTTAAAACTCTATTCTCATTTTCGACCTCTTTACAAAAACTCTCATAATCGGTTTGGGAGTATATTTTACCCTCCATTTCATATTGAGTGGCCTCTCCTTTGTGTTCTGTAAATACATAGGTTTTGGGAGGTAATAAAACTCTCTTAGATAATTTACCCTCTCTAATGCCCTGTAATAGTTTTATTTTATCATTTCTATTCACTCACACTATTTTTTAATTCATTAATGATTTGATCTAATTGCAATTCGGTTAAATGCTCAAAATCTGTTTCCATTTGTATAGTTTGAAGTTTAGGTAACCCATATTGAAGTAAGTCACAATAAAACTTTATCCTATCTCTCGGAGGTAATAATTCAAAGTCGTTTTCTATTTTCTCAAAATTGTTTTCTAAAAATGAAGTAATACTCTCTCTCAAATGTTTAGTTACTTTGTTTGGTGTTCCCCTTGTACGACCTTTTATATTTCCACTTTGTCCTTTTTTAAATGGCATACTATTGTATTTTATTGTTATTATCAATTTGTGTTCATTCTTACCCTTTATCTAAACTGTAAATTTGTACAATAAATCAAACCTCACACTCGGTAAATTTGTACATATTATTCGTATTAACTGCCGGTAAATTTGTACAATTATTTGTGAGTAATTCCCATTCCTTTTTTATTAATTCTTTTATTTGATCGTGTAGATTACTGCCATATTTTTTTACTAATTGTTTAAATACATTTCTTTGATAATTAAACTCTCTTTTATTCTTTTCTTTTAATTGTTCCCAAAACTTCGGGTTATTGCCTTTAATCATTATTCTCCGGTGTTTAGGTTTTATTTTCCTATCTTTTATATTTATTGAGTTGTCATAAATTAAAACATTATCCCACGAATTAATTAACAGTGAGATTAAATTACAAACTAATTCTGTGGCCTTTAATGAATTTAAATTTTTAACCCCTCTGGTTTTCATTATTGCCATTTTAGTAAATCGTATTTCATACCTCATTAAGTTAAAAGGCAAATTATTCTGTTTCCCTTTGTCATAAATTTTGATTGAATACTGAGATAGTTTGCAATATTTACCTAAAATAAACCCCTCACGATCCGGCATATAGTCGTTAAAAGAATTTCCTTTGTACGATAATAGATTATTTCTTAAAAATGGCATAACCTCAAAATGTGTATTTATGTTTACTCCGATTTCAATATTTACTAAATTGACTAAGTCAAATGAAATATTTAACCCCCTCTCAATCTTTGATAATTCAATCAGTAAATCATTAATTTTAAATGGAGAGTAATTTTGACCTCCGAAATAGTTTTTATGTAAACTGCCGGTTATCTCCATAAAATAAGATTTAGAGGTATTCCCCTTTAAATTATATTTAGTCGTTTCTTTAATCGAAATAAAATATGTTTCAAATTTCCCAGTGTATTTAATAGTTTTATGAAATTTCCCTCTTATTAATCTTTGATTTTCTTTTATCTCTCCGGTGTAATTATCTGTGAGTGTAAAAAAATCAATATTTACAGATTGTTTCCATTTCTCAAAATCAATTAAATGGTAATATAGTTTTATGCCGTCAATCATTAGAAAATGATACTGTTTTGTGATCGATCAGGGTTACTGCTAAATGAATAAATAAATGGAGGTATTACCCTCCATTTTATCAATACTCGAATTGGTGTTTTTTAATAAGTAGAGGTATAGTCTGTTCGGCAAACTTCATTCTTAAATCGGTACTTCCTTTATCGAATCGTGAGAAATAATAAACAGTTAAACACTCATTAAACTCACAAAATTGAAATAGAATTAAACTCAAAACTTTTTTACCTTTAATAAACTCGTAGTCATTACCTATAAACCAATTTTTAAAATTAGTTTTCTGAATGCCGGTAAAGAATTTATAACTCTTTGTTTTTGTCATTTCTCTACTCATTATTAACTCGGTTGCATTTGATTTAATATTTTCCTTTTGAGTTTTTGCAACCCTTAATTCATAGGGCATTCTCATAAATGGTATTCTTTCGGGTTGAGTATCAGACTTTGTGTAATACCCTGTAGCCATATTTAATGAATAGAATATTGTTTTATACTGCATTTTTATTTTGTTTTAATTTGAGATAATGATTTTTCTATTTCAGAACGTTTGTACCTAACTCGTGAGGCAATACGATAACCGATTATTTTGCCGGTTTTAGTCCAGTCTAAAATAGTTGGGAGAGATACCCCATAAAGTTTGGCAACCTCTTTTCGAGTTAATAACTCTGTTACAGGTTGTTTCGGGGTTAAAGAATTGATTATTGGGGAGAGTTGTTTTAAAACGGCCTCCGAGATTTCCGTTTTCAGTTCCTCCATTGGTACGGGAGAGAGTATGATATTTTCCATTTTAAATAGGGTGTTTTTTGTCCCTATTATTACATGGAAGAAAATGGAAGAAAATTCCGTTAAGAAAAGTAAGTTAACAATTTCTTAATAATAGAAAATTGAATAAGAGTTGATAATGTTGATTATTCGAAAACAATATGATTGTATTTTAAACGGCCTTTAAGTAATTTCTTTTCCTTTCCTCCCAATTACTTTTCAATCTTTTAGCGTGTTCTCTCGAAGATACCTTAATGTATTTCAATAACATTTTTTCAGTTGTATGCCCTGTAATAGCCATTATAGTTAGAGGATCAGTACCGGCTCTATATTCAATAGTGGCAAATGTTCTTCGGGCAGTATGAGTAGTTATTAACTCATACATTTTTTTATTCTCTGTGATTTCTTTACCCCCTTTGAATTTAGAAATATTGACGGTTTTATTTAAGTCGGTAATTTGTTTTCCGATTTCTTTTAAGTACAGGTTAATTTTTTGGTCACTAATTTTATGTGGCAAATTTCCCCCTCTCTTTTTTAATATTGAAAATACTTGGTCGTGTATAGGAACGGAAACTATAGAATCTGTTTTTGTCTGGGTATATTCAATTAAACCTGTTTCTATCTGTTCGGAGGTTATTTTATTCCAATCTGATACCCTTGCGCCAGTTCTACAACCAATTATAAATAAATCTCTCACACTTGCCAGAGTTTCATTATCAGTAAAATCTAATTTTTCAAGTTCGTACAAGTGTTTTTCGTCCAGAGCAATACTTACAGAATTTTCACTTATTGCCCTAAACTTTTTACTCATTGATTGAGGATTGATTTCAATACCTCTATCTACTGCCTCACTCAAAACTGTTTTAATAGTTTTAAAGTATTTCCCTATACTGTTTCTCATTAGATTTATTTCAGTTGTCAGATACAAGGTAAAATCAGCGTGAAATTTTAAATCTATATCTTTAAATAAAATTTTCTTTTTTCGGAACTTTTCAAACTTTATTAAGTGGTTGTATGTACTTGTATAGTTTTTTATTGTATTTTTTTTATAGTGTTTCCCCTCTGAAGAATGAATACGAACTCCTTTAACTGATAACTCAATAATCTCCTTAAAAAACTCTAAAAAACTTTGGTTATTGGTTTTGGGTATTTTATTAAAACATTGGTCTAAAAGGGTTTTAAATTCGTCTGGAGTTGGATATTTCCCCTTTTGGTCATTCGTGTACTTTAAATGAACATCTGAAATGGTGTTGGTTAAATTAGTTAGTCTATGGTTAAACTCTGGGTATTGTGGAAATAAGTTTGTTTGTTTTGCCCTCTGTGTTTCTTTGTTCCAAAATTTTGGGTTTATGTACTCAGATAGATAATACTTCAATCTATAACCTCCGTAACTTATACTTGCATAAATACAAGTTTCTTTTTGAGCATTTGGCCTTTTTAAATAAAAAGAGATTTTCATTCTGTTTGATTTTAAACAGTACAAAGGTAGTTAATGGGGTACAGTTTGGGGTACAGTTTACGTTTTTTTCTCTTTATTTATTTTAACTGTTTTTTTCCTTGTAACATAATACAGATAATGATTTAAGGGAGAAATAGGGTAAAGTTAGTTTGATAATATATTTAGTATGTTCGATTCCTGACGAGGCTACAAAATGATTTTGAAAACTTTTATAGTTTCAAAATAAATAAAAAAAGGAACCCTCAATAGGATTCCTTTTAAGGCGATGCGACAGCGGAAATTATTTTTTGGCTGCTGCTTTCTTAGCCACTTTCTTTTTGGCTGGTCTGCTTTTGCCAAAACTTCCGGCAAATGTTTTTCCTTTTTTTGTTCTGATATCTCCGCGTCCCATAATGAAATGTATATTGAAAGGTTTAGTAAGTAAGTTCAAAAAAAGAGGCCGTTACCAAAGGTTTCGGCCTCCATGAATGTCTTTTAAACATTAGATCTTAGAAGACAGTTCTTTACCTGCCTTAAAGCGTGCAACTTTTTTCGCTTTGATCTTGATGGTAGCACCAGTCTTAGGATTGCGACCTGTACGAGCAGCTCTCTTAGAAACAGAGAAAGTTCCGAAACCAACCAAAGTCAGTTTGTTACCACTCTTCAATGTTTTTGTAACTGCTTCGATGAAAGAATCAACGGTAGCATTTGCCTGAGTTTTAGTGATGCCGGCATCATCAGCAATCTTAGCGATTAATTCTGCTTTGTTCATAATGGGTTATTTGAATGGTTTAAAGTGCAACAAATTTAGAAGGTTTTTTCACTTGGCAAAAAAATATTTATGCACATATCAACAAGCTAAAATTCAATAGGAATGAGGGTTGCGGAAGATTTTCCGGTAATTCTGCAAAATATCCAACCTGCTGATTAGTTCGCTGAAACCGTTACTGACATTGAATTACAGCCGAAAACCTTTACCAATAAGGGTTTGAGACTGTACGAAAAGAATAGGAATCAGGATTAGGGAGCATTTTTACTTTTGCACATTTAGGGTATCTGTTCAAGCAAAGTGCGAAAGGCAATAAAGCCATTTCCCCATTTTTCATAAGATCGATTACGCATGTCTGTGGCAAAATGGTTGATATATCGGTCGTAATTTTCCTTGTTTTTGCAAGTGTATTGCACAATGTAGGTAGGACCTTCTGTATCATCTACTTCTCTCAAACGTAACACATTGGATGATTCAAAACAGCTTGTTCCCATGACATCGGGAATATGTTCTTCTTTCAACCAGATTAGCCAATCGGATTTAATGGAATCTGATACTTTAATTGTGACATTATAAATGTACATGCCTTATTTTGTTTTGATTTCGAGATACACCGGACAATGGTCGCTGTGTTTTACATCAGGGTATATTTCAGCATTTGTAAGCTGTTTTTCCAATTCTTTTGTTACGCAAAAATAATCGATGCGCCATCCTTTGTTATTGAGTCTTACACTTGGGAAACGCTGGCTCCACCAGCTATAACGATGGGGTTCGGGATGAAAATATCTGAAGGTGTCTACCCAACCCGAAGCCAGGAATTTTGTCATCCATGCTCTTTCTTCCGGCAGGAATCCGGTAGAATTTTTGTTTCCTTTAGGATCATGAATATCTATTTCCTCATGAGCAATATTGTAATCACCGCACAAAATCAACTTGGGGTGTTTCTTTTTTTCTTTCTTTAGGTACTCATAAAATTCATCCAACCAAATATATTTAAAGGATTGTCTTTCCTCGCCCGAAGTACCTGATGGAAAATAGGCATTGATGAGTTTGATGTCACCAAACTCAATTTCAATGACACGGCCCTCGAAATCACTTTCGGGATGACCATTTCCTTTTTTTACTTTCGTAGGTTTTAGCTTAGTGAAGATAGCTACTCCGCTGTATCCTTTTTTATTGGCACTGAACCAATGATGTTCATAGCCGAGTTTTTCAATTTCCGCTACCGGCACATCTCCCTGGTGCGCTTTGGTTTCCTGTAAACAAATGATATCTGCCGGATCGGTTTTTAACCAGTCAATAAATCCTTTCTTGATGGCGGCACGAATGCCATTTACATTGTAAGAAATAATACGCATGGCATAAAGTTATTCCAAAATAGGACGCAACCATTTTTCTGCTTCAGCTAAAGGCATATTTTTTCGACGGGCATAATCTTCAAGCTGATCCTTTTCAATTTTACCCACGCCAAAATATTTACTCTCTGGATGTGCAAAGTACCAGCCACAAACAGATGAGGCCGGATACATGGCCAATGATTCGGTTAATGTGATGCCGGTATTTTGTTCACCCCCAAGTAATTCAAACAGCTTGTATTTTTCGGTATGGTCGGGACATGCCGGATAGCCCGGAGCCGGACGAATACCCTGATATTTCTCAGCAATCAATGCTTCGTTGTTCAATGTTTCCTGTGGCGCATATCCCCATGATTTTTTACGCACCTGTTCATGTAAATATTCTGCGAACGCCTCTGCCAAACGATCAGCCAGGGCTTGCAACATGATTTTGTTGTAGTCATCCAGATTCGCTTCAAATTCTTTAACCTTTTTATCAACGCCTTCAATCGTTACAGAAAATGCACCCAAATAATCTGTTTGATGGGGATGGATGAAATCCGCCAATGAAAGATTGGGTTGTCCTTCTGCTTTTTTTATTTGCTGACGCAAAAACTCAAGGTTGATATTTTTGTCTTTATGATTTAACTGAATCGTATCAGGGGCTAATTTATTTGCTTCCCAAAAACCGATGACGCCTCGTGGATTCAACCATTTATTTGAAACGATCTCTTTTAACAATGCCTGCGCATCTTCAAATAATTTAGTGGCTTCTTTACCAATGATTTCATCCTGTAAAATGGCCGGGAATTTTCCATGCATTTCCCAGGCAATGAAAAACGGTTGCCAGTCTATGTAAGGAACCAGCATTTCCAAAGTCACGCCCTCAACAACTTGTGCGCCTGTAAAGCTTGGTTTGGGTATACTTGTATTATCCCAATCTAATGTTGCATTATTTTTTTGTGTATCAGCAAAAGAAAGGTATTGTTTGTGTGATTTACGTGATCCAAAGTCCTGTTGCAGTTTTTCATATTCATTTTGTAAGTCTGACAGAAAAACTTGTTTTTGTTCTTTCTGCAATAAACTACCGGCAACGGTTACACTGCGAGATGCATCCAGTACATGCACCACGCCTTCACCATATTCTGGAGCAATTTTAACTGCTGTATGCATTCTGCTGGTCGTTGCACCGCCAATCAATAATGGAATATTGAAATTTTGACGTTTCATTTCGCGGGCTATATGTACCATCTCATCCAGCGAAGGGGTAATGAGTCCGCTGAGTCCGATGATGGAAACATTGTGCTTAATGGCTTCAGATAATATTTTATCTGCCGGTACCATTACACCCAAGTCGATGATTTCATATCCGTTGCATCCCAATACCACACCCACAATATTTTTACCGATATCGTGCACATCTCCTTTAACGGTTGCCAATAAAATTTTAGCCGGACCGCTTTCACTTCCTGCATTGGCTTTCTCTGCTTTCTCTTGTTCAATATATGGTGTTAAAACAGCCACTGCGCGTTTCATTACACGAGCACTTTTAACCACCTGCGGTAAAAACATTTTACCGGCACCAAACAAATCACCCACCACATTCATACCATCCATCAATGGTCCCTCAATCACATCGAGTGGCCTTGGATATTGTAATCTCGCTTCTTCCGTATCGGTATCTATGTATTCAGTGATACCATGTATCAAAGCATGCTCTATTCGCTTTTGAACTGAATTTTGTCGCCAGCTTTCATCTTTAACCGTTTCCTTTCCTTTTGCTTTCACCGTTTCGGCAAAGGCAATGAGTTTTTCCGTGGCGCCATTTTCGTCGTTATCAATGTTAAGGATTACATCTTCACAAAGTTTTTTGAGGGTAGGTTCAATGTCATCGTAAATAACAAGTTGCCCTGCATTTACAATGCCCATATCCATTCCTGCACGAATGGCATGATAGAGAAAAACGCTGTGTATGGCTTCGCGTACATGATCATTTCCACGAAATGAAAAAGATACATTACTTACACCACCGCTGACTTTGGCAAGGGGAAGAGTTTTTTTGATTACGTGTGTAGCTTCAATAAAATCTACCGCATAATTGTTATGTGCTTCAATACCGGTAGCTATGGCAAATATATTGGGATCAAAGATGATGTCCTGAGGGTCATAGCCAACTTGTTGGGTCAGTATCTTGTATGCACGTGTACAAATGGATACTTTTCTTTCTTTGGTGTCTGCCTGTCCTATTTCATCAAATGCCATTACAATGACAGCGGCACCAAAGTTTTTACAGATATAAGCCTGCTCAATAAATTTTTCTTCTCCCTCCTTGAGTGAGATGGAATTCACAATACATTTTCCCTGTACACATTTCAATCCGGCTTCTATGATTTCAAACTTACTGCTGTCAATCATGATGGGTATGCGGGCAATATCCGGCTCCGATTGCAGTAAATTCAAAAAAGTAGTCATTGCCGAAACCCCGTCCAGCAAAGCATCGTCCATATTCACATCCAACACCTGAGCGCCACTCTCCACTTGCTGGCGAGCAACCGATAATGCCTCTTCATATTGGCCTTCACGAATGAGTCGGGCAAATTTTTTACTGCCGGTTACATTGGTACGTTCGCCCACATTCACAAAATTGGTTTCGGGACGAATGATCAGTGGCTCAAGTCCACTTAATCGCATATATGGTTTTATAGTGCTCATGGTAATGTCAGAAATAAATTTAGGAAACAGATTCAAGTGCAGGTACCTGACGCGGTTTAAAACTTTTCACCGCCTCTGCAATATGCTTGATATGGTCGGGTGTGGTTCCGCAACAGCCACCAACTATATTTAAAAATCCTTCCTTCGCCCATTCTTCAATGATATGCGCTGTATCGGAAGGCTGCTCATCGTACTCTCCAAAAGCATTGGGTAATCCGGCATTGGGGTAAGCAGAGGTAAAACAATTGGCAATGCCGGAAAGCTCTTCAATGTGAGCCCGCATTTCGCGTGCACCCAATGCACAATTTAATCCCACACTCAATGGACGCGCATGCATGACCGAGATATAAAAAGCTTCCAATGTTTGTCCGCTTAATGTTCTACCACTCGCATCTGTAATGGTACCACTGATCATGATGGGTAATTCGGGCAGATTATTTTTTTGAAAAAATTGCTTGATCGCAAATATCGCAGCCTTTGCATTTAAAGTATCAAAGATGGTTTCGATCAGCAGTATGTCTACACCACCATTTACCAGTCCTTTGATTTGTTCGGTATATGCTTCTACTACTTCATCAAAACTCACCGCACGATAGCCGGGATTATTTACATCGGGAGATAGCGACAATGTTTTATTCAAAGGACCGATCGCCCCCGCCACATAACGAGGTTTGTTTGGATTTTGATTTGTGTACTCATCAGCTGCTTCTTTTGCGCATTTTGCTCCTGCAACATTCATTTCATAAGCCAATGACTGCATGTCATAATCTGCCTGTGCAATCGTTGTACTGCTGAAAGTATTGGTTTCAATGATGTCAGCACCTGCTTCCAGATATTCTTTGTGAATGGAAGTGATGAGCTTGGGTTGTGTGATGCTCAGCAAATCATTGTTTCCTTTCACATCGCAATGCCAACTGGCAAAGCGTTCGCCACGGTAATTTTCCTCCTGCAATTTATGTCGTTGAATCATGGTACCCATCGCACCGTCGATGATGAGGATGCGTTCTTTGAGTAAACTGCGAATGTCGGGTTTAGTCATAATTATTCAAATCAAATGATGAATCAATATTATCATTAAAACATACACCCTTGAAATCTGAATAATAAACTGTGCGGAAGAAAGCCTTTGTGCAGGCATCGGGGCAAATGTTTATTAGTTCAAAAAGAGAGTGTTTATGGGGGTGAACAATAAACAAATCCGCCCCATAATAGTTGCAAAGATAAGTCAGATAAAGGTTTAAGCAAAATGAAAGTTACAGCGAAGATATATAGTGTTCTACCGGAATACGATTGCTGATGCTTTTGGCAAGGGTCATTTCATCGGCATATTCAAGTTCTCCTCCAAATGATATTCCTCTTGAAATCGTGGTGATTTTAACGTGTACATCTTTTAGCAACTTACTGATGTAATAAATGGTTGTGTCTCCCTGAATATTTGGATTCAATGCAAAGATGAGCTCTTGAGCTTGGTCGTGCTGCACTCTTTTGACAAGTGATTCAATATTTAATTGATCGGGACTGATGCCGTCTAGCGGTGAGATGATGCCGTTAAGTACATGATATAAGCCACTGAATTGCTGTGTGCTTTCTATAGCGATTACATCACGAATATTTTCTACTACGCAAATGATTTTTGGATTGCGGGCAGGGTTGGTACACAAGGAGCATTTCTCGCCGTCGGAAATATGATGACAGTTTTGGCAGAATTTAATTTCTCTTCGCATGCGTGCTATGGCTTCGCTGAAGGCATTTACCTGCTTTTCATCCTGCTTCAGCAAATGCAATACCAATCGCAATGCAGTCTTTTTGCCTATGCCCGGTAATTTCGAAAATTCATTCACCGCATTTTCCAGTAAAGCCGAAGAAAAATTCATGGAGTAAAGGTACAATTATTCAATGCAACCAAGAGCGGTTTATTCAATGTCCATTGCATTATCCCAATTGGCACGGATGCGTAATTTTTCGGGAAGCGAAACAGTGATTTCGGGTTGTAATTTTATTTTGTAACTACCCGGATCCCATTTGCCATTGTTGTTTTCATCAAATAAAATCCTCAAATCAAATTCACCCGGTTCCATCAATTCTTTTTTCCATTCCTTGTTTGTGATGGAAAATGAATATTTTACCGTTTCACCCTCCACCAATTGAAGGAAAGGATGTTTTGATAAATCAATTTGCTTGAAACTAAGTGATACATTTCCGTAATCCTCTGTGCGTTTGGCCCAAAAACGTATGGTGTCATTTTTCGCAAGCGACAACCCCAATGAATCCGAAGCTGCATATTTTGAAAGTATAAGCATGTATGGTTCACCGGGTTTCCATGCATGTTGTATTTGAATTATTTTGGAAGTGCTGTCCAATTGTGCAGTAGTATTGGGTAATATATTATAATTGGTATCGACTAACATGATGGAGTCTTTATGTAAGGTAGAAATTTTGTTATTGAAACTTAATGTAAGATTGTTCAATAAACTTTGTCTGCCTCCAATTAAATTACTGCTGTATTGCAGGTATTTCTTTTCTCCTTTTTTTCCATTTTCCGGGGCTTTAGAAATTGAGGTATTGGTGCTTACAGATTTCTTTTCTGCATAAGCAAACAATAACACATTGGGAATTGAATCTGCATCAGGACTAAGTGATTGGTTTGAAAATGCAAACATCTCTGACTGTGAATTGTAGTATTTATTTCCATCACCATCCTTGAGTGCAAAAATTTGATAGGATGCTGCAGGCAAATGCGAAAAACTAAATTCACCTTTTCCATTTAATCGGGCAATGTAATCGGGTCTTCTTGAATTAACAGCTGTATCAGGTGCATTTTTATATAACAAGATTAGCAGTGTGCTATCTGTCTTTCCAGTTTCCGCCATTAACACACGACCTTTGATTTCCAGCGAATCGATGAATGAACCGGTTGAAAAAGAATAACTGTAGTCCTTTAGTATATTGCCTTCATTGATATCTTTAATGGCATTTCCAAACTGAATAAGATAGGTCGTATTTGGTTGTAAACTGTCTTTGAGTTTGATACTGATTGTGCGGAGGGAGCTGCTAATTGTGGGATTGTTTTTTTGAAAAGGTGAAA
This sequence comes from uncultured Ferruginibacter sp., assembly GCA_964643315.1. Taxonomy (GTDB): domain Bacteria; phylum Bacteroidota; class Bacteroidia; order Chitinophagales; family Chitinophagaceae; genus Ferruginibacter. The sequence continues at coordinate 12,244 of CAZXSR010000020.1, forward strand.
TCAATATTTGATTGCTCACATCTTGCAACTCAACATATTCATCAAAATCCCAGGTGAATTTTTGGGTACGCACGTTTAATGCGCTGACTTCCGGTTTTACATGAATCAAACGGGGTGGAAGGGTGTCTTTTGCTCCGCCGGTTGGCATGCCAATCTGAGCGCAACCCATCATGATGTATATTGTAATACAAAATAAACCACATGATATGATCAGTGTGATCATTGCATTTCTGAGAAATAGCCATTTCATCTAACAAAGGTAGTTTATTCGGTCTTTTTTGAATTTTTACTTTTGAATAATTAATGCTTAATACCAAACTTTTTGATTTTCAGATTGTTGTTGGTTTATGAGCAAAGTCTATTCTCTCAAAACCATACAAAAAATCCCGGTTTCATTGGATGTTGCCTGGGAATTTTTCAGCAATCCCCGCAATCTGCAGGCCATTACGCCTTCCAATCTGGGTTTTAAAATCATCTCCAAGCATCATGGCGAAAAAATGTATGCCGGTCAAATAATTGAATACAAAGTGGCACCTGTATTAAACATACCCATGTACTGGATGACTGAAATTACACATGTAGAGGAGGGAAAGTATTTTGTTGACGAACAACGTTTTGGGCCATATAGTTTATGGCATCATCAGCATCATTTTAAAGTGGTAGATGGGGGTGTAGAAATGACAGATATCGTTCATTATAAATTACCCTTGTTCTTTTTGGGAGATATTGCGCATTCGATCTTTGTAAAAGCGCAGCTCAAAAAAATATTTGATTATCGATTTGAAGCGGTAGAAAAATTATTTGGAAAAGTTTAGTTTATCTGTTTGATGATTTCCTGAACGACTGCGTTATTGATTTTAATTGGATATTTCTTCTTTAATTCATCAAGCCAATTTTTCTCCAATACGGCCTGGTAATCATTAATGACTAACCCTTTTGCTTCCTCAAAACTCCGTGGCTCATCTTTTGAATGGAAGTCGAGGTACTTCATGAAACTTGCTGTGCCATCCTGATTGACTATAATATCAGAAAATTTGCCGGACATTTTTCCCGATACGGCTGAAATGCCTATCTGGTTTAATTCAAATCTACTGCTGTCTCCTTGCACCTCATCCTGTTTCATTTCCAAAACCCTGCGCCAGAATAAACCACTTTCTAATTTATTTTGAACTTCTAATGCTGCAAGTTCTGAATTGCAATTAAATACGAGTACATCTACACTCTCATTCCAGGTGTATTTGTCTCGATGGGTATTGAAGTAATTTCTAAGTCCAACTGAATCATTGGATGCTTGTGACCAAACTTTTTTATCCATCACTTCAAACAGCATATTTCCCTCTTTAAATTCTTTAATTTGAAAAGCGAAATCGGTATTGTAGTTTTCCAGATTGGCACGATAATATTCCATTGAAGCATAAGACTGATAGTTATTCCAGAGTTGTTCTGTGGTTTCTCCTTTGTAGATCTCCGGATTTGATTTTGTGTCGCGTGCATAACGAAGCCAGTCGTTTCCTTTTTTGGATCCTTTGGCAAATTGTACAACCGTTTTGTTGCTTATGGGCAAGCTATCGGGGTACGTTTCATTATCAGCATGTTCGAAGGCAGCATCGGCATATCGAAAAAGGTCATTCATATTGAGGCCTTTCACCGCTTTATAACCAATTTTTTTCATCACTTCTTTGGCAAAAGCTTCACGAGATGCAAGGAGTCTTTTGTCCTGCATCAGTTTTTGTTTGATTTCATATTGAAGCATTTCATCGCTCAAAGAGTCAGGCAGCGGAGTATATCCAATTCGTTTGATGATATGATAGCCATGATTCGTAAAAAATGGTTTTGAGAGATCTCCGTCTTTTTGTAAACTGGAAATTTCATGCATAAATACCGGATCATATTTGCCAGTACTGAATTCGGACAATTCGCCCCCACTGTTGGCAGTTAGTCTATCTTCACTGAATATTCTTGCCATAGCAGAAAATTCGGATCCGGATTGCAAGAGCTTATAAATGGAATCTGCTCGAGATTGAATTTTTCCTCTTGTATATTGATCTGCATCAGGTGGAAAGCATAGTAATATTTGAGCAACACGCCATTTGCCCATGGCTTTACGTTTTTCCGTCAATCTAAAAAAATGCCATCCTTTTTTATTTCTAATTATAGGAGATGTCTCACCAATGCTGAGATTGTAAGCCATATTCTCGTATACGTATGGCAATGTAAAGACATTTATAAATCCCATGTCTTTTTGTGTAATTCCTTCACCCACCATGGGGTTATTGTTTGAAACGAAATCATTTTTTAATTTCTGTAATGACTGATATCTTTTTAGTGTATCATCTGCAGGGGTTTCTTTGGTAAAAGGGACCGAATAAAGTTCAAGATGAAGATCAGTTTGACTACGCAGCAATGCTTCGTCCTGCATTTTTTTTACGGTAGCTTCATCGTTAAGATAGTTTCCTTCAATTTGTTTTCTGAAGTTTTCATAATCCATTTGCTGCTGATAGGAAGTATCGATACGCATTTCCAAAGCGGCCTGGACTTTTAATTTAAAATTGGCATATAACTCTACATAATCTTTCACTGCCTTTTCCTTTTCGGAATTTTGTGTTTTGTTTTTATTGAAAGCGCGGAGAAATTCATCTTTCGATACATTGTATTTTCCGTATTGAATCACATTTTGCGCAGAAATAAATTGTACACTAAGCAGTAATACAAAGAATAAGAAAGGTTTGGTCATTTCTGTAGATTTGACAATGGGGATGAAAATTATTTGCCTGCTTTTAATCTGGCTTCCAGCATATCGTTTAACTGCAAAAATCCAAGCCGCTTACCGATGATGCGTTTTTCTTTATCAAGCATTAATAAAGTTGGTGTTTGTATTACATCATACAGCTGACGGTAGCTTGGCTTTTGAGCATCAGTAATTGCTTTTTCCATTTCGGGAGTTTGATATACATGATACCAATCTCCGATTTTATGTTCTTTGATATAATTCACCCATTCTTTTTTCTTATCCGGATCATTAAGCACGGCATAAATTTTCACTCCTTTCTTTTTCCAGGAAGCACGATAGATAGAATCGATGCGGGGTAATTCCTCTTTGCAATGACCGCACGATGGGTCCCAAAAACACATCAACACATAATCGGCTTTTACGTCGTACAAATTTGTTTGCTTACCTGTAGAATCAATCATTTCAAGATTAGCACCCTGTGCGCCAATGAGGTTGGCCATTTGCATGTAGGCACGTCTTGTAATCGTTTCCATCTGTTTTTCGTTGAGCCAGTTGCTCACACCTTTGCTGTGATATTTTTCGAATAGATGTACAAAAACGGCATCATGCCCCATGTATTTGGGATTGAGGTAATAGTCGGTGTACCAGTTTAGCAGAAATTTAAACATTTCGGGACAAGATCTTGCCAACAATAATTTATAATCCAGGTCTTTCTTCAGTGTGTCAGCAGCTTGAATGATGATGTCGTTATAGTATTTTTCAAGTTTTGGCAAAAAGAAAGGAGTACGTAATACCCGTTCATCTCTGAATGTGATACCATCCCAGAAATGAGCTTTGTAATAATCGTAATTTTCAATAGAGTCTGTTCTGGTTTCCGGTTTTTTATGCAGAATTTCCGGTTCGCGCATGGCATTTAAAAATAACGCCATCATGGACTCTGAATGATTTTTCATGATGCTGTCTCGATAATTGTTGAGTGCGGTATTGGCTTCGTTGTAACGCGCCTCGTGAAATGCGGAATCTGATTTGGTGCGGGCAATGGTGTAAGAAGTGCGTGCATCCTGAAGCACGGAGCCTTTTTCTACAACAAACTTCTGATAATCTTGAAACAAATTGTTTTCATCAGAACCTTTGATTTGTACATTTTGCAAATTGGCACTGTCTGCATAAATGCTTATGTCTTGTTTTTTGTTATCGACAAAAAAATCGAAGGTCAAGCGTTTGCCTGGAAAAACGATGGCATAAATGCCACCAGGTAATTTTCTGTTACCTGAAAAGACCACTTCACCGTCTCTGTCAATCATACCTGAATCTTCGATGTTGAGGTTTTTGCCCCAGTGATAACAGAGGTAGGTGAGACCTTCCTTGTAGCTTGGAGTTTTTAATTTGATGCGAAAACTACTGTCAGGGATACCGGCATTGAAGTTAAAAACCGGTTTATTTTTATTATTAAATTCAGGATTTGCTTCTTTGTTGCTTTTGTATGTGGGTTTTTGGGTAACATTTTTAATTTTATCAGTCTTGTTATTTTTTTCAGGCGTAAGGTCAACATCAACAACTTGTAATTTAGTTGATTTTTCTTCTCTTACAGATTCATTTTTCTTGGAGTTTGACTCTTTGTTTTGTCCAAAAGAAAATGAGATGCTAATTGCTGTGCTGCAAAAAAGAAGTAAAAGTTTTCTCATATTATTATTTCGCTTAAAAGATAAAAAGAGATTGCGCCCAATAAACGGGTGCGGGGCTCAAAAATACAAATAAGCGTGCTTTTTTCGTATACTTATCTGTTAATAAAATGAGTTGATAGGTCAAACGTATTTGAGGTTTATCTTCGTGAATAATATTACATGCCAACCGTTAGTATCATTATTGTCAGTTTTAATGCCGGTAAATGTCTGGATGAGTGTTTAAATTCCATTAATAAAGCATCTTTAGGCGTGCAGGTAGAAGTGATTGTGGTTGATAATCATTCGACAGAGGATATAGCCGGTTTGGTGAAGGAAAAATACCCAGCCGTTCATTTTATTCAAAACACAGTCAATCTTGGATTTGCGAAAGCTTGTAATCAGGGCTTAAACAAAAGCGGGGGTGAGTACATCCTGTTTTTAAATCCCGATACGATTGTGGGGGAGGGGGTGTTGGACAAATGTATTGAGTTTATGCAAGCACATACCGATGCTGGTGGATTGGGTGTTCGTATGATAAATCCGAAAGGAAAATACCTTCGAGAAAGCAAGCGCGGATTTCCAACGATCAAGGCTTCGTTTGGTAAGATGCTTGGATTGTATCGCCTATTTCCCCATTCGCAGTTTTTTTCGGCTTACTACATGGGACATTTACCCGAATATGAAACCAATGTGGTTGATGTGTTGAGTGGTGCATTTCTAATGATGCCAGCAGATTTAGCAAAACGGTTAGGCGGATTTGATGAACGGTTTTTTATGTATGCCGAGGATATTGATTTGAGTTATCGCATAATTCAGTCAGGATATAAAAACTATTATTATCCTGAGGTTACTATTACGCATCTAAAAGGAGAAAGCACACCCTTGAAAAGCGCTGTTTATACTCATCATTTTTATGGCGCAATGGCAAAATATATCGACAAGCATTATGCACATCAAACTTTTAAACGAACTATTTTAAAGTTGCTTGTATTTGTTGCCAAGGGATTGGCGCATGTGAAGCGGATGATTGTTTTTCCTGCCCGAGTATTTGATTAGTAGGGGTATTTTAAACGCAAAGGACACGAAGCCCCGATAGCTATCGGGACGCAAAGAGCGCAAAGAAATCTGTTGCATCGGCTCGAACCATGCACTAAACTCGTTCGAACCATGGCAATGGTTTTGAATTTTTACTTTTGAATTTGAAGAAATTTTGTCAATTATAATCCTTTCAATTATTATTGAATCATCAAATTTCCTGCCATCTGAAAAACCTTTCCAGGCTTTACAATCAATGATCCTTCTGAAGGTATATGCTGCGAAATATTGAGAAAACATTGTCCGCCTGTAACAGGATCGATAATAATCGTAGATCCGTTTGGTAGATTTGTTGGAGGCATTTTATTATTTAGCCAGTTGCTCGTTACGGTCCAGTTTCCATTTCCTGTAAATGTGTAGGTAGGACCTTTAATAGTTTTACGGGCAAGTACATAGTTATCCAAAATCAGGTTGGAACTCCAGATGAATTGAGCATTGTTCCATGCGTTCGAAACATTCATATAGGCGGGCCAGTTTACGCCAACGGTTGCGGGAGTGTAGGTGGCCGCTTTCGGCCATAGACTGTCTGAATATGCAGCACTTTGCCAATTGGCAGGAACGTCATAATGAATGCCGTAACAATTGGCATTGCAGGATGGAGTAGTGTTTGCGGTTGCTGAAGATCTGGTGCCGTCGGGCAGTTCAATGACTGTACTTAAATTCTCTATAGGTGAAATATAATAAGTTTGTGCTTTCCAGGTGGAGTCGGTTATGGTTCCATCGCTGCATTGCATAATGAAACCCCCATCACCGGCATGGTACAGGTTGCCGTTGTTGTTTTCACTGCCCAAACCTAAATTTTCTTCCCAGTCAATCAATTTAACGGCAATGGTATAAGGGTATTTTACTTTAAATTTTATAACACAGGAATTAAAGGGAGTGTATGGTACAGGATCTACACCAATCAACACTCCATTGATGTATAGCTCAAAATAATTGTCGCCTAATAAATAGGCAGTGATGGTATCGCCGGTGTTATCAATAACTTTTACAGGCACGCTCGCAAGATTTACTGCTGATAAGTTAGCCGGTTTTACTCCGGTGCATTGATTGTAGAGGTCTGGTAATTTTGAAGCTGTTGAAAAAAGATTATCGGCTGGCAGCACCCAAGTTTTGTTGTCTGAAGAACGAATCGTTCCCATTGCCGAAATCCGAGAGCCCGTGCATCCGGGAAATAAATTAGAAATAGTCGTAGTGCCTAATCCTTGGGTAACGGAACCGGTTCCCGTATAGGTACCTTGTGCAAGAGCTGACAAGGAGAAAGAAATACAAAATAAGAATGAAAAGAAAAAAAAGTTTTGGTTATTCATCATCAAGTATTTCATTAAATTAGACAGTGATAAGATTATTGGTTTAAATAGAAATCACATTAATTAATGTCAATAATCATATTACCCCTGCTCATTTTTTTGAGCTACAGAAATGCCCATCAGATAATCAAACAAACTGATTTCGGTGGAAATGCCTAGTTTTTTACGTAGCCGGTAGCGGCTGATTTCTACACCTCGTAAAGACACATTCATGAGTTGGGCAATTTCTTTAGAGGAGAGATTCATGCGCAGGTAAGTGCTGAGTTTTAGTTCATTAGGGGTTAGGTTTTCATGCTTTTCTTTGAGTGCGGTGAGGAAATCACTGTGCACTTTATCGAAATGCTGTGCAAAATGTTCCCAGTCCTGATCCATACGATTATCCTCACCCAATACCTTGATAAGTTTTTTTATTTCGGCAATAGTCTTTTCGTTGTCTACTGTTTTCAGGATGGCGTTGAGTTCATTTTTCAATTTAGTCATCAACTCTCCTTTTTGTACCAGATGCATCGCAGACATGGCCAGTTCCGAATTTTTAAAATCCACTTCGCCTTGTAATTTTTCATTTCTCAAGGATATCAGTTCAGATTCAGTTTTGTTCATTTCCAGTTGATGGAGATATTGAATTCGTTTTTGTTCCACTTCGTGAGCAATTTGCTGGAGTTTTAATTTTTTCCGTTGCCGATAATAAATCATATACATCATTCCCAGAATGGATAGAAAATAGACAAGATAAATAGGGGTGGATCTGTACCAGGGGGTTAAGATGGTAAAGGTGTAAGTAGTTGTAGCAGATTCTCCACCCAGGTTGTTGCGTGCTTTTACTTCAAAAATATACTTGCCAGGCGCCAGATTACTGAATTCCTTCTCCGTTTTTGAAGTCCATTCAGACCATGAAGAATCCATCCCCTTTAAACGGTAGGCGTATTCTATGTTTTCGCTGTTTTGGTATTGCATAGCAGCAAAACTGAATACGATACTGTTCCAGGAATATGGAATGGAAAAAAAAGCTGATTCGGGTTGACTTTGTCTACTTGTCATTGATGAATAATATCCATCAAACAAAATGCTGTCGCGTTGATTGTGCATACTGACTGAATTTATATGCACTACAAGTGGTTGACGGTTTTTTCTGTATTTATCGTAATTGAGGTGAAAAAACCCTTTTTCGCTTCCCAGAAAAATATTGTTTTTATCTACGGCATAAATACACTCAAAACCACTCACCATTTTATTGTTGAGTTCGGTTACATAAATTACACGAGGTTTGGGTTCTGTAAAATCTATGACACCCGGACATTTTTCATGAATAAACCAGATATTTCCTTCGGTATCTTCTTTCATAACTCTCACACTTATGTTCCCCAATAGTTTATTAATTTCAGTTTCGGGTTCAAACAGGTCTTTGTCGGAGCGGTACGCATATACTCCGTTTTCTGTGGCAGCGAGAATTCGATTTTTGATTTTGTAGATATGATTGTTCAATAACTGAGGCAAGCCTTTTTTTACACCATAAGAATGTGCATCATAACTGCTGTCCGATTTTTTGAACAGGCGATAAACACCATGATATGGGTGTGAAACCCAGTAATCTTGTTTTTCATCCACAGCAAGAAAGCGAGAAGACTCGTTAAATCCATCAATTTCTTTGTCTGCAGTAAATTGGTTCTCATCAAATCGTATGGTTTTCAGGCCTTTATAGTTACCTGCGATGATGGTTCTAGACGGAAAAATAGAGGAGGTAGGAATGAAATTCCAGTACCCAACACCGGAGGCAATAGGTAATGCTAGGTTATTTTCAATTTCAAATGCTCCTTCGTGATGACCTAAAAGTAGTCGTCCATTTATTTCAGTTAGATTCCAGGTTTGTCCAGCCGTATTTATTACTTCATCAAAAGGAGCGGTGCTGAAGCTGATATCTGTAGCTTTTAAGACGGGAGTGCTGTAAACACCTCCGGAAGTACCTATATATAATTTATCGTGATGTAAAACAGCAGCATAGCCGGCATTTTCCTGATTGTTTGGAGAGATATGTTTGATCGCGCTGTTATAGGCAATGCAAGCTATTCCATTGTCCAGCCCTACCCATAAGTTTTGCTGTTTGTCTGAGAAAATACAGAGTACATTATTTTGCTGCAGTCCCTCTTTTCTTGAAAATTGTTGTATGAGTTTACCAGTGGAGTCTGTAATAAATACTCCGGCATTACTAGTCCCGAACACCAAATTACCGCCTTGCAGCGATATGGTATGGTAAATCCTTTGAGCCGCTATATTTTTTAGGGTACCTGTTGAAAGAGGGGTTAGCGACGAGCTGTTTAGTGAGTATACTCCACTTTTTAATGTGGAAATTAATATTTGGCTCCCGTTAAATGTTATACCAGTTACAGGGTCGTTATCATTTATTTTGTTATTGGTACAAACGGGTTGCCAACATTCATTACGAAATACCAGCAGTCCGTTGACAAAATCATGCGCATAAAGTTTGTTTTCACAATTGCCCATGTAGGTCCATTCATTACCAGCAGGGTAAATCACCGCATTTTTACCGGTAAATCTTATGATTTTTGAATTGGTCCGAAAAAATACCTCCTTATTATAGGTAACAATATCCCACACATCACCAAAAGATCGATCTTTTTCGGGTAATAATGACAGAATACTTTGGAAAACCAGATGACCATGCAAATTGGGATAGAAGTAACCGATTTCATCCTGCCCACCTGCATAAAGGAAACCCTCGGGTCCAATTTCCAATGACCTCACAATTGTATGATTGGGCAGTGGGTACTTTTTCCAAAACTTTCCGTCAAAACTCAACACCCCTTCGTTATTAGCAAAATACATAATACCATTCGCATCCTGACGAATATCCCAATTTTGCAACCCCGCATTATAAGTATATTTATTGTAATTTGTAATTTCTGGTAGACCGATGGTATTTTGCCCATTAACAATCACAGGAAACAAAAAAATCAATCTCAATATTTTGTTGATGAATCTCATAGAAAGTTGCATGCGAAAGTACACATTTTTTTTTGATGTAGTATTGTAGTAGTAAAATTACAAGTTTTTCACTATTAAATTAATGTATTGATGTAGTCTTGATGTGGGGTAAAATAAGGTGGATGTAGTTAACATACTTACTTTTGACTACTTTTTAAACGAGACTTTAAAAAAGTACTGCTTTCCAATTTCATTTATTTAAAAAAAAACCAAAATGAAAAAAAATGTGTTATGGAGCATTCTCTTGCTCTTTATGGCTACAGTTGCAATTGCACAGCCATCTTTTCCACCTAACTCGCCGACACGCAACTCGGCAGATGTAATATCGCTCTACAGTGATACTTACACCAACGTATCCGGTACAGATTGGTTTCCTAACTGGGGACAATCTACAGTTGTATCGGACATTACCTTTTTTGGGGTTAATTCGGTAAAAAAGTACGAAAATCTGAATTATCAGGGAGTACAGCTTGCCGCCCCGGTAAATGCATCTGCCATGACGCATTTGCACCTGGACATTTGGACGGCAGATGCATCTGCCATCAATGTGTTTTTAATCAACACCAGTCCAACTACAGTTCAGAAAGAGGTTACCATTAACCCTACTTTTGGAAGCTGGAACAGTATTGATATTCCATTGTCATCATATAGCAGTGTTGTTGCCCTCAACAACATTGGACAGTTGATGTTTACCGGTTCGGGTACATTTTATATGGATAACGCCTATTTCTGGCAGCCTGCGAATGCTCCTACAATAGGAACATTTACCGTTCCTTCAAAAATTTTGGGAGATGCTCCTTTTACGCTAACTGCACCTACCTCAAACAGTACCGGTTCATGGAGTTATTCCAGCAGCAACACATCTGTAGCCACTATTAGTGGTTCTACCGTTACCGTTGTTGGTATAGGTACTTCCATCATCACGGCTACTCAAGCGGCAGCCGGTGCTTATGGTGAAGGTACTGCTACAGCTACTTTCGTTGTTTCAGCGCCTGCATTAACAACAGCTGCTCCAACGCCTCCTGTAAGAAACGCAGCCAACGTGATTTCATTATTCAGTAATGCCTATACTAATGTTACAGTCGATACATGGTCTGCGTTCTGGGATAATGCCAACGTGGAAGATGTTTCTATAGGTGGTAATGCGACAAAAAAATATTCCAACTTATTTTATGCAGGTGTAGAGTTTACTTCAAGCACCATTAATGCTACCAATATGGAGAAATTCCATATGGATGTATATACACCCGATGCTACCGTATTTAAAGTTAAATTGGTTGATTTTGGTGCTGATGGATCATATGGTGGCGGTGATGATGTAGAGCATGAATTAGGATACACCCCTACTCAAAACCAATGGGTAAGTTATGATATCAACTTGTCAGATTTTACTGGTTTGGTTACTCGTGGCCATTTGGCTCAAATGATTTTTGTAGGTAGCGATAACAGTACAGTGTACTTAGATAATATTTATTTCTGGAGAGCATTACAAGCGCCAACATTGGGAACATTTACCGTTCCTTCCAAAACTATTAGTTCTGCACCATTCACGTTGACTGCGCCTACTTCAAACAGTAGCGGTACATGGAGCTTTACAAGTAGTAATCCTAATGTTGCAACCATCAGTGGTTCAACTGTAACCATCGTCGGAGCAGGTACTTCTGTTATTACTGCTACACAAGCAGCAGCCGGTGCATACGGTTCCGGAGCTACTACAGCTAATTTAGTAGTAACCGGTCCTGCATCTCCACAAACAGCAGCACCAACTCCACCAGTAAGAGTGGCATCTGATGTGATTTCTTTATACAGCGATGCTTATTCTAATGTTGGAGGAACCAATTGGTTCCCATGGTGGTGGCAGAATGCTGTTTGCGAAGACACTGTAATTGCCGGAAATGCAACGCATAAATATCCAAATCTGAATTATCATGGAGTAGAATTTGCCGGAGTGGTGAATGCATCAACCATGACGAAACTTCACTTTGATATCTGGACACCAAACTGTCAGACGTTTGATTTTTATTTGATCAATACGAATACAGGTACAGAAAGAAAAGTATCAGTTAATCCTCCATTTGCAGGATGGAACAGCTATGACATTAACTTGTCAGAATTTTCTGCTCAAGGAATTGACTTGGCAAACATTGGCCAGTTCAAATTTGTAAGTGATCCTTTTGGCGGTACAACTGTTTACATGGATAATATATACTTCTGGCGTCCGGCAGGTGCTCCATCTTATGGTGCATTTTCTATCCCTACAAAAACAGTAGGCGATGCCAAATTCAAAATCACTCCACCTACAAGTAACAGTCCTGTTGCGTTTACTTATTCAAGTTCAAATACAGCAGTAGCTACCATCAGCAATGATTCTATAGTTATTGTAGGCGCAGGTACTTCTATCATTACTGCTTCTCAGGCTGCAGGTAGCGGATTCCTTGCCGGATCAGTAACAGCTAATTTCACTGTAAACTTCTTGCCTCCAACAACTGCTGCACCTATTCCTCCAGTTCGCAATGCATCTGATGTTGTTTCATTATTCAGTGATGCATACGCAAATGTACCGGTGGGTACTTGGTCTGCACCATGGGATATGGCCAATGTGGCTGATATTCAAATTGGCGGTAACAACACCAAAAAATACAACAATCTAGTTTTTGCCGGTATAGAATTTACTTCTCCAACGGTAAATGCCAGTGCTATGGATAGTTTCCATATAGATATCTGGACTCCGGATGCTACTACTTTCAAAATTAAGTTGGTAGACTTTGGATCGGATGGTTCTTATGGTGGAGGTGATGATACAGAACATGAATTGACCTACACGCCTACATTAAGCGGCTGGGTTCGTTATAATATTCCAATGTCTGCTTTCAGTGGTTTAACATCAAGAGCTAATTTGGCTCAAATGATTTTAGTTGCATCTAACAGTACTGTCTATGTAGATAACGTATACTTCTTCAGAGGGTCAGCATTATCTCCATCTGTTTCTGTAACTCAACCTACTTGCGCAGTTGCCACAGGTACTATCAACGTTGTGTCTCCTGTTTTGCCTGGTATGACCTTCAGTAAGGATAGTATCAATTATCAAGCAAGTACCACATTCAGCGGTTTGGCTGCAGGTACTTACAAGATTCGTTCTAAAACAGCCGAAGGAATTGTTTCCTCTCCTGTTTTTGCAACAGTGATCAGTACTACTCCAACAGCTCCATCTGCCATCAGCGGTATCAAGAATATCAGCAAATGTGATACTTTGCAAACATATTCTGTATCACCTGTTGACGGATTGACGTATACCTGGTCTGTAACCGGAACAGGCAACTCGGTGAAATCCGGACAGGGCACAAACACAGTTGTGATGGTTATGAAAGTTGCAGGTACAATTTCTGTAGTTGCCAAGCGCTGCACTACAAATGGTCCTGCTTCAACACTTGCAGTAACCAAAGCTACCCCTACCGCTCCTGCGGCTATTTACAGCGGAAGCGTAGGAACCGCTGCACCATTGACTAACATCTGCTTGTTTACACAATCAGCTTATGCTCAAACAGGTAAAAAAGATACTTTCCGTATCAAAACTGTTGCCGGTTCTTACGGATATATCTGGAAAGTACCTGGTGGTGCAAACATGCAATTATTGAATGACACTACGATTGCCGTAGTATTTGCTGATACAACATCGGCCGGTGCTTTGGTTAGTGTTTACAGCAAATCAAATTGCGATACAAGTTTGGCTAAATCGGTTGCATTGGTAAGAACAGTAACGACTGCACCTACAATCACCATTCAGGCCATTCAAACCAATGTATGCGGTGCCAAGCGTTATCGCTATATCGCTCCTGCATTGCCTGCTGGTGCTTTAGGTTACAACTGGTCATTCACTGGAACTTTAGGTCTTAATGCGGTTGTAGATTCAGGAAGTTTAACTTCTCGCATCTTCACAGCAGTATTCAGCAATAATGCTGCCGCCGCTGCCGGTGATAGTGTACGTCTTTATTATAGTTCCGGTTGCGGAAACAGTGCGACAGCCAAACTTAAGCTGACAAATACATTGTTAGGTGCTCCTATTGCTCCTGCCAGTGTTACGGCTACTTCTCTGGGTGCCAATGTTTGCGGTCAGCCAAGATTCCGCTATACAGCGCCTGCTACTTTACCTGTTGCTACAGCAACAGCGGTAGCTGCTACAGGTTATCTTTGGTCTTTTGTAGGAACTTTGGGTGCTGCAGCTACTATTGACTCAGGAAGTTCAACATCAAGAGTTATTGTGGTTCGCTTCTCCAGCACAGCTGCGTCTGCTGCGGGTGATAGCGTAAGAGTTGCTTACACTTCTTCTTGTGGTACTTCACCAAACAAGTCATTGAAATTAACCAATACACTTACTAGCACCAACCCACCACTCGCTCCTGCCAGCATTACTATCGCTCTGGTAAGTGATGTATGCGGAGTGAGAACTTACCGTTATACAGCACCTGTACTTCCTGCAGGTACAACCACGGCAAGTGCACCTAATGGTTATTTGTGGACTATGCCATTTGGTACTGTAGGATCTACTGGTGTACTTGATTCAGGAACTTTGAGTTCCAGAGTCATCAAAGTGACGTATTCTAGTAATGCTGCAGCCGGAACAGGTGACAGTATAAAACTACGTTACACTTCTATTTGCGGAAACAGTAACTTCAAAGCTCAGAAGTTGTCAAACATTGCCAAGGCCTGTCGTATGATTAGCACGTCAAAAACATCAGCTTCTGTTGTTGCTTCTGCTCAAGTTTATCCAAATCCGAATAACGGTAATTTCGATATCAATATCGAAACAGGGGAGCTTACTAATGCGCCTGCTGTTGTTCGTATAGTGGATATGTTTGGCAGAACTGTTTCTCAATTTAATGTAACTACCAATAATGGTCGTATTGCAAAACGTGTTTCATTAAACAACTTGCAAAACGGAGTTTATAATCTCATTTATACAGTTGGCAATAAAACCAACACTATGAAGATGATGATTAAGCATTAAGATTGATAGTTGACTAGCACAAAAATGGGTTGCCTCACCAGCAACCCATTTTTGCTTTAAGTAGAGGGCTTCCTCTTTTCACAGCCCTCAAAACGATTGCCATTCAAATGAAAAAACGCTTACTGTTTTTATATTTTTTTGCTTTTTTTACTTTTGTAAGTTCGAATGCACAAACCCTGGTCTGGCAGGATGAGTTTAATGGTACATCACCCGATTCTTCTATTTGGACTTATGATCTTGGTGACGGTTGTCAGCGCAACCTCTGTGGTTGGGGTAATGCTGAATTGCAGCACTACACTTCCAGATCGCAAAACGTTCGCATTGAAAACGGCAATCTGATTATTGAGGCACGTCGTGAAAATTACGGATCAAGCTCTTTTACTTCCGGTAGGATCAAATCGGAGGGCCGTATGCATTTTAAATACGGGACCCTGGAAGCCCGTATCAAAATTCCCAACCTGGCTAATGGTATCTGGCCTGCTTTTTGGACCCTCGGTACCTTGGGTGGTGTTTGGCCTGCAATCGGTGAAATAGATATTATGGAAATGGGCTCACAGTCTGCTCGTTTTGCCAATTTGATCAACAAGCAGGCCACTGCGGCACTGCATTGGAGTAACAACGGGAGCTATACCTCCAATGTTGGCGTGATCAATGCTACTGCCGACCTCAATAACGATTACCATCTTTTCAAGCTGGTATGGAATTCCACCTCCATTACTATGTTTTTGGATAATGTTCAGTTTCACAGTTTTGATATTTCTAATCCATTGACTTCTTCCAGGGAAGAATTTCATCATCCGCATTTTTTGTTGCTGAACATGGCCGTTGGTGGCTCCTATACAGGTTTATTAAATCCGAATGATGTAACTGCAACTATGCCGGCTCAGATGTTGGTGGATTATGTACGTCTTTATCAGCAGTCGGGGGACGAGTTGTACCTGGCTTCTCAATATAATACCAATGGCAATATTGGCGTATTTACTGAAACAACCCCGGTTACTGACTCTGTAAAATTGGGAACTACAGCTTCATTGAATTATTGGAATAATCTTTCTGTTATCTCGGGTGCAACGCCATACGAAGGCAATCAGGTATGGGCGCTTCGCGCCAATGCCGGTAACTGGTTTGGTATGGGTATGGATAATAAATACATCAACCTAAACGGGCATCGCAACGGCTCTCTCAAATTTCATTTCAAGACAAATTATCAAGGCCAATTTAAAATTGGTATGAGAACCGGTGACGGTGAATCATGGATTAATTTTCCCGCCGGTGTAAGTCAGTTTGGTTTGGTCAGAGACGGTGCATGGCATGAAGTGAATATTCCTGTTGCACAATTCAACAATCCAACATCAGGCAATTATTTTGATTATCTCTCTGTAAAATCGGCATTCATGTTTGCCGGCGATGCCCCGGTATCAAATGCAGATTTCTTCATCGATAACATTTATTTTACTAAAAACACCATCACACCTTCACTCGGCTCCTTCAGTGTTCCTGCCAAAGTATTGGGTGATTCTGCATTTGCACTGATTCCACCAACTAGCAACAGCAATGGTTCTTTCAGTTATAATTCAAGTAATACCTCCGTAGCCACAGTTTCAGGTAACATAGTAACTATTGTAGGTACAGGGACAAGTGTAATTACTGCCGTACAGTCACCCAGTGGTTTATATGGTAGTGCATCCGCCTCGGTTAATCTGGTGGTGACCATTCCTGTTCCAGCTAATGCAGCACCTAATCCACCGGCACGTAATAGTGCGGATGTTATTTCTTTTTATAGCAATGCTTATACGAACGTATCAGGCATTGACTGGAATCAAAATTGGGGTCAATCTACAACAGTTACCGAAGTGAGTATTTCGGGTAACCCTACCCGTAAGTATGAGAATTTTAATTATCAGGGTGTGCAATTGTCGGGCTCAGTCAATGTAAGTGCCATGTCATATTTGCACATAGATATATGGACACCCAATTGCAATACATTTGATTTGTATCTTATTAACACCAGTCCTGGTTTGGTAGAGCAAAAAGTTTCTTTAACTCCGAGCTTTTTGGGATGGAACAGTTTTGATATTGCATTAACCCAATACAATACGGTTAATTTATCCAACATCCAGCAACTCAAATTGGTGGGAACACCTTTTGGCAGCAGCATCGTTTATTATGACAATCTCTATTTTTGGAGACCATCCAATTTGCCGGCTCTATCGAATTTCATTATTCCTGCCAAACAACTGGGCGATGCGCCATTCAGCATTACGCCTCCTACATCCAATAGCACAGGTGCTTTCACTTATTCCAGCAGCAACACTTCGGTAGCTACTGTTTCGGGATCTACGATTACGATTGTTGGCGTTGGAACTGCCAATATTACTGCAACTCAAGCAGCAACTGCAACATATGCATCCGGAACAATCACTACTGCTTTTGTGGTAAGTTATCCCGGCCCCAATAGCGTAGCTGCTGCTCCGCCTGCGAGAAGTACTGCAGATTACCAATCCATTTTCTCTGACAGTTACACCAATCGTTCAGGCACCGATTTTAATCCTTACTGGAATCAAACTACCCAAGTAAGCGAAATTTCCATCGGCGCAAATGCCATTAAAAAGTATGAGAACTTCAATTATCAGGGGATACAACTTACCGGAGTTGCCGATGTTTCTTATATGCAGTATGTGCATATCGATATCTGGACACCCAATATCTCAGAGTTTTTTCTGTACTTAATCAACACGACACCATCACTGCTGGAAAGAAAAGTAACGTTAACGCCTACCCTAAATGGCTGGAACAGTTATGATATTCCTTTAAGTTCGTTTAGTCCCGTAGCCATGAACAACATTACCCAGTTCAAACTGGAATGTCAACCCTCCGGTACGGGAGTCTTGTATTGGGATAACCTATACTTCTGGAAAGCAAGTGCGATTACAACACCAACACTATCTGTTACACAGCCATCCTGTTCTTTATCTACAGGAACCATTATGGTTACATCATCCGTTTCCGGTTTGAGTTTCAGTTTGGATGGTGTGAATTATTCCAATACGAATGGAGTATTCAGTGGACTAACACCGGGAGTATATTCACTGACTGCCAAAAATAGTTCAGGTGCGATATCCTCTTCAGTAAATGCCACCATCAACAATCCACCTCTGACACCACAACCCATATTGTCCATCACCGGAAAGAAAAACATCAACCGGTGTGATACGCTTCAGTCCTATAGCGTTACATCCCAATCGGGAGTGACCTTTAACTGGACGGTCACAGGAACCGGTAATTATATCAAAACAGGACAAGGTACAAATAACATCACGGCAGTATTAAAAGTGGCGGGCACAGTAAATGTTTATGCATCTACATTATGTGGTGCTACCCCCATGACCACCTTGACGATTTACAAGTCAGTGCCTACAACTCCGGCAGCTATCTATTCCGGCTCACAGGGAACAACTGCGCCATTGACAAACATCTGTCAGTTTACACAAGCGGCCTTTACCTTAAGCGGTCAAAAAGATACATTTAGAATTAAAAGTGTTGCTAATGCAACATCATATTTATGGCAGGTGCCCGGAGGATCTCAAGTAACCCCTCTGACAGATACCAGTATTGCGGTGATTTTTGCGGATACGCTTTTATCCACTGCAGGGTCAACAGCAATTATTTCGGTAAGAAGTATTGCTGACTGTGACACCGGACTGGCTAAAACGGTTACGCTTACACGAAGCATGGTAACCGCCCCGGCAAGCATCACTATACAACCTGTATCGACCAATATATGTGGAGCCAGAAAATACCGTTACATCGCTCCCGTACTTCCTGCTGGAGCATTCGGATATAACTGGTCATTCCAGGGACCGCTTTATGCAACAGCATCCGTAGATTCAGGCACATTACAATCGAGGATTCTAACTGTCGTATTCACGAATAATGCAGCTGCATCATCACTTGATAGCGTTAAGCTAACTTATGTTTCGGGATGCGGCAACAGTTTACCCAGAGCATTGAAGCTGACAAATACATTATTAAGTGTACCAACAGCTCCGGCCAGCATCACGGTAACATCGCTGGGAGCACAGGTATGCGGCCAACCCCGCTATCGTTATTCGGCACCGGCACTTCCTGCTGCCACAACCACTGCAACGGCAGCTACCGGATATGTCTGGACTTTTGTTGGAACTTTGGGTGCACAGGCAGTCATTGATTCAGGAACTGTGAATACTCGTACGATTGTTGTAAGGTTTACGACTAATGCAGCAGCAACCACGGATAGTGTCAAAGTCCGTTATACCTCTGCCTGTGGTAATTCCTTGTTCCGATCACTCAAACTGACAAATACATTAACAGGCATCAATCCACCATTGGCTCCGGCCAGCATAACGATTGCTTTGGTACTAGACTCATGCAATTATCGTATTTACAGATACACTGCTCCGACATTGCCTGTTGGAACCACATCTGTTTCGGCTGCTAACGGTTATGCATGGACGATGCCTTTTGGAGTGACAGGTTCTACCGGGATTTTGGATTCAGGAACATTGGGAAGTAAAGTCATACGAATTCGCTACGCCAGCAATGCGGCAGCATCAATAGGAGATTCCATCAAACTCAGATATACCAGTGTTTGTGGCTTGAGTCCTTTTAAGGCACAAAAATTATCTAACCTAGTGAAAACTTGTGTTACAGTAAGAAAATCAATTGAAAACAGTCTCTCGTTATTAAACGAGCCATTGTCAGGCATATATCCTAATCCAAGTAACGGAGATTTTAGCGTTCGCATTACAACAAAACAAAAGCAACATTGTATTGCAAGAATAACCATAGTGGATATGTATGGCAGAAAACTGAATTCTTTTTTAGCAAAAAACGTAGAAGGTAAAATAGAAGCAAATATTTCTCTTCCAAATCTGCATCAAGGAATATATCAATTGATGTATGAAATGAATGGAGAGAAAATGACATTGCCATTTATGATTAACAAATAAGTATATTAAAAAACAGAACAAAAACAGATGATTATGAAGCTTACGCATGTATGGATTAGCGCCCTGATTTTTTGTGGACTGATGGCCGGTTCAGTATTGGCACAGGACATTCAAATCAAAGGTAAAATCCGTAACAAATCAAACAATGATCCTTTGAATGGCGCAACCGTGTTGTTAAAAGGAACCAAACAGGCTGTTACCAGCGATGTATTTGGAAGTTTTCATATCAGTGTGCCTGCAAAAGGAGGAACTTTAGTAATCAGCTATACCGGTATGAAAACTGTTTCACGTGCAGTAACTGTTGCTGATACTTCTATTGAAGTGATGATGGAAGAGGCAAATGGCAGTTTGAGCGAAGTGGTTGTTGTAGGATATGGTACCAAAAAAAGAAAAGAGCTTACAACAGCGGTTTCATCCATTTCATCGAAAGAGATTACATCCACGCCAACTGCTGATGCGGCGCAAGCATTGCAAGGAAAAGTATCGGGTGTTACGATTGTGCAAAACAGTGGTGCGCCGGGTGGTACAGGCGGTACACGTATTCGCATCAGAGGAATTTCTTCAATCACAGGAACCAACAATCCGCTGATTGTATTGGATGGATATCCATTGCCTGATCAAAGTGCTGACAATATTTTAAACTCATTTGGTACAGGTGATATAGAATCTATCGACGTATTGAAGGATGCGGCGGCTGCTTCAATATACGGACAACGTGCATCGAATGGGGTAATCATGATTACAACCAAACGTGGTAAGCCCGGAAGAGCAAGTTTGAATGTAGATATATACAGAGGTTTGCAACAAGCATGGCAGCTGCCAACTATGTTGAACGCAAGGCAGTATGCCATCATGAATACAGAAGCGCGTATTGCCAGTGGCTTGCAGTCGATTCCTAAATTATCTGATTATAATGCTGTTGAAAAACAATATGGAGCAGGTACAGACTGGCTCAAAGAAATTTTTAGAAGAGCTGCTATGCAGAGTGTAAATCTCACAGCAACGGGCGGTTCGGACAAAGCGAACTATTTATTTTCTGCCAATTATTTCCTTCAAGATGGTATCATTTATAAAACAGATGTTGAAAGATTTAACCTGCGCTTTAATGGCGATGTAAAAGTGAATGATAAAATTAAAATCGGAAATTCTCTCTCACTCGGAAAATTCACAGAGCATGGCGCCGATACTTATAGTCCTTTCAACAGTGTCATTCTGTTGGCATTGATGGCACCACCAACCGTATTGCCCCGTAATCCTGATGGTACTTATGCCGGAGGTAATGGAAGCAGCGATTATTTCAAAGAGCCAAATCCGATTTATCAACTGGAAGTTCCTAAGAATGAGTATAAGAAATACCGCATCAATGGAAATATTTTTGCTGAAATCAGTTTGCATTCCAACTTAAAATTCAAGGCCTTATTTGGCGGTGATTTCAATTATCAGGAGAATAATAATTTCAGTCCGGCAACACCTTCTACCGGCGGAAATGCATTTACACTCACCAACTACTCTGTTCAAAAAGGATTATATCCTGATTTTCTTGCAGAATACACTCTGACTTTTGATAAAACTTTCCTGCAAAAACATAAAATAAATGCGGTTGGGGGTTATACCTATCAGGAAAATCGATATTCTTATTTGATTGCCGGTCGCGGTGGAAGTTTCTCTGCGAATATTCCTGTATTGAACAATCAGGTTTTTACACCTACCGATGTGTCACAAACTTTCAATGCTGCTGAAGATGGCATCAACAAAAGAGCAGTATCTTATTTTGGTAGAGTAAACTACGATTTTGATAACCGCGGATTTTTTGGAATCTCTGTTCGTCGCGATGGTAATTCCAATTTCTCTCCGGGAAATAAATATGCAACCTTCCCTGCTGTTTCAGCAGGCTGGCGTTTGTCGCAAGAGCCATTCATGAAATCTATCAATTGGATTGATGAATTGAAAGTGCGCGGAAGTTTTGGTTATACAGGTAATCCTGATGTTGCTGCCAATGCATATATCCAAAGCATCAATCAATCATTCCAATATACTTTAGGAAATTCAAGTGGCTCAGGTGGAATTGTACAAGCTGCTGCACCGAGCAGATCATTCAACCCCAATATCAGGTGGGAAAAAAATGAACAACTCAATTTTGGCGTTGACGCAACAATGCTCAACAATAAAATCAACCTTTCTATTGATTTATATCAACGTCGTTCGAGAGACCTGATTCTCTATGTTGCTCCACCATTGGTTTCAGGAACTTATGAATCAGTTCCTTTTAACACAGGTACTTTACAAAATCGCGGTATTGATTTAACCATTAATGCAAAAGTTATCAATAGCAGCACATTCAACTGGTCGGCAAATGCTATTCTAAGTTCGTACAAAAATGAAGTGATTTCGATGGGACTTTCATCACCCATTGACAATGGCTTTACACGAATCAACGGTGGTAGCTTGCGCGTATCGCAAGGATTACCCTGTGGTTATTTCTATGGATTTGTAACCGAAGGAATTTTTCAGTCGTATGATGAAATCAGAAATCATGCTGTACAAACTGCAGGGAATGATCCAACTACCAGCACAGCTCCAGGCGATATCAAATTCAAAGATTTGAATGGCGATGGTATCATCAATGAACAAGACAGAACAAACATCGGTAATGCGGTTCCAACATTTACTTATGGACTAACAAACACCGTTACTTACAAAAATTTCGAGCTGACTGTTTTCCTGCAAGGGTCTCAGGGTAATAAGGTACTCAACTTTACACGCTGGTATACCGAGGGAGGTGTGAGCAATGGGAACTATACAGCGGATGTATTAACACGCTGGACGGGTCCGGGCACTACCAACAGCATGCCGCGTTTGGTATTGAACGATCCCAATGGAAACAACCGTGTGTCTGATCGTTTTGTAGAAGACGCTTCTTACTTGCGTGTAAAGAATGCACGTTTGGCATATACTTTACCGGCGAGTATGAATAAATATACACGCTTCAAAAAAGCACAAGTATATGTGAGTGCGCAAAATATGTTCACATTTACCAAATACACCGGCATGGATCCAGAAGTAGGTGGTGGTGTAGATATTGGATTCTATCCACAGGCCAGAACATATCTTATTGGCGCAACCATTGATTTTTAATAACCCTATAACTATTTATATATGCTTACTATGAATTTTAAAAGATTGATTTTATTGACTGCAATAAGTATAACACTTACGCAGTGCAAAAAAAATCCGATGGATGTAGATCCTACAATCCCCATTAGCACGTTGGATGATTTTTATCAAAATGAAACCGAAGCGGTGCAGGCAGTCAATGCAACATACACGCCACTATCAGCCATCTATAATGGATCGGCATGGCATTTGGGAGATATCATGAGCGATGATGCCGACCTTGGTGGCGGAGGCGGTGGAGACGGCCTCGAAACAGCCGAGTTGGATAACTTCAATATGACTTCCTTCAACCCAATTTTAAAATTGATGTGGGCACAATGTTATTTTGGTATTCTGCGTGCCAATTTGGTGGTGAATAAAATTCCGCAGGTGCCTGTGATGACTGACGCAGTTCGCAAAAGAAGTTTGGGTGAAGGGAAATTTTTGCGCGCCTTATATTATTATCATCTGGTTCGTTTGTTTGGCGATGTGCCTTTGTACACCAATATCATTAATGCAGAGGAAGCGGCTACCATTGCAAGATCTCCCAAAGCGCAAGTGTATGATCAAATCATCGCCGATTTAAAAGCAGCCGATACATTATTGCCAAACACTTACACCGGAGCCAATAAAGGTCGTGCCAGTGCCGGTTCGTCTCGCGGATTACTTGCTGCAGTGTATCTTACTTTGGGAGATAAGACCAATGCTGCCGCCATGGCAAAAGATGTGATTGACAACGCTTCTTTATATGGGTATGAATTATGGACAGATTATGCCGATAATTTCAATTTGGATAAAGAAAACGGAAAAGAATCCTTGTTTGAGGTGCAGTATCGCAGTGGAGGAGGACAATGGAATGATTATGGTGCAGGGCAAAAATTGAATACGTTTTTTGGGCCACGATTTAAAGATGTGGTACAAAGCAACGGATATGGATGGAATGTGCCAACCAAAGATTTTGCGGACAGTTATGAAAAAACCGGCTCCGATTACAGCACCATCATTGATAAGAGAAGAAACCGTACCATGTGGATACCCGGCGACAGATGGGATACTTACACACAACCTGCTCAACTTGCAGGATCGCCATTGGGCTTGAATGTAAAAAAATATTTCGTACCAATCACCAATACCTTGGGTGATAATGGAGGTTGGACATGCGCACTAAATGTGCCCATCATGCGTTACAGCGAGGTCTTACTTACTTATGCAGAAGCTGCAGGCATTGGCTCCGGTAAAATGTATGTGGATATGGTTCGCGCGCGTGCCGGCTTGGCTCCATTGCCTTCCTCATTGTCTCCTACACAATATATCAATGCGATTTATGAAGAGCGTCGCCACGAATTTGCTTTTGAAATGCACAGGTGGTATGATTTGTTGAGATATCCAAAAGATATTGATCCTGATTATTTCATACATGTAATGCGTGCTGCCGGTAAAAATAATATCCAGGCAAAACATCGTTACATGCCTATACCTCAGGAAGAAATTGACAAGAATAGAAACCTCACACAAAATGAGGGTTACTAATTGAAAAATTGTTTTTAATAAATAAACAGAAAAAAAATGAATCGTTTTACTTTCAAGGCACTTCCTTTATTGATAGCTGTGTCTACATTTTTTATTCAATGCAGAAAGTCAACACCCGAACTCATAGGCAGTGAATCAAAGGCCGACTTCAGCTTTCGTCAAAAAGGCGCAAGCGACACGTTGCCTTACGCTTATGATGTCGTATTTACGAACAATAGCTCCGAAGGTTTTTTATATCAATGGAATTTTGGAGATAATTCGGCGCTTTCTTCCGAAACCAATCCTGTTCACCGCTACAAGGCAGGTGGTACATTTAATGTTACCCTTACTTCTGTTGGCACTTACGGAAACAACAATATTACCAAAGTGGTCAGTGTTACAGATGCTTGTCAGAACCAACTCTTCAATGCAATGACAAACTGCTCATACGGAGAGTGGATTTTTACAGATGAGGATGATGCCATAAAAGTTTTTTATCCGGATGGCGTAACAGTATTCTCATCTGGCCCGGCAGTAGATTGTCAGTTGGATGATGTGTTTAAATTCAATGCCAATGGTGAATTTGGGTATGATGCAGAAAATACCACTTTCAATCAGTCTACCCAGGTTTGTGGCAGTGCGATGCCCAATGCTTCTTCCTTCAAATTGATTGTTACATCAGGAGTGGCGCCAAAAATAAAATTGGATACTTTAGAAGACAATACACAACATCCATTCCTTGGCACAAATGATGCAGTGGTGAATAATGAATATATGGTTGAGAGCTTTTCCTCCAACAAACTAATCGTAAAAGCGACTTTGCTGAATGGCAAGATTCTTCAGGTTAAGTTAAAAAAGAAGACCATACTCACCATTGATGATATCAAGAATATACTAACCGGAGGTAACACACGCAGCTGGAAGTTAGATCCTACAGCAGGTGCCAATTCGATTATTGTGGGTACAGAGGCAAATCCTGCCGAATATTATGGTGGCGGTCCATTGGAGCCTAATTGTCAAACGGATGATGTATATACTTTCTCAACCAACAATACGGTGAACTATAATGCAAATGGTTCTACATTTAATGGAGGAAATATCGCTCCGAATTACAACTGTGGCGCCGACAGATCATTTACTTCTCCATATACATTTGGTCCGGTTGCAGGTGGTGGCGCAGGATTGGCGCAAATTCAAATGCCGAATAATCCTCCGGCTATTTTTATTGGAACCACAGACGTGCCAACAGAAAATCTCTATCGCATTATCGAAATTACTCCATCACGCATGACACTCAGAGCCGGAAACGGATCGGGTGTTGTGTTTCAATTCAAATTTGTTCGTCAATAAAATCATACAATTTTTATGCGTAAAATTTTAAGTGTTATGTTGTCTATATCCGTGTTATTCTCATGCACGGACAAAAAAGAAATTCCTGTTGTGCAGCCCAAAGCCCCTGTGGTTGATGAAAACTGGCAATTCGAATCAACCCCTATGTGGCAGGATGAATTTGCTACGAATGGCATTCCCGATGCAACCAAATGGTCTTATGATATTGGCGGAAGCGGATGGGGTAACAATGAACAGCAATATTATACGAGTGAAAATGCTTCAATCGTAGATGGTAAGTTAGTTATTCTCGCAAAAAAACAAGCCCTTTCCGGCAGACAATACACATCGAGCCGTATGATAACAAGGGGTAGTGGCGATTTTAAATACGGTCGTTTTGAAGTAAGGGCTAAACTGCCACGCGGCAGAGGAACCTGGCCAGCTATCTGGCTTTTATCCAGCGACAATAATTATGGTGTATGGCCAACTTCAGGCGAGATAGATATTATGGAACACGTTGGATTTGACCAAAACAACGTTCATTCAACCATACACTGCTCCGCATTTAATGGTTCTCGTGGCAATCAAAAAACGAGTAGCAAAATCGTATCAGGTGCCTCAACAGATTTTCATAATTATCGTGTTGACTGGACCCCTTATTCCATAAAAGGATTTGTTGATGATGAGCAATATTTCGAATACACCAATGACAATACCGGTTTTACAACCTGGCCTTTTGATCAAAAATTTTACCTGATTCTGAATGTTGCTGTAGGAGGTAACTGGGGTGGTGCGCAGGGTATTGATGACAATGCATTTCCAACTGGTATGGAAGTGGACTATGTAAGGGTATATAAAATGATTGAATAATAAAAATAGCAACCGAAAATAGAAAATAATAACATATCAAAGATGAAAAAGATAACGCTGATCCTTGGTTTCCTGATTTCAATGGCAACATCATTTGGACAAATCAACTTGCCACTTGATTTTGAAGCCACTATCAACTACAATTTTACCAATTTTGATGGTGGTGTTGTCACTGTTGTAGATAATCCTCAGCCCGCAGGTGTAAACACATCAGCAAAAGTTGCTAAAATGGTAAAATCTCCCGGACAAGTTTGGGGCGGTAGTTTTATTTCTCTGGCCAATCCGGTTGATTTTTCAACTAATCGACTGTTTAAGATGAAAGTTTGGTCGCCCAGAGTAGGAGCCAAAGTGCTATTGAAGATTGAGAATAACACAAATTCTTCTGTCTTTTTTGAAAAACAGGTTTTAACAACTGTCGCAAACAGCTGGGAAGAACTCAGTTTTGATTACAGTGCCATCAGTACAACAAATCAATATCAAAAACTGGTTTTCATTTTTGATAATGGTACTGTTGGTGATGGCAGTTCAAACTTCACTTTTTATTTTGATGACCTTCGTTTAACGAGTGGGGGCGGTGGTACACCAACGCTTACGCAAATGAATTTACCTGTAACGTTTGATGATGCAACAGTTGATTATGGTTTACTTGGATTTGGCGGTGCGGAGCAATCAACGATTGTAACGGATCCTACATTGGCTACGAATAAAGTTGCAAAGGTGATTAAAACTGCAACGGCAGAATTATGGGCCGGTACAACAGTAACTGCCGCAGCGGGATTAGGCTTTGCAACAGCGATACCATTTACGGCAAGCAATACAAAGATGAGTGTGCGCGTTTGGTCTCCACACGCAGGTATTCCGGTACGTTTGAAAGCGGAGGAACATGGCAACGGTACACACTCCGTAGAAACAGAAGCTACGGTAACAACAGCAAATGGCTGGCAGATATTGGAGTTCAACTTTGCGAATCAGTCGGCAGGTACAGCTGCATTGAATCTTTCATACAGTTATGATAAGGTGAGCATCTTCTTCAACTTTGGCACAACGGGTGCAACAGC
>CAZXSR010000021.1:0-34482 GCA_964643315.1 uncultured Ferruginibacter sp.
CCTTAGCACTGTAGTTTGGCGCTGTAGCTGTAGCAGTAGTAGCAGCAGCCCACAAATTAACCTCTACAGTATCCGTAGCAGTCGCATCTGTACTCTCGCCTAAATCATACAACGTTGCAGCCATTGAACCATTACCAGCGTATGATCCTTGTAAGAAGGCTTTTACGTTGACGGTAATGTTGCTGCTGCAAATATTTATGACAAGATTCAATACCTCGGTATGGCAACCTGTTGTTGAAGTATAAGAACCACTGGTTGTATATGTCTGACCGTTTACTGACCAAGTATATGTATTACATGCAGTATCTGCAGTTACATTGATTGTGCTTGCTGTAATGGTCAAGTTCAAAATCTCTGTATGACAACCTGTTGTTGAAGTATAAGAACCGCTGGTCGTATATGTCTGACCATTTACTGACCAAGTATAAGAATCACAAGCTGAAGCTGACGAACTGTTGCTGGTACTGTTCGTTACGGTCAAATGCAATGTTACAGCAGAATCGCATCCGTCTGCATTCGTACCATGCCATACATAGTCTCCTGCCACACTGTAGCTATT
The DNA here is from genome assembly GCA_964643315.1 of uncultured Ferruginibacter sp. GTDB lineage: Bacteria > Bacteroidota > Bacteroidia > Chitinophagales > Chitinophagaceae > Ferruginibacter. The sequence continues at coordinate 560 of CAZXSR010000021.1, forward strand.
GCCGTTCCACACATAAGGTAGGTTTGCAGAGCATACTGTAGCATTTACTTCTGATGATGAGTTGATGTTAACCACCACATTGGTTGAAGCTGTAGAAGTACAACCCAATGCGTCAGTTATGGTAACAGTATACGTTCCTGCCAAACCACCCGTTGCAAAGTTTATGCTTGGATTTTGTTCTGAAGAAGTGAATGCCATTGGACCTGACCAGCTATAAGTAACTGCTCCATGAGCTCCGGTTGCACCCGATGTTAGGTTAATCGTATTTAAGTAACACAATGGACTGTTGCTTCCTGCAGAGGCCGCAATGGTACAATTTACTTCTCCGATAGCAATATCGCCAATAGAAGTCATCCCGTTTGCTGTAATGCTAGATGATGTGCCGCTTACAGAAGGATATGTCCAGGCGCTGTTGTAGTTTCCAGCAATAAATGAAGCGGCATTTGCACCACCTACAACATTGGCAGAATTATAGTTTAATGTTGCGCTGTAGTTATCAAATGCGACTCCACTATTTGACATAGATGCATAGAAACTCAAACGCTTCGTGTTGCTTAACCCGGATGAAGCCAGATTTGGATGAGCACCGGCAGTAGCATTAATCGTTAAGTTACCCGCAGTGGTTACATTGCCAAAAGCAACATTTACAGGTGTGTAGTTTGATGCATCTGCACCCACTTCATAAGTAACTGTGGTAGCACCGGTTGCAATGGCTTTTTCCATGTTACCGATTACCCAACTGGTATCAGTTTTTGTTACAGATGCGCCGGCAGCCAAAGAAACTTTATAAGTTCCTGTAGTTAATTTACCGGCAACCAGGTTTAATGTTCCATTTACTGTAACATTCGATGCATTCAGTGATGCACCTACAGGGTTATTAATAGTCAGGTTGTTGACACCGGTAATTTCTGATCCAAATGAAGTACCCAATTTGGATGTACTTGTTCCATCACTCTTGGTAAAGTTATAGTTGATGCCTGTCGCGAAACTGCGAGTTCCAGTTAAACGAATACACCCAAGTGTATCCGTTACAAGAGGTGTTCCCGGAACACTGATACCATTGCTGCTGGTAATGATTAATGTAGAACCTGTTTCAGCAATGAAGTTACCGGTACCGGTTAAGCTATAGGAGTTGGAAGAAATACCAGTTCCAAATGTTACGATCGCACCCGATTTAACAACAAATGAACCCGGAGCAGTAATCACACGGCTTGTGCTTACGTTTAAGCTGTTATTATTGTAAATGATTACTTTTCCTTTTAATGGAGAAGGTAAACTTCCAGTTGTTTGTGCAACAGTACCTGTGTAAGCATAATTGGCTGAATCACTGAGTGTACGTGCCGTTGTTGAGATGGATCCGGTAGAAGCCAAGCCATTGGCATGTGCTGTATAAAAAGTAGATGCAGGTGCTACCATTACACTACCGTTACCAAATAAGAGTTTGGTGTTGGCATTCATGATACCATTAATAGTCATGGTTTTTCCTGATCCTATATTTTGATCTACATCCAGATATACTGAGTCAGTAGAACGAATTAATGTGTTGTTATTGGCTCCAGGAGCTTGTGTGGCAGCGGCATAGTTTACTCCATCAATCTGATACTCCCAGATGGAAGGATCACTCATATTACCACTAGCTTTCGTTCTGTAATCAGCAACAGATTGATCAGCGTTTGTAGTAAGCGATATAATATTGGAAGCATTGGATGCACTTCCGCTTGGCCCAACCGATTTTACTTGATAATAGTAAGTAGTTAATGGTGAAAGCCCCGTAACAGAAGCAGAAGTACCGTTAACAGTTGCGCCATTATATCCGGCTACATATTGTAGCAAACTTCCTCTTACAAAGATGTTGTCAATTCTGTTTGTACCGCCAGTATTGGTACCGCCAATGGTTGACAAGTTAACAGCAGTAGTCGATGTTGTAGCCCAACGAATATACAAATCGGTAACACCGGCACATTCAGCTGGTAAAGCTAAGTTAGAAACCACACCTGTGGTGAAGTTGGTAGCAACTGTGTAAGCGCCTCCGGCTACGTCTGTCCATGTTCCACCTGCACCTACTTTGTATTGTACTTTGAAATCTCTGGGTCCGGCAGCAGATGAATACTGTACAGATGAAACAGTTATGTTGGTATATCCGGTTGTATTTACAATAACCTGCCAGTTTTTACCAATGGTTGACCACGAGCTGGTAGAAGCCGCTTGTGTCGTTACACCGGTAACACTGCTGATAGTTCCACTACTCAATGTAATTGTTTTACCGATATTGGTGGCATTGGTGTTGACTGTTGCCGTATCGGCAGTTGTAGTGGTTCCCAGCAATGGGAAAGTCCAACCGGCTATTGGGTTGTTGGCGTTGTTCGTATAAACAGTCAACTGATAATTGCTGGCACAGCTTTCTGCAGACCAAGATGCATCAAATGAATTAGCCGTAATTGATGTTGCAGCATTGGCAGTTGGGGTTCCTGATTTAGAAGTCACTTGTGCTCCGGTAAGCGGAGATGAAGTTAAATATCCAATGGTGGAACCGCTACCATTGTAGCTGTATATTTTAAATTGATGGTTTGTGTTATCCAATAATGAAGATAGACTAATGCTGTTACCAGCACCGGCATATACCACCGTTGCATTACCAATGGTATTTCCAACTGAATACTCCACACCAAACGAAGGAGAAGTATTTGGAGCGGTAGCACCGGTTGTCATCACTACCAGCGATCCATCTGCATTTGCACCGGTTGTCCAGTTAACTGTCATACCATTACAGGTTAGATTGGTAACGTTAAATCCGGTAGGAGCTGAAGCTACCACCTGAACAAAGGTTGTTGCATCTGCTGTAGGTGTGCCTGTTGTATAGTAATGACGTGTAGAATCATTCACGCCGTTCCAGGTAAATGGAATTACCGCAAAATTATAACGGGTTACGGAAGCCAAACTCATAGCTACCGCTGAAGTAGCAGTACCGTTCAACGTAGTTACAATAGTGCTGTTAGCATCTGCAACAGGAGCTTGTCCGTTTGTATTGGTGAGTGTTGGTGTATTTGGATAAACTGCGCGAACAACAACATATCCTTTTGTGGTAGCACCACTAGCAGGGAAAGTTGCCGCAGTCCAATTCAAATTAATCTGATCACCGGAGAATGCTGTAGCAGTAAGATTGCTAACTGCACTGCTTGGAGGATTAGATAAGGTATAGAAGGATGCCAGTGGAGACAATCCTGTGCCATAAGAGTTGGTAGCATAACCGGCAAACCAGTATTTGGTTTCCGGATTTAATCCGGTTCTGCTATGAGTAAACGCATTAATAGAAGTACCGCCTTCTGGTAAAGCATTGGTTAATGCGGTTACGGATGCGTTGTTGTTGTATACAGTTCCTCTCTCAAAAATCACACCTCCTGAACCAGGAGTTAAAACCGTTGCTCCAAGCACAGCACTGTTTTCTGTTATGGAAGAAACTGACATGTTACCCAACGTAGCAAAACCTGCTTCTGTTGCGGTGGTTATTGTGTTTGAATTCAGTGAGGTTGAATTTGTGCCTACTGCTCTCACACGATAGTAGTAGTTCGTGTTGTATGTAAGATCCGAAATTGTTTGTGAAGTTCCGGCTACAGTATAATCATCATAAGGTGAGATAAATGATCCGGTATAACCAACTACTTTGAAGTCATCAATGGCCCACAATTCAGCTGTGTTGTCATTTTTAATGGTAATTCTGAATTTTAGATTGGTTGATTTAGGTAAATTATTTATTCTCAAAGTGCCATATCCATTTGGAATAGTTGTACCTGTGGTGGTTGAAGGTGGCTGATACCCAGTTGCTGTATTGTCACCATCATAAACGGCAGATGCGAGACCTGTACCTGCAAATTCCCATATTGCCGGCGATAATCCACGCACCAATAAAGTATTGTACCATGACGCACCGCCGTCAGGACTTACTTCAATATTCACAGTATCCGAAGCGTCCAAGCCCTGTGCTGTGGAATTATAGGAAAATGCAGCCAAACGTAAACTGGCTGAGGCATTCTCGTACCCCATGGTATTGATGCTGTTCGAAGTAAGTATGGTACGTCCGTTAGCTACACCCAAACCATATGTTCCGTCTGTTGTAAAAGGTGATGTAGCGGGTCTAGAACCGGTGGAAGAAGTACCTGTCAGATAGAAACTTCCCGTTCCGGTGCTGCTAAACAAAGACAATGCATTTTCAAAGCTTTCTGCAGCAATAGTGGATGCAGTGGAAGATGGGTTATAAAAATTTGGATACGAACTTACATCCAGTTTATAAGAATTAGCGCATGCTGCTGCATTCCAATTGGCTTTGAAACTGGTTAGCGTAGTTTCCGATCCGGCAGTTGCTACAGGTGTTGTTGTGATAGCAGATGAACGAGATCCGGCAAGTGGAGAAGTGGTCAAATAGGAAATATTTCCTGTTCCACTTCCATTGTATGAATAAATTTTAAAGTTATAGTTTGTGTTGTCTGTAAGTGAACTAATTGCAAATGTGGTATCTGTACCTACATAAGCAATTATTGAATTACCCAGACTTGAACCTACTGCGTATGCTACTCCTGAAACCGGATCGGTATCAGGCGCCGTAGCACCTGTACTTTGCAGAGCGATATAACCGGCAGGAACAACGCTTGCTTGTCTGAAGGTTACTGTCATACCATTGCAGGTAACATTTGAATAGGTGAGGCCCGTAGGTTGAGCAGTGGGCGCTGTAGCCAAAGTAGTTGCATCGGCAGATGGCGCACCTGTTGTCAAATAGTTATATGTAGCAGCATTGACACCATCCCATGTAAATGGAACCAGAACATAATTATAACGTGTGGTTCCCGCAAGTCCTGTTGAATTGGCTGTAGATGCAAAACCTGACAGGGTTGAGCTTACAATTGTAGTGGTTGCATCAGCCACTGGCGCTTGCCCGTTGCTGTTTGTCAAAGCAGGTACATTTGGATAGTCGGCTCTCAAAAGCACGTAGCCAGTAACACTTGCACCCGATGATGGGAATGCTGCAGCCGTCCAGCTAAGATTTATTTGTGTGCCTGAAACCGGAGTTGCAGTTAAGGTACTTGCCTGTGCTGTTGGAGGATTGGAAAAAGTCATAAAGTTAGCTTCGCTACTTAAGCCAATGGCACCACTGTTCAAAGCATATCCTGCAAAATAATATCTGGTTTGTGGTAACAAATCGGTACGAGGTTGAGTAAATGTTCCGGTTGAAGTTCCACCTTCAGACAAAAGATTATTAAAGATAGTTACAGGTGATGAAGTATTGTATACAGTACCCCTGTCTGTAATTGCATCACCGCCGTCGGAAGTAATGGTAGCCCCTAACACCGCAGATGTGTTGGTGATAGCACTTACGGTTGGGGTTGTAAGAACCGGAGGAGCAATGTTGGTTGTTGTTCCTGAAGTTGTAGCAGCTCCTGCAGTTAAATAACTTATTGTAGCAGTATCTACTCCATTCCATGTGTAAGGGATCAGCAGGAAATTATATTCTGTACCACCAGTTAGGCCGGTTGCACTTGCTCCCGAAGCATCAGAAGAAATAGAGGCGTTTATCATAGTGGTATTGGCTCCCAATACCCAGGCCGAACCATTTACGGCTGTGATACTTGGGGTATTGGGTGCTGTAGCCATTAACAACAAATAGCGCTTGGCTGTTGCTCCGGTTGCAGGATAACTTGCACCAGTCCAGCTCAGATCCAACTGCTCTGACGAGAATGGAGTTGCTGTTAAATTGCTGGCCTGTGCTGTGGGTGGATTAGAGAAAGTAAAGAAATTCTGTTCGGCAGAATAACCTGTACCTTCTGCATTTACCGCATAACCTCTAAAGTAGTAACGTGTTTCAGCGTTTAATGAACGGGTTTGAGTGAATGAACCTGTGGTAGCAGACGCATCAGCTTGCGGATTATCAGCAACAGTAACACCGGCCGAGGTCTTCAACGCAATACCTCTGGAAGTCATACTTGCCGTTGACCCCACAGAAGTAACATTAGCTGTCAAATCAGCGGAACTGCTAGTGATATTAGCAACAGATGATGCTCCCAAACTTGGAGCAGCTGCTGCTAATGTACTTACACTGATTGCATTGGAACTTTTCACACTGTTTGTTCCAACAGAATTGATGGTGTATGTAAAAGGAATTCCGGCAGAAATGTTATTGAATGTGTATGAGTTGCCTGTTACGTTGGGTATAGTTGTTGACAATCGGAATTCATCAATCACCCATGCTTCAGATGCCGCATTATTCTTCATTGTTATTCTGACACGTAATGCATTTGTTGTGGGGAGTCCGGTGATTACAACCGTACCTACTCCGGTTGACGTGCCATTTCCAGAAAACACAACAGGCGTATTATCTGTATCATATCCTGTTGAACCCACAGTTGATACGCCAAATGCCCAAGCAGCATTGGATATACTTCCATTTACCGCTGCTGTATAATACCATGTATTACCATTATCCGGACTAATTTCAATTTTTATTGAATCACTTACGTCAATACCATTTCCTGTTACCAGGTATGACATCGCAGACACTTTAAAGCTCAATGACGGAGCTGTAAATGAGCTAGTGTTTAATGCAGCAGAAGTAAGCACCCCGGTACCATTGGATACAGCATATCCATAGGTTCCTGACGATGCAAAAGTTGCTGTCGATGGGGTTCCGGCTGTGTTGGTCCCTGATACGAACAAACCTCCTGTACCTGACGCCGTGAACATTGATAAGCTGTTTTCAAAATTCTCAACACCATTTAAAGTGAGAGACAAACTATTGGCACAAGTAGGTAAAGACCCAGTCCAATTGGCGGTAAGTGAATTTGAATAAACATTAGTTGCGCTGTTTGCCGTCAACGCAGCAGGAGCCAGCGTTTTGGTGGTTCCCGTTAAAGGTGATGGAGTCAGGTAATTACTTCCTGAACCCGTTCCGTTGTATGCGTAGATGGTAAAATTGTATTGAGTTGAATCTGGCAACGAAGTGAGGCTAAAACCAGTACCATTGCCAACATAAGCAACGGTGGCATTTCCTAAGGTTGAGCCCAGGCTGTACCCTGTTCCACCAACTGGATTGGTATTAGGGGCTGTGGCTCCGGTGGTTTGTAAAACGATGTAACCGTCTGCTCCGCCCGATGATGCCGTCCAGCTTACATTCATTCCGTTACAGGTAAGTGAGGTTATACTGAGAGAAGTGGGCTGTGTGGTTGGCGCTGAGGCAATATCGTTGGGAAGAGTGGTAAACGTTTGGTTGGCACCGTATGTAATGCCGGCTGAGTTTATCGCAAATGCTTTTACATTATAGGTAGTCGAGGTAGAAAGGCCTGTCAGATTTGCTGTATAACTTCCTGTTCCTGCACTTGCGTCGATCACCAATGCGCCACCGGTTGTACTGGTAGTATCCGTAATGCTTCCTGTGCTGTAAACAATCCCTCTTCTGGTTACAGATGCGCCTCCATCTGCTGTAACATTACCACCAACTGATGCAGTGGTACCATTTACAGAAAATGGGGAAGTGGTGGTTACTGTTGGGGCAACTGCGGCATTTGAGGCAGTCGCATAGGCCCAAGTGGTTCCCACCCTAAAGCCATCAACTCGTAAAGTGGGGGCATTGGTAGCGGAACCTTGTCTGAGAGCTATACGATTTAACGAACCGGTGGCAGGATCCGTACCCGCGGTACTGGTTACATCGGCTGTTGGTTCTGTGCTTCCTAATGCAGGATTTATGTATAAACGACTCACGTCATCGGTAGTGGTTGCTGTAAATGTGGTATGCTTTACAACAATGAAATAAGTTTGGTTGTAGTTCAAAACAGTAGTCGAATACGTGATGGTTGTACCATCTTTACTCAAACCCAGTACATAGCCGCTACCACTTGACTTTGCATAGAGTCTTCCTCCTGAGTACACATTGGTGGCTCCATTATGGTATGCAAAAAAGTAATCTCCGGTAGCTTGTGCTGCACTCACATTCAGCATAAAACCAGTATAAACGTTGGTTCCGCCGGCAGAGGCCGTTTGTGTGGTAAATCCGAGAACCGCATCTTCTCCACTGGTGGTTAATGAAGTAGCATTGCCTATACCGGATTGGATAAATCCGGTGTATGTGAGACCCGGAGAAGTGACTAATAGTGTATTAGTACCAGCACCCGAAATAGCTGTCCAGCCATTGGCGGTAAGTGCTGTTCCCACGGTGCCGTTAAAGTCTTCGGTTAGCAATGATTGTGCATTGGTGCTTCCTGAAAAAAGCAGGGAAGCTGAACAAAGCATCATCATTAAAAACCATTTTGCAATCGTTTGCGGAGCGTAGAGTTTCGCTTTCATACAATCGTTTTTTTTGTTGTTTGTTATTAAAAAAGAGATGTTTGAATACCAGTAAATTTTTCTTGGGAGTAGTGCAATCGGTCGGCAAGTTAAGCTGTTTTCATTAACACAATGTTATCATTTACCCACAATTGCTTAATTACCAACGTGTAAAAGTTCTACTTTTACACCAAAAATCATAATTTTCTTAACATTTTTTTTACGAAAACGATGTAGACAAATCATGTTTAATTTTAGTTTAATGAGTTTAATAAGGGTTTACACGTTTATCAAATTAGCTTATAATAAACTATTAAAGCCTCTAATCAGATGAATACTAAACCTGATTAAACTTATTGAACTCATCAAACCCATTAAACCTGTTATTTAATATGGTCTTGCCATAAAAATAAATTGTGATGCATTATTCTCAACCATCAGCAAATCCAGCAAATCTGTGGCGCCGTCTCCATTACAATCAGTTACGTAGTAACCAAATTGAAATTCAGATGCATCATTTTCTGTATTCATAAGATCAAGCAAATCGATTCCTCCATCGGCATTTACATCGCCCGAATAGCATGCAAATTGATTAGCGCCTACTTGTTTCATTGGTGCTGTAACACCATCTGTATAAGCTTTTGTAACTGCGTCTGTAAAATCATAAATAGTTGATAATGTTATATTTACAGGCAAAGCACTCCAGGTTTCTACACTATTTCTGGTTTTTATGGAAATGTAGAAGGATTTGCCCATAGCACTGACAGGAAGTAATATTGCAATATTACTAATAGTAGAAATAATATATTTGTTTCTAAATGATGGGTTTGATAAATTTAAACTATCAGGATGCCACAAACTCACCTCCACACTGTCCACCGCCGTTGAATCACTACTCAATCCCAACTCATACAAAACCGGCCGCATTCTTCCATTACCTGAATAATAGCCCTCGAATAATGCACGGACAATTAAACTTGGCTGACAACTGCTGATCGTTAATTGTAATACAGCAATACTGTCACAACCAACCGCATTAACCGTGGTATAACTATAGGTGCCGCTTTGGGAATAGGTTTGTCCGTTCCAAATAACAGATGAACAGGATACAATCGTCGTTGTAGAACTGCTTGAACTTTTGAAAAGAACGTACACACTATCTGTGTTCGTACAACCGGCCCCGTTAGTTACCGTTACTAAATATTTTCCTGTTTGATTTACAGTTATCGTGCTTTGTGTGTTTCCACTGTTCCATAAATAACTGCTAAATCCTGAACCGACACTTAATGTTTGTGAACTATTGCAGGTAGAAATAGAATCAGGTAGTGGATTGAAATTATTCAAACTGCTCGCCTTTGTGCTTCCAACAGCTGCGGTTGAATAATTATACGCCTTATCTCTGGTGTAAACACGATACCAATATGTCGCACAGCTTGTCAATCCGGCATCCGTATAACTTGTTGAGGTTCCTTGATAAATGATTTGCCCGTTACCAATGGTTCCATTCGTCGCATACACGGCATTTTGCAAAGGATTGGGCTCTGCAAACGGATTGCTGGTGTATCTCAACACCATATATCCTCCGCCGTCTGTACCTGTAGGCGGCGAATTCCAACTAAGCGCTATTGATGTGTTCGAACCATTTAATGTTAAAGATGTTGGTGTTTGTGGTGCTACGGTATCAGGCAAGGGATTTGTTTGATTGTCTGCTGGATATACTACAAAATTATCAACATCGACCACCGCCGAATTTATTCCATTGGCAGCTCCGACAATTTTTATATTGATACCTGCTACGCCGTTTGTTGTGGGTGTTGTGGTATTGTTTGTAGTAATCACTTTTGAAAATTTAGTCCAACTGGTGGGTGTACCCAGATTGATTGTTGACATATCCCGCGTCGCTGATGTTCCATCCATACTGATAAAAACAAATGATGCCGTATCCGGTATGCCCGTATTTCGTTTGTAATGAAACTGTGCGATGTATTTGGTGTTTTGTATAAATGAATTGGTAGAAAGAATATTGCTATGGACGGTAGTACTTGTATTGGAAGTAGGTGCATTTTTTCCAACGGATAAATATTTAGGTCCGCCATATCCTCCTGTGCCGGTGATACTGCGCACTTGCCCGTTTCCACTCAACACAAATGACCAGTTGGTTGAACTCGTATTCGGATTAGATGAGGTCAAATTTCCTGTAGTTTGATTTTCAAATCCGGCGTCAATGTTGGTGGGTAGCACATAATTATAAGCGCAATAGATGGTTAAATGCAACGTATCTGCCGAAGGACATCCTCCCACATTCGTGTATGCGTACACGTAATCTCCGCTGGATGCATACGTTGTTCCATTCCAAACATAAGCGCCGCAATAAGTAACGCTTTGCGAATTGTAGGTGGGTTGGGTAATTGTCAACACGAGTGTATCGGCAGAAGCACATCCATTTAAGTTCGTGTATGCATACACGTAAGTACCAGACGTGCTGTACGTATTTCCATTCCAATTATAACTATTGCAGGCCGTGACCTGCTGTTTCTGACCGGCCGATGAATAAATAGTCAAATGAAGGGTATCTACCGATGGGCAATCATGGTTGCTGCTATAAGAATAAGTATAAACGCCGGAGGTATAATAGGTTGTTCCGTGCCACACAAAAGAATCACAGGCAGCCTGTGTAACAGATGCATGTTCGCCGTAAAATAGGGTAAGCTGTAAATAAATGGTCGAATCACAACCGGAAAAATTTATTGTGTGCAATTCATATGTGCCGCTGGTGGTATAATTGACACCATTGAATGAATAAGTGTCACAGGCAGTAACTGAAATTGCTGATGATGTCGGGTTAAGAATGGTCAATATGATGGTGTCTGTTGTAGGGCATCCGAAACTGTTGACAATATTCTGATAATAGGTGCCACTGGCGGTATATTTCACCCCTTTCCATAGAAAACTGTCGCAGGCATTCTGTATTACTTTAACCCCATTGGTAGGGTAAAATGAAACACTTGCTGGAGTACGCGTACTACTTGTTGCACAGGTACTGTCCTGTACATAATATGTTGTGGGGACAAATAATGCAGGTGTCGTGTATGTATTTCCGTTAGTTAATTTAACGCCGCCGGTTGCTGCAGTATACCAGGATAAATTTCCGGAGCCTGTGGCCGTTAACGTAGCAGTAGCACCCGGACAAATCGTTGCCCCATTGGTCTGGGGTGCAGCCGGGCGAACGCAAAAATTAAAGTCGGTGGTAGATGTATCCGAACCGATAGCATTTGCGATCATAATTTTTCCTGTTGATCCATTATTTACAATTGCTGTAATCACACTGTCAGAAACCACTGTAAAGGATAAGGCCGAAGTCCCGCCAAATGTCACCGATGTGCAACCGGTGAGATAACTTCCCTTTATGGTAACCGTTGCTCCTTGTACCGCTGTTGTTGGAGTAAACGAGGTGATGACCGGGGCCATGGCACCAACTCCACTTCCTTCGTATGCTCCGCGATTGGGATTCAGTATGGCAGAAACCGCATTGCCAAAATAATCGAGCCCTCCATTATTTGAAATCAACCGTCCCGACCCTAAAGCTGGTGATCCCGCATTCAACTTATATCCATCCAAGCTATTGATGCCCAATGTTGCTGAACCCGGATTGACAAAGTTTGGATCAGTCAATAATTTAAAGGGGTCCGAAGGTTCGGTACTGTGGTGACTGCCGTAAAAAATATTGTGGGATATATTGCGGATTTGCGGATAGGTAGGATCTGTTCCAAAGGCATAATCCGCTCCCGTAGTGGCGCTGCTGAGATTGTAAATGATGTTGTTGAAAAAATTATAGGTATGCCGGTTGCCACTGTTTTCATGAATGATGTTTGGGCTTAATCCGGGTCCAATAAAAAATACATTGTTATATATCTCGTTGCCAGCAGAGGAGTAATTGAAATACACTAGATCTCCTTTATCGTTCTGACTAATGCAATATCTTAACGTACAACCCACATCGCCCGGATCGGGAATGCCTGTGGTATTATTGTTGGCTCCTCGAGTATTGCAACCCCAATAAATTCCTTCCGAATTGTCATGACTGTAACTGTACTGAAATATGATACCCACGCTGCCAAAATCAGGATCATACATACATCCGTCTATATTTCCGGGATCAACTGTTTGCGTGGTACTTCGGTTATAATATCCTTCATTGTATTGAAACACTGTTCCTTTAGCCCTTGCCGTAAACATCGTGTTGCCGGTAGTTCCCAAAGCGGTTTCATAACAAACATTTTTTTCTATCAATCCTGTTTCATCGGTGCAACGAATGATCATCGCATTTTTGCCGATATGATGAATAACGTTATTGCTCACTTTTACATTCGAAAATCGACGATTGTACCAGTTGGTATACTCGGTTTGATCTGCAGTAATCGTAGAATTTTGTCCGCCCGGGTAATACACATTCCATTCGTTATCCAGTGCAATGCCCGTATTTTCACAATAATAGATATTGCAACTATCAACCAGCACATCATTGAAACGAGACAAACTGGAGCTGGTTTCCACAGTTCCCAACACGGTAAAATAGATGCCTCCCGTTCTTTTGGGTATGGCTCCATTCACTGTCGTCTGTCCACTCCCCAATTGCCCTTTCACATGATGTATATCCAAATTTTTAAACCAAATATGGTTAGCCGTTCCATATCCGTCGATAGCCACCATCACTCCCCTTCTGTCTGCACCTAATGGATTGTTTCCATTTTGAAACAAGCCCACAAAAAAATCACTGTTTACCGGACCGTTGGGCGAATTGGTTATCTCCAGGTCATTGATTTCAATGTACTGCTGGTTATATAAATACACAACCCCTTGTCCTACCAAACCATTTCCATGAATGATTGGCCTGGCACCTGTTCCGTATTGTTGTACGATGATTGGACTTGATGATGTACCAGATCCCTTAAACTTCAATTGCTGTGAGGTCCACACACTTCCCGCTTTCAGGTTGATGATACTGCCCGGGGCAAATGTGGTATTATATATTTTTGACAAATTCTTCCAGGGTGTAGCAGTTGTTGTTCCATTATTGGCATCGTTACCGGCAATAGCATCAATATAATAGTTCTGCTGTGCAAATGATTGCAATGCGATAATTAAAAATACAAAAACAAAGATTCTTTGCATGAGGAAGGAGGATTTTTAAAATAGACCTCTAAGTTAGTTCAATCGGATGGCAAGACATAACAATGTGTAAGATTTCATTTGATATCGTTGTTTGTATTTTCACGAAAACGTTGTAGTGTTTGATTTGAAATTATTTAAGTACTTTGGAAATCATTTCTTTATCTATTAATGCTTATGCAAAACAAAAAACTGCGGTCGGTTATCGTCGCATCTTCACTGGGAACATTAATTGAGTGGTACGATTTTTATATTTTCGGCAGTTTGGCAATGGTCATCTCCACCAAATTTTTTCCGCAAACAAATCCAACAGCTGCCTTCTTGTCTACACTCGCCACTTTTGCAGCCGGATTTGTGGTAAGACCTTTTGGAGCATTGGTATTTGGAAGATTAGGCGACATGATTGGGCGCAAATACACCTTCATGGTTACACTCATGCTCATGGGCGGCTCTACCTTTCTCATTGGCTGCATCCCTTCTTACGAAACCATTGGCTTTCTCGCTCCCTTGCTGGTGTTGATTCTCCGACTATTACAAGGTCTTGCATTGGGTGGTGAATATGGAGGAGCAGCGACCTACGTTGCCGAACATGCCCCTGATAATAAAAAAGGATACTGGACTTCCTGGATACAAACTACCGCAACAGCAGGACTTTTTGTTTCGCTGATTGTCATATTAATTACCAGAAACAGTTTAGGCAAAACAGAATTTGATGCATGGGGGTGGCGCGTTCCTTTTTGGGTTTCAATCCTAATGGTTATTGTATCTTTTTTCATTCGGCGCAATATGGATGAATCGCCATTATTTTCTAAACTAAAATCAGAAGGAACTGTTTCAACCAACCCACTTAAAGAAAGTTTTGGCAACCGGCTTAATTTCAAATTTGTTTTACTGGCATTGTTTGGCGCTGTCATGGGACAAGGAGTCATCTGGTACACGGGTCAGTTTTATGCCATGAGTTTCATTGGAAAAGTTTGCAGCATCAACAACGATCAAACGGATACTTTAATGGCCGTTGCACTGCTCATGGGAACACCTTTCTTTGTGGTGTTTGGAAGCTTGTCGGATAAATACGGACGTAAAAAAATCATGCTGATCGGTATGCTCATAGCCGTATTTGCTTATCGGCCTGTATACAAAAAAATATTTGCCGTCACAGATTGTTCTGAAAAAGTAGTTAGAAAAGAAGTCGTTGATAAAGTAACAACATCTGCAATTAATAACCATTCAACCGATTCATTGCGCATCACCGAAAAAACCATTGTGTATACAGACGAAACTGTCAACATTGTCACCTCCAAAGACACAATAAGAGGAAAGGTACAAATGATTGTGCCCGGAGAAAACAAAAAATCCATTCACCTCAATCACTCCGATATGTGGATACTGATTCGCTTGGTTTTCTTTCAGGTGTTACTGGTTACAATGGTATACGGACCTATCGCGGCATTTTTAGTAGAATTGTTTCCTACACGCATTCGTTATACTTCTATGTCACTGCCTTATCACATAGGAAATGGAATTTTCGGCGGATTGCTTCCAACTGTAGCTACTTATTTAGTTACAACAGCAAAAACATCTAATCAACCTGATTGGTATCTGCAGGGACTTTGGTATCCGATCATCGTGGCAGCAGTTTGCTTTTTGATTGGTCTCATTTATATTAAAGAAAAGAAAACAAATTAATTATTTCAAAAGTAGTTGAATATGAAAGAGATGAAAAAATATTTAGGTATTGTATGGATTGCAATCGCGTTGATTGCAGGGTATTTTAATATCGTCATTATGGGTATACCAAAACTTATGTCTGGCAAACAGGATGATTTGGTTTTTGCAATAATAAATTTAGGTGTACTAACTCCCATTGTGGTTGGCGGATTACTTGTGTTTGGATATTATGCATGGAAGGGAGAGTATAATTGAATACGTTCTATTTCTGATAGAAAATCCAATTGCCTCTCAATCAAATATTATCTCCCCAATGAAAGATCTATTCTTTTCTGAAGTACAAGAAATGAAGGGTTTTATGCTCGATCTTTTTTTGAATGCCGGATGGTACAGAATGGGTCACAAAATGTTCACCACAAACTTTATTGATGACTTCGGGCAAATATACCCTGTATATTGGCTTAGATATGATGTTCCAAGATTAAGCCCTGAAAAGAAATATCAAAAATTACCGAGAATAAATAAGAGATTTACTGTTGAAATTAAATCTTTTGAATTAACAGAAGAGCTGGAAGAATTACATTCACTTTATTTCTTGAGTATTGATTTCATCACTACCTCTTCTATTCGTGAATTGATGATGGATACAACAAATTTAATTTTTGACAGCAAGATCATTGAAATACGGCACAATAATACACTAATCGCTGCAGGCATATTTGATCAGGGGATTGACTCTATTGCCGGAATCAAAAATATCTATCACCCCGATTACAAAAAATACAGTTTGGGCAAATACCTGATCTGGCTTAAGTATCAATACTGTTTGCATCAAGGTATACAATGGTATTATCCTGGATACTTTGCTCCGCAAAATCCCAAATTCAACTATAAAGTAGAATTTGATAAAAATGGCACGGAGGTATTTCTACCGATGGGAGATAAAGCATGGGTGCCACTGAGTGATTTCAGATGACGTTAATTCAACAATGCGATGATATTTTGAATTTGAAAAATCAGCTTATAATTATTTATTTTTCAGATCAACATAGGTTGATGATTATTTAAAACAGACTGTACCTCTATATTCAACAATTTACCAACCTCAGTAAAAAACCATTTCCACCGATCATTCAATGAATCGATATTCCATTGTGCATTGTATTTTTTGGAATCAAAGTCTTCGACGATTTGTTGAGTAATTCTGAATGCCGTAATTTTTTCGTCCTTTTGCTCATACTTTCCCTTCCCTTTATAAACATCAATCTTTACATGAAAGGGGTTGTTGCTTGCTTCAATGTTTTTAGAGCCACTGAGCAAAGTAATGTTACCCGCACTGTTTATCCATGTTGCGGCAATTTCTTTTGTAATATGACTCCATTCTGAAAACTTCTCAAATTTTACAGGAATGATATGCTCCAGATGTAAGTCTTGGTCCAATTTTATAAATGCACTTTTACTTTGGTCTGTTGCATTGTACTCTAACATCAATAATAAAGGTTTGCACCAAACCTCGGAGGCAATATGCTCCGACTGCAATCCATGCATCGCCAATGCAATAATACTATCCTTATCCAATTTTTCCTGCAATTCCTGGCAAATCTCAGACATTGGCTTTTTTTCTTTTATCCATTTGATGAGATTAAAAGATGTTTGTTTGATTTGCGAAAGTGTTTTTCCTGCGATCCAATACAGGTAATAAAATCTTCTGAGCTCTTTAATAAGTTCATTGAAATCCTGATAATGGGTGTGTAAAGCAGTGAGTAATATGCTTTTCCAATACATGTTCCATCTAATGTACCAGAATGAATAAATGACTGGATTGTTACTTTCAAAAATGGAGACATGGTAGGTGTTTGCAAATAGCTTGATATCAGAGATGACTTCGTTGGGATCTGCCAATGAAAAAGCATCCTGCAATTCATCATACAAAGATTTTTTTGGGTTTTGTCCCATCAAATAATATGCATAGATGATAAAAAGGTCATTTAGATTGATATCACAATGCTTGATGGTTTGTTCCATCTCTCTCCAATCGGCAATGAATTGCTCTTCCTTTATTTTGGAGGTATCCTGGTCATCTTTATATTTTGAATATAATTTTTCAAGAAGAAAACTCTTTATCAAATCTGCTGCTGTCAAGTCCATTCCCCTATCATTAAGTACCTGAAATAACTTGATGGCAAATTCGCGGTTTTTGCAATCAATCCGTATAATTTTTACCTGATTAAATAAGTAGTTGATAAATTGCTCGGAGACTTTTGGACCCATCTCCGTCAATTTATTTCGAAAAATGACAGCGGTGTTGATGAACTTGTACCTAGGTTCCTCGTCTGTACGAACTTGATATTTGTATGGCTTCTTTAGTTCGTTGGTATTGCCATTAATTATTGAGTTTTGAAAATCACTTTGGTGCTGACTGTGCGTAAATAACTTTAATCGGTCTGTCTTTCCCAAATGACTAATGGATGCAACAATCGTATCTAAATCAACAGCAAAGGGATTTTCTGAAATATTATTTTTGTTTATTTCCGGATATAAATCTCGTATCACACAAAATAAAATCATGAGCGTGGTCAGTCTTTGTTGACCATCTACCACATCTACATAAGCCGATTTTTCATTGTCGCGGGGCTTGGCTGTAATTACAGAACCAAGAAAATAATTTTCTTCGTTATTCTCAAATGCATCCAAAATATCGTCCCAAAGCTTATCTACCTGCTCGTCTTCCCATTTGTACGGTCTCTGATACTGAGGTATTTTATAAAGTGCATCTTTATTTCCAAACAATTCGCCAATTGACAGGCTTAAGGGTTTAAACGGTTCTTCCATAGCAGTTAAAAGATAATTCCTATTTTTTGAAAAGTAAATAACTAAAATTTTCCCAAATCCTTCATCATAACTGTTCCGGAGTAAAAATTACCGGTATCGGTATCCAGAATCCAATCCTCGCTTCTTTTTCCATCAGACCAAGTGAACCAAACTCTATCACCGGAAGATTTCCATGTGCCAGTCTTTGATGTGGCGGCATTTATTTTTCTATTTTTAATTGCTTGATTTATATCTGACCCACACAACATGATCACTTTACCATTGGAGTAAAAAGAAAGAAAAAAAGATTGACCGCTTGATGATACTGGAATTCCATCGCTGTCACACATAATAAACGCATGGTTTGTTACAGCGGTCTTGGCTGACTGGGCATTTGTCTTAGTAAAAGTAAGAAAGGCAATTGCCAAAATGAATAATTGTTTCATGTTACTGGTTATTAAAATTAATTTAATGCCTCTGATTGTTCTATCATGTAGAGGAAAAACTAGGAGAAACAATTTTTCTATCTCTGGCCATTATGGTTATTATCAACAACCTTTTGCTATGCAATATAGAATGATGATTGCCAAAATACAGCAACCTATTGAACTTCCCCCACTAGGATTTTCAGAACCACAATTTGGACAATTGGAATCTGAAGCATAAGGATAATCGCAATTTTTACATTTAGCCATAATTGATTTATTTGAGATTCCTATTAATAATCTGTTTTAAGCAGAATGCAATTGATATGTATATGCTTAGACAATATTACATAATATTTAAATAACGATAAATTATTTCAAGAAATTTAGTCTGGATTTCTTCTTAAATTTGATTATAAATTTACTATTATATGTTTAGAAAAATGATTTCGAAAACAGTTATCCAGCTGCTTTTTTTACCTTTTATTTTATCATGTGATTCTATTACATCTGAAGACTTCCATCATAAACCAAATATTGATGGTAATCAAATCATAGAAAAAAGCGATAATCAGGTAGAGAATGAACCAGAGATATCTGTACTTACACCCATAAACATTCTTGACGAAAATCAAACTATTCAAAACCTAAAGGAAATTGAAATTTCAAATCACAATGATAACTACGATATATTTATCAGTGCATCAAATGGGAAAAAGTTGAATTTTCGTTCTTTAAATTCTTGTTATGGGGAAGGACCCTCATACTCAATAATAGCCAGCATACCACAATTAAAGATTATTTTTTTGGATAAAACCAATAGCTGTCACAAAGGAGAGACGATTTTAATGGTTTCATTAAAAGATGGGAATTATAAGGAATTAAACGCTTTTGATATTTTTCAGGCAAGTCAGTTTTTTGTCTCACCGGATCAAAAATGGTTAATTCTTTCTTCTTGCGACTGCTCAATGGGTTATTCCTGCAACATGGAAATCATATCATTGACCCAAACCTCAAATTCATTATACAATTCTGTCTTTTTTGATGAAAACATCTGTATATGCAAACCAATCAATTGGATTTCCAACAATGAATTCCAGACAAAAAAAGCCATAAAAATTAATGATGAGGAATGCGAATACAAAAATGTAACCCTGAAATTGATTAATAATCAATGGGGGATTTTTAATTAATATGGTTTGCTTTTAAAAACCCAATCACTTTTTCTTTTTACTCGTTGCCTTCGCCGCTCTAATTCTTCCATCTTGTGCCTTACGGCCCGTTGGTGATGAGTTTGTTTGTCTTTGACTCCCCTTTGGTCTTGATACTTTGACTGCCATAAAATTTTGTTTAGTAGATTTTTTTGATGAATTACAAAATAAATTTAACTGTATTATCTAACACCCCCAAATTTGTTTTTTAGTAATATTTATTTCATATACATCTCCGCAACATCCACCACATACACTGGGATCGAGTGCATCTTTTTTATTTTCTAAAATATATATGCTTCCGCTTACATGCCTCATAATATAGCCTTGGGTTACTAACTCTTTGCCATGAAATACTTTTATATAACTTCCTATGGCTACTGCATTCCCTTTTATGAGTTTAACACTGCATTTTTTCTGACATCGGTCAAATTCCTGTTCACATAATGAATATGTCAAGGTCTGTTGTTTGACTCTTATTCCAGATTCATAATTAAAGGATGTTGTCAGAAGAAAAAATGAGACTAATACAGCTGTGATTTTCATGCAATTTCGATTTAATAAAAATAAATAATTATAGTTTTATGAATAATTTCATACTATTCAATACCCTACCCTTTATCAGATTCGCCTCCTTCTATATTGTCAGTATCATCAGAATTAATGTTACTGTCTGTTATCTCTGTATCAAGAATGTTTGCCTCTATATCATCTGGTAAAAGCTCAATTTCTTTCAAATGTTTTTCAGGTATATCTTTATTGGTCTTTGCTTCCAGTTTCTTGATTGTTTGAAAACGTCCTATAATCGTATTCCCTTTTTTTGTGCCATCTTTCAAGCTATACATCGCATCTCTATGGGCTTTGTTTGCAGAGATTAGCGCTGTTTCTATTTTATCCATTTCTTCCAGAAACGAAACAAATTTATTATAAAGCTCGCCACATTGCCTGAATATCTCCTCCACATTTTTTACTTGGTTTTCCTTTTGCCATAATATTTTTACAACTTTTAAAGTAGCAACCAATGTGGTTGGAGTAATGAGTACTATCTTTCTTTTGAGCGCATTGTTGAATATTTCCGGATTCTGGTTCATTGCCAACGTCAAGGCAGACTCCACCGGCATAAAGAGGAATACATAATCAGGGGTGGTTAATCCCGCCAATGATTGATAATTTTTATCGGCCAGATTGTTGATATGATCTGTAACACTTTTTAAGTGTTGTTTCAAATACTCTACTTTTTCAGCTGATGTTGGAGCATTAAAATAATTTACATACGCAGTCAAAGAAACTTTACTGTCTATGATAATACACTTGCCATTGGGTAGTTTAAGTATAAAGTCAGGTTTTCTGTTTTTTTCCTGTTCATCATCACGATAGGCCTCTTCCCTATTGTAGTCTATGTATTTTTGTAATCCTTCAACCTCTAAAATCATATTCAACCTGTCTTCTCCCCAGTTGCCCTGCATTTTAACTTCAGACTTCAATGCAGTAGCCAGATTCTTTGCATCGTCACTCAGTTGTGTATTTAGTTTTTGAAGCGATTCGATTTCTTTTTTCAGTGAAGTCAGATCTTGTATATCCTCCTTTCTGGTAGCTTCTACCTTATCCTTGAATTCATTCAAATTCGTTTTGAATGGATCAAGAATGGTATTGAGTTCTTTTCTGTTTTCATCGACAAATATTTTCTTTTTGTCCTCCAATACTTCAGTAGCTATGTTTTTAAATTGCTCCTTTGTTTGGGTATGAAGATTTTCTATCTCATCCTTGAATGCTGTCAGCTTCTCATTCAAATGCGCTTCTTTTTGCTCTAGTTGCGTAAGCTGATTATTCAAATGGAGAATCGTTTGATTCCTTTTATCCAGTTCTGATTCTGCAGATGACAACTTTTTACTTACAATCTCATAACTTTCCTTTGCCACATACTTATTCTCAACTTCCGCTTTGGTAAGTTTTTGCTCAGACTCACTGGTTAGCCGTATGATATTTTGCTGATGTGTATTATTTGTAGTGGTAGCAGCTTCAAGATTTTTGTTTGCTGTTGTCAAATTTGAGAGCACACTTTCATAGAGCTCTTTTGTAACATAATTTGATGCAACCTCTTCTTTTGAAATACGGGTTGCATTATCCAATTTAAGTTCAGTAATTGTCTCCTCACATACTTCGAAATCTTTTTTTGGAACATAGTTTTTTTGTATTCTCAATTTTATGAGTAGATAGCTTAACAATAGGCCAAATGTGAAAGCTAAAGAAAGAAATAAGATATTTTCCATTTTATTTTTATAAGATATATTCTATTAAGTGCATTATTATGCCGGACAGCATTTTATACTTCAGTAATCCTGAATTACAAATTTATTTATTTTGATTTAATAATCCCTCCTTATCCGAAATCTTCCGTTTAAGGTATAATGCAAACTATCCGTGTTGTCAACAAATGGAACGTGCAGTGTTCCTTCAATGTGTCCACCTAGGGACTCGTATAATGTATAACTAACTGTTCCGTTACTCGGCATATTGAAGCTGTAATACCTTCCCATATGAATGCTTGAATTCCAGTTTACGCCAAAAGTTCCTGTTGCCATGCCAGCAAATTGCATACGATAAAACTTGCTGTTGCTGACGTGTTGCGAACTTCGATAAAAATAAGTGGTTGGGGCTCCCAGTGTATCAAAGCCGCCGGCATTTAATGTATCAAATAATATGGGTACATATACAAATGTATCGCCGCCAATATTACATTTTATATATTCATCTGCCGTTCGTGTGCATGCATTCAAGGTGCCAATGTTGATGCTATCTGCAGAAACATGCATTCGTATGGTGTCACTCACCGTTAATGAATCCATATCTATAGCCCAAATGGCTACCGAATCAAAACTACCTGTTGAAGTTAATGTTGTATCAAAATGTCCGCTCGTGATATGGATCAATTCATATCCCTGATTGGTAGCAATAACCAAATCTCCATTTGTAAGGTCATGATTATTGCATGTTTTTAATTGTCCGCTAATGTTTAATTGAAATGTACTGTCTGTAGGATTATTTGTGTTGTCTGTATTTCTATTTACATCGCTTTTTGTACACGAATAAATGTATACGATCATGAATAATCCAGCGAAGAAATACTTTGTTTTATTCATTATTGTGTTGTTTTAAAAAAATCTAGGTGGTTGAATATTCAACCTTTTTAAGGAATATTAAGTTTCTCATCATACTCCACCATCCATTCTATGCCATATTTATCTCTAAACATCCCAAAGTAAGTTCCCCACGGACTAAGATTCAATGGTACTTCAATGACTCCTTCTGCCGACAAACCATCAAATAATTTTTCCGCTTCTTCTCTGCTTTTTGTACGAATGGAAATTTTACTTCTGTTTTCTGCTTCATTTACTTTACCCATAAATTCGGGCACATCGCTTCCCATCAACTCACTATTATTTCCAATAGGCAAAGCTATGTACATGATTTTATTGGCCTCCGATTCAGGCAAAGTAAAATCGGGATTTTGCGGTAAATCTTTAAATCGCATGAGCCCGGAAAAAGATCCGCCAAAAACGGATTGATAAAACGAAAATGCTTCTTCGGCATTTCCATTGAAGTGTATGAAAGGATTGAGTTGTGGCATGGTTTGCTAAATTAGATATTCCGCAATAATTATTTTCGATTGTTTATACATGACCTGTCCGGCATTGGGTTTACTCATGAGCTCACCCATATTTTTGGGAACAATCTGCCAGCGCAATCCAAATTTATCATTACACCATCCACACATTGATGGCTTTCCTTCGCGGATAAAATAGTTCCAATACGTATCAATCTCTTCCTGATCATTGCAATGAATCATCATGGCAAAGCTGTCATTGAAAGGTTGATGCGGCTTGGCAGTAGTCATCATCATATACGTATTCCCAAAAAATCGAATGGTGCACATCTCTGCATATCCCGATGGTGTTTCTCCCAACGGAGTAGGTGTTTCCGATGAAAAATTGTCCCCAAAAACTGCGGCATAATATTCGGTTACATGCTTCGATGTTCCATCGAGTGTATGATACCAAAGGGTTGGTGTGATTTTATTTTCTCGCATTTTTGAATCTAGTATTAATTATTTTCTGTGTAGGATTTAAAGTTATTAAGAATGGCCTGCCAACCGGCCTGCTGCATCTCAATCGGATTTTCATTTTCAGGATCAAAGGTAATGGTGAGGTTTGTTGCTGCATCCAATGATTCAAATAAAATGTGGGCTGATCTTTCACCAAAGACATACGATATTTCCTTCTCCACTTTTATGTCTGTATACACCACTTCAAAGTCAAATCCAAAGCTTCCATCTCTTGCTTCCATTCTTGCTTTGTACGTTCCTCCTATCCTCATATCATTTTCGGCCTTTGGGCAATGCCAGGATGGATCTGCAAAATTCCAATGCACAATATGAGTTGGATTGGTATAATAGTCCCAAACTTTTTTAATGTCGGCTTGAATGTTAGCTGTGATGGTAATTTTTTGCTGCATGTAAATAAATCGCTTTTAGACGTATGATGTAGGAATGAAGGTAAGTAAATGTGTATAGTGATTTTTAATTACTTTCTAATAAATATATCATAGGCATATCTCAAAATCATAAGTGTTACAATAACCAAATAAATAGACCTGATGAACGAATTTCCTTTTTTCAGTGCAAACCTGGCCCCTATGTAATTTCCTGTTATGTTGGAGGCCGACATGAGTATAGCCAGCTCCAAATAAAAATACCCTTTACTTATGAAAACAACCAATGCCGAAATATTGGTCATGCAATTTATTACTTTTGAATAAGCCGATGCCTGAATGAATTCAAATCCTAACAAAACAACAAATCCCAACACAAAAAAGCTGCCTGTTCCCGGCCCAAAGAAACCATCGTAAAAACCAACTGCAACGCCCATCATAACGCCATACATCATTTGCCTGTTGAAAGATAAGTGCTTTGTTTGCACAGCACCCAAATCTTTTTTAAGAAAAGAATAAATGGCGATGATAATTAGCGCTACTAAAATCACCGGTTTCAACATTTGCACATCTATATGACTTACAACCCTCGCCCCTGCAAATGAAGCCAAACCCGCACCTATTGAAATAGGTATCAGTAATTTGTAGTTGAATTTTATTCGTTTGGAATACTGGGCTGCAGAGATGCTTGTTCCTGCCAATGCGGCGATTTTATTTGTGCCAAATAAAGTAGGCAATGGAATCTTTGGAAATGAAATAAGAACAGCAGGCAACTGAATCAATCCTCCTCCTCCCACAACCGCATCAATAAATCCGGCTACAAATGAAAAAATGATGATAGAGATTATGGTTAGCGTTCCATAGTCGGTAAAAAGATGCATGAATTCCATGAATGAAAGGCTTAATTATTTTCCAAAACATTTTCTTTTAGAGAGAAATTGGATAAAAAAGAATAAATGTATTAAAAATAACTATTTGACTATAATTTTTGATAATGTGCGAGATACCTTGCTTCCAATTCAGGTAAAATATTAGTTCTCCACCAACTCAGGCTGATATGTCCGGCGGACATCCCATGACTTTTGTGATTTTCAAAATAAACAATGTCATCATTTTTTTTTATTGCCTTTTGTATAAGATTATCAAAGGTGTTTTGTAGCCGAATTTTAAAAGACTCAGGTACAGTTGTAAAATCAAAATCAACAAACGTTAGTGAAATTTCCTCCCACAAATCAATATCTCCTCTTAAAGAAACCGGAGGTTCAGGATGAAATATGTCCATTTTAATTGTTTATTCTCAAAATCTTCTTTCAGAAAAACACCGGGAATAATATTTAAGCTTTATGATTGTTTAGTTTGTGATAATAGAAGTATGAAACAATTAGTATCCCGAAAATAATTAACGGAAAAAATGTTTGACCATTTATTCCGTCTACCGCGCCATGACTAATAGTTGCGAAAATAAAATCAAAGGCAAATCCTGCATAAGCCCATTCTTTTACGCGTTTTGGGATATTGGGAATAACCAATACCAATACGCCCAATACTTTAAAAATAACCAAGGCATTTCCAAAATATTCGGGATAGCCCAAATGGCGGAGACCTTCTTTTGCCAATTCGGATTGTGAGGTCAGTGCAGGCATTACGCCTTCAAATAAAGCGATGAGGATGGTTGCTGTCCAAAAAATAATTTTGTCTTTTTTCATTTTGTGCTATTTTTCTCTCTCATGTTTTTTGAGAAAGGGGTTAAATTTATTTTAATTACTTGGCTTCACTTTCAGAAGCAATGGTTCGAACGTGGTTCGAGCATAGTTCGAGCGTGGTTCTAGCCACGGCTTTTGATCATTGTCCCAATTTCATTTTCCAATCAAAATAAGTCATCTCAAATTTGATTTCTTTTGTGCCGTGCATTCCTACTTCTGTCCAACCTGCTTTACGGTAAAAGTTTTCCGCACGGGTATTGAAAGCAGTGCCCAGCCAAACGGTTGTAGTGGTCTGTGAAAAGTACCAGTCCATCATGATCTTATGAAGCTGCTGTCCAATTCCCTTTTTTTCAAAATTAGGATCTAAAAACAAAGCCCAGATATTATTTTCCTTTAGATCTGCAATTGCGAACCCCACAATTTGTCTATCAATTTCACAAACCCAACCCTTTCCTCTTTTTGTGATAAACTCTTCGCAGTCTTCGTCCGTTACTAAACTCGGGTCAGACAAGGTGTTTTCTTTTACCGAATTTCGTACGATTTGAATTTGTGGAATATCTTGAACGGTTGCTTCTCTGATAATCATAAAAGTATGCTTGTCAACTTTGAACCTTAAACATTGAACAAATATCCTCTTTTTTATTTAGGGTAAGATTATCTTTTACGCCTTCCCATTATAATCGTAATTGATCATGATACCCCAGCTTTCATTCAATCTTTGTTCGCTGTAATCGGCATCGAAGCAAATACTGTGTATGCGGGCGCCATTACTCAAATGAAATTTGGCTACTGGTCCTTCCCAGGATTCCAGATGTTTACGAATGCTTGACTCATCGGGTTTGATATCTTTGAAATGCTCACGCAATAAGGGCGACGGACTTAATGTGTAGAAATTATTTATTCCCTTCTCTTTACAATGTGCTATCAATGCTTTAATGGCTTTGGTTCCTGCTCCTTTTATCGTACAACTCGACAATCGGAATATCGAATAAAAAATGGCATAAGTAACATCGTACTTGCTTTGATATCCGTCATCGTTTAATACCTCAGCCATATTATGCGGCAACCGATTGCCAATGCGCGCGCACACCATAAACTGCGGCACTTCTTCATAGACATACACAAAGATATTTCTGTTTCCAATGATTCTTCGGTTGATTGAAATAGATGGATGTACCGGATCTTCCTTCACATACTCCAGCCATTCTTCTTTAAATTCGGGCGTACCGTATTGAATGATGATACCCATTTTTTAACCAATAATTGCGTTGATGATGAAGTATAAAATGGAAGGACAAAGCAAACATCCCATTGCGGTATGAAAGGTTGCGGTTAATGCACCATAAGGTACCAGCTTCGCATCGGTAGCTGCAAGACCCGCTGATACACCACTCGTTGATCCTACCAGTCCGCCAAACACCATAGCCGTTTGCGGATTATCAATGCCTAATTTTTTTGCTAAAAAAGGTGTTGAGATGGTAACAGCCACAGATTTTATGACTCCTATTGCTATACTAATTGCAATCACTTCCGAACTGGCTCCCACTGCTCCACCTGTAATGGGTCCTACAATAAATGTACAGGCTCCGCCACCAATGGTTGCAAAGCTTTTAGCATCTCGGTAACCCAGTGCATACCCAATGCATCCGCCTATCACAAATGCAACCACGGTTCCAACAACGAGTGTTAACAACCCAACCCATCCCGTTTTTTTAATTTCAGAAAAACTGGCGCCCATGGCTGTAGATACAATAGCAAAATCGCGAAACATAGATCCGCCCAATATAGCCAATCCCGAAAATGCAGGAATAGATGCCAATCCTTTTTCTCCGCCAAAATAAGCGACAATTAATCCGCTGCTGATGGCTATGGCCGCTCCGGGAATTTTATTTTTGGTGAGTTTAACAGCAATGAGGTAAGACAAATACATGACCGTACCAACCAACAGAAATGCAAAGACCAATCCGTTCTTTTCAAATATGGGTGTTAATTCATTCATAGTGCAAACATTTTAGTGTAAAGAATATCTTCTTTAATTAATTTGACTTGTCTTTATTTGTAAACTTGGCAAAGAATGGTATCAACGCATAGCAGGCCGCAGTTGCAAAGATGCCAACCAACACTGCTACCCAGCCACCCGATAAAGCACCCTTCACATTTTGTGAAGCAGACATAGCTACGACTACTGGAATATACATGGTACTCCAAAACAAAATGCCGCTTTCTGTTTCGGGCTTCAATATTTGTTTGCGTTTGAAATAATCATTGAAGAATATTAGAAAAATCATCGCAAAGCCCACGCCACCCAAATTCCCATTGAGGTGAAATGCTTTTCCCAATTGATCGCCAATAATATGCCCTGCAAAAAAACATCCGGCCAAAATGGCTACTCCGTATATTTTCATACTGCTGTTTTATTGAATGTTAAATCTTTTAGTAAGAAGATATTTTCTTAACTTCTTTAGAAATGGCACTTCCCCAAATATGATAACCCATTTCATTGTAATGCAATTTGTCGTCTTTGTAATATTTTGAAATCGGTTTTCCATCTTCTCCCAAAAAATTATTCCCTGCGTTGATGAAATACATGTCAGGTTCTGATTGTGTGTACACTTTTATCAATTCATTGGCCTGCTGTATCTTCTCCCACACAGACCATCTTTTTTCACTGGGCGAAATGGCTAGCCAGGTAATAGGTACGCGGGCATGTTTTACTCGAATGCGTTTCACAATGTATTTATACAACTCCAACACCTGATCGGGTGTTTTGTCTTTTTCTCCAGCTACGATATCATTTCCCACATAAATAAATATCGCCTTGGGTTTGTGTGTTGCCAAAATACGATCAATGAAATAAGACACATCGCGCAAATTGCAACCACCAAAACCGCGATGAATTATATCTTCATATCCCAAATCTTCACGAATGCTCTTCCACATGCGTATGTATGAACTTCCAATAAACATGATCGCATTATCGCCATGCCCTTCTTTGGTATTCAAGCTGTCAAATACCTTGATATCTTTCTCCCATCTTAAAACACCTTCTTCATTTTTTCCTTTGTTAATTTTTAACTGTGTATATAACCAGGCAGCCATGGATTGAACGCAGCTGTCTTGTTTGTCTTTTTTATTGTCGAGCGTATGCCCTGTTCCATAAAATGGCCTCCATCCGGTTGGAATGCCTTGCGCCAAACAATGTTGAAATAAAATGTACGGACCATATTTGAATCCATGGTAATCATAAGAGCTATCGTAGGGAACTGTTTTATCTTCGGTTCCTGCCGCATTAAACAAAGGCGCATCGCCTTGCTTGATCCATTTGTAATTGATGATAGCGCCCCAGTTATTCATAACCGCATTCACTTTAGATGAATAACCTTCATTACCGCTATTGCCTTCAAGCGATCCCCATTTTTTCTGATTCACTTCTTTCGGAACTTCATCTTCATTCATATATGCAATAGCCAAACAGGTTTTGGAGCCTGCCGAACTTCCGGTAATAAAAATCTGTGAAGTATCAATGCCATATTTATCTGCATAGCGTCTGAAAAAACGAATCGCCGCTTTTCCATCCTGTTGTGCGCGATAGAGGGCTTCCGCATAATCTCCGTTGGTGCTTTCTTTTTTATCTCCCTCCATCCCCGATTTTTCTACGCCCAATCTGTAATCAATCGTGGCTGTTACATATCCTTTACGTGCAAAGGAATTACACAACATAGAACTGAAACTTCCATTCTTTGAATTATTTTTGAATCCGCCCCCATGAATAAAAATAACCAGGGGTCTGTATTTGAGTGTGTCATCTTTTGGCATGATGATATCCAGTAACAGTGTTTCGTTTTCCCCTTTAATATTTACCGCTTCTCCGTAAGTAACATTAACGGCAGAATCAAGGTCTTTGAATACGTCTTCTTTAAATCTTTTGCCCTGTATTTGTGGCTGAGCCTTCATGACATGACAGGAAAAAAGAAATACGGATAAGCATATCCATGCCGAAATCAATTTTAGCTTACTTGTGTTCATATCAGGCGAATAGTTTTTTGACATCATTTTTAGTAACCTTACCCATGGCATTGCGTGGCAGTTCATCTACCAGCAAATACTTGCGTGGTGTTTTGTAAGCCGCCATGCGTTCGCGCAGCCATTTATTAAGTTCGTCAGTATTTAAAGCTTTGTCTTTAACGACGAGTGCGCTTACAATCAATTCTCCCCATTCATCATTAGGAATACCAACGACTGCACAATCGGCAATTGCATCATGCTTGCGCAACTCCTCTTCAATTTCAAGTGCTGATATTTTGTATCCACCCGACTTGATGATGTCAACTGAATTACGGCCCATGATGCGATAATATCCATCTTCAACGATAGCCACATCGCCTGTTTTAAACCAACCATCTGACGTAAATTCTTTGGCAGTTGCTTCCGGTTTTTTCCAGTATTCTTTAAATACGTTTTTTCCTTTTACGATAATTTCTCCCGGCTCACCTGTCTTTACCTCATTATAATTTTCATCTACCAGCTTCACATCTACTCCGGGCAAAGGCATACCAATATAACCGGCTCTGCGTTCGCCATGATACGGATTACTAACCGCCATGCCAATTTCGGTCATACCGTATCTTTCGAGCAAAGTATGTGTGCTGATGGTCTTCCATTTTTCCATAACTGAAACAGGCAAAGCTGCCGATCCGCAAACCATCAAACGAAAAGCCAACATGGCTCTCGTAAGAGATTGTTGATTGGCTTCAGGTAGCGATTCCCAGTAGGTGATGAGTTTATAGTAAATGGTAGGTACCGCCATAAAAACATTGATTGCACCTGACTCAAAAAGTTTAAAGATCTCCTCCGCCGAAAAACCATCGATAAATCGGCAGGATGCGCCGCTCCAATGAGAACAGGAAACGACATTGATGATGCCATGCACATGATGTAAGGGCAATACGCATATGGTCCTATCTGCAGAACTCCACTCCCAGGCTTTTACCAGTGTGGATATTTGTGCTTCGAGGTTATCGTGTGTTGTGACGACACCCTTGGGTTTATTAGTTGTTCCGCTGGTGTATAGTATCATCGCATTTCGCGATGTATCAATATCAGGAAGTTGCGCTAAAGCAATTGAATCTTCTTTTCCCAACACAATCAAACGAAGATTGAATTGATGAACCAATGGTTGAATAAAAGTTTCGTATTGTTCAGATACAACTAAGATGGTTGATTCTGTGTCTTCAATCACATATTCCAACGATGGCAATGGATGCGTAAGGCACATGGGAGCCGTAACGCCGCCGGCGCGCCAAATAGCCCACTGCACTTTTACATAATCAAAACCCGGATTTACCATGAAGGCAACTCTTTGTTCTGAAAGATCGGACTTGCCATTTAATAACAAAGATGCAAATTGATGAGATGCATCCAAGAGTTGTTGGTACGTGTAATCGTGCCCGTTAGCGAGTACGGCAACGTTTGCGGAATGTGACTCTGCGTTCTTAATAATCTGAAGCATGGAAAAATTACAATTCTATTTTTTTCATTTTGGGAACCAGCAAATGCATGATCAACCAACCGGACAAATACGCTGCTGCGCAAATGAAGAACATGATGTAGTATCCGGTTTGTATTTGGTTGATGCTTTCGTAATAAACAAACATTCTTTTTTGTACGAGCAACGACAATAATATACCTCCCAATCCGCCAAACATACCGCCGATACCCGTTACAGATGCTGTTGCATGTTTTGGAAACATGTCACTCACTGTAGTAAAGATGTTGGCACTCCATGCCTGATGCGCTGCTGCTGCAAATCCAATAACCAGTACTGCCAACCACATATTCGCACTCCCTAAAACCTGCGCAAACACAATTGGTAAAACACAAAATGCATAAATGAGCATACTTGTTTTTCTGGCTTTAAATACCGGCCATCCACTATTCATAAATCGCAACGGCAAATAACCGCCCCCAATACTTCCTATGCTGGATATAATATACACAATGGCCACCGGCCATGCTACATCGGTTCCTTTTAAGCCATATTGCTTGTTTAAAAAATCAGGCAACCAGAAAAGATAAAACCACCAGATTGGATCCGTCAAAAACTTACCAACCGCAAAAGCCCATGTTTGTCTGAATTGTAATAATCTAAACCAGGAAACTTTTTCTGTGTTCGCGTTTGCTGCCTCTTCTTCTTTGTCTGAATGGATATAATCAAACTCGGCTTGTGATAATCTGGCTTGTTTGGCAGGAACTTCATAATAAATAAACCAAAGTATCAACCAGATAAATCCAATAGCACCGGTAATAATAAACGCCCATTGCCAACCCAATTTTTCTGCAATCATTGGAACTGTTAGCGGTGCGATTATAGCACCGATATTGGATCCCGAATTAAATATACCGGTAGCGAATGCTCTCTCTTTTTTGGGAAACCATTCAGCTGTTGCTTTAATGGCAGCCGGAAAATTCCCTGCTTCCGTAACACCCAAAAACACTCGCGCTGCTGCAAAGCCGCCTGTACCTGTAGCAAAAGCATGCACCACTGCAGCTACACTCCATAAAGCCGTTGCCAATGCATAACCAATTTTGGTTCCCATCTTATCGATGAATCTACCCGCAAAAATCATCCCAATGGCATAAGCCAGTTTAAAAGCAATTTCAATGTTGGCATAATTGGCGACCTCCTGTACTTTATCCCATTCAAATGCTTTGGCAATGTAGGGTTTCAGGAGACTAATCACCGCACGGTCGAGGTAATTAATAGTCGTGGCAAAAAAGATCAGTGCACATATTGTCCACCGATACTTTCCAATCGTTTGTTGGTTCATGGCTTATGGTTTAATAGACTGTATCAACACAAGTACTTCTTTTGTTGATGTCTCAATCGTTTCGTAATCTTTAGCTTCCATCAGTTTTTTACTGATGAGCTTGCTTCCCATTCCTACCGCACATACTCCTGCTTTAAACCAGGCTTCTATATTTTCTCTCGTCGTATCTACACCACCGGTAGGCATAAACAACAATTTAGGGAAGATTTCCTTAATGCTTGTTAAAAATTCTGTTCCCAGCATATTGCCCGGAAATAATTTGATAAATCCAATACCGTTATTTTCTGCAGCAATGATTTCGGTGGGTGTCATGCAACCCGGCGCATAAAACATGCCAATACTATTGGCTTTGTCGGCTACTTCTTTCACATAACCCGGACTCACCATAAAATCGGCTCCCGCAGATATGTACGCTTCGGCTTGTTCTAAATTTTTAATCGTACCCACACCCAACAACATGCCCTGCATTTCTTCATTGCGCACTTGTACCAGTTTTCTGAAATTACTCAAAGCCGCATCTCCACGGTTGGTATATTCTACTGCTTTGATGCCGGCTCTGTAAATAGCTCTCAATATTTCTACGCTTACCGTTTCATCGGCGTTGTAGTACAAAGGAAGTATTCCCTGTTGTTTGATGGTGTCTATGGTTTGTTGTTTCATTATCTTTTAAGTAAAAATTTAAAAATCAAAATGCAAAAAATGTTTAAGTCGCTACGCTCGTTTAATTATTAGTTTAATACGCTTCGCTGTTTTATAGGTTTGCAACTTATTAAACCTATTGAACTATCATTCAACTCTCATTAAACTTTTACCTTAATGACCAACTTCTTCACCATCCCCTCTCCTATCATCGGCGCATGCACATCTTCGGGAAAGAAGATACCAAATTGGCCATCGGTGAGATCAAAATACATATCCGGTGCGTCGTTGAAAAAACGAACGTCCTTATCAGGATTATAGTCTCCATTGGGCGTCATGCATTTCTCGCGTGGCTTCCAGCCAATGGTTTCGTTTCCTCTGATGCATAATTGAATGTCAACATTCTTATCATGACATTCAAATTTTTTCAGACTGTCTTCTTTGGTCTTTCCTTGTCCATCGCTGATGATGGCTTTGAGTCCTTCGGCTATTTGGGTTGTTCCTACTTCAGCATTTGCCAAATCGGTAGATTTAATCCAATTAAATGCCTGCTCAAATAATGGATGAACGCTATAATATTTTTGCGCGTTCTGTATAGTGTCGATGATCATATTTTTAATTCAAAAGGTTCAAGGTTCAAGGTTCAAGGTTCAAGGTTCAAGGTTCAAGGTTCAAGGT
>CAZXSR010000022.1:0-32822 GCA_964643315.1 uncultured Ferruginibacter sp.
GATTTCCAGTAGTATTCCAACAAACCCCTCTTGAAGTAATTGGTGATCCCCCATCGCTGGTTATCGTACCGCCTGAATTGGCATTAGTTTGTGTGATGGAATTGACGGCGTTAGTGGTAAGTAACGGAAGTGATGCAGGACTCGTTTGAAAAACAATTTCATTTCCGTATGCATTGCCGGCACTGTTAGTTGCGTATGCCCTTACATAGTAATTTGTACCCGCATTCAACCCGGAGAGTACTGAGGAAAAAGAACCCACCCCACTTCCATTAATAGTTGTTGAATTGAAAATAATCGGATTTCCAGTAGTATTCCAACAAACCCCTCTTGAAGTAATTGGTGATCCCCCATCACTGGTTATCGTACCACCTGAATTGGCATTAGTTTGAGTGATGGAACTAATAGATGTGGTAGTAACTAGTGCTAATGTTGCGCTGTTTGTTTGAAAGGTAACTTGATTACCATATGACACTCCTGCATTATTTATGGCATATGCTCTCACATAGTAACGATTTCCTGCAGTCAAGCCGGTTAGGAAAGAGTTAAATGACCCCAGACCGGAACCATTGTTGGTTGTGAAATCAGAAATTGTGGGGTATCCTAATGTATTCCAGCAAACTCCCCTTGATGTTATAGGTGCACCGCCATCATTAGTAACAGATCCACCAGATGTTGCTGTATTTTGCAGAATAGACCCTACTATAGAAGTGGTTATAGTCGGCAGATTTGGAGATGAAGTTATAAAGCTTTCCAGATTGCCATATTTCGTACCCACACTATTTGTAGCATATGCCCTTACATAATACCTCTTACCAGCAGTTAAGCCAATAAGTGATGAAGCATAAGTTCCTGCTCCAATTCCATCATTGGTAAAGAAATCAGACAAAGTTGGATTTGGAAATTCACTCCAACAAACTCCTCTGGCTGTAATTGGTGCTCCGCCATCATTTATTATTTCTCCCCCCGATATCGCTGAAGTTTGAGAAATGGAAACTATAGAAGAAGTTGTTATGGATGCTTCCGTTGCAGGAGTGGTGGAGAATATGACTTCATTGCCATAGGTAGTGCCCGAACTATTACTGGCATAAGCTCTTACATAATAGACTGTGCCGGCGGTTAATCCTGACAATGATGATGAAAAAATTCCAAGTCCTGAACCATTGTTTGTGAATGAGTTTGAAAGAGTTGGATTATGACTAGTAGCCCAACAAACTCCTCTGGCAGATATAGGAGAACCTCCATCATTGAATATTTCTCCTCCTGAGTAAGCAGAGTTGTTGGTTATGTTTTCTGCATCCTTAGTATTCAAAAAAACAATACTGAAACTTAAATCATGAGGTGGTTTGGGATCTTTTGTACAAGAGAAAAAAGTGATAAATACAGAAATAAATATCAGCCATCTTTTCATTTGTGTAATCATTTCAATTATTCGATTTGTTTTCCCAGTACCCAAAATACCATTTCTGCTTGAATGTAAAAAACCTGAAACTACACTTTTTTAGGGTTAATCTTACTCCATAACTTTCCCAGTAATCGCATAACCGGATGATACACTTCCAGCATCTCATAAATTAACACGATCATAAAAAACCAATACCCAACTGGGGTTTCAATGCCAAATTTCATCATTTTAACATACAGCAGAAAAAGCGATATGCCCCCCAATAGAAGCACCATTCGACCATTTAGCTTAAAATAAAATTCATATTTCTCAAAAAGATAAAATAGAATGTAGAAGAAAAATAAAAAAACCATCGAGCTTATCATGATGGCCCAAAATGAATTGGTTGTGGTTATGGTATTATCTTCCATAAGCATTGCAATAGCTAAGGCATGAATTTTCATTCCACTTTCCATGGTAAAAAGTCGTTGATTCTCCGCATATCCTACATTCGGTATTTTATGTTTATCCTTTTGTTCATTTAAGGCTCCGACGATAATGATTTTTCCTTTAAATGCTTCAGCATAAGTATTATTGGTGTCATTCAATATTTCATTAGCGTGAAAAGAATCTAAAAAAAGTATAGGTTTGTAATTCACTTGAAACGACTCCAGATTTTTGATTTTTTGCAGAGCAGGCAATGATGAATCATACAACTCAACTATTTTCGCAGAGAAAGACATCAGATTGACATCTGACTCATGCTTGTTCAGAATCAGTCTTACAGGTTGTTCAGGGCCACTATTTCCAAAATTCACCAGGCCTTCTTTTGCTTGAGGTGTTGTTTCTGGAATAAAAAAAGAATGTGTCAGATTTTTTTCTTCTTCATTGTATTTGGTAGCGAATATGGTGTTGTTAGCTTGACTCGCATACAGAACATAGTTAACATGGGTTTCGCCGGGCTCATCATGCTCAAATAATACATCTACCCCAACAACTTTTGGATCGTATTGATTGATTTTTTTTAGAAGTAGAAGAATCTCTGGTTTCTTAAAGGTGTCAATATCAACCAAAACGATGTTTCGATTTACAATTTTCGTCTTATCCTGTATATGCGAGTAAAAAATATCATTCATTTCAACCTCTTCCCCCGTAGATTTTAATGAATTGATAAATGTGAAGTTCAGTTCAAATACAAACTGAATGAAAAACAATACGATTACTGTAAAAAACAATGGACCTATGGACTTTTTTATCATCTGATGTTATTGAATAATAATGTCGTTCAAAAAAGCGTTACGTTGTGCAATAAAATCTTCGTTGTTGTTTGATTGAGATATCATCTGATCATAGCATCCCAATGCATCAAAATAAAATCCTTTTGATTCAAAGTATAAGGCCTTTGCCATCAGCAGGCCTAATTGATTAGATACAATAAACTGGTTTTCTATTTCTTTAATGTCATTCTCTATCGAATTTAGTTTTTGATCTTTAGCAACGATTAATTTTATCTTTTCTATTTTTTGCTTATTTTCTAATTGAATATAAATTTCATCCTTACTACTTATATCATTAGGCAAAGCAAAGCCATCACCTTTTTTTAATTGATAAGTACTTCTCAAACTGTCATTAATAATCAGAGAAAGTTGAATCATTACAGAGGAGTCAGTAAATAAAGCGGCATTGAATATAGGTCTACAATTTCTTTCAGCGTAAATAATCGATTTATTCATCGGAAACAGGAACATGTTTCCTTCCCCTCCTCTAGTAACTACACCTGCAGAGCTAAAGCTGGTTTTTTTATGGTAAGACTTTCCTTTTTCAATAAAATGATGAATAATTAATGACATTGCCTTACTTATTTCTCCGGATGTTTTGCCTACTGTAGAGCCAGTAATTTTAGCAACTGTGAAACTACCTGATTTTGCAAAATCATACAATTTGTTATCAGGCCCTATGAAATAAAGTTTGGCATTTTTATTAAAAGATAAAACAGCTCCAGGCGATAAAACATCATAAGATTTGATGGGTTTCACAATCTTCCCTAACTTCATCTCTACGCCACCAGATGTTGAATAAACAATGATTTTCCCTTTGGTTTGTGAAAAAACAAAAAGAGTAGCCAGCAGAAATGACACTAGACAGATAAATTTAATCATACAGCAGGTTTGTTCACTTCAAATATACACAAATTTGCAAATAGTTATTGTGCCTGTATGCATCTACATAAATAAAAAGCATTTATGAACTAAGGGCAATTGAAACAATAGTAAAAGGGGTATCAAAATCAAGACCAAGAAAAAAATTGATGACAGGAAACTGCATTCTTGAAGAAAAGTGATTGCTTTTAATAGACCCGCATAAATTTTGTCCGGGAACCCATAGTAGCGCTACGCCAGAGCCATTCAAAAGGACCGATGGTAAAAAAATGCATCCATATATGGCTAAAGATGATTTGAAATATCCAGATGCTACCTGCCACATAATACAATTCGTAGCGCTGCAGTTTATTAAACATGCCAAATGCAAAACCGCTGAATATCAAGGTGCAAATAATGCTTTGCATGAGGTAATTCGTAAATGCCATTCTTCCAACCGGAAGCATCAATTGTTTGAACCACGACATAATGGGCATCTTAAAGATAAAAATTAATAACCCAATATTGCCGAGTGTCATGCCTAATCTGCCAAAGGGAAGAAAATAAAATGGCTCATGAAGGGCAATTTGATAGGGATCAAATCCGTATTTGATTTTTGCCATGGCTGCCACATAATAAATAGGAAGTCCAATGAGATAACCAAATAAACCCATTAACAAATAAAAACGTTTGCTTCTGGTGCCTGAAAGTACGCCCAACCGGAATAAGACAATTCCAATCAACATGAAAGGGAAAGCATCCAGAAAGAAAAAATCATAAAATAAATTGGTTTCAAGGAAATAGCTAATGCCGGCTGAGTAAAAAAAGAAGGTCCAAAAATCGCCGCTTGTTCTTTCCACCTGGTCTTCATCTACTTTTTGTTTACTTTCAATTTTTTGTTCCTGCAAGTATGCATTCCAAGCTTCGATATCGGCTGTTTGTATGCGAGTCAAGGGTTTCTTTGTTGTATCCACAGCCAGAGCGATTTGTGCTGCTTCCTTTAATCGAATCGGTTTGTGGCTGGTCCAAGTGGTGCGCATGGAAAATAACAACATCACCAATCCCGCTATTATTAGAATGCGTTTATTTGGTAACCTGTATAAAGGAAAAATAAACATCCCCGCAATCGCATAAGTAAAAAGAATATCTCCCGACCAAAGTAGGATGAAAGCATTGAACAATCCGAATAAAAAGAGCACAATCAATCTGCGATAATAATACTCTGCAGCACAGTCCAGATTACTTCGTTTCGCATACTGCTCTATTATAAGCACGGCACTGGCACCAAAGAGCATCGAAAATATCCCCCGCATATTTCCATGAAAAAAACCTTCTATCATCCACCATGCCCAGTAATTCGGACCACTGTATTCGCCTCTTACTCCCAGATCCTCAACTGCTTTTTCAGGCATGCCAAACCAGACGATGTTCATTAGTAAAATACCAAGAATAGCAACACCCCTTAAGGCATCAAGTGTATGTATTCGTGTAGTTTGATCTTTCATAAGTTGCTCATTGGTAATAATTGAAATATTTTGAATCCATTTGAAATGGGCTATGGAATTAGTATTGTGCTTACTACTATTAGAGGATTTATGACTTTAAATGCTTTACAATATAGTAAAATCCTTAAAATTTAAATAAATTGAAATTTTACAATAGTAATCACCAATAATACCGAGGTTATTATTATCTTAAACCATTGATTATCAAAATTCCAGTTCATTTAATCCTTAAAAGGACAGATTTGATGTTATTTTGAAATAGGGAATCTTGAAGCGGATTATATTCCTTGAATTTATTGGTTTTAATACTTTTTTAAAAAACTGAACCATACATCTTAACTAAAGTGAAATGTGAGTCTAAAATTACAAGTTTACCAAGTATGTCAATTTCTGCAAAAATTCCAATTTGGATGGCTTATTCCATCAACTATTTTTTACAAAAGGCAATAGTTTTATTAATAAAATTGAATCAAAAAACTCATGAATCATATTGTAGATTATTATGAAAAGCTGGCTGAATCGTACGATAAGAATAGGTTTGACAATACCTACGGAAAGTTCATAGATAAACAGGAAAGAATTTTATTAAATAGACTGTTAACTAATGAAAATGAGGAAATATTGGATTTAGCTTGTGGAAGTGGAAGGTTGCTGAATTATGCAAAGTATGGCATTGACGCCAGTGCTAAGATGATAGAAATAGCCGAGCAGAAATATAAGGATAAAAGTATTTTTATTGCTGATGCTGAAAACACTCCATTTGAATCCGGCTCTATAGACACCATTATCAGTTTTCATTTTTTCATGCATTTGGATAATGAAAAGATAAAAAGAATTCTGGCTGAATGTCATAGAATCTTGAGAAATAATGGACGTATAATTTTTGATGTACCCTCAAAAAAAAGAAGAAATTTATTCAAATACAAAACAGGCGAATGGCATGGGGCATATAGTACAACTTTTGATGAATTTAAGTTTAAAGAAGGATTCCGTATAAAACGCACTGGTGGAATTTTATTTTTCCCTATACACAGATTTCCAAAATTCATCCGAAATATGTTGGTTAAGACTGATTTATTTTTGGCCAACTCTTTACTGAAAGAATACAGCTCTTATTTGTTGATTGAATTAATAAAAAATGAAGCAGATTAAAAGTTTAAAGATTGCGATTAAACTTACCATTAGGTTTATGAAAGATTTGTTGCAAGGCTATACATTTACATTCGCGTCAAAACGTGTAAATGAGATTATTTTCAATGAATCTATTAGCGTAACGCAAGAGATTAAGCCGAGTGAATACTATGAAAATAAGGTTTTTAATATCACCCGTGCAGCAAATAAAATAAATGGATATTGTATTATGCCAAATGAAATTTTTTCATTCTGGAAAATCATTGGAAATCCAAATCATGAATTTAAAAATGGACGCACATTATTTAATGGACAAATAAAAGAGGAAGTAGGTGGGGGTATTTGTCAGGTTTCAGGAATTGTTTACAATATTGCACTTATTGCCAACTTACAAATTTTAGAGAGATACAACCACTCGGTCGATATTTATACAGAAGAGACAAGATTTGCACCATTAGGATTAGATGCTACTGTTGTTTATGGATATAAAGATTTAAGATTTAGAAATCATTATGATTTTCCAATAAAGTTAGTATTTGAAATCACTGATAACAAAATAAGAGTAGATTTATTGAGCACAAAATTTCTTAAACCCTCCGATTTGTTTTTTGAAACAAAAATCGAGGATAATAGTGTTTGTGTAACAGTTTTAAATGAGGACAAAAGAGTCCTTAATACTTCTACTTATCATAAACACTTAGTACAATAATTAAATGCACCATATATATGAAGCATCAATTGTATCGAATATTTCAAAGGTATTGATTAACAAAGGCATGTTTTTGCCACTTACTTGCCGATACAAAACATTAGAACCCTTACTGGTAAAGGGTTTCAGGGATGAGGTACAAATGGGGTACAAAATTGGAAAGTAAGAAGTAACCAAAACCAATCAAAAAATAACGAGGGCAAAAAATACTCCTTTTTGATGAACGAGGGTAAATTTTTAGTATTTTTACCCTCGTATTGAAAACAAGCGTAAATAAGACCTTTATCGTTATGAGAGCTTTTGACTGTAAAAAACCATACAATCATCTGCCAGCCCTTCCTCCAAAGGCAGACATTGAAACAATAAACATACTTAAAAAAACGATATCTGCGGGAAGAGCTTTGGCCAGCCTGAATGGAACGCTACTGAATCTACCCAACCCTACTTTATTCATAGATACAATCTATATACAGGAGGCAAAAGCAAGTTCTGAGATTGAAAATATCATTACAACAAATGATGAACTGTATAAATCATTGGTCGCCGACAAGAAAACGGAACACGCTTCAACAAAAGAGGTATTGAGTTACAAAGAAGCTCTTTGGTTAGGTTTAGAAGAAATAAAAAAGAAACCGTTCATTACAACCAACCTCTGCATAAAAATAGTTCAATGCATCAAAGAAAACAAAGCATCTATACGAACAATTCCAGGCACTACATTAAGTAATAATAAAGGCGAAATTATTTATACTCCGCCAAGTGGAGAAAAGATAATCCGTGAAAAGTTAGCCAATCTGGAAAAATTCATCAATGAAGAAGACAAAATCGATCCTCTCATAAAAATGGCATTATTACATTATCAATTCGAAGCCATACATCCATTTGCTGACGGGAATGGAAGAACTGGAAGAATTTTGCTGTTGCTATACCTCAAATTATCGGGGCTATTAGATACTCCTGCTATATACCTAAGTGAGTATATCATCAAAAATAAAGCGGAGTACTACAAACGATTAAGCGCCGTGACAGAAAAAGATGAATGGGAGGCTTATATACTTTACATGTTGGACATGATTGAAGTAACATCTATCAAAGGATTGAATCGGTTAAATGAAATAACCTCCACCATTGAAAAAACTGCTGAACAGATAAAAAAGAAGCTGCCGAAAATCTATTCAAAAGATTTGATTGATATTTTATTCAGATTGCCATATACAAAACGACAACATTTAATCGATGAAAATATCGGCAACCCGAAAACTGTTGGTAACTACCTAAATAAATTAGAAGAAAACGGATTCTTGAAATCCGTAAAAGTTGGAAAAGAAAAACTATACTTAAACCACCAATTACTGAAAATTCTGGAAGCAAAATAATGCCATAAATGATTGATTATCTATTAGTTAAACTATTTGCTGATACAAAACATTAGAACCCTTGCCGGTAAAGTGTTTCAGAGGCGGGGTACAAATGGGGTACAATATTGGAAAGTAAGAAACTGTTACATCTTCACTGCTTTTATTGTTTTCACCACCTCACCCTGTGTTACAATTACCATATACACTCCCGCCTTTAGCTCTTTTCCAATGTTACTCACCTCATTAGGTTTGGCGATGAAAGATTTCATCAATTGGCCACTGGCGCTCATCACTTTAACCAATATGGGTGAAGTCGCTCCACTTTGAATCTTTAATTGGAAACTACCAGCACTCGGATTAGGATAAAGTTCAGCTTCCAGCTCTTTAATTTTTATATCCGTTGCTTTGGCTGTTGGTATGTTTACAGGACAGTTCAATATCGTGTTGGTCAATTTGGATGCTTTATAATTGCTGTACCCACAACTTGAGTTGTATCTTAACTTCACACTATCCCCTGTTGCTGCGGCAAGATTATTTGTGTAACGAACTCTAATCACCTGTGAGTTAGCTGTCCCCGAATCGATGGTTGCATTGGCTCCCAGTGTTCCTACAAAATTCCACTCATATCCGGTTGCTGCTGAAGCTGTTGTTGTTGCTACAGGCAGGTTAGGTGCCGCATACCGATAGGTTCTTGCTCCACAAGTAGTAGCTGATACAGCTGTGACCGTAATAGATGCTGGTGCTGCAGGTACTGTGGTTGCTACATTGGTAAGCTTTAATGCCTTGTTAGTACTATAGCCACAATCCGAATTGTACTTAACACGCACACTGTCTCCTGTAGTTGCCGCAGCATTGCTGGTAAACTTGATGCGTATTATCCTTCCTGTTAACGTTCCTGAATCCAAACTTGCGTTGGCCCCCAGCGTGCCTGTAAAAGACCACAAGTAACCGGTGGCTGCTCCTGCCGTAGTAGTAGCTATCGGTAAAGCAGGGGCTGTATAGCGATAGATTTTAGCACCGCATACACTGGGTGCTATGGCTGTAATAGTGATAGAGGCCGGTGCCGCTGGTGGATTAAGAACTGTATTGCTGAGTTTGAGGGATTTATTAAGACTATATCCGCAAGATGAATTGTATTTAACCCTCACACTATCTCCTGCAATAGCTGCTGCATTGCTGGTGTATTTGATACGAACTACTCTGCCCGTAAGTGTACCTGAGTCAATACTTGCATTAGCTCCCAGGCTGCCTGCAAAAGACCATAGGTATCCAGTTGCTCTTGCAACGGTAGCCGTACCTGCCGGAAGAGCCGGTGCCGTGTAGCGGTAGATTCTGTTGCCACAAATATTGGTACTGATAGGTGTAATCGTAATGGATGCAGGAGCAGCCGGTGGATTGAGTACACCATTGGTTAATTTGAATGCTTTAAATACGCTGGTACCACAACCACTGTAGGCTCTTACCTTGATGCTGTCTGTTGCTGATGCAGCCGTATTCGATACATATTTTAAACGAATGGTCGAAGACGAATTAATGTTTCCCGAATCTACTGTTACGCCAGATATACCTCCTAAAGATGTTGGTATCATCCATGCATAGGCATTGGCATTCGTAACTAATCCTGATGTATATCGATATACTCTTGCCCCACAGGTAGTATCAATCAGCCTTTGTGTAACAGCTGTTGGTGCAGTGGGTGTGCCGTTGGATACTGTAAGACTCAGTACAGCAGAACTGTCGCAACCATTGACGTTTGTAAGATGTGTTGTGTATATACCAGAAGTATTATAGCTGTACCCATTCCAGATGTATGGTAACGAAGTATTGCAAATACTTGAGTTTGTTAAGCTACTCGTTGATTGTTTTACGGTTAATACTAATATTGCTAATGAATC
Organism: uncultured Ferruginibacter sp.; assembly: GCA_964643315.1. Taxonomy (GTDB): domain Bacteria; phylum Bacteroidota; class Bacteroidia; order Chitinophagales; family Chitinophagaceae; genus Ferruginibacter. The sequence goes on from CAZXSR010000022.1 coordinate 10,118, forward strand.
ACATCCGAGTGAATTGGTTGTTAGATAGCTGTATGTGCCTGATGATGTATAACTGTTACCATTCCAAATATATGGTGTTGAAGACGTACAAATATTCATAGAATTTGTACTTGACGTAGTATTGTTGATAGTAAGGTTTACTGTAACTGTACTATCGCAACCATTAGAAGCAGTATAGATATTGCTATATACCCCACTGTTTGTTACAGAAACTCCCCAAGGTAAAGTATAACTATTGCATTTTGTAATTGATAAGGTAGTTTGCTTAGGCAATTTAAGAACTACATAAACGCTATCCTTTCCAACACATCCAGCACTATTTGATACTGTGCACTTATACCACCCACTACTGCCTACATTTATTGAGGATGTTGTTGCATTGGTGCTCCATACGAAAGAAGAAAAACCGGAACCAGCAGATAGCAAATAACTACTACCACATATTTTAATTGTGTCTTGAGCAAAAATATTATTCAAATTAGAACATGGAATATCGCAAAAATAAGGGGCAGTACTGCTGTTTCTTGGATAAGGCGAAACAATAGAAAAATCAAGAGAATTATTATAAGTATCAACACACCCATTATTTTTTCTGAAGGCCGCACTGGTAACAGAAAGCGATCCTAAAGGAGTGGTTTCAGATTCATTGGTTGTACTTCCATAACCTACCACATCTACAATAGAATTTGCAGGCTGTGCTGATAGCGAAGTGTTTGCCAAAATAAAAGGAGTACCCAATAAAACCTTTCCTGTTGTAGCGCCTATGGTTAAAGTAGATGTATAATCAGCTGCAATTGGTAGATTAGCAAGTCCTGCACCAGTAGTAGATGCGATTAACTTGTAACCACCGGCCGGAATTATAGTAGAAGTTGGAAATGTAAATATGTTTGTGGATGCTGCCCCAAATAGTCCTGTAGAAGCCCCGTACATTAATTTATACCCTGAAATATCATACGCTAATGTGTCCCTGTTATGTAATTCTATGTAATCAGATTTATAAGTACCAGTAGCATTACCCCCACCACCATAAACTTGGCTAATGGAAATTTTGGGTGGAGTTTTGGTGATGCTAATATCTAATAAATAGGTGCCCGTGTGTCCAGATAAGTATGGAAGAACTTGAAAAAGAATTGTTCCTCCGCCAATAAATGTAATATTGCTATTTAGTGTGTCATCTATGTAACTTGTCCATGTGATACCCCCATCTTTAGAATAAGAAAATTTCGCATCTACAGAATACGAATTCCCATTAGCAGAATTATTTTCATCGTGAATTCTTGCTTTTAAAGAGTAATTAAATCCAGTAGGTAAAATAACTTTATAAAAATCTTCGTCATCAGAGCTATGAAAATTTGAACCAATAGTATTAACTGAAGTGCTTTGTGATGTGAAGTTCACCGGCAAGGTGTATGTCTGACTGATTGTATTGTTAACCTCATAGGGGTCAGGAGTAAGGGGCATTCCTAAATTAGATGACCAAAGACCACGCCCAAATGTGGCCGCCCACAACTTATTATTGCTATACGAAATTTCAAGTTCTGTAACAATAACATTAGGCAAGCCGGATTGATATGGAACCCAATCGTTCATCGTAGCATCGGTAAAAAAAACTCCTAGGTCTGTTCCTATATACAATCCCTCATTAGTGTTTTTTTGATAAGTAATGCAATTAACCGGAACATTGGGAAGACTTCCAGAATAATTGTACCAATTGGCTCCTCCGTTTGGAGACATATAAACTTTGTTGCCCGCAGAATATCCGGAGAGAGTGACATAAACTCTTTGGGAATTTGTAGGATCAACTGTTATGTAGGTAATTTTTACCCCACTAGGTAAGCCTGATGAAATATTATTCCAAGTGGTTCCTCCATTGGTTGTTTGATACAAAGAAAAATAATTTGCAACATAAATAGTGTTTGGATTTGATGGCGATACGCAAATTGAACGTAAATCGACCCCAGTTGAAAAAATTGGTGAAATATAGTACCAACTGTCTCCTTGGTCGTCTGATTTCCATAACCTTTTATAACCTGCGAATAATGTGTTGGGATTTGTCGGATGCAACACAAATGGAGTAACCCATGCTCCATCAGGAGTATTAGGAATATTGTCAGAAATTGTAGTATAATTTGTCCAGTTATTTTTTGATCTATAGATAACTCCATTTGAATAGCTGGCATACAACGTGTATGGGTTGGTGTAATCAATTATGCATTCCATCCCATCTCCACCATTCCGTTCAACCCACCCATTATTATAAAATTCTTTTGTGCCATTATCTTGTAAACCACATATAATATCATTATCAATTGTTTGGGCTGTTCCAATTCTGTAAATTTGACTAATTTGAAGGCCATTACTCAAATCAGTCCAACTAGCTCCCCCATCTGTTGTTTTATATATCCCCCCATCGTTACAGGTAAATATTGTTCCAGCTTGTAATGGATGAAACGCTATAAAATGTTGGTCCGAGTGAACTGTTGCCACTCCAGGATTTGTGCCACAATTATTGATTGCGGTTGGATGACCATATGTTTTCAAATTAAAGTTTATACCACCGTCAGAGCTTTTCCATATGTTTATACCTCCTATCCAAATTTCATTATAGTTATTAGGATTGAGTGCATATGCCAAATCGTATTCGCCTTGACCGTCTATTCCTATCGCATTATTGGAACAATGCAGATAATTATTTGTGGAAGTTCCGAATAAGTATTGGCCGAAAGTTGAGCCACTATTATCAGAGTACCATAGACCAGCTAAGCCTCTGCTGGTATTTGCACATAGTGCATCAACCAAGCTTGGACGATTGTTTGAAACAGCTAAATTAATTCTTATGACATTCGACAAGGTTGCCACAGAAACCCAGTTTTGCCCGAAATCTAAAGACCGATAAATCTGTGCATTACCTGACAAATTAAAAGTTGAGGAATAAACAATAGAGGGGTCTGTGGGCTTAAATTCTAAGTCCATAAAATAGCCTGGTTGAACAAGCGACCAATTTGCTCCACCGTCTGATGTTCGCCAGATACCATCAGAAGCTGCAGCCATTAATATACTGGGATTGTTGGGATTGATAATTAATCTTCTAATAAGCTTTTGAGATGTAACACTCCAATTCATTCCGGTTAAATTCCAGGTTGTGCCACCATCTATAGACTTTAAAATACCAATACTTTTAGTGTCACCAGCTGCATTGCCTGTAACGGATGATAAACTACCCATATCACCATCTCCGGTTGCGATGTACATGATGGAGGGGTTTGATGGATTGATAGCTATATCGCTAACTCCCAAGACCGGTAAATTATCCGTATTTGTTGACCAGGTATTACCTCCATCGGTTGTTTTCCATAATCCCCCCGCAGGTGTACCTACCCAGAATGTATTCGCATTTGTAGGATGGAAAGCCATACAATTTACCCTACCCAAACCTCTATAACCCCCTACACTTGAAGAAGGTCCGCTAAAAGTCCAATTACCTGATGATGCGCTTCTATTTGTATTTATAGGATGATTTGAAATATACTTTTGATATTCATCCCAGGTAATAGATGGGCTTGGAAAATGACCATCAGGCAGTACCCTGGTTTCCCAATACCATTCCCACCGCTTAAAGTGTTCTTCCTCTTCATCTTTCCCCTCATCTTCCTTGTCTTGCTCTTCATCTTTTTCAATTTTATTGTCGTTCCATTCATAGAACGCTTGTTGAATTTCTTGAAATGTCGGGTTAGAAGATTTCAATGAATTCATCCAAGATTGGGAATATATTTTTCCTGAAACGATAAACATCAAGAATATCAGTAATAATTTTTTCATTTTTTTTAGTGGTCGATTCAAGTTTTTAAAAAGATACTTCTCTATTTTTTTATGTCAAATTGTTCGGTAGACTTAATATTTACCGTGGTCTAACAACAAGTGAATTTTTATAGTAAAAACCAATATTTTACGTTATAAATCAATATTTCTCAATCTTAAACCATCTTAAGACAATTTAAGACTGCTTAAAAATACATAATATCACCTAATAAACATTAATACGGCTTAAAATATTTTAGGAGGAATTAACCTAATTTAAAACCACTAAAAAAAGAAAAAATGGCGTTTTAATAAGGCCTGAGCCTCTTTAAGGTATCCTCCATCTTTTGCCGGCCGATAATACTTTTGAAACTGGCATCTTTGGGTGTTATTCAGCAAGAATAGATGCTATTAAAATATTGATTTTCAATTAATTAAGCTATTTGCCGATACAAAACATTAGAACCCTTACTGGTAAAGGGTTTCAGAGGTGAGGTACAAATGGGGTACAGGGTTAGAAAATAAGGTAGCATTAAAAAAGGCCCACTCCTATTATAGAGCAGGCCTTATAAAATATTATCGGATCAGGATTTACAGGATTGTACAATGTTCAGGAATAATAAACCTATAATCCAAACCTCTCAAACTTTTCAAACCTTTCAAACAATCTGTTGAACCTATTAAACCATCATTAAACCTATTGAACAAATTTTTAGTACTTCACCACCTTTACCGTCTTCACCTCCTTCCCTTCTTTAAGTTCCACCATATATAATCCGGCCTTTAGGTCGTTGCCAAAAGCGATGGTTTCATCTGATGAAAAAGTCAGAATTTTGTAAAGCTTTCCATTAACATCAACTATTCTTGCGGTTACTTTTTGCGCAGGTAATGATGATTTTACAAACAATTGGAAAGCGCTGGTAGATGGATTCGGATAAACGGATACAGCCATCGGTTCTGCTTTTACAACTGGAGATGATGTATTCGTTTTGGCAAATACAGGCTTTACGCAACCCGTTGTAACAAGCTTCAGTACTTTCTTCGCACCCGGGCAACCATTGGCTCCAACTGCTTGAACATAGATACTATCATTCGATCCTGCTGAATTGAATATCACTTTGATTTTCAAACCGTTGCTGCCACTGTCAATCACAGCACCGGCCGGTAAGGTCCATACATAGTATTGTGCTCCTGTAACAGCCGTTGCCGTATATCTTGCACTGGTTGATGTACCCACAATCGGACAAATGCTGGTGGTACCTGTAAGCGTTGACGAAGCAGCCAGTAAGGTTGGTGCTATATTCGACAACTTCTGTGCTTTTGGTAAGCTGTTTCCGCAATCAGATGTGTATAACACTTTAATACTATCGCCGGTTGCAGCTGCAGCATTACTGCTGTATCGGATTCTGATCGTTCTGCCAGACAGTAACCCTGAATCCAAATCGCCTGTAACACCGAGCGTACCGATAGGCATACTCCATACATATCCTGTAGCGGCACCTGCCGTAGCTGTTGCCAACGGCAATGTAGGCGCTGTATATCTGTACACTCTTGCTCCACAGATATCACTTACCAATGTAATGGTTACACTCGTAGGCGCTGCAGGTACGGTTACCGCTGTGTTTGTTAATTTGGTTGCTTTGATAGCACCCAATCCGCAATCAGATGTGAAGCGAACTCGGATAGTATCGCCTGCCCCTGCTGCTGCGTTGGACGTGTACACTACTACTATCGTCTGAGAATTGATGGTTCCCGAATCTAACGTTCCCGTTGATCCAACCGTTCCTTCTGCAGGCAATGACCATAACCAACCTGTTGCTGCTCCGGCAGTTGTTGTTGCCAAAGCCAATGAAGAGGCTGTGTAACGATATTTTCTCGCTCCGCACACATTGGTTTGTACAGGAGAAATAGTTACATTCGGTGCTAATGGTGCTGTTAATAAAGTATTGGTTAGTTTAGATGCTTTAAACAAACTGTTACCACAACCTGATGTGTAGCATAATTTCACACTATCACCCGTATTGGCTGCAGCATTGCTGCTGAACGTAACGGTTATCACTCGTGAATTTGCCGTACCAGAATCAATCGTAGCTCCCAATACACCCTTAAACTGCCAAATATATCCTGTGGCTGCAACAGTCGTAGCTGTGGCAACTGGTAAAGCCGGAGCTGCATAACGGTATCGTTTAGCACCGCATAGATTGGTTACAATTGGTGTAATCGTTATACTAGCAGGAGCTGCAGGCACTGTATAAAGTACATTAATCAACTTCGCTGCTCGTGTACCCGTAGTGCCGCATGGTGAGAAAGCTCGTACCCGCACACTGTCAGTGGTGAATGCTGCTAACGTTGATGCATAACGTACCAGGATAATCCTTGAACTGGTTGCATCTCCTGAATCCACAAATACGCCTGTAATACCTGCCACAGATACCGGCAAGGTCCATGCATATCCTGTGGCATTTGTAACAGCAGCTGCTGTGTAGCGATACACTCTTGCTCCGCAAGTATTGCTTACCAGTGTTTGTGTAATACTGGCCGGAGATGTGGTAGGCGAAAGTGATGTTATAGTTAGATTTAAGGTTTCAATCGAATCACAACCTCCTGCATTTACTCCTACCCAATCTATTGTTGTAGACGATGTAAATCGAAGACCATGCCAAATGTATGAATTACATGCACTCACATTGAAAATACGTGTAGTTGGAACGCAATCATTGGTCAAAGTCAAATCTAGCGTTACTATCGAGTCACAACCTGCCGCATTGGTGCCTGTCCAGGTAGCTGTATGATTAGATGATGTGTACACCATACCATGCCATGTATACGAAGAACCCGTAGCATTGATGGTTTCTACCACATTGCTCACTTGTCTTACAGTCAAATTCAATATAGCCAAAGAATCACATCCATTAGCACTATTCAAATTGGCTATATAGTTCCCCGCTGCAGTTAGCGTCAACCCATTCCAAACAATCGGAAGCTGGCTCGAACAAATCGAAATATTATGGTTACTGGTTGGCACTTGTTTCACTGACAAATTCAAGGTAGCTGTAGAATCACAGCCTGCCACATTTGTCAAGTTTTGTACATAAGTTCCTGCAGCATTATATTCTACTCCATTCCAAGTATAGGGCATATCGTTGGCACAAACAGCTATACTCTGATTACTGGTTGTTGGTAATTTGACTAAGAGAATTAAAGTGGCAATTGAATCGCAACCCGCCACATTGGTCATTTGTTTAGTATAGTTTCCTCCAGCATTACAGGTCAACCCATTCCAACTGTATGGAAGCTGACTTGCACATAATGAAACATTGGTTGTACTTCTTGTTGTTTTATTGATTGTCAAATGCAAAGTCACTACGGAGTCGCAACCTCCCCTAACGGTAGCACCAATCCATTCAATTTCTGTAGAACTGTAAAAGCGCATACCACGCCACATATAAGAGTTACAAGCCGTTACATAAAGCTCTGTTGAAACAGGTAAACAACTGTAGGTCAAGGTCAGATTCAAAGTTACCAAAGAATCGCAACCTGCTGCATTGGTACCTGTCCAAGTGGCTGAATTAGTAGATGCATAATACATGTTACCATGCCACTCAAATGAATCCACTGCATTTACAGTTTCAACCGAACTGATTGGTGCACTTATGGTAAGATTCAATACTGCGATGGAATCACAACCATCGGCATTTGAAATGGTTTTGGTAAAGGTACCTGCAGCACTATAATTTCCATTATTCCAACTATAAGGCAACTGATTGCTGCAAACAGACACATTGGATGTACTTGTTGGTGGCTCAGATGCTGTTACCGCAAATACGGTACTTGTACCCGAAAACCTGCCGGAATTATAAACTGTAACCGTATAAACACCCGAAGTAGTAACTACCTGGTTTTGTGCTGTACCCACTATCGTTGAACCCGACTTCCACTCATACCTATTTACAGGTTGCCCATCAATCATATTGTCTGTACTTAATGTTATACTACCGCCCTGACATAAGTTGCCGCTGGAGGCAATAACAGGTCTGGATAAGTTATCATCATTCTTGATGGTATCTTTAATCTGATAATTGGAACTTATGGTGTAATCGCCGCCGGATACCAACGATAGCATGATAGTTTCATCAGGTTCATTGGTTGCATCTGCAATCGGCTTGATGATTAGTATCGCTGAATCCTGATAAGCAGGTATAGTAATACTTCCTTCTGTTCCATTATATACAGTAGCCAACGATTGACCGTTGCTGTAAGAAACCGTATATCCAGAGTTGTATTGAGATGTTCCCCCTACAACATATCTAACCAAGGTTCTTGACGTGCTATTGGAAGTGGTGTCAAATTTAAATTTAACCATCAGCGAATCTCCTATGTTTTCAAAAACAGAAGTCTTTGACGGATTTACATTGCTGATAGACACTCTTTTCACTTTCACATTGCTTGCTATTGGTGCAACGCTTCCACCTACCAAAAACTCAAGCGTATCAGATGCAGTTTGAATGTTTCCATTCAAATCTTCGATGTTTTTAATCACTACGCGAAGCGAATCACCATAATAATTGGCAAACAGATCCGATGTAGGTACAATGTTTACTCTGTTACCATAGCCTGAAACCTGAACAGGAATTTCTGTTTCGTCGGTTATTTTAATAAGTTTTACTTTATTGTCATTAAGTCCGTTTGTCAAAACATTCTCATCGTAACTGAATGAGATATCATCACCCATAGAAAGCAATCGATCGGAAGGCTGAGGTGCACCAAATAACTGAGGCGCCTTTCTGTCGATGATACCGGAATAACGTGTTGAAAATACTGTACCGTTGCCACATTGCAACATCAACCTGATTTCATAGTTGCCATCTTCCACATTGGTAATATCCCAGTTCCTGATTTGTGAAACTGTATTGGATAGGGCACTCTGATTTAATACAAATCCCGGCTGCCAGTCGCCTCTGCCGGTATGGGCATATTGCAAAGTGACAGATTGCAGGTTATTGACATTGTATCCATTAAAGCTAATCGGAATAATGTTATTACCCGAAGCATTGGACAACCATCCATCGGTAGGCGATACCAACGTGATGTTGCTGCAAGGACTGGCAAAATAAGCCGACAACGTATTACTTGAAACTTCTTCTTCATCATCACCACAGCCATCTGTCAATACAAACCTAAGTCCCTCGTAAGAATATACATTGCTGAATGCATTTTTCTTCACGGTAACAGTAACAACCTGCGTACCTAAATAAGGAATGGTGTAAGATACAGGCACATTTGATGGATTACCACCAATGGTTACAATTGCTCCATTCGGATTTGAAGATTGATCAAATTCAAGATTATACGTTCTCGACTCTCTGCTTTCACTGAGGTTTCTTAATTTAAGTTGGTAGATTGCTTCGTTGGTTGCAGGAATATTGGTTTGCACTTTGTTGGGAGCGCCGTTCACTGTTTCAGGGATATCCAATCTTCCCGCATCTCTATTTTGAGCAACCTCTTCGGCAGGGCAACTTGACGTACCCGCCACCAGTTCAAATACAGGTGTTTTATACACTGGATCTTTTTTAATATCGATTGAAAAATAATCCCCTTCATCATCATCATCCAATGTGTATTCAATAGATGTTTCTCTGGTAGTGCTCCCACTAAGCGAACCGCCAACACTCATTGACATTTTCATTTCAGCTTGGCCATTAAAACCATTATTGGAAACTTCTACATTAACTTCCAGTGCAACAGATCGCTCAATCTCTAAGTCAAACTCAATCTGGTTTTTGAACGAACTGGACTCCGTAGTTGACTCCACAATCGGACCGGCATTGCCGTCAAAAGATCGATTTCTGATAAATGATGCACGGGCTTTATTGCGACGATTATAGTCCACCACCTGGTTCCATACTTTTACCTGATTCAGGTATCTTCTTTGCTCAGGAACAGTTGTTGCATTGTCTGCCATTGCCTGCAAAGTTGGAACGATTACATCCGTAATCTGTCCTTCCGAATAGGTGTAGGTAGTAGCAAATCCATTAGGCGCTACCACAAAGCGCGATTTATTAAACAATTCGCATGCACGACCCAATGTATCATTAAACATGAGCTCATCAGCCACCGCATATTTCAAATTCATAGCTGCTCCTATGTATACATCACCTCCACCGGGCTCGGTTGAATAGCTTGTTGAAGAACTGGTAGAAAAAACTGCCGTTGTGGTGTTTTTAATCGATGCCCTTGTAGTAAGCGAATTTGTTACAGCTACATAGTTGTCTGTTTCGGTTGCAAATCCAATGCCCAATTGAGCATCTATTCCGAATTGAACCTTATTTGTTAAAGTTCGCTCTCCGGCAAGACCAAATGCCAGTGAAATTTCAGTTTCATTGGTGGTGTTTTGAGTCCAGGTACTTGAACTCTGGTCTCCGGGAGGAGCATGCAATATCAATAAAGGGACCTGAGGCGAAACCGTTACAAAGGTGCCTCTGTTCGTTTTTAATCCTAACACAACAGTTTGAGGTTCTAGAGATGTGGCACTGCGACCATACTTATCTGTATAATCCAGTTTAAATGTTTTTAGGTAATTTTCAAAGGAAAAACTATTCGGACTACCTCCCTTCAATGTAATGGTATCCGATCCGTTGAGCTGACTGTAATACATAGTATCCAACTCTACGTCACCTGTTACATTGGTTACCAGTCTTAAACTATCCGTTAAATCGGTAACCACTTTATAATTGTAAGAAGGATCTCCTTCCCAGATATTTACAATAAATGTTTTCTCCTGATTTTGTCTGAACACTTTTTTGCCGCATGTATCCGGCAAATTTTGGAATGTGAGCAAAGGCTTTCTGTGATAAATAAAATTCTTCGTCACATTCATAGTATCAATATCAATGATGGAAGAGTCTTTTTGACGAATGTTGAAGAACTCCAGCAATTCTGTTGGATTGATATCATTGGTTTGGTTATTGGCCGGAATGAAACTCATTACCGTAGCCTTGTATTTTCTGGCAGGCAGGGTAACGCTGTAAGAACCATCTGTATTGGTGGTAATTGTTTTGGTAAACTTTACACCCGGCCTGTTGTTTACCGTATCCTCAAATTTAATGACTGCACGTCCAATGACTTCCGAACCACCGCTGGCTCTGAACACTCCCGAGATGGTATTGAAAGTGCTATCATAAAAATCAACATTGTTGATATTTTCAGTCACATTTAAATCTTGATAGACAGGTACAAATTTGTGGTTTTTATATACAGGCGTAAATCGATAGGGTATTTGATCTACCACAGTGATGGCGTATTTGCCATAGCCTTGCGAACCTGTAGTATCAGGGATTTCGGCTGTCCCTCCATTTATTCTGGTTACATTAATCTTAACACTATTGACACTATCCACATCACCTCCATTCACGCCATCCATGGATGTGGTTACTGCACCCGTTATTGAAACAACAGAATAATCGGTAAAATCTATGTTGGTAGCGGTGGTGTTGGTGTTACTTAAGGTTACTTCTACCCCTTCACTGTTCTGAATATCGTGATTGATTTTAAATGCTTTTACAAGGAAAGTAACCGAAGAAGGATCTCCATTGTTGATGTCTCCATAAAAGATATTAGGAATGATATATTTTCCATCATTGCCTGTTGTAGTTGTATATACTTTGGTTATTGGACTTCCCAATAAGCTCACACTTGTTTTTTGAATGGTAATACTGATGCCGGCTACACCTGTAGCTAATGGCGTTTTTACCATACCGGAAATACTACCATTTAATTTGTTGTTGGCTGCAGAAAACACTTTGATACCTACCACATTGGAAGGCACAGATGCCAGGCAGGCAAAATTGGCCAACCTTCTGTAAAAAGTATCTGCCTGAGCGGTAAGTGGCAAATCATAGTTAGCGCCATTGGCATTGGCAATATTAGTCCAGGTACCCGAAATGGTATTGGTTGTTTTTTGCCAGGTATAAGGTTTGGTGCTGCTCAAAGCTATCACACTCGTATTGGGTAACGTAACATTGTTGATGGCGTCTGAAGTTAACTCGGCAGGATATGGAACGGTATGATCGATACCAATTTCTCCTCCGGCTGGTACTGTACCTACTGTAATAAGCGCATCATTCATATACCCGATGGTATTGGAAGCAGGACTGCTGCTGCTTTCAGACACAATTCGAATGCGGTATTGATTGCTCAATTTTGAGTTGGTAGGAATGGTAGCCGAAATAGAACCACTTGTACCGGCGCCATTGGTTACCGCAGCCCTTCCTATTTCGGTTGGATTAAGAAATGTTCCTAAAGAATCACTCAACTGTACAATAAAATCGCCTGCAAAACTGGTGGCGCTATTACAACCCAAGGTATAAGGCACATTAATTGTAGAGCCCAAGCACAAACTGGTATTGACAATAGGTCCCGTTTTGATTGTTAAACCATTGGGGGTATATTCACTGATATAATTATTACCATCAGATACATTAAGAGAAGTTCCCCAAGTATTGTGACTGTACCCTTTATTGCCGATGGTAAAACCTCCAGTCAATGCATTTTTGGGTATGTTAGTTTGAACAGTCCAGGTATTGGCAACAGGGTCGTATTTTCTGGTATTAAAATAAGGCGTAGAAGCGTTTCCTAAGGCAGAATTGTTATACCCGCCAAAAATATACCCATAATTGCCAATGGTAAAGCTGCCCATGTAGCCTATATTTAAACCACTACCCGATAAACCATTACTAGCAATTTGTGACCATAAATTTGTTGAACCATCTAATTTGTAAAAATCCTTCGTGGCAGTGGAAGTCCCTCCACTAAAACCCCCACCCACATAAGCATTGTTTCCAATAACAAAAGCGGTCATTTGGTTTGTGTTGGCATTCGGATAATCATTGAGTTTTGTCCATACTTGTGTAATGGCGTTGTAACTCCATGTTTCAAGGTTATTGGTCCCAGCACCTACAATATATCCCTTCTCACCAATACTAAAGCCTTCATCTCCATTATTTACTGGCATATCAGTCAATCTTGTCCAGGTGTTATCGAGTGGATAGTATTTATAAAAATCACTTACCAACACATTGGCTGTGGTGGTTCCACCCAATATGTACCCGAAATTTCCTATGCTAAAACCGTTTGACTCAGTTCGAATGGCTCCGGGCAAATTAGCTTTTTGTGTCCAGCTATTTAAGAAAGGATCGTACTCCCAATTGGAATTTGTAGCCACGCGGTTGTCATAACCGCCAATCAAATAGCCCTTATTGCCTATAGAAAAACTAGCAGCCATTAGTTTTTTTGTTACGCCTATATTCGATTTTTCCTGCCAGCTATTACCTATAGTATTTTCACCGTTTACCGTAAGTGAGTTACTGGTAGCGGGAGAAGAAACTGCGCAGCTTGGTGCTGCAACGGCAATTTCACATTTAATGTCATCATTGCTTACCCAAGAGGATTGAGAATAACTGCTTGCGGTTGCTCCCGTTACCAATACATCGTTTTTATACCATTTATAGGTAACACCTGATGTAGTGCTGGGAAAGGCAGTGAAAGAGATAGAAGTATTTAAATTACAAAGGGTGCCTAAATTATCTGTGGAGGAGCTAATGCTCACCGTAGGTGCCGGGTTGATCACAATGGTTTGCTGTGCAGAAGTGATACATCCGGTAGCGGTTGTTTTGGCAGTCACCACAAAGGTACCTGCTGCCGTGTCTTTGGGTGTAATGAGCACCAATTGATTGGTGGTAACACCAGAATAAGGCGACACATTGGCTAAAGCCACATTGGTACCATTGATCACTTTATACCACTGGTAGGTAACTCCGGTAGTGAGCGTTACACTGAGTCCATCATTACCCACTCCGCTACAAATTTGGTTTCCGGTTCCTCTTCTTGTCCAGGTAATGACGGGCAAAGGATTTATGGTGGGTGTTACACTAACTGCAGCAGAAGGGCTGCCGCTGCCTGCACTGCTCACAGCTCTTATTCGAACGGTGTAAGCCGAACAGTTGCTCATGCTGGCTACAAGCGGACTTGCCGTTGATACAGGGTTTCGTGTGATCCAGGTACTGCCGTTATCCGTGCTGTACTCGTAATTGGTTATAGCAGCACCGCCATTGCTGGCCGGTGCGGTAAAAACAACCGAAGCTCCGCCTACCACGACTGTTGCCGAGGTGATGGTGGGAGCACCGGGAGTAGATATTGTAGTAGTACTCGTAGAGGCCGTTGCGCAACCAGAGCCTTGTGCGTTCACAGCGCGCAACTGCACTTGATAGGAAGTTAAAGGGGTAAGCCCCGAAATAGTCAGCGGACTAGTTGTAACTGCCGGAGAAGGCGTTACCCATGTTGTTCCGTTGTTGATTGAATATTCATAATTGGTGATGATGGAGCCACCCGCATCTGATGGTGCTGTAAAGGCCGCACTGGCTGTAACAGCTAAGGGTGTAATGCCATTGATCAGAGGTTTATCAGGTGTAACCAAATCCGATGAAGTCATCACTCCATTGTCCCGGTTGCCTAAAGCATTATCCGAAACTGCAACAAATATTCCATTACCGTAGGTAACAGAATACCATAATTTAACCGCCGCTGTAGTTCTGACCTCCCAGTTAATTCCATCGGGACTAGTCATCACTTGATTCCCTGTTCCTGAAATAGAAACGGCAACGAATAGACCATTACCGTAGGTAACGGAATACCATTGATTATCCGCAGCTGAACTTCGAAGTGTCCAGTTAATTCCATTCGGACTGGTCATTACTCGATTTCCCGTGCCTGTACTAGCCACGGCAACAAACAGCCCATCGCCGTATGTGACACTTCTCCAGTTATTATCCGCAGCAGAGGCTTGGGCGGTCCATGTGATACCATTCGGGCTGGTCATCACCCGGTTGCCTGTACCTGTCCAAGCTACTGCCACAAAAAGCCCGTTGCCATAGGCGACATCAAGCCATCCAATGTCGGCAGCAGAGTTTCTGATTGACCAGTTAATTCCATCCGGACTTGTCATTACCCGGTTGCCCGTACCTGAATTAGCCACTGCTACAAACATGCCATTACCGTATGTAACGGAAACCCAGTTATTATCTGTCGCTGAGGTTCTGATTGTCCAATTTAACCCATCCGGGCTGGTCATGACCCGGTTGCCCGTACCTGAATTAGCCACTGCTACAAACAAGCCATTGCCGTATGTAACGGATAACCAACCATTATTTGCAGGCGGTGTTCTAGCTGTCCAAGTTATTCCATTCGGGCTGGTCATGATACTATTAGATGTACCTACTGCCACGAATAGTCCATTACCATAGGTGATATCATACCAGGAGTTATTCTCTGAAAGAGGTCTTGAAGTCCATACACTACCAGGAGCAACATTTTGCCCACTGCGAGCTGTGGCAATTACTGTCGAAGAAGGGGTTCCGCTAGTCACACTGTTCACTGCTCGTATTTTTACATTGTAGGGTGTGCAGCTATTCAGTCCGTTTATCTCTATCGGACTAATAGCTGATGCAGGATTTCGTGTGGTCCAGGTGTTGCCGTTATCAATGCTGTACTGGTAATTGGTTATTGCAGCACCACCATTGCTGGCAGGCGCAGTAAAACTGATTAATACCCTACCTGCTCCGGAGTAAACCGAGGTGATTGTGGGCGCATCGGCAATACCGTTGGTAGTCGTCATGCTGGTTGAAGTAGTTGCACAGCCGGAACCTTGTGTATTCACTGCGCGCAACTGCACCTGATAGGAAGTTGAAGCGGTAAGCCCCGAAATAGTCAGCGGACTAGTTGTAACAGCCGGAGAAGGCGTTATCCATGTTGTTCCGTTGTTGATTGAATATTCATAATTGGTGATGATGGAGCCACCCGCATCTGATGGCGCTGTAAAGGCCACACTGGCTGTAACAGCTAAGGGTGTAATGCTAGCAATCACTGGTTTATCAGGAGTCACCAAATCAGGACCAGACGCACCAACGGTTTGTCCACTGCGAGGTGTGGCAATTGCTGTTGCAGAAGGGGTGCCATTGCCCGAACTATTGACTGCCCTTATTTGTACATTGTAAGCAGTACAGTTGCTCAACCCACTAATGACTATCGGGCTTACAACAGATACAGGATTTTGGGTGGTCCAGGTGGTGCCGTTATCGGTGCTGTATTGGTAATTGGTTATTGCAGAACCGCCGTCGTTGGCAGGTGCTGTAAAATTGATGAAAACCCTACCGGCTCCTGATGTAGCCGAAGTGATGGTGGGCGCACCAGGAGTAGCTACGGCGGAGTAAACCCAAGCCGCTCCGGTATTGCTGTTGTCATCAAAAGCACCAATGAAGGCTGTTCTGCCATCTGCACTAATAGAGACTGATGAGCCCTGACGAGCGACAGTTCCTACAGCACCCGTGCCTACGAGTTTGCTGCCCTGTTGTGTCCAGGTGCTACCAATACGGGTAAATACCCAAGATGCTCCTGCAAAACTATTATCGTTATAGCCACCAATAATGGCTGTATTTCCGTCACTGCTCAGTGAAACTGCACTACCCAGCGCCGCGGCTCCCACAGTGCCGGTGCCTGCCAATTTTGTACCTTGTTGGGTCCAAGTGGTACCACTACGGGTAAACACCCAAGCTGCGCCCACATTGTTATCACCATATCCACATACCATCGCCGTATTTCCGTTGGAACTCAGCGAAGCCGAAATACCCTGCTGACCGGCTCCCACAGCGCCGGTTCCTACTAGTTTTGTACCTTGTTGTGTCCAGGTGGTACCGCTACGGGTAAACACCCATGAAGCTCCGATTTGTGCATTATCTTGAGATCCTCCCACCAACGCCGTTGTGCCATCACTACTCAAAGCCACAGACCAACCCTGGTAAGCGGCGCCTACTGCTCCGGTACCTACGAGTTTAGTTCCCTGCTGTGTCCAGGTGGTACCACTACGGGTAAACACCCAAACCGCTCCGGCATTACTATTATCACCACAGCCACCCACAAGCGCTGTATTACCATCGGAAGAAAGTGAAACAGAAAACCCTTGCTGACCAGCTCCCACAGCTCCGGTACCTACGAGTTTAGTTCCCTGCTGTGCCCAAGTGGTACCAGTACGGGTAAACACCCAAACCGCTCCGGCATTACTATTATCTCCTCTTCCACCCACAAGCGCAGTATTACCGTCGGCACTCAATGCTACGGAGATACCTTGTGTTGAAGCACCCACATTACCTGTTCCTACCAGTTTAGTTCCTTGCTGAGACCAGGTGGTACCGCTTTTGGTATATATCCAAACAGCACCCACATTGGCATTGTCTTGAATGCCACCCACAATGGCGGTATTGCCATCTCCACTTATTGCTACAGCATAACCCTGTCGGGCTGCTCCTGTTGCACCAGTACCCACCAGTTTATTTCCCTGTTGGATGGATGGAAAAGACGGCGTCTGACTGTAACCTATCAGTGCAGAAAGCATCAATAAACAGGTCATCATACAATTGCGGAAGTTGGCTTTGAATTTCATGTGTCTTATTTTTCTTTTGAATTTTTTCTTTTGAATTTTCAATTTTTATCTTTTTCAATCCGCTCCATTTCTTCTTTCGTTACCGTTGGCGGCATCTCTCCTTTTTTTATTTTACTGATCACCAATGCTGCCACTTTTGAAGCGGCCTCTTTGGTATCAAAGCCACGATTACCGGGCATTCCGGGTTTCGTAGGTTGATGAATCATCAAATTACCATCGGTATAGATATCGTAACCGTATGTATTGCCTTCGGCAGGAATGATTTTATAGGTAATATTTGACTGCTGAAATTGTGCGGCATCAGGGAATGTTGCCTGTGCCGGTGTTTGGGCCTGCGCAAATGAGCACAAGGCCATCAGAAAAGAGATTATTGGTGCAGTTCCAGGCATTGGTATGCTTGATTATCTGATATGGAGCAGCTTGTTTTTGTTTAGTTTTTGAATAAAAACAATACTGCTAATTTGAAATTGAGAGCAACAGTAGTTTATAAAAAAATGGCAGGCAAATAAATGGGATGAAGTCCTACTAGTTTGGGATGAAGGAATTTTTTGTTGAATAAATGATCGCCTAAAAGTGAACAGATAAGAAGAAGAAAAAAGTTAAAATGCAACAATCAAAATTCAAAAGTAGAGAGTAGAAAGTAAAAAAGCCTATCCCAATTCATAGTAGTAAAAATGCAGTTGGAAGCCCCCAAAGAATGTTGGAAAGATGTCAAACCACTCAAACTTTTCAAATGCCAACGATTCCATCTTGAATGTCGGCATCCCGACATCCGCCTCTGCGGATCGTCGTGACCCTTCAAACCAACCTATTCAAGTCATTGAAACTACTTCAACTTATCCAGCAATTCCTGTTTCGATTTGGCAGTTACAGAAAATGTCGTTTCAGAAACAGTGATCTGATCGGTTTCAATTTTTTTAATAAATGAATGATTAATAATTACCGATCGGCTAATGCGTGTAAAAGAGGACGATGGTAATTTATGTACCATTTCAGAAAGTGTAGAGCGTATAATGGAGGGTTTACCGGTAGCCAAATGAACTGATACGTAATTGTCGTTGCTTTCCATAAAAACGATATCAATGAATTTCAGGTTGATGTAATCATATCCTGTTTTTAAAATAATACTTTCTTTTTTAATAATACTATCATTGGATCCCTGAAAATTAGAAAAAGCAATTTCGATGGCAGAATATAAATCGTCTTTGGTGAATGGTTTGAGCAAATACGCATTGGGCTTTACGGTTTTAGCTCGTTGTACGGTTGCAGTATCGCTGTTGGCGGTTAAAAAGATGATGGGAAATTGATGATGCTTTCTTACATATTCAGCCACATCAATACCATCTTTACGCCCGCCCAAATTAATATCCAGCAACAACAACTGAAGTTGCTCCTTTTCAATCATCTCGATGGCTTCTTGATAATTGGAAGCACTGCTGGCCACCGCATAATTCAACTTTTTTAAGGTGCTGACAATGCTTGCCGCAATAATCATTTCATCCTCTACTACTCCAATTTTTATGGTGGTCATCATGCCTTACTTTCTCTGATATGCAATTCTTTGTTACACTCTAAGCAACGATATATTTTTATATGATTACACTTTTGAATCAGGTATCCGATCAATTTTGATACAAAAGTCTTTGGCTGCTCTTCCATTTTTCCTTTACAGATTTTACATTGCAATACGGTTGTATCTTTTTCAGGTATTTGATCGATGTTAAATAATGACACATGTCAAAATAATTTCAAAATTTTTAAATTAGCCATTTTTTGGGATGAAACCGTCCTTTTTAGGGATAAATATCCTGTTTTAGCTTTCCTGTTTTCGTAAGGCCGAATCTTTAAAGTAAATGATGAATGTACTCCCCTTGTCAAAAACATATTCGGCCTTGCCAGCAAGTTGCTTGGCCAATCCCCCAATTAATTTGATACCGAGTGTTTTTGCCTCATTAAAATCAGGTAGCTCTTTCAATCCGGGCCCATTGTCATGATAGGTCAATTGGTAATTCCCTTTCTCCATTTGTACCAGCCGGATACCCACTTTAACCTCTTGCTTATTTGCAAATGCGTATTTATAAGAATTAGTAAGCAATTCGTTCACAATCAATCCCAATGGAACGGCGGTGTCAATGTCTATGAAGATTTCATCGAGGTGCAATACCAAATCAAGTTTTCGGGTTTTATTGTGATACAATTCTGCTACCTGTTTGGAAAGATCCAGTAAAAAGGTTTTAAATTCAATATTGCCCAGGTCTTTGTTTTGATATAAATTTTGATGTATCAATGCAATGCTGCTCACACGGCTTTGCCCCTCATTAATGGCTGCTTGTGCAGTCTCATCCTTCAATTCATCTTTTTGCAATTGCAACAAACCTGAAATAACCTGCAGGTTATTTTTTACACGATGATGTATTTCTTTCAACAGCATTTCTCGTTCCTCCAATGCTTCTGATAAACTGTTGGTTCTTTTTTGTACTAACGACTCCAGCCTTGATTTATCTTTTTCTAATTTATTTACACGATACAGATAAATAAGCAGGAACAATACCACTATCAAAATAAAAATGGAAATAAAAAACCAGGTTTGCAGATAATAAGGCTTCATCACAGTAATTGGAATGACAATCTCTTGTGTATTCCAGTTGCCCGATTCAAGTTGCGCCTTAATATGCAGTGTAAATGTACCATAAGGCAACCCGCTTATGCGAATCACATCTTCATTAACATAGTTCCAGTCTTTATCTACCCCTTCAATCCGATACGCATAACGATGTGGCCGGCTTTGGTAATCCAATAGCGAATAAGATATAGACAAGAATTTATCTCCAACTTGCATTATGATTCCTTCTTGCCTATTCAGCTCATTCATAATATCTACGATGGTGTCTTTTTCTGATGAATACTTTGTTATACTCACCAATCGAAATGGGACCATGCGCTCTTTTTCATCTTCCTTCAAGTTACCCGGATCAAATGCATCAATGCCGTTCTGTCCGCCAAAATACAACCAACCGTCGGAATCTTTAAATGAAGAAATACGGTTGAATTCACTATTCGCAAGTCCATCTTTTGTTCGATAGATTTTTGTAGTAAAGTTGGTCTTATCAAATTGCACCAGACCGTTGTAAGAACTAATCCATAAATGATTGGCATTATCTTCTTCAATTCGATACAAAATATTATCGGGCAATCCGCTTTGAATAGAAAATCTCTTAAAACATGAAGCATCCATGGGATGCGAGACATTCCAGTTCCAACGAATCAATCCATCACCATTCATAGCCAGCCAGGCAATTCCTTCTTTATCTTCATAAAAATCGAAAATACCGGTGAAGGGCATTTTTTTATCCGGTTGTTTCTGATCCTTTCCATAATAATCAAAAACTTCACACTGGTTGTTGATCAAATAAATGCCATTTTCTGCCACAGCAACCCAGCCCTTTTCTTTTGTTTTTAAAATTCGATATACATTCATTGGAGGCGGAATGTCGTTTCGAATAATGCTAATTGAAACCGAATTACCTGAGTTGGTATTGTATCTTAGCATTCCATCAGTACCACCAATTATTATCAAACTATCCGAAAAATCAGCCATGGACCATATCTCACCAATGTTAATAAGACCAGCTAGTTTTTTAGTTTGACGGGTACTAGAATTATATGCAAACAGGGGGTTGCCTGAGAAAATTACCCAATCATTTTTTTTCAGCAGCACAGCAGCTGTAATATTGGGAATTTTAATTTCCTCCTTATCCTTAATCATCAAACCATAGTTAACCATGGCATAAATTCTTCTCTGTCCCTTATTGTTACCATCAACGCAAATACCCCTTACTGCATTGTTAATATTCAATCCATTCTGACTGTTGGAAAAAATATGTTCAAATTGATTGGGCCGAATATTTACCTGATAGATTCCTTTTTCGGTACAGAGCCAATAATTGCCCTGGCTGTCATTAAAATAATTATTGACCCCGAAAATGGCATATTTCTTCTGATCGTCTGAATTGTAAATAACAATCGATTGATTCTGTTTTTTCAGATAATAATTATTATCCTGAGATTTAAACAATTGGGAAAAGTCATCAAATGCATAGAGCGTATAGTTGGATTGATTAAAATCCCTGTCAGCTGCTGTGTAATCAAAATTTACTTTCTTACCGAAAGAATCCATCACAACATATTTTTTGGATGCAACATCCTCAAGGATAAAACCTTTTTTTTCAGAAATAGCTACAGGATATAACTTATTGTTATCAAGAATAATGATTGTGTCTGGATAAATGCAAAAGCTTTGTTTGGCGTCGTAGGTATGGATTTGAACACACCCATTGGCCGCTTTTATTGAAGCAGAAATGGGAACAAAGGGCATTTTTTGATTAACTAATTTTTTCAAATCGAATCGAAGTGTAAACCTTTCATTTTTATTGTATTGCCATATTTTAGTACGCTGATCAGTCAAGAAATACATACTCCCTGATGCATCATGAATTAAATTAATCGCCTGGTCTGTCACAAAGGGCAAACCAGGCTGTGCTTGATGGAGTGACATAAACTGACCGGTTTTCAAATCCAACACCTGGATATTGTACAACTGATTAACCGATCCAAAATTCACCATAGACTGAATGAACAACCGATTTTTTTTATCAATGGCTACTGCCGTAATAGCATTGGATAGCAGTGCTGAATTTTGAGTATTATAAATTTTAAAGGAATGTCCGTCATACCGACAAAGCCCATTCATGGTGGCAAACCACATAAAACCATCCAGATCCTGCGTGGCATCAAACACCAAACGAGAAGGGAGTCCGTCTTCTACAGAGATCATTCGCTTGGAGATGATGTAGTTTTGATTGTTTTCAATTTGCTGTGCGCTGCAAAAAAAACCGATTGTCATGAAGACAAAAAGGAGCAATAATGATTTGGTATGGGAAGCGATTGTACTCAATGGAAGAACAAGATAAGGAATAATGGAAGCGAAAATTCAAGATGAAAATACTTTGCCCTTTACAAGATAATGAAAAGCAAATAATATAGGAGATACTACTTTCCGATACAAATTGTTAAGTTAAAATGTAAAGCCTTATCAGTAAGGCGTTTCAGGGGTTTCGTATTTATTTGGGCAACAACAGGGCAACAAAAGCCGCTAAAACAAGTGAAACCACAACACAAAGAAAGGAAAATATGTTGTTCGATGTAGAGTGTGTTTGTCCTTATCATAAGCAAATGCGAAGATAAGTTATTACACTATCTTAATTGACTAACAACTGCATCCAATTGTAAGCCCATATACTGGCAGAACTCTTCAACGGTAACAACTTGGTGCTGTTGCTTATTGAAGTACTCTTTAATCCTCTTAATAAGGTATCTACCATATCTGTCGCTTTTGCCTGTGATTATCTGAATGTCTTT
>CAZXSR010000023.1:0-27168 GCA_964643315.1 uncultured Ferruginibacter sp.
ATTTCGTTTTGAGGAACATTTGCCAAGGAATAGAAGATGTAAGTGGTATTAAATTATTCGTAAATTTACAAGACATTAGAAAAGGAATTATGTATGAAATTAATAGTTCCAAATAAATCATCGGATTGCATAAGATTATTCATCTAAAAAACACAAGCATGAAAAAGAGTTTTGTTATTATAGCTTCAATTGCATTTATTTTCATTTCGTGTCATGAAAAAAAAGCTAATGAAAAGAAAAGCAATGAGTCTATTGTTAATGATTCTATCATGTCGATAGAAGATGCAAAAAAGCTATTAGAGCAGAATACCAGTTCGGGCACCTCAAGTAATTATACTGATCATGTAACAATCAGTACAGACGAGCCCAATTTCAATCATAAAGAAGCGAATCAATGCCTAACTTTATTGACAAAAGAGCTCGATAAAAGAAAACTCTTATACCATGAAAAAGGATTGGTAGAGCTGGAGGCAGATCATTATGATGTTACTGATACTTGTTATTATTTTAGACAATGGGGAGGCTCGGCTGATACAAATATTCAGAAGGTTACCATTGGTTGGTGGATGTACAATCCCCGTACCCATAAAATTAAAGACGGGATAACTTTTGAGAATTTGGAGTAGCATTTAATAAGATTAGATAAAAGGCAAGCAATTGGGTCAAAATAGAATGCTTGCTCTACAATATCAGAAATCTACTCCTGTTTGTAGATAACATTTTACAGCAGCACCGATACCTCTTAATTCACCGTTTTCAGAATAAATAGAGTTAGGATTTGATTGACTCTGATTAATCATAGTGCAATTAGTAGTGTTTCTTAACCACCATTTGTTTATGCTCTCATGAAAATTTCCATCTATGTCTCTATAGCCAACATGATTATTCCCTGTCTCAAGTGCTTCCGAACTTATATTTTCAGGAATAACCCAGCCCAATGGGGCCAGTTCATTTAAATTTAAAATACAATTATGATTATACAATTTGGAATCATTGTGTGTGTCAACTGAATTTGTACAACAAACGGCTGTATATTCTGAACATGCCTTTTTCCATTCATAATCTGAGTTGGCTATTGGAATTTCAGATCCATTGGCAAAATGACTGACGTTTAGCGCCTCTTCCATCCATACGGTATCTCCAATTTTTTGGACAGAAACTTTGGTGTTATCCCCAATTTTTTTACAGATACCCCTCACAGAAGACTCCCATTGAATTTCATTAAACCAAGGATTTTCATAATTCCAGTTGAAAGTGATTATTTGATCGTCGTCCGAATTATTGGATAAGATTTTTTTTACCCCTGAGCCGATACCTTCATTATTATAGATTTTTAGTCTGTAAGAATTGTCGTATGCCATTTCGCTTATGTAAATACGTCGTCCGATTTTGGAAGACAATTTTTGAATGCGAATGGTACGCGGATAAATAGGGTAATTTAAATAAAAAAAACTTTCTTTTTCCAGCTCCATTAGAAATCTGTTTTCATAATTCCTTGGAAAATAACCAATTAAATTCATCATCAGAGAAAGAAAAAATAAATATAGAAATACATTTCGCAAATTAATTTTCTTGTTTATTATGATAAATACAAAAGTAATTAAGATGGATAATGTAAAAATGACTGGTCCCATTCCATTCATTGATACCAGTGTATCGACAGTATACAACAAGGGTCTGATTGGAAATTGTTTTAACACTGAAACACCAAATTCAAATTTTGTTATGTAGAATGATATAGCGGTGATATAAGCAGTAACAATGAATATTAATAAGGGAATTAATTTGACATATGTTGGTGATGGTATTGTAGATTTTTCAGTATTTTTTTTCTCCTTTTTGGGTAGCGGTTTCTTGTTGTCCTCCGTCGGTGGCAAATTCAGCTCATCAAAAAATTGTATGTTTTTTAGGGGTACGGGATTGATGCCGTAGTCATTGTTTTCCGGAGTGCCGGGCATTAAACACAGATAAATATTATAGAACGGTATGAAAAAATACCAGCCTGATTTATTTACATCATGCATTCTTTTTGCACCCTGTAATAATAGGAAAATGATAAGAAGCAGAGGTAGAACATAGATGTGCAGGGTTTCAAAGAAAATATAGGATCTTGATTCAGGGCCACCAAACACACCATAATGATTACAAATGTCCGACAGTAAATATAGACCAATGATGAGCAATAATCTTAGGAAAAACATTTTACGAGTTATCCTTCCTCTACTATTAAAAAATCCGGTTTCTTCGTGACCGGATTTTGGGGTTTTATAATTGTAAATATTCTTATTTCCCATATAGTTTTTCTTGTGAAAAAATGATGTCCAAACAAGAGCTGACGGAATTATTAATTTATGGTTGGTTTTTTACTGGCTTTCTCAAATTGGTTTTATTATTAGAATCTAAAATATTTTTTTCATTTTTATTTAGGTTGTGGAGAGAGTCGTATTTATGCTGAAATACAGTTCTTAGGTTTTTGATTTCAATATTATACTTTTTAGAAATACTATCTGCGAACTTAAATTTATTTATGAAAGCGAGTGAGTCTTTTACAGAAGTCTTTACTGTGTATGATTTAATAAATTTTACTGCAAGTAAAAATGAAATTCCATGATCGGTTGCTGAATCGACTTCAATAAATTTATCAAGTGGGCTAGGTCCAGCAATTAAAACAGTATCTTTTGGTTTTCCGTCTGGATTATTCGTAGAATCAAACACACCGAATCCTAAAAAAAATGATAACAAAAGGATTAGGAAGCAGGCACAAAAAATCAGCTTAACATATAGTTTTTGTTTGAGAAAAAGTTTTTCATGATTTTGTTTTAAAACCCGATGATTATATTGGCAATCAGCCAATTCTTGTTTTATTGTTGTTATTTCATCTCGAAAAGGTGGTAAATTAGGTCCTGGGTTAGGATTTATTATAGGGCTAGCTGTCTTTGTCTCTTGTTCTTTATAAGGAATTAGTTGATTGTTTTGCTCCATATAAAGAGGGAAAACATCTTTTCCCCATTTTCCTTGTGTTCTCTTAAGATGTTCTAGATCTTCTGAAAAATAAATTACATCCTTACCAAGGATACGATCATTAAGTTTTATTGCGTCTGAAAAAAGATCTTTGACATAAATAGCAGTCTGACCGGAACTACCACTTAATTTGATATCAGAGGTTGAGACCTTATCAAGCAAATTAATATTATTGTTGTTTACAATCGCACTCCATATTCTGTCGGAATCTGTGGAAAAATCACTTTTATTGAATTTGAGGCCTTCAAGGCTTAGTTTAGCAAAGTTATCTTTCGCTGCCCTTAGCAAGGCCAGATTATCTTTTGTAAGATTTATATTGTTTTCCGAAAGTAAGCCAACTCCATAAATGCTACCGGCTATGCGATTGCCACTGAATGCCTGTGCGAAAGAATACAATTTTAATAAACAGTATTTTTTGCCCTGAGCTGAAAAAAGGTAACGAGAGAGAATCTCTTTATTTTTGATATCATCTATGGTGAATACTTTAGATTCCAGTAAATCAAAATCTTTGATTACATCATTAAAATCCTGAATGCAAGCATTTCTGTCATAATACTTGGTTGTAAAATCCTGAGACTTGCCAAAAAAAATGATATATAAACTCATTGTTTAACTGAATAATTTTTCCCAGAATGATTTTTGATCAAGATTCTTATTGGTACATATTTGATATAATTTTTTCCAAAAACGGGAAGGGTAATCATAATTAATTCGAACAATCTCTTGAACTTGAACTCCTTCAATATTGCTTTCCAATAATTTTCCGATTGAATACTCACCCCAAACAACCGGAGAGTTTTTCACATAATTATAGATAGATGGGCGCTTTTCCCTGATAAAAGTTTCAACATCTAGATTTTGATTAGAGTTTCTGTCCCATTGAGAAACTATTACAAAAAACTTGGAATGTTGTAAAAGCTCTGGCTGATTTTGGTTTAAATAATTTAAGAAATCATAATGCAGAGCATCCTCACGATCATGTGCATTCTGACTTGATTCATTATCTTTAACAGGGGGTTCAAACGGAGTTATTAGAATGAAAACGATAGGGGTGTTATCAATTTTTACTCCGTTAAAGACTGCATTAATCTTATCTGTAAATACCGCTCCTTCACTAGTTTTAATGTTTTTAATATCCTCCCCTGCCAGATCTAAAAATCCTAGGTTGAGGGGAGGCAATTTTGATTTTGCCGGAGTAATGTCGATTCCTATTAGATCTAAAGATCCTTTTTCTGTTGACTGATACAGTTTGCCCTTTGTGAAATATTCTACCATTTGGTCAGCAGCCAAACGTCCCTTGTCAAATGGGAAATTATTGACCAAATTTGTTCTGAAAAGAGTATCCTTTCCATTTCTGGCATAATACATAAGTGAAGACAATAGCAATGATTTTCCGGCTTGTGGAAAACCAATTGGGATTGCTAAAAATCGGTTCTCATTTGAAAAATTCGTGAAAACGCGGGCAATATCCTGAACGTTCAAATCAGATAAAAAAGCTTTTCTTGTAGGGGTTTTAGGAATTGAGGCGCCACTATCTGGCTTAATTTCACTATCCCCAATGTTTAAGTCTATGCTCATAGTTAAAGGTTTTTATTTTTCGCTAATTATTTTTCATTAAAATTTATTGGCCTAAATCGACCCTTTAATTTATTGTTATCCTCTTCATCTCCTTTTTTACGAAGTAAAACATACATTGCCAAAGGAACCATAAGATCAATGAAAAGGCAAATTAATATAATAGTCCATGTGCTTATTCTATCTATTCTCTTATTTATTGTTTGAATAGTATGCTCAACTTGTCCGAGAAATTGAACACTTGGAGTTTTCTTGGAATCTAAAGCTTCGTATTTCTTTGTTCCAAAACCTTCATTGATTGAATTTGTAGCTTCGTCTATACCTTTTGTGAGGGAAATCAAACTATTGATTTGTGGGTGATTTTTAACCGAATCCAGAATTATATCTGATTTATCCAATTGTATTTCTTCAATGATTGTTGCATAATCTTTTTGAAGTTTCAGTAATTTATCTCTTCCTTCAACTATTTTCTTTGCATTTTTTCCTCCAAAACCAAGAGCTTCAACACTACCTAGTGCATTACGGAGATCTTGTTCTAATTGTGTTGCAAGAGTCTCTCTTTCATTCTGGGTATTACCAACACCGCCGCTTATAGATATTCGGTCCTTTACACCAAATTTGCCGAGTAAGTTATTAAACTCTCCAATTTTATTCATCGCGACTGTACCTACTCCTTTCAAATTTTTAACTTCCCCCAAGATGGACGGAATAAGATTTTCAAGAGTATTGAAATCAGAATTTTCTAAGCTTCCAAAAGAATTATCTGCCTGTGCTCTGTTTGCATAAGACTGAAGTGTATCGTTTATTGTTTTAGCCTCTTCATTAACTAAATTTCTTCCCATGTATGCGGGATATATATAATTTAAATTAAAAATGAAGACAAATAACCCGCAGATAATATAAAAAATTAAAGCGACTGCACTTCTGCGATTAACAGCAAACCAATATGAAATTAAAATAAAAATTAGCACAACTGCAGCAATTGCAATAGTTCCATATTTTGATTCAAAAAGATTCATTTGTTTTAAACCTAAATGGGTATGCCAGAAACCAATAGCAAAAACGATTAAACTGAGAAACCAGGCTCCTAATTGAACAATTGGGGGTATTGGCTTTGTTTTGTTTGTCATGAATAGTGATTTTTTGATAATGAATACTGATAAGAATTATCCCGATAAGAGAATTTGATCATTGGGATAATTAATTATCGTATTGCAAAATATGAAAATGAAGTTATAAACAAAAAAATATTTTTATAGTTGTTTTAATGTTTGGTTTAAATGGAAATGGCTAGAAACAAAAAAACCACCGTAAAAAAGCGGTGGTTTTTATATTATGATCTACTAATATTAATGATTTCCTTCCGATGCGGGTGTTTCAATTTTTACTTCGCGTGACCCTGCATTGGTATTGCGTAAATTTTTCCAACTGTTGCCGTCAAGCAAAAAGGCAAGAATAAACCATACAAATAACAACAATGGAACTATAATGGTCATAATGAAATTGCGTATTTCATCGCCCAGGTGCATAAACACCGAAACGATATAGTATGCCTTTGCAAAAGAAAGAATACAAATGGCCCCCTTGATAAAAAGGATCATTCCCGCACTTCCATACCAGTTCAATGCAAGGCCTAAACCTAACACGAGCTCGATGATGGTGACAAATGACAATAACCAGAAAATCTTCCAGATTTTTCCGGTACCTCCCGAATGGTCCGGTGCATAAGTGATTTCGGGTGATGATAATGTGTGCTGATGTTCTGCGCTCATAAAATATATTTCTTAATCTTTTGAATTTTTGATAGCGGTGTGCGCTATCCTTTTTTACTTTTGAATTTTTTACTTTTAAATTAGATAGAAACACAGGAATACAAACACCCAAACCAAATCCACAAAGTGCCAGTATAGTCCTGCTTTTTCAATCATTTCATAATGACCACGCTGATCAAAATGTCCAAGTTTTGTTTTGAGGTACATGACAATATTAATAATTACCCCGCTAAACACATGGAAACCATGGAAACCAGTAATGCCGAAGAAATATCCTCCAAATGCAATGGGTCCGGAGTGTGTGGCATGTATGCCCGATCCTGCGATTTTGCTGATCAAATCAGCATCTGTCATTTTTGCTATTTCATGTGCGCCCGCTTCTGCACCATGATGTAATGTGGAAGCTATGGCAACCAGTTTATCATGAGATGTTTTTTGTAGGGCGGTTAGCAACTCTTCATGCGAAAGTGCGGCTCCCCATGGATTTGCTTTTACGGTTGTTGGAATCACATTCATTGTTCCATCGGCTAACATAGCAACATGCTCTCCTGTAAGTAAGTGCGTCCACTCCCATGCCTGACAACCCAAAAATGCCAATCCACCCAAAATCGTAAGGATCATGTACTTCTCCACACCTTTGCGATTCATCAAATGTCCTTCATGTACCGCAAGCACCATGGTCACCGAACTGAAGATCAGGATAAAGGTCATCAAACTCACGAATGCCAATGGTAAATTGGCCTCGTGTCCTGCAAATGGAAACGAGTTAAATACTTTATTGGGATCAGCCCAATGGTTTACACTAAAACGAATGGTACCATAGCTAATCAGAAAGGCGCCAAACGTAAAAGCATCACTCATTAAAAAATACCACATCATCACTTTTCCATAGCTCACATTGAACGGACTCTTTCCGCCGCTCCACCATTTTGTTCCCGCAGGAATCGTTGTTGTTGACATAATCTTTTATTAAAGTCAAAATTCAAAATGAAAAATTCAAAAGCGAACGTTTTTTACTTTTAAATTTTTTTGCCTATCGACAGATAAGCTTTTTTATCTAATCATAACCAAAAACACCAGCAAATACACCCAAAGTATATCTACAAAATGCCAGTAGGTTGTCATCAGCTCAGCAGGTACCGATGAGTATACCCGTTTGCTGCGACTAAAGGATTTAAGTGTCATTACGATCAATGCAATGATTCCTCCTGCTACGTGCAAAGCGTGCAAACCTACAATTACATACAAAAACGAAAAAGATACATTTGCTTGTAAGGTATTGCCCGATTTCCAGAACGCACTAAATCCAATCCACTGTGTTATGATAAAAAGAACTCCAAATACTGTTGTTGTCATCAGCCATTGTCTGTACATCTTCATGTCTCTCTTTCTGAATGACTTCAATGCCATGTGCAGCGTAACAC
Source organism: uncultured Ferruginibacter sp. (assembly GCA_964643315.1). Lineage (GTDB taxonomy): Bacteria > Bacteroidota > Bacteroidia > Chitinophagales > Chitinophagaceae > Ferruginibacter. The sequence goes on from CAZXSR010000023.1 coordinate 7,793, forward strand.
TGCTCATGATGATGATAGCCGTGCTATACCAAAATGCCAGTGGCAATTCATAGCCAACCCATCCCGCCTGATTGCGCTTCACAATGTACGCGCTCGTCAATCCGGCAAACATCATCACGATGCTTCCAATTCCTACCCACAAAGTAAATTTGTGAGGATGAATTTTATTTCGTTGAGTCACCGCGGTTTCCATTTTCCTCTTTTTTATATTTAACCGATTTGTTTTATTTTATCGGCATACAAACTCAAAAACACAATCATCAAATAAAAATAAGAACTGAACATTACTTTTCGAGCCGATGACGTGTCCATTTTTATCAATAACACCACACTCATCATCAACATCCAAAGGTTACATACCAAAACAATCCACATACTCAATTCTCCGCTCATTCCGTACTGATAAGGCAATATGCCAACAGGTATCATTAATGCGCTGAACAAAACCGTTTGTATGGCCGTAAACCTTGTTGGTCCCTTATCGCTTGGCAACAATTTGAATCCGGCTGCACTGTAATCTTTATGCGCCACCCAGGCAATGGCCCAAAAATGTGGGAACTGCCAAAGGAATTGTATTGCAAACAATATCCAACCTCCTGTCCAATCATGATGGGCTTCCGTAAAACTGGCAGTCCAACCAATCAAACAAGGTAATGCGCCGGGAATCGCACCAACCAAAACAGAAATGGAATTTACTTTTTTAAGTGGAGTGTATACAAAACCGTATAATACCAAACTTAAAAAACTAATCCATGCTGCTTCCGGACTGAAACTATACATGATGAACAACCCAATTGCTCCAATGATGGCAGCAAAAACCCAGGCTTCTGATGCCTGCATTCTGCCACTTGCTACCGGACGCAAAGCGGTACGTTTCATCATCGCATCTGTATCTTTTTCCAGAATTTGATTGATGGCATTGGAAGATCCTGTAACCAGTAACCCTCCCACAAAAAGTAAAAGAACTTGTATGATATCAAACCGCACATTTGTTGCCAGCAAGTAACTGATTACTGCGCTGAACACCACCAAAAAACTCAGCGTGAATTTTATCAGCTGAAAATAATCCCTTGCTTTACTAACCAACGCAAACGACACAGATCGGGATATGGCATTTTCTTTTTGCACAGTTTATTTTAATGTTTACTCTCATCAGCACCTACCGGCACATCTTGAGGAATAAACTCTTTTCCATCTTTAGCATAATCATAAGGCCAGCGATGTACTTCAGGAATATCGCCAGGCCAGTTTCCATGACCGGGACGAATAGGCGCTGTCCACTCCAATGTATTTGCTCCCCATGGATTTTGCTCTGTAACTTTTCTTCCTTTCCAGATACTGTAAAAGAAGTTGATGACAAATAAAATTTGTGTTGCAAAAACGATGAGCGCTATAATGCTGATGAATTGGTTCAACCCACCAAAATGTTTGAAAGACTCCCAGGATGAGAAATCATAGTAGCGACGTGGCATACCGGCCAACCCTTCATAGTGCATTGGCCAGAAGATTAAGTAAGAACCAATAATCGTTACCCAAAAATGGATATAACCCAATGTATTGTTTAAATAACGTCCAAACATTTTCGGATACCAGTGATATACTCCGGCAAACATACCAAAGAAGGATGCCACTCCCATTACAATGTGAAAGTGTGCAATCACAAAATAGGTGTCGTGCAAATGAAGATCCAACGCAGAGTTTCCTAAGAAAATTCCGGTAAGACCTCCACTGATAAACAAGCTCACAAAACCAATGGCAAACAACATTGCAGGAGTGAACCTAATATTCCCTCTCCACAATGTGGTTAGCCAGTTAAATACTTTCACCGCCGATGGTACCGCAATCAACAAGGTGAGCAACACAAACACGGACCCTAAGAATGGATTGAGTCCGGTTACAAACATATGGTGCGCCCATACCAGGAAGGCAAGAATAGCAATTGCAAACAATGATCCTACCATTGCCATATAACCAAAGATGGGCTTACGGCTATTTACAGAGAGTATTTCTGAAGACATACCCATCGCAGGTAACAGAATGATGTAAACCTCGGGGTGACCCAAGAACCAGAACAGATGCTGGAACAAAATTGCAGAACCTCCTTCGTTTGGCAGAATCTTTCCGGCAACAACGATATCACTCAAATAAAAGCTAGTGCCCAAATTTCTGTCAAACAATAACAAGATTGCTCCGGATAACAATACAGGGAATGATAATACACCAAGCACTGCTGTAAAGAACAAAGCCCAGATCGTCAAAGGCATACGAGTCATGCTCATGCCTTTTGTACGCTGATTCAATATTGTTGTGATGTAGTTAAGTCCGCCTAATAAAGAAGATACAATAAACATGGCCATACTCACCAACCAAAGATCCATTCCTATTTTACTTCCGGATGATGCTTCTCCCAATGCACTGAGTGGTGGATAAATGGTCCAACCACCTGAAGCAGGTCCTGTTTGTACAAACAATGAAGACATCATAATTACAGAAGCCAAAAAGAAGAACCAATAACTCAACATATTCAACATCGGCGAAGCCATATCGCGCGCACCAATCTGTAAAGGAATTAGGAAGTTTGCAAAAGTTCCACTCAATCCGGCTGTAAGTACGAAAAACACCAAGATGGTTCCGTGCATGGTTACCAATGCATAATAAAATTCCGGTTGAAGTTTTCCTCCTTTAGCCCAATGACCCAGTAAATCTTCAAGAAAAGGATAGGTGGCGTTAGGATCAGCCAATTGCAAACGGAAAATCACCGAAAACAATCCACCAATAAAAGCCCAAATGATGCCGGTAATCAAAAATTGCTTGGCAATCATTTTATGATCCTGGCTAAAAATATATTTAGTGATGAATGTTTCATGATGATGATGGTCGTCATGATGCGCTTCAGCGTGGTGATGTGTTGTTTCGTGCAAAGTTGCTGTACTCATAGTAGTATGATAAAATGTTTAGGGTTTGTTGATTAATTGAGCTACTTCTTTTTTGGGTGCTGTGGTATCCGTTGATGCAGCATCCGCTTTTTTCGAGGGGTCTTTGTCAGGATACAATGTGTAGTATTCTATTTTTTGAGAAGCAATCCATTTATTATAATCAGCTTCACTTTCTACAACAATAATTCCGCGCATGGAGAAATGTCCTTTTCCACACATTTGGTCGCAACTGATTTCATAAATGAAATTCGGGTTGCCGCTGCGCTTTTTCATTTCTTCGGTTGTGTACTTAGGTGTAAACCACATGGTTGTTGGAATACCGGGAACAGCATCCATCTTTAAGCGGAAATGAGATAACCCAACATCATGGATCACATCCTGTGCCCCGATAACAAGTTTTACAGGACGGCCAACAGGAAGATGCATTTCGGAAGTATGCAAATCATCATGGCTATCGGTATCCGAAAAATCTACCCCCAATGTGTTTCCGGAAGGTGTGTTTGTTAGTTTATAATTTTTCTTTCCGAGTTTGCCGTCTGCTCCTGGATAGCGGAACTCCCAGGCAAATTGATGGCCGGTTACTTCTACAACCATTGCCTCTTTGGGTGCATCGGCTGTAATCTTGAACCAAAACTTCAAACCAAATACAACCAACACGGTCAAGAATATGGCAGGTACTGTGGTCCAAATTAGTTCCAATTTATTGTTGTGTGGAAAGTAAAATGCTTTTCTGTCATCGCGCTCCTGATATTTGAAAGCAAACCAGAATAACAATACCTGGGTGATAACAAAAACCAGTCCGGTAACTGCGATAGTGATGTATAACATCTCATCAATCTTTTCTCCTTCTACCGATGCAGAACCTTGCGGGAACAATGTTTTACCATAATAAAGCTCGTTGCAATAATACGCTCCGTACATGCCAAGCACCAGGAACGCGATCATCAAAAACGCGTTGATGCGGTTGTTTTGCTTGCGCGATTTTTCTTCTCCTTTTAATATGCTCACATACTCACTCGCCTTCGCAATCTGAAAGATTACGATGAAAATCATAGCGACGACGGCAATCAAAAAATACTGGTTCATGAATTATTTATTTATCGGTCTTATTGTATTAAATAACTTTCTTCAAATTTGATTAGGTATGGTGAATCATACTTTCTTTCAGGAAAGGGTGATTCTTTGCTACCATTGGATGTGCGGTCAGGTATTTTCCCACTCCCCACATGATGATTCCAATGAATAATGCTGCGATACCAAATTCGAAAGGCATCATTTCGGCATGCTCGTGCAAGGTGCCCGGCATGACCATTTGATAAAAATCGATCCAGTGTCCGAAAATGATCAACACTGCCATTACCGTAACCAGTGTCCAGTTACGCTTGGCTCCACGCTTCATCAAAATCAATAAAGGACAAAGGAAATTTAAAAACAGGTTTAAAAAGAAAATACCATGATAGGGTCCAGATTTATCAGCGGTACCAATTCTGTCAACAAAATATTTTGTCTCCTCGGGCTGATTACTGTACCAGATCAGCATATACTGTGAGAACCAGAGATAAGTCCAGAACACAGAGAATGCAAACATGAACTTACCAACATCATGCAGATGTTCTTCGGTTACATATTCCAATTGACCTCTATTCTTTAAAAAGATAACATAAATCGCAACGAGCGACATACCGGATACGAATGTGCTCGCAAAAGTATACCAGCTGTACATGGTGCTGTACCAATGCGGATCAATACTCATCAACCAAAACCATGGTATTGTTGATGCTACTGTTAATCCAAATACCACGCAATATAATGATGCCCATACTGTATTCGTCCAAATCCACTTTTTCGCAGATTCATGATCCATTGTTCCGGCCTCATCGGTTTGTAAACTTAAGCTACGCATTTTGCGACCCAGCAACCACCACAAACCAATTGCAATGGTGGACCAAACAGTGAAGAATGTTTTATTTAAAAATCCGCTTTTACCCAACAATATGTGGTCTTTGGCAACTGCTTCGGTATCAAGCCAATGATATATATCTGTTCTGCCAGTCCAAACGATAGCCATCAATACCACATAAGTAATGATGCCGATGGTAGGAACCAGACTGGAAATTGCTTCGGGTACACGACGGAGAGCTACTTGCCATCCGCCCATTGCCATTGTAGTAACACAGATAAAGAACATAGAGGCATTTACTACGAGCAGCCAAAACACGCTGTTTTGCAAAAGCACTGCCCAAAAACGGGTGCTTCCATGATCGGCACCTTCGCCGTGAGACGCATGTGTAAATGGATGCAACATAATGATGCCATACAACAGCGCCAGCACACCTGCGCCTATGAGGCCCCAGGTCCATTTTTTGTAATTAGCCGGTAATTCAAATTTTGTGTTCATCTATGTATTCTTTATATGTTCCTTTCGGAAAATCGTTTAATTTATTTTATTGCCTTGGTAGTATCTGCAGCAGATTTCATTGCTACGGCTTCGTTTGTTGGTTTTGGTTGCAGTGTACGGATGTATTTCACGATCATCCAGCGTTGCTTTCTGTCCAACTGTGATGCATAGCTTCCCATGTTATTCTTACCATAGGTAATGGAGTGAAACATGGTTCCATCGGTCATCTTTACATAAGCATCCAATGTCAGGTTTGCAATACCCCCAATTTTTCCGGCAGTTGCAATGGGACCATTACCTGCTCCTTTTTCTCCATGACAAATGGCACAATTGATATTAAACAAACGACCTGCTTCTTTCATCTCTGTCTCAGACATTTCTGTAATTGGATTCACTACCGTTGCGCTCATCTTATATCCGTTGCTGTCGTTAGGCAATGTGTATGGAAACAATTCGCCACGTTTGATTGTGCCGTCTGCAGGTTTGTTGTTGTAAAATATTTTACTGCCACCACGCTCTGCCTGATCCATTGTAAATACTGATGAATCCCTAAGTGCGTATGTTTCATAAGCACGGCTGTAAGCCATATCGGGCATATAAATCTTGCCGGGCTCTTGCTTGTTGTCACAACTTACAAGCATAACTGCCGTTACCAGTGTAGCTGTGAATAATGATGCAAATTTTTTCATTGTTCTTCTTATATTATTAAGGCTTATGCCTTGGGTAATTTTGTTTAAAATTTTCCCATGTATTAATATCCTTTTTCTTCTTCGCGATACAATTTTTGTTCGCGGTCATATCTTCCAAGCCACCATCCTGTTTCGGCCATCTGCACATTAACTTCTTTCGCACCGGCCTGTTGCAAAAATTGCTGCACTTCAGATTCATTTGTCTTATCTGTACACTCAATCGCCATCACAAATAAATCGTCGGTGGCGCGAGCATGGAAATGATGCTTCTTTACAAAGGGCGCCAATTGACAGATGTAGCAAAATGTTAGCACCATACCAACTGCTGAGAAAAGTACTGTCAATTCAAATGTGATGGGAATCCATGCTGGCAATGCAAAATGTGGTTTACCGCCAATATTCAAAGGCCAGTCTTTTGTAAAAATCCAGCTCATGCATCCGACAGCAGTAGTTGTTCCTGTGATGGCATAGATAAATCCGGCAGTATGCAAACTTGTTTCGCGAAGCCCCATAGCATGATCCAATCCGTGAACCGGAAACGGTGTATACACGTCATGAATCTTATAGCCCTGCTTGCGTACATTTTTTACTGCAGGAAACAATACTTTCTCATCATCAAAACAACCTACCACAAATTTTTTAAGTCCTCCGGCCATAGTTTTTTATTTAAGTCGTAAGTCATAAGTCGTAAGTCGTAAGTTCATCTGTTGTCTTGTTACTTCGAACGATTTACACTTTTGATTTTTTACTTTTTAATTTTTAATGCGCATGCGCAACTTCATCATGATAAAATTTCTCCGAATCTGCTTTTTCAATTTCTGTCATCTTTGACTTATATCCCTCACCACTTGTTTTCAAGATTGACTTGATTTCCGCTACCGCAATAACTGGGAAGTATTTTGCAAATAAGAAGAAACATGTAAAGAACAACCCAAACGTTCCAAGATAAAATCCGATTTCCCAGGTTGTTGGACTATAATAGGTACTCCAGCTCGATGGAAGAAAGTCGCGGTAAATAGAGGTTACAATGATTACGAAACGCTCGTACCACATACCGATATTTACCACAATACTCATGAAGAAAGTAACGGTAATGTTTCTTCTCAACTTACGACTCCAGAACAATTGCGGTGAAACCACGTTACAGAACATCATCAACCAATAGCTCCATCCGTAAGGACTCATAATATTTGCCCTGTTTTCTTTAAAGCAATACCACTCGTATGGATTTTGTCCGTACCAAGCAATGAATAATTCTGTCAAATAAGCACAACCCACGATGCTTCCTGTTAACACGATTACCTTGTTCATCGCTTCGATGTGACCAAGTGTGATATAATCCTGCAATCCCATTACTTTACGTACCACAATCAACAGTGTTTGCACCATGGCAAAACCACTGAAGATCGCTCCCGCAACGAAATAAGGAGGGAAGATCGTTGTATGCCAACCCGGAACTACCGAAGTGGCGAAGTCAAAGGATACAATGGTATGCACTGAAAGTACAAGGGGTGTACTTAACCCCGCAAGTACAAGCGATAAAGACTCATGACGTTGCCAGTGCTTGGTGCTACCGGTCCAGCCAAACGAAGCGACACCGTATAACAATTTACGCAACTTGGTTTTTGCACGATCGCGAACCGTTGCCATATCGGGTATCAATCCTGAATACCAGAATAAAAGTGATACGGTAAAGTATGTCGAAATCGCAAACACGTCCCACAACAATGGCGAATTAAAATTCACCCATAATGGTCCGCGTGAGTTTGGATAAGGCAACACAAAGAATGCCATCCACACACGACCCATGTGCCATATCGGAAACTGTCCCGCACACATTACAGCGAAGATGGTCATCGCCTCTGCAGCACGGTTTACACCTGTTCTCCAACCCTGACGGAAAAGTAATAAGATCGCAGAAATCAAGGTTCCGGCGTGACCGATACCTACCCACCAAACGAAGTTGGTAATATCCCAACCCCAACCAATGGTTTTATTCAAATTCCACTGACCGATACCATAAGTTACCTCTCTGTAGACACTGTATCCACCAAATAGCAACAATCCTACACTGATATAAAAACCAATATACCACAAGCGGGTTGGCTTCATCTCAATGGGACTGATGATATCTTCGGTTACCTGATGATAATTCTTATCGCCATCTACCAACGGTTCCCTTTGTTGCGATTCGTATTTGAGTAATGACATATGCTGTTTCGCTTTTGGCTTTAGATCTGATTAAGGGTTATAAATTATGCATGTGCTTTTTCTTCATGCTTTGCTTCACCGCCGATTTCGCGATCGGTGTTGCGCACTTTGGCGAGATAACTTACGTTTGGTAAAACGTGCAGTTGCTCAAGCACATAGAAATTTCTGTTTTCGTCTTTTCTTGCTTTTGATACTTCGCTTTCTTTATCATTCACATTACCAAACTGAATGGCATTGGTAGGACAAGCCTGCATACAAGCTGTCTTCACATTGCGCACCTTTGTTGGGTCCTGCGCTTTCTTCGCTTCCAGCTTGCTCTCTTGCAAACGCTGAACGCAGAAAGAACATTTTTCAATCACACCGCGTGAACGAACCGTCACATCCGGATTCAACACCATGCGCGTAAGGTCTTCGTTCATTTGGAATACAGCCTCATCCAAGTCTTTTCCGCGAAGCGGCTCCTGGTTGTTTCCAAAGCTGTCTGCTCCGGTATAATCCAACCAGTTGAAACGACGCACTTTATACGGACAGTTGTTGGCACAATAACGTGTACCAATGCAACGGTTATAAGTCATTTGATTCAAGCCCTCGCTGCTGTGATTGGTAGCCGCAACCGGACAAACATTCTCGCAGGGAGCATTGTCGCAATGCTGGCAAAGCATCGGCTGAAACACCACATCCGGATTCTTAGGATCATTACCGGTAAAGTAACGATCGATTCGAAGCCAGTGCATTTCATGCGCACGTTGTACCTGAGTTTTACCAACTACAGCCACATTGTTTTCAGCAGTACAGGCAATCACGCATGCGCTGCAACCCGTACAGGTGTTGAGGTCAATGCTCATTCCCCATTTAATTCCGGGCTTATCATAATGAGGATAGATTGTTCCTTCTTTTACAAAGTCTGTTTTACCTTGAGACAATAAACTTGCCAATTCTTCTTTGGTTTCCTTCATCATCTCTTTCGGATCTTTCACGAAAGCAGCCAGCGATGTTTCATAAATCACCGGTCTGTGTTCGGAGGAACCATGCACCTGTGTTTGTGCAAGAGGATATACATTTCCTGTTTTTTCTGCAGTGGCAACGAAAGCGTAAGTGATTGTTTGACCATTAAAACCGGCCAAAGGATATACATTCTTTCCGGCTCCGGTGGCAGATTTACCAACGCGATCCAATGAGTTTTTTTCATCGGCAGATGATCTTCCATATCCAACAGCAACAGCAATCGTTGAATCGTTTACACCGGGTATGATCATAACGGGCAATTCAACAGACTTACCATTTGCAGTAATTTTGATAACAGGTTTTTCAGGCGTAACTTCATAAGCATCGGCCTGACGCTGATTACCCAGAACATCGATATTCAATAATGTTTTAGCAAGACCCGGACTTACCATCGCATAGTTATCCCAGGTCACTTTAGTTACAGGATCAGGTAATTCCTGCAACCAAGGGTTATTGGCCTGAGCGCCATTACCCAATGATACTTTTTCATACATCACCACTTCGATAGCGCCTCCCTTATTACCAAGCACTTTACCTGCATCAATAGCAGGATTCTTGGAAGCGAGTGCAGCAACCGGAGTAGCTGTTTCCGCTACACCATCCTGCAATGCCTTATTCCAGTTATTATCCCCACCCAATTTGGCGGTCCAATAATTTTTTACATAAGCTTCATAATCAGATGCGTTACCTGTATTTACAACCGGAGTTGTTTTTGCTGTAGAATCATTAGCAGCAGGAGCTTTTGCTACTACGCTATTTCCAGACCATTTCAACAAAGAAGTTTGAAAAGCTCTTGTTTTAAACAACGGGTTAATGATTGGTTGTGAAAAACTATAATAGCCCGATTTAGGTTCAGCATCTCCCCAGCTTTCCAGCCAATGATGAGAAGGGATTGCATATTTACACTGCTCGGTAGTTTCATCCAATGTTCCATTGAAAGAAATACTCAAAGGCAACTTAGCGATAGAGTCTGCTAATTTTTTTCCATTGGCATGAGTATATACCGGATTACATCCGTACACCAATAATGCACCCACGCTGCCGGAAGCAAGGTCTTGCTCCAGTTTTGTTATGTCTGCATCAACACCTTTGCGTGTGTTGTTTGTAACAGACCAGTTTATTGTTGTTCCATTTGCACCAATGATTTCATTGATGGCATTTACAACAGTTTGAATGTTGGCATCATTGCTTCCACAAACAACCAATGAGGTGCCTTTGGATTTCATCAATGCCTCTGCCGCTTTATCGATACCTGCTTTAAGTTGGGCATCGGCAATAGCCGGCGCAGCAACCGCACCGCCTAATTTTGCAAGCAATGCCAAAGCAATCGCTCCTGTTTCTGATGGTTTGTGCGTATAGCGATCATCGGCATTACTACCTGTTAAGCTAAGCATGCTTTCAAACTGAAAGTGACGGCTCATGGTAGGTTTCTCGCCGGAGATTTTTCTGTTAATTGCGTATTGTGCGCTGAACTCAACCGGACTTAACCAGGTTCCTAAGAAATCCGCACTTAAGCTCACAATCGTCATGGCCTTATCGAAGTGATAAGAAGGAATGGAGCGTTTTCCATAGCAAGCTTCGTTTGCCAGCAACATGCCGCTGTAACTTACCGCATCATATTGAACATGGGTAGCATTATATTTCGCTTTGAAACTTTCAATGATAGCTAGAGTAGAAGGGGAGTGGATAGTTGAAGTAAGCAACACAACCGATTTGCCTCCCAGGTTGGCCATTGCATCGGCAACCATTTTGTCCATTGCTTCGAAGCTGCTTACTTCTTTAAAGTCTGCACCATCTTTTTGAAGCGGATGACGCAAGCGGGTTGTATCATACAAATCCAAAACTGAGGCCTGCGCCTGCGCACTGGTACCTCCTTTGGTAATGGTTGATAATTCGTTCCCTTCTATTTTGATTGGGCGACCTTCGCGTTGTTTTACAACCACACTAATTGCATCGCCACCATTTACATAGGTGGATGCATAATAATTGGAAATACCAGGCGTAACGTTATCGGGTCTGTTTAAGTAAGGCACCGACTTACGAACGGGCATTTCGCAACCGGCTGCGATTGCTGCTGCCGCTGTGCTGAAACCCAGATATTTCAGGAAGTCGCGTCGATTGGTACTGCCATTCAACAATCCCTCTTTCGACAATTCCTCCACAGGTAACAGTTCTTCGTTGAACTCATTTTCGGCAGCTTTTTGGAAAGCCTCCGTTTGGTTGAGTTCGCCAAAACTTTGCCAGTATTTCTTATTGCTCATAGTGTGTTGATTCTGATATTCGGTCAATATTTTCCGGCACTGCCGGATGCGTTAAATCAATTATTAATAGTGACATTTCTGACACTCAGTTCCTCCGATTTTTTCTACGGTTACACTGTCAATCTTGTGATCTTTCAAATCTTTATGGAACTTCTCATACATACTGTAAAACTTATTTCCTTCGCCGGTTTCTTTGTTATAGAAGTCCACCTTCGATTCGCGGTGACAATTGATACACCATCCCATGCTTAAGTCAGAAAACTGATATACCTCAGGCATTTCCTGAATAGGGCCATGGCAGGTTTGACATTGTTGTTTTCCAACCTTTACGTGTTGACTATGGTTGAAATATACATGATCGGGCAGATTGTGAATTTTTACCCAAGGAATGGCTTGTGCGCCATCGGGAGTGCCGTCATTGTTGTTATCCGGGTTGTATGATTTGGTATCCGGATTCCAGCCGGCATATTTGTATAGCTTTTGTATTTCTGCTGTACCATCAATATTTTTTCCATTTTCAGCTACAATCGGATCTCCCTTATATTCCTTGATAGCCATGTGACAGTTCATACAAACGTTTACAGAAGGAATGCCTGAATGCTTGCTATCCTGAGCACTGCCATGACAGTACAGACAACTGATTTGATTGGTTCCTGCGTGAACTTTATGAGAATAATAAATGGGTTGTTCGGGCTGATAATTTTGTTGACGGCCCAATCCAATGGCTCCGTTAATGGTATAGTATCCGCCTACGGCAAATAAAACCAAAATGATGAGCATGATGTAGGACTTGTTGCGGTAGAACGGAACCGGCTCGCCTCTGTGAATACCTTGTTTTTCATCCGTGAGTTTACGCAAATTGCTATTCACTTGTAACAAGATGAATGCAATCACCGCCATTACAATCGTGAGGATGCCAAAAAGCAGACTATTATCCGATTCGCTGCCTCCTGTTCCTCCGGAAGTGGTAGCAACTGCAGCAGGTGGAGTGTAATCGTCCACATATTTCATGATGGCATCTATCTCTTCTTTCTTCAAATTTGGAAAAGCCGTCATTACGGTTGGCTTCCATTTTTCAAAAAGTGCTTTTGCATAAGCATCAGATGCAATCATTTGTGATGGATTCGCAACCCACTTGTAAACCCAGTCCGGGCTTGGTTCGCGCTTACTCCATCCTTTCAGAGCCGGACCGGTGTAATCCGCATCGGGCTTGTGACAGTTGGAACAATTGGCCTTAAACAATGCCTCACCATCGGCCGCATGAGCAGCATGAAATACAGCAGTAAATACGATGAGTAAAAAGAGGCGACTGAGGAAGGAACAGGCAGTGGGTATTCGATGTCGAATCATACTATTTTCTGGTCTTGAGTGGAAAATTTCCTTTAATCGGAAGCAAAAGTACGGCGGGATATTGACATATTATCAACATTTTGAGAAAATATTTTTTTTCTTCTTCGCTGTAATTCAATGGTTTGTGTAAGGAATTATGAGAATTGTCATAAAATTGTAAACAAGAAAAAATGTACATATTTGTTTAAGTTTTGGCTGCAATCTTTGAGCATAAATCTGCAATTTTGCCAAATGTTTGAAAAATTAAAAACGAAGTGGGGTGTTAACGGCATACAACTTACACTGATATTGATCACTTTTGCATTTGGCGGAAGTGCTTGCGGATACTTGGCCCGCAAGGTTTTGGGCTTATTTGAAATCGGGAATAAACTTGCTTTTTATTCTTTCTATGTTCTATTGATTACAATGTTTTGGCCAATATGCGTCATCGTCATCAGCATTCCACTTGGTCAGTTTCGTTTCTTCTCGGGATACCTAAGCCGAGTAGGTAAAAGAATCTTTGGGAAAAAATAATCCCTCTTTTACCATTTCTGACAGAGTTTAACATCAAAGTCTGATTTTAGTCGGCGGTTTGTAAATAATTTTGCAAAACATGCGAAGCGTTCTTCTACTGATTTTTCAATGTTCCTTATTTATATCAAAAGGCCAGCTTCGTATAAGCGGTACCGTGTATGATATTTCCAAAATAAATCTGGTAGAAAAAGTTCGTGTTACCAGCAGTTCGGGCTTCTTTGCATACACCGACAGCATGGGCCGTTACAGCATACCTGTCAATGAAAACGATTCTTTATTTTTTGTCTACCATAACAAATCAACCCTTGGTTTTAGTCTTCGCCAGGTAACTGATCCCGATCATTTTGATGTGTGTTTACATATTGCAGTCAACAGTAAATTCAAAGCACTTAAAGAGGTGATTGTATTTGCGAAAACGTATAAACAGGATTCTATCGAGAATCGCCGTTATTATAAGTCAGTATTTGATTTTGAAAAAGAAACTGATGATGCAGTAATCTCAGGCGGAGTAACCGGATATGATTTGGGCGCCATCATTCAATCATTTCAATTTCGAAAAAACAAAGAGATGCGTGCTTTACAAGCCCGACTCGAAGCAGAAGAACGCGAAAAATATATTGACTACCGTTTCAACAAACCAATGGTGCGAAGGGTTACCGGACTGGGCTCACCACTGTTGGATACTTTTATGGTATGGTATAGACCCTCTTATCTCATTGCCAAATTTTGTGATGAAGTAGCTTTTTATCAATACGTTCTGCAAGCTTATTATCAATTTAAAAAAATAGCCCCTGGTATTAAAACAAAAAAGATGGAATATAATAAACTGACTCCCGAAGAGGAGCGTGTAATTATTCACAAAGGAACAGAGATGCCTTACACCGGCGAATACACCAAAAACAAAATGGTGGGAACTTACCAATGTAAAAGATGCAATACGCCACTCTATGAATCCAAAGATAAATTTGATTCGCATTGTGGCTGGCCCAGCTTTGATGATGAAATTCCTGGCTCCGTCAAGCGAATTCCTGATGCCGATGGCCACCGTACCGAAATCGTTTGTGCCAAATGCAACGGACATCTCGGACACGTATTTATTGGAGAAGGTTTTACCCCAAAAAACACGCGCCACTGCGTCAACTCCGTTTCGTTGAAGTTTGTGCCCAATTAATTAAACGCAATCTCGCATATAGATAACTTTTATATTTTTGCAGAATAAAACAAAGAAATATGAGGCGATATATTATTCACTTGATTATCATAACCTTTTTTTTCTCTCTTATCATTGGTTGCAATAACCAAAAAAAAGATGATGGACCTTTGTTACCCGCAGTAAACGAGGATAGTATAAGATTGGCGAGAGAAGAAGAAGAAAGAAAAAATGATACAGCAATGAGTATCTATCTTACGTTTGATGATGGTCCTTATCATTCAACACCTAATGTCATTGGCTTTTTAAATAACAGAAAAATCAAAGCAAGTTTTTTTGCTGTAGGAAAACAAATCACCTACTCGGCATACTACGACAGCCTGTTTAAAGCAGAAAAAGCAAATCCGCTTTTTAAAATCTATAACCACTCATTCTCACACAATGTTACACACGGAAGAATAAAAATGTACTACAGCAATCCTCCGATGGTATGGGAAGATATACGTAACAATAAAAGGTTTTTGGACACCTCTTATTTAATAACCCGCCTGCCCGGACAAAATACGTGGAGGATTGACTCGGTTCGCAGAGGTACAGATGCAAATTCAAAAAGAATGATTGCCTATTTGGATGAGATTAACTCCAAAGAAAATCTAATGGGTTGGGATTTTGAATGGGATAGCAATCATAGCAATGATACAGCAGTAGTAAACGACCTGCTGGATCAAATCGATAGGGCTCAACTCAAAAAGAAAGGAAGCAAAAGAGACTTTGTCATTCTTTTTCACGATTACCTGTTTCCGGACAAAAAATCAATCGACAATCTGGATTATTTTGTTTCAGCGCTTTCTCAAAAATATAAATGCAAATATCGTTGGGCGCAGGAATATCCGGGTATTCATAAAGTTGCTAAACTTTAATAAAGATTTTTTTTCGGTATAAAAAATATCCGATCGCCCATAAAAGCCCTAGGTAAAAAATGGTGTATATCATAGAGCCCAACCTGGGGTCTGAAGAAATAGACTTAAATATATTTTCATACACCCACGATAATGGGTTGATGTATTTTATTGCTCCCTCTTGATCTATCGATTGAATTTTAATAAGTCCCGCCAGCCTGGGAATCATTCCACTCAGCACAAAAATGAACAGCGGATTTTTTCCAAAAACATCAAAAAAAGTTGTCCATTTTCCTTTTAAGTTCTTCAACTCAATTTGCAGGATCAAATATGCAATGGTTAACAGGGCTACTCCTGTAGTTAGGACGGTATAACTGCTGGTCCAAATTTTTTTATTGACAGGAAAAAAAACATTCCAGCACAGTCCGGCAACAACCAGCAGAAATCCATATGAAAATATCTGATTCAGCATGCCCTGCGTTTTGCCCTCTCTGATGATGAATGATCCCAATAAATACCCAAACAACACCTGAACTATCGCGGCTATTGAACTTGAAATTCCTTCCGGATCAAAAGCCACGTCCTCTCCGTGATACATGTGCTTATCGCCAAATAAAAACATATCCACCTTTGTTCCAAAATAACCGGATAGGCTATAGGGATCCGATGAAGACCCCGCCCAATAACAAATCAACCAATAAAAAAATAAGAGTCCGATGGACAAGTAAATGATTTGTTTGTTGTTGAAAAAAAACAGCATTACAGAGGCGAAGAAATAGCATACTGCAATTCGCTGAAGCACTCCCATAATTCGTACGTTTTCCCATGCTTTGCCAATGAGCTCCTGGTTTTCATTCCATTTGACAAAAGGAAACCAACTCAAGAAAAGTCCAATTGAAAATATCAATAAAGATCTCTTGCTGATTTTTAAAAAGTATGGTTTAACTCCCGCGCTTTTCATATCGGGCAACACAAAAGCCATGGCGTTGCCTACGGCAAATAAAAAGAACGGAAATACCAAATCTGCCATAGTACAACCATTCCATTCGGCATGATCAATTGGCCAGTAAATATGAGAAAATGAACCGGGGTTATTTACAAATATCATCAATGCAACCGTAGCTCCCCTGAATACATCCAATGAAAGATACCTGTTCTTCATACGTGAATATAGGAATTAATCTTGGGTCGAAAGCTATTTATTAATCTTTTGAAACAGTCTTTTTTTTGGATTTATACCTTTTTATCAAAGACAAGTATTCTTTCTCGCTACGCAAATTTGAGAGATCTGGATCAGCCTCTATTAAACCAAAATCTACAAACCCCTTTTCGAGAGCAAGTTGTAAATAGTAAAGCGATTCGCTCTTTTTATTATTCATCGAATAAAAGCAAGATAAGTTATAGTGGTTTATTGGTGATGGTTCAATCTTAAATGCCATTTTCATACACTTTTCTGCTTCTAACATGTTTTTTTCAAAATAAGTTTGTATTGCACCCATGGCCTGCCATGCGACTGAATTTAAAGAATCGTTTATGAGTATGCTTTTTAACTCATCTGTCGCACGCAAATAGAGATTTTTATCAATAGGAGCATTGAGGCTTTTCAATGCAATCCAATGATTTATTTCAGTAGGTTTTAACACAAGTATATTTTGTAATAAATATACATACTGTGGGTCAAATTTTTTTTGTGCTGACAGCGCTCTTAAAAGACCTAATTTATAAAAATAACTATTTGAATCAATTGCTATTGCTCTTCTGTAAAATTTTTCAGAAAGAGGATAGTTTCTATTTTTATTATTTAAAATGCCGAGATACTGAAGCGTATATGCATCATTTGAATCCTTTTCCAAGGATTTTAACAAAAACATCTCAGCGTCTTTAATTTTATCAAATTTTAAAGAGACCTCACCAAGTCCACACAAAGCATAACTGCTGTTAATGGTATCTAGTGAAAGGGCTTTCCTGAAACAATTTTCAGCATCTTCTAGTAATTTTATATCTGCGGGTCCAGTTTTTTGATTTGGATTTATTTTTTCAACATACAAAGAGCCGAGGTTATTCCAATTGTTTTTCCAATTTGGGGTTAAATTTGTCACTCTTTTATGGTATGACAACGAAACATCAAATTCTCCTATAAGCCGATAACAATTTCCAATAAGATTTAAAATCCATGCTTGGTTGGGAAGAATACTGTCTGCGGCCAAGAAAAAATCTAATCCCCAATTCAGAGATTTATCACGATTTATCCTGACGGTTTTTGGTTGATTGTATTGATAAACACCGTGAAAAAACAGCGACTTGGCTTTTATTTCATTATATCTGTTATTGTCTTCTGAAACGAGTGCCAAACAACTATCCATTATTCTGAGATTTTTAATATATGTCGCTTGAGAATAAAAGTTTTTTATTCTCCTTTCATCGCTATTTATAAACAATTGTAGCCATTTTTGGGCCTCATTTTCCAATATTGCTTGCAATGCAATTTTCATTTCTTCCAACTGCTCATTATTAATCAAATTTTTATCCGGCATTCTTATAATTTCAAAGGCGTTGTTGCCGGGAGGGTCTATCAAATTACCTTGCTTTAAGCAATTCCAAAATTGACGATACGGATCAATGGTGTCATTTATTTTTTCAACACTTCGATAAAGGCCGATTTGTGTATTTGATAAATTTGTTTTTTGGGAGGCCAGTAATCTCTTCTTGCGGACATCATATCTTGAAAGTTGATTTTGTGGGTTCCCAAGTAGCTTTGGAATCTGTTTATTTTTTGTTTCCTCTGCAACTTTCTCCAAATAAAAATCAAGCTCCCTCATTGTAATTGACCCATCATTATTTTTATCTGCGAGCCCTCTAAGTCCCTCTACTAAGTGATAAGTAAAAACACCATGACCTCCATCTGGATAAACCCTCTCTTCAGAAAGTTGAGAGGGCTGGCACGAAAGCAATTTATCAGCTTGCTCAAAACCTAATGAAAATGCTTTCATTGTAGTACTTGCGCCTGCTATTCCACCAGCTAAATTACCAGAACGGCAAGCGTCTACAATTAGCATTACTCTGGCTTGTTTTTTTATGTACGCATTAATATATTTCTCCAATTTAGAGATGTCAATTGCACTAGCCGCATAATTAGTAGAATTGCAATCATAGGTTAATAAATATCCACTCTCCAGCTCAGTTTCTACATCACCGTGACCGGCAAAGTAAATAATAACTGTATCTTTATATTTTACCTTAGTTAATAGACGAGTTAATTGAGCATAAATATTTGGCATTTTAGCCATAGAGTCTATTAATAGGGCAATATTATCTTTTTGACATACTTTCTCAGAAACTAAATAATCATAAAATAAAAAAGCATCGTCATCGGCAAAATAAAGCTGATTATTTAAATTTGGGTATTGGGAAATTCCAACGACCAAAGCATAATTAATACCAGGCAAACTATCAGGGTCGCATGATGGTGTGGCGCTGTATATACCTCTTTGTTTAATTTCTTTTTTAGGTTTAATTACCTGAGTTTTAGATGTGAAAGGAATAAGAGCAATAAGTACAGATAGTACAAAGATTAACAGAGCAACTTTTCTTTGTTTGTTATTTTTTTCCATTATTAATATCATTTACTTGTTTCAAAATTAATTTTAATCCACAGTTAAAAATATTCATACTTAAGCAGATTTTATTGTTTAATTTCTATGTCAGCATTTCAAATTCAAGTACATAAATTTATCAGGGTATATTAGAAGAGTAATTGTTTCTTGGTTTGAACAATGGTGAAGTGGCAATACCACACAATGTTTTCCGGATTTTAAAAGTGCAAATTCAAGAATATGTACAAATAGATCGGAAAGTATCTTGTGAATACATGGATGCCAAAAATCCTGATTGGGCTTTACTTCTTAATACTTCATCATCCGCTCAACCATGTCAGCCAATCTTGCATTGGCCATAAAATTTTTTT
>CAZXSR010000024.1:0-26895 GCA_964643315.1 uncultured Ferruginibacter sp.
CCTAAAACCTTCTGATCCGTAGTCAGATGCTCTATTCAGTTGAGCTACGCAGCCAAGATTTAATAAATTCCTTGCCTGAACCAGATTTCAAATATATTTCTCTTTTCCTAGCTTCTGCTCTAGAAACATACTCTTCAAAAAAAAGAAGTTTCCAAGGCTTATAAAATCGGGTAGAAGTTGTCATACCCTTATTATGTTGTTTTAATCTCAAGTCTACATTTTCAGACATTCCAACATAAAAGCGTCCGTCTTTCAAACTCTGTATCACATAAACCATTACGCTCATTTGCTTCTGTTTCAGATGCTCCCTGCCTGCCGGCAGGCAGGTATTCAGTTGAGCTACGCAGCCAAATCTGTTGCAAAATTAGGGCTTTTCAATTTTTCCAACAAAACTAAATTCCCTTTAAAAAAGATTCCTGAATCAGATTGGCAACTTCCTTTAAACTACCTGTTTGCTTATACACATTTACCTGACGCTCGGCTCCGGTGCCTTGCTTCAATATTTGTGGTATGTAATCTATATATGATCTACAACCTAAATCATCCACTACATCATCCACAAAATCAAGCAACTCGTGAATCAATACCGGCACTTCTTTTTCTTCCTCCTTTCCAAAGTCTATCAATTTTCCCTCAATCCCATATCTACTGGCCCTAAACTTATTTTCATTGATCAATGCCCGACTGTATGAAATAAAATTCATGTTGTGCATGCGCAGTTTATAAATCTTGGCGCAAATGGCTTGAAACAATGAGGCCAGACAAACTGACTCTATCGCAGTCAAGGGTACATCACAAATCCTAAATTCTACCGTATTAAATACCGGATGTACTCGTAAGTCCCACCATATTTTACGCGGATTATCAATACAATTCGTCTTTATCAGCAAATGAACATAACGATCATAATCCTCAATCGATGAAAAATGGTCGGGTATACCTGTACGTGGAAATTTTTCGAAGACCTTTGTGCGATATGATTTATAGCCGGTATCTCTGCCTTCCCAAAATGGGGAGTTGGTACTTAAACAAAAAACATGGGGTAAAAAATACCTTACTGAATTAGCAATGTGGATGGCCATTTCGCGCGACTCCATACCTACATGCACATGCAAACCAAAAATCAAATTGCTTCGGGCAGCATCCTGCATTTCGGAAACAATCTGATTATATCGATCCTGGTCGGTGATCAGTTGTTTTTCCCAGTGACTAAAAGGGTGGGTTCCGCTAGCTCCAATAGTCAAATTCAGTTCTCCGGCAATTGTATGGATCTTTTTTCTGAGTTCACAGATATCGTGAAAAACTTCATCAGCACTGTTGCATACATCTGTTCCTACCTCTACAACCGCCTGATGCATTTCGGCTTTTACTTTTTGGCCGAAGATCTTTTGGCCTGATTGCACAATCTTTTGTTCATGGCTTTTTAGCTCTCCGCTAACAGGATCCATGACCATGTACTCTTCCTCAATACCCAGAGTGAAGATGTGTTTGGGTGTGTTAACTTGCATAGTAAATGCCAAGTTAATAAGAAAAAATGAAAACTAATTATGCGCGATTGCTCATCAGGTCATATACCTTCTTGGATATATCGCTGATTACTTTTGGAAGCTGTTGCATTTGTTTGCCTTTAACCATGATTGTCAGCAAGTATGGCTTTCTGCCGCAATAAACAATGGCAGATTCGCTGAAATTTGGCAAACTCATATCACCGCCTTCTCCAAACTTGTGTGCAGTGGCACAGTTCAAAGGAAGCCCGTTGATCAAGCCATCCCTGAAGTCACTTTTACTTAACAACTCGAGGCAAGCCTCAGAATCTTCTTTTGATAAGTATGATGCATTAAATAGCTCTTTCATAAAAATCGAAAAATCCTGTACTGATATGGGATATTCCCGTGCGCTGAAATCAGGCTCAGATAATCCAATGTCGGTAAAAACTTTTTTAAATACTGATTTATCTATGATGTTATTCAAAAGGATTGTAGCATTATTGTCGGAGTATACAATCATGTATTTGAGTAACTCGCGAATCGTGTAGGAACTCCCCATTTGTATTTGCTGAGAGAGGAATACCGGTTTTTTGTCGGTTTGGAATTCTATTTCATATTTTACCACCTTATTCAGATAACCAGGAATTTTTTCATTCATTTTATAGAATGCGATCAGCTCTGGAATTTTCATCAAACTACCTGGGCTGTATTTTTGTTCGTTATTGATTACCATCCATTGCGCATGCCCAAATTCCCTTAGGTATACGGAGGCCTCTGAAATTTTCCCTTCATTTTTATTTTTATCGATGATACTCTCGATTTCTGGTTTCAGTGTAATTAACCCGGGCGATTCACAACCGGGTTCTGCATAGAGTAATGGACGTACAAAACTATAGCCACCCAATCTTTTTACATTCCAATTACAATCATCATGTGTAGATGAATAAAGCTCAATGTCTGTTAAGTTATTATCAATTTTATTGGATGAATTTAAATAATAAGTAAAAAAGATTGTAGAAGGCAATGCAAATGCAATCAATAATGTGTAGAAAGGAACTTTTTTGTTTAGCATTTTTTAAGGAATTTAACTCGCAAGTTAATCTAATTTTTATGAATGACGAATATTGAATTTGAATTCCCTGCATCGGGTATTTTCTAGAATCCCGATCTTCCATCGATAATTCTTTTCCCTTTATTTTTTCTCTCCCATTCAAGCATCTCCGGAGTTTTATCAATTTTGGCGGGCTTTTCTCTTACCGCTGGGGCTGAAACTTTTTTATTTCCCGCATTGGTTAATCTGTTACGATCCCATATTTCAGTTCTTAATATTTTCCCAGACCCCGGTTCATAGTAATGCCATTCTCCATCGCGTACACTATATGGTTCTGCTTTTACTATTTTGTAATCCACCACCTCATTACTGCCGGTACCATAGATAGGAATGGTATCATAAGGATCCTCCGGATTGTAAGGCATCCAGTTTTCGTCATGTTCCAGATCTCCGAGGTATCCAAAATACTGCTGTAAACCGGCTTTTTCTCCCTTTGAATAGGTTTCTATTGCCATCAAATCACCTAACTCACTAAATCTTCTCCAAATTCCCTCTTTTTGGCCGTCTTTATTGAAGGTACCCTCCTCCTCGTAACCAGGCTCTTCTCTTAACGCTGCGACTTTTATTACCCATTTGCCAACGCGCTTATCTTGAGCGTTCAATGCATTTAAAGTATCTCCATTTGCACTGATGATGTAATTTTTTAATTGTGATTTTGCGTTTGAGCAAACCATCAATACAAATAAAGAAATAAGTATGGATTTCATCATACAATCATGTTTTTCCTGTCCATCAAAATTAAAGGAATTTGTATCAGAAATTCATAAAGAGATGCTAACTATTAATTTAGGTTTGCGACTATAGTTTGATCAAGGAAAAAGTCTTTATAATATTACCCTGTTTAAGCTGAAGTGTATACATTCCGGGATTAAAACTCTTACCTAAGCGAACTGAATTTCTATCATTTCTTTTGGTATTGGTATACATACATCTACCGTATTGATCGTAAATGTTTATCAAGGTTGAAGTATTTGCATCTCCGCCAATAATTAAATTGAATTCATCTTTGCTTGGATTTGGGTATATCATGGTATTGGTGACGAAATCTTTATTTTCTGCATTTTTGGTAACAGGATTTATTTGCGGACAAAGCAAATTGGTGTTCGTCAGTTTACTCGCCTTATATGCGCTGTATCCGCAACTGGAGTTATAACGTAATTTCACACTGTCTCCTGCCAACGCTGCAACATTGCTACTATAACGAATTCGAACGACCTGTGAATTTAATGTTCCGGAATCAATCACGGCATTCGTTCCTAATGATCCAACAAAACTCCACTCATATCCATTTGCACCTGCAACTGTAGAAGTTGCTGAAACTAAATTGGGTGCAGTATACCTGTAAATACGGGCACCACAAGCAGTGGGTGAAACAGCAGTAATTACAATAGATGCAGGTGCCATAGGCACAGAGGTAATTACGTTGGTGAATGTCACTGTTTTATTTGTGCTGTTACCGCATGATGAAAGATATTTTACCGACACACTGTCTCCTGATGTGGCAGCTGCGTTACTTGTAAACTTCAACCGGATAATTTGCGAATTGATAGTGCCAGAATCAAGTACAGCATTGCTTCCTAAAGATCCTAAGAAAGACCATAAATAACCTGTGGCTGCTCCATTGGATAGGGTAGCGGCTGGTAAACTCGGAGCACTATATCGATATATTTTTTCACCGCAAATACTTGGCACGATGGCCGTAATGGTGATATATGTTGGTGAAAGGGGAGGATTCAAAACGGTGTTTGTCATTTTTACTGATTTGTTTGGACTGAATCCACACACAGAACTAAAACAAACGCGCACGCTGTCTGTAGTACTTGCGGCAAGATTGCTACTAAAACGTACACGTATAATTTGTGAAGTCAACGTGCCGGAATCCAATACGGCATTAGCTCCAAGTGGTCCTGTAAAAGACCAGGCATATCCTGTTGCTGCCCCCGCTGTTGCTGTAGCAATGGGCAATGTAGGTGCTGTGTATCGGTATATACGGGCACTGCAACTATTTTGAGCAACAGCAGTAATGGTAACTGAGGATGGGGCTGCAGGTGGATTCAACAGGGTGTTGGTGAGCTTTAGCGCTTTGTTAACGCCCAAACCACAAACTGAATTGTAACGAACACGCACACTGTCTCCTATAGAGGATGCCGTATTGCTGCTAAACCGAACTCGAATAATTTGTGAAGTCAACGATCCTGAATCCAGAACTGCATTTGACCCAAGGCTGCCTGTAAAACTCCAAAGATATCCGTTTGCAGCCCCGGCTGATGCGGTAGCAACCGGTAAATTTGGTGCAGCATAGCGATATATCCTTGCGCTGCAAATATTTGTAGAAACAGATGTGATCAATATAGAGGTCGGTGCTGCAGGCGTGTTTAATACCAGATTGTTCAGTTTTAGTGAGCGAATTAAACTGTTGCCACAAAGTGAAGTGTATGCTACTCTTACACTGTCTCCAATATTGGCAGCAAGATTACTGGTGTATCGCATTACAATGATTCGTCCATTTAATGATCCGGAATCCAATACAGCGTTCTCACCTAATAAACCCACAAAAGACCACAAATACCCGGTTGCAGGTGCAATAGTAGTAGTGCCTGCTGTTAATGCAGGAGCTGTATAGCGATAGGTTCTGCTGCCACATACATTCGTTACTAACGGAGTTATTGTAATTGATGTTGGGGCTGTTGGTACATTCAATGCAGCATTTGTGAGTTTGAAACCTTTAGTGAGACTACTGCCACATCCACTGTATGCCCGCACTTTGATGCTGTCCGTTGAAAATGCAGCAGCGTTAGAATTGTATCTTACTCTTATTGTTCTTGAACTGAGCAGATTGCCGGAGTCAAGTACCACACCTGTAATCCCTCCAATAGATGCAGGGAGTGTCCAGGCATAACCAAAAGCATTATTCACCGCACTAACAGTATAGCGGTATACTCGTGCTCCACAGGTATTATCAACAAGGGTTTGCGTAACAGCTGTTGGTGAAGAAGGAATTGAGTTCGATATTGTCAAATTTAGCACAGCCAAACTGTCGCATCCATATACGTTTGTTAGCGTAACAGAATAGGTTCCTGCAACATTGTACAATACACCATTCCAGGTGTAAGGGATAGCGGTGTTACAAACAGCTGTGTTGGTTATACTGGATGTGGGTGTTCCAATTTTTAGAATTAAAATAGCAAATGAATCACAACCAATACTGTTGGTTGTTGTATAAGTGTATGTCCCTGAATTTGTATAGGTATTTCCATTCCACGTATAGGAATTGGCTAGCCCGCAAATATTTATATTAAGTGTACTGGTGGAATTATTTTTTATGTTTACCTGATAGGTTACTGTGCTGTCGCAACCGTTTGATGCTGTATATATGTTGGCATAAGAACCAGAAGTGCTTACAGTAACTCCCCAAGGTAAAGTGTACGAGCCACATGCAACTGCATTCATTGTGGTAAATTTAGGCTGACTGAAAACCACGTAAGCGCTATCTACTCCATTGCAACCACTCGAGTTGCTGACCGTACACTTATACCATCCGTTTTGTGTAACGGTTATGGATGAGGTGTTGGCCCCTGTATTCCAGTTGTATGAAGAGTAGCCATTACCGGCACTAAGTACATAACTACTTCCACAAACTTTAAAGGTGTCCTGTGGTATGAAATTGGGCAAGATCGTACAAGCAGTTGTTATGGTGCCATTTTGTATCAACGGTAACGGTGTCCCTTCATTTAAGAGTAAATTTTGAAAGTAAAGTCCTGTCTGCCATCCGGTTTGGTTATTGACGGTTTCAAAACCACGCACATAAAATAATACCCGATTGCCAGGTACTGGGTTGGTTCCTGCTATGGCAAACTGGATATAATTACTTCCAATCGACTTACTCACAATCGCACCATCAAAACCGGATCCTGTTGTAATGATATCGGTCAAAGTAAAACTTGATGAGTTTGTGGTATATACTCTACCTTGTACCGAGTACACCGATTGGCCAGCAGGCAATGATCGGATATGAACGGGTACGTTTACATAAGTGAGAATCGATGCCGAAGTGTCCCCAATTTTTAAATAGGTATCGTACAATTGAATATTACCGGAAGTTGTTACAGCACTGTTGGCATCTCTGGCACTGACGCGAACAATTCCCGATCTTTTTACTTTCAACATGCCTAATGAAGAAATGGTGGCAATAGTAGAATCAGACAAACTCCATACATAAGGAGGGGTTCCATTATTTACACTTAACTGCAGACTATCACCGTAAACCAATTGCAATGAAGGGACTGTGAGACTTATAGATGGGGGAGCTCCGTAATATAAATACCCATTTCGTGTAATTCCAAGTAGTGATTCATTTAGGAGGGCGCTTTCAAAACTGATGCCGGACCCACCTCCATTTACGTTATACAATTTACATCGTAGATAAAACAAAACTCCCGATCCACTAATGGCATTTGTGCCGGCAAAAGAAATTTGTATTCTCCCGGTTGTTGTATTATTATTCATGGTAGGAGTAGGAACGGAGGAAAGCAATGTGCCGGTGGTAACAATTTGAATTTCTGAAATAGCTGCGGTGTTATAGGAAAGGGTAAAACTTCCGGATAAAATATTTAGCCCTGTTAAGTTACTGCTACGAACCGGAATATTGATGTAGCTGTTATAAGGGCCTGTGGTATCGGGAATGTATAATGAATATCCGCGTACTTCAATTGTGCCACTATTGCCTGTGTTGCTGGTAGCATCGGTGGCCCTCACTGTTGTGGTACCTATCTGGTTGGCAGTGAGCAAACCTGAATTGTTGATGGTAGCTACTACAGTATTGGTTGAGCTCCAGGTATATGGAGCCGTGCCATTGGATGCGTCAAATTGCTGTGTTTGTCCTTTCAAAATCACAGCGGTAGAAGGCGAAATGTAGATGGTTGGCAATCCTATACAATTGAAATTACCACTGCCACTAAAAGCCATCGCCGGGTTGCCTTCATTGAAAAAATTATTGGCAGTACCTGTGTTGGATAAATATGTTCCGCCGGAGCCAACTACTTTAAAACGCAGATAAATAAATACGCCACTGCCCGTCAAAGGCGTTGCTCCCGCACCTGCAACTGTAATTTGTCCCGGCACGTTTACATTGACTGTTGGAGTGCCAAGTGAGTTGGCAATTGTGCCAGTTGTAACGACTCCCTGTGGGCTCAACAGATTTGCATTGAAACTAAACTGCAGCTTATAGGAAAGTACACCCTGTCCTGTCAAAGAATTTGTGACTCTTATAGGGTAATTGATGAAATTGTTTACATTGGCAAAAGTATCAACCATTTGCATGTTGATGGTTGTTTGCCCGTAGGATTTGTTCCCTGCCATAAACAATCCCAGTATCAGCAGGATGATTAAGATGCGTTTCATTGCATTTTATTTAAACGCGAAATAAGCTCATCGCGAAGTGATGAATTATTTTACAATATTGAATTTCTTACCGTAAGTTTTACCTTTTGACGTATACGTCAATTGATATACCCCGGATGTGAAATTGGAGATATTGATGTTTACTGAAACAAACTGGTTGTTCAAATCAGCAACTGTAGCACTGCGTTGTATCAACTTTTTGCCATTCATATCAGAAATGGTGTAGTTGAATACATTGCCATCCAGCGCTTCACGATTTATTTGTAAAGTAACCTGGTTTATCGCAGGAACAGGGTACATAGAAATCATGTTTGATTCCGTATTCATTGGGTTTATACTTCTGTTCGTGCTGATCATGCCATGCACAGAGGCATTGGTACGGTCTGCATCATTGATATTGCATGATTTGATGGTTAAGGGAATATCCACTCCTTCCGGAGCATTGTCTTTGATGCGTATATAAATGACACCAGCAATACCATCCGTCTGCAATGGGTTGGCACCAGCAAGTGTAAAGAGCAACGTGCCATTCACCGGACAATTTGATGCATGATTCATGCCATTATCACTAAACTCGATATGATCAAATGACAGGAATGTTGTATCAAATTGAATTTTAGTCAACATGCCATACAGGTTATCTACCTCATTGAAGCGGAAAGGGATGGCGACCAGATCTCCCTTGTTGCCTGTTTGATGGGCCAATGCAAGATGCGTTTGACTGTTTTGGCTGGATCGGATGTATGCTTCTGCATTGAAGTAGTTAATCAATCCTACGCTGAACTGTAAAATTTGTGAGGCGTCCAGTGCCGATACACTTCCATTGCCACTCACATCAGCTGAGTTTTCCTGGCTGGGTGTGAGCGTAATGGTATTCACCAATGATTGTAAAATCAGCGCAGCGTCATAGGCCTGCACTGTTCCGTTTTGAGATACGTCGCCGGTTAATGGACGATTGGGTCCGTTGTTGCGGAACGGAAGATAATCTACAGCGTCTGTAGATTTGGTGCCGGTGCCTGAAGCATTTCCGGAATGCGAAGGCCCGTTATTAGAACCCCACCAGTTGTTTTCTGCATTGATGAGGAATGACTGATTGGTGTTGTATACGCCATGATAGTTTCCGTAATATGGAGTAATATAAAAATCACAGTAGTTGACAGTCGGGTTCGAAGATCCATTGGCAGTAACGGCATTGCCATAACTTCCTGAAACAAAGGCACAATGTTGAATATCCGGACTGGCATTATTCATAACAACTCCGGCAGAAGAATAAAGTATGATACAATTCTTCATTTTGCACAAAGGATCAATAGAAACATCCTGAAATTGAATTCCACCCCAGCCATAATAATTTGGATCTGGTGAAGTTGCGGTGCTGTCGCTGTTCATATCTCCACCATAAAAATCATCTCTGTAACTGGTAAACACAATATTGCTGTCTGATGTTGCACCACCAATCGCATTCAATCCTTTTTGAATATACAACCAGCCGTTCCATTTGGTGGTAACGCCCGGCGCAATCGTCAGCGTTGCTGTGGTACCTACGGTAAAACTGGTAAAGCAGTATGGAATATTTGATAGCCCCCCAAAACTCCTTTTAGCTAATGTAACATCTTGACTAAGCGTTTCATCCAGTATACTGATGGCTTTCCAGGTGGTACCACTCATACTATTGCCTGTGGCAGAAGATGGATAAGAAAGAATAGATGTATTTATTGGGGTGCGTGTTAAATTATGAAACAAATTATTTTCAACCACAGGGGCTGAAGTACCATTCATATAAATGCCATAATTACAATTTACAAAGCTGCAGTTTTTAATGGTGGGAGAAGAGGAATTGCAATTAATCGGGTAATCGATATATCTGAAAATCGCATAATTCACATTGCTGCTGTCGTCGGCTACATCCGGAAAGTGTATCCAATTGCCTCCACGAATGTTGGGAACGGTGCTGTTTCCATCATTCTGCACGTCTGCCGGACTGCCATAGGAATCATCCGCAATAACAGTGAAAACCACAGGAGAGGATGCCGTGCCCTCCACATTGATTCTACCTTGTACATAAAATCCGTAGCTACTCGATTTAAAGGTCATGCCCGCCGGAATGGTGATGGTGGTTCCAGAGTTGATTGTTTGTGTACCATCAATTGCGTATGTGATATTATTATAGCCTGCAAAATTTCTTAGTGGGAAAGTGGCATTTTGTGTATATGTGGCATCGTTAATTACAAAGACCATATATCCTATGTTATTGCAGGATATCGTCCCAAAGGTTGGATTGGAAAACATGTGCAAACGAACGGGTACCTGGTAGTTGGATATGTTGATGTTTTGGAAACTTGGTGCTGAGGTTCCAAAAATTCCAAAGGGGATATCTCCAAAATTAAAACTGCTGTTTTGCACGACGGCAGAGGCGTTGAAGAATCTCAGTGCTTCTCTGGAATATCTATATCCACCAGCAAAACGCATATCCAAATAATTGATGCTGTTTTGCGTATCATCTGATTCATCTTCAAAGGTTATCCCAAATAAGTCATTGCCCGGTGTTGATCCATTGCCATTGTTGTTGGAGTCACCACCGGCACTGTCATCCGAACCTTGAGTAAAAATGACTTTATTCGAGGATGTTCCGGCAATATTCAATGCACCTCTAACGCTGATGCAGGCATTGTTGCTCTGATATTTAATGACCACCCCTGGATTAATAGTCAACTTCGATCCAGTATTGATGGTCAGGCATTGATTCATGAAATAAGCGATGTTGCTGAACCCGGCAAAATTTCTTGGGTTGAGTGTGGCATTGGTGTTGAGGTTTGCATCGTTGATGAGAATGGCTGTATACCCCATTGAGGTAAGTGTGATGTTAGTAAAGGTTGGGTTGCTAACCAAGGACATACTAACGGGCAAATAACTACCATTACTGAAAGTGGTATTACTTATTGCAGGGGCGCTGTTTCCAAAAATACCAATCGCCACTCTGTCTGACGGCAAATTGGTCATCAATATTCTATCGATGACCGGATTGGCACTTTCAACATGGATAACTCCGTATGTTGGATATTCATAAGCCCCCCAAGGTATACCTCCATAATAATGACGCATGTAATAAAGGCGGCAATAACTATCGTCGGAAGTTGGCCCAAAATAGATGCCGGGTGCTTCCCCAACATTGGGTGTAGAACCATTTCCATCACCATTGGTGTCCATCGGGTTTCCTTGGTTGTCATCCTTGATAGAAGTGAATATTACAGGATTGGCAGCCGTTCCATTGATACGGAATCCTCCCTTGCAGGTTACACCATATCCCAAACCTTTTATCACCACGCCTGAATCTACACTGATGTTGGTTCCATTGGCGATATAGAGATGATTTCGCAACACATAGGTGATGTTGTTGTACCCTGCAAAGTTTTTTTGCTTGATGGTACCGGAAACGGTCAACTCTGTGTTGTAGTTAAAACCTACACCCACCAATCCTAAGGCACGATATCCAACGTTTGTCAACGTGTTTCCAATTAAGGTAGGATTTGCAGCAGCAGATAAAGTGACTGCAAAACTCAAGTTGGCAAAATCGTTGTCCTGTATGGTTGGGTTGGATGCCAGGAAGCAGTTGATGCCATTTTCATTGTCTTTGATTTCGCAATTTTGAATGGTGCCATTGGCATTGATGAAGTTGAAAGCAGCGCTGTTAAATTCGTAGCTTTGACCATTCCATCCATTGGAATAACGTACTTTACAGTATTTGAAACTATTTCCTGTACTTCCCTGAAAAAAACAAAAGCTGGCAAAATCGCCTTTATTGGGTGATGAAGAACTTCCGTCTTTATTGGTGTCTTGTGGCTGCCCGTAGTTGTCGTCTTTCACAGAGGTAACTACTATGGGTGAGGTAGATGTTCCTTCGGCTATCATTTTTCCATTGACAATAAATACACTGCTTCCCCAAGAAATACATTTGATAACAACCCCTGGATCAATGGTCAGTGTTTTATCTGATGGTACGGTAATATTGTTAAGCATCACATAAGTGACATTTGGATAAGAGGTCACCGAACGTGCCTTCACTCGGGCGTTTGCTGTTAGTGTCCCACCATATAAACCGATAGCGTCGTATTGATTGTCAGAGAAAGAAAAGCTGTTATTGTTGAAAACAGGGTCTGCTTCAAAAGACATAGCGATAGGCGTGTAAGCGGCAGATGCAAAAGTACAATTAGTAACTGTTGGACTGGATGCATTCAACATACTCAGTCCGTAATTATTGATACTAAAATCACAACTGTCAAGGGTTGGGCTCGCATCATCCGTTTCCACACCTTTATCTGCATAGCGTATTTTAACTCTGCGAAGCAGGCAGTTTGCATCAATACTTGAATTGTAAAATTTGATAGATGACCAGTTGGAGCGACCGGGTGCTGTTGCGCCTGCATCATTATTGCTGTCGCCACCCCAGTTATCATCTCTTAATGATGTAAAATAAATGTTCTTTCCCAAAGAAGCATTGGCAACCAATGTGCCATATACATTCATACCTCCGTAGTTGAATTTGATGATATTGTTCTCTCCAATGGTCAGTCTGGAGCCTGCTTCAATAGTCATACCATATTGAATGATGTAAGGAACATTTGCTGTTGGATAAGAAACATTTCTTGTGCCATTAATGGTACCGTAAGAAACTATAATGGCGGCTTTGGTATTGGATAATAGATCTGTGGTGCCAGAAATACTTAATGAAGCATCCTGACTTCCCAGGTTGATGGGGTAGGCACAACTTTGGATTGTTGTGTTAGATAAAACCAAATTGCCTGAATTGTTATCAATGGCTGCATACGAGGTTCCGCCTACATTGAAAATAGTGGTGGAATTTGAACAATTCAATAAGCCCGACAAAGCAATAGAGTAGTTGCAATTAGCGACACCTGTATTATTCAAGTATACAGCTGCCCCGGAACTTATATAAAGCGGGGAGCCCGAAAATCTGGAAATATTTGATCCGTTGAATGTGACAGCATATTGATTGCTCATAGATATACTGGAGCCCCATTGAAAGATACAGCCCGTGAAAAAAGAAGTGTCAACATTGGATCCAGTTCCAAAACTGATATTTCCCCAGGCACCATTGGTGGGACTGGATGCATTGGATGTAAAAGTTACGTTCGTTGCATTTATGCGACCATAAACTGAGAAACTCACTCCAGGGTCAAATTTCACAATAACTCCCGACTGAATTGTCAGTTTTTTTCCCTGATTTAAAGTTAAACCCGAGGTGACTATATACGGACTGTTTTCCAGTGTCCATGTTGTGTCGGTGTTTAATGTACCATTCACATTAGTAGCCATGGATGTTGATGTAAAACAAATCAGGGTTGCCAACGTGGCAAGCAGAAACAAATTTTTCATTTGTTGGGTTTTTAAAATGAAGTAATAAAAAAATAAATGAATGTGATTACATAGGGAAAGTGTGAGCACAAATTTAGTATCAAAATGATGGAAGAGCCGGTACTTTATTAACCAATTATAAACAAATACTACTTAATACTTAAGGTGAAAAGTTTTTCATTTTCCAAATAACCCTCCAATTCATCTCCTACAGAACATTCCCCAACGCCGGCAGGGGTTCCTGTGAAAATGACATCTCCTATGTTCAGTGAAAAGTAGTTTGAGATGTTTGCGATTAGGTTATCAAATGGAAAAATCAAATCTTTGGAATTGCCCGATTGAACTGTTTCTCCGTTTTTTTGAAAGTGGAAATGAATGTTTCGTTTGTTCATATCGGGCGTTATGTCAACAAACTTTCCTATTACGGCTGAGTTGTCAAAGGCCTTTGCTTTTTCCCAAGGCAGGCCCTTACTCTTTAATTCATTTTGAATGTCGCGGGCTGTAAAATCTATACCAACAGTAATAGCATTGTAATAGTTGCCGGCATGGCGCTCCTGTATATATTTTCCATTTTTGCAGATGCGTAATACCAATTCGCATTCATAGTTTAATTCATTGGTAAATTCGGGGTAGTAAAATGGGGTGTGTGCTTGTACAACAGCACTCTTGGGCTTCATGAATATCACCGGCTCGGTGGGTACATCATTACCTAATTCTTTGGCATGGTCCGCATAATTGCGGCCAACACAAAATATCTTCATGCTAGTTTTGGATTGGGTTTTAGATTACTTGGGTAAAACTAATAAAAATGAATGGTAAATGTAAATTTTACAAAGATAAATTTTCTGATTCTATCAGAATTGATGATTTACCGTTTAAGCACCGGTGAATCAAGGTAATGAGAAACTCAACTGATTGTATTGTGTCATGGTGCGATCAATGCCTGTTGTTGCAAAATGCTCCATGATCTCTACTGATTTCTCAATCTTATATTTGACTAAATCAATTTCTTCTTTTTTCCATTTGCCTAAAACAAATTCTACCTGCATCCCTTTGGGAAACTGATTGCCGATTCCAAATCGAAGTTTGGGGTAATTGTCTGTGCCTAAAATATTTTGGATATCTCTCAATCCATTATGGCCGGCATGTGTACCTGATTTACGGATGCGTATTTTATCGAGAGGCAGAGCAAGATCATCTACAATGGTTAGGGTATTCTCCAGCTCCACCTTTTCTTTATCCATCCAGTATTTTAAAGCCCTGCCACTTAAGTTCATATAGGTAGTAGGACAAATGCATACAAAGCGTTTACCCTTCCACGTTAGTTCAGAAACAAAGGCCAGGCGATCCTGCCTAAAAGTACCACCGTGCTTGGCTGCAAAGGCCTGCACAACATCGAAACCGATGTTGTGACGCGAGTGTGCATACTCATCGCCAATGTTTCCCAGGCCTACAAATAAAAAGGTTGTCATGAAATTGTACTGTCGAGTGATTATCCAAGCCCGTTGAGTAATTCTTGCAGATCTGCATCTGTCTTGATCATCACATCTCTTGGTTTGGAACCTTGGTTAGGCCCTACAACTCCTGCGGCTTCCAATTGATCCATCAGTCTGCCTGCACGATTGTACCCCAGCTTCATTCTGCGTTGCAATAAAGAGGTGCTGCCTATCTGACTGCTAACGATTAAACGTGCGGCATCTTCAAACAAAGCATCTTTATCATTTACATCAAAATCTTTTCCTTCATTTTCTTTTTCGTCAATATACTCAGGTAGCAAGAATGCCTGCGAATAGCCGCGCTGATCAGCAATGAAATCAACAATCTTATCTACTTCTGGCGTATCCACAAATGCGCATTGCAAACGAACCAGCTCGCCATTGAAGCTGATGAGCATATCCCCTTTGCCAATGAGCTGTTCTGCACCACCGGTGTCTAAAATGGTACGACTATCAATTTTGCTGCTCACTTTAAATGCAATACGTGCAGGGAAGTTTGCTTTAATGGTGCCTGTGATGATGTTTACAGAAGGCCTTTGTGTGGCAATGATTAAGTGTATACCCACAGCTCTTGCAAGTTGAGCCAAACGTGCGATTGGCATTTCAACTTCTTTACCGGCAGTCATGATCAGATCGGCAAATTCATCGACCACCAGCACGATGAATGGAAGGAACTGATGTCCTTTTTCGGGGCTTAATTTTCTTTCGGCAAATTTTTCGTTGTACTCGCGAATGTTACGGCAACCGGCTTCTTTCAGTAGGTCATAGCGGTTATCCATTTCAATACAAAGTGCATTGAGGGTATGAACCACTTTTTTGGTATCGGTGATAATGGCATCTTCTTCACCAGGAAGTTTGGCAAGGAAGTGGCGCTCAATCGTTTTGTAAATACTGAGCTCTACTTTTTTAGGATCCACCAATACAAACTTAAGTTGAGATGGATGCTTGCTGTACAAAAGCGAAACAAGGATGGCATTGAGTCCAACCGATTTACCTTGTCCGGTAGCGCCGGCCATCAATAAGTGAGGCATGGTAGCCAAATCAACAATGAAGTTTTCATTGTCGATACGCTTACCAATGGCGATGGGTAATGCAAAATTATTTTTTACAAACTTGTCTGCGGACAATAAAGTCTTCATGCTCACGATGGTCTTGCGCGCGTTGGGGACTTCAATACCAATCGTTCCTTTTCCCGGAATAGGGGCAATGATACGAATGCCCAAAGCAGCCAAACTCAGAGCTACATCATCTTCCAGATTTTTGATTCGAGAAATGCGCACACCTGCAGCGGGAATGATTTCATATAAAGTAACGGTTGGACCCACAGTTGCAGAAATCTTTTGAATTTCGATATCGTAATTACGTAGGGTGTTGATGATTTGCGTTTTATTGTTCTCAAGCTCTGCAGGGTCTTGCACAATTTTTTCGCTACCATGATTTTCCAACAAATCAATGGTAGGGAATTTATAATCACGTAAATCCAGCACCGGATCGTAAGGTTTTACTTGTTTAGCCTTGGGTGCAGGTTCTGGTTCCGTTACAGGATCAGCTGTTTTAATTTCCAATTCAAGCGAATCGGACCCACTTGTTTGTTCTGGTTTAGTATGAGTAGAAAGGGGGATAGTAGGAGGTACAACTTCCAGAGCGTTATCATCTGCTTCATTTTCTTCCTCGTCATTTTCATCTCCATCATCTTCGGCATCATCCACTTCATGATTTTTTAAAAAATTGCCTTCAGGTTCCGGTTCAGGTGTGGTAGGAGGAGCGGGTTTAATATGGCTATCGTTTTCTTCTTGTTCAGGATTCGGTAATGGAGATGGTTCGGGTATTGCTTTTTGAAATAATTTACTGAATGCGGGATTGAACTGCCAAATAATGAAAGAGAAATAAAATACGAATAACAAACTGTAAGTTCCAAATGGAGCGATATACTGAATAAGATAATCCCTGCTGAAATTTCCGGCAGCGCCTCCCCAAGGAAAAGATTTTCCTGCAAACAACATGGAAGCAGTCAAGCTAAGAACAGGTAAGAAGATGATCTGATACCTGAGGTTTCTCCAAACGTTGAATATTTTTTTCTGGAAAAGCAGGTTCAGTCCGGAAACAAAGAAGAAAGTGCAGAGAAGAAATGATGCAATGCCAAATCCATTGTAAATAAAAAAATGTGCTGTATATGCTCCCAATAGCCCCATTTGATTCATTACCTTCTCATCTGTTACACCGAAGAAATGAATGTTCTTATTGAATACGATTTTTTGATCTTCATTCCATGTAAATAGATATGAAGTAAAACAAACAA
Organism: uncultured Ferruginibacter sp.; assembly: GCA_964643315.1. Lineage (GTDB taxonomy): Bacteria > Bacteroidota > Bacteroidia > Chitinophagales > Chitinophagaceae > Ferruginibacter. Next base: position 17,167 of record CAZXSR010000024.1, read on the forward strand.
ACAGGAAGAGAAATGTGAGAAGCAGGATAGTTCCGAAAATCTTGTGTGTACGCTCGTCTTTGAGTGTCTGTAGAAAACTAACTTTTTCAGGTTTTTCTTCTTTCAGTTCCTCAGAGGGTGGGGTAGCCTTTGGTCTTGTCTTTTTTGCCATCGGCTACAAATTTATTGAATTCCTTTATCCAAAGTGTGTAATACCCGATTTTTCAGTTATTTTTTTTGGAGACAGCTTTTAATAATAAAAGCCAACCGGTAATAAATAAAACCCCGCCAAATGGTGTGATCATTCCAAGAATTCTAAATTTTTCGTCAGACCATAACAGAGATAGGGTGTACAAAGATCCGCTGAAAAGAATGATACCGGCTATAAAAAGACGTCCTGCCCATAAGCTGTATTTGCTGGGGTAATTTTGAATGATTATCCCTGTCAGAATAATTGCCAGACCATGATAAAACTGGTATTTAACCCCGGTTTCAAAAACGATCAAAGTTTCATTCGGTAATATTTTTTTTAGGGCATGAGCTGCAAATGCTCCCAATATAACGCTCAAAGCGCAAAATAAGATGCCAGTTTGAATGTATGTTTTTTGCATGGTAAGTGAAAATTCAAAAGTAAAAAGTAAAAATTCAAAAGTAAAAATTCAAAAGTAAAAGGTAAAAATTCAAAAGTCATAAGTTGAGAAGTTGCAGTTGCTTCGCTTGGTTACAGTTGCTACGCTGGTTGGGGTAGCTTCGCCTGTTCAATGCTGCAACCTTGTACAAAAAGTCAGAACGAGAATGAAAGCGAGAGCGATCATTAAGTTCTGACTTTTTTTCTTTACTCTCATTCTGTTTCTTGCTCTGATGATATCAATTTATTTTACCCGACAAAAATTCCATAAAATCAATCATCAGCTGGTTAGATAATTCTCCCGTTTCCGGTAACATTGCAACCCTGAAACCATCATACCCTTTAACCCTTTCTAAAACTCAAAAATCTCCTCAGCCATCTCATAAAAAATTGCCCGTTCCAATAAAGCAGTGTGAATAAAAGATTTCAATGCTTCCTCCGACATTTCGCTGATTAGAGGTCTTTGTTTTTTTTCTTTTTTTAGACGTTCAAACAAGGACACTTCGTCTGCTCTGATATAAATGGTCTTGCCATTTGCTTTCATCCATTTCATATTTTCATGAAAGCAGGGAGTACCGCCACCACAAGCAATAATGGTATTTTTAAATGTTGATGTTTGATGCAGAATTTCTTTTTCCAATGCTCTGAAATATGTCTCGCCTTTATTTTGAAAAAGCTCTGGCACAGTTTGTTGGGTATGGTTTTCGATGAGTTCATCCAAGTCAACGAACTGCATCCCACGCTCTATAGCCCACTGCATACCAAGTGTGGTTTTGCCGCAACCCATAAAGCCGATGAGGTAGGTATTCAAAGTTCAAAGTTCAAAGTTCAAAGTTCAAAGTTCAAAGTTCAAAGTTCAAAGAATATTTTGATGCGCAAAGTACGCAAAGTCCGGATAAGAATTCCGTATTGCAAAAATTGCCAAGGGCGAAAAAATAAACTTTTGGGTAAACCTCTTAAACCAAAATTAAACCCATTCAATCCTCATTAAACTTTATTCTGCTCCCCATCGAAATCCTCCTCCCTTCAATCCTGCTAGATCAATAACACGATCCACCACCGTGGCGGCTACTTCCTCTAAGGTTGTTGGTTTGGAATAAAAGGATGGGGTAGCCGGACAAATGATTCCACCTGCCAGCGTAACTGCCTCCATGTTTTTTATATGAATGAGATTATATGGAGTTTCACGAACCACACAAATCAACTTGCGTCTTTCTTTCAGCACTACATCTGCGGCTCTTGTAATTAAATCATTGGAGATGCATCCTGCAATTCTGCCTAATGTTCCCATGCTGCAGGGGATAATGATCATGGTTTCGTATTGTCCGGATCCCGATGCAAACGGTACGGTAAAGTCTCGTTGATCAACCAGATTCACTTTAAAATCTTTGTATGAATGGTCGTTCAATTCGGTTTCCCAAACAGAACGTGCATTTTCTGTCATGACCAGCGACAAGGTCTCTATCTGATCGCTCATAGCAGTAAGCTTATCCAGCAACACTTTGGCATATACAGAGCCACTCGCTCCGGTAACTGCCACCACAATTTTTTGCTTATGCATGAGAATGTTATTTGTGTTATAACAAACGTCCGCCCAAATAGTTTTTGATTACAACGCTTCAGCCATATTCGGTATGTCGGTGGCTTTGTAAGAACCTGCATCCAGTTTCTGCTTGGTCTCTTCAAATGCTTTCAGGGTTCTGTCTACATCCTCAAAACTATGAGCTGCTGTAGGTATCAATCGGTAAATGATTTCTCCTTTTGGAATAACAGGATAAACTACGATGCTACAGAAGATTTGATAATTCTCGCGTAAGTCCATCACCATCGATGTGGCTTCGGGCACTCCGCCTTTCATATAGATGGGCGTTACCGGAGAATTGGTACTTCCAATATCAAATCCCTTTGCTTTTAAACCATTTTGCAAACGTTCTACATTGTCCCAAAGCTTCTTGCGTAACTCAGGCATATTGATGGTCATTTCCATGCGCTTGAGCATGCCTTCTACAATAATGAGTGGTAAGCTTTTTGCAAATATTTGAGAGCGGGTATTGTAACGGAGATATTTAATAACAGCTTTTGGACCACTGATGAAGGCTCCGATACTACCCATACTTTTTACAAATGTGCTGAAGTATAAATCAATACCATCCTGACAACCTTGGGCTTCATCGGCACCGGCACCTGTTGGTCCCATGTAGCCGAAACCGTGCGCATCATCTATTAATATTCTAAAATCGTATTTCGTTTTGAGGGCTACTATTTCTTTTAAAATTCCTTGTTCACCATCCATGCCAAAAACGCCCTCAGTGATAACCAATATGCCACCTCCGTTTTTCTTAGCCAGTTCAGTAGCACGTTGCAATTGCTTTTCGCAATCAGCTATGTCATTATGTTTGAAAGCATAACGATGTCCCATGTGCAAACGAACACCATCCACAATACAGGCATGCGCTTCGGCATCATATACAATTACATCACGGCGATTCACCAATGCATCAATGCAACTCATGATTCCCTGATAGCCAAAATTGAGCAACATGGTATCTTCTCTGCCAACAAACTGACTGATGACTTTCTCCAGCTCCTCATGTTTGGTGGTATTTCCACTCATCATACGCGCACCCATCGGATTGCCCATACCATATTTGGCAGCGGCTTCAGCATCCGTTTTACGAACATCGGGATGATTTACTAAACCAAGATAATTGTTCAAACTCCATACGATTACATCCTTACCTCTGAATTGCATATGAGGGCCGAGTTCGCCATCGAGTTTTGGGAAAGCAAAATAACCGTGCGCGCGATCCATGTGTTGGCCAATAGGGCCTCCGTCTTTTACCAGTTTTTCAAATACATCCATGAGTTGTTGATTTATGTAATTGATCGATAATTTAGGTTGCAAAAGTACGATAATTCGCTTAACAAGAAATAACCCGATATCATAAATCAACGATGTAAATGGCGCAAAACACAAATATCTTTGCATACTATGAATCGTACAACCATTTTTCGCTTTATTCAGTCAATGATTTTGGCTGCAATATTCAGTACAACCTTGTTTGCACAAGAATTCAAACAAAAAAAAATATCTGTAAAAAATGCTACTTCATTTAAACCCAAATTGGTGGTGGGGTTGGTAATAGATCAGATGCGATGGGATTTTTTGTATAGGTATGATAAGCATTTTGGAGATGGAGGATTCAAGGAACTGTTGAATAACGGATTTAGTTTTGAAAATACCATCATCACGCATGTGCCAACATACACGGCTGTTGGACATGCAGGCGTGTACACAGGGGCTTATCCTTCGGTGCATGGTATTGTTGGGAATGATTGGTATGATCATCAAACAGGCAAAACAGTTTATTGTACTGAAGACAATAGTGTCTATGCAGTGGGAGGCTCGGCTTCGTCGGGCAGTATGAGTCCGAGAAATTTGTCGGTAACCACCATCACCGACGAACTACGGTTAAGTTCCAATTTTCAAAGTAAGGTGATTGGTGTTTCATTGAAAGACAGGGGGGCGATTCTTCCTGCAGGACAAAGCGCCAATGCGGCTTATTGGTACGATGATTCTACGGGAACCATGATGAGTAGTGATTATTACATGAAGACCTTGCCGGCGTGGGTGGTTGATTTTAATAAAAATGTGCGTCCGGATCAATACATGAAAGGAGGGTGGAAGACCATGAATAGTGCCAATGATTATGATATGAGCACAGCAGACGATATGCCGTTCGAAGCGGGGATGCCCGGTTCAAAGAGTCATACTTTTCCTTACACATTCAATCTTGACAGCAACAACAAGTACAAGGTATTTAGAAGCACGCCCATGAGTATGGCATACAGTTTTGATTTTGCCAAAAAAGCGATTGAGGCCGAAGCAATGGGGAATGGAAAGGCAACCGATTTTTTGGCATTGAGTATATCATCAACAGATTATGTGGGGCATGCCTTTGGGCCAAATTCTATGGAGAACGAAGACATGTATTTGCGTTTGGATGAGTATCTGTCTGATTTTTTGAAGTTCCTTGATAACAAATTAGGGAAGGGATCCTATCTGTTGTTTCTCACTGCGGATCATGGCGTTGCACACAATCCCGAATTTTTAAATCAGCATAAAATACATGCCGGTACCATTAAAGGCAAAGAACTAATTAAGAAATTAAATGACAGTATTGAAGCAAAATACAACATGAAAAATGCGATAGGCGCCATACAGAATTATCAGTTGTATTTTAGTCCGGAATTTATGAATCGGTATGCATTTAGTATCCCGGTTGTTTCGGATTTTACAATCAGTTATTTGGAAAAACAACCCGAAATAAATTTGGCATTTTCATTACGGGATATCAACAATACCACTTTGCCAACTGAAATTAAAAATCGGGTTGGCAATAGTTGGCATGCCAAACGAAGCGGCGACATACAAATTATCCCGGAGGCCGGATATTTTGACGGATCCATGAAGGGTACTACCCACGGAACCTGGAATACTTATGATGCGCATATACCATTGTTGTGGTACGGTTGGAATATCACATCAGGAAAAACCAATGAAGAAGTGCACATAACAGACATTGCACCAACATTGGCAGCCATGCTGCACATTCAAATGCCGAGTGGGAGCGTGGGCAAAGTTATTACTGGTTTGTTCAGGAAAAATTAATACCGAATTTCGAAATTAATATTATCCTCATTTTAATTTATTATTGTGTATTATTTACACAATAATAAGATTTTAATATAATTTAGTTCCCTTGTTGTCTTTCATTGGTATTATTAAAAAGGTTTGATTTCATTGTAATTTCCAAACCGTTAACATAAATTGATTTTATTGAGTCAAATTATAAAACATATCGATTGCTTTTTCCACAGGATGAATGAATTAGTTCATCTTGAATTAGATTATTTTTTTAACAAAAAAAATAATCCTGCATATACTCATAACCATCAAGGAAAAAAAAGCGTCTTTATTTTATTTTTCATTTTATGCTTGACTTACGGTCAAAAAATTAATGCTCAAAATTCATTGAACTCAGGAGATTTTTCTGGAGGGATATGGAACACAGGACAGGCAATGAATCCATCTGTTGGAGGTTCGCTAATAATTACGAAAGGCGTTACAACTTCAGGAGATAAATACTTCAGGTTTTACGGAGATGGTACACCATGTGGGGAATACCAACCAAATACAAATGGAGACTTTTTTACACCGAATGTAGTAGTAAGCATTCCAAACGCAAACTGTGGAAGTACAAATGCATGGAGAATTAATGTGCCAACCACCAATGCTAATGTAGTTTTTAAAACTGATGGCCAAAATGATGGGTTAGACAAATCTGTGGCCTTTGTTATACAGGGTACCGTTCAGTCAGTAAGCACTGTCTCACAGTCTCCTGTTTCATCAGCTGTTTTTCCAGGCCAGACACTAGCTGTAATCGCAACATTAAGTGGTAATCTTGCAACCGGTCAGGGTGTTTACTTAAGGTATACAAATAATGGCTACAGCACATCAACTGTAGTTGCCATGTCTGGTTCAGGAACTTCCTATTCAGCTTCGATTCCCGCTTCATTAAATACACCTGGAGCTTCCATTTCCTATTACGTATTTACTTCCGGAAATACAGGCCCTGCAAATGATGGTAACGATGCAGATTTTTATACCATTAATTTAAATAATAATGGAGGAAGTAATTACTCATACAATGTTGCATCAGGATGGACAACAGCATCTGCAGGAAATTGGGGGACTGCAGCTACATGGACAGCCAATGCAGTTCCATCTAACAACGCCAATTTAGGTAGAGTTACCATCAATCACAGTATCACACAAAATATAGATGCTTTGGTCAGCAGTTTGGTCATTAATGCAACCGGAACAATCACAGCATCGACAAATACACTTACAATCAGTAACAATACAACAGGAACTACATTTACCAACTCCGGTAATTTATCCTTATCGGGTTCACATGCTATTGCATTTGCAGGAACGGCAACGCATACTGTTTCCGGTACTGCCAATTTTAATAACATCAATACATCAACCGGTATAAATTTTGGCTCATCTTCTGCCATCAATGGCTCATTTACCATCAATGGAGGAGGATTTGTTTCTGCGAATGCACCAACCTACGGGAATGCCTCTTTGTTAAAGTACAATAGTGGAGGTAATTATAACAGAAGTACAGAGTGGAGTTCAACTAACGGTACCGGTTATCCTAAAGATGTACAACTATCAAATAACACAACACTAAATTTAAATAACGGATCAAATATTCCTCTTCAAATCTCCGGAAATCTGACCATTGACAACGGAAGTACATTGTCAATGGAAAACATGGCCATCGTATCTCCTGTAGACATTGGATTAACTGTGCTGGGCAATATCACAAATAGCGGCAACCTCACTATGTCATCTTCTACAGAGCGACTGAAATGTACCAACTACACGAACGCATCCACCGGTATTACCACTTTGTCGACAAATATTGGAGGAGATTTGGAAATTACCGGTAATTTGGTTGATAACGGAACAATTAACTTCAATACAAATACACGTGCTATTTTCTTTAGTGGAAATGCGATACAAGATATAAGCGGTTCAGGAACATTTAATATCGATTATATCGTAATGAATAAATCGGCTGGTCGGGTAAGACTTTTAAACAACCTGTTGTGTGAAGGTCCAAACGGAGGTAACGCACTCAATTTTACCTCAATGAATGACACCCTGGATCTCAATGGCTTTCGCCTTACACTTGGTAAATCAGGAGTGAACTCAGTTATTAGTGGTCCCGGTATTGTAAAAGGAAGTGCTGCATCCAGTCTTACGATTTTGGGAGCAGGAGTTATTGGTTCAATTCAATTTGATCAAACCGTAGATGGCGCAACCAATCTATTAAATAATTTGACACTCAATAGAAATAGCGGTGGGCTGTTTAATTTAGCTTCCGATATTAAAGTTAATACACTAACGCTAACAGATGGCTTATTGAATTTGATGGATAAGCGCATCTCCTTTACAGGTGCTTCCATTACCAGATTAAATGGTCAAATGGATGCAGATTCGGGTACGGTCAGTTTTGAAAATAATGCAAACTTAAACTTGCCCGCCGGTTTATTTAGCGGAAATGTCTTTTCAATAAGACTGAATGCGAATGGATTAAACAGAACAATCTCTTTAGCAAATGATGTAACCCTGACCGGAAATCTTGAATTTGTATCCGGCTTATTGAGCATCAGTTCATTTAATTTTATTTTTGGTGTGAATGCGACTTTTTCAGGTACACCCACTATCTCATCAATGATTTTGGCTGGTGGTAACGGAGAGGTTCGAAAATTATGGAATAATGCCGGCAGTTTTATTTTTCCTGTAGGAGAAAACGCCGGTTCCATTGAATATTCACCAATTACAGTAACAATACAATCAGGTATTTTCAGTAATGCTTATGTAGGTGTAAATGTCAAAGATGCCAAACATCCGAACAATGCAAGTACATCCAATTTCCTGACTAGATACTGGATACTAAACAGTTCCGGAATTTCAAATTCAAACGCCTCTTTAACCGGCGGATATAATACTACAGGAGTTGCTGATATTTCCGGACTTGCATCTTCTATCAAAGCTGCTGTTCTTAGCGGTGCCTTTAATCAACTATTGAATCCTTGGAATAAATCTTCATCCTCACCTTCTAACGGCTCTATTTCTATAACAGGAATTTCCCTCACATCGGGTCAATCCTCCATATTTACGGGTATCACTGGTGCTGATCCTGCTGTAAGTATCAGTGGTGGCACAACGATATGTTCAGGCCAGTCTGCTTCATTAACGGCGAATGCCACGGGAGACGCGAGTTTTATGTATCAATGGTCAAGCGGTGGAAGCTCATCTGTGGAAACGGTTTCACCTGTCACCACTACAACATATACTGTCATTGCCATTGATGGCAATGGTATCAGAGATACATCAACTGCAGCGACTATAACGGTAAATTCACTTTCGGTTAGTGGAACAGCCGCGAGCAATCAAACGATCTGCAGTGGAGCTACGCCATCGGCGTTGACACTTTCCGGCAATACGGGAACGATACAGTGGCAGGTATCAACAGACAGCACGAACTTCAGCAATATCAGTCTGGCTACTGCGTCAACCTTAACAGGTCCTCAAATGGGTTCATTGACAGCAAGTAGATTTTACCGAGCAACGGTTACCAACGGCGTATGTGCGTCGGCGTTATCGAATGTGATTAAAGTGACCGTTAGCGCAAACGTACCTGTAAGTGTGATCATAGGCTCGAGTGTGGCTACCAACCGCATTTGTGCGGGAAGCAGTGTTACATTTACAGCCACTGCACAAAATGGAGGAGTTTCACCTGGTTATGTATGGCATATCAACAGCACAAATACCGGTGTTACCTCACCTACTTTTACTACGAGTGGCCTCAGCAACAGCGATACGGTACGAGTGGTGCTGACTTCCAATGCTTCTTATTGTATAAGCGGATCTCCTGCCACATCCAATGCGATTGTGATACGTGTTGACAGCTTGCCAACGATCCGATCTTCCGACAAAGTATGCGTAGGCAACAGTGTTCAACTAACGGCTTCTACATCACCATTTGCCGGTGCGGATACCTGGGTGATTGGCAACGACGCCTTGGCCATGGTAGAGCCTGCGGGATCAACGGTAACAATCACGGGCTTAAGCATTGGATCAACAACATTGTCCTATACGGACATCAATGGCTGCACACGTACCATACCATTCACAGTAAATACTTCGGTGGCGCCACCTGACACGATATTGGGGATACAGGAGCTGTGTGGTCGTTATAATGCATTGAACACATCGGCAGTTACCCAACTACCTGCGGTATATGATACACTTAATGGTTACATCTACACCGATACAATTTTCTTTTCAGTTAGTCCTGTTGCCGGTGCCACATCTTATGACTGGATTCAGTCAGACTCATCCATAAAGATCGTGAGTGGATATGGTACAAATCGGGTAGGTGTAATTGTCAAAAATACAATTAGGAGCAATTACGGATTGGGTCGATTGTATGTATCAACTGTATCGGCGGGAGGATGTGCGAGCAATTATATTTCTT
>CAZXSR010000025.1:0-16843 GCA_964643315.1 uncultured Ferruginibacter sp.
CAAAGACTTCTCAATAAACAGGGAGACCCGCTTCGAAAGAGGCGGGTCTTTTTGTTTTATTGCCAGTTTTCTGGCTTATTAAACAAGTAGTTTGGATTAACAGAATTACTTTTGCATCATGGAAGCAAATAATCATATCGTAAAAACGGAAAATGCGGCCAAGCCCCTTGGAGCTTATCCGCATGCACGTAAAGCGGGGAATCTTCTTTTTTTATCAGGCATTGGCAGTAGGAGTGCGCTTGATAATTCAATACCAGGCCTTGAATTAGATCAAAATGGCAATATTCTGAAGTATGACATAGAAGCGGAATGCCGTTCGGTATTTGCAAATGTAAAAGCTGTATTGGAAGCCAGTGGAAGCAGTTGGGAGAAAATAATTGATGTGACCGTTTTTTTGACGAATATGAAAAAAGATTTTCCGGTGTACAATCAGATTTACGCTGAGTATTTCAATGGAGTAGAGGCCTGCAGAACAACTGTGGAGGTGAAGAGCTTACCTACACCCATTGCCATTGAATTGAAAGTGATCGCCACATTGTAGAAATTAGCAACTAATTTATTTTATGCATTTTGAAAACAACCTTGCTTTTGCCCAAACAATGGATCAGCAAGATACGCTCCGTTCATTTCGGGATAAATTTTACATACCACTGATCAATGAGAAAGAATGTATTTATTTTACTGGAAACTCATTGGGACTTCAGCCAAAAAGCACACAGGATTATGTTTTAAACGAACTTGAGGATTGGGCAAACTATGGTGTTGAGGGGCATTTTCATGCAAGAAAACCTTGGGTAAGTTATCATGAGGCATTTCCTTCATTACTTAGCGAAATTGTAGGCGCTCTGCCCGAGGAAATCGTCGTTATGAATCAGCTTACTGTAAACCTGCATTTGCTGATGATTAGTTTTTATAAACCAACAGAAAAGCGTTTTAAAATCATTTGTGAAGCAAAAGCATTTCCTTCCGATCAATACGCTATTCAGTCTCAGGCAAAATTACATGGGTTTGATCCGAATGTGGTTATAGTAGAGGTGAAACCAAAGGAAGGTAATGTATGCATTGATACCGAAGACATATTAGCAGCTATTGAAGCGCACGGTGAAGAAACGGCACTTGTGCTTTTTGGAGGAGTGAATTATTATAGTGGTCAGGTTTTTGACATGCATGCCATTTGCAAAGCTGCTCATAAAGCAGGGGCTATCTGTGGCCTTGATTTGGCTCATGCTGCAGGCAATATTTCACTTGAATTACATGACTGGGGTGTGGACTTTGCCTGTTGGTGTTCCTATAAATATTTGAATAGCGGTCCTGGTGGTGTTTCCGGAGTATTTATACATCAAAGACATGCAAGTAATACGGAAATATTGAGACTGGCAGGCTGGTGGGGGCATGACAAGGATTCTCGTTTTAAAATGGGAGATACCTTTCATCCAATTCCAACAGCGGAAGGATGGCAGTTAAGTAATGCGCCGATATTGAGCATGTCGGCACATCTTGCTTCATTGGAAATTTTTGCCGAAGCGGGGATGCATCATTTGGTGAAGAAAGGCAAAATGCTCAGCGCATATATGCTCTATGTATTGGATGAAATCAATCAAAATGCTTCCCAAAAATTAATTGAAATCCTAACTCCTCGAAATGAATCGGAAAGGGGGTGTCAGATTTCGATGCTGATGCTGAAAAATGGAAAAGAGATTTTTGATTCATTGACGAGTAGCGGAGTTATCGCAGACTGGCGTGAGCCCGATGTGATACGCGTGGCTCCAGTCCCTTTATACAACTCATTTGAAGATGTCTTCAGATTTGGCGAAATACTTCGTAAAAAGATGGTTGCATCATAGGTAATGAACCACAGTATTCAGCTGGCTTCCCTGATTAATTTTGACCTTAACAAGCTCATGCGTGAATTATCCCAGACCAACCTCCCAATGTCTTTCCGGAATTTCTACATCTAAAAATCCTTTTTTAATCAGACGGTTTTTAAAATCCATTTGTACGGGATATTCTCCATGTACAATGAATAGTTTCTTGACAAGTTTTGGGTCCTGACAAGCAAGAAACTGACATAGATCATCATAATCACCATGAGCACTCATGCTGCGCATCTCAGCGATTTCTGCATTTACCTCATGGGGATGTCCGAAAATAGTAACCTCTTTTGGATGGCGCATCAATCTGCCTCCCAGAGAATTTGGTTCACAATAGCCTGTGAGCAAAATGGTATTTCTGCTGTTTTCAATATTGTTACTGATGTGGTGTTTTATTCTTCCGGCTTCAGCCATACCACTTGCAGAAATGATAACGCAGGGGTTTGAATGATAATTAAGCATTTTGGAATCCTCAACCGACTTGGTGAATTTTAATCCGGGGAAATCAAAAGGGTCAGAATCGCTCATGAGTACTTTTTGTATTCTTTGGTTGAAATATTGAGGATAGCTTTTGATGATTTGGGTAGCTTTTGTGCTCAGCGGGCTGTCTACGAAATATTCCAGTGGAGGCAATCTTCTTTCCAGCGATAACTGGTTAAGCGCATATAAAACTTCCTGCGTTCTACCAACACTAAATGCAGGGATGATGAGCTTTCCTTTTTTTTCCAGACAGGTTTTTTCAATCCAATGAAGTAAAATGTCAGCAGACGGTCTATGTTCATCGTGCAAACTGTTGCCGTATGTAGATTCAATGATGATGAAATCGGACTGCTGGAATTTGGCAGGAGATTTCAAGATAATATCTCTATATCTTCCCACATCTCCACTGAATGTGATTTGAGTAGTTTTTCCATTTTCTTTAATTCTTACATGCACAGAAGCGCTTCCAATGATGTGACCTGCGTCGGTGAAGCAAAATTCAATATGCTCATCTATTCGGTGCCAGATATTATAATCCACTTCTTCAAAATGATCAGATGCAAGTATGGCATCTTCTGTTGTGTAAAGTGGTTTTAAATAGGGAAGACCAAGGACAGAGCGTCTTTTGTTTTCATAAGCAACATCTGCTTCCTGAATACCGGCTGAGTCTTCCATGAGAACTTTTGCCAGGTCTTTAGTGGCAGGAGTCGCATATACTTTTCCATCATATCCATCTTTGATGAGTTTGGGTATAAGTCCGCAATGGTCTATGTGGGCATGAGAGAGGATCATGTAGGTGATTTCAGAGGGATTGAATCCAAATTCGTTATTTAGATCATTGGTTTCTTTTCCCATGCCCTGAAACATACCGCAGTCCAGCAGCAATTTTTTGCCATTTTTTAATGTGATCAGGTGTTTAGAGCCAGTTACAGTGCGTGCTGCACCATGGAAGGATAGTTTCATTTTATAAATTAAAAATTAAAAAGTCAAAAGTAAAAATGCAAAAGTAAAAAGTAGTAATTTTTTTAAAAGTAAAGTTCGCAAAGAATATCTCCGAGTGAGTGGAGGGAATTCAATGTTTAAAAAACACTCATACTTTTCAAACAACTTATTTAGCTCATGAAGCTTGTTGAACTGCTTTTAGTTTAAAGTTCGCTGGTACAAATTGAACTTCTATACCTTCACTGCCAGCCATGCCATCATGCCCATTCCATATTCAATGGCTTTTTCATCGATATCGAATGTAGGTGTATGAACATTGCTGGTAATGTCTTTTTCTTTATTTCCAGCGCCCAGCCTGAAAAAACAACCTGGAATTTGATGTGTGTAAAAAGCGAAATCTTCCCCACCCATTCGTAATTCAGTTTCGGATACATTTTCGGAGCCAATGTATTCCTCAGAAAAATTACGGGCCTCAGCAGAGAGTGTTTCATCGTTCATAACAAAAGGGTATCCAACGTCAAGTTTGATTTCTGCATCTGCGCCCATTGTTGAAACCAGCTCTTTAGTATGCTTTTTGATCAGCTCATGCGCTTTAAATCGCCATTCTTCATTCATGGCACGGAATGTACCCATCAACTTCACTTCCGAAGGTATCACATTCGTAGTGTTTCCACCATTAAAAGAGGTAATGGATAAAACGGTTGGATTGAAGGGATTGTTATTTCGACTGACTATTTGTTGTAGGCTGATAATAAGGTGTGATGCTATGAGAATTGGGTCGGCAGTGAATTGCGGTGCTGCCGCATGTCCTCCTTTTGCTTTAATGGTTATATAAATCTCATCTGCACTTGCCATTACCATGCCACCTCTGAAACTGAATGTGCCTGCTTCCATGCCCGGGTGCACATGCAGGGCAAGAATTTTTTGTGGCTTAGGGTTTTCAAGAACACCCTCCTTGATCATGATACTTGCGCCGCCCGGGTTTTTTTCTTCGCCGGGTTGAAAAATGAGCTTTATGGTGCCTTCCCAATCTTTTTTGGTTTCATTCAAAATTTTGGCAGCGCCCAACAAACAGGTGGTATGCACATCGTGCCCACAGGCATGCATCACGCCCGGGCAAGTTGATTTGTAAGTGACCTTATTTTCTTCCTGTATAGGCAGTGCGTCAATGTCTGCCCTCAAGGCAATGATTCTTGAATCCGGATTTTTTCCTTTTATTAATCCAACCACTCCGGTTGTTGCCAAGACCTCAAAAGGGATCTGCCAGGAAGCTAATTTTTCCTGTATGAATTTTGATGTCTTGTATTCTTCAAAACTTAGTTCGGGATGAGCATGCAGATGACGGCGCACCTCAATGAATTCGGAGTGGTATTTTTGGGCGAGTTGTTGGATGGTTTGGGGCGTCATAATTATTTTGGTTTCAGTCGCTTAGTTGGTTGCAGTTGTATCGCTGGTTGAAGTCGCTTTGCTGGTTGCAGTTGTATCGCTGGTTGAAGTCGCTTCGCTGGTTTGAGAAATCCCTGTAACATTGCAACCCTGTAACTTTGCAACCTGCAACCCTTTACCCTTGTAACCCTTCAACCTTACTCTGTCAAATCCCTCTTTTTTCCTACATTTACCGACTAAAAAACGATATGACACCAATTCCCGAATCAGAACTCATCATTAACAAACGAGGAGCTATCTATCACATTGATTTAAGACCCGAGGAACTGGCCGATACCGTCATCATTGTAGGTGATCAAAACCGTGTGCCCAAAGTTAGCAAACATTTTGATTCGATTGATTTTAAAAGACAACATAGAGAGTTTGTAACCCATACCGGTCGTATTGGAAACAGGCTGTTTACTGTAATGTCTACCGGCATAGGGACGGATAATATTGATATTGCTTTGAATGAACTGGATGCAGTTGCAAATATTAATTTTGAAACGAGAATGATTCGTACTGAATTAAAGAAACTGAATATCGTGCGCTTGGGTACTTGCGGCGCTTTACAGGCCGATATTCCCATTGATAGCCTGGTGGCATCTACGCACGGACTTGGTTTGGATAACGTGATGAATTATTATCTGACCAATCCGAGCGAAGAGGAAACAAATATTTCAAATGCATTCATTCAGCAAACAGGTATGGATACCGCGATTACGATCCCTTATGTTTTTGAAGGCAGTCATTCTTTACTTCAAAAATGTGGGGATGATTTTATCAAAGGTATTACCATTGCATGTCCAGGATTCTACGGTCCTCAAGGCAGGGTTTTGCGCTTATCATTAAAACAGGAAGGATTGGTATCTGCCTTCACCTCATTTTCTTATAACCGTCACCGTGTGACCAATTTTGAAATGGAAACCTCTACAATATATGGGTTGGGTAAATTATTGGGACATGAATGTTTGAGTATTAATGTGGTTGTTGCTAATCGCGTTGCTCAACAATATTCAAAGGATGGCAATGCGGCGGTAGAAAAGATGATTGAAAAATCGTTGCAAAGATTAATTGCGTAACTTTAACCCTTATTCATTTTAGCATGGCAAATACAATTGTAATACCCGATTTTACTGCATCGCCACGCATTGATCAGGTGGGAGTGGAGGAGCGTGCGTCACGTTTTACGAAAAGAAGCATCAAGAACGAAACAAAGATAAACGGTCTTAAACTGGCGTTGAATATGATTGACCTTACAACGCTGGAAGGAAAAGATACGACAGGAAAGGTGAAGCAAATGTGCTACAAGGCAAGACATTTGCATGATGCTTATCCAGGATTGCCAACCGTGGCTGCGGTATGTGTATATCCATCTATGGTGGGTGTTGCAAAAAAAGAATTGGGTGATTCGGGTATTAAAGTGGCATCGGTGAGTACTGCCTTTCCAAGCGGACAAGCGCCTCGAGATGTGAAAATTCGGGATACAAAATATGCGTTGGCTCAAGGTGCCGATGAAATAGATATGGTTATTTCAAGAGGTAAATTTCATGAAGGCGAATATAATTTTGTGTTCGATGAAATTGCGATGATTAAAGAAGTGTGTGGCAATGCCAGATTAAAAGTAATATTAGAAACAGGCGAGTTGGGAAATTATGACAAGGTGCGCAGAGCAAGTGATATAGCGATGTATGCCGGAGCGGATTTCATTAAAACCTCTACCGGAAAAATTTCACCAGCTGCTACCATGCCGGTGACGTTGGTGATGCTGGAAGCGATCCGTGATTTCTATTACAAAACAGGAAAGAAAATTGCGATGAAACCTGCAGGCGGTATTTCAAAATCGAAATTGGCATTACATTATCTGGTGATGTTGAATGAGGTGTTGGGAGAGGGCTGGATGAACAACGAGTGGTTCCGATTTGGAGCGAGTAGTCTGGCAAATGATATTTTGATGCAGTTGATGAAGCAGAAGACAGGGGTGTATCAGGGTGGGGATTATTTTGCTATAGATTAGTTTAATGTTGGTTTAATTTGTTCAATGAGTTCAATTAGAAGTAAAATACTTGATCAATAAATAAATTTTAGTTTTGAAATCATCCTTGAATTGAACAGTTGTTTACGTTTGTGAAAATTAAGGAGATGGCATCTATAAAACACTTTGAAGATATTCTTTCTTGGCAAGAAGCAAGGAGACTAAACTTAGTAGTTCGAAATATGATTAAAGAAAAAAAGTTTGAAACGAATTTTGGATTAATCAAACAAATTGAACGATCTGCAGGTTCCATTATGGACAATATTGCAGAAGGATTTGAAAGGGGAGGAAACAGAGAATTTATTCATTTTCTATTTATTGCCAAAGGCTCTTGTGGAGAGTTAAGGTCTCAAATGTACAGAGCTATTGACTTTCAATATATCACAGAAACTGATTTTGATAACGTATCCGCCCTTTGTATTAGGATTAATCATTTGATTTTTAAATTAATTGATTATCTGATGAAATGCGATGTTAAAGGAACAAAGTTTAAGAGTTGTAAATAATGAAAGGAGAATGATAACAAGTACGACTAACTCATTTAAACTAAAATTAAACCCTCATTAAACTTATTGAACAATAATTTATGGCATCTACAAAAAAGAACACCCTCAAACTTTCTTTCTCCTCCTCCCGCAACCTTGCACCTGCTCCAGAGAGCAAGAGTGTTGCAAAAATTGCGGATAGGTATGATTTGTTCATCAATGGAAAATTTGAGAAGCCTGCTTCGAAGAAATATTTTGACACCATCAATCCGGCAACCGAAGAAAAATTATCGCAGGTTGCTGAGGCAAATGCAAGTGATGTAAACAAAGCAGTGGGTGCTGCACGCAATGCCTACGAAAAAGTGTGGAAGAAGATGCCTGCTAAGGAGCGCGCGAAATATATATATCGTATCGCAAGGATGATTCAGGAGCGCGCGCGTGAGTTTGCGGTGATTGAAACATTGGACGGTGGAAAACCCATTCGCGAAAGCCGTGACTTTGATGTACCCACAGCCGCCAATCATTTTTTCTATTATGCAGGTTGGGCCGATAAACTGGAATATGCATTTCCCAATCGTAAGCCACAATCACTTGGCGTTGCCGGACAAATCATTCCTTGGAATTTCCCTTTGCTCATGGCAGCATGGAAAATTGCACCTGCCTTGGCTACTGGAAATACAGTGGTATTAAAGCCGGCTGAAACCACACCGCTCACTGCATTGAAATTGGCTGAGATCATTCAGGAAGCAGATCTGCCTCCAGGAGTCGTAAATATCATAACAGGTGCCGGTGCTACAGGAGCGGCAATTGTCAATCATCCTGATGTGAATAAAATTGCTTTTACAGGATCAACCGATGTAGGAAAGATTATACAAAAAGCAGTGGCAGGAACCCATAAAAAACTCACGCTTGAATTAGGCGGTAAAGCGGCCAATATCATTTTTGATGATGCGCCTTTAGATCAGGCGGTAGAGGGGGTGATTAATGGCATATTTTTTAATCAAGGACATGTTTGTTGTGCAGGATCGCGTTTGTTTGTGCAGGAGTCGGTTTACAAATTAGTGCTGCAAAAATTAAAAGACAGAATGGAAACACTCATCGTAGGTGATCCATTAGACAAGAACACCGACATCGGAGCGATCAATTCCAAACAACAATTGGAGGTAGTCAATAAATACATAAAAATCGGACAACAGGGAGGTGCCGAAATGTATCAGAGTGCTTGTGCCATTCCCAAGAAAGGATTTTATTGCAGACCAACCATCTTTACGAACGTTGCTCAATCAAACCGCATTGCACAGGAGGAAATTTTTGGACCCGTGTTGGCCATTCAAACTTTCAGAACCGATGATGAAGTGATTGAAAAAGCAAATAACACTCCATTTGGATTGTCGGCAGGTGTATGGACAGACAAAGGTTCCAAGATTTTTAATATGACATCCAAATTAAAAGCCGGTGTGATTTGGGCAAATACTTATAATAAATTTGATCCTGTTTCTCCTTTTGGAGGATATAAAGAAAGCGGATTTGGAAGAGAAGGAGGATTGCATGGATTGGAGGGGTATCTAAATTAATAAGTTCAATTATGGTTGAATTTTAGTTTAATGAGTTGAATGGTAGTTTCTACTTTCTTGAAATTCAACTCATTAAACCCAAATTAAACAGCGAAGCAGATTAAACTGATTAAATTATTGCAGAGACCAAATCTTTTAATTAATAAAATTTATGTCACGACTCGAAGTTCTCAAAACCTACAAAATATTCATCGGCGGGCAATTTCCCCGTACCGAATCGGGAAGATATTATGTGCCTGTGAATGGCAAAGGGGAAGGTTTGGCAAACATCTGTTTATGCTCACGTAAAGATGTGCGTGATGCAGTTGGAAGTGCTCGTGGCGCCTTTGGTGGCTGGAGCAGTCGTTCGGCGTTTAATCGCGGACAAATCTTATATCGCATTGCAGAAATGCTGGAAGGAAGAAAAGCACAGTTCATTGATGAGCTTAAAAAACAAGGTGCTTCAGCAAGTAATGCCGAAAAGGAAGTGAATCTCTCTATTGACCGACTCATATACTACAGTGGATGGTGCGATAAGTATCAGCAAGTATTCAGCAGTGTTAATCCCGTTGCCAGTTCTCATTTCAATTTTTCTCTATTGGAGCCGGTAGGAGTAGTCACAGCAGTTGCACCGCAAGACAGCTCATTGATTGGTTTGGTTTCATTAATTTCACCAATTATCGCAGGAGGAAATACATGTGTGATTCTAGCTTCGCAAAACAAACCTTTGTGTTCCGTAACATTTTCCGAAGTATTGGCCACCTCCGATTTGCCCGGAGGTGTGGTGAATATCCTAACAGGAAAACCGGATGAACTGGTTCCATTCTTGGCTGACCACATGGATGTAAATGCGATTTGCTATGCAGAAGATATTGATGTACATCAAAAACTGATCCAGGAAAAAGCCGCTCTGAATGTCAAGCGTGTACGTTTCTATACAACCATTAAATGGATGAATGAAGATGCGCAGTCACCTTATTTCATTCAGGATTTTCAGGAGACTAAAACCACCTGGCATCCGATAGAAAATATTGGAGGTGCTAAAGCGGGGTATTAACATAGAGTTGCAGGGTTGAAGGGTTGCGCTAAACAGCTAAGCGACTGAAACCGGCTAAACGCCTGAAGCTGGCGCAGCAATCCTAACCAGCAATGCGACAACAATCACAAACAATAACATCTCGTTTATCTTTTCCTCAGTAAATTTGCATACTGAAATTCATTTTTGACTTTTCACTTTTGAATTTTGGTGCCCGAGGAATCGGAGCAAGCTTTTCTCTATTGCATTTTGAATTTTCACTTTTTAATTAATAAACCATGAACAGCAGCAGAATTACTTTATTTGTCATTTTAGGATTGGTCCTCATTCTTTTCTTTTGGGGATGCAATGGATACAACGGTTTAATCAGTGCCGACCAGGGCGTTAAGAAAGTTTGGAGCAATGTGGAAACCAATTATCAGCGTCGCACGGATTTGTACAGCAGTGTGATCAAAACAATTGAGGGCTCTGCCAAATTTGAAAAATCTACTTTGAAAGAAGTGCTTGAAGCCCGTTCTAAAGCGACACAAATTAAAGTAGATATCAATGATCCTGCTTCATTAGAGGCTTATCAAAAAGCGCAGGCCAGCTTACAGGGTTCTTTTAGTCGCTTAATGGCTGTTGCAGAAAGTTACCCTGACTTAAAAACAACTGCCGCTTTCCGCGACTTTCAAACACAAATTGAAGGTACAGAAAACAGAATCAACGTTGCCCGTCAGGACTATAATAAAGCCATTGAAGATTATAATCTTCGTGTAAAACGCTTTCCAAGTGTAATTCTTGCTCGGTTGTTTGGTTACAATGAAAAGCCATACTACAAGGCAGATGAAGGCGCGGAGAAAGCTCCGGATATTGAATTTGATATCAAATAAACCATTTAAAGCATGTTGGGTTTATTTAAAAAGAAACCACTTTTATCTCAGGCCGAAAATAAACGGATTGTAGAATCTATCAAAGCCACAGAGCAACTCACCAGTGGGGAGATCCGTGTGTATGTTGAATCTCGCAATCCATTGATGAGTACCATCGAACGTGCGCAGCATATTTTTCTTCAGATGAATATGCATGAAACGCGACAAAGAAACGGAGTGCTTATTTATGTTGCCATAAAAGACCGTGAAGTGGCCGTAGTTGGTGATATCGGAATTCATGAACAGGTAGGCGAGGAATTCTGGAATCATCAAGTACAACAGATGCTTCGGTTTTTCAAAGAGAATCATATTGCAGACGGAATAATAAAATGTATTGCGGAGATTGGCAATGTACTGATTGAAAAGTTCCCTTACGATGCTGCTACGGATAAAAATGAATTGCCAGATGAAATCGTATTTGGCAAATAATAACAGAAGAAAATTTTCATGCATCCATATTTAAATCGTTTTTTTTCTTTCTCCTTATTGATACTGGTCAGTTGTCAATTAATTGCACAGAAAATTCCTATAAAATCCAATCCTCCTAAATTAGTCAATGATTATACTCAAACACTAACTTCCGATCAGGCAAATGCGATTGAACGCAAGCTCGTTGCATTTGATGACAGTACCTCTACCCAAATTGCAGTAGTTATGATTGGGTCGCTGGAGGGGATGGATGTGAGCGATATGGCATTGCAAATTGGAAGAAGCTGGGGTATAGGAGGTAAGGATTACAACAATGGTGTCGTGTTGTTGGTTTCATTGAGTGATCGTAAAATTAATATTTCAACGGGTTATGGTGTGGAGGGAGCGCTGCCTGACATCACTGCTAAGCATATCATTGAGGAAATCATCAAGCCCAATTTTAAAGGGAAAGATTATTACCGGGGTATTGATGAAGGCACAGATGCAATTATAAAAGCAGTAAAGGGAGAATACAAAGCACCGCCTAAAAAGCACAAACGTGATTCCCCCGTTCTGGGGTTGGTTATCTTTGTTGTCATTTTAATTATTGTATTTGCATCTCGAGGTGGCGGAGGTGGCGGACAATACATGAGTCGCAGGGGCTCGCGAGGTTTCATGGGGCCTATGTTTTTTCCGGGTGGCGGCTGGGGTGGAGGATCATCAGGAGGATCCTCCGGCGGTGGATTTGGCGGATTTGGTGGGGGCAGTTTTGGTGGCGGTGGAGCGAGTGGAAGTTGGTAAACTTACTTCCAAATCTGCTCTATATATTCTGCAATTTCTTTTCCTTTTGCCTTCGCTACTTTATCCAACTGACGTTTAAGCGAACCGGAAACAAACTCTTTGAATTGTCCGGGTATCTGATTGCGAAAATCGACCATGGCATCAATTCCTTTTTTGATTTTATTGATATCGGTCATTTTTGTCATGAACTTTGATAGGTTTTCAGACGTGCTGAATTTTTCCTTACTCAAACCCATGTCGTTATAATATCCTAGCAGCAGGTCAAAATCAGCATCTGAACCTTTCTCTGATAAAACTTTAAAAACCTCTGTTCCTAAATCACCTTTGGCATCATTGGCATATTGTTTCGCCAATTCGTAAGCTTTGTCTTTATTTAATTCCACCAACCCTTTTAATGCGGCACCTGCTACCGAGTATGATGAGTCTTTCATAGCAGCTTCAAAAACAGGGCGGTATTTTTCTTCGCTGATTTTTGCCAGAAATCCGATTGCTGCCGCCTTTACATTTCTGTCTTTATCATTCTTTACAATATCCTCAATTGACTTGATAACTTCTTCGTCTGACTTAAATGAGGAAGATCCCAATTTTTGAATACATGAAACGCGCAGTGCATAGAATGGATCCTTCAGTCCTTGTTTCAATTCAGGCATGACGTTTTTAGCAAAATAATCCAGCGCCTCTTTACGGTCTGCATATATTTTTCCGTATTTCCATTGTGCCTGATAATTCTCTTTTGATTTACTATCGGTGCGAGTGGCAAGTAAAATCCTGTCGGCATCCACACTGATCCATTCGGGTTTTTGTTGTGTTGCAAAAGAGAAAGAATCTATTGCGTTGGAGAGTGTTACGTTGTAGCGTTTCTTGCTGCCATTCTCATAAACATCAACTGCGATGGGGAGTGTAAAGATTTTTGATTTTTGAGTTTGCTTTACCACAACACTAGCCCATTTACCCAAAGAGTCATAAACATAATTGATAGCGAGCGAAGGATGTCCGCTTCCATAATACCATTGATTCCAAAACCAGTTTAGGTCTTTGCCGGTAGTTTCTTCAAAAGCCAACCGCAATTGATGTGCTTCGCCTGATTTGAATTTATTTGTCGTTAAGTAGAGATTGAGCGATTTGAAAAACGCGCTATCGCCTACATAGTTTCTAAGCATGTGCAGAATTCGTCCGCCTTTGTTGTAACTTACAGCGTCAAACATGTTTTCTTTATCTGCATAATGGAAGCGTACTAAGTCTTTTTTATCGCTGCCACTCATGATGTAGCCCTGCATATCAGATAAATTGTGTGCATCAGCTTTGTCTTTTCCGTATTTGTATTCGTCCCACAAATATTCACTATAGTTTGCAAAACTCTCATTTACTGTAAGGTTACTCCAGCTTTCGCAGGTAACCAAATCTCCAAACCACTGATGAAAAAGTTCGTGTGCAATGGTTTCTTCCCAACCATTTCCATCGCTTAACTCGCGCGCATTCTGATAAGCACTTTCCTGGTGAAGGGTAGCTGTAGTATTTTCCATAGCACCACTTACATAATCACGGCCGACAATCTGACTGTACTTTGGCCACGGAAAATCTACTCCTAATATTTTAGAGAAATAAGCGATCATGGCAGGCGTATTGCCAAAGATGCCTCGCGCAAATGGTTCATATTTTTTCTCTACATAGTAGCTCACTTCTTTTCCTTTGTAGGAATCTTTTACAATGGCAAATTCACCAACCCCCATGAAAAACAAATAGGGTGCATGAGGTAATTCCATTTTCCAGTAATCAGTGCGGGTTCCATCTGTGTTTTTCTTTTTGTTCATCAAAAGACCGTTGCTTAGTGTTACATATTTATCCGGCACGGTCATGTAAATTTCTTCAGTCGATTTTTGATTGGGCTTGTCAATGGTAATCATCCAGGCGCTATTGGATTCTGTTTCACCCTGGGTCCAAATTTGGGTTGGCTTGTTTTTTATTTCGCCTGTAGGGTTAATGAAATATAGGCCTTTCGCATCAGTGATGGCATCGCTTCCCTTCACGGTTAATTCATTGGGTTTGCTTACATAATCGAAGTATAAAGTAAATGGCTCTCCTTTTTTGTAGCTCTTATCTAACTGTATAAACAGATTTTTTTTGTCGTTGCGAAAAGATAATTTCTTACGAGAAGCGCCCGTAATCATAGCTACTTCATTTACATCCATACCTTTTGCATCCAGCACGCAACTATCAGAGGGATAAAAATATGATTCAAGCGTGAGCCATTCTTTTCCATACATATAAGCTTTGGAAAAATCAAACCGTACATCCAGTTTGGTATGAATGATTCTATGGGTTTTGGTTTCCGATCCTCTGTAAATTGATTTCCATGCTGTGTCAGTTTGTTCTGCTTCAAATTGTGCATAGGAGAAAGAGAAGGCAAAGATCAGAGAGATGGCAAGTACATGAAATTTCATAAATGTAAAATTTGCCACAAAACTACGGTATTGTGTTTTCAAAAAGCATAAAACAATCATAAAACCAATGTGGTAATTGGTAAGGAATGATTAGTTTTGAGGATTAATCTATGCAAATGATTAAAAAATTAGGATTGATACTAAGTTTGATGTTGGTAGCTTTTTTAGTAAAAGGGCAAGACTACCATTTTGTTTACTTTCAAACGGCCAACAAGACACCTTTTTATGTAAAAATCAATGGCGATCTGTTGAGTTCTTCAGAAACCGGTTATTTGATAGTATCTCAATTGATTGATGAAGAGATTGAATTTTCCCTTGGTTTTATTCAAAAGCAATGGCCCGAGCAGGCATATCGGATAAAAATGAACGATCGCGACCGGGGTTTGCTCGTTCAGTTTGGTGAGGTTGGAGTATGGAGTTTGGTAGATTTGCAGACATCACAGGCAATACCCACAGCAGATAAAATACAGGTGTTGGTTAACAGGGATTTGGATGAGTTTTCGAGAGTGCTTGCTGAGGTGAGCAATGATCCATCATTATTAAAATCTGACTCACAGCAAATTATAAAACCATCTATCAATCAGAAGATAGAGTTGGTATATTCATTGCTTGACTCGGGGTACAGAAGAATGACCTATTTGATTAAGGAAAGGTTGGAAGGGCGATTATTGAGAACGGACACGGTACAGGTTGATTTGGATTACAGGGCACCAGAGCAAGAAAAAAAATCAGCACAATTGGTAGATAGTGTTCCATTTACGTCAGTAGATTCATTCCAATTAAAAGCATCTTTTGATTCAATAAAAACTGACAGTGTGCCTATGCCAGTTGATACTGCAAAAAAAGATGCTGAAGTAAAAGTAGTCAAATGGTTTATGGCATGCAAGCAGGAGGCCGATGAGAAGGATTTTGTACAACTGAGGAAAAAGATGGCCGGAGCCGATACGGAGTTGGATATGTTGGATTTGGCTGAAAAAGCGTTTAAGAAAAAATGTTATCGAACAGAACAGGTAAGAAATCTGAGTACATTGATATTACAGGATGATAATCGCTATCGTTTTTTTGAACTGGCATATCCAGCAACTGCAGATAAATCTAATTTCTCTTTATTGCAAACCTTGCTTTCGGGACAGCAGAACATAGAACGATTTAAAAATCTCATACGTTAAAAAAATATGTCGCGATACTTCATAGAGGTAATGTATAAAGGAACCGGCTTTGCCGGTTTTCAGTTACAGGAGAATGCGATAACCATCCAAGGCGAAGTGGAGCGTGCTCTGCAGATTTATTTTAGAAAAAAGATGGAACTCACTTGTTCATCAAGGACAGATGCGGGTGTTCATGCTCAGCAAAATTATTTCCATGTAGATGTTGATGAAACTGCAGAGGAGATGAGTAATTCGGAATATCATTTGAATGCCATACTACATCCCGCTGTTGTTATCAAAAGGATCATACAGGTTCCAAACGATGCGCATGCCAGATTTGATGCAGTATCAAGAAAGTATGAATACAGGATGTATAAAACAAAAAATCCTTTTTGGGAGGACAGGGCTTATTATTTTCCATATAAGTTGGATATTGATTTACTTCAAGAGGCAGCAATGATGTTGACACAAGTGAGCAATTTTGAAACATTTTCCAAGAAAAACACGCAGGTAAAAACCTTTGAGTGTGTTTTGGATGAAAGTGTTTGGAGGGAAGAAGGTGGCTGTATTGTATATAGGGTAAGGGGAAACAGGTTTTTGAGAGGGATGGTGCGGGGGTTGGTTGGAACCATGCTGAGGGTTGGTACCCAAAAAACGACATTATCTCAATTTAGAGAAATCATAGCATCAAAAGATTGCCGAAATGCCGACTTTTCGATGCCTGCACATGGCTTAATGTTGATGGAAGTGCAGTACAGTGAAAAAATACTTTCCAATAATTAATTTAGCTGAAACCTAAGCTGTTAAAGCTTCTTGCCTCATTAGTCAAACAATTCTTTGTACAAATTCACTTTATTTTTTTAAAATAATTTTGATAGCAAGTAATTACCCTGTATCTTTGCGTCCCGTTTGTCAAAAAAGGGGAAGTTCTCAGAGGTAAAGTGAAATAGAATCAGAAAAAAAATCTGAAAAATTTCAAAATAAATTTGGTGGGTAATAAAAACCCCCTACCTTTGCACTCCCAAAACAAAAAGGGCGCTTTTCGAAAGAGAAAAGTGATTGAAAAAGAATCAGTTAACAAATTGATACGAAGTAGACCCTACGAAAGTTGAGATTGCTTCGAAAGATCTTTGAAAGTTTGGAAACAGCAGCGTTCCGATTTTATATCGGAAACAAGGTAAGGTTAGCGCAAATTATTATTTTAGAATTTGACGTTAATTTCCAATGAAATTAAACAGTCAGTTCAAACAACTCATTTACAATGGAGAGTTTGATCCTGGCTCAGGATGAACGCTAGCGGCAGGCTT
>CAZXSR010000026.1:0-16508 GCA_964643315.1 uncultured Ferruginibacter sp.
AACCCCCGACCTACTGATTACAAATCAGTTGCTCTACCAACTGAGCTACTTCGGCTTGAAACTTTTGAAAAGTTTTATGATCTTATGGAACTATCAGGGCAAACTGACTGTCCTTCGATTTATAAGAAAAGAACTACCAAAATCCCTTTTGGTTTTTTGGGAATGCAAAAGTAAGTCAAATTAATGAACCACAAAAATTGATTTCATTTTTTTTCTGAATTTTTATAGAAACTCCGATTCCTGAGTCTTAAAAATGAAAAAACCCGCCAATTGACGGGTTTTTTGAACATTTTATTGAATTTATGCTGCCAGTTTTTCTTTTTTTCGCTTGATCTGACTGATAACTGCCTGTAATGCCTGATCCAAACTTTGTTCAAATGATTTGCAGGATTGCTTTACAAAGAATTCGTGACGCGGGACCATCACTTTAATCTCTACAATTTTATCTTTGATATTATGCATCAAATTATCCAGTTTGAGATATACATCAACATTGGTAATGCTGTCGTGGAACTGATTGAGTTTGATAACTTTCTTTTCGATGTGATTGAGTAATTTTCCATCAGCGTCAAAGCGCACAGATTGAATGTTTAAATTCATAATTGGTTGGTTTTTTAGGGTGATGAATTAATTTCTTCCCTCAAGCAAATGCCTTGCTTGAGGGAAGGTACGACTATAAACGACAAAAAAAACAAAAAATTATACTGTCGTAGAAAAATTTTCGTCAGGCTTTGGGATGCGCCTTCTTATATATATCCTTCAGTTTTTCTATGGTATTGTGGGTATATACCTGTGTGGCAGCCAAGCTGCTATGACCCAGTAATTCTTTTACTGCATTCAGCTCTGCCCCATTATTGCTGAGATGGGTCGCAAAACTGTGGCGCATCACGTGAGGACTTCGCTTGTCAACTGTAGTGACCATTGACAGGTATTTGTGTACGATATCGTATACTTTACGGGGGCTGATTCGTTTTCCTTTTTGATTTACAAAAACTACTTCCCTGTCTGCATTTTCAGGCTTGTTTGAAATATAGGTTTTAACTTGATCCAACAGCTCTTTTCCCACAGGAATGATCCGTTCCTTACTTCCTTTTCCCAATACCTTAATGACATTCTTGCAATAATCCACCTGATCTTCTTTCAAACCTATCAACTCTGATTTTCTAATCCCGGTCTGATACAATGTCATCAGAATCAGTTTTTCAGTCAGACCTTCATCATTGTCCGGAAATTCAACATAATCAAATAAGGTATCCATATCCTTCTTTTCCACATACACCGGTAATCGTTTGCTTTGTTTTGGTGCCACCACTGTTTGCATGGGGCTTGCCTGAATTTTGCCGGATTTGAGATGATACTTGAAGTATGTTTTTAGCGCAGAAATTTTTCGGTTGATGGTGCGTGAACTTTGCCCATTGGCCTTTAATCCTGCCAACCAGGAACGAATCTCAACTGATTTTGCCGAAACAGGATTGTTTGAACCGAATTGCTCCAAAAGAAATCGAGCAAAATCGCATAAATCTGTTTCGTATGAAGTAACCGTATGGGCAGAATAACGCTTCTGAAACTTCAGATAATCTAAAAATGCCCTTATACTGGTATCCTCGGTTTTGTACATAAAAAAAACTGATAACCAAAGTTAATGCATTACTTCGGTTATCAGTCTATGAATGAATTTATGTTCAGTAAACTTTACAGTTCAATTTTGCCTGAAGCCACTTGTTGTTTGTATACTGCCTTTAACACTTCTGTACGGCGTCTTACTGATGGCTTAGTGAAAGATTGTCTTTCGCGCAATTGAAGCAAAATACGGCTTTTCTCAAACTTCTTTTTGTACTTCTTGAGCGCTTTGTCAATGTTTTCGCAGTCTTTTGAATCGATGATGAGCATGTTGTTTATACCTCCTTTGGTGAAAAATATCCTGCCTTATTATGAAGGCGGATTGCAAAATTACAATAAATTCTTCAATCAACCAATTCATTGGAAAAGTTTTCCGAATTTTGAGGGCTATGGGATTGTTTAAAAATAAAAACGCAATCCCGAGTCCTCGGGACGCAAAGAAACGTAAAATATAATCTCTTTTTATAAATTTAAGAGACTCTAAATAACAGTAACCATGTTTACAGGTATAATTGAGAATATAGGAGAAGTAAGTTCAATTACACGTAAGGGAAGTAATATTACTTTTTGGATTTCTTCCGAAATTTCATCACAACTCTCTGTGGACCAAAGCGTTAGCCACGACGGTGTTTGCCTGACTGTTGAATCGGTACAGGAAAATATGCATCAGGTGACGGCCATTGATGAAACCTTGCAAAAAACGTCCCTTGGTAACTGGCTGCCAGGTAAAATAGTAAACCTGGAGCGTTGCATGAGTATGAGCAGGTTGCTGGATGGACATATTGTGCAAGGTCATGTAGATGGAAAAGCCGAATGTTGTCAGAAAATCATGAAGGACGGCAGCATAGAATTCCGCTTTTCTTTTGATGCTTCATTTGCATCATTGGTGATTGAAAAAGGATCTGTTTGTTTAAACGGTACCAGCTTAACTGCATTTAATGTTTCTGAAAATCAGTTTACAGTTGCGATTATTCCATACACACTCCTTCATACCAATTTTCAATTTTTAGAGGAAGGAGACTCTGTAAATATTGAGTTTGACATACTTGGGAAATATGTGCAACGGATGATGGATTTGAAATCAAAATAAATTTCAAACCAATAATCAACTGATTTTTTTTCCTGCCATTGCTTTTGAAATGGCTTCATCCATGATGCGCTCTGCATAGGGCCTTGATATCGCATTCAATTCTTCCGTTTTTTGCTGTATCAGGTTTTTATCTTGCATATCAATCGACATTTGCAATGACTGCATGGCTTGGGCGGTTTGCATCAATTCCTCCTTAGAGAGCATTTCTTGATTTTTCATTAGAAACTTTTCAGTTGTTTTCAGCAATTGCTCAGCTTCGGTGCGGGCTTCTGTAAGTGCGCGCAAAGTCATATCCTCTTTTGCATGTGTTATGGAATCCAGTAACATTTTTTCAACATCGGCATCCGTGATTCCATACTGCGGTTTTACTTCAATGTGTTGCTCTACCCCACTTCTCAATTCTTTTGCAGAAACGGTTAAAATCCCATCTGCATTAATCATGAAACTTACTTCCACTTTTGGCAATCCTGCCGGCATGCCCGGAATATTTGTCAAGTTAAATTCGGCCAGCTTACGATTGTCTTTGACCAGATCTCTTTCTCCCTGATATACACTTATGCGCATACCCGGCTGTCCGTCTACTTGCGTGGTGTATTGACGAGATGCCCGATTAGGCACTTTTGAATTACGAGGTATAAGGACATCCATGAGTCCTCCTGCAGTTTCCAATCCCAAGCTAAGTGGGGTTACATCCAGCAACAAAACTTCTTTGTTATTTCCGGCGAGTACATCGGCTTGAACCGCTGCACCCAATGCCACCACTTCATCTGGATTGATGGTATCGTTCACTTCTTGCTTAAAGAAATGGCTTACAGCATTTTTGACGGAGGGAACACGTGTACTTCCACCAACCATCAACACTGCATTGATTTCAGTTTCTTTGAGACCCGCATCTTTCATCGCCCTTTTACAACAGTCGATAGTTTTTTGTATGAGCGGTTCGATTCTATTTTCAAAAATTTCTCTTGTTATCTGTATTTGTCTTCCGTTAATTTCATCTACATACTGATCATGAGCTGAAAGATGTTTTTTGGCCGATTCAGCTTTGAGTCGAAGCTGTTGCTGTAGTATTTTATTTTGACTCCATTCATCCGGATTGATTGACAACAAATCAAGCCAGTACTGCACAATTTCTTTATCAAAATCATCTCCACCCAAATATGTATCGCCATGTGTTGCCAGTACTTCAAAAATGCCATTGGCTATTCGTAAAATGGATACATCAAATGTTCCACCACCTAAATCATATACAGCTACTATTTGTGATGATTCTTTTTCAGTTTGATTGAGTCCGATACCATAAGCCAGACTGGCAGCAGTTGGCTCATTGATGATACGAAGCACATCAAGACCTGCGAGCTTTCCTGCATCGCGTGTGGCCTGACGTTGTGTATCATTAAAATAGGCAGGTACCGTGATCACCGCTTTATTGACAGGTGTTTTTAAAATATGTTCTGCGCGTGCTTTCAACTCTTTCAAAATGAAAGAAGAAAGCTCTATGGGGGAGTAAAATTTTCCGTCTATACTCACTTTAACCAAACTATCTGTATCATCATCATGAATGGTGTAGCTAAAAAAAGAGGCATCTGCTTTAACATCACCATAACTCTTACCCATCAATCTTTTTGCGGAGAAGATTGTTCTCTCCGGATTGGTTTCCAGAAACTGCTTGGCCGCCTCTCCCACAATCACTCCATCATGCTGATCGAAATGAATAACAGATGGGACAAGTGTATGCTGATTATGCTCACGCAATGCAACCGGCTTTTTAGACTCGGGATGTAAAATAGCGATGAGACTGTTTGTGGTACCCAAATCGATACCGACAATCATTTCATCTTTTTGCAAACTACCCGTAGATAGATTTATTCCAATTTTAGCCATAATTTCTATTAACGCATCAAGTACATTTTACCGTACCCTTTATTGAAAAACTGATCTGTATTGTCACCGGATGCACGATATTTATCCAGCGATTGACCATTCAAATTTGTAAGTACACGATACAGATAAACACCATTACCCAGAGGTTGCCCGTAACTATCGGTACCGTCCCATTTATACTCAGTTATATTCCGACCGATATGAATGGGCCCCAGTTCCTGTTGGGTAATTTCACGAACTACTTTACCTGTAACAGTCAGTATTTGAATGCGCATATTTTGCGGTATCTGACTACCGGTCAAGGTAAATACAAATGCCGTTGAAGTGGTGAATGGATTGGGATAATTCAGCAGATTGGAGATCATGGGCTTATTAATCACATTGAATATCACCCGATATTCGCTTTGACCTGCCGGGTTGCCCACAGAGTCCCTGCCAGAAACAATCAACTCATATTCGCCGTCTTCCTGCAGATTGGGTTTATAATCTACAACTGCAGTATTATTTCCGGAACCTGCAATCGCAGGTTGAAACTGCATCACGTCTCCAAAAGGAACGTTTTGAACTGATTGATCAGGCTTACGCAATTGAACACGAACAAAAGAAGTATCGTTCAATGCCAGATACTTACTTTCATCTTTGAGTCTGATTTGGACATGTGGCTTAGATGAAACCACATCACGATTCAGAATGTGCACTCCATCAAAAGTTACGTCCAGCAAAGGATTGTATTTATCGGGTCGCACATAAAAGTTCTTGTACACAATATTGTTGAAATGATATTGCTCAGCTTGATCATTGTCCGGGTTGAAATCTATGTATAGTGTGTTCATGCCCGTTAGTGTACGGGTTGAAATCAGATACCTTAACTGAATGGTATCGCCACTTACCATAGGTCTTGCCTTAGGAATATCAATGGAGATGGGTCTATTATTCTGGTCAGTAATGATCATTTTTATTTTTACACTGTCGAAAGCCGAGGAACTGATGTTTTTGAATGCCATTGCGAGTTGAATGGGCTCGCCTTGTTCTACGGTATCTTTCATACTATAGAGTATAGAAGGAGCCACAACTCCCTCCCGCTGAGGCTGAGCAAACAATCTAAGGTACCTGAGTTGAACAGGCGTTAAGAATTTTTCATCTTTTTGATTTACAGCCAGCTTGATGAATGGATATGTATTCGCATCCACGAAATTTAACGTAGTATCTGTAGCCGGTTGAACGGTTGTCAGAAATTCGGCATTGCCATTTGACCTTACTCCCCAAACCTGCAATGAAGTTGTATCAAATGACTGGTCCGCATCTGCATTATTGTATCTCCATTGAAGAGATTGCCATTGCTGAGCCGGACCAAAAACCGGGCTAGTAATTGTACCATTACTCTTACGTGTATTTAAGGTAAAAGTTTTCTCAATGAAAGAGGAATCATAAGGCCCCATAACTTTTGTGGGCGTATACTGATTATCTCCTTTTTTATAGAAATAGAGGAAAGGTAAATTACGGTAAAAACTATCAATCTCAGTAAAACCGATATTCTTCAGTTTATGATACAGAGACTGGCCACTTCCATACAAAAGGGTGTCTGCTTTCCATTGGTCAATAAAATAGGTGTTGGCCATTCTACCTAAATTGGTAATGGCCACATACATGCCATTGGGAATCATATCAATAAATTCCATGGCGCTTTTTCTTTGCAGGGGCAATGCATAATTAAATTCAAAGAAAGCGCGGGTTGTATCATTTGGTGTGGCGCTGTTCTGGCAAACATAGGCACTTCCATAGAGACCATTGGTGGAACTTACATTCCGATTTCGCCAAGGCAATAATGTAGCTGTATCAAATACATAGACCTGTAAGTTATTATATCCGATAGGATTATAAAATTCGATACAACCATACAGCTCAAGCTGCGTAAAATCGAGATTTACATTTATCCTGTCATAGTTGAAGTAAGGATAAAGACCTGTGCGAATAATCAGATTTCTTGGCTCTTGTGTGTAACTGAACAAGCGATTTGAATCAAGTTTTACATTGTTATAAGATGCATCTGTTTGTTGATAATAATGTGATAGATTGAAACCATTTGAACTTCCTGGCAAATAAATGAATGAACTTGTATTCCAGATATATGGGTTATTATTAGATGGTACCATGGCAACACGCCAGTAATAAACTGTACTATCCTGGTAGTTGACCCCGTTGGGCTTAAACTCAACCAATCCACCCAGACCGGTTTTATTATAAATTCTTTTGAATGGCGAATTAAATAATCGCGTTGTATCCAGCTCCATTACATAATCTCTTTGGCCAGATAATGGATTGGCCGTACTGGCAAAGAAAGAATTATTTTGAGAAGAGACAATCGCATAGTTGGCCGGAGCTACGGCACGAAGTTCATCTTCAAAAATTACAAATGATTTGGTGGCCGAATTATTTGTTTCAAATAATTCATCTACTCTGCCATCGATGTCCAAAGATGCAATGATTTGATTTTGACCTTTGTCTGTATTTGGATTGATGGGCACAATCAGTACAATGGAGTCAAGATTCATTGTTGCGCGTATAGTACTGTCAACAAGCACGCGAATTGAATCGCCGGGTAATCTCTGTTTAATACTGACTCTGATCGAATCGCGGATACCTTTGCCAATATTACGCATCTCTACATTGACTTTAAAATTATTATCTGCAACAGAGATAATATTCGGACTGATTTTAATCATTGATTCCTCCACAACATAATCTGGCTTGGCAAAAGAGTTGATGCGTAAAGCAGGATCTCCATGTAAATTAATTTCTTCTAGATGTATGCGTGTGTAATAATCAATAGATGGATTCGTACCTCCCAAATCTGTTGCAACCGCTTTTATTTGATTGCCAATACAATCTCCATACATTTTAAAACTGAAATTTTTATAGAGCGCATTATTATAGAAGTTTAAAAACGGTGGGATACCAAAATGGTTGTCTGCCAAAAAACCAATACTGCCTCTGTTTTGAGCCAGCACATATTTTTCGGAAAGCGTGAGGTTCCCGGAAGGTCGAATTGGATCAAATATGTAAAAATTACCTGCGCTGCAACCACTTACGTTGAAGAATGGATACTTGCCTTGATTATGATATAGTTCGGGATTACTTAAGTTAAATTCGAAAGTATTTGCTGAGGAGTGACCAAAATAACCAATAAACGACAATCCTTCATTGAATAGTTGCTCAATGCGATTACCAAATGCCTGCTGTACCGCACTTGCGGATGTTTTGGTAAATGTTTCCACATAAGCGCCGTACATGGTATCCTCTGCGATGTTTTCATAATTACGCATATAATTGCGGAATGCAGTGTTTTCACTGCTGTCTTTACCGCCCACAACGTGAATGAAATTTTTCATCCATGCTTTATCAGATACCAAAGGAGATGGTATTCTTTGTGCATCTTCATATTCCTGTATTTTATTGAGATAGTGTTTTACTTCTTCCGGAGTGATGGCGGCAAGTCTGCCGATGGGTATGCTTGGTCTGCAAGTACCGTGTGGGGCTGATAACAAAATATCTGAAGCAGGCCACCCAAAAGTAGGCACGATGTTCATTTGGTCGCAGGCAGGGTTTGAAGCGTTTTGAAGTAGGTCGATGTAATTTACTCCTCTGCCAATGATGAAAACAAATTTTGGAGAAGGTGAGAATTGAGCCGAAGCAAATTGAATAAAATCACGAATGGAACCAGGATGATTTTTAATGCCAAATCCAAACTGATCAGTCAACTCAGCAATATCGTACAATTTGGCATTGTATCCACCACCTGTGATGGAGCTTCTGTATTGTCGGTATTCATCTACATAATTGTTGCCATTGCCATCGTTGTACAAAATCGGATTACTGATGATGATATAATCGGCTTGATTGGAGGATGTATTGTAATCTACAAAATTTCGTGTAATGAGACTATTAACTACAAGCGGATTTTGCTGCGTCAACAGCACCATATTGCGAGATTGAAGAGAAGGAGGCAGTATAAATTTCACTTGCCCAGGGGTAGAAGAAATTTCTCCCAATAAACGAAATCCATTTGTTTGATCATACAAGACAGGTTGCAATCCATTGAAGGTGAAATTATCAATGACCAGGTAATTGCCGTTAGTGCTTGCATCCAATTGAAAAGCAAAAACGGAGTCTCCTGAAAAATTAAACTCAGAAGGGTAAGTAAGCACAATCGATGCAACCACAATTTTGTCAAATGAACTACTGGAGGTTGATTTTACAGAGACGTTGGCAGATGCATTATTGTTCAGTATACTCAATGGCAAGTTTGAGTAACTGAGTTTTCGATAATTAAAATTCGAAAAGTTGACTGCAGTTCCATAAGGCGCCACTGTTAATTCACTACCATTTAATTTTATGCTGATGGATCTGTTATTGGCACTGATTCCTGCCAGATTTACATTTAAAGCCATGCTGTTGGCAGGTGCTCCGTTGTATACATGTAAGTCAGGGAAAGTTTTGTCAAGAGAACAACATGATTCTATCCATCCGGTAGACCAACCCTCGCCCATGTCATAAGAAGAGCTATACACTAACTCACCCAAAGAACGTGCATCACCACGGTTGATATCATCTTTATAATACTTTTCAGCTTTGCGCATGAAAAAAGCATCCGGTGTTTGTGTGGATGGTGCATTATTAACAATAGATTGAAAACGAAGATTGGGAGTTGTGGTATTTACAGTAAGAAAATAAGTAGAGGTATCGGTTTCCAGCGAATATTTATCTGCCAGTTGAAAATCGGGATTGCGATAAAGTTCATTATCCACTTTACCATCGTTGAATTGAGCAGCAAATTCAATAAAGTCGGCACTGCCCAAAGGGGCATTGCTGACGGAAGTGAAGATGCGCACCTCGGAGCCGTTGCGCCAGAGTTGAAAATGATCAGCATTAACTGAGGCCAGACCCGCATTTGCCAAAGTAGATTGCGAGATTCTGCAAATCTTATTTGATGCCAGCTTGAATTTATAATACGTTTTGCTGTAGTCGATCCATGCATTATTTAGTTGTGCAGATGCGATTGTTGCGATAGAGAAAAACGATATGATATAAAAAATACGGAGCATAATGTATTCTGTTAAATTAATTAAAAAGACAAAAGTTAGAAGTTAGAATTAAAAAAGTCAAAACCAAAAGTAAGAAGTGGTTTTCCCTAAACAGATACAATTAAATAATAGAAAGTACAATTTAGTTTCTCCATTTTGATTTTTGGCTTTTGCATTTTTACTTTTGCATTTTACATTATCATTTTTGCATTTTTACTTTTTACTTTTGAATTCGAAAAATCCATCATCACTTCTTTTCTTTTTTATTCAAAATCATTTTCAAAGAAAATATATGTGAATACAAAGGATTTTGCTGATTGGCGAGATTACTGAATGCGTAATCAATGGTTACCTGATTGATACGAAAACCTGCTCCAACTGATGGTTGATATATCCATACTTTTTTTTGATTTAAGGTATCCTCATCTGCCAGGGCTCTCTGGAAATTTCCTATACCGACACGTATGAAAATATTGTTGTTATATGCAAGTTCCATACCCAAGCGAGGATCTGCACTGAGCGCCTTTGATGAAATGATAGTGTTGCGCTTGCCATCGAAGCTTAGATCAATGTTGGCTTCTGATAATAATGAAAAAGATTTACCGAAGCTGAAGCTACGAGCCACACCCAATATTAGTTTGGGAGCGGTCATTTCAGTTGATTTTAAAGGAATATCATTATTGGTTAAATAGAGTGCTTGCTTTTCTTTTTCGGTAAAATGAAAAGACCAAGCGTTGAATGTGGTGCTCACATCTCTTGCCATAGCGGCCAACTGCCATTTGCCTGTGCGATACTGAACACCTGCATCTAATCCAAAACCCCATGCATTGGCAAACGACCCCACTTTCCGGTAAACAATTTTTGCAGAGCCACCAAAGGACAATGAGTGGTTTTCGTCTTCTTTAATTTTCTGTGCATAAGAAAATAAAAAAGCATAATCTGCCGAAGAAAAAGACTGGATGTTGTTGTAGTTAATACTTCCATCGGGCTCAACCAAAAATAAAGTATTAGGAATATCATCTACTGCAAATCGTAAAATAGATAACCCGAGTGTGCGTTTATTATTACTGAGTGGCAATGCCAAGGCACCATAATCATATTTGGCAATGCCTGCAAAATAATCTGCGTGCATCAGCAAAGCCATGGGATAATCTTTTACTTCTGATAATCCTGCCGGGTTCCAATAACCTGCAGTGGCATCATTAACCGATGCGATTTGTGCATTACCCATGGAGAGCGCTCGTGCACCTGCACCGATACTTAAAAATTCGTTGGAGTACTTGCGAAACTGGGCTTTGGATGATGGAGAGAAAATGATCAAAAAAAATACCCATGATAAAATCCCTATTATTTTGAAGATTCGATTCATTGTTGTTTAAAATAAGTAGGAACAAAGGTACAACGAAGCCAAGCAAACTTACTACATTGAGACTTTCTAAAAGTGAAATTTATATCACAAAAACCGGAAATTTACCCACATAAAATCCTTATATATCTTATTGATCAACATTTCTCTTCAAACTGAAGTTTTTTCAGCAAATTTGCATTTCAAGAAAGTAGTTATGACAAATGCATTTTTACAGGAGTTGACCTGGCGTGGGATGATTCAAGATATAATGCCGGGTACGGATGAGCAATTAAACAAAGAAATGACCAGTGGTTATGTGGGATTTGATCCTACAGCCGACAGTTTGCATATCGGAAGCTTAGTGCCTATTTTATTGTTGGTGCATCTACAAAAAGCCGGGCACAAACCCATCGCGCTTGTGGGTGGTGCTACCGGTATGGTAGGCGACCCTAGTGGTAAAAGTGAAGAAAGAAATATGCTCAGTATTGAAGAATTGCGTAAAAACCAGGAAGGTGTAAAATCGCAGTTGGAAAAGTTTTTAAATTTTGATTCTTCATCACCCAATGCAGCTGAGTTGGTCAATAATTATGATTGGTTTCAAGGAATCAGTTTTTTAGATTTCATTCGCGATGCAGGCAAACATATTACTGTCAACTACATGATGGCAAAGGACAGTGTGAAGAAAAGACTGGAAGGGGAAAACGGCATGTCCTTTACTGAGTTTACTTATCAATTGGTCCAGGGTTATGATTTTTACTGGCTCTATCAAAATAAACAATGCAAGCTTCAAATGGGCGGGAGCGATCAGTGGGGGAATATTGTTACCGGCACTGAATTAATTCGTCGGAAAAATGGTGGTGAGGCATTTGCATTTACCTGTCCGCTCATCAAGAAATCGGATGGCGGTAAATTTGGAAAAACAGAAAAAGGAAATGTATGGCTTGATCCCGTTAAAACCAGTCCTTATCAGTTTTATCAGTTTTGGTTAAATGCCACGGATGCCGATGCGGAAGACTGGATTAAGATTTTTACTTTTTTGGATAAAGCAACAATCGACGAATTGATTGAAGCACATAAGGCTAATCCGGCTGAACGCATATTGCAAAAAAGACTGGCTGCAGAATTAACCGCGTTTGTACACGGAGCGGATGAGCTAACAAAAGCCATTGATACCACACAAAAATTATTCTCCAACACAAAAGCACCGGTTGAGA
Organism: uncultured Ferruginibacter sp.; assembly: GCA_964643315.1. GTDB lineage: Bacteria > Bacteroidota > Bacteroidia > Chitinophagales > Chitinophagaceae > Ferruginibacter. The sequence goes on from CAZXSR010000026.1 coordinate 12,238, forward strand.
GCTTAACCATTGAGGACCTTGAGTCGATGGAGGGTATTGTTAAGACAAATTACGAAAGCTCGAAACTGCAAAACGGAGTGGAAATTCTGAGTTTCCTGACAGAGAACAATATTTTTGAAAGCAAAGGTGCTGCCAGAAAAATGTTGCTAAACGGTGGTGTTAGTATAAACAGGGAAAAGATTACAGATCTGCAATTAATGGTAGAGCCGAAACATTTGCTACATGACAAATATGTATTGATACAAGTAGGGAAAAAGAATTATTATCTGATAGCAATTCAGTAAAACAGCTGTCGAACCAATACTGCGCAGGCCAATTAATTGACTGAAAAAAACAAAAAGTGGTTTGATTATTTGCTCGCAAGAGTTTCATTTACCTCCGGAACAAATTTTCTTTCATTAATGTTGTAGCCATTCCCGTTTTCGCAGAAATGCACTTTCAAATTTTCGATGCTAATGGGATTGCCATCCGGAATATCGGCAATATTGCTGAAACGAATGTCGTGTCCATCAATGATCATTACCAATCCGCTGCCAATGGCCTCCATTTTATTTCCATCAGTGATAAGCATACCGGTATCTTCTCCCAAACCAATTCCAATGCAGGAAGGATTTGCAGCAACTGCCTGAGCCAATCTGCCAAACCTTCCTCTTTTCTCAAAATGAGAATCGAAGATCACATTATCCATCAATGCTAAACCAGTTGTAATTTTTACTTCTCCTTTTAAATGCGCTCTGGTTGCATTGCCTTCGTATATCATGGTATTACTCATAGCCATGGCTCCTGCAGAGGTTCCGCCAATTAAAAAACCACTTTCTTCATGATAACGCTTCATGAGTAATTTGTAAAATTCTGTTCCGCCAAATGTGCTCGTCAACCTCAACTGATTTCCTCCACTGAACATAACGCCATCGCATAAACGAAGCCGCTCAACATAAGTTTCCTCCATGGCATCTGTACGGCTTCTAATATTCATCACTCCCACATTAATGCATCCTATTTTTCCGAATGCATCCAAATAATTCTCCCCTACCTCAACAGGAATCATGCTTGCTGTGGTAATAACTTCTATTCGCTTGTCTTTACCTCCTACTTCTTTTACAAGTCTTTTAAGAATTCCAAGCTCAAAAAAATTAAGGTTATTGCGTTGAATCTCTCCTGTTTCCAGATTGGTGCCTTTGTCTTCGGCGCCTCCAATGGCAATGAGTTTCCCTTTTGGTGTTGGCATAATTATAATATAGAGTGTCAAAATTAAGTCAATTCTTCTCTTTTTTCCATCCTAAAATTTTGTTTTTGCAAGTCGGATCGAATGTTATACTTTAGGGATTCTTGATTGATTTTTATTCAATGCAAAATTCCCATAAATACCAATAAGCATATGCAAATCAAAGAAATAAAAGTTCTGAGAGGTCCGAACTACTGGAGTGTTCGAAGAACCAAGCTCATACAAATGAAGCTGGATCTGGAAGAAATGGAACAAAGACCAACCAACTCCATCGATGGATTTAAAGAAAGACTTGAAAATATGTTTCCTACCATGGTTGAGCATAGGTGCAGTGTAGGAAAACGAGGTGGTTTTTTTGAACGTGTAACAGAGGGCACATGGATGGGGCATGTCATAGAGCATATTGCCCTGGAGTTACAAACCCTTGCAGGAATGGAAACAGGATTTGGCCGCACACGCAGTACCGGAAAAGATGGCGAATATTATGTTTGTTTCAGCTATCTCGAAGAAGAAGCCGGCATCTACACAGCCAAGGCATCTGTAGCTATTGCGCAATCTTTAATAGATGGGACTTCCTATGATCTTCAAAATGATATTATGCGTTTGCGTGAAATCAGAGAAGATTATCGTTTGGGACCCAGTACCGGCTGCATTGTTGAAGAGGCCACTCGTCGTGGTATTCCATTCATCAGACTCAATAAGCAATCACTGGTGCAATTGGGATATGGAGTACATCAAAAACGCATTCGTGCAACGATTGCAAGCACTACAAGCAACATTGCCGTAGATATTGCATGCGATAAAGAAGAAACGAAGAACCTGCTTAATGCAGCAGAAATTCCTGTACCTAAAGGCGATGTCATCAGAACAGAAGAGGGATTGAAAGATGCTATAGACCGTATTGGATACCCGATTGTCATTAAACCCATAGACGGTAATCACGGAAAAGGGAATACCACCAATATCACCAACTGGGATCAAGCAATCACTGCATTTGCCGCCGCAAAAGAATACAGCCGTTCAGTGATTGTAGAGCGATTCATCACCGGTTTTGATTTCAGGATATTGGTCATCAACTATAAATTCATATGTGCAGCACTTCGTACACCCGCTGCCGTTAGTGGAGATGGAAAACATTCGATTGAAGAGCTCATTCACATAACCAACCAGGATCCCCGTCGCGGCTATGGACACGAAAAAGTACTTACACAAATAACCATTGACGCATTTACCCAAAAAATGCTGGACGATAAAGGATATACATTGCAAACGATACCCGCTGCAGGCGAGCTGGTATTACTGAAACCAACCGCCAATCTATCTACCGGAGGTACAAGTACTGATGTTACCGATGAAGTGCACCCAGCCAACATTATGATGTGTGAGCGAATAGCCAAAATTGTTGGGCTGGATATATGTGGTATCGACATCATGGCAACAGATTTGCGTACACCTGTATCAGAAAATGGAGGATGTATTTTGGAAGTGAATGCGGCACCAGGATTTAGAATGCACATAGATCCATCAGAGGGTTTACCAAGAAACGTGGCCGAACCCGTTGTGGATATGCTATTCCCAAAAGGAAGTACCGGACTAATTCCCATCATTTCTGTTACGGGCACAAACGGAAAAACTACAACAACCAGATTAACCGCACATATTGTAAAGACAGCCGGTTATAAAGTGGGATACACGACAAGCGATGGTGTGTATATACAAAATCAGTTGATGATGAAAGGAGATTGCACTGGCCCTATTTCGGCACAGTTTGTATTAAAAGATCCGACAGTAGATTTTGCAGTACTCGAGTGTGCCCGTGGAGGAATTTTAAAAAACGGACTTGCTTTTCAACATTGTGATGTGGCAATTGTGACAAATATCAGTGCCGATCATATAGGACTGGGGGGCATTGACACATTAGAGCAAATGGCAAAAGTAAAAGCGGTTGTTCCTGAAACCGTTTTCCCACATGGGTATGCCATATTAAACGCCGATGATGATCTCGTTTTTAACATGAAAGATGGACTGAAGTGCAATATTGCCCTGTTTAGCATGGATGAAAGTAATCCTCGCATTATACAACATTGTAAAAATGGCGGTTATGCTTCCGTATATGAAAATGGATACATTACCATTATGAAAGGCACCTGGAAATTACGTGTGATCAAATCAGCCGATGTACCCATCACCTACGGAGGAAAGGCGCTTCATAATATCATGAATTGCCTGCCTGCAGTCTTGAGTGCATTCTTGTGGCGCAAAATAGGCATTGATGATTTGAAATTGGCTCTGCAAACATTTGCACCTTCAATCACGCAAACACCCGGACGATTGAACATGTTTCAGTTTAAGCATTTTAAATTCCTGGTTGACTTTGCGCACAATCCGGCAGGTTTGAAATTACTATGCGATTTTGTCAGCAAACTTGATGGCACTCCTAAAGTTGGAATCATCAGCGGAACCGGTGATAGAAGGGATGATGATATCAAAGAACTGGGCAGAATATCCGGCCGGTATTTTGATGAAATCATTATTCGGCAGGATAAAAATCTGAGAGGACGCTCTGCAGAAGAAATTGTTGAATTGCTGGTTCAGGGTATCAATGAAACAAAGACGAAAGAAATTCCCATAGAGATCATTTATAATGAAAAAGAAGCCATTCAGTTTGCCTACAAAACAGCGAAACCCGGCTCTCTGGTAACAATCATGTGCGATGTAGTGTCTGAAGCCCTTGATTTAATTAAACAAATGAAAGATCAGGAAGATATCTCCGAATAGGTTTTAAAAAACTTTTGCTGAAAAACGATAAAACTGTATTTTTGCAATCCCATAATATGGGAATCAGGATTGGGTTATGGTGTAACGGTAGCACTACAGATTTTGATTCTGTCTGTCTAGGTTCGAATCCTAGTAACCCAACAAACATTTAAAAAACCCCGACTAAAGCCGGGGTTTTTTATTCGAAGAGAACGAGGTTATTCAATATTTCATCACCTTCCTGCTTTGTATCTTGCCGTTTTGACGATACTGCAACATGTAAGTGCCC
>CAZXSR010000027.1:0-14643 GCA_964643315.1 uncultured Ferruginibacter sp.
AAAAATGGCACCAGCTTGTTTTGTAATTGTAAGATAGATGATTCAAAGTAGAGGTATTTATATCTATAACCTACACTAAGTGCCGGGAAATAGACATTATGACTTTTCTGATTGGGACCACTTACATTATTTCTAATGCGAACCTTTGTATAGCTGTATCTCGGGGTGATAGTGAGTTGGCTGTTTTCCGAAAGGCGAAATGAAATCGGTACAAAAAAATCCATGTTGAGCGTATTGTTGATTTTATTCGAAACGGCATGCATCGAATCATTGAAAATATTTTTTGTTGAGTCCTTGGAAGTAGCAAATCCAAAATCCACACCCAATGCGATATTGAAATCGGAACTTCTTTTAAAAAAAGATTGTTGAATACCTGCCCTTGCACCTATCCCGGTAAATAATTCGCAGACATGTACCGCAGCCCTTACATTTGTTTTTTCACTTTTTGTAATGGCTATTTGAGCACCGCCTGCAATAATATAAGATCTGGAAAATTCACCTGAATCGGGTTTGGGTTTATAGCCATTGCTGATTCCAACATAAACATCAGGATCTCCCTTTTTTGCTGGGATGGCACTGTTTACATAGAAATTATTGGTAACTGTGCATGAACTCAAAAAATAAAGAATAACCAGAAAGATCAACCAACGCTTATTGCCTATTGACATGAAAATGAATTGAGCAATAAAGGTAGATGGTTTGAGTTAGTAATTACTGTTTTCTATGCATTGAATTGACTACTAACCAAAGTTCTTTATTTATTTCGCGCAAAGGCGCAAAGAATCGCAGAGACGCAATGAAGAAATTCTTACAATAATCCATTAAACTTTTTAAACCCCAATTAAACTAAAATTAAACCACTCCTCAATCTCTTGAACCTTCTTTCTTCCCCTCATACATCTCATACTCCAGCAAACGACAATCTATTTTTCCATTAAAGAACTCGATGCGTCTTGTAGCTTTTAATCCGATTTTTTTTGCGAGTTCAAGGTTACCTGTGAATATATATCCCCAATAACCGGCAGCTTTTTTCTTTAAGAAGTCTCCCATGCGTGCATAGGTTTCCTGCAATTCAATTTCAACACCTAAACGATCACCGTACTCCGGATTGAAATAAATGGCGCCTTTATGTTGATCAGGCACTGTAGTATCATAAAAATCACACTCCTCAAATCGAATCATGTCTGCAACACCTGCGAGTTCGGCATTTATCTGTGATATATCAACCGCGTCTTTGCGAATGTCACTTGCAACTATAGTGATATCTTTTCGACCTTCAATTTTTTTCTCCATTTGCTTGTACGCATAGCGATACACACTGTCATCATAATCCTTCAAATGCATAAAGGCATAATTATGACGAAACAATCCGGGTGCTCGATTGGTAGCCATCAAAGCCGCTTCAATAGCCAATGTTCCCGACCCGCACATGGGATTTACAAAAGAATGGCCTCTCTCCCATTTGCCTGAAAGGATAACAGCCGATGCCAGTGATTCCATCATTGGTGCTTTACCCGGTATCTTTCTATAGCCATGCTTTGACAATGTTTCTCCGCTGGTGTCCAGATAAATATCGGCCCGATCCTCCTGCCAATACACATGCACCACAGCTCCCTGATATCCTGCTCCGGAGTTAGGTCTGTTTCCTGTTTGTTTGCGAAAACGATCAGCAATAGCATCTTTTACACGCATGTTTACAAACAACTCATTTGTAATGGTTTCATTGCGAACATTGCAAGTCACTGAAAAGAATTCGTCAATGGGTATGATTTTTTCCCAGGGCATTTCAAACACGGCATGGTACAATTCATCTGCATTTCTAACCTGGAAAGTGCGCAGTAAAAACAACACCTGACCAGCGCAAAATAAATGCAGGTTCAATCGGATGCAATCGCTCATATCGCCTGTAAGTTCAACTCCTGTTTTGAAAACACGATTGGGTATGTAATCCAATGCCCGTACTTCTTTTTCCAGAAAAGGAGCCATGCGGTGACTACAAGTAACGATGATTCGGCTTTCCCCCTGAAAAATTTGCATGTAGTTTATTGTATAATCAGGAATTCAATAGTATTTGCATACAGTGATCCAAACTCTCCCTCCAATTGGGAATTTGGATGCTGTACACTTTTTCTATCTTGTCTGTTTTGAGTATGGAGTAAGCCGGACGTTTTGCCGGTGTAGGATATTCGGAACTGGCAATGGGATGTACTTTACATTTGTATTTTCCATTTTCACGAATCGCTATGGCAAAATCATACCATGAGATGACTCCTTGATTTGAAAAGTGAAAAATTCCGGGAATAAAATCCTCAGTATTAAAAACGATTGAAAAAATCGCCTTTGCCAAATCGGCAGCATAAGTAGGTCTTCCAATCTGATCATTCACCACCGAAATTTCTTTTTTCTCCTGCATCAGTCTCATCATGGTTTTGACAAAATTTTTACCAAATGAACTGTATACCCATGAGGTCCGAATGATTAGGGAGTCTCTGTTATCTTTAATCGCTTGTAATTCCCCTGCAAGTTTAGAAGCCCCATATACATTTTGCGGACCCGGTGCATCATAAGGCTCATATCCATTGGCATTGGTACCATCAAAAACGTAATCGGTTGAGATATGTATGAATTTAGCGCTGTGTTTTTTGCATGCTTTTGCCAGATATCCCACCGCAGTAGCATTGATTAAATAAGCTGTTTCTTTTTCCGCCTCGGCAGCATCCACTGCTGTATAAGCCGCAGCATTGATGCAATAATCGATTGCATGAGATTCAAAATAATTTTGAACCGCTTGCTCATCTTCTATGGGCAAATCCTCTCTGTCTGTAAATAAAAAAGTACAACCGGGATGTTGTACACTCAACTCACGCAATTCATTGCCAAGTTGCCCCAATGCACCGGTAATCCAAATGGTCAAAGATTTTTTCACTTGATTAGATAAATTCAAAGTTATTTTTACAATCAGCAAACATTAATTGTTGCCTATCTTTATCGCTAATGATTCTTTTATCTTCTGGAATCTTCCAGTCTATGCCCAAAGCGGGGTCTGCAAAATAAATACCCCCCTCAAGTTCTTTACTGTAAAACTCGTCGCATTTGTAAAAAACCTCGGCAGTTTCACTCAATACGGCATATCCATGTGCAAAGCCGTGGGGAATAAATAACTGTCTTTTGTTTTCTGCAGAAAGTTCGATAGCTACGTGCTTTCCATATGTTGGAGATCCTTTTCGAATATCTACTGCTACATCTAAAATAGTTCCACTTAAAACACGAATAAATTTCGTTTGTGCGCGTGGATTCAATTGGTAGTGCAATCCGCGTATCACGCCATATATGGAACGTGCCTGATTATCCTGTACAAAAACCGTGTTCACGTCATCCTGTGCACATGTATTTTGATTGTAGCTTTCAAAAAAATAACCGCGACTGTCACCATGAACTATCGGCTCAAAAATCAACAGCCCTTTTATCTCTGTTTTAATGAATGGCATAAATTACCTGTTATGAATAAACTTCTTTAAAATATTGTATTGTTTGAATCAATCCCTCATTGAATTTTTTCGATGGCTTGTATCCCAATTCTTTTTCTGCCAATGAAATATCGGCCAATGAATCACGAATGTCTCCGGCTCTTGGCTCACGGTACGTAGCTTTCCAATCGCTTTGTAATTGAGCACCGCATGATTCAAATAATTGATTTACCGAGCATCTTTCTCCAATGGCCACATTATACACTTTATTAAATGCGTGTTCATTAGTTGTCAGCATACCTCTTACATTAACCTGCACAGCATTGTCTACATAAGTAAAATCGCGGGTTTGCTCTCCATCTCCATTAATATATACAGGTGTTTTTTTCATGATCCCTTTTACAAACAAGGGTATCACTGCAGCGTAGGGTCCATCAGGATCCTGGCGTGGGCCAAAAATATTGAAATACCTGAAGCCCATCAATTTCATATCATATACATCAGCAAAAACCTGTGCATACAACTCATTGGTTTTTTTGGTGGCGGCATAAGGCGATAAGCATTTGCCTACACGCGATTCCAATTTAGGTAGTGTAGGTTCATCTCCATATACCGATGACGATGACGCATACACGAAGCTTTTCACTTTTTGTTGTATGGCAGCATGCAGCATATTTACAAACCCACCCACATTCACTTCATTAAAATACAACGGCTCTTTGATAGAGCGTGGCACCGAGCCCAACGCTGCCTGATGACTTACATAATCTATTCCCTCGCATGCCTCCATACAGGTTTCAACATTTCTAATATCTCCATGTAAAAATTCGAAGCCCGAATAACTGCGAAGCACGTCAAGATTTCTTTCAAAACCATTGACCATATTATCCAGCACCCTTACTTTTTGGGCACCATTTTTCAATAAATATTCGGCAATATGGCTTCCAATGAAACCGGCGCCACCTGTAACTAAAAATGACTTTTCATTTAATGGAGTATCATGAAAAATTGAATCAGACATAATCATTTATTACAGTGACCAATAATTTCTTGATTGAATTTTATTTCGGTATATCCCTTTTAAATCTGCAATGAGTGCCGTCTCTTTGGAAATGTTCAAAAAATAGTTGTCATCCAAAGAGCGATACAGAGCATGAGGAACCGTAACGATGATGGCATCATAATCTTTGTCAAGATTGTTTGTTAATCCAAACCCATACTCATGTTTAAGTTCCTCGCTATTTGCATGCGGATCAGTAACGTGTACATTCAATGAAAACGAACGTAGTTCATTTACCACATCTGCAACTTTGCTGTTACGAATATCACTTACATTTTCTTTAAAAGTAGCCCCCATCACCAACACTTTACTCTGTTTTACATTGCCATTGTGCTGTATGATATGTTGTAATACTTTTTTGGCCACATAACCAGCCATACCGTCATTAATGGTACGTCCAGCTAAAATCACCTGACTGTCATATCCCAGTTTTTGTGCTTTGTAAGTCAAATAATAAGGATCAACACCAATACAGTGGCCACCTACAAGTCCGGGCTGGAATTTCAGAAAATTCCATTTCGTTCCCGCCGCTTCGAGCACTTCAAAAGTATTAATGTTCATTCTATCGAAAATAATCGAAAGTTCATTCATCAAAGCGATATTCAAATCGCGTTGTGTATTTTCAATGATCTTGGCTGCTTCTGCTACCTTAATGGAAGAAGCGCGGTGAACACCTGCTTTTACAACCAATTCATACACTTTGGCAATGGTGTCCAGGCTCTCGGCACAACAACCACTTACCACTTTTGTGATAGAAGTAATGGTGTGCTCTTTATCGCCCGGGTTAATTCTTTCAGGAGAATAGCCGATTTTGTAATCGACATTCATTTTCAAGCCGGAAATTTTTTCAATGATGGGAACGCAGTCCTCCTCTGTACAACCCGGATAAACTGTACTTTCGAATACCACATAATCTCCCTTTTTGATGACTTTTCCAATCGTTTCACTTGCGCGCTGAACAGGAATCAGATCGGGTACGTTGTGCGCATCTACCGGCGTAGGGACAGCTACTATAAAAAATTTCGCTTTTTTCAATATTTCAAGATCACTCGTAAATTCAATGTCACATCCTTCGAATGCATGAGATTCGAGTTCCTGGCTGGGATCGATCTTGTTGCGCATCATTTCAACGCGAGATTGATTGATGTCGAAGCCGATGACTTTTATTTTTTTTGCAAATTCGAGTGCAATGGGCAAACCAACGTAGCCAAGACCAATAACGGCCAGTGAATTTTCTTTATTCAAAAGGGATGGATACAACATAGTTGAATTTTACGCGTAATTTCTGCTCTTGAATTCTAAAGGTTGTTTTTTCAATTCCTCTGGTGTGAGGGTTTTAAAATAATCAAAAGTAATTTTCAATCCCGATGCTCTGTCTACTTTTGGTTCCCATCCTAAAATTTCTTTTGCTTTAGAAATGTCCGGTTGCCGCTGCTTGGGATCATCTACCGGCAATGGCTTGAATGTGATTTTCTGTGTGGAACCGGTAAGCTTTAAAATTTCATCAGCAAAATCTTTCAGTGAAATTTCATCAGGGTTACCAATATTTACCGGATGCACATAATCGCTCATCAATAAACGATAAATACCTTCGATTAAATCATCCACATAGCAAAAACTACGTGTTTGAGAACCGTCACCGAACACGGTAAGATCTTCGCCACGCAAGGCCTGTCCAATAAAAGCAGGCAATGCTCTGCCGTCGTTGAGGCGCATGCGGGGGCCGTATGTATTGAATATACGAACAATACGGGTATCCAGTTGATGAAAAGTATGGTAAGCCATCGTCATGGCTTCCTGAAAACGTTTGGCTTCGTCGTACACACCCCGTGGACCAACAGGATTTACATTTCCCCAATAAGATTCATTTTGAGGATGAACAAGCGGATCCCCATATACCTCACTGGTGCTTGCCACAAGAATTCTTGCTTTTTTAGCCAAAGCCAAACCCAAACAATTGTGTGTTCCCAAAGAACCCACCTTAAGTGTCTGAATCGGGATCTTAAGATAATCTATCGGACTTGCAGGGGATGCGAAATGAAGAATATAATCCAAATGACCGGGTACATGTATAAACGTAGAAACATCATGATGATAAAACTGAAAATCTTTGTTGGGAAAAAGATGTTCTATGTTTTTTAAATCACCGGTTATTAAGTTGTCCATTCCTATCACTTCATAACCTTCTTTGATAAAACGATCACAAAGGTGAGATCCCAAAAATCCGGCAGCTCCTGTAATTAATACACGTTTTTTTTGCACTGGTTTATATTTAGCTATGGGTTATGGTTCTTCTTCCAACACTTTCATAATGAAACCCTGATTGCTCCATCGTAATCAGGTCAAATAAATTTCTACCATCAAAAATGGCTTTGTGTTTCAATTTAGCTAAAACTTGCTCAAAATCAGGTGTTCTAAATTCATTCCATTCAGTAGCAATGATCAGCGCGTCTGCATTTTCAAGAGCATCATATTGATTTTCGGCAAAACGCACCTTGTTGCCTAAAACAGCTTTGGAATTTTGAATAGCTTCAGGATCGTAAACAGCAACTGTTGCACCTTTTTCAATCAATGCATCTATCATATAAAATGCAGGAGCTTCGCGAATATCATCTGTATTGGGTTTAAAAGCTAAACCCCAGATGGCAAAATGCTTTCCATTCAAATTATTTTCAAAATAATTTTCAATTTTAGGAATCAAATGCAGCTTTTGGAGCGAATTCACCTCCATAACGGCATCGAGTATACGAAAGTTGTATTCAACTTCATTTGAAGATTTGGATAGCGCCTGAACATCCTTCGGAAAACAACTTCCTCCATATCCGATTCCCGGAAACAAAAATCGCTTACCTATTCTCTCATCACTTCCTATTCCCCGACGAACCATATCAACATCTGCGCCCAATCGTTCGCATAGTTGCGCTATCTCGTTCATGAAGCTGATTTTGACAGCAAGAAATGAATTGGCAGCATATTTGGTAAGTTCAGCAGATGCTTCATCCATGTAGATAACAGGATTGCCCTGTCGAACAAAAGGAGCATATAAGTCGCCCATCACTTTACGGGCTTTTTCGGATTGGGTCCCAATAACCACCCTGTCTGGTTTCATAAAGTCCTCAACAGCAACGCCTTCACGTAAAAATTCAGGATTACTTACCACATCAAAACTGTCTGAAATATCTGATGTAGCATTTTTTAAAATTGCATTTTTCACTTTTTCTGCAGTGCCTACAGGCACCGTGCTCTTATCAACAACCACCTTATAATCTCCGGGCTTAAGCATCGTACCCAATTGCTTTGCAACTCCCAATATGTATGATAAATCAGCACTTCCATCTTCTCCGGGCGGAGTAGGTAATGCCAAAAAAATCACTTTTGCTCCTGCAATGGCCTCTTCAAGTGAGGTGGTAAAAGACAGACGCCCCTCTTTCTGATTGCGAAGAAATAACTTTTCAAGCCCAGGCTCAAATATCGTTATTTGACCACCGGATAATTTATTTACCTTGGATTTATCTATATCAACACAAATTACATGATTGCCTGTTTCAGCAAAACAAGTGCCTGTAACCAAGCCCACATATCCTGTTCCTACAACTGCTATCTTCATAATTTCATTTATTTAAAGCTTAAAAAAATCCAGCACAGATTTTGTAATAAATTCCAGCTGATCTTGCTCCAACTCTGTATGGATTGGCAAAGAAATGACTCTCTCTGTAAGCCAATCTGTTACAGGTAGCTCAGCAGTTTCTGTCACTAATCCATCAAACATTTTCTGACGATGCGCAGGCACAGGATAATAAATCATGTTGGGAACTCCTTTTTCCTGCAAATAAGCTGCCAATGCATCACGTGAGCCATTCTTTACAATCAATGTGTATTGATGAAAAACATGTTTGCAATTTTTTTCGCGGACAGGAACATCCAGATCTGCATGCCCTGCAAATGTGTTGTCATAAAAATCAGCTGCGCTTCTGCGTGCTGTGATGTATTCATCCAGGTGCCTTAATTTGATATCCAAAATAGCTGCTTGCATGGCATCCAGTCGGGAATTGCATCCTACCACATCATGATAATAACGACGACTTTGTCCGTGTGAGGCAATCATTCTGAGTTTATCAGCTAGGGCATCATCATTCGTAAACATCGCCCCACCATCGCCATAAGCACCCAAATTTTTTGAAGGATAAAAAGATGTACAGCCAATATGGCCTATACTTCCTGTTTTGCGTGTTGTTCCATCTGAATAGTAGACATCTGAACCAATAGCCTGCGCATTATCTTCAATGACAAATAGGTTGTGTTTTTGAGCTAAGCGCATGATTGTCTCCATATCAGCAGCGTGACCATATAGATGAACTGGTACTATAGCCTTTGTTTTTTTTGTAATGGCCTTTTCAATTGCCATTGGATCCATGCAAAATGTACGTGGATCTACATCAACGAAAACAGGTTTAATACCCAACAAAGCTGCCACCTCTACGGTAGCTATATATGTGAAAGAAGGAGTAATAACTTCATCCCCCCTGCCTATTCCCAAAGCCATCATGGCAATTTGCAGGGCATCGGTGCCATTGGCACATGTAATTGCATGCTTGCTTCCATGGTATTTAGCCAAGTTATTTGCAAAATCAGCAACAACCTTTCCGCCGATAAATTGCGAGCTTTCCATAACCGCAATGACTGCCGCATCTACCTCCTCTTTTATGCGGAGGTATTGGCTGCGGGTGTCAACCATTTGTAGTGACTTCATATAAAAATAAATTACATTTCGATTTTGCGAAATGCTCGCAAATATATGATTTTGAGTGCAAAATGAGGGCTAAAAACAGGAGCAATCCATGATGTAATTGGCTATTTTTGCCACGTAATGCAGATTCTTCCTTACTTATTATATAATACAGTTATCCAAGTCCTTGGTTTCGGGATGAGGGCAGCTGCTTTGTTTAATCAAAAAGCCAAGAATCGTATCATTGGAGTAAAAGAACAAAGGGATATTTCATTCAAAGAAAAAACCATTTGGATGCATTGTGCAAGCTTGGGTGAATTTGAACAAGGTCGACCACTCGCAGAAGCATTGAAAAAAAAATATCCTGCTTATCCATTGGTGATCAGCTTTTTTTCTGCAAGCGGTTATGAACAGCAAAAAAAAAATACCATCGCAGATGCGGTACTTTATTTACCATTGGACACTCCGCGAAATGCCGATCAATTTGTTAATCGCATAAATCCTGCATTGGTGCTATGGGTTAAATACGAGTACTGGATGAATCATTTGTTTGCAATTCAAAAAAAAGGGACGCCATTGTTATTGATATCCGGTATTTTCAGGGCAGATCAGCCTTTTTTTAAATCTTATGGAAAGCTTTGGCGCATGGCTTTGAATGGCTTTGATCATTTGTTTGTACAAAACGAATCTTCCATATCTCTGTTGCAAAAAATTGTCATTAATGAAAAAATGAGTATGAGTGGCGATACCCGTTATGACAGGGTAATGGCAATTGCCTCTCAGCGAAAAGACATTGATTATATTGAACAATTTATCGGAAAAAGAATTTGTATTGTTGCAGGCAGCACCTGGGAACCAGATGAAAAATTACTGGCAGCATGGATGAGTTCATCTCCCAACAACTGCTTAATTATTGCCCCTCATGAAGTAAATGAAACTAACTCCCGACGCATTGAAAACCTATTTACACACTCCCAGCGCTACTCACTGGTAAAATCTTCAGGGGTTGTTACACCCAAATCCAATTTGCTCATTATAGACTCCATAGGAATGCTGTCCTCTTTATACAGATATGGCCATATTGCATACGTTGGTGGGGGATTCACAGCAGGTATTCACAATACACTTGAAGCAGCTGTTTACGGCATACCGGTTGTCTTTGGCCCTCATTATCAAAAATTTGAAGAGGCAAAAGCGCTCATACAATGTAATGCCGGACAAAGCTGTGCAAATAAAAAGGAAGGTTTGCTCTTACTGCATACCCTCGTAAATGATGAAAATAAAAGAAAGCAGATGGGAATAAATGCAGGCATTCATGTAAAGAATAACGCCGGTGCCTGCGAAAAAATCCTGCATTACATTGAAGAAAAACGTCTCCTTACCAACTGATAAAATTGTTTTACAATTGGTTTTTTTTCATCCCAACCATACGTGTGAATCAACTCTCTGCGAATCCACAAGTCCGCCTCACCATAAGCACCAAAAGCATTGATGGTCTTTAAGCTCCGGTCAAATGCCACCTCTTCTCCATTAAAGAGTTCATTGATAAACATATACCGCTCATTTATACCGATGGCTTTTTTCAGATCCTTGATTGGTGTTTCTGCCAAAACATCGTTAATAGATTCGGATGATGTAGTCTCATTGGCAATGCGTATCTCATCCGACTTGGTTGATTGCTGCTGAGTCAATGTGGGAATATCATCCATAAACTCAAATAAAACAGCAGGTCGATTTTTCACCCCTGCGGCCATTCGTGAACCGGCATCTGCCTTTATTTTGTTAATTTCAGCTTCCACCTCTTCCTCATCCAGTTTAAGTTCCATGACTACTTTCTCTGTAGATATTTGCGGAACATCCTCCTTATTCTCTGTTGGAAACTGTAATGGAATATCAAAAGCAACCTTTTCCGGTTGTACCTCTTGAGGTGCTGTGTTTTGCAGATGCAACAACTCCGATTGCAACATGTGCACTGTTATCAACAATTCTGATATGCTTGCCCCCTTTGCCAGCTGCTCTCTTAACTTATCGGACAATGTTTCAATACGCTCCATGTATAAACCTGCTTTTTTTGTAAATAATTTTTCTTTGTACGTTGCTTTGAATCATTCATCTTTGCAATGAAAACATAAAGATACAAACTCCACGATAAAATAAGATACATGTTCATAGAACCTACATTAAAAGATGCAAGAAAAGGATGGATAGAGGTGATCTGCGGCAGCATGTTCAGCGGTAAAACTGAAGAACTCATACGCCGTCTCAAACGCGTAAAAATTGCAAACCTAAAAGTGGAAATTTTCAAACCCCAAATCGACGTTAGGTATGATCAAACCAAAATTGTAAGCCATGACACCAATTCCATACTGTCTACCCCTGTTGAAAATTCGTCAAAAATTCTTGAATTGGCTAAAGACGTTGATGTAGTGGGTGTTGACGAAGCTCAGTTTTTTGATGAAGGCATAACAGATGTTTGCGAAGCGCTTGCCCTAAAAGGAATCCGTGTCATTGTAGCAGGACTTGATATGGATTATCTTGGTAAACCTTTTGGCCAAATGCCAAATCTATTGGCCAAAGCAGATTACATCACCAAGCTGCATGCCATTTGTGTACAGTGTGGCAATATCGCCAATATCAGCTATCGTAAAACAGCAGATGAGAATCAGGTTTTACTGGGAGAGAAAGATGTATACGAACCTCGTTGCAGAATTTGTGCCCAGCAAAAAGATTAATGACGCATGTCACAGTATTTTAAAATAGGAAAATGGGTTGCCAGCCATGGTTTAAAAGGTGACCTTGTTCTGCAGCATCACCTTGGTAAAAAAACTTCGCTAAAAGGACTGGAAGTTGTTTTCATAGAAGAACAAACCGATCGTTTTCTTCCTTACTTCATTGAAAAAACAAGCATAAAATCTGAGGAAGAAATTTACATCAAATTAGATGGAATCAATACGCCTGAAGCTGCCCGAAAACTGACATCAAAATCGGTATGGTTGCTGGAAGCCGACTTTAAAAAATTCTCGGCAAAGTCAGCACCCATCAGCTTTTTGGGCTTTCGTTTGATAGACGGCGAAAATGATTTGGGCGAAATACTTGAAGTGATTGAACAGCCACACCAAATCCTATGCACGATACGCTATAAAGGCAAAGAAGCATATATTCCATTGCATGAAGAAAGTTTGCAGGAAGTGGATGCAAAAAAGAAAATTATTTATGTTAACCTGCCCGATGGGCTTTTAGACGTATATGCGTAGACGTTAGTGCTGTGTTCCGTACTGCACACAAATGTTTTTTGGCTCAGTAAAAAATCTCATTGCTTCCCATCCGCCTTCTCTTCCCACTCCGCTGTTTTTAACACCGCCGAATGGAGTTCTCAAATCTCGATGTAACCAGCAATTCACCCACACGATTCCGCTTTGCAATGAAACAGCCACTCTGTTTGCTTTGGAAATATCCTGTGTCCAAATAGTTGCAGCGAGTCCATATTCAGTGGCATTGGCAAGAGCAATAGCTTCTTCTTCTGAATGGAATTTTTGGAGGGTAACGACCGGCCCGAAAATTTCTTCTGTATTGGTGGTGCAGTTGGGTCCGAGGTTTTCAATGACTGTTGGCGCAATGAAATATCCGTTGGCACATCTGCCCTCCGGCTTTACTGCATAACCACCGCAAAGAATTACTCCCCCTTCCTGCTTCGCTTTTTCTATACAACCCATTACTTTATCGAAGTGCATTTTACTCACTACAGCCCCTTGGCGTGAAGCATCCAGCAAGGGATCTCCAACCTGTAATTTTATCACACGCTCTAGAAATGCGGTTTTAAACTGCTCATAAACAGGTGCTTCAATTAAAATGCGACTGCCGCATAAACATATTTGTCCTTGATTACTGAACGAAGAACGAATGGTTGTTTTGATCATGGCATCCCAATCGCAATCGGAAAAAATGATGTTGGGATTTTTACCCCCCAACTCAAGTGATAGTTTTTTAAACATGGGGGCCGCAATCGAAGCAATACGTTCGCCTGCGCGTGTACTTCCGGTAAATGAAATCGCTTTGATTGATGGATGCTTCACAATAGCTTCACCACATGATGGTCCTGAGCCGTGAATAATATTCAAAACGCCTGCAGGCAAACCTGCTTCACGACAAATTTTGGCTAATAAAAAAGCAGACACTGGAGTTACTTCGGATGGTTTGGCTATCACACAATTGCCTGCAGCTAAAGCAGGCGCAATCTTCCATGTAAATAAATAAAGCGGCAAATTCCAGGGTGAAATACAACCTATAATACCAACAGGCTGACGTAATGTATAGTTAATGGAATCCCCTTCTGCATGATGACTCTCTGATGCAAAATGCAAACAGGCCGTAGCAAAAAAACGAAAGTTGGATGAAGCACGCGGAATATCCACTTGTTTGCAAAGCCATAGAGGTTTACCATTGTCATTACATTCAGCAAGTGCCAACTCATCCTGGTGAATATCTATGAGTTCCGCAATGCGATTTAAAATTTGAAAGCGTTTTTCGGAGGGCATCACCAACCAAGAGGGGAAAGCTAGCTTGGCAGCATCCACAGCCATTTGCACATCAGATTCGTTGCTGTCCGGTATTAATCCATATACTTCAGCTGTTGCAGGATTAACATTATCAATATATTGGTTATTGCTGGGTTTACACCATTTGCCCCCGATATAATTTTCTAGTTGATGAGGAATTTCAAATTGCATGGTATAAAGGTAAATAAATCACTTCGCTGTTCTGCAAAAATAATTACCTTAGTTGCCAAATTGAAATACCATGGCCATATCAGCTCCTTTTAATTTAAAGAAATGGATTGATGAACATCGCGATTTACTGAAGCCTCCTGTAGGTAATCAGTGTGTTTATAAAGACGCAGAGAATTTTATAGTGATGGTAGTTGGTGGGCCAAACTCACGCAAAGATTATCACTACAATGAAAGTGAGGAGTTGTATTATCAACTTGAAGGAAACATCGTGGTAAAAATTATTGATAATGGAGTTCCTCGTGACATACACATCAACGAGGGTGATATGTTTTTATTACCCCCCAAGACACCACACTCACCTCAAAGAGGACCCGGTACGGTAGGATTGGTTATTGAAAAAGTACGTGAAACTGAAGAAGACGGGTTCTTGTGGTATTGCGAGAACTGTGGGGAAAAATTATACGAGCAATATTTACATGTGTCCGATATCGTAAAACAATTGCCACCTGTAATGGAAGGGTTTTACTCAGATGAGCATAAACGAAGTTGTAAGAAATGTGGTAATGTGATGGCTCCTCCGGTAAGAAAGGGGTAATTAGTAAAAAACTGGTTCAAGGTTCAAGGTTCAAGGTTCAAGGTTCAAGGTTCAAGGTTCAAGGTTCA
>CAZXSR010000028.1:0-14359 GCA_964643315.1 uncultured Ferruginibacter sp.
AACCTTGAACCTTGAACCTTGAACCTTGAACCTTGAACCTTGAACCTTGAACCTTAATACCCATATATATCCTTCCATCTCTCCTTTAAAAATTTTCGTATTTCTTCTTCGCGTGTATTTTTTTGGGGTGAATAAAAACGGGTGCCGGAAATTTCGGCAGGTAAAAATTCCTGCAACACAAAATTATTTTCAAACTGATGGGCATATTGATATTCTTTGCCGTAATTCATTTCTTTCATCAACTTAGTTGGTGCATTGCGCAAATGCAAGGGTACTGGTAAATCTCCTTTCTTATGCACCATGGCTAAGGCATCCTCAATGGCCATATAAGACGCATTGCTTTTTACCGAAGTAGACAGGTAAATAGCACATTGAGATAAGATAATTCTGCTTTCTGGATATCCAATAATATTGACCGACTGAAAGGTATTATTTGCCATCAATAATGCATTGGGATTGGCATTGCCGATATCCTCACTGGCAAAGATGACCATTCGCCTGGCTATGAACTTTACATCCTCTCCGCCTTCTATCATTCTCGCCAGCCAATATACCGCCGCATTGGGATCGCTGCCTCGCATACTTTTTATGAATGCTGAAATGATATCGTAATGCTGCTCTCCTTTTTTATCATACAGCGCAATTTTGTTTTGTGCGATCGCCATGACTTTTTCATCGGTGATTTTATCGCCATGGTTTAGTTGCTCGCAAACAAGTTCCAACAGGTTTAATAATTTTCTTGCATCTCCTCCAGAGAGTCTGATAAGCGATTCTGTTTCTTTCAGGATAATTTCTTTTTTTCGAATAGCTTCATCTTTTTGCATGGCGCTTTGCAGCAAATTCAATAAGTCTTGTTCCTGCAGTGCCTTCAGTACATATACCTGGCAACGACTCAACAAAGCACTATTGACTTCAAAGGATGGATTCTCCGTAGTTGCGCCTATCAGCGTTATGATTCCTTTTTCCACCGCACCCAGCAGGGCATCCTGCTGTCCTTTATTGAATCTATGTATTTCATCAATAAATAAAATAGCACCGGGCTGTTCATTTGCCTGCTCAATGACTTCGCGAATATCTTTGACGCCTGAAGAAATGGCACTGAGTGTAAAAAATGGTTTGGATAAACTGTGCGCAATGATGCCGGCAATGGTTGTTTTGCCTACTCCGGGAGGCCCCCACAGTATCATTGATGGAATCTTTCCTGCATCTATGGCTTTGCGTAGTATACTTCCTTCTCCGGTAAGGTGGATTTGTCCGCAAAGTTCATCCAGCTTGCGTGGCCTTAATCGCTCGGCGAGGGGTGGGAGATGTGTGCTGTTCACAGATTAAAATTACTCGATCTGATTCATAAGATGATGGTAATATCCAAGAATATTACTTCACATCCAACTTTATCTGCAGTTCATTCAGCTGCTTATCATCTACGATAGATGGAGCATCAATCATCACATCCCTGCCGCTGTTATTTTTAGGAAAAGCTATAAAGTCCCGGATACTTTCACTGCCACCCAATATAGAACAAAGGCGGTCAAAGCCGAAAGCAACACCTCCATGTGGCGGTGCCCCATATTCGAATGCACCTAACAGAAATCCGAATTTATGTTGCTGCTCATGCTCATCCATCCCCAGCGCAGCAAACATTTTTTGTTGCAGTTCTTTCTGGAAGATACGAATACTTCCACCGCCTATTTCATTTCCATTTAACACCATATCATAGGCATTGGCTTTGATGTTGGCATAAGGATGCTTGAGGTATTCATTCGGATTTTCAATAACCGGATTATTCTCAATCATTTTTTGAATATCGGATGGCTTTGGTGATGTGAAGGGATGATGTCGAGCTACCCAACGATTTTCTTCTTCGGCATATTCAAATAATGGGAAGTCGAGTACCCACAATAATTTAAATTCATCGGGCTTTCGTAAACCCAATTGTTGCCCCATATATAATCGCAGTTCGCTGGATGCCTTGCGCGTTTTTTCTTCGGCTCCGGCAAGAATTAAAATCAAATCTCCTGCTTTTGCAAGCGTCGCTTCGGCAATGGCTTTCAGTTTTTCTTCAGAGTAAAATTTATCGACACTGCTCTTGAATGTCCCATCTGCATTGCATTTGATGAACACCATTCCTATCATGCCAATCTGAGGGCGTTTAACCCACTCCGTTAGTTCATCGGTTTGCTTGCGCGAATATTCACTGCAGCCCGGCACGGCAATGGCTATGACTGTTTCTGCTTCGTCGAATACTTTGAAATCGGCCCCGTTTATCAAGGATGAAATATCTTTTTTATTGGGGAATGTGTGAGAAGGGAATTTCAAATTGCATAGCTTCATCTCAAAGCGAATATCGGGCTTATCGTTACCATACTGCCACATCGCTTCCTCCCAGCTCATTCTTTCCACCTTCTCCGAATAATCGATGCCTTTCACATCTTTGAAAATTCTTTTTACCAAACCTTCAAACATATTGAGTATATCTTCCTGCTCCACAAATGCCATTTCACAATCGATTTGTGTGAACTCCGGCTGACGATCTGCACGAAGATCTTCATCTCTAAAACATTTTACGATTTGATAGTAACGGTCGTATCCACTCACCATCAATAGTTGCTTAAACGTTTGTGGGGATTGGGGTAAAGCATAAAACTGTCCGGGATTCATACGACTGGGTACCACAAAATCGCGAGCGCCTTCGGGAGTAGATTTGATCAGGAAAGGTGTTTCGATATCCATAAACTGTTGCTCATGCAAATAGTTACGGGCGCTTCTGCCAACAGCATATCTCAATTCCAGGTTTTTCTTCACCGCATTACGTCTAAGATCGAGATACCTATATTTCATGCGCAAATCATCACCTCCATCTGTATCATCCTGTATTGTGAAAGGTGGTGTGGCAGATTTGTTTAAGATAGAGAATTCTGCAACAATTATTTCGATATCGCCGGTGGGGATTTGGGTGTTTTTATTGGAACGCTCACTAACGGAGCCGGTTACCTGCAGCACGAACTCACGTCCAAGCGGATTGGCTTCGAGTTGATTATTTAGGTTTTCTGAAAACAACAATTGGGTGATACCGTATCGGTCACGTAAATCTACAAACGTGATGCTGCCAAATTTACGAACTGTTTGAACCCAGCCCGAAAGGGTTACTTGTGTGTTTACATCTTTGATTCTCAGTTCTCCGCAGGTGTGTGATCGGTACATGTTATTAAGTAAAAATTTAAAAGTAAAAAAATAGGATCAAGGATTACAGGATTGACAGAATTTTTTAAGTGTATTCATTTTTATTGGATTAATACGCAATGGTGTACTCATCAATTTTACTGATTAAAACCTATTGAACATTTTGAACCTATTAAACATTTTGAACCTTCTTTTTCACATCGTCTCCATCATATGCGGATGACGAGGTTTCCAAATCAAATAATAATATCCCAGCAAAAGCAGGCCGGTCATGAAGGGAATCATCGCCAAATGTTTGTAAGTGATTTCTCCATAAACTATTGTGCCTTCAAACCCCAAAAACTCACTAATCATCCAGTAGCTGTTTGCCATGATCCAAACGGTAATAGCCAGGTTATGACACCATTCACTCATCAGGTGTCTGGTGCGCCAGGCAATCATGATTGAAATCCATAGTGTTGGAATGATCATGATTATTCCCAAGGGCCTCCAAATCATACACCAGGAAACATCTTTGAGGAGCCAGAACACAATGTGCAAGTTCTCCATTTTGCGAAATCGCAATGGGATATGATAGGCAGGTTCTTCGATATGGGTTTTTATTTCTTGAGACATAAAAAAACTCCGTTCGGTTGAACAGAGTTGTTATTATTGTTGATAAAATTAAGCTTTTACAGACAATGCCTCTGCCATAGTTTTGCCAATATCGGCAGGACTTGCCACTACATGAATACCACACTCAGCCATGATTTTCATTTTTGCAGCAGCGGTGTCATCTGCACCACCCACAATTGCTCCTGCATGACCCATGCGTCGGCCCGGAGGTGCTGTTTGTCCGGCAATGAAACCTACAACCGGCTTTTTGTTTCCGGTAGATTGAATATAGCGTGCTGCTTCAGCTTCCATACCGCCGCCAATTTCTCCAATCATTACAATGGCATCCGTTTCATTATCATTCATCAACAATTCAACCGCTTCTTTGGTTGTTGTACCAATGATGGGATCGCCACCAATTCCGATTGCTGTTGAAATACCCAAACCGGCTTTGGCAACTTGATCTGCTGCTTCGTAAGTGAGTGTACCAGATTTAGATACGATACCGATGCGGCCTTTTTTGAAAATGAAACCGGGCATGATGCCTACTTTGCATTCTTCGGCAGTAATGACACCTGGACAGTTTGGTCCGATTAGACGAGTCTTGGTTGCTTTAAGATAATTTTTCACTTTTACCATATCCTGCACCGGAATACCTTCCGTAATACAAACCACCAAAGCAATACCGGCTTCAGCAGCTTCCATAATCGCATCAGCTGCAAACGCAGGTGGTACAAAGATGATGCTTACATTGGCCCCCGCTGTTTTAACGGCATCTGCAACAGTATTGAAAACCGGACGATCAAGATGTGTTGAGCCACCTTTACCAGGCGTAACCCCACCAACTACGTTGGAACCATACTCAATCATTTGTGTTGCGTGGAATGTACCCTCTGTACCGGTAAAACCTTGTACAATTACTTTGGAATCTTTGTTGACAAGAACAGACATGATATAAAATTGAAATTTTACGCGAAGATACGGAATGTGGGGGGCAAAATGAAAAAGTAAAAAGTAAAAGTAAAACTTCAAAAAACAGGATAAAAAATTGATAAATGACTTATACCACTTGAGTATTATATCCTATCAATTAATTTTTTGGCATTTTTGTTGTTTCAGCGTTTCAATACTTTAAACGCCATATTTCTTCCATGACCTTGCATGATAGCTAAATTTATCCACGAAAAAGCAAACTTTTCCAGCAGTTCCACTTTGTCAGACTTACCAAAATCCATGCAAGCACCAAATCCGGCATCTAAGGCCAATTGATTAGCCACTTTTTTGGCCACATCACTATCTCCTGCCATAAACATATCAATGGTCTCTCCGTTATAGATTGGATTAAGCATGTTTTCAAATCCGGTACTATTGAAACATTTTACGACTTCGGCTTTCGTTTTATCTATAAGACAATGGTAAACAGTTTTATAAGGTTCGGGTGTCTGACGAATGGCATTGGTTGCATCTATGATAACCTTTCCGCCGACATCTCCCATTTTTTCTATTATCTCAAAGACTGCTGTGGGAGGCGTGGCTATTAGAATTACGTCAGATGCAGCAACAGCTTCCTCAATAGAAAATGCCTGTGTATTTTCATTCTGTAATAACGCTATTCCTTTGAATTGATTTTTATCATTAACCCCCAAGTTAATGGTATGTCCTTTTTTTGACCAGTTGGTTGCCAGTGCGCCCCCGACGTTTCCGGTTCCGATAATTGCAATGTTAATAATCTTACTCTTTTTGACTTGTTTATTATTTTAATTATTGTTATAAATCAATGTATCAACTTTCAATGACAACCGAAACCTGATTATTCTGCAAATTTCATACCTAATCCTATATTTGTTTTGATGATTACCTAAAAGTGCGTTACTTACTATTAAGAAAGTATGACAATGTAAAATTCTATCTTATGCCTGATTTTCAACACAAAGGAAAGGTATACTACAACCCCGTTCAGTTGGTCATGGAACAAATAGGTGGCACCTGGAAAGCCCCTATTTTGTGGAGACTGAAAAGTAAAGTCATGCGGTATGGTGAGTTAAGAAAAGACATTCCGCACATATCAGACAAGATGCTTACTTCACAACTGAGGGAATTGGAACAAGATGGGTATATTCTTCGAAAAGTATATGCCGTAGTGCCTCCAAAGACAGAGTATTCATTAACTAAAAAAGGGAAAGACATTCTTAAACTCATTACGAGTATTAGGAATTATGGATTGAAGATGATTGAAGAACAGGGATATTAATAGTGAGTCTAACTACATTCATTTTTAAAAATATTCTATACATTGTATGCCTTATTGAATTAAACTTTTTTGTCAATTTGATGTCTATTAATGATGCGAAAATTAATTATCATATCGGCTTTACTTTTAGTGGGTATTGGGGAATCTTTTTGTCAAAATATTTACGATAGTATCTATGTAGGCAACCGTTGGCGCACTTACATGACCCATCTTCCTACCGGCTATATTCCGACAGTTAAATACCCGTTGGTATTTTGTTTTCATGGTGGACAAAATGGTGCTGCTTCGTCTCAGCTTGGATGGCAGGCTATTTCCTACATGAGCAATATGACACAAAAATCTAATTCGGCAGGATTTATTCTGGTTTATCCTGAAGGGGCAGTCATCAATAACAACCGTACTTGGAATGCAGGTGATTGCTGTCAGCCGGCTACAACAAATAATATTGACGATGTAGGGTTTGTGAGTAGACTGATTGATACCTTAGTAAGGGATTACTCGGTTGATACATCAAGGGTTTATGCATCTGGATCATCCAACGGCGCTATGCTTTGTTTTCGTTTGGCCTGTGAGATCCCTCAAAAAATAGCAGCCATAGCAACTATTTCTGCGACTCAAACTTTTTCACCTTGTAATCCAATCCGCAGGGTACCCATCATTAATTTTCATTCCAAAGTCGATATTGCAGTTCCTTATGGTGGAGGTATTGGTCAAGGGCCATCAGGTACCGTTTATACCTCTCAGGACAGCACAATGAATCTATGGCAAGCGAAAAATAATTGTATAAGCAGAGATACATTGGTGAATGGCTATGATACCAACTACACTTTCATACGAATACATAATTGCAGTTGTAATGTCGAGTTTGATCAATATAATACCTCTGATGGTGGGCATAGCTGGCCCAGTGGAAATCCCAATAATAATCCTGTTTCATATCAGGTAGATGCGACTGAGTTGTTGTGGAATTTTTTTCAACGTTATCAGCTGGGTTGTTCAAAAGGCACATATAAATTTACGGGTAATGGCAACTGGACAGATACAACAAACTGGCAAAATAAAATTATGCCGCCTCCCATAGTTCCAAATGGGGATAGTATAATCATTAATCCAGTAACTAACGGACAAAGTATTTTGAATACCAGCCAAACTTTAAGCGAAGGTTCACACTTACAGGTTAATGCAGGGAAAAAATTAATAATTCCCGGACAGTTGCAACTATTTTCAGACAATCCAAGTGTGCAATTCACTGTAAATATATTCATTGACGGTATCGCCCGTAGTTTCATAATCTATCTTCCTACTGGGTATAACAACGCTGGTCTTATGCCTATGTTATTTGCCATACATGGCGGTAGCGGAACACCTGAAGGAATGATGCTGATAGCCAATTTTAAACCTGTTGCCGACAGAGAAAAAATTGTTTTGGTTTATCCGGCGGGTATTGATAACAATTGGAACGATGGCAGACCCACTACGTCAAATCAAATGGGAATTAACGACGTGAGTTTTTTCAATCAGGTTTGCGATTACATGATAGCTAATTATGCAATAGATTCAACAAAAATTTATGCCACGGGTATTTCAAACGGTGGGTTTATGTCTTCCCGTTTAGGCTGTGAGTTGGCTCGTCGCATTGCAGCTATCGCTGTTGTAGCGGCTACGATTGAGGCAACAAGTATTGCTCCCAGTTGCAATCCGAGCAAGCCGGTTCCTGCTATTTACATTCATGGGACTTTAGACGGATTTGTACCATTTATAGGCGGACAAATGACTGCAGGTGGTACGGCCGGAGGTACTGTGCTCTCTCATTTTCAATCTATTGACAAGTGGATTTCTTTAAATGGATGTTCAACCATACCTATCGTAACTGATGTGCCTGATTTAGCTAATGATGGAACAACAATTAAGAAAAGATTATATACTAATCCTGTAACAAATACGGAGGTAATTAGTTATGTGGTTACAGGTGGAGGCCATACCTGGCCACAGGGCTATCAGTACTTGCCGGAAGTTGTTATTGGCAAAACCAGTCAGGATATGAATGCCTGTGAAGAAATTTGGAATTTCTTTAAACGATTTACACGTAATTAAGGATTAATAAAAAAAAGCCATTATCCATCACCACTCCTTCTTATCCCTAAAACTAAACCGGTCCAATGAATAATATCCGCCACCGAATATCAAAAAAACGGTTAACAAGAGTATCAAAGGAAGTATAATTGTCCATGGTTTTTCTCCGTTAAAAATACCATTCGCAGTTCGGGAAAAAATAATGGCACTAATCAGTATGGGAAGCTGTGAAATGGAAGCAAGGCGGGTAAATAGTCCTATGATCATGAATACTCCACCCAATAAGTGAAACCAGGGAATGACTGTCTTCAGCCAGAGGTATTCTTTTAATACCAATGAAGCTTCAAATATTTTATTTAGCGTTGCATCATTTCTTATAAAACTGATGCCCTTTACAAAAAGTGCAAGCCCTAAAAAAACTCTTACAGTCAGCAATGCCACCTGATTTCCTTTTTCGATAGCAGGAGATTTTTTAATACTTGTCGATTTGTGAATGGTGCTTTGCATGATTGGTCCAATTTTTGAATCAAAATCACAAGCACGTAAGTTATCTGTAAATCAATAAAATAAAAATGAATTGGCAGAAGAGATTAGATGATTTTTGTCAGAGTATTTACACTTGATATTGTTGATGATTTTCTCTTCGTTTGACCAGTAATTTGAATGTAAACGTAGAAAAAATGATGTAATGATTCAAGCTGGCATCTGCCATGATTATTTGCGGGCTTATTTAAGCACTTTTAATTGCACGCCCGGTTTTACTGATAATTTTGCTCCTGATTGAACATTTAAAGTTCGACAAACTGTATTCTGATTTACATCAGGTGTGTTTGTGTTCAAAGGAATGACTACATCAGTGTTAGAGTCGGGTATGTTACCACAAGTCCAATTGGAAACATCCTCCCAGTTTTTTCCTGTTCGTCCATTCCAGTAACTCACAAATTGAAGGGTGAGCGTTTTGCCTGGTGAGGTGCCATTGACCAGGCATCTGTATTGATAACCATAGAAAGTTGATGGAAGATTATTTAGCAGGAGTTTGGAGGTATTCACCCCTGAATAGTTAACCCCATTGGTAATATTTACAAAACCGCTTCCGGTATTTACCTGCCATTGATAGGTGGACCCGGTTATATTACTGTTGATCACATAATAGTTGTTGGGACATACCCTGAGTACTGCATCATTCACTGAAAAAAATACAGATTCTTTTTGAGTGCCGTTAAAAACCACTTCATATTTCCATACACCTGATGGAGCAGGATTTGGTAAAATCCAATAGTAATACCAATAACTTGCAGAGTAATTGTTTGTGAAATTCTGATTCCAGGTTTGCCAAACAGATCCATCAGGTTTGTAAATCTTATGAACGGAGGATTGTCCGCTCAGCTGATCTCTGTAATAACTGGATAGAAATAGCGTATCCCCATTGGAGAAAGTATTCGTTTCATTGATGAATTCCTGATTGGGACAACTTCCCAGTGAAGGGGCTGTTTTGTTGGTAATTAATTTATTTAGTGTTGGTACTTGATAATTTTGCTGATTGGTCCACCAGCTGACTCCGGGATTCATGGTATTACATGGGCCATTCCACGGGTCTACCAGCTGCGTGTAACTGGAGTTGGTATATACTTCGAAATGCAAATGTGGTCCGGTGGAATTTCCAGAGCTGCCGACAATACCCAAAAATTCACCTAATGCAACGGTTTGTCCAACAGATTTGGTTGTAAGAGATCCGGATTTCATGTGAC
The DNA here is from genome assembly GCA_964643315.1 of uncultured Ferruginibacter sp. Taxonomy (GTDB): domain Bacteria; phylum Bacteroidota; class Bacteroidia; order Chitinophagales; family Chitinophagaceae; genus Ferruginibacter. The sequence continues at coordinate 9,847 of CAZXSR010000028.1, forward strand.
CGTACCAAGCCACTGTGCCATCGGCATGCATTATATAAACCGCATTCCAATTACATGTAGTTGTGCAAAAGGCACAATTCTGGTCTGTGTTTCCGTCGCTCTTGTATAAAATGGTTCCGGGCGCTGCTGCAATGATTTGCACGGCATTTCTCTGCATTTTTTGCCACATGCCGGGCCACAGAAAAATATCGGTACCTGCATGATTATACCCATTTGATAAATCGTAGGTACGGGTTCCGCAATTATAGTCTCTCAATTGATTGGGATATGCACTGTTTTCATCTACATAATTGGAAATTCCATAAAATCCATTGTCATTAAAACCGTTTGCCTGCTTTAAAGGCCATGCAAAAGTTGTTACTGTAGGGTTATTGATGCTCGAGAGTTTTCCTTGCTGACGAAGCAGTAATTCAGATTTTTTCAGTTCTGAGATAATAAAATCTTTTTCGTTTTTTGTCATCGAATCCATGGCATTGAATCGTACCTCACCGCCACCATCTGGAAATTTATTGATGCCCTGGGCATGTACAGGAGGGAAACTCAAACAAGCAAAAAGAAAAATGGCAAATAGTTTTTTCATGGTGAAGCAGATAATGTCATTTCAAAAATAACCTATTTATGCCCAATAGTTTTTTATTTTTATTGATGTGCCTACTTTTGTGAGAATCTTGAGGCAGCATTAGAATCTTTTTTATCATCAATCAAGTCTTACCATCTTTAATCATACTAGTTAAAATATATTCTATGAAAAAAACTACCATCATTGGCTCCGGACTGGTTGGGTCTTTACTGGGGATTTATTTGAGGAGGCAAGGGTATGAGGTTCAGATTTTTGAGCGGAGGGCTGATATGCGAAAATCAACTATGAGTGCGGGTCGTTCCATCAATCTTGCATTAAGCGACCGAGGCATCAGAGCTTTGGAGGAAGTTGGGATCATGGATCAGATTCGTGAAATTTCCATTCCTATGCACGGACGTTTCATACACCATACCGATGGTACGAACACCTATCAGGCCTATGGAAAAGAAGGACAATATATCAACTCGGTATCCCGTGGCGAGTTGAACAAAACGCTGATGACACTTGCAGAGCAAGAGGGAGTACAGATTCATTTTGATCAAAAGTGTGAACAGATTGACTGGAAAAAAAAGGAGATACACTTTGTTCATAATGAAACACTCGAACGCAAATGTCAGTCACAGGATCTGATTTTTGGAAGTGATGGCGCTTTTTCGGCAGCGCGACTCTCTTATCAGTTACATCACGACCGCTTCCAGTATCAGCAACATTATATCGACTTTGGTTACAAAGAGTTGAGCATTCCTGCTCTGGATGGCGGAAAATATAGGATGGAGAAAAATGCATTACATATTTGGCCACGCGGAAATTATATGCTGATTGCACTGCCCAATACTGATGGCACATTTACATGCACCTTGTTTTTCCCTTTTGAAGGGGAACACTCCTTTGCTTCTTTGGGATCGCCTGAAAAAGTCCGTGCATTCTTTAATGAAATATTTTCGGATGCATCTGACATGATGCCCAATCTTGAGGATGAATTCATGCAAAATCCAACTTCTTCTCTTGTTACTGTACGTTGCTATCCCTGGGTTAAAGAGCATTATTTTGCGCTGATTGGGGATGCGGCTCATGCGATTGTTCCATTCTTTGGTCAGGGAATGAATTGTGGTTTTGAGGATTGTCATGTATTAAATGGGCTGATCAATAAGCATGAACACAATTGGGCCAATATCATGCAGGAATATCAAGATCTGCGTAAACCGGATGGGGATGCCATTGCAGAACTCGCACTAAATAACTTTATTGAAATGAGAGATAAAGTAGCGGACAAGAATTTTCTTTTGCAGAAAAAAATTGAAGCACGATTCAGTGAAAAATATCCCAACAAATGGACTCCTGCTTATAGTCTGGTTACCTTTAGTCCTGATGTAAGGTACAGTGAAGCATTAAGAAGAGGTTATGAGCAACAAAAGATCATGGATAGAGTGATGGCAATGGAAAATATTCAGGAGATTTGGGATAGTGAAGAAGTTGAAAAAATCATGTTTAGCTGAATGATTGTTTACTAATCTTTGAATAGGTCGGTTTATTTGCTTTACTTACATTTGTATAAATCAAATATTATGTCAAGAATAATTTTATTACTGAATTTTTGTGTTGTTTTCTCACTGCTTTCATATTCCCAGCCGAATCCTCCTGCAGGTAAGCTGATGGCAAATGGTTTTCGTCAGGCAACAAAAGAAGGTAAAAATGTTTTTTTGATATTTCACGCAAGCTGGTGTACCTGGTGTCATAAAATGGATGATGCCATTAATGATAAAAAATGCAAGGCGTTTTTTGATAGTAATTATGTTTTTGTTCATCTTGTTGTGAGTGAGAAAGATTCATTGAAAAACACACCTGGCGCATCTGCATATCTCAAGCGGTTTCATGGGGACAGTGCAGGACTTCCTTTTTGGGTAATTACCAACAACAGAGGTAGTTGGTTGGCGGATAGTTACATTCGTGATTCCACACAAACCAAAGACTCCGTAGGTATTAACATAGGATGTCCTGCAGAGGACAATGAAGTGGATGCATTTGTTGAAATACTTAAAAAAACATCTAACATGACAGACAAGCAGCTTGCTTTGGTAGCTGCAAGATTTAAAAAGAACAAAGTATCAGTACGCTCTGTCAAGAAGAAGGAATAACTCATTTGCCCATTTTTCATACTCTTTTGCTGATGGGTGTAATTTATCAGAAGCGAGGAATTCTTCTTTGTTTCCGTCTTTTCTTTGATTGTTTGTGATATCTATAAAGTTACAGCCAAGCGAGTTTGTTTTGTTTTTGCATACTTCATTGAAATCGTCAATTTCCCTCGCAATTTTTTCGGAATCTTTTTCTGCAGCAAAGGGAGTTACGCCCCAATCGGGTATGCTTATTACGAATACTTTATCCGGATGATTTCCTGAAAAAGAAATGGCTTTTCTCAACAAGAGTTCAAATTCTTCCTTATAGTTTTCAGATGACCTTCCTCTGTATTGGTTGTTAACGCCTATAAGCAGGGTGACAAAATGATATTCTGGGAGTATCTGGGTTGATAAAATATTTTGCATCAATTCATCGGTTGTCCAACCGGTTTGTGCAATAATTTCGGGAGCATGGAAGAGAAAGGAATCTCCTTTTTTTTTTCTTAAAAGTCGTATCAATTGATATGGAAATGATTGATGTATGGGCACTCCTTCACCAATGGTGTAGCTGTCTCCTAAAGCCAGATAATGAATATGATTTTCCATGATGAATCAGGTGTTTTAAATACCCAGCCATTGCTGTGCATTTTTGTACAGTAATTTTTCTTTTTGAGAGGGATGCAATCTCATGCCTTCAATGAGTTTGCCTGGGTGATGTTCACCCAAAGGAAATGGATAATCGCTTCCGAGGCAAATAGCATCCTCGCCCATGACATCCAAAATATATCTCATGGCTTTTTCATCGTGCACCAGACTGTCTATCCAGAATTTACCTATATAATTTCTTGGGTTAATGTTGTTATCTATTGCAACCAGGTCAGGCCTGACATTAAAACCATGCTCGATTCTTCCAATAGTCAGAGGAAACGATCCTCCGCCATGAGCAAATGCCATCCGAAGGTTCGGAAATTTTTCCATCACGCCCGAAAATATCAATGAGCAAATGGCTCTTGATGTTTCAGCAGGCATGCCTACGAGCCAGGGTAACCAGTATTTTGACATTTGTTGTTCGCCCATCATTTCCCATGGATGTACCAATAAAGCACAACCTAACTCCTCGGCCCTTTTGTAAAAAGGGAAAAATTGTTCATCACCTAAATTCAAGCCGTTTATATTGGTTCCTATTTCCAGTCCGGCTAATTTTAATTCTTTCATGCATCTCTCCATCTCACGAATGGCGAGTTCCGGATCCTGCAAGGGCACTGTTCCCAATCCAATGAAGCGGTCAGGTTCATCATCGACTGTTTTTGCAATATGATCATTGAAAAATCGAGAAGTTTCCAAAGCATCATTGGGTTTTGCCCAGTAATTAAACAATACGGGTATGGTAGATAAAACCTGAATATTGACTGAGGTCTCATCCATTTGTTTTTTTCTGATGTTTGCATCAAAGCAATTTTCTTCAACTTCTCTGAAAACTTTATCGCCTTTCATCATGCAGGCCTTGCAATTGCGATGTTCGAGATGAATAAAATCACCATAGCCAAATTTAGACACCCAGTTGGGCATCTTATCAGGCATGATGTGAGTATGGATATCTATTTTCAAAGTGAAAATTTAGAAGTTATAGACTTAAGGCGTAAGGCGTAAGTGATTTTTTGAAATGCAAAGTATATATAAAGTTGCGCATTCGATGATGTTCAAAAAAATCTAATTATTTTGTTTTCTATTAAACCCTGTTAATCCGGAACAATTCAAACTATTCACTTGAACCTTGAACCTTGAACCTTGAACCTTGAACCTTGAACCTTGAACCTTG
>CAZXSR010000029.1:0-11281 GCA_964643315.1 uncultured Ferruginibacter sp.
GGGCACTTACATGTTGCAGTATCGTCAAAACGGCAAGATACAAAGCAGGAAGGTGTTGAAATACTGATCATCAACTCAATCACTGAAGCTTTTTTACTGTTTCTCCGGTCTTTTTAAGAATGTAGAGATGCTTGTTTTCGTATGCATCTTCATTATTTGGATCAGTTGAAAAACTTGTTTTAATAAAACGATATTGAGATCCAAACTGCGGATGATCATTAATATCTGTCGCTATTTTTTCTGCAGGATCGGAACTTTGTATTGTTTTTGCTAACTGCATCGTATTATAACCTCTAAAAAAATTATCGCCAGGTGTTCCTTTATATTTATTTGTATAAGCATTTCTGAGTTGTATGTGTACACTGTCATTTTTATTCAAAAAATAATAAGATGAGTATTGAAAGGGGAACATTTTTTGTTTCTTTTTTGATATCACTCTAAAGCCATCCCAGTTGGGCATTCCCCAAAAAGTGATTTTGTAATTCTTTTCGCTCATAGCGTATAACGAATCCGATACATTAAAGGCTAGAGCTTCGTTGAAGCTGGCATTGATGACAATATTTATTTTGGTACTGTCAAAATAGTAAGAAGGGTTAAAATTACTATCAACTGTGATATACTTTATATTCTTTTGAATTGTTGGCTTATAATTTTTAAAGTAGCTGATTGTACGTAAATCCTGTTTGTCTTTTTTAGAAATAACTATAATGTTGGAACCCGATTTTTCAAGAACATTCTCCATGATAAACTCGCAATGCGTCTTTAAAGTGGGACTGAAAATATAGGAGTAAGGATATTTGACTCCTCCATTATTTGGATAGTTTACAGAAAGTAGAATAATGTTCTTCTTTTGCGCAAATCGTGCTATTTTCAGATATTCAAGATCTTTTTCCATACAGATAATCACCTGTAAGCCATCTATTTGATTTTGCAATTTTATGAAGTCCTCAGCAAATGATTGGTCAACTGATTTTGTGCTATCGGATAACTGATTTAACATTTGCAAGGAATCAGTATTATCGAAGTATTTCTTGAAAAAAAGGGACTTTGTATCAACTATTGTAAGTTGTGTAGTAGTGTCCGTTGAAATGGAGTCCATTAATGCCATCGAGCAACCGGTACTGAATTCAAAACCCTGCAATGAAAATCTTGGAAATTCCCCTTTGTATAGGTAATTCTTGTTTTTACCAAAGACAGAGTCAAGATAAATGGGTGCGAAAAGTCCAATTTTTTTAATGTAAGATACCCTTGCAGTGGTGGAGTCGGTAATTTGTGCGAATCCTTTCAAGTTGCAGATACAAAGTATCATACAGTAAGTCACTGCAAATAAAAACTTCATAACACTAAACGATCTTATTAAAAAATGTAGAGGTTTTTGTGAAGGAAACAGCATTTTTTAAGAGTTTCAAATATTAGAGATATTATCTTGCCAAAGATATGAAGAAGCATTTATAAGAGAAAAACTAATAAATTATTGTAAGTCAATGGATATTATATGGCGAAATATCCAACTTAAATTAATGATATAAATTCAATATCAAGGTAATATATCAAGAAATAAGGCACAATTATTCAGATTTTTGCAGTTTTTTTTTGTTGTTTAGATATTGACACTTACCTTTGCACTCCCAAACTAAAAAAAACTTAAAGTTCTTTACATATGTCACAAAAAATCAGAATCAAGCTGCAATCTTACGACCACAACCTGGTAGATAAGTCTGCTGAAAAGATTGTGAAAACTGTTATCAGTACCGGCGCAGGTGTTACAGGACCCATTCCTTTGCCTACGCACAAGAAAATTTTTACGGTATTGCGTTCACCACACGTAAATAAGAAAGCGCGTGAACAGTTTCAATTGTGTACACACAAAAGATTACTCGACATCTATAACACCAGCAGTCGCACCGTAGATGCGCTCAGCAAATTGGATTTGCCAAGTGGTGTTGATGTAGAGATTAAGGCTTGATGAACCCTCCTGCAAAACAGGAAAGGCATTAAGTAAGCTCTTAATGGAAAACAAAAATGTTGAACGTTCATGTCTCATCGTCAACGGAGAGACCGCTGAACATAAATAAGATACAATGAAAAGTATAATTGGAAAGAAGATTGGCATGACCAGTGTCTTCGATGCGGCAGGAAAACAAACTGCTGTAACAGTCATTGAAGCAGGTCCATGCGTAGTTACACAAAAGAAAACCGTTGATACAGACGGATATAATGCCCTCCAGATTGCTTTCGGCGATAAGAAAGAGAAGAACTCCGTAAAAGCCGAAATCAACCATTTCTCTAAAGCCGGTTCGGCTCCTAAACGTTTCGTAAAAGAAATACGCGATTGCGAATTAGACAAGAATGTTGGCGACACCATTACTGTTGATATTTTCACCGAAGGTGATAAAATTGACGTTGTGGGTACCACCAAAGGAAAAGGATTCCAGGGTGTTGTAAAGCGCCATGGATTTGGTGGTGTTGGTCAACAATCTCATGGTCAGCACGATCGTCAGCGCGCCCCGGGTTCTATCGGTAACTCATCCGATGCAAGCCGTGTATTCAAAGGTATGCGTATGGCCGGAAGAATGGGTGGAGATCGCGTAAAGATGAAAGGATTGAAAGTGGTAAAAATTTTCCCTGAGAAAAATTATATTCTTGTGAGTGGTTCAATTCCCGGACACAACGGATCAATCGTTTATATCCAAAAATAAATTTATCAACTGCGTAAGCACTGAAAAAGATACAACATGCAAGTAGACATTTTAAATATCAACGGCGAAAAAACAGGCAGAACGATTGAGTTACCTGAAGAGATTTTTGGTGTAGAGCCCAACGATCATACGATTTACCTCGCTGTTAAGCAGTATCAAGCTGCTCAGCGTCAAGGTACGCACAAAGTAAAGACTCGTAGCGAAGTACAAGGGGCTTCACGTAAGTTGCATCGCCAAAAGGGTACTGGTGGTTCTCGTAAAGGTAACCTGCGTAGCCCGATCTTCAAGGGTGGTGGTACCATCTTCGGACCAAAACCTCATCGTTATGATATCAAGGTAAACCGTAAGGTAAAAGACCTGGCTAAGATGAGTGCACTTTCATACAAAGCAAAAGAAAATGCGATTGTTGTTATGGAAGATGTGAATATTGCTGCACCAAAGACCAAAGCGTTTTCTGGTATTTTAAAGAATATCAACGTTTCAAAGAACAATGCACTTTTTGTCGTTCCGGAATTTGATAACAATGTGTATTTGAGTTTGCGCAATGTGCCGGGTGTTTCCGGAACCGTTTTGAGCGACATGAACACATACGATATTTTGAATGCAGATGTTTTGGTAATGACTGAAACGGCAGCCAAATTGTTTACTGAAGTAGAAGCTTAATTTTTAAAGAAATTACTTAAATACAAAGAAGATGAAACTCTCTGATGTACTGATAAAACCGATTCTCTCTGAAAAAGCCAATAAGCAAACGGAGAAAATGAACCGTTACTCTTTCGTGGTTGATCGCAAGGCTAACAAACTTGAAATCAAAAAAGCAGTAGAACTTTTCTATGGCGTTCAGGTAGAAGAAGTGAATACAATGGTTATGCCTTCTAAATTAAAGGCCCGCTACACTAAATCCGGTTTTTTGGTTGGTCGTAAGCCCGCCAAAAAGAAAGCAGTTGTAACGGTAGCACAAGGTGAAAGCATAGAATTGTACGGAGGTATCTAATTAATTAAGACAAAGAATGGTGGTCAACACCGCAAAGATTTGACAAGATAAAAAACAAAGAAAATGGCACTTAGAAAATACAAACCCATGACAGCCGGTACTCGTTGGAGAATCGGTAATGCTTATGCAGAAGTAACTACCAACATTCCTGAAAAGTCTTTGTTGGAGAAAAAGAACAGTACAGCCGGACGCAACGCACAAGGACGTCGTTCTATGCGTTACATCGGTGGTGGTAACAAAATCATGTATCGTATCATCGATTTCAAACGCAACAAGAAGAATATTCCTGCTGTAGTAAAGACCATCGAATACGATCCAAACCGTACAGCATTCATCGCTTTGTTGGCTTATGCCGATGGAGAGAAGCGTTATATCATTGCTCCTCAAGGATTGCAGGTTGGTCAAACCGTGTTGAGCGGAGATGATATCGCTCCTGAAGTAGGAAATGCATTAATGATGAAGCACATGCCTTTGGGTACCAATGTACACAACATCGAAATGCAACCCGGACAAGGTGGTATCTTGGTAAGAAGTGCCGGAACATCTGCACAGCTTGCAAACAAAGAAGAAAAATACGCGGTGTTAAAAATGCCAAGTGGTGAATTGCGTAAATTGTTGATTAACTGTTATGCTACTGTAGGTGTTGTGAGCAACAGCGATCATAACCTGGAGAGTATGGGTAAAGCAGGACGTAACCGTTGGAAAGGTATCCGTCCTCGTAACAGAGCGGTAGCGATGAACCCGGTAGATCACCCAATGGGTGGTGGTGAAGGTAAAGCTTCAGGTGGTCACCCACGTAGTCGTACCGGTAAATATGCGAAAGGAGAAATCACTCGCACAAGAGGAAAAGGATCTGACAAAATGATCATCCAACGCAGAAACGGTAAAAAATTACCAACCAGATAAAATTTAAAGTACATTAAACGTAAAAATATCAATTACTAAACATGGCTCGTTCATTAAAAAAAGGTCCTTACGTAGAAGCTAAATTGGAGACTAAAGTATTGGCGATAAATGAGGGAAAGGCAAAAAAGACCGTTATCAAAACATGGAGTCGTCGTAGCACCATTACTCCTGATTTCGTAGGTCAAACTTTCGCTGTGCATAACGGAAATAAATTCATTCCGGTTTATGTAACAGAATTCATGGTGGGTCACAAATTGGGTGAGTTCGCTCCAACCCGTCATTTCAAAGGACACTCCAGTAAAAAGATTTCTTAATAAAAGTATACACTAAAGCCTTTTGGCTGATACGAACAAGAATAAAAAAATTGAACATGGAAGCTGTAGCTAAACTAAATAATTATCCAACATCACCTCGCAAAATGCGTTTGTTGGCTGATTTGATTCGTGGAATGAAAGTAGAAAAAGCATTGGCTGTGTTGGAGCACAATCCAAAACATCCTGCTGTTCCTTTGCGCAAATTGGTTCTTTCTGCCATCAACAATTGGAAACAAAAGAATGAAGGAATGGACGAATCTGCATTGGTAGTAAAAACCATTTTTGTGGATGGTGCACGTGTAATCAAGCGTATGCGTCCTGCACCTCAAGGCCGCGGATATCGTGTACGTAAGCGTAGTAATCACATCACTTTGATTGTTGACTCAGTAGGCGCTCCGGTTCAGGCAGCAACACAAGAAGCTCAAACAGCATAATTAAAAAATAAACGACTATAACTTAATAACCGAATATGGGTCAGAAAACAAATCCGATAGGTGCCAGATTGGGAATCATCCGTGGATGGGACAGTAACTGGTTTGCACACAAAAAGGACTATGCTTCCAAATTGATCGAAGACGATAAGATTCGTACTTATCTCAATGCACGTATCAACAAAGGAGGTATTTCCAAAATCGTGATTGAGCGTACACTCAACAAATTGATTGTTACCATTCATACGTCCAAGCCAGGTATTATCATCGGTAAGGGTGGTGGAGAAGTGGACAGTATCAAAGAAGAGTTGAAATCTCTTTGCGGAAAAGAAGATGTTCAAATCAACATTCTTGAAATCCGTCGTCCTGAGTTGGATGCGATGATTGTAGCTGACACCATTGCTCGTCAAATTGAAAATCGTATCAACTATAAGCGTGCCATCAAAATGTCGATTGCTTCTGCATTGCGTATGGGTGCCGAAGGAATTAAAGTAAAAGTTGGTGGTCGTTTGGGTGGTGCTGAAATCGCCCGTAGCGAAGAAATCAAACAAGGTCGTACGCCATTGCATACTTTCCGTATGGATATTGATTATGCAAGCCATTTTGCCATGACTGTTTATGGAAAAATTGGCATCAAAGTATGGATCTGTAAAGGAGAAGTTTTAGGAAAAAGAGATTTAAATCCAAATGTAGTTGGTGCAATTAAAGGTGATAATGAGCGTGGTGGTGGATTTGAAAGAAGAGGTGGTGATGATCGTCGTGGCGGTGGAAGAGGTGGAGATCGCAGAGGCGGTGGTGGTGGAAGAAGATAATTTTATTCAATTGAACATTTTCAAACAAGCATAAGATGTTACAACCAAAAAGAACGAAACACAGGAAGACCCAGAAAGGAAGAATGAAAGGAAACGCAAAACGCGGAACTACCCTTGCATTTGGAACATTTGGTTTAAAGGCCTTAGATAGTGTATGGCTTACCAATCGTCAAATTGAGAGTGCGCGTCAGGCTATGACTCGTCACATGAAACGTGAAGGTAACGTATGGATTCGCATTTTCCCTGATAAGCCAATCACTGCTAAACCAGCCGAGGTTCGTATGGGTAAAGGTAAAGGTAATCCGGAAGGATGGGCTGCTATCGTGAAGCCGGGAAGAATTCTTTTTGAAGCAGACGGCGTTCCTGTTCAGGTTGCTAAGGAGGCATTTGAATTGGCTGCACAAAAACTGCCAATCTTAACCAAGTTCGTAATCAGCCACGACTATCAGGCATAATCATTCATTGAATAATACATCAAACTTATAAAGATGTCAAAGAAAGTAGATTTTATAAAAAGTATCAGCAGTTTGAGCGAAGCAGATTTGACTGCCCGCATCAAGGAAGATGAAATGCGTCTCAAGAAAATGCATTTCTCTCACGCACTTGCGCCTCTCGAAAACCCGCAAACAATTCGTTCTTTGCGCAGAGATATCGCTCGTTTAAAAACTCAATTACGTAAAATTCAAATTGGAGCTTAATCCAATCAAAAACATAGAACATGTCAACAACCGCAGTAGAAAGAAATTTAAGAAAAACCAGAGTCGGTGTCGTTTCCAGCAACAAAATGGATAAAACGATCACAGTAAAAGTGGAGCGTAAAATTAAGCACCCACTGTATGGTAAGTTTCTGAAAAAGACCACCAGTTTTCATGCTCATGATGAAAAGAATGAGTGCAGCATTGGTGATTTGGTGAAAATTATGGAAACTCGTCCGCTTAGCAAAACAAAGCGTTGGAGACTCGTTGAGATTGTTGAAAAAGTAAAATAATATTGGCAGGTAAAATCCTCCGTTAATCAGCATTAAAACTCGGCTAAGCCGAAAAAAAATAAAAAAATGATACAGCAAGAATCCAGACTCAATGTGGCAGACAACAGCGGAGCCAAAGAAGTACTTTGTATTCGCGTATTGGGAAACAGTGGACAGGATTATGCCAAAATTGGCGATAAGATTGTAGTGACTGTAAAAGATGCAATGCCTGCCGGTGGTATCAAGAAAGGTACGGTAAGTAAAGCGGTAATCGTACGCACTGTAAATAAATTACGTCGTAAGGACGGATCTTATATCCGTTTCGATGACAATGCAGTGGTATTGTTGAATAACGCCGACGAACCAAGAGGTACTCGTATATTCGGACCTGTTGCCCGTGAATTGCGTGATAAAGATTACATGAAAATCATTTCATTGGCACCAGAAGTACTTTAATTGTAAACATTGCTGAACAACAGCTAAACAGATAAAAATGAGCACAAGATTTAAACCAAAATTCAACATCAAAAAAGGCGACTCAGTAGTAGTGATTGCCGGAGATGATAAGGATCTGAAGAAGCCAAGAAAAGTGTTGGAAGTGATTGTTGACAAAGCTCGTGTATTGGTAGAAGGTGTAAACATCGTTACCAAACACACAAAGCCTTCTGCACAAAATACCCAAGGCGGTATCGAAAAAATTGAAGCACCTATCGCTATCAGTAATGTGATGCTTTGGGATGCAAAAGCAAAATCAGCTGCCAAAGTAAAGCGCAGTCGCGAAAAAGGTAAATTAGTTAGAATCTCTAAAAAATCAGGGGAGGTAATCAAATAATGAGTACAGCATCTAACACTGCAAGATTAGCAGACAAGTACAAAAAAGAAGTAGTTCCGGCTTTGATGACAAAGTTCGGATACAAAACCGTTATGCAAGCACCACGTTTAACCAAAATTTGCTTGAACCGTGGTGTAAATGGAGCCGTAACCGATAAAAAAATGATCGATGTGGCAGTGGATGAATTGTCACAGATCACCGGACAAAAAGCGGTTTCAACCATGTCGAAGAAGGACATCTCCAACTTCAAATTGCGTAAGAATATGCCTATCGGTGCCAAAGTAACTTTACGCGGTGTGAAAATGTATGAGTTTCTGGATCGCTTGGTATCTGTTTCTCTGCCTCGTGTGCGTGATTTCAAAGGAATCAATGACAAAGCATTTGATGGTCGTGGTAACTATACCTTAGGCGTAACTGAACAAATCATTTTCCCTGAAATTGATATCGATAAAGTAAATAAAATTACCGGAATGGATATCACTTTCGTAACCACGGCAAATACCAATGAAGAAGCATACGAATTGTTGAAGGAAATGGGTATGCCTTTCAAAAACATTAAAAAATCATAATTCAGGATATGGCTAAAAAATCAGTCACAGCCCGTCAGGCAAAAAGAGAAAGAATGGTAGCAAAGTATGCTGCTAAGCGTGCAGCTCTTAAAGCTGAAGGAAACTACACAGCACTCGATGAAATTCCAAAGAATGCTTCACCCGTTCGTCTTAAAAACAGATGCCAGCTTACTGGTCGTCCTAAAGGATACATGCGTCAGTTTGGTCTTTGTCGTGTGATGTTCCGTGACATGGCTTTAGCAGGAAAAATTCCCGGTGTGCGTAAAGCCAGTTGGTAATCATAGACTGAAACAAATTTTAAAACAATAACTTAATTCAGAGATAACATGGTAACAGATCCTATTGCAGACTACCTCACACGCATTCGCAATGCACAAATGGCAAACCATCGTATTGTTGAAATTCCTGCGAGTAATCTCAAGAAACGCATTACCGAAATTTTGTACGATAAGGGATATATCCTCAAGTACAAATTTGAAGACGACAGCAAACAAGGCGTAATCAAAATCGCTTTGAAGTACGATGCAGTTACAAAACTTCCTGCTATACAAAGTCTGGAGCGTGTGAGTCGCCCAGGTCTTCGTAGCTATGCAAAACCAAACGAATTCCAACGTGTGAAAAATGGTTTGGGTATTGCCATCGTGTCTACTTCAAAAGGAGTAATGACCGACAAAGAAGCGAAAGCACAAAATGTAGGCGGAGAAGTGCTTTGTAATATTTTCTAATTGATTAAAGAAAACGGATTAAAAGAATAACATCATGAGTCGTATAGGAAAAAAACCCATTCAGGTACCAGGCGGAGTAACCGTAACTGTAGGAAAAGACAATACCATCGCAGTGAAAGGACCTAAAGGTGAATTAAAACAAACCATCGATCGCGATATCATAGTAGAAGTAAAAGACGGCAATGTAGAGCTTTCTCGTCCTACTGATCAGATACGTCATCGCTCTTTACATGGCTTGTATCGCGCCTTGTTGCAAAACATGGTAAAAGGAGTAACCGAGGGTTTCAAAAAAGAAATGGAATTGGTGGGTGTGGGTTATAAAGCAGCCAACCAGGGAAACATCCTGGATCTTTCATTGGGTTATTCTCATAACATCATTTTTGAAATTCCAAAAGAACTCAAAATTGCAACTGCTCAGGAAAAAGGAAAGAATCCAATCATCACATTGGAGAGTATCGATAAGCAATTACTTGGTCAAGTATGTGCCAAAATCAGAAGTCTGCGTAAGCCGGAACCATACAAGGGTAAAGGTGTGAAGTTTGTAGGCGAAGTATTGAGAAGAAAAGCAGGTAAGTCTGCAGGTAAATAATAACTTTTGAAAAGTAATATTCCCGGCAGCATCGGGAATTAAAACAGAAAGAATATGAACAATAAATCAACAGCAAGACAAAAAATCCGCTATCGCATTCGTAAGAAAGTGAATGGCACAACAGAGCGTCCACGCTTGTCTGTATTCAGAAGCAATACCGACATCTACGCTCAGTTGATTGACGACACCAAAGGTGTTACAATTGCAGCATCATCATCTCGCCAAAAAGACATCAGCGCTCAAAAAGCACCTAAGATTTCTAAAAGTAAAATGGTAGGAGAGGCGATTGCTCGTAAAGCATCTGAACTGGGAATCAGTGAAGTGGTCTTTGATCGTGGCGGTTATGTTTACCACGGCCGTGTAAAAGCGGTTGCTGAAGGAGCTCGCGAAGGCGGACTGAAATTCTAATTTTTGAAAAATCTATAATTACGCATACATGTCGAACGTTATTTTGAACAAAATGAAAGCCGGTGACCTCGAACTCAAAGAGAAAGTGGTTGCTGTAAACCGTGTGGTAAAAACAACCAAAGGCGGACGTACTTTCAGTTTCTCTGCACTAATCGTTGTAGGAAATGAAGCAGGAGTAGTTGGTCACGGTTTGGGTAAAGCAAAAGAAGTGCAGGAAGCAATAACAAAAGGTATCGAAGATGCAAAGAAGAATCTCATTAAGGTTCCTATTATGCACGGAACGATACCGCACGATCAACTTACCAAAGAAGGTGCTGCAAAAGTTTTGATCAAACCAGCAGCTCATGGTACAGGTGTAATCGCCGGAGGTAGCATGCGAGCTGTACTGGAATCTGCAGGTATCACAGACGTTTTGGCAAAGAACTTAGGTTCTGCAAATCCGCACAACGTGGTTAAAGCAACCTTCAAAGCATTGGCAAGCTTACGCGAACCAATTTCAGTTTCTAAAACAAGAAACATCGCTCTGAAGAAAGTATTTAACGGGTAATAAGTAAAAATTCAAAATTAAAAAGTAAAAACAGTATCACTTTTTTGAATTCTAACTTTTGATCTTTGCATTTTGATTTTTGAATTTTGATTTTTGACTTTTGAATTAACATACAATGAAAAAGATTCGCATCACACAAACAAAAAGTACCATCGACCGTCCGGAGCGTCAAAAGCGTACCATGGTTGCACTGGGATTAAAGAAATTAAATGCTACTGTTGAGGTAGAAGCTACTCCTCAAATCTTGGGTATGGTTACTAAAGTGAACCATCTTATCAAAGTAGAAAACATTTAATCTGCTTCTTATTGTAAACAAGCGAGGGGCGATTTCCCCGTAAGTATAAAATCAACAACATGAAACTACACTCACTCAGACCTGCGAAAGGTTCAACACACAAAGAAAAAAGATTAGGTAGAGGAGAAGCCAGCGGTAAAGGTGGTACTTCTACAAAAGGTAACAAAGGTGGACAAAGTCGTGCCGGTTACAA
>CAZXSR010000030.1:0-10907 GCA_964643315.1 uncultured Ferruginibacter sp.
ACAGTTATGATAAGGTGAGCATCTTCTTCAACTTTGGCACAACGGGTGCAACAGCGGGAGAGCGCACTTACTATTTTGATGATGTGAAGTTTGTAACAGGCGGTGGTACACCAACGCTTACGCAAATGAATTTACCTGTAACGTTTGATGATGCAACAGTTGATTATGGTTTACTTGGATTTGGCGGTGCGGAGCAATCAACGATTGTAACGGATCCTACATTGGCTACGAATAAAGTTGCAAAGGTGATTAAAACTGCAACGGCAGAATTATGGGCCGGTACAACAGTAACTGCCGCAGCGGGATTAGGCTTTGCAACAGCGATACCATTTACGGCAAGCAATACAAAGATGAGTGTGCGCGTTTGGTCTCCACACGCAGGTATTCCGGTACGTTTGAAAGCGGAGGAACATGGCAACGGTACACACTCCGTAGAAACAGAAGCTACGGTAACAACAGCAAATGGCTGGCAGATATTGGAGTTCAACTTTGCGAATCAGTCGGCAGGTACAGCTGCATTGAATCTTTCATACAGTTATGATAAGGTGAGCATCTTCTTCAACTTTGGCACAACGGGTGCAACAGCAGGAGAGCGCACTTACTATTTTGATGATGTGAAGTTTGTAACAGGCGGCACGACTCCAACAGCTCCAACATTGCCATTGGATTTTGAATCTGCAACGGTGAATTATACATTTACTGATTTTGATGGTGGTGGAACAACGGTTATTAGCAACCCATTCTCTACAGGTATCAATACTTCATCTAAAGTAGCTAAAATGGTGAAAAGTACTGGTCAAACCTGGGGCGGTAGTTTCATTGAGTTGGCAGGGCCAATAGATTTCAGCACAAACAGAACCTTTAAAATGAAAGTATATGCGCCACGTGTTGGAGCAAAAGTTTTATTGAAAGTAGAAAATTCGGCGAATGCATCCTTATCATACGAGCGCGAAGTGCTTACCACCTCAGCAAATGCTTGGGAGGATCTGACATTTGATTACAGCGCTATAAACACTTCCAATCAATATCAGAAAGTAGTAGTCATCTTTGATAATGGCACAATGGGTGATGGCTCTGCCAATTTTACCTACTATTTTGATGAATTAAGATTATCGGTAGCACCGCCGCCGGTATTAACGCAAATGAATTTGCCTGTAACCTTTGATGATGCTACAGTAGATTATGGATTGATAGGTTTTGGCGGTGCAGAACAATCAACGATTGTAACGGATCCTACATTGGCTACGAATAAAGTAGCGAAGGTGATTAAAACAGCCACAGCCGAATTGTGGGCAGGTACAACAGTAACAGCAACAGCGGGATTGGGTTTTGCAACAGCGATTCCTTTTACATCAAGCAACACAAAAATGAGTGTACGTGTATGGTCGCCAGATGCAGGCATTCCTGTTCGTTTGAAAGTGGAAGATCATGCAGACGCTACACATTCGGTAGAAACAGAAGCAACTGTAACCACAGCAAGTGGCTGGCAAACGCTCGAATTTGATTTTGCCAATCAGGCAGCTGGAACTGCTGCATTAAACTTGACATATCGTTATGACAAAGCGAGT
The DNA here is from genome assembly GCA_964643315.1 of uncultured Ferruginibacter sp. Taxonomy (GTDB): domain Bacteria; phylum Bacteroidota; class Bacteroidia; order Chitinophagales; family Chitinophagaceae; genus Ferruginibacter. The sequence continues at coordinate 1,569 of CAZXSR010000030.1, forward strand.
ATCTTCTTCAACTTTGGTACAACAGGAGCTATTGCAGGAGAAAAGACGTATTATTTCGATGATGTGAAGTTTGTTCCGGGTGGTGGCATAAGCATCGCGCCACAATTGCCATTGACTTTCCAGGCAACCAATGTAAATTATAGCTTTACCAACTTTGATGGCGGAAACACAACGATTGTAGATAATCCTTCTGCAACCGGAATCAACGTCAGCAGTAAAGTGGCCAAGATGGTTAAAAATGCCGGTCAGGTTTGGGGAGGTAGCTGGATTGCGATGAATGCTCCGATAGACTTTTCAGTTAAAAGACTATTTAAAGTAAAAGTATACGCACCAAGAGCAGGCGCCAAGCTTTTATTGAAAGCAGAAAATGCAACAGATGCAACCATCAATTTTGAAAAAGAAGCTACCACAACAGTTGCCAATACTTGGGAAGAGCTTTCATTTGATTTCAATGAAATCAATATCAATAACGAATACCAAAAGATCGTATTCATTTTTGATAATGGTACTGCTGGCGATGGCTCTGCCAACTTCACTTATTATTTTGATGATGTACAATTAGTCGTTGGTGGCGGAAGTGGTCCTGTGCTATCGCAAATGGATTTGCCACTAACCTTTGACGATGCGTCTGTTAATTATGGATTCATTGGATTTAATGGCGCAGAACAATCGTCAGTTGTTACAGACCCTACTTTAGCAACGAACAAAGTAGCAAAAGTAATACGCAGTGCAACCGCGGGAGGTGACGCCGGAACTACCATTACAGCTTCGGCCGGACTGGGTTTTGCGAATAAAGTTCCATTTTCTGCGAATCGCACTAGAATGACTGTTCGTGTGTGGGCTGCAGATGCAGGCGTAATAGTGCGTTTGAAATTAGCAGAACATGGTGATGCTACACATGCTGTTGAGGCCGAAGCAACAACCAGTGTTGCTAATCAATGGCAAACACTGGAGTTTGATTTTGCCAATCATGTGGGATCATCAGCGATTGATTTTTCTTATCAGTATGATTTGGCAACCATTTACTTCCAATATGGAAAAACGGGTGTTGAAATAGGAGAGAAGACTTTCTATTTTGATGATATGAAGTTTATCAATACACCGCCTGCTCTTGAACCCGATCAGGTCTTGAATCAAATAAGTGTGTATCCAAATCCAACTGCTCAACACGTAAAAATCAGCAACATTACCGAAACGCCGCTGAATATACAAGTGGTAGATATTCATGGAAAAACCGTTAAACAATTATTCAGCAATCTATCTGTTGTTGATATTGATATGACCAATTTATCTGCAGGTTATTATATTTTGAATATTCAAAACAAATTGAACAATCAAAGAACCAGCAGAAAGATTATCAAATTGTAATTAACACTGGACTGGCTGACAAGTGCAGTCAGTCCATTCTCTCATAAAGCAATCGAAGGAAGTGGGTCGTAGTTTTTTCTTTAATCAATTACCTCCACTTTCATTTTAAAATGACCTAATGAAAAAGCCTGTTTGTAAAATGAAGCATTTATTGTTGCTTGCATGTTCATTTAGTTTGTTTGGGCAAAGTATTGCACAGCAAAAAAACAATGCAGAAAAGAAAATTGATGAACTGATACGTAAAATGACCCTCGAAGAAAAAGTGGGTCAAATGGCGCAAATAACTTTAGATGTGTTGGGCAAAGGAGAACAAGGAAAGCCTTTTGAACTCAGCGAGGACAAAATGAAGGACGCCATTGTTACATACAAAATCGGCTCCGTTTTAAATACATCCGACAATCGTGCAATGACTACTGCTCGTTGGAATGAGATTATCTTTCGTTTGCAGGGTACAGCCAAAGGAACAAGATTGGGTATTCCATTGATTTATGGTTTTGATGCCATTCATGGAGCAACCTATGTGGCAGGAGCTACATTTTTTCCACAACCGATAGGACAAGCTGCAACATGGAATAGAAAGCTGGTGCAAGATGCAGCAAGCATTACTGCTTATGAATCCAAGGCTGCATCTACTCATTGGAATTTTTCTCCGGTGTTGGATTTGGGAACCAATCCGCTTTGGCCCAGATTATGGGAAACCTTTGGCGAAGACCCTTACCTGATTTCGGAAATGGGAAAAGCAACGATAGTGGGTTATCAAAATCCATTGGGATCCAAAGATAAAATCGCCGCATGTTTGAAGCATTATGTAGGATACTCCGATCCCAAAACAGGCAAAGATCGTTCCAATGCATGGATACCGGAGCATTATTTGCGCGAATATCATTTGCCTTGTTTTAAAGCAGGCGTGGATGCAGGTGCCAGAACTGTGATGGTTAACTCTGCCATGATTAATGGTATCCCAACGCATATCAACAAACACTTGCTTACCGATATTCTAAAAAAAGAATGGGGCTTCAGCGGTCTGGTCGTTACAGACTGGCAGGATATAGACAATGTGTATAAACGTGATAAAGTGGCGGCTTCACAAAAAGAAGCACTCGCCATGGTGATTAATGCCGGTGTGGATATGGCCATGATACCTTATGAGTACAAGGAATTTTTCAATGATCTTATTGCATTGGTTAAAGAAAATAAAGTATCCATCAATCGTATTAATGATGCCGTTGCAAGAATCTTGCGCGTTAAATATGAACTCAATTTATTCGAACAACCCACAACATCAATGAATGACTACAAGTCATTTGGTTCTGAAGCATTTACTCAAAAAGCATTTGATGTTACTGCAGAATCTATCGTGTTGTTGAAAAATGAAAATAATATTTTGCCACTCAATGCATCACAAAAGATTTTAGTTACCGGGCCCAATGCCAATTCTATGCGTACATTAAATGGCGGGTGGTCTTATTCCTGGCAGGGAGAAAAAACAGAAGCATTTGCGCAAAATTATCATACCATTTATAAAGCATTGAATAAGGCATTCGGACAAAATCAGGTTGCTTTTGAGCAAGGCGTTGCTTACAAAATGAACGGAAAATATTTTGAAGATTCAATAGTTGATATAGCTGCTGCAACAAAAGCGGCTGCACAATCGGATGTGGTATTGGTTTGCGTAGGAGAGAACAGTTATACCGAAAAACCCGGCGATTTGAATGACTTGAATTTGTCGGATAATCAGCAGCTTTTAATTGAAGCCATGATCAATACCGGAAAGCCGGTCGTGCTTGTATTGAATGAAGGTCGCCCAAGAAATATCAGTCATTTCGAACCAAAGTTAAAGGCGATTGTTCAATTGTTTTTGCCGGGAAATTATGGAGGCGATGCGCTTGCTGATATACTTTACGGCAAAATCAATCCATCTGGAAAACTGCCCATTACCTATCCTCGATATGTAAATGCATTGGCTAACTATATTCATAAATCATCCGATGAGCAATCCAATCCGCAGGGAGCTTATGATTACTCTGCCGATTATAATCCATTATATGATTTTGGATACGGACTATCCTACACGCATTTTTCCTATTCAAATCTTACAGTGAATAAAAACAAATACAAATCAACAGACACTTTATTTGTTTCTGTGAATGTAAAAAACGACGGAACAGTGAAAGGTAAAGAAGTGATTAAAGTATTTGTAAGCGATAAAGTTGCGAGCTTATCACCAGATGTAAAAAGATTGAGGGCTTTTGATAAAGTAGAAATCAATGCGGGAGAAAACAAAACAGTTCAATTGGCGGTACCGATCAAAGCTTTGGCTTTTACCGGATTAGACAATAAGCAACATCTCGAAAAAGGAACCTTTGGTATACAAATAGAAAATCTGCGTACTGAAGTGGAGGTAAATGAAAATAAAGTTTGGTAAAGAAATAATGAAAATGCGTAGCAAAATATCACGAATCCTTTGCATCATTCTGTTGGCGAGTGCAACATCTGCAGAAGCTCAATTTGTTTACAATAAGCTTGTATGGTCCGATGAGTTTGATTGTGGAACGGGAATGCCCGATACATCCAAATGGAGTTATGATGAAGGAAATGGATGTCCGAGATTATGTGGATGGGGAAATAATGAGCTGCAATATTATACGGTTCAAAATAATCGAAACGCACGACTTGAAAACGGAGTTCTTATTCTCGAATCACGCAAAGAAAATTTACAGGGGAATAAATATACATCGGCACGCATGGTTACAAAACACAAGGGTGACTGGAAGTATGGGCGATTTGAGATACGTGCAAAAATTCCTGCAGGAAAAGGAATCTGGCCGGCGATTTGGATGTTACCTACCGATTGGGAATATGGTGACTGGCCTCACAGCGGTGAAATTGACATTATGGAAAATGTGGGTTACTGGCCCGATTCATTGTTTGGAACAGTTCATACCGGCGCATACAATGGCATGAAGAATACACAAAAATCCGGTGTTGTGTTTTCAAAAAAACTGGCTGCCAATTTTCATGTATATACGATGGAGTGGACGCCGGAGAAAATCAGTTTCTTTATTGATGATAAAAAATACCATGAGTTCAACAACGAACATACCGACAGCGAAGCCTGGCCCTTCGATAAAACTTTTCACTTAATCATGAATATTGCAGTTGGCGGAAATTGGGGAGGAAAATATGGAGTAGATGATCAGATTTTCCCTCAAAGAATGGAAGTGGATTATGTGCATGTGTATCAATAGTTGTTCAATGTTCTACGTTCAAAGTTTTTTTAAAAATTAATTGAATCTCATTAAACCTGATTAATCCGGAACAATTCCAATTAATCACTTGACTTATGACTTTTCTTAGTACACCACCAATTCATAAAACTTCTCCGGCTGTAAATATTTATTGGCAATCGCCATCAGTTCTTCAGGTTGTATCGTTTTGATTTCATGCACCGAATCATAGAAATAGGAATCATCCAAATGATTGAGTACATAGTTTTTCCATTTGGCCATGATTTGAAAAGGGCCGTCTAAATCTCCGAGAATACTTCCTATCAGATAATTTCGCACCAGCATCAATTCATCTTCTTCGATCGGTTCTTCCCGCAATTTTTTCATCTCTTTGTAAATCTCTTCTATCGTAGCTTCCGAAACATCTTTGCCGGCTTCTGTACTAATCATCCAGGATGTTTGCTGCAAATGATTTTGCAGGTAACTGTGAATGCCATAGGTATACCCTTTGTCTTCGCGAATATTGCTCATGAGTCGAGATCCAAAATAACCGCCAAAGACTGTATTCAACACAGCTACTTTTTTGAAATCGGGATGGTGGCGATTGGGAAATGCGGTTGCCAATCGAATGGCGCCCTGCACAGCATCGGGATCATTGTTGATGCGGTATTTCATTTCCTTGGCGGGCGTCATTTCGGGTTGAGGAACTTGAATGTCGGTAGAGTTGATGGGCAAATCGCCAAACAAATTTTCAAGCAAGTCCATCAATGAGTCGGGGTAATTGCCCGATACAAATAATATGCACTTGCCGTTTTGATAATAGTCTTTGTAAAAACTGCAACAATCATCAATCGAGATTGTCTGCAAATCAGGTGCATCCGAAATAATTCCATAAGGGTGCGTGTCTCCGTACACATAACTATCAATAAGTCGACTTGCTACAAAATCCGCTTTTTTCAAATTTACCTGTAGTCTTTGAATGCTGTTTTGTTTGTATAAAGCAAGCTCATTTTCGGGAAGGGTAGATTCAGTGAGAATTTCGCGTACCAATGGCAGCACCTGCGGTGCATGTTTGCTTAAACAATGCAAGGTAAGTGTGGCTGTTTCATTATAACAGGCGCGACTGCAAAAGGCGCCGTAAAAATCAAATGTTTCATTGATTTCGAAAGCGTTTTTATTGCGCGTGCCGTTCTTGAGTAAAAAGTTGGTTGCAGCGGCAATGCCCTTTTGCTTTTGAAAGTTGTTGCCGGAAAAGAATACAAACTCTATTTGCACCACTTCCTGTGCACCGGCCTGTACATGATATACGGTAAGTCCGTTGCGGAGGGTAGTGGTATCCACTTTTTTCAGGTTTAACTGATAATCTACAGCATCCTTTATAATTGGAGGAGATTTTCTATTGAGTTGGTTCATTTTGTTTCGCTTAAATAATACAGGGTACTGCAATTTTGGGATGTAAATACAGTTTGGCTCATCTCTCGTATATCCGTTGACGTTACCATACGATATTTATCCAGTTCGGTGTTGATCAAATTGGCATCGCCCAGCAATTCATACATGGCAATGCTGCTGGCACGATTCATCAAGCTCATGTCTTCAAAGGCCATACTGCTCTCTACTTTGTTTTTTACTTTTTCCAGTTCGTTCTCGCTGATGCCATGAAGTTTCAATGTTTCCAGTTCTTGTAAAACGGCGGCTTCGGCATCTTCCATTTTTACACCACTTACCAGTTTTCCTTCTATAACCAATAAGCCCGCATCGGTGCAACCCATATGGTAGCATTCGATGTTGCTGAACAAGGCGAGCTCCTTGACCAATTTTTGAAACAAGCGAGAAGAGGCACCACCTCCTAAAATGTCGGTGATGAGATCGCAGGTATAATAACGTTGATCGTTTCGGGGAAAAATATGCCAGCATTTGTATAATGCATCCAGCGGCACATTGGCTTTCATTTCCAAATGTGCTGCCTGCATTTGTGCCGGCTCAACAGGGATATTTCTTTCGTATTTGGTTCCGGAAGGAATGGGGCCAAACCATTTTTCGGCAAGTGTTTTTACCTGATCTGTTTCAACATTTCCGGCTACAACGAGTACGGCATTGCTGGGATTATAGTGTTTTTTGAAAAAAGCTTTCACATCATCCAGCGTCGCGTCTTCAATATGTTGTAAAGAGGCACCGATGGTCATCCAGCGATAAGGATGCAATTTGTATGCAAGTTTACGCAGGTTATGCCATACATCTCCGTAGGGTTTATTGATATAATGTTCTTTAAACTCCTCGCAAACGACTTTTCGTTGCACTTCTAAACTCTTTTTACTGAAAGCCAGACTCAGCATACGGTCGCTCTCGAGCCAGAAAGCGGTTTCAATATTATCGGCAGGAAGCTGACAGTAATAATTGGTGAGGTCGTTGGTCGTAAAGGCATTGTTTTCGCCACCGGCCATTTGCAGGGGCTCATCGTAGGAGGGAATGTTGATGCTTCCGCCAAACATGAGGTGTTCAAACAAATGGGCAAAGCCTGTTTTTTCGGGGTCTTCATCTTTGGCACCCACATCATAAATCACATTCACCACTGCCATAGGAGTGCTCTTGTCGGTATGCACCAACACCCGCAGGCCATTATCAAGATTAAATCGGTCAAAATGAATCATGGTGCAAAGGTAGGATAAAAGGAAGCTTGGAAGAATGATTGACTACTTCTCATCCACGTCTCCGGACACTTGGAAGGTTGAATATTACGTTTGAAGGGTTTGAGGGGTTTGATGAAGTGTAATATCAAACTTTTCAAACCTTTCTAAGAATTTAAATATCTCAAACCTTACAAGCGTTTGCAACTATACCATTCAAACGCTACATCCGATTTACCCGTTTATAGTCGAATTATACCGGTTATGAAATTGGGGTGCGTTGGCATCTTTCGTAACTTTATTTGGGGTGGGGATGGAGTCCCCCAGAATTCCAAATACAAGATTCAAAAAAACATTGCCTTTCGAAAACTAGCTTGGTACGTACCATTGCTAGATGTTTGAAGGGTGTGAAAATTGTGATTGAGGCGTAACATCAAACCTTTCAGATTAACATCAAATCTTTGGAAAGTCCATCATTAAAAATCTTGTCCGGCCTCACGTTCATTGGCAGTATAACGACAAAAAGCGAAGGGATAAGCAAAGTGCGCTGGCCTGCTTTTTGGAGAGGTGCCGATAGGCAATGCCTTCAGCGAATTGAAAGAAAGATAGCGCTTTTTAGACTGATATTTTCAAATGAAATGCCGACGTGATAGCTGTTTGGCTCCAATGAAATTGAGCCATTACAGATATCCAATCGGTACTTGATTTTTTGCATCCTTTTTGATCAAGCAAAAAGGATGAGAGAAAAAATTTGTTCAAAAAAATACGTGTTTTGTTTCGAACTAATGCAGTTTAGTAATACTACCATAAATGATGTTTATCTTCTGCCAATAATATTCTGTATTCTTTATGGGTATTGTTATTTGAAAAAACGAATGGCAACTGAAGCAACAAGAAAAAAGTTATCTCTTGAATAGTTGTTTCCCTTTACAAATATGAAGTCTCTACTACTTAGCCTACGACCCTCTAATCTAAAGTATAAATTGTTTTTTGGTGAGTAGTCGAGGTTTAATGAAACTCCGTTGGTGGAGAAACCGTTTTTTGTTCCGGTAGGAATAATAATGCCTGTTGCATCTTGATAATACTCTGTTCGTAATGCCGCAGCCCATTTGTTTGTGAAAGCATAGCGAACAATCATTACTGGGCTATACCAATAATCGTGATGTAAACTCTTTTTAGTTCGTTGCTGTATACCAATGTCAAATCCCATGATTAGCCCAAATTTTTCAGAAACCTGAAATTGTCCGTAAAAGTTGTTGAAATATCGCATTCTTCTGGTACTATCTGGATCGTTAGTACCTATGAATGTACTCCAATTCAAAGTAGATTTATTTGATGGAGTATATTTCAGCTGTGTGCAGTATGATGGAAGGGAGTTACCCGACACTTTTTGTATGTGTTGCCAGCCGTTACAAACCATAGCCACGAACTCCCATTTAAGATTGGCGTTGTATGTTATTTTTGCACCAGTTAAATAATAGGGTGAATTTTCGGCAAGTAATGAACGAGTTAAAGTCCAGTTGTCAGTTGATAGGGCACCTTCAAAACCAATATGAGAGCCATATATTCCTGCATCTAACCAAAGATTATTTTTTTTGTTCAGCGATATACCAACATTCGCTTCAAATATATTTTTCAATAGTCCTGGTTCTGTTGCGTAATTTTCATTAGAATAAGTTCCGGCCTGTAATGCCAGATTGGCTCTGTATTTTTTATGCGTAACGCTTGCTTTTAAAATGCCGAGGTTTAGGTTAAACTCATTATGCCTGTTGTGGTTATAAAAAAATGGTTGACGATATTTTGTTTTAGGTTGATTAAAGTCGTAAGCGTAGAATAGATCTAAGAGTCCCGAGAATTTTACTTGAGGTTTTTGTTTCCAAGTGGATATGTTCTGAGCAAAACAAATGTTTCCAAAAACTAGGAATAATGCAATAGTCAACCATTTGTACATAACTATAGTTGTATTGGGTATTTTTTTATCATGAAATTGAAGCTTTACAATTGCATGAAGTGAGTGTTTTACCCTCCTTTCCAACGTCTCAGGAAACGTGGTTAAAAAAGTTTAAAGTGTACGAACAGCACGTACATTAAATGCGTTGTTCTTTGCAGCATTGCTG
>CAZXSR010000031.1:0-8236 GCA_964643315.1 uncultured Ferruginibacter sp.
GGCATGGCCCGAGCCACCCTGCACACAGACAGCAAAGACAAATTTGTGATTATTGATTCCGAAGGAAAAACGATTAGTGAAGTGGACAAGCCTTACGTGGGAAGAATCACAGGCAATAAGATGGTATATTCTGACAGCAAAGATGAGTTTGGAATTTTATCAGCAAAAAAAGAGCAGGAAAAAATCCTCAATGCCTCTGAAAAATATGAGCGCCTAAGCATTGACGGAGATGATATATTCTATAGAGCAGACGAAGAATGGGGTATGATTGATGAAAAGGGTGAAATCCTGATCAGGGCAAAATATAAATCGCTCACCCGTTTGAGTGGCGACGTATACCTTGGAATAAAAAAGGATGGGGATGATGCGATGTATGAACTCTTGAACAAAAAAGGAGAAGTTACTAAAAAAGAAGATATTGACGAGGCGATTAATCTAAGGAACGGTCATTTTATGGTAAAGGACGGAAAGGATTTTCAGATAATAGATGCAGAAGGTAAAGCTGTAGGAACCAATACTGTAAAAGACCTTGAAGGTATTAGAGAAATTATTCGTGTGGCCGGTAATTATTCTGATATGGTAGAGAGTGATTATTTTGACTGGGGAAAAATAAAAGAGTATGTGGGAACCATTAAAAGCGGAAGCCTGGCAGGTTTTAGTCTTGGCGTAAGTTGTATTCAGGCCGGTGCCCAACTCGATAAACTGGGTAAAGGTTCTTCAGGGGATTCAGACGGGAAAGACGAACAGGGTAAAGGTCTGGTATTTGAAAGCCTAATTTTTAATTGGGAAGAAAACAATGGAACACAAGCCATTTTCATTGGAACAGGTTATGAGGATAAGGACAGCAGAACTGCTGAGCAGGCGGAGGCTAGTCGTGGAATTGAAGATAGTCCTGCTATGGATAAGACCAGTGCTGTTGGTTCAGGAGAGTCTGTTCCGGATAATGCACCTGGATGGTCTATGTACCAGTCTTACCTTTATAATACCATAAGTTTAGGTCGCAGCGGATCGGTGGGTTTGTCCCTGAGTTTTGATGATTACATAAAAAAGGCCAAAACCACACAGGTGCCTGTTGACTATGGTTATACCACCTACATGGAAGAGAAAACCGTAAGTTATGAGAAGAATCCGGAAGCCAAAGTTTCGGGAATCGTGATGGAATTTACTGTGCAGTCGGATAAACAGGAAAAACTGCAGAAGCTTATAGACGCAGCGTTTTCCAAGGGCTTTACTTACACCGGAGCAGGCTATGGTGGGTATGGAGATGTATCAGCCAGTGTTAAGACATACTCGGATGCTTCCGGTAACCGCTGGGAAGTGAATGGGGCGCAAATAAAAATTTTCCCGCCTGTCAGCACTGTCAATGAAGGCAGTCCTTACTAAGAGCTTGTATTATCGGGAAAAAGATTCCCTTTTATTCCGCTTAATACCATGTTAAAACGCGTTTTAGGACTTGTCTGCTTATTCTCAACGCTTCAATTGTTGAGGGCCCAGCAGCAGTTAGTAACCACTGACATTTCGGCTGAGCAAATGATTCAGTTCATGAACCGTGGGTTTGGACATGCTGAGGTGGTTATGGGATCTGCACGTAACTGGAGTGTTTATTCTTCAAAATATAGCCGGTATTTGTCGCTGGCAACCTTTGGGGGAATAGACGCCACTGTACAGATTTGGCAGACAAGCAGCTACGTAAGGGGTACCAATTATTATCAGAAAATTGAGTTAAATGAACTAAAAAACGGTAAACGAATTGTCAGATATCAGACCAACAGTGAGCGTAAATTTAATGCTGTAAAGCAGTTTCTGGCAGGGAATTCTGAGAAAATAACCTCTGGTGAATATTTGTTTTTCAGCGGATCACGTTATCGCTATAAAGGCAATACAGACTGGGAGTTCACTGCTGAAAACACACAATATGACGAAAGCTACCGGACCTATCAGGTAGTGTTTTATCCTGCAGATTTATACAAATATTTGGAATCCTATAATGCTTGGGAAAGGGTTGTAAACAGTGGTTATGATGAAGAACAGCTGGATGATTTTATTACAAGGTTTCCCTTATCGCCAAACATTCAAATTGCGATTTTAAAACTTCAGGAAATCAATTATAATAAATTAATTTACTCCGACGATATTGATGCCATAGTTAATTATATCAGGCGGTTTCCAAGCTCTCGTTATACGGCTGAACTGAAGGCCCGAAAGGATGAGTTGGAATACCGGCGGGAGTTAAACTCCGGCGATAAAAACCGTGTTTATGCGAGACTTTTATCAGAAAAAAATGTTGAGAGAAAAATTGAATTACGCAGGGCTTACGTCGAACTAAGGTATAGTGATTTCATAACACGGCTCAATAAAACTTCTCCCATTGAAAGCAAAATTGATTTTATTAAGGAAAATAGGCTGGAATTTGATACCACAGAATACAAACAGGGAATACAGCAGCAACTTGAAGAATTGGAATATAAAAATTTACCAAATCAAGAGGGTGAAGATTGCCACTTACTGCAGCAGTTTTTGAATGAATATCCTGCATCACGCTACAGTTCATCCGTTAGTCAGCGAGAATTAAAGTGCCGCGAAATTGTCAAGAAAAACAGGATGCTGGATTCCGCGAATCAGGTATATGCAGGGTTGCTGAAAACAACGCAATATCAGAATATTATTCAAACGGGAGAATTTATACTTTCATTATCAAATGGCAGAAATGCCAGCATTGTAAAACAAATTAAAGAATACAGGGAATTGTATTCTTTTTTGTTGGAACGGAGGCGAAAAATATATAATCTTCAACAAATAGATCCATCTAAATATAACAATATTGCAGCAACGTTGAAATCCTCCTTACATGATAAATATAAAGAGTACAGAAATCTTACAATAGGTACCGAAGTGCAATACAATATAGACACAATGGGGGCTGCGGGAGTGAGAGTTACCGGTAATTGTCCAAAAGGATTCAAAACTGATATCGCCGACGAAGTCGCTAAAAAAGTTCATGGCCAGATTTTAATGAAGAATATGCCTGTTATGGTTCAGAGCAGCCATGCAATTAATTATGTATCCAAAACACAAACCCTTAGATTCGTGAATTCCAAAACCGATGGTTTCTCATCAGCGGATGCAAATGCCGGATCTCAGGCAGGTGCGCGGGCATTGACTTATTTGAATAACAATAGAACTTCTTATAAGCCGGGTAAGTACACTGTTTTGGTGGATGATGTAACCTGCAACAATGAAAACCGGATGTGGATGAATGTTGCCTCTTACCGATCGTTTACAGGAATTCCGGCAGTGCTGCCGGCTTTGGTGATACCGGGTTTGGGCACCAGGCTGGTAACAGGTCAGAAAGGGAAAGCCTGGATAACCTGGGTAACCTATAGCATGGCAGGTTTGGGACTTTATTATCTAAACCAGTCCAACAATACATATAAAGACTACAAAGCAGCAACCACACAATCCGAAATGGATAGGCTGTATGCACAATATGAGGAAGAGCGAGGGTACGCTGCGGGCAGTATTTTAGGTGGAGCCGCAGTTTACAGCGTTAACCTTGGTTATGTTTTGTGCAAAGGAACCGCAAATTCTCTGCGAACTGCCAAGTACAGGAGTAAATATAAAAAGGCAAACAACAGGATATGATGAAGGTGAGAAATACCGCCAGCTTTTTGTGTGGTTTGTTTTACTGTTCCAAACTGGATTTGCAAAAAAAAGGCCGAACCAATCCGCGAGATATTGATTTTGAGCGACAGGTGTTTGGTGTTCAATCGGTGTCTGGAAAAAAGTATGCCGAAAGGAATGAGGCACTAATATTTAAGTGGGGAAAAACCAGTAAAACGGGACTGTTAAATACGGAACTATGGTTGTAAAAGAACAATAAGGCACTTGTAAAATTAGGAGCAGATTCTTAAAAAGGAAACTATATCAACTACTTATGGATATGTTCTCTATTTGGTGATTTGTTTCAATCCGTTATCCTAAGCATATTGCAAACAGCCAGTTGGCAACAATTGAAATTTAGAGAAATGGTTGTTGTGTTTTGGAAAAAATAATTTATATTCGCCCACTTGATGAACTTAAACAAGCTTATTTGTACTTTAATTCTAATCTCTTCACTGTTCGCTTGTAATCAACCCCAATCGAACATTGACGGTGTCTCTGCATTGATTGAACATGCTGAGAATAGCGGTGAAGAGATGTCCGAATCGGATGTTCAAAAGCTGGGTTCCAGTATAGAGAAGCTTCAGAAAGATTTAGATGAAAACAGGGCAAAATACTCTGATGATCAGGTTAAAGAAGTAGGCAAGCTGAAGGGGAGATATGCCGCCATTGTGGCCAAAAAAGGATTAAACAATTTCAAAGAATCAGTGAAAGATTTTGGCAATCAAGTGGAAGGATTCATTGAAGGTATAACAGATTCAACAAATAATAAAAACCAATAAATATGAAAAGTAATCTTTCAAAATTATTCATCATTATCTCAGCAGTTTCAGTTACTGTTGTCTGCTTGATTTTCTGCGGCGGGGAAAATGAAAAATCCGCTTTTTCAAATTTTCACCCTGAAAAAGAAATTGAAAAATACATTGATGGCTACTACAGTGTAAGCCTTGGTGAGTCATCCAATCCCAAAACCGGTAAGAGTGCAGTATATATAGATTTTTCAGACGGATTGATTCAGGCCTACACCAAAAATCCCCAGAACGTGTCTATCATTCAAGCAATAACCAACAAACTTGTTAGTCCATCAATTGAGTGGTTTGCTTTGGGCGGAGGTAAAATCAGTAACCTTGAATACAACAGCAATGAATTATTTAATAAGGTGTCCGACCCCAAGCAGTACAAGGATATAATGGCGCCTATTCAAGAGACCTTGAAGAAGATCACTGAGGGGAATAATGATGCAATGCTGGTTACCGATTATGAGGAATACACTACAGATGGTAAAGAGCAATTTGAAAATTATCCCAAGAGTTATTTTATAAATTGGCTGAAGAAAGGCAATTCAATTACTTTCTTCTACACCGATTATGAAGAAGTGAATAGCAAAACCAAAAACAAAAGCGCTAAACACTTGTATTTTACAGTTTTCACGCAGGGAAGACCCAACGAAAACAGCATGATTTCTATGGTGCGGGATGCACTCAAGGGGCGCTATACAACCAGTGAATTTACCTTGAGCAACAACCCCTATTCCGTTAGCAACGAATATGGTGGAAAAGATTACACCGGACTGCAGAATAAGCAGTTCAATCAATGGACAAACCTGAATAATAACGCATGTTTGGATAAAAAATTACCCTATGAAGTAATTGGCGTTAACAAAGCCTGGGATGAGGATGTTGACAAGTACATTAAGAATATAATTGATAAAGAAAGCGGAATATTTCTAGGAAAACTTTTCTTGAACGCTTCCGATCAATCTTCCTACAAACTGAACAAGGTAGCTGTGAAAGTATATGATGCTACAGAAGACTACAAATTCTATGCGCAGTGTGAGGTGGCCAAAAACCACGCACCCAAAATGACAAAGGATAAAGGTAAAAACGATGTTTGGTCTTCCGAAAGCAAGAAGGATAATATCACAACCACCTGTTACGAAAAAGATAAAACCGAACTAAAGAAGGAATGGATTTATGGAGCCACTACCGCAAAGCAGCCTGAGCTTTGGGAGGAGGTATTCTCATATGACGAGAATATCTTCGGATCTCATCTAAAAAACTCTCCTGAAAAAGTTGAGCTTATTACAACCTTTAATAAGAACTACAAACTAAAAAACATAAAAAACTCTGCAGCATTGATGCGTGTAGATATCATTATTGATGATGCAACATTTAATAGTGAAAATACCAAGCTTAACGATTTTCAGTGGAATTCAACTACACAAAAAGATAAGGTAAACAACTCATTGTCTGAAGCCATAAGAAATACGCTGCAGGATCCTTCAGTAAGCCCCAAAGGGAAAATCTTATATTCTTACTACATTAAATTGGCAAACGCCACCAAAGCCGAATAATTAAACAAAAATAACATTTACAATTAAAATAAAAAAAATATGAACAGTTACATCACTTCCATCATTGCAGCCGGGTTATTCATTTTAATAGCCGCCGTTATTTCCAATGCCATAAAATTTGAAGGTGGCGCTAATCCCAAAGATCCAGGAAAACGCAAAATGTGGTTTTGGATTTTTGCCATTTTAAATCCTGTTTTGTTTTATGTATTGAGTGCATTTGTACTTGCACCAAATCCTGAAAATGATCAAATGGTTTATGATGAATACATGGCTACTCTACCCATAGCTGCCGGAATCGGATTCGTAATTTATGTGATTTTGGGCTTTGTGTTAAGTAAAGTCTTCAAAAACGGTAAACTGGGAAACTGGTTTTAATCTAAAATATTTAGCTGATGAGTCAAGAAAAATTATTTGTAATTGGTATTGGAGGCACCGGAATGAGGTGTCTCGAAGCCTTTACACATCTGTGTGCTATAGGTATGTTTGATAATCAGGAAATTGAAGTATTAACATTGGATACGGACCAGTTAAATGGTAACAAAACAAAAACTGAGAATCTTATCGAACTATACAGCCGTATAAAAACATCAGATTCGGGCCCCAAAGGCGGAACGCCCAATGCGAATACTTTCTTTTCCGCTAAGCTAAATCTTCATAGATTTTGGACAGAATATTCAGGCAGTGCGCGCGCCAACTACAGAAGCCTCTCGAAATTGTCAGAGGGGGATCCTGAAAAACAAAAGGCTAATAAATTAATTTCTAATTTATTTTTGGACGAGAGTTCAGTTCAGGAGTTTAATTTAGCTCATGGATACCGCGCCCAAACACATTTGGGTTCTCATTTAATGTATCATGGCATTGTAGAATCTGCAAGAAACTTAGTGGCAGGTTCCAATGTAGCAGCCCAAGATCAGGAGCTGGAGATTTTCATGAACAAACTCAATGATGCCGGAAAACTAGGAGCACGAGTGTTTGTATTCGGATCCATTTTTGGCGGAACCGGCGCCTCGTCTATACCCGTTATTCCGAAAGCATTTCAGGATTTTATTAAGATTCGTTCGGGTGGAAAATCAACACTTGATTTTAGCAAAACCAAGTTTGGATCTACATTATTGACTGAATACTTCACCTTCAAAAAGCCTGATGCCAAACAAATGTCTACCAAGGATGACAGCGTGATTGCTGATTCATCCTTTTTCCCATTGAACAGCCAGGCAGCACTTCAGTTTTATCAAAATGACCCAACAGTTCAAAGAACGTACAAGACCATGTATCACATTGGCTGGCCGGTTGAAAGCAAGAAGATGGGAGAAGAGAAAGAAAGTAATACCATTACTGGAGGTGAAAAACAAAAGAACCCGTGCCATATTACGGAAATGCTGTGCGCATGCGCCGCTTACGATTTCTTAACTAAAACCACCGGCTTTGATGTTGAAAAAGCCGAGTATTTGTACAAAGCAATTGAGTTCAAGGACAATGTGTTCAATTTTTCTTTTAATGATTTTGTAGGCACTGAAAATAAAGCTGGTGAAGTTTTTGCCAACAGATTGGGAGCGTTTTTCTCACTCTCTCACATTGTGTTGTCTATCAATGGTGCAGCGTTTAACTCAGATCCTAAATCGGGTATGCGGGCTTTCATAACAAGGTTGGCAGGACAAAAAATGCCTCAATATAATACGTTATCTGATGCTGATTGCGGTGAAATAAACGAGTATTTGCGGCAATTTGCGTATACCACCGATGGAGGGCAGCAATTCTTCCCTGGTTGGTTGTATCAGGTTAGGTCTACCATTGCTCCTGGCAGTTTTATGTTTGACAGTAATGCTTTTACCACAAATTTGCGGGAATTACAAAAAATAGATGTTGGTGAACTCTTTTTGGACAAAAAGAATCATTGGCCCGGAGGTGGATTAATGTCTAACCGGTTTGATAAGTTTGTTGATACCTTGCTTGATGTTAAGCATGAAGAATCACAAAAAGTCAACACCACCAAAGAACAGTTTATGGCACATATTTATAATGCGATTACCAAATCACAGAACTTCTTAAATTAACAACTATGGCAGAGAAAACATTAAAGGCGTTAGCCATAAAATCAAAATCCAATCCTCCTGGTAAATCCGAATATAAGTGGGATGTTATACCGGAATTAGATAACTTCACCAAGAATATCGTTATTCCCGAATTGGGTATAGAAAAAGATGGTACTTCCAAAGTAGATGT
>CAZXSR010000032.1:0-7922 GCA_964643315.1 uncultured Ferruginibacter sp.
AATTGCATTTCCATTTGTTCAAATTCGCGCATGCGGAAGATGAATTGACGCGCAACAATTTCATTTCTGAAAGCCTTTCCGGTTTGTGCAATACCAAATGGAATTTTCATTCTACCTGTTTTTTGCACATTCAGGAAATTTACAAAAATTCCCTGTGCCGTTTCCGGACGTAAATAAATCGTATCCGCCTCTTCGGCCACGCTGCCAATTTGGGTACTGAACATCAAATTAAACTGACGAACATCGGTCCAATTGCAAGTCTTACTGATACTGCATTTGATTTTATTTGATTCAATTAAATTTTTCAAACCTGAAAGATCATCACTAGCTAGGAGTTTTTCCATTTCTGCGATCAGCGCTTCTCCTGCAGACTTCTCTATAGTTTCTGCATGGGCTTCAATGAGATGATCCACACGATAACGCTTATTACTGTCTTTATTGTCGATCATTGGGTCGGAGAAATTATCAACATGACCACTCGCCTTCCAAACGGTAGGATGCATAAAAATAGCTGCATCGATACCCACAATATTATCATGCATTTGGGTCATGCTCTTCCACCATTCATCACGTAAATTTTTCTTTAGCTGAGCACCTAATTGCCCGTAATCATATACAGCACTGAGGCCATCATATAGTTCGGAGGATTGAAAAATATACCCGTATTCTTTACAATGGGAAATGATTTCCTGAAAATTGTTTATTTCGTTTGACATGGGGACAAAGATAAAATATTTCATTCGGTTGCTTCATAAACTACACACAATGATTCTTTTCAACCTTGATTTACAAGATTCCGGTTGTATAGCTCATTCTTTCTTGAATAATCATAAATTATTGTAATTTTCGTCTATTTTTCAGAACATGAATATCAACCTTTCTCACAAACCATCTTTGCTTGAGCGATTTGGGCTTTATTATCTTAATTTATTTAAGAAAAATGCCTCAACCATAGATGTTTTCAGTATTGATGATAAAGTGCTTGGAGAGCAGGTCAATCAGAGTAAAAGGAGAGCCGACATGCTTACGATTTTGGTAAGTATATTAAGTGTTCTTCCGATTGTTTGGGTAGATATGGCTTTTGAAGAAGAATCTGCATGGATCCATTATGGAATGGTTTTTTTGGTGACAGTCATATCAATTATCATTGAATTATACATTTTGTTTGTCATAGCGTTAAAATTGGTTCATGACTTGAGAAATCATCTGGGTATAGAGGTTTCTGAAAACGACATGTTATTCAACGGTGTACTGGGCGTTAATAATATATTAGCGAGGACAGCATTGGAGTTGCCCGATCCCGAACTGCGTATTCTTGGCATTGATCCGTTTAAAAGAATTTCAAAGAAAAATCTGCTTGCAATCAGTTTGCTCTATAAAGCAAAAATCATGCTATCCAACGTGATTTTAAAATATAGTCTTTTATTTTTTATAGGAAAATCCATATTCGGTATCTCTATACTCTACGAGGCGGTTATTGTGGAATGTTTTTGGAATTATTTCATTGTACGTCGTATTACACATGAAACCAGACTTCGATTATTCGGTTTTGTTCTAGCAAATAAAATTGCAGCCAATGCAGAGAAAGATGATATTTTATTTTCATTGTCTCCCGTATGTAAGATACAATGTTTGAGAGCGATTGGTAATGCTGTAGTGATGACCCAAAACTATCATCCCAATATGATGATACTTTTGATCAAGTTCAAAGAAATGCTTCCTGATGTGGAAGGTGAAAAATTGGATGACTGGAATCTTTTCGTAAAAGGATTTTCTGAATTGTCTTATAAGGAGCGATGTTTTGTTATGGATTTATTTACCATAGCAACTGCATTTGATGGAAAAATATCCCGTCTGGAAAAAATGCATTTAGAGGAAGTCTTTGAAAGTGATTATACAATTTACAAATTGAGGGTTAGGAGGTTAACTCAATATCTAAAAACAGGAAAATTAAATGGCGCTTTGAAAGAATGTAATCTTGACTTCGAGGCGGGATAAAAAAAGCCATCGAAATTTCGATGGCTTAAAAATTTTATTATTTTTTGATTAACTGCAACCCAAACTGTTTCCGCAGTTCAAACACTTGTAACAAGTACCGCTGCGAACGGTAATGTGACCGCAGGTGTTACAAGCAGGCGCATCGCCTTGCATCGATTTGTTGGCAGCGCTCATGGCGTCGGTGCTTCCGGGAACAATTTTTTGTGCAGATGCAGAAGCTGACTTTGTGCCATCGTTGCTAACGTTTCCGATTACACGAACTTCACTCAGCTCCGGTGTGCGCTCTCCGATGGTAGGCATGGTCTCATCCCATGGCTCATCGCCTGTGTTGCCCACCTCTGGTTTATCTAGTACATGAACAAGATCTGTTCTTCCTAAATATTCATACGCAAGTGAGCGGAACATAAAGTCGATGATAGAGGTTGTTGTTTTGATATTTGGATGATCCACCATTCCGGATGGTTCAAAACGTGTGAATACAAACTTCTCTACATACTCTTCCAAAGGAACTCCATATTGCAATCCAATGGAAACGGCTATGGCAAAGCAGTTAAGCATACTGCGCATAGTAGCGCCTTCTTTGGCCATATCAATGAATATTTCACCCAGCGTTCCATCATTGTATTCTCCTGTGCGAAGGAACAATGCCTGACCGTTGATTTTTGCCTTTTGGGTGAATCCTCTTCTCTTAGCAGGTAAAGATCTGCGCTCAACAATCATTGCCAACTGGCGCTTGAGTGAGGTGTCTGCACTTGACTGTACGCGCTTGTTGATTTCTTCCAAGAGTTCGTCTATGGTAAGTTTACCCATATCCATCAGAGAAGTTTCAGCAATGACGTTTTCTTCTTCTGCGACATCTGTAGATTTTTTCTTCTTGTCTGATTTATTGCTCAGTGGCTGGCTCAATTTAGAACCATCGCGATATAAAGCACAAGCTTTTAATCCCAATTCCCAGCTCAAGCGATATGAATCAGCGATTTCTTCAATTGAGGCCTCGTTTGGAAGGTTGATGGTTTTACTGATAGCTCCACTCAGGAAAGGTTGTGCGGCGGACATCATACGGATATGGCCGTGTGCATGAATATAACGTTCTCCGGTAGCTCCGCATTTATTGGCACAATCAAACACGGGCAGATGCTCTTCTTTCAGGAAAGGTGCGCCTTCTACAGTCATTGTTCCGCAAACATAAATATTCGCTGCTTCAATTTGGTCATCAGTAAATCCAAGTGCTTCCAACAAACTCCAGCTGAAATCATTGTACTGAGCAGGAGAAAAACCAAGACGCTGCAAGCAAGATTCGCCGAGTGTGTATACGTTAAATACGAAGCCAATTTCAAATGCACTTGCCATGGCAGCATTGAGCTTTTCTATTTCTGCCGGCAGGAATCCTTTTGCCAACAATGATTCTTCATTGATATAAGGTGCTCCTTTTAATTTCGCATGGCCTTTTGCGTAATTCACAATGGCATCAATTTCATGTTCTTCATATTTCAAATTGCGCAAGGCTTGTGGTACACTTTGATTGATGATTTTGAAATAACCACCACCACTTAATTTTTTAAATTTCACCAAAGCAAAATCGGGCTCCACGCCGGTTGTATCGCAATCCATTACCAGACCAATGGTTCCCGTAGGTGCAATCACCGTAGTTTGTGCATTACGGTAGCCGTATTTTTCACCGAGCTGAACAGCATCATCCCATGCTTTGGTGGCTGCTTTCAACAAATAATCGGGACAATATTTTGCCTGTATACCTTGTGGTTTTATTTCCAAACCTTCATAAGCATCTGTTGCATCATAAGCTGCAGCACGATGATTGTGCATTACGCGAAGCATGTGCGATTTATTCTCTTTGTACTTAGAGAAAGTTCCGAGGAAAGCAGCCATCTCTGCTGATGTTTTGTAAGCGATGCCGGTCATGATCGCAGTAACCGCTCCGGCAATACCGCGCGCCTGATCGCTGTCGTAAGGAATACCACTTACCATCAGCATACTTCCCAAATTGGCATATCCCAAACCGAGTGTACGATAATCATAACTCAACTGTGCCACTTCTTTAGATGGGAACTGTGCCATCAAAACTGAGATCTCCAAAACAACTGTCCACAAGCGACAGGTACTTTCAAAACCTGCAACATCAAATGTGCAAGAACTTTCATCAAAGAATTTGCGCAGATTCACACTGGCGAGGTTGCAAGCAGTATTATCCAGGAACATATACTCACTGCAAGGGTTGGAAGCACGAATAGGACCTCCTTCGGGACAAGTATGCCACTCGTTGATAGTTGTATCATACTGGGTACCGGGATCGGCACAACGCCATGCGGCATAATTGATTTGATCCCAAAGTTCTTTTGCTTTCACAGATTTCATGGTATGACCGTCACTGCGAGCTTTTAAATCCCAGTTGCCATTTTCATCAAGTGCTTTAAAGAAAGAATTTGGAATTCGAACAGAATTGTTGCTGTTTTGACCGCTTACCGTGCGATAAGCTTCTCCCTCGTAATCGCTGGCGTAACCTGCTGCAATAAGCGCCGCTACCTTATCTTCCTCTTTTACTTTCCAGTTTACAAATTCTACAATTTCAGGATGATCTAAATCGAGGCAAACCATTTTGGCAGCGCGACGGGTAGTTCCACCGCTTTTGATTGCGCCTGCTGCGCGATCACCAATTTTGAGGAAACTCATCAATCCGCTGGAAGTACCTCCTCCACTCAACTTTTCACCTTCGCCACGGATACTGCTAAAGTTTGTACCTACTCCACTACCATATTTAAAGATACGAGCTTCACGTACCCAAAGGTCCATAATGCCCCCTTCATTTACCAAATCATCATCTACACTCAATATGAAACAAGCGTGTGGTTGAGGACGCTCATAGGCCGAGGTAGATTTCTTTAATTTGCCATCATTGGAATCTACATAGTAGTGCCCCTGTGGTTTTCCGCTTATGCCATATACCTCAAACAGGCCGGTATTAAACCATTGGGGACTATTCGGAACGCAGGCCTGGTTCAAGATGCTGTACACAAGTTCATCGTAAAATACTTGTGCATCTTTTTCAGTGGCAAAGTATCCGTAACGCTCTCCCCATACTCTCCAGCAATGAGCCATTCGATGGGCTACTTGCTTGGAGCTGGTCTCACGTCCTTTGCTTCCATCGGGTTGTGGAACACCTGCTTTACGAAAATATTTTTGAGCAATGATGTCTGTTGCAATCTGACTCCACTGTTTGGGTACTTCTACATCATCCATTTGGAAAACAACTTCACCGCTTGGGTTTTTAATTACTGAGGTTCGGTAGTCGTACTCGAACATGTCAAAGGGACTCACGTCATCGCGTGTGAATTGGCGCTGAAAACTAAGCGCTGATGGGGCTTTTTTTTGGGTTGGCATATGAAAATATCTTTTTGCGGTTAGTATAGTTCTCCGTTTGGGAGGGGAAACGAAAATATCCTGATAAATTCAAAAATTTGATTTGTAAATATCAACAGCATGTGGACAAAATAGGTTCATAATTTCGTAACATTGATTGGGCTTGATTTTCGTGAGTTTTTCACTTTTTGTGGAAAGAATAAAAAATATTTTTTTTCAAAATTGAGGAAAAATTTCAGTGGATTTCCCTATCGGAAATCATAAAGCCCTGAAATGCCTGATAACAGTTAATTTTACAAATTATGAGAGTAGTCATTCAGCGTGTTTCTCAGGCATCGGTAACTATTGAAAGCATCATTAAATCAAGTATCTCAGCCGGATTGCTGATTTTGGTTGGTATTGAAGAAGATGATGATGAGACGGATATTTTATGGCTTAGTAATAAGATGATAAACCTTCGTATTTTCAATGATGCGTATGGAGTGCCCAACTTATCTGTGAAGGAAATTAACGGAGATGTATTGCTGATCAGTCAGTTTACGCTGCATGCACTTACCAAGAAAGGAAACAGGCCAAGTTATATACGCGCTGCAAGGCCTGAAACAGCTATGCCTTTGTATGATAAGTTGGTTTCTCAAATTGAAACAGATTTAGGCAAAAATATCGGCACCGGAAGTTTTGGCGCAGACATGAAAGTGACATTAATAAACGATGGCCCTGTCACCATTCTAATAGATTCCAAAAACAAAGAATAATCAAATTCATGACCATTCAACAAGCACAAACAAAAGTAGATAAATGGATCAAGACAACAGGTGTAAGGTATTTTGATCCATTAACCAATTTGGGTATTCTCATGGAAGAGGTTGGCGAACTCAGTCGACTCATGGTACGCACCTATGGAGAGCAATCATTTAAAAAATCAGATGAGGGAAAAGAATTGTCAGATGAAATGGCCGATGTGCTTTGGGTATTGATCTGCCTCGCCAATCAAACCGGCGTAAATTTGACACAAGCATTGGAAAAGAATTTTCAAAAGAAAACAAAAAGAGATTCAAAAAGGCACTTAAGTAATTCAAAATTAAAGAGTCAAAATGCAAAAATCGAAATGCAAAAATCAAAAGTCAAAATTAAAAAATAAAAAATGATAAATCAGTTCATTTCAATGAGTGGCGAATGAGCATTTAAAATATTCAACCTCAAATTTTAAAGAGAGATAAAACATACATCATGAATTTCAAAACCACCTTATTATTTGCTTTGCTGAGTATTGCCATCACAGTCTCAGCTCAAAAAAAACTGATCAGTGGTCCTTGGGCAGGAAATGTAGAATTGCGCTCGGCGATGATTTGGCTTGAGGTAAACAGTGATGTAAAAAAAGTTGCTGTTCGTTATTATGATTTAACTGATTCAAGCAAACAAAAAATGGTGAGCTATAGCGGTTTGTTGGGCAAAGCATTTAATCCTGTAAAATTGGAGTTGAATGGATTGGCTTTCGGCACCACATACAGATACAAAATTTTGTTGGATGGAAAAGAAGAGAAACTGCCTTTTGCTACAACGTTTACTACTAAAGACTTGTGGCAATATCGTAAGCCCGCTCCCGATTTCAGTTTTTTGGCAGGAAGTTGTGCTTATTTTAATGAGCCGATTTTTGACAGACCGGGTAAGCCATATGGCGGAGACTCTTCCATCTTTTTAACCATGGCCAATACTCCTGCAAACTTTCATCTTTGGCTTGGAGATAACTGGTATGCTCGCGAGGTAGATTACACAACGGCCTGGGGTTTGAATTACAGAGCATCGCACGATCGGGCACAGCCGGTGCTTCAGGCATTCATGGCCAGTATGCCACAGTACGCTATATGGGATGATCATGATTACGGACCCAATGACGCAGGCAAAAGTTATATTCTCAAGAAAGAAAGCCGAAATATTTTTCAAAACTATTGGCTCAATCCTTCGTATGGTGAAGAGGAAAAAGGCATTTACAGTGTTGTGAATTACGGAGATGTGGATTTGTTTTTAACAGATGACCGTTATTTCCGTGCCGAGGATAAGTTACCCGACAGTATCAACGGATGTTTAAATAAAGACAAGACATTTTTAGGTTCACAGCAAATGGAATGGCTTAAGAATGCATTGCTATTTAGCAGAGCTACCTTTAAAATCATTGTGACAGGAAGCCAGGTATTGAACCCGGCAAACAAATATGAATGTATGCAACACTATCCATATGAATATCAGGAACTCATGCAATTTTTAAACACACAAAAAGTAAATGGAGTTTTGTTTTTAACCGGCGATCGTCATCACAGTGAGGTCATCAAGTTGCCTCGACCACAATCATATCCGCTTTATGACATTACCGTGTCGCCATATACTTCCGGTGTGAGTAAAGTTTCAGGCGCAGAGCTCAATAATCCATTTCGCGAACCAAACACATTGGTAGAAGCACAGAATTTCGCAAAACTATCCATTAGCGGTGAAAAGAATAAACGTGTGTTGAGTGTTAAGTTTATCGGCACAAAGGGTGATGCATTGGGAGA
>CAZXSR010000033.1:0-7843 GCA_964643315.1 uncultured Ferruginibacter sp.
TTCAAGGTTCAAGGTTCAAGGTTCAAGGTTCAAGGTTCAAGTGTATAGTTGGAATGGTTCCTGATCAATTGGGTTTAATGCAAAACAAAATAATTTGATTTTTTTGAACATAATCGAATGCGCAACTTTATACATACGTTGCATTATAAAAAAATACTTACCACTTACCGCTTACCCCTTATGCCTTACATCTTATCAATTTTTACTTTTTAATTAAAACACCGTGCTTCAATATTTTAAAATAAAAGACCAGAAAACAGTGGCAGTTGATCGTCCGGGTGAAGGTACCTGGGTGAATGTGCTGCCTCCTTTAAAACAGGAAGAGTTCTCTGAGTTGAGCAATACACTACAGATACCCATTGACTTCCTTAAAGATTCTCTGGATATAGACGAGCGTTCGCGTTATGAATCGGAAGATGAGGTAAAGCTCATTGTAATTAAAACGCCTGCGGAGAATAACTCATTCAATGAAAGTGATGCGTTTTACATCACCATTCCTATTTGTATCATTCTAACCAAAGATCAGATTGTAACGGTTAACTCATTTGAGAATGAGGCCATCAAAAAATTCCTGAATACTTTTCAGCATCGTCACCCCGATCATAAAAACATGATGGTGCTCAAAATTTTTGAAAAAATCACGACCACATTTCAAGATTATCTGAAAGAGATCAATCAAAGACGAAATATGCTGGAGCAGAAATTGTATGATGCCAATAGAAATGAGGAATTGCTGAAGCTAATGCGCATACAAAAGAGTCTGGTTTATTTTGTAACTGCCTTACGCAGCAATGAGTTACTGATGATGAAACTTGCAAGAACCGATTTTTTAAAGCTAAATGAGGCAGAAAAAGATTTTTTGGATGACTTGATCATTGAAACTTCTCAAGCCCTTGAAACAGCCAATACATATACCAATATTTTGAGCAGTACCTTGGATGCATTTGCAAGCATCATCAGTAATAATCAAAATGAAGTATTGAAACGCTTAACTACACTTACGATCTTTTTAAGTGTACCGGTATTGATTGCCAGCATCTATGGAATGAATGTACCACTCCCCTTTCAGCAATCGCATTATGCATTTTGGATACCGGTGTTGGTCTGTTTTTTGATACTTGGATTTGCCACTTACAATTATTTCCGCCGATTTAAAAAATAACCATGTTTACGTTACGTGTATACGGATTGCTGCAAAATGAAAACAACGATGTGTTGGTGAGCGATGAATATATCAGAGGAAATTATTACACCAAATTTTGTGGCGGTGGCATGGAATTGGGAGAAGGCACCATTGATTGCCTGATAAGAGAATTCAGGGAGGAAATGAATTTACAAGTGGAGGTATTAAGGCATATTTATACAACAGACATCTATCAGCAAAGCGCATTCAACAAATCCCATCAGATCGTATCTATTTATTACGAAGTAAAAGCAAAGGGGGAAATCAGCGTTCCACTCCGAACCAAACCATTCGATTTTGATGAGGGGCAATTAAAAATTTATGAGCAAACACAACAGATAGAAACTTTCAGATTCATACCCTGGAAAGATTTCAACGAGGAGAGTGTGTCATTGCCTTTGGATAAGATTGCGGTGCGGAGGTGGAAAGAGTTGAATAAATAAGATTTGAAAAGTTTGAGAGGTTTGAAAACAAAAAATCTTAAACTCAAACTTTTCGAACAATTCAAACCTTTCAAACTCAGTAAAAAAATCTATCAGCCATAAGCCGGATTCTGTCTGTCGCCGAAGCGAGAGGTCATCATTTATCTGGTTCCGCGATTACTCTTGGAATCTAGCTGCCTACCCTTCAGCGGAGCATTGCTGCTTTGGACGGGCCGCCCTCGGCCGCTGATATACGTGGCATTTCAGCACAAAAGGTTTACCCGCGATGCATGTTACCATACAAAGCCGTGAGCTCTTACCTCACGTTTTCACCATTATCCCGATTGCTCGGGAAAGTTATTTTCTGTGGCACTGTCTCTTTCCTTTGCAGGAAGCCGGCTGTTAACCGGTGTGTTGCCCTTTGCTGTCCGGACTTTCCTCACCGATTGCTCGGAGCGATGACCGGCTGATAGAGTGCAAAAATAGTTATTTGTTAACCAAGACAATACAAAAAAAGTTCAAAATGTTGAAGAGGTTCAAGAGGTTCAAAAAGTTGTAAATTTGAAATTCAAGCATTTTCTTGAACCTCTTGAATTAACCATGCCCCTCTCTTTTCTCTTCAAAAATTTTTACAACAGCGAAAAATCCGGCGGATTTCTGCTCATTGGGTGTACTGTTATTTCATTGATTCTTGCGAACAGTGGATTGGGGAATAGTTATGCTAATCTTTGGAATGCTTCCTTTTTTAATCATAGCATTACTCATTGGATCAATGATGGATTGATGGCTGTTTTTTTTCTATTGATTGGTCTGGAACTTGAACGTGAAGTATATGTAGGTGAACTCTCAAACGTTCGACAAGCATTGTTTCCAGCCATTGGCGCTTTGGGTGGAGTCCTTATTCCTGCGCTGATTTATCTGATATTCAATAAAGGTTCTATTTCTCAAAGCGGTGCAGGGATACCTATGGCTACAGATATCGCATTTGCCATTGGGATGTTATCATTATTGGACAATCGGGTACCAGTTGGACTCAAAATATTTTTAACGGCATTGGCAGTAATCGATGACTTATGTGCCATATTGGTCATTGCATTTTTTTATACCGATACCATTTCATGGGATTATCTAGCACTCTCATTATCGATCTTTGGCATATTGTTACTATTGAATCGTTTAAGAATCCATAAGCTTTGGCCATATTTGTTGGGTGGTTTAGCAATGTGGTATACCATGCTGCATTCGGGTGTGCATGCCACACTATCGGGGGTACTGCTCGCTTTTGCCATTCCATTTGGCAATGGCAGTGAAAAATCTATTTCATACAAACTACAGCATTTTTTACACAAACCAGTTGCTTTTATCATTATACCGATTTTTGCATTGGCAAATACAGCAATTGATATCACTCCAACATGGATGAATGATATTGTTTCGAACGAGGGAATAGGAGTCATTACCGGATTGGTTATCGGAAAACCACTTGGGATTTACAGTTTTACCCGGTTATCAGTATGGTGCCGATGGAGTGTATTACCTGATGGATTGAATTGGAGACAGATACTCGGAGCGGGGATGCTGGGTGGCATCGGATTTACTATGAGCATCTTTGTAACTATGCTTGCTTTTGATCAAATAAAATTAATCGATACCGGAAAAATGTCAGTCATGATCGCCTCCTCCATTTCTGCCATTATTGGGCTGACATTTCTTTACAAGGGTAAAATCAGGAAAAATTGAATTTATCAGAATTCGTATCTGACAGTCAATCTTAGAGAGGCCGTTCCTGAAGCATAAGGCACCGAAAAGTTTCCTGCAATATCAAGCACAGTGGGCATTCCGTTAGATACAGAAAATGGCGTAAAGTTCAAACTACAAATCAAGTCGTCGCTATTGACCTGTTGGTCGTAATCATACAATTTGATTGAATAAGTTTGAAGAGGATTAGAAATGAGTATCTCGCTGGAGGGAGTGAAGGCATAAATTGATCCAGAGCTTGGTGCATCTCGGATATAAGTATTGGATACCCAAACAGAGGAATTTGAAGCATTAAACAAGGCAGGATAAATATCAGGTAATGAATTTCCGGGTCCCTCCAAATCATCCCAATAGTAGATTGAGCCCATGTTGGGATAATCTAAAAAGTCAATCACTTCAATTTTGGTAATATATAATCTGGTGGGCGCATTTCGTTGATCGCATTTTGGCCCGGTATAACCAGGAGGACACTCACAATTCTTATTGATACATGGTAATTGAGGGTCCCTTGTGCATGAAATTAACATTGCAAAAAAAACTGAATAGTAGAGGATATTCTTATACATATGTTTTTTATTAATAAATTTATTGCAATTTATAAATTATTTTTTATTTTTTATATTTTACCTCCGTTGCCCCATAACCAAATAACGGATGATGTCGATTTATGAAAGAGGCCACATGGCGATGTGATTTCAATCTTTCATGAATTTGATTTTTAAGCACCCCCGCTCCCACTCCATGGATGAAAATGATTTCATTTTTACCCTCTAATAATGCCTGATCCAGATGTTTCTCAAAATTACGAAGTTGCATATCTAATATTTCTGCATCATTCAAATACATATATCGGTCTGTCAAACGCTCAATATGCAAATCAATAACAGAAGGTGTTTCAGATTTTTTAACAGATGATTTTCCATCCGTATGCATTCTAAATTGCTTACCATACAACTTCGATAAATCTACCTTGGGTTCTTCGGGCTTATCCGGATAATGCTTAAATAGTTCGTAAGAGAAAAACGGTTCATTTTTTTCCTGCAATTCCTGTATTTTTTGATACACTTGTTTACCCCTCCATTTGATACCTGTATTAAAAAATGGTATTTTGGCTTTATTGGATTTTTTCAGTGAAAATTCAAAAGACAATTCGGGGTTATAAGTCAGTTCCTCAAAAGAAAAATCATGCAGATAGAAATCCTGCAATGCATAAATGATGCCTTCGTGCCGAAATGTGACCTGTTCTTTTGATGAAAACTGATATTTGAAAGTGTAATCCTCCTCATTATGATTGATCAAGTACAACTTGATTTTATCAACGAGCTCATCTCCGAATACATCCCGGTCAAAGATGGGCATCACCTGAAGAATGATACCATCCTGTGTTTTCTTTCTCTTGGAAGTTTTCTCAGCTTTTAAATCATCAATGAATACTCGCTGTTTCTTGGGTTCTTTTTTTTGAGTGAACATTTTGAAATAAGGGAAATCAATCTGATCTGTATGCACCGGAAATCTTACGCTTGCTACTTCAATCATCACCATTTTATCATTGATGATTTCAATTACCCTGCCTTCCTCCTCAGTTTGCAATACGATTATCTTATCACTAACTGAATATTTCATAATTGTGCAAATCTGAATTAGATTAAAATAATTAATTCGCTAATTTACTCTTCCTGATTCCGTACATAAAATAAACCATCAATCCCAATGCAAGCCATCCGCCAAACCATGCCCAATTCATAGCAGTCATGCCGGTCAATAAATACAAACAAGTTACGAGTCCTAATAATGGAATGAGCGACCATTTCTTGATAAATGCACCAATCGACAAAAGGATACAAATCAGCCAGAAAATAATGGATGAAACATTGAAAGTCAATGTGGCTACATCTACATCAAATTGAAATAATTTTGAAAAATAATCAGGCAATAAAAATTGAAGAATAAAAATTGCCAATATAATTAGTGATGGAAAAATAATGCTGGACGAGATGTATGGCAAATGAAATTTGCCTTTCTCTTTTTCTTTGGCAGGCAATAACAATACCCCCCCACAAACCAGCACAAATGCAAACAAAGTGGCGATGCTGGTAAAATCAAGTACAAATGTTTTATCCGTAAATAAAATAGGCAACCCAACCACGAGTCCTGTCATAATTGTTGAGAAAGAAGGTGTTTTATATTTGGGATGTATTTTCTGAAAAACAGAAGGAAGGAGTCCGTCGCGACTCATACTCATCCAAATACGAGGTTGACCCATTTGAAAAACGAGCAATACGCTGGTCATGGCCACAACTGCGCAAATTGCCACCAGCATTTGCATCCAGCCCACATTCAAATTTTGTTTCTCAAAAATAAATGCCAGCGGATCACCTACATTTTCAAATTGTTGGTAATTAACCGCCCCTGTCAAAACCAGTGTAAGCAAAATATAAACCACCGTACAAATGACCAGTGAATAAATCATACCTCTGGGTAAATCACGTTGCGGATTTTTACTTTCTTCGGCCAACACACTCACCGCATCAAAACCAATATAAGCAAAGAAAACTCCTGCCACAGCCGCCATTACGCCACCAAATCCATTGGGCATAAATGTCTTTACATGCTCCTTATTTTCGGGCAGCCAATTAAATGTCAGACCATTGTGTAGTACCAAATACCCCCCTACTAAAATGATCAATCCCACAACTGCCATCTTTAATAGCACCATGACATTGCTGAAATTCCGGCTCTCCTTCACTCCGATATAAACCAAAATGGTAATCAAGACATTAATAACCAACGCAGGAATATCCAAAATCAATTTCATGCCGGCAACAATAGGTGCTTGGTTCCATGCTTCCAGCATTTCGGCATTTGTTGTTCCGCCTTGTATGGCATGCTTGGCTTCGGTATAACTTGTGCATAAATATGCAGGCACATGACAATTGATTTTATCCATAAATGAAGTAAAATAATCACTCCAGCTGAATGATACATAAATATTGCCAATGGAATATTCCATGATCAAAGCCCAACCAATGATCCAGGCAAACAACTCTCCAAAACTGGCATAAGCATAAGTATAGGCACTACCGGCAACGGGTATACGACTGGCAAAATCGGAGTAACAAAATGCGGTGAAAGCACAGGCTATTCCGGTAATGATAAACAACACAATCACGCCGGGACCGCCATTGAATATGGCACTGCCCAAACTGCTGAAACTCCCGGCTCCGAGAATCGCCGCAATACCAAAAAAAGTAAGATCCCTAACATTCAGTACGCGCTTGAGACCGGTGCCATGACCATCATCTCCACCTTCTGCTAATATGGAATCAATCTTTTTTGTACGAAATAATGAATTCGACATTGGATCAAATATTGATTAAAATGAAAGAATGAAGATAACCAATAAAATGATTCAGGACTCGCGGTGCATTAAAAAGGAGGCGAGTTGTTTCATTTCCAATTTATGTTGAGTATCCACTGAAATGGCATGCAGATCTTGCAATGCCTGCTGATAATAGGTGTCTTTTAAATCATTAGCCCATGTATCGGCTCCTGTTTCTTTGAATATTTGCAAAGTGCCGGAAATTTTTTCCTCGTTGGTTGTTTTTTGTAACAGCAGTAATTTTTCTTTTTGTACAGCATTGGCCATCTCGTATGCACGAATGACTAAAAATGTTTTTTTATCCGCCAGAATATCTCCACCCGGTTGTTTGCCTACTTTGGCACTATCTCCAAAAGCATCTAAATAATCATCCTGAATTTGAAACGCAATACCCAGGTTTTTGCCAAACGAATACAATAGCTTCTGATCCTGAGCAGTTGCCCCATTCACGATAGCACCCATTTGCATGGCAGCTGCAAGTAATACGGAGGTTTTTAAAGTAATCATGTGCAAATATTCATCTAAATGCACCTGATCTCTTTTTTCAAAATCCATATCCAGTTGTTGCCCTTCACAAACTCCCTTGGCTGTTTGGTTAAACAATGAAAGCAGTTGTGATAATGAAGAAGAACTCACCGAAGCAAGTACCTCGTATGCCTGCACCAGCATCACATCACCTGCCAGCAATGCAGTAGATTCGCCAAATTTCTGATGGACCGTCTCCATGCCCCTTCTCAACGGTGCCTTGTCCATAATATCATCATGCACCAATGTGAAATTATGAAACAGTTCAATCGCTGTTGCCACTTTGTATAAATCATCATTGATTGCGTCAAACATTTCACCTGCCATGAGCACACTCACAGGTCTTACCCGTTTGCCCCCAATCGCTAAAATATATTGCGCAGGATCGTAGAGTGATGCAGGTTGCAAAGGAAACTGCCGAGTGGAAAAATATTTTTCGAAATGTGCGGATAAGGTAGAGAATGAGTTCATGGTTCAATGTTCAAGGTTCAATGTTCAAGGTTCAAGGTTCAAGGTTCAATGTTCAAGGTTCAAGGTTCAAGGTTCAAGGTTCAAGGTTCAAGGTTCAAGGTTCAA
>CAZXSR010000034.1:0-1130 GCA_964643315.1 uncultured Ferruginibacter sp.
GAAAGCAAGATCCTCGTCACTAACAACGGAACTGTTCCACTTCAGATTGCGATAAAGTTACTGGGAAATGGTGGAGAAATCATTACCACTCCTTTCAGTTATGTTGCAACCACATCAGCGATTGTTTGGGAAAACTGCACACCAGTTTTTGTTGACATCCATCCTGAATACCTCACCATTGATGAAAACAAAATAGAGGAAGCGATTACCCCGAGAACCACATGCATTCTGGCAACCCATGTATTTGGAAATCCCTGCAATGTTGAGGCCATTGATGCAATCGCGAAAAAGCATAATATAAAAGTAATTTACGATGCAGCCCACAGTTTTGGAGTAAAATACAAAGGAAAAAGCATATTCGAATATGGCGACATAAGCACTTGCAGTTTTCATGCCACCAAAATTTTTCATACCGGAGAAGGCGGAGGCATTTTCTGTAAGGATCGGGATTTATTTCATCAGATATATTACAGTCATAACTTTGGACACAATGGTCCATTGGCTTTTTATGGACTTGGGATCAACGCAAAGATTAGCGAATTACAGGCAGGCATGGGGCTTGCCGTATTGCCATACATGGATAAAATCCTAGAAAAGAGAAAATCTTTTGTGGAAAAATATAATACTAAGCTTAAGGATTCATCATTGGTCAAGCTGCAAATTCGCACAGAAACTGAATGGAATTACAGTTACTATCCCATTTTGTTTAAAGATGAAGAAACGCTACTTAAGTCTGAAAAATTGATGCATGAAGCTGACATCCTGCCCAGGAGATATTTTTATCCCTCTCTTGATACCCTTCCTTATATAGCAGGTGGACATGCAACTATTAGCAGGGATGTATCTTCACGAGTGATGTGTCTCCCTCTGTTTCACACGATCGACGCTGATTGTATAACTAAAGTATGCTCCATTTTAGAAAAAGCCTTGCATTAATTGTATCCAATTGACAGCATTGAGGATACAGCTATTCATGAGTGTTCAAACAATTCTATTCAAGATAAGCATAGTAGCTTTTTATCATTTGCTAAAAGACTTAAAAGCTGTATCATTTTATAATATCTGCTGAGTGGAGGATTGAAGATTTTTATCATCTTCATGATCCTCTATAAATGATACAGTTTGACCAA
>CAZXSR010000034.1:1153-7842 GCA_964643315.1 uncultured Ferruginibacter sp.
GGTGACTCATTGTTTACAGGCAAGCGATACTTTTAAAAAAATTCCCATGCAATTTGGGTTAAAGCAGGAAACTTTACCAAAAAACATATTGAATAATTATATTTGTGTGCACAAAATAAATCTTTGGTTACTTTGGAAAAAGAGCATTGGACAGAGACGATTGCACCTGACAGGGGAATCTTTGATTTAAGACTGAAAGAATTGTGGCGTTACAGGGACTTAGTTGCCCTATTTGTAAGGAGGGATTTCGTTTCTATCTACAAGCAAACACTTCTTGGACCTTTATGGATATTTATTCAGCCCCTTTTAACCACCATTGTTTTTACCATCATCTTCAGTAGGATTGCCAAGCTCTCCACTGATCAGGTTCCTCCGGTTCTTTTTTACATGTCCGGCATTACCCTTTGGACTTATTTCTCTGACTGTTTGATCAAAACTTCCAATGTATTCGTTGCAAATGCCGGTATATTCGGCAAGGTTTACTTTCCCCGTTTAACGAGTCCTGTATCTATTATCATCTCCAATCTCATCAAGTTTGGTATCCAGCTGGGGATGTTATTATGTATGTATGGCTACTTCTTATACACCAATCAAATTGATTTGCGTTTGAATGCCACACTGCTAATTTTACCTTTATTGGTTCTCCTGATGGCATTGTTGGGATTGGGATTGGGAATTATATTTTCGTCGCTAACCACCAAATACAGGGATTTGGCTTTTCTTCTTCAGTTTGGCGTACAGCTACTGATGTATGCCACACCTGTTATATATCCAATGAGCAGTACAAGCGGTAAACTTAAAGTCATTCTCTCTATGAATCCCATAACACCTGTGATTGAGACATTCAGATCAGTGATATTCGCAGGCCATATTGCAGACTATGGTGGGTTGGGGTATTGTGCAGTGGTGACAATAGTAATACTTCTTGCAGGAATTATCATCTTTAACCAGGTTGAAAAATCCTTTATGGATACAGTTTAAAATAACATGGGAAACATTGCCATAAAAGTTGAGGGAGTATACAAACAGTACCGTTTGGGATTGGTCAGTACCGGAACTGTGGCTCATGACCTGAACAGATGGTGGCACAAGGTAAGGGGGAAGGAAGATCCATACCTAACCCTTACGGATACGAACGATAGAACTTCCAAAGGTCCTTCAGAGTATGTATGGGCACTCAATAACATCAATTTTGAAGTTAAGGAGGGCGAAGTACTGGGTATCATTGGAAAAAATGGAGCGGGTAAAAGCACCCTTCTAAAATTGTTATCCAAGGTAACCACACCCACCAAAGGGACTATTAAAATTAACGGAAGAATTGCAAGTCTGCTGGAAGTAGGAACGGGCTTTCATCCGGAACTCACAGGTAGAGAAAACATATTTTTAAACGGAGCTATCCTGGGGATGACCAAGAGCGAAATCCGTAATAAGTTTGACGAAATTGTTGATTTCAGCGGCGTAGAGCGATATATAGATACCCCTGTAAAAAGGTATTCTTCCGGGATGTATGTGAGATTGGCTTTTGCAGTAGCAGCACATTTAGAGAGTAATATCCTTATTGTGGATGAGGTATTGGCAGTAGGAGATGCCGAATTTCAAAGAAAGTGCATGGGAAAAATGAGCGAAGTCTCCAAAAATGAAGGCAGAACCATTTTGTTTGTTAGTCATAATCTTACCTCAATGAAAGCCTTATGTAATCGAGGAATGTTGATGCAAATGGGAGAAATTCATAATGATGGAAACATTGAGTCTGTAATCAATTCTTACTTGTCGAATGCTATCCCACTGAGTAATGTCGCTGATACAGCAACCTTAAATGAAAAATTGAAAAATACTGATATCATTATTCAGAGGATAGCAGTGGATTCCTCAGCAGACTTTTCTATTTCAAAAGAAATGTCTCTCCTAGTTGAATTTGATTGCAAGATGAACATAACAAACTTCAATCTGAGTATACTCTTTTATGACCAGAACGAAAATGTTGTGTTTAATTCATTGTCACCTTTAATAGATATTAAAATAGGCAAGCATATCTTTAAAATGATCATTCCCCCGCATTTTCTCAATGATATTACATACAAACCAAGAATCATTTTCGTAAGAGATCACAAAGTAATGATAGATATACAAGATTCGATTTCATTTGAGGCGCTTGAATCAGAAACCCGAAATGTAAAGTGGTATGGTAAATTTTCCGGCGTAATAAGGCCCAAACTTGAATGGGAGATTCATTCACTCGCATAATTTTATACCAAAATAGACTATCATAACTATATTGAAAACTTAGATTATAAAAGCAGAAATACAACAGTTGGAAAATAACTAGTAAACCACGAATGAACCTTCATTTATCCATAGACAACATTTTCATGGATAAATTCATTTCCAATGCCAATAAATATTCAAAAAGTAAAAACATATATTTTATATTTAGTGAGTCAGAAAAGCTCAAGCATATAAAAGACAACAATATCGTTGTATTACCCTTTCAAGCAGATGCTTTCAAATCCAGATTTGAAGAGCTACGCGATATAAATCAAATTTATTTTCATTCCTTGATCCCACTCTGGAGTGTATTGACTGAAGAGAACAATCTGCAGAAGAACCGGAAACTTATTTGGATATTTTATGGCTTTGAGATATTTGAACTTCACAGATACAAAAACTCCCTGTTGCTAACTGAAACATTAAAACATCTCGAAAAAAGTTCAGTAGTAGAGAAATCAAAAGTCAAGTTGTTTTCCCGTGATAAAATTAAATCATTTATCAACAGCTATTCAAACCATAAAATAATATCCAAAAGAGAGTTTCCAATCATTAGTCTTATCAAGAAAATCAGTGTTGTTGCTCATTTTATTTATGATGATTATAATGAATATATCAAACCAATAAACAGTAAAATAAAATATTTAGAATGGAATTACATGGGTTCGCTTGATCTTGAACATACGAATCAAGAACAAAATAATGAACCCAGGAAAGCTTTAAACATACTCTTAGGTAATTCAGGTTCATTCTTCAATAATCATTTTGATGGGCTGAATATCATTGAAAAATCTATTGACAAAAGTGTTATTGAGAATATTGTCGTTCCCTTAAATTACTCTGCTGAACCAGAATATATTATACAGCTTGATGCTTACGGGAAAAAGAAATTTGGAGAAAAATTTAAGCCTATTTTAAATTTGATGACACCCACTGAATATTATAATTTGTTATATCAAATAGATATTGCAGTTTTCTGCAACATACGATCACAAGCAGCCGCAAATATTAATTGGCTACTCCTCAATGGTACTCCAATATTTATGCACGAAAAAAGCACCTTGTATAAATCCTATACACAAAACAACTTTACACTATACAAACTGCAAGAACTATTTAATATTGATAAAATCATTACTAAAAATCTTCAAACCAAAAAATCAAACATACAAGCTATGGAAAAAACATTTGGCGAATCTGCCATGAAAATTAAATACCAAAACTTATTGGATAAAATGTAATCACTGAAATATCCACCACTCAAACATATCAGGAAATCAAATAAATGAAAAAGCACAACAGTGAAATCAGAATTCTAAAATTTGATGATTGCTATCCTGAGGATTTCTATTCGAATAAAATCAAGAAGAATTGGGCGGCTGTAGAACGCATGAATTTCAGTGAATACTATGATTGGCTGATGAAACAAAGGAATTATCTCAGTGATTTCTTTACCTATCCAATGAATATGAACGGATGGGATGCCCGTGAACTGCTTGTTCGTGACCGCATGTACATAAAAAAGCTTATCAAATCCGGAGAAATAAAAGGCATTAACATTATTACCAAGACTAAATTTAGAATCAAGTTCATATTAAAATCCAGTATTGCAACCATCATAAGCTACATACTGAATCCAAAAAAATGTATAAAATATTATGAATTACAAAAATATCTGTGGCTTATCGATAAATACATAGAAACATTTGATCCTCACCTCATCCTTGTTCGTGAACCCATAGAATTTGATGGCCACTTTTTTAATAAATACAAATCGAAAAGACTTATTGTTTCCATGATAGGTGGGAACACACTTTATTGCAGAAATTGGGATGAACACAGAAACGACCTGATATATGTACTTACTGCCCCATATTACGATTACTACGAAGCTTTGCAAATCCCGGTAAAATATTTTCAATACGGCATCGATGAGCGAATTGCTAAGGAGGTCTCCGACCTCAATAAAGTGCATGATGTTACCTTCGTAGGATTACTTGGGCACAAAATTCAAAAATCAAAATCCGTATTAATGAACCAGCTTGCTCAAAAAATCTCATTTAAATGGTGGGGGATCAAGGGAGACGAGATTGCAGACTTCCCATTTCTTGAAAAAACATGGCAAGGTGAAGCCTCCGGAATTGATATGTATAAAATTTACAAGCAGTCAAAAATTGTAATTAACGATTATGGAGAGGTTGGTAAAGGCACAGGACTTAACATGCGCATCAAAGAAGTTTTTGCCGTAGGCAGCTTTTTACTTACCAGGTATTCTGAGAACTTAGAACAAATGGAAGCAGATAATGTACTTGTAACATTTACGGACTTACATGATTGCATCGAAAAAATAAAATATTTTCTGACCCATGACAATGAAAGAGAGCAAATTGCAGCCAATGGTTTAAAATTCGGGTTAAACCAATATAACTATTCGGACATAGTAAAAAAGATGATGGCCGAGCTTCTCGAAATAATTCAATCAAAACAAAAGCACATTAAATGATCTCCGTCATCATTCCCACCTTTAACCGCTCAGCGCAACTTACAACAACACTGGACTCCATAGCCAGACAGAGCCTCTCTGAGAAAGCCTATGAGATCATTATCATAGACAATGGTTCCACCGATGATACAGGAGAAGTTATCCGAAAATTCATCCAATCATATCCCGGACATACCATTAAAAGCTTCTATGACAACACCCCCGGATTACTTACGGGAAGACACCTGGGAGCAAAAATGGCCGAAGGAGATATCCTCACCTATGCCGATGATGATATCAAGGCAAGTGAAAACTGGCTGGCTACCGTGGTAGAAATATTCGAAGACGAAGCAACGCAACTGGCAGGAGGTAAATGCCTCCCGACATTTGAAATTGATCCTCCAAACTGGGTCATTGATTTTTACATTGAAAACCCCGAAGGCAAAATGCTTCCCGACCTCAGTCTGTGTGATTTTGGTGATGAGATTAAAACCATTTCCCCTATGTATATATGGGGACTCAACTTCTCAATCCGAAAAAAAGCACTCTATGAACTTGGAGGATTTCATCCCGATAATATCTCTCCTGCCTATCAGATGTTTCAGGGCGATGGAGAAACCGGCCTGGCGCTAAAAGCCATTGAAAGGAATTATAAGTGCATCTATCATCCTCAAAATTTGGTTCATCATCAGGTTCCTAAGTCCAGAATGAGTATTGAGTATTTTGATAAAAGATATTTTTATCAAGGCATTTGTGACTCCTACACCCGGATTAGAAAAAACAAAAGTCTTGCACCCCTTGCACAAGAAGAGGAAAGCCTCAGCAAAGAGACTGTCAAATTCCTCCGGTTTGTTAAAAATCGGTACATGAAGAACAACTCCCAACCGGCATGGAAGACTTCCGGAACTAATCTGGATTTTTTAAAACTTCGATTCAATCAAATGTATCATGCGGGTTCCAGATTTCACCGGCATGCGGCCCATCATAAAATCGTTTTCGACTGGATTCTTAAACCTGATTATTTCGATTATCAATTGCCGAATACCTACCGCTGACAATTTTTATCTTCAACAAAATTGAAAGACGACCCCACTTTGCACATCGGTGTATATAACTCCATGTAATTACAAGCCGCAAACTGTGCTATCTTTGCTTGGCATCCAAGACTTTCAACGCCAACCAAATCCATGCCTCTCCGCTTTCTTATCATTGTTCTGATCATACTGGCAGTAGATGTTTACTTCTACCAGGCCGTGCTCACCTCTACCCAACACCTTGCCCCAAAAAGCAGACGCATTATTTTTTATGTGTACTGGGGACTGAGTGCTGCCACTTTTCTCTTTTTCCTCACTGCCGCAATCACCGGACCCAACAATGTTCCCCGCTTTTTAAGGGTACAGGTGTTTGCCTTTTTTATTATCGTAGAGATGTCTAAAATTCCGGGCATTGCTTTTCTTCTTATCGACGACATCATCCGCTTGTTTCGCCTGGCTGGTAGTTTTGTGTTCGCTTCTCCTGTAAATAACTTCTCCCCTACCCGACTTACTTTCATCAATCGCCTTGCGCTGGGTATTGCTGCTGTTCCCCTTGGCTCTTTGCTATACGGAATGGTGAATGGTGCTTACAAATACACCACCAGAAAAGTAAAACTGCCCCTGCAGGATCTTCCCGATGCATTCCTTGGCCTTCGTATCGTGCAGGTATCAGACATCCATTGCGGAAGTTTTGCCGACGACAAAGCCCTCCGGAAAGCATTTGCCATGATACAAGAACTTAAGCCTGATGTCATATTTTTTACCGGCGACCTGGTAAACAATGCCAGCGATGAGGCCCTCCCTTTTGCAGATGCTTTTAAACAGTTGAAAGCACCTATGGGCGTTTTCTCCATCATGGGTAACCATGACTATGGCGATTACACCCAGTGGAGCAGTCCCGAAGAAAA
>CAZXSR010000035.1:0-5307 GCA_964643315.1 uncultured Ferruginibacter sp.
ATAAAGCCCTCAACACCCATCATCGCAGGCTTTTCCCACTTCAGTG
This sequence comes from uncultured Ferruginibacter sp., assembly GCA_964643315.1. Lineage (GTDB taxonomy): Bacteria > Bacteroidota > Bacteroidia > Chitinophagales > Chitinophagaceae > Ferruginibacter. The sequence goes on from CAZXSR010000035.1 coordinate 47, forward strand.
AGATTTCAATGTTGGATTGTGCCAGCAAGGAACCCGCAGAAATAAACAGGCACAACACAATAATATTAACCGACGATGGTTTTAAAAACATAATCTACAAGAATGCATCAAGGTTTTTTGTGATTTATCAGAACGAATTACGGCATATGTTATTGTCTAACAAAAAAAATAATAAATTTGTTGTTTCGAAAAAAATGATGAAAGGAATCAAACTCCTGTTGCCATTGGTCATCCTTGTTCAGGCAATCTTTTTTAAAGCGGAGGCACAAGACTTGCACTTTTCGCAATTTTATGCCAACCCGCTTTTTCTGAATCCTGCATTTGCAGGCTCTGTGCGTTGTCCGAGAGTGGTAACCACTTATCGCAATCAGTGGCCCGGAGTGATTGGTAACTATGTAACATACGCAGCCACTTTCGACAGACATGTTGACGACCTCGGCGGTGGTGTTGGAGTTATTGCGTACAGCGACAGAATGGGCAATGGTACCATCAATACCAATTCCGTTTCCGGTATTTATTCCTATCAAATCAATGTAAATCGCTCATTTTCAATTCGTGCTGCCGTTCAGGCCACCTTTGTACAACGCACGATTGATCCTTCCCGAATGAACTTTCCTGACCAAATTCATTCCCGTTATGGATTCATCTACAATACCAACGAAAGATTCTCCAGAAACAATCGATCTTTCGCTGATTTTTCCGCCGGCATCATGGGTTTTGGGAACAACTTCTTTGGTGGAATAGCCGTGCACCACCTTGCAGAGCCAGACGAAGCCTTCATCAAAACCGGAAGTGCCAGCAACTCCCGTCTCTACAGAAAGTATACCGGTCATATCGGCGCCATCATTCCTGTGGGTGAGGATGACGACATCAACTTGTCGCCCAATGTGATTTATCAAATGCAAGGCACCTTTCAGCAACTCAACCTTGGTATGTATTTTACAAAAGGACCTTTCGTAGGCGGATTGTGGTACAGAAACAGGGATGCCCTCATCACCCTTGTTGGTTTCAGATACAACATCTTTAAGATTGGTTACAGCTATGATGTAACCATCTCCAAACTCCGCGGTGGCTATGGTTCTCATGAGTTAACTGCTTCTTTTCAATTCTATTGCAGAAAGAAAAGAAAGGTATTCAATACAGTAAATTGCCCTACATTCTAAACCTTTTCTCGGTTGTACCCGTTAAAAAGGCACTTGATAATCAGCAATAAATACCATTAATTTGCGTTTTAATTCAAAACATCATTGTATGACAATGAAAAACTCAGGGTTCAAAGGGTTGCTCTCCCTGGCCATCGTTGCAATCACCTTGGCCTCTTGCAGCAAAGACAAATCCAACGCCACAGGCTGGGATTACAATTCCCCCGACAATGGTGGTTTTGAAAAATTGCCCTATGTGGAACAGGAAACCGGTCCCGGGCTCATTCTGGTTGAAGGTGGATCTTTTACCATGGGCAGGGTTGAGCAGGATGTGATGTACGATTGGAACAACATCCCAAGAAAAGTCACTGTTTCATCTTTCTACATCGACGAAACAGAGGTTACCAATTCCAATTACAGAGAGTATCTCTACTGGTTAAGAAGTGTGTACGGAACAGATTTTCCTGAAGTGCTCAAGAAGGCCCTTCCCGATACGCTTGTGTGGAGAGAAAGACTCGGATACAATGAACCCTATGTTGAATACTACCTGAGACACCCGGCCTACTCCAATTATCCTGTGGTAGGTGTGAATTGGCTTCAGGCTTCCAATTACTGCACCTGGCGAACCGATCGTGTCAATGAAATGATTCTGGTAAGAGAAGGTATCCTGCAATGGGATCCCGCCAACTGGTCCAATCAAAACTCCTTCAACACCGATGCCTATCTGGCAGGACAATATGAAGGAACCGTTCAGAGGCTGTTGCCAGACCTGAATCCAAAAGGAACAGGAGAAAGAAAAGTACGGATGGAGGACGGGATGCTCTTGCCAAACTACAGACTCCCGACTGAAGCAGAATGGGAATATGCAGCTCTCTCTCTCATCGGGAATACCAATGATGAAATCATCAATGAGCGCCGTATTTATCCCTGGAATGGTCACTATGTGCGAAATGACCAGGAGATTCATATTGGTCGCATGATGGCCAACTTCAAAAGAAGCAGGGGTGACAACATGGGTGTTGCAAGTGCACTTAATGACAATGCTGATATTACCTCGCCGGTATTGGCTTACTGGCCCAATGATTTTGGTCTTTATAACATGGCCGGTAATGTAAGCGAATGGGTGATGGATGTGTATCGTCCGCTGAGTGGTGAAGACAAAGCTGACTTCCGACCATTCAGGGGCAATGTTTTTAAAACCAAAGTTCTTGATGACGAAGGTAAAGTTGACGCCAAGCTCGAAGAAGTAACAACAGATTCATCCGGAAATATCACCGGCATACCCGGTCAATTGAAGTGGAGGGATGTAACCGTTGAAAAGGACAACCTCGCTGAACGCAGAAATTACAAAAGGGCTGATAACATCTATTTCCTCGACGGGGACATACAATCCCAGGCAACTGAAGACTGGAAAGCAGCTCCCGATCCTGAAAAGAAAGAAACCATGGGCATGTATGAGTATGCCAAATCATCTATGGTGGACGACAAAGCAAGGGTATACAAAGGCGGTAGCTGGAAAGACCGGGCCTATTATATGAATCCCGGTACAAGAAGATTCCTGGACGAGAAGCAAGCTACAAACTGGCTGGGCTTCCGATGTGCCATGGACAGGGTAGGCAGTCCTGCCGGATTGGGCGCCAATGTGAAAAAATAATCATTGACCAATGAGAGAAAGCCGGACTTGTTCCGGCTTTTTTTATGGTCTTAAAGGAATCCTTGTTCCGAATGACATCAACCCGTTTATTTCAAAAGATGCAAGCAAAAAACAAATATCAGCGGGTTTAACAGGATGCTTTATTTAGGTGAAACAAATGAAAGGATGCATGAATAAACCTCTTCATCACGGGGATTTATCAATCAGAAGAATAAACTTTGTTTCCTTTACCATTGATATAATATCGTCCTCCACGGGGTCCACGGCCCCGAACTTTTCCGCCCCCTGCCCTAAGACCAACGGTACTGTAACCGCAATTAACGAGTTTATTTCCATAAATATCAGCCGTAGCACCTTTGCTTATTAAATCATAAGAGACAAAAAGATGTTCCAATAAATCCTGGTCGCATTTGAGATATTTCTCAGCGAGATGAAAATACTCAAGACCCTTTTTAATTCCTTCATGACCCATCTCAGAAGGACTTCGCTTATCAAAGAACTTTTTACCGTAGAATTTATAAATCTCGCCCACAGATTCATTGCTGATCATTTTTCTTTTTAGAAGACTATTCAAGTCCTCAATTGTTGGATTTTTGGCTATCCAGTAATAAAATTCCAGGAGGGTCCCATAAGCCATATAATTGTTTTTGCGGTAAACATTTAATATCCTGAGAAAATCAGATTCTTTGGCGTAATTAAATGCCCCGAAATAGCTTGTCCCAAGGCCTCGTATGTATGTGAAACCAATATCTAAAATTTTGAGTGAATCAATTTCTTTGGGATATTTTTCTGAAATGAAAAAAAATAGTTTGATGAATCGCTCTGCCGACCATACCTTGTGAGCAACAACCAGCTTCTCTCTGATAAAGGGAAATGGTAGTTTTTCATTTATGGCAAATGAAAAGGCTTCCTCAGGAGACTGAACATAAAGTTTGGCTCTAAAAAGAATCTTTTTGCTCTCCCTATCATTCTTGTCCACCATGAGTTGATGCGCTTGCTCATACTTTTTATGACGGATTAAGAGCGTCGCATATTCATTAATAACTTTACTATCCTGACTGAATACTTTTTGTATTTCTGCAGTTGTTTGAGAGAACAAATTACCTGCAGGTCTGTATAAGTCGTCGGGAATTTCGGAGAGCAACTTGATGAAATCCAACGCAACTTTTTGGTTTTGCTTGTCTCTTAGATAGCGTTGCTCCAACACGCGCAGGACCCTTCCTTTTTCATTTGCCCGGTTAAACTCCTCAAACATTTTATCAAGTTCTTCATTACTCAGCGCTGAAGGATTTTCGGTTAACTGAAAATAGAAGACATCCCGTTTGATTGATTTATCCCATTCCGCTATTTGTTTTTTTGTGTAGTCCGGATACCTGGTGTGGTAACATCTCCCGGTGGCAATGTAACTTCTAATAGTACTGTCATTGGGAAACTGTTTCTCGTCGTTTAGTAATTGATCATTGAAATTCATATAAATAACCTCTTTTTGTACCATGCTGCAAACAAAGTCAAATACATCAAGAGATGCCATATCATTTAAGTCAGCTTTTTTACAAAACAAAAAGGCAGCACTCAATAATTCAGCATAACGGATATCATCATAAGACCTGTGATCATAAACATCGCTTGTTTGTCTGACACGGTTATCGTGGCCATAAGTCTTTAGATAATAAAATAAGTTCAAGGCTGCTTGTGCCGTCATATTGGTGTCTTCCAGTATTTTTGGAATTACTAATTCAAAATGAGAACGATCGTAGCTGTCTAATCCACTCTTGTCGAGACCAACTTTGTTTTTCCATTTTAAGCAAGCAACAATCGCATCAATCACCTCCGGCGACTGGTTCTTTCGGAGTGCATAAGCTGAAAGCACAGCTGACTCAATTCTGCTGTAGGACTCTCTGGCATGCAGTGCATTGATCAGTATTTTTAGACTACAAAAATCATTGGGATTTGTTTCTAGGTTTTTTTCAGCCAGTTCAGATGCCGCTTTGTACTTTCCCAGTTGATATAGTTTACCGGCATCATCGCATGTCTGAGAGGCTGCAGATAAGCCCAAAAAAATAAATGAATAAAGTAAAAGCGAAGCCATTGCTGTATTGAGTTCCTTCATGTTCGAATGCTTTACGGATGTAAAACTATTATCCTATGTTAAACAGACAAGTGTTTTTTGCTAGTTTTTTAAATGAATATTTTATTAATTATTGATACTTTATTTTAAGTGTTGGATATCAGTAAATAAATATAAAACATGGTCTATCCTTTAGCATTATAAAATTTGTAATGATGCTTTATAATGGATAATGCATCACCTATTCATACATATTTTCAAAGCGTCATTTGTCCCGAAATATTTTCAAGCAAGCTTGACTCCACTCAAAATAAATAAGGCCCTTACGGGCGATGTTTGGTGGCGGTGAGGGAGGGATTCGAACCCTCGGTACGGTTACCCGTACGACAGTTTAGCA
>CAZXSR010000036.1:0-2352 GCA_964643315.1 uncultured Ferruginibacter sp.
TGAATTTTTTCGGGGCCTTACATTGATAAATTTTCTTGCGCAGGTGTAAGGGATGATAACTGCTTCGTCAAAATTGATAGGGTTAATGATGTCCCTTCCTGATTCCTCAAGCACTCCGGTTACCCGTACTTTTCTATTGTCATACATGATTTCTTTGCCAATCGGATCATTTGCACCAAACAACTCCAATGCGACTTTGTGTCCTAAGACAATGACATCGGTACCGGAATGGTATTCTGAAGGTGAGAAGTACCTTCCTTTTTCAAATTTCAGCTTAAATATCTCTGCATACTGAAATGTGGGTGCTACGGAAAAAACATTTTGAACGCTGTTGTTGCGGTATTTTAGTGTCTTGGAACCAATAAATACAGAGAACGCAGCCATTCGTGCTGTCTTTACTTTTCGTTCAATAGCCTCCAGATCCTTTATACTAGGCTGTGGTCTGCGTTGGTATTTCCAAAAATTTTGAGTAGGGTCTTCATTCCAGGGCATCTTGGATATGTATATGATGTCATTTCCAAGCTTTTCAAAACTGCTTCTGATGTTGTCTTCAAGAGAATTGACCGCAGCTTTGATGCCGATGATGCAAAAGATACCAATGGTAATACCGAGCAAGGAAAGGAAGCTCCTGAGTTTGTTGGAGGTGAGCTGACCAATGGCCTGCATCACGGCACCCGATATTACCCTTATGAAATGCATAAAAAATTTGCGATGAATGAATTATATTCCGCTTTCCTTTGTTAGAGGGTCGGAACTTTAGAACAAAGTTAGGATAATGTGCGTTCATTCGCAAAACTAATCGATAAAAGTAACCAGCTGGTCCACTAACCCGGAGTGAATTCAAAAAAAATGAATTTAGGGTGCAATAATTAATAAATAAATTTAACTTTGCGCTCGTTTACAGCCAGAAAAGAAATGTTTTTACAATTGACTGATATACAGTTAAATAAACAATTAATTATACAAATACATGAGATCCAAACTTTCTCAATTTGACTTTGATCTTCCGAAGGAACTGATTGCTCAATATCCATCTGAAAACAGAGACGAATCAAGGTTGCTGGTGGTAAACCGCGGTACAGGGCAGATAGAGCACAAGGTTTTCAAGGATGTACTGGACTATTTCGATGACGGTGATGCAATGGTGTTCAACAATACCAAAGTTTTTCCTGCTCGTATGTATGCGCAGAAGGAAAAAACTGGTGCAAAGATTGAAGTTTTCCTACTTCGAGAATTGAATTCCGATGCACGTCTTTGGGATGTTTTGGTTGATCCGGCACGTAAAATCAGAGTAGGGAACAAGCTCTATTTCATGGACGAAAAGAACAAGGAAAGACTGGTTGCTGAAGTAGTGGACAATACTACATCACGAGGTCGTACCATTCGCTTCCTCTTTGAGGGTACTGAGGACCAGTTCCGTGCTGAAATGGAAGCGTTGGGTTACACTCCGCTACCGCCTTACATCAATAGAAAACCCGAAGCGGTAGACAAAGAACGTTACCAGACAGTCTACGCAAAGGAAGAAGGTGCTGTCGCTGCACCTACAGCGGGTTTGCATTTTAGCCGTGAATTAATGAAGAGACTTGAAATCAAAGGTGTCAACATTGCAGAATTAACACTACATGTCGGCCTGGGGACGTTTAGGAATATCGATGTTGAAGATCTCTCTAAGCACAAGATGGACGCAGAGTATTTTAGAATCCCGCAGTCCGCTGTTGATATTGTAAACAAAGCAAAAATTGGCGGTCGCAAAGTTTGTGCGGTTGGAACAACATCTGTACGTTCGGTGGAATCTGCTGTAAGCTCAGAGGGATTGTTAAAAGCGGCTGAAGGATGGACAAACAAGTTCATTTATCCACCGTATGAGTTTCATATTCCTGATGCCATGATCACAAATTTTCATCTTCCTAAGACCAGTCTAATCATCATGATTGCAGCATTTGGAGGTTTTGACCTCATCATGGAGGCCTATCATCAGGCTGTGAAGGAAAAATACAGATTTTATAGTTACGGTGATGCTATGCTGATCCTCTAGAATATTTTTTTACATTCGTTGACAAAACAAATTTCCTTTTTTAAAACAGTTAAAATATTTTAATATGTACTGGTCACTAGAACTTGCATCTTATCTTGAAGAAGCACCATGGCCCGCCTCTCGCGATGAATTGATTGATTACGCTATTCGTTCAGGCGCACCCAAAGAAGTAATCGAAAATCTTCAGGATATGGAGGATGAGGGTGAGATTTACGAAGGCATAGAGGACATCTGGCCTGATTACCCCCGAAAAGATGATTTCTTCTTCAATGAAGACGAATACTAAATAACTAAATGAGCTTCGGTCAGTGCCGGGC
>CAZXSR010000036.1:2362-2889 GCA_964643315.1 uncultured Ferruginibacter sp.
ATTTTTGAAACATATCATTGTATTGCCAAAAATGTGTATATTTGTTACAAAGTGATTTGTTTTCTTGATAAAAGCTTTTAACTATGAAGAATTTAATAGAAATAGCCGGGATTGTAACAAAGAAAAAAGTAAGGAAGATTGAAATTTTTGACGACAATGCGCTCAAAAATAAAAACTCCAAATTCAATGAATTCTACGAAGGACTTCTTGCCAACAAATTTACAAATGACCGTGATGCCTCCATGTTCTTGTATGATTGTCAACCCACCGACGACAAATACAGGCAGTTGAAATCCCGTTTCAGGAAAAGATTGCTCAATACGCTTTTTTTTCTTGATGTAAACACCCCTTCAACCTCCAATTACGACCGAGCATATTTTTCCTGTAATAAAGAGTGGTCGCTTGTTAAGATTCTTGAACTGAATGGCGCCATTAACGCTGCAGCAGATCAGGCTTCACAAATGTTGACCACTGCACTTAAGTACAAATTTTCAGATATCATCATCGAATGTGCAAGCATGCTTAGA
>CAZXSR010000036.1:2998-4978 GCA_964643315.1 uncultured Ferruginibacter sp.
TATGCTGCAGAACACAATCTCGAAAAAGACTACGAATACTACGATGGGCTGGTCAAAGAATATACTGAAATTCGAAACATTGAAGTACAATCAGAAGCACTTTGTCAGCGCGTTATGATGCAATATTATGGCGGCCAACCTGATGATGTTTCGGCCATGGATAAAATTGCCGAGTATTGCGATGAACTTGTTCGCTTTTCTGAAAAATGTGATTCCCCGGTTATCGTTTACAACATGTTTCTGGTTTGGATTTACCGTTTTGAAATGACGAGAGATTGGGAATCAATGCTTGAAGTCTGCCAGCGTGCTGAATCATATGTTGATGAGCATCCGCTTTATTATCAGGAGGGTAAAGTGTCAGGATTTTTGTTGAGAAAAATGACGGCATATCTTCATTTGCAGGACTACAAAAATGGTAAATTAAATGCAGAAAAGGCGCTACAGCAATTTGAAGAGGGTTCAGCGCTATGGTTTACATTCCTTGAGTACTACCTGTTGTTGGCAATGCATACGGAAAATTTCCTAAATGCTCTTGCCATTTTCAATAAGGCATTCAATCACCCCAAATTCCGGAAACTCAAGAACGAAGTGCGCGACAAGTGGGCTGTCTATGAGGCATACATCAACTTTTTTACCGAAACTCCGAGTACGCAAACCTTGGCCAGTCAGGCTTCTCGGAAAAAAGTATTTAAGGTATCAAAATTTTTAGCGGAGCAGGTTCACTTCGCAAAGGATGCCAGAATATTGACTGCACACAATATGATTGCGCAGATTTTGTATCATCTCAAACGCAAAAGTTATCCTTCAGCTTCAGAGGTCACGGAGCGCTTGGTACTTTTTACCGGTAGACAACTTAAACCAGATGAGTATTTCAGACTGACACAGTTTGTAAAAATGCTCCATCAACTGGAGAAAACTGATTTTAAAAAGACAGAACTTCATAAGGCTGAAAAATACCACCAGAAACTGTTGCAGACTTCTTTCAATTACAAGGGCTTTGTAAAGGAAACAGAAGTGATTCCTTATGAAAAACTTTGGGAGATAATTCAGGGTTTGCTTTGAACTACGAATTAACCAATGCTATTCTATTGTGCTTTATTTAATTCGCCGATTTCTATCTACTATACAGTCAAATGCTTCCATAGATTTGCGAAGTATATTTCAGTTTAATAAGACGGTAAACTGTAGCGCTTTATTTTTATTTTTGTTTCAACCTTTACATTACTTCATTGAGCTAGAACTTAGCAGAAATTTGGATTTGGATTAACCCATATTTCCTTATTCATGGTCATTGCGAAGTTTACCCAAACAGCAACGTCATTATTCTTTTTTATGGTGTCAGGAAGCTCGCACTATCTCCAATACGCGCGAAGTCGTTTTGTCGCGTTTTCGCGAATGTTCATGTAAAAAATATTGAAATCACCGGCATGGTAATTCTTTGTACGCAGGAAAAAACTTCCCCTGAATTTCGGTTTGTTTGTCCATAAAATTCCATCGTGGATTTGTGCATCATTAGCTGCAGGAACAACTTTACTGAAATTTCTAAATACGGAACCTTTGTTCAATGCTGATGGAGCATAATTTGTATCTGTTTTCCATGTCAGAGGGTTGACAACGGCTATCCGGTTACCCGTTGGAAAACCATGTGGAATGTAATCGTTTTTAAATGTTCGCCAAGAGCAGAAACAATTAGTCTGTTCAGGGTTTTCGCATATCGCTATGCTACCGAACTGTTTCTTGCCTACCGGCATACCTAGTAAATATGCCACCACAAGTTTTTTGGATAGTGGTTTTCCATCAAAAAATTCTGACATTAATTTTAGGGCATGGGTTGTTCCCTGACTATGGCTTGCTATGATGATAGGTCGTCCATTATTGTAGTATTTCAGATAATATTCAAACGCGTTTCGAACATCTTGATAGGCCACGTCACAAGCTTTTTTTGTTGAAGCGCTATCTTTCACAAAATAACATTTGCTA
>CAZXSR010000037.1:0-4682 GCA_964643315.1 uncultured Ferruginibacter sp.
GTATTTTCATAGCTTTTAGAAATCTTACATTTCATCATTCATGATAAATTACCAGTAAAGGCAAAAAATATTTGAAAATTTACAATAAATATTTAACTTTGCAGGCGCTATTCCTGATTGAGAGTTTTTCGCCGAAAAAACCGCGATTTTGAATGGTTTTTTATTAACTTTAATAAAATTAAAAAATGGCAGTTTACCTATCACAAGAAAAATTAAACGAAATTTTCTCCAAGTATGGAGGATCTGCGCAGAACACTGGTTCTACAGAAGGTCAGGTAGCTTTGTTTACTTACAGAATACAAAGTCTTTCCGATCACTTGAAAGAGAACAAAAAAGACCACTCATGTCGCAGGAGATTGCTTGCATTGGTTGGAAAGCGCAAAGCTTTGTTGAACTACTTAAAGCGCAAGGATATCGCTAAATTCCGCTCACTATGTGATGAATTGGGTATAAGAAGATAAAAAAAAGCCACACTCGTTTGAGTGTGGCTTTTTTTTTATAGCCGACTTTCCAATAACAAGCGTGGATTTTTAACGTAATGCTTCAATGATTTGAAAAGTAAACCAGCATGTGAAGCATCTGCAATTCTATGATCAATTGCTGCTCCCAGTGTAATCACCGTTCTCGGTACAATTTCATTACCAATAACAAGCGGTTTTTTCTGAACTTTCCCCATGATCATGACAAAACTCACATTGGCAATTGGCATTAATGCCGGATAACCGATATCCAATCCAAGTGTCCCAATATTTGAAAGAATGAAAGAGCCAAAATTATTGGGCGAAAATCCTGTAAATGGGAGATTTATGCCCCATTTAACGGAAAGTGACTTAAAAATCATCAGAATCCATTTTCGAAAAGGATAGGGTATTTTAGCAATTACCTGCTTGTTCTGCGTTGTTTTATTTTCATCACCCTGTCTACCAGACTTTACAGCATCATTTATGGTTTTTACGGCATCTCCTAAACTGAGTTTGTCAGCGTTTTCTATCATAATTGAACTCATCGAACCATCGGATTGAAGGATGCTCAAACTTACATTTACTGACTTATTCCCTTTGACATTACCACGAACAATATAAGTATTTAGTTGTGGCACATCGTATTTAATAGCCCTTGCAGCTGCAAGCATAAAAATATGGGTTAGGGTGATTTTAAGCCCTATTGTTCTCTGTTCACTTACAAAAGCTTCGAGTTCTGTAATATCTACTTCTACTGAACCAAGAATTTTGGAATCATTGGGTTTATTATATATTGCTGCAGCTGTTTTTCGCCAGTCGGTGTTGAGTTCTTTTTTATTCATAACACATTTCAGGGTTGTAAAATGTAAAAATAGAAGAATTGTATGAAAGACCCAAAAACCTAACAGCTGGACGGATTGAGACCCATTTAAAATATAATGAAATTATCAGAGATAGTTACCCAAGTCTGTTTCGATATGTTAGTCAGAAAAACATTGGTATGTAGGTCAATTAAATGTGTTACGCGCATTTAGTTTTTTTCATATATCTCAATTTCTTTAAAATTAACCTCCAACTATTAACTAAAAACAGTACCAAAACAATTTACTATGTAGCGTAATTCGTATGTCGTATAACAACCTTGTATATTTGTAGAAATAAATATCGATGAATGGCAGTGCTAAAAATTTTCTAGGTTTATTAATTGTTTTGAATATTTCCTGCAACCAATACAACCCAAATTTTATAGGTAAGTCTACATCTGCAAACACCCCTGACAAACTACAAATTTCAAGAGAAAAAAAGCCTAACATATTCTATAGTTAGATACCCTGAGGTAAAGCAGTACATCTACTTTACAATTGATGATAGCCCAGCCATTTTCAGTGATGATATTCTTAAAATGGCACACGTAGAGCATACAAAATTTACCGTGTTTTTGGTTGGGAAACATTTGTTCAGCCAAAACATGATACATTATGTCAAAGATTACAAAAATGACTCACTTATAGAAATTGGCAACCACAGTTATTCCCATGCTTCTGGCAGATACAATCATTTTTACAGAAATCCGGATGCGGTATTGGGAGATTTCAACAAAAACTCTCATAAGTTGAACATACCGAATAATATTGTAAAAGAACCCGGAAGACGATTTTGGTATTTGGGCTCAAGATCATAAGTGAGCAAAGAGAGTGGGGTAAGTGCTGCAAAATTACGACATCAGGCAGGTCATAATATATTCGGTTGGGATGTTGAATGGTCTTATAATCAAAGAACGGGAGCGCCGACAATTACAGCCGAAAAGATATTTTCTGAAATTCGATAAGCACTTAAGCACGGAAAGACTTTTACGCCTAACCACTGTATCCTGTTGATGCATGAGCGACATTTTATCAAAAAAGATTACGTCTCCAGATTGATAGACTTGTGCAGAAAGGAGGAGTACAAGTTTGAGCACCTGAACCATTATCCGAACAACCAAGGTTTGGAAAATTAGTAGCGCATTGTTTAGGACTTCAGAACTGTTCTGACCTTGCTCTTAATTCGTTGTTTTAGGTATGTGATATCTTCTGACACGTTAAAATACAGTGAAATTGCCATTATTATCACCAGAAATAAAGCGCTTCTGAGAAAAATACTAAGATAAGGATTATCCAGGCGCGGGATGTAGCTGCACACAAAAATAAGCAAAACATCAATAACTAGAATTTTCAGTGTGTTAATTGTATATGGCATCAGATTGAATTGGCGTTTGATGAAATAAAATTTAAGAACATTAAAGCAAAGGGAAGACACAAAGGTTGAAAGAGCGGCACCAAGTATCCCAAAATAAGGAATGAGCATTAGATTTCCGGCTATATTTAAAAGCGACATGACAACAATAGCGACCAAATTAAAGGTATACTTTTTTGAATATGCGATGATTGTATCATTTGCACCAGTTGCCATATCGATGACACTTTTGCATCCCACAATGTAAACAACCGTAATCTCTGCAGAATAATCATGACTTTTCCTCGGCATTATCAAAAATAAATCATCAATACACAAAACGATCAATCCGAATAGCAGCAGTCCTACCCAAAGAAGATTTTCTGAAGATTTTTGATAAAGCTTTCGAATTTCTTCAAGATTGTTTTCATTCCACGCTTTAGCAATGATTGGAGTTGATATAGCAGTGATTGCGGTGAGTGGAACGGCTATATTAGAACCGATAAGAGATGCTATACTAAATCTACCTGTATCGTGTAAATCTCCCATGAGCATACTAATCATAAAAGTATCTAATCGCAATGCAAGCATTGAACTACCACTACCAATTGCGCCATAGAGCGCAAAACCGGCAACAGATTGCCATTGGTTACGCGACAAAAATTTCCTTGAGGGAATTTTCCAAAACAAAGCATTGATTCTCTTCAAATAAACCAACGAAAAAAGCACCATTAAAAGAAAATGTGCAAATATGCCGATAACCAGACCATCCAGCGAAATTACTTTTGCCAGATACAAAATGAAAATCAGTGGAAAAGTAATTTTTATTAATTGATCCAAAAAAGAAGGTACTACGACTTTGAGAAAATTGGCCGCGTAGCTTCTAGCCAATACAAAATAGCCAAATAAAATAAACAGGGGTATTATTGTCCAGAGGTATCTCTCAAATATCTCCTTATCTTTGAGCTGATCAAGCGGGAATAACAATGGGTGTAAGTAACTAAAAGAAAAAGCAAATATAGTGGAACCCAATATGAATAATAGCGTTAATAGTACCCATAGTCCGTTGTGCTGATTATTTTCATCTTTAAAAATGGAAAACATTCTGGTACCAACATACCAGGCACCTAACATAGCAAAAGGCTGAATTAAATTTGCGGAGTCAAGTAAAAAGCGAAAAAGACCGTAGGCTTCTTCATCCTGAGGGTAAAGAAAAATGGTACTAAGAGAACCTATTGCAACCCCAAGATAATTTACAATACTAAATCCTATTGCTTGCTTTTTTATTATTCCCATGACCCTATATACGTTTTATTGAGTCGTAAGTTCGTTACAGATTTTAAATTAACTACAACCTCATCTGATATTTTCACTCCCAATGAGTAAGTCTGACAATTTCACAAATGTTAAACTCAGGATAAACACCCTGGATATTTACCATTTTAGGAATGCAATACTAACGTCAACAAAGGCAGCAATTCCTTATTTTAAAGGTAATTTCCTAGATGTAGGTTGTGGAAACAAACCATATAAGAACCTAATATTACAAAATAAAAATATATCGACATACACAGGACTTGATCTCGAGAATGCAAGAAATTATGGTGGACCCAAAGCCGATATATTTTGGGCTAAAGATGGCTCAATACCCTTGCCATCGGAAAGTTATGATTCCGCAATGGCGACAGAGGTGTTGGAACACTGTCCAAAACCTGAAGCAATAATTTCTGAGGTATACCGAGTTCTAAAAACTGATTCATTTTTTTTTATCACTGTTCCATTTATCTGGAATTTACATGAAGTGCCACATGATGAATACAGATACACACCCTTTGCATTGCAACGTATTTTAAACGAATACGGATTTGAAATCATCAAAATGGAAGCACATGGCGGTTGGAATGCGGCATTAGGACTAATGTTATCACTATGGTGCAGACGATACATAAAAAACAACCTTCTAAAATTTACCTTTTCATTTTTTTTATTACCGTTGATTGCTATACT
>CAZXSR010000038.1:0-1575 GCA_964643315.1 uncultured Ferruginibacter sp.
GCTTTGGCAGCATCTTTTATATGCTCGGGCGTATCAAAATCCGGTTCACCCAGACTCAGGTTGATGACATCATGACCCAGTGCTTTTAGTTCCCTGGCCATCTTGGCCATTTTCAAAGTTTCAGATTCAGAAATCGCCTGCACACGGCGCGAAAGCGGAGAAGCACTCATAAGTCTCTGTAATTGTGATCAAAAATAATTGTGCGCGTAAGGATGCAAAAATAAGCGATTTTGCGAACAAAGTGTAGAAATCAGGCTAAATAAACAATCCCGGACATTGACTAAAAATGCCCGGGATTGAAAAGAATATATGTGAAAAAACTACTGTTTATTTCTTCGCTTTTTTTGCAGGCTTCTTCGCTTTCGCAGCTGGAGCTACAGCTTCACCCATCGCAACCAGGTTAACATCCAGTTCGAAATTGTTGTCAATGGCTTTGTCTCCAAGATTATCAAAGAAACTTCCAGAGCCGTATTTAATGCCATACTTAGTGCGATCTACGATCACTTTAGCAGCTGCAGTTAACTCCGTTCCCTTCACATTGATCGTTGCAGGAAAACTAACTTCATTGGTTATACCCTTGATGGTAAGGTCAGCCTTTACATCATATTGGTTTCCACCCTTTGAAGTAAGGGACTTTATTTTCAGCATTGAAGAAGGGTACTTTCCTGTACCAAAGAAATCTTCGCTTTTTAGGTGACCTATCAGCTTATCACCATACTCTCCCTTGGTGTCCTGGCAGTCCATTGTATTCATGTTCACATTGATATCTCCGGCGGTTACCGCACCATTAGAGACGGTCAGCATTCCACTATTCAATTTAATGTATCCCCAGTGAGAACTGGCAATTTTTTTTCCAGTCCATTTGAAAGTACTTTTCGCGACATCTACTTTAAAAGTCATCGGACCCGGAGCAGCATATACAGTAACAGCTGAAACAGCAGCGAAAACCATTAATAACATTAATTTTTTCATTTTTTTTTTAATTTAATTGATGAATGATAGGCATTTTAAAATATTTGCAACCGTCATCCCATCTCGGTGCTGACAAATGCAGTGCAAATATATGTATATACATCTATTTTTCCTACAGCGTGGGTACTTAAATAATTGTTAAATAAAATAAAAACCACAGAATAACAATCTCTGCTAAAATTAGTTTTGTCAACACGCTATAAAATCAGATTATACAAATGGAAAAGGAAACAAAAAGAGCAAATACCTCCTCTGATTAGTAAGAGATTATCGGCGCGGGCCAAAAAAAGCCAGGATTTTCCTGCAATGGAAAATCCTGGCTATATGTAAATATTATTTATAATGTCTTAAAATCAAGAGTTTACTGCAGTCTTCTTCTGCACAGGATTTGGTGCATCTGTAAGATTTTCAGAAGTAAGGTCAACCATAATCGGCGTTGCAACGAAAATAGAAGAATATGTTCCTACAACGATACCTACCACGAGCGCAAAAGCAAATCCACGAACAGAACTTCCGCCAAAAGCGAAAAGGATAAACATGGACAAGAAGGTAATGAACGAAGTCATTACAGTACGGCTCAATGTATTGTTGATGGCATCATTG
>CAZXSR010000038.1:1585-2776 GCA_964643315.1 uncultured Ferruginibacter sp.
ACCGGAATATTTGTTGATGAACTCACGTATACGGTCGTAAACCACCACTGTATCGTTCATCGAATAACCAATTACCGTTAGCAATGCAGCCACAAAAGCCTGGTCGATTTCAAGCGAGAACGGCAAAACACCATGCAACATCGAGAACAGCGCCAGTACCAACAGAACGTCATGGAACAACGCAATAACCGCACCCAAAGAGAACTGCCACTTGCTGAAGCGGAACGTGATATAAAGGAATATCAACAACAATGACAACGCAGTAGCTTTGAATGCTGAATTTCGGATGTCATCTGCCACATACGAACCCACCTTTGAGAAACTGGTGATGTGTGTACCACCAAAGTCATGCTTTTTAAATTCATCTAAAGAAACAGGTGTTAGGGAATTAATAGCCTCATGGATTTTAGCGGTAACCTTTTCACTCGCTTCAGAAGAATTGTCATCGATCATATAGGATGTAACAATATTGAATGAGTTTTTGGTATCTATGGCCTTAACAATTGGAACACCACCTGAGGACAAATTGGCTTCGATTGCATTACGCAAGGCCTCTACACTAACATTAGAATTTTCAGCAAATTGAACGTTGTAAGAGTATCCACCTTTGAAATCAACGCCAAGTTCAAAACCACGCGTGAAGTAAGATCCTATTCCGAGGGCTATCACTAACGAAGATACGATATAGGCATATTTACGCTTTCCTACCCAGTCATAGTTCACGTTTCTAAGGATATTTGAAGACCAACGCTGGCTGAAGCTCACATTGTTGCCTCGATTCATCCACCATTCCATCAAGTATTGTACGAGAAATACAGCAGTAAACAAAGTACTCACAATACCAATAATCAAAACTACCGCAAAGCCTTTGATCGGTCCAAGACCAAAGTAGGCCATAACGAATGCAATGAGGAGGTTGGATATATTCGCGTCAAAAATCGCCGGGTAAGAATGCTTGAAACCATCTCTGACGGCATCTAATAGCTTTTTACCCTCTGCGAGTTCCTCACGACATCTTTCATAAATAATCACGTTTGCATCTACCGCAGAGGCCATAGTCAATACGATACCCGCAATACCCGGAAGAGTAAGAACGGTACCATACGATGTAAGTGATCCGATGATGAAGAAAATGTTCACAATTAGTCCTACAATCGCAAGAACACCTGCGCTGCTGTAGTAAGTGCTCAT
>CAZXSR010000038.1:2786-3459 GCA_964643315.1 uncultured Ferruginibacter sp.
AATATGATAGCTAGCAAACCAAGTCCAAGGGAAATCAAAGATTTGTTGATGTTGTCCTGACCAAGGGATGGACCCACAACGGACTCTTGAATGATTTTAGTTTTGGCAGGTAATTTACCAATCTGAAGAATGCGCGCAAAATCCTGGGCTTCTTCAATAGTGTAGTTGCCCGTAATCTGAGAATCGCCTGAAAGAATTGGCGAATTTACATTTGGAGCCGATACTACCTTATCATCAAGTACTACGGCAATTTGCTTTTTCTTGTCGTTGAAAGCCGCTGTAGTCATTTCTCCCCAGATTCTTGCACCTGTGGTGTTCATCTTGAGTGACACTGCTGCCTTACCTGTTTCGTCCGGACTCACAGAGGCATTGGTTACACATCCACCATCCAGACCTGCTCCGGAACCGGAACCGCCTCTCTTGGCTTTCAGTGCGTAAAGTTCGTATGTAGAGCCTTCACCGTCGGTTGCATTTGCTTTTACAGGCTTCTGAGACCATGCAAAAACCATATCAGAAGGGAAGAAACCCTTTACGGCAGGCTTCTCAAGCCATTCGTTAATGTATTTGATTTTATTCTTGTCAGCAAGTCCCAATACAGCTGGTCCAAAAGCCAGCTGCCCATTGATTTGCAGATTAGAGAAAATTGGTCCGCGCTGTGCATTGGCTGAGGTAT
>CAZXSR010000039.1:0-2292 GCA_964643315.1 uncultured Ferruginibacter sp.
GATTATATTTTCCACTCTGAATTTATTCGTCATCATGCTTTTTCTGGTTGGTTTAATAAGCCTGAACAATACAATGACATCATCATCAAGGCAAATCCGGATGGTGAAATTTTAAAGTTGAAAGATATCGCGAAAGTTGATGTGGGTAGTGAATTTGTTGACATTTACACCAACAAAGATGGTTATGCGTGCGCCTCTTTGATTTTGAAACAAAATCCGGGAAGCAATTCCAATAAAATTATCGCCAACGTAAAGGAGAAATTAGAAGAACTCAAAAAGAATTTTCCACCAGGTGTCGATTATGAAATCAACTACGACGTTTCAAGTTTTGTAACTGCATCGATTGATCAGGTATTGCATACTCTTTTGGAGGCATTTATACTTGTTTCATTGGTAGTCTTTCTTTTTCTTGGCGACTGGCGATCTACACTTATTCCTACCCTTGCTGTACCCGTTTCCCTTATTGGGGCATTCGTTTTTATGCAATTTTTCGGTATCGGAATCAACCTTGTAACGCTTTTTGCGATGGTACTGGCAATAGGTGTTGTAGTAGATGACGCAATTGTTGTGGTAGAGGCAGTTCACGTAAAGATGGCAGAAGAAAATTTATCACCTTTCCATGCCGTAAAAAAAGTAATGAACGAAATCAGCGGAGCAATCATTGCCATTACTTTGATTATGACTGCTGTTTTTGTTCCAGTTGCTTTTATGACTGGACCCGTAGGCGTGCTTTACAGACAATTTGCTATTACGATGGCCTCTGCTATCGTACTCTCAGGACTAGTAGCCCTTACACTGACGCCAGTATTAAGTGCAATGATTTTAAAAAACACGCATGGTCATGAGCGGAAAAAGACTCCTGTCAATCGGTTTATTGACTGGTTTAATAAAAAATTTGAATGGATTTTGGGTAAATACGTAAGGGTTTTGACATTAATCGTAAACCGTAGAGTGGTAACTTTTGGTGTGCTGATCGCCTTCGCATTGGGTGTATTAGGTTTGAACACGATACTACCTGCGGGTTTCATTCCCGGTGAAGATCAGGGTCAAATTTATGCAATCATTCAAACTCCACCCGGTACAACCCTGGAACGCACAAATAGTGTTTCATTAGAATTGCAAAAAATCGCCAAAGAAACGGAAGGTGTCAAATCTGTAACGGCAATGGCAGGCTATGAGATTTTGACGGAAGGCCGAGGCTCCAACGCCGGTACATGTTTGATAAATCTGAAAGATTGGTCAGAGAGAATGCAATCGGTGAAAGAAATCATGGAGGAATTAGAGGAGAAAACCAGCAATATTGGCGCTACAATTGAATTTTTTGAACCTCCTGCTGTGCCGGGTTACGGTGCATCTTCGGGTTTTGCAGTTCGATTATTGGATAAAGGAAGCGAGGTAAATTACCAAAAGTTTGATGAGGTCAATAGAGATTTCCTTGAGGCTCTGAAAAAACGAAAAGAATTGACCGGATTATTTAGCTTTTATTCGGCAAAATATCCGCAATACGAGTTAATAGTAAACAATGTACTTGCCATGCAAAAGGGGGTAACGGTGGGAGATGCCATGGAGAACCTAAATATCATGATTGGAAGTACATATGAGCAGGGTTTTGTCCGTTTCAACAATTATTACAAAGTGTATACCCAAGCTGACCCTGCATTCAGAAAGGATCCCACAGATATTTTGAACATGTTCATTAAAAATGACAAAGATGAAATGGTGCCTTACTCATCTTTTATGACCATTAAGAAAACGCAGGGGCCAAATGAGATATCCAGATATAACTTGTACACATCCGCTTTGATAAATGGTGTGCCAGCTCCGGGCTACACTTCCAATGATGCAATTAAGGCGATCAGGGAAACAGCTGCTCAAAATTTACCTAAAGGATATGACATAGCCTGGGAAGGGTTATCTTTCGATGAAGCGCGCCGTGGCAATGAAGCGATAATTATTTTTTTAGTTGTTGTCTTTTTCGTCTATTTGGTATTAGCCGCACAATATGAGAGCTTTATTTTACCCTTTGCGGTAATTCTATCATTGCCTCCCGGAATATTTGGCTCATTCCTGCTTCTCAAAGCTTTGGGATTAAGCAACGACGTTTTTGCTCAAATTGGTTTAATCATGCTGACCGGACTTTTAGGCAAAAATGCGGTCTTGATAGTGGAATTTGCCATTCAAAAACAACAAGAGGGCATGTCAATACTGGAAGCTGCAATTGAAGGCGCAAAAGAGCGATTTAGGCCAATATTAATGACATCATTTGCTTTTATCGCTGGAATGATTCCTCTG
>CAZXSR010000039.1:2302-3215 GCA_964643315.1 uncultured Ferruginibacter sp.
ATCGGCAATGGGTGGGATGTTGTTCGGTACCATTTTCGGTATTTTGGTCGTGCCGGGTCTATATTATATTTGTAGTAAAATGATTGAAGGTAAAAAACTGATAAAAGATGAAGATCTAATACCTCTGAGTGAAAATTTGGTACATGAGTACTCAGAAACCAAGACTGAAAGCAAATTAAAAAACCTAATTGAAAAATTTTTGAAACGAAATGAAAAGTAGATTTATAATTGGTTACGGTATCTTCTTCGTTCTCATGGTTGGAATGCTGGGTTGTAAGGTGGCAACGCTTCCGTCCAGGTCAGTAAACAACAATATTCCTTCTAAATACAGTTTTGATAGAGACTCGTTAATAACAGAGGCCATTGTTTGGAAAAAGTATTTTGTTGATACTAATTTAATCAAACTGATAGATGAAGCGCTGATAAACAATCAGGAGTTGAACATCATGCTACGTGAAATTGAAATCAGTAGAAATGAAATCATGGCTCGGAGAGGGGAGTATCAGCCATTTGGCTTTTTGGCCGGAAGTCTGGGTGGCGATAAATCGGGACATTATACATGGAATGGCGTTTCAGAAGAAGATGCAAAAACAAGAGCTGATAAACTTCCTCGCTATATTGGCGACCAGATGCTGAAGGCTACTTTCTCTTGGGAACTTGACCCTTGGAAAAAACTTCACAATGCAAAAGATGCTGCAGTAAAACGATACATGGCAGCAAATGAAGGTAGAAATTTTTTGATGACAAATCTTATTGCTGAAATTGCCAGTTCGTATTACGAACTGATGGTATTGGATAATCAGTTGGCAATTGTTCAGCAAAACATTACTACTCAGAAAGATGCCTTGGATATGGTGAAGGTTCAAAAAGATGCTGCGAGAGTCAATCAATTGGCGGTCAATCGTTTTATGGC
>CAZXSR010000040.1:0-2703 GCA_964643315.1 uncultured Ferruginibacter sp.
CAGATAAATTTTGCAGCCCTGTTCCTACAAGGGGATTGACTAATTCAGGAGGTAACGAGGCACTAAGCTGAAGATTTTGAAATCCAGTAATGTAATCAAATGCTACTCTCCCATTTTTTTTGACATCAAATGCAATACGCACACGGTATTGCTGATTTGCTTCCAAGGTGGTAAACTCAATTCGATATGGCACAGAGTACCCTTCAGCAAAATGCGATTTATTTCCATTAGAATTCCCCCTTTCAAACTGAACGGGGCTCTCTACAGGAAGCCCAACACCCCCATTTTGCCCTTGCTGGAATTGGCAAGCCTGACCATAAACGGTAGATGAACTGGATAATAAAAAACTAACTGCAATTGCTACCACAATTCGCAAATAAGTAAGGGGTAAATGTAGTTTCATAATTGTTTTTTTGATTAAAGTGAAGCAAAATGAAAAGTAGCTCACTCCTTGCCCCTAATACCATGGCAGAGAACAATGTCCAAATGATTGAGATTGGAATCAATCTGTGATTGAAAAGAAAAGTAAGGAGCCTGAAGCTAAAACATGGGGCTGTATCAGTTTAAAAAACCGATAAGACGGGCTAGATGCCGGGAGACATAACCTCACATTCAACGCATAGATGTAGAAGAAATACTTATGCCGGGAATTCATAACACAGGGACCCGTGTAAGATGATAATTGAAAATCATTTACACCATTGATACCCCTGTTCTCGTTCAAGCGGATCCATTCACTAACTGGAATATCCCAGCATACCCAATGAACACGTGGACTGACTGGAGCATCCACATCTTTTAACACAACAGCCAATGAACGAGTTTCACTTGGAATATACTGAACTTTTAAACCAGGGTTCATGTTCAAACCTTCCCTACGATAAACCGTAGGCAAAAGTCCACCATTAACAAAGGCCGGACTTTTGATGTCCAGGGTGTGAAGTGAAGCATCCATGATCATTGCTAAGAAATTTTTTAAGGCATTTATTAGGGAGCCTCGCCGGGTGGGGGTAATTCCTCTGGAGGTGTATAATCTGGTAATTCGTCAGGAATAAAATCAGGATCCTCGGGAGGCAATAAAGGATCCTCAGGATCCAACGGAGGTACAATCTCAGGAGGCGCAAGCGGTGGTGGCTCTTCAGCAGGTCCCTCCGGAATCTTGCGCTTTGCCAGCAGTAAAGAAAAAGATGAAGTTTGAACCATCTAGCTTGAAATTAATAGATGCGCCGTCTGAATGCAATGATGTAAAACGCAAATTCCGTGACTGCCATCAGTTCAAATGAGCTCATAAATGGAAAGAAAATCCTATTGCGCCATAGAAATGTGAAGGAAGCAAATCCAGCGATGCAGCCCGCCAATGCTGAGAAAGTCTGAATGCAATATTTTGTCTGTGAAAAAAGAAACTCCCACTGATTTGAGGAATTGAACGGTCAAAAAATACATCGCTAAAAATTGGGGGTGTAACCACTGTTTTGCTGTAAACAGATTCCTCAACAATTCTATCTCTTACCACATACTGGATACCAGCAGTGAGAAGAAAACCTCCTGTAATTTTTTTATTATTGGAGAGATGAAGCCATTGAAATGGAATCATACTATCAGTTCCAACAAAATCAATGACAGGTGAACGGCCAATGAATAACCATGTCTGGCCTAACCAACGATTATAAAATGTCCCCCCCTCCCATTGATGAGCAAATCCCATTGATACACGACTAGAAAGTTGTAACGGATGACAAAAATTTATATCAATTTGACGATAAGGATATGAAGACTGCATCGTAGCCCAACCTTGGGGAGCTTCATCACCTATCCACTGATGAATACGCTTTTGAAATAGTGCAACCCCCGAGCGAGGCCCACTAGTTCCACTGGAAATTCTTAAAAGTATAGTCCATTTTTTTTGAGCAGGCGAAATCAGAATAAAGTTTCGCATAAAAAGCAACCCAGCATAGGGGAAATCCATTTCTTCCACCTTTATTGCTTGCAGATTGCTTGGGGTATATGCTTTTTGCACTAACTCAGTACCTATCAAACAAACTACCCTATTTTGCTGGATCCGTTGGACTGAAATAAAATTCCCGCCGGTATAATAACGATCCGAACCTTTTCCCCACCAGTTTATAAAATCGTTTTCAACTTGTACATTCAAGAATGTTTGAACTTGCGCCCAAACTGAAAATGCACCATAAAGGATAAAAATTAAAAACAAAAAACGCATTCCTATCACTTTTGACTGACAATTGAGTGAGCCGGAACAGCGTCCTGCAAAAATGCACTTATCTCATGAGGGAGAGTAGACAGCAAATCATGCAGTTGGCCGGGAGAAACAAATGAACCCAATGATTTAAATACTGCCTTTACCGCTCGCAAAGCTTTTGCATTATTACCAAAATCGTATCCTGATAATTTTCCATCTTCGGCGCGAACCTCATCCAATAATTCTGTGATATGTCGAATCCGAGGCACAGGTTGAGAAAACCTCCACCCATCAACATATACAGACTTAATTGCCATCGGTAATTGAGCCAATAAATGAAATGACTCCTGATGGTTAAATCTGTTTCGTAAGGCATGCAACACAGCACGAGTTATCCGACCGGCCATATCTCGCGGCACTTCCAATTCCAAAGCCACCAATCTAATAAATTCATTACCCTTTGTTGCATATTTATCAAAATCAAGTACCATAAGCATATTGTT